>JADHOC010000024.1 GCA_016779205.1 Planctomycetota bacterium | reverse complement strand
GACCGTGGAGGGCTCCTGACCCAGGCCGGGCCCGATGAGCAGCACGTCCGCCCTGGCAGCGCGACTGACCACCTCCTCGGCGGCATCGGCGGTGAGCCCGCCGGTCGGAGAGGTCGGCAGCGCGACCGTGGCGGTGGCGGGGGACTGCGCGTCGATGGCCGCCCGCACCGAAGGCGTCGAGGCGCAGGTGACGTAGCCCGCGCCGGTCCTCCCGGCCGCCATGGAGGCCAGGGCCGCGGCGCCGGTGTACGCGTCGGAGCCGGCCACCACGAGCACGCGCCCCGCGGAGTTCTTGTGGGCGTCGCCAGCGCGCCGGGGGAGCAGCGCCTGGATCATCTCGTCGGTCGCGAGCCGCGCGCTGCCGGGCTGGGCCAGCGCCCGCGCAGCGATGTGGGGGGGGATCCCGATGTCCACGGCCACCACCTCGCCCGCCGCCGCGCGACCCTCTCCGAAGAGGAGCCCAGGCTTGGCGGCTCCCATGGTGACGGTGACATCGGCGCGCACGGCGGCCTCGTCCATGCGCACGCCCCGGTCGCTGTCCACGCCGGTGGGGATGTCGATGGCGACCACCTGGCTCGCGGCCCCACAGGCGAGGGCGAGGCTGCGGATCGGCTCCCGGAGCCGGCCGGTGACGCCGATCCCGAGGAGGGCGTCCACCACCAGGTCCGCCTCCTTCGCAAGCTCCGACACGGGCGCTTCGGGGCCGAGGACGCGGAGGTCGCAGCCCCCCTCCCGCAGCATCGTGGCCAACAGTTTGAGGTTGAGCTCGGCCTCCGGCGAGGACGCGCCCGGCGCGGCGGTGGTGACCACGGTGACCGAGACCTGTCGGCCCGCGAGGATGCGCGCGAGCGCGAGCCCATCCCCACCATTGTTCCCGTGCCCGGCGAGGATGAGCACGTTGGAGCCGGCCCGGATCCCGAAGCGATCCTGGATCAGCTCGGCGGCGGCCCTGGAGGCGGACTCCATGAGGGTGATCCCTGGAATGCCGAACTCCTCGATGGTGGCGAGGTCGGCGTCGCGCATGGCCCTGGTCGAGAAGACCGGGTGAGTCAGTTCGAGGCGCTCCATGGCCCAAGCGTACCTGCACGGCCAGCCCGGATTCCCCGGAGCAGAGGGCCCGTTGTCGGATCTTGGACTTGGCAGTAGTTTCGACTTCCTATGAAGCTCCACCACCTCCTCCTCGCCCTCCCCCTGGCGCCGGCGGCCAGCGCCGACATCTTTTGGACGGGCGCCGTCAGCGGCGACATCTTCGACGAGGCGAACTGGGACCTCAGCCAATCCCAGGTCACCGTGATCGACCCGAACGTCAGCATCGACGACAACGTGGTGATCCGCGACGCCCCCGCGGACGTGATCCTCACGGAGACCGGCGGCGGCCAGCTCCGCTTCCAGCTCGAGGAGGGCCGCTCCCTCATCATCGACAACTCCCGGCTGGTGGCGGCGGGCAACGACGGCGTTGGCTGCTTCCAGGGGACGCAGGTCGGCATCACCATCGAGGTGAACAACGGCGCGAGCTTCGAGCCGTACTTCGTGGTCAACCGGGTCCGGGTGAAGATCGATGCCACGAGCACCGCGATCTTCGGCGGGCCGGGCGACCCCCTGAACATCGCGACCGTGGACATGAACTACGGCAGCGTGCTCGCCTTCCTGACGGAGGACCCCTCGGAGTTCCTGACCGAGCACCTGGGCTCGGTCACGGTGGCCGGCGTCCCTGCGGTCGCTGGCGGCAACGTGAACATCGTCTCGGACGGCAACCAGGGCAGCATCGTCACGGTGATCCCGCAGACGGTGGGGACGTCGTACTGCATGGCGAACCCCAACTCCACGGGGGTGGCCTCGCTGCTCACCGGGCTGGGATCGGACCTGGTGGCCAGCAACAGCCTGACCCTGGAGTGCTCCTCCATGCCGCCGGGCTCCTTCGCCTTCTTCCTCACGAGCCAGACCCAGGGCTTCGCTTCGAATCCGGGCGGGAGCGACGGGAACCTCTGCCTGGGGGGGGCGATCGGCCGCTACGTGGGCCCGGGGCAGATCCAGCAGGCGGGCGCCGCCGGGACGGTCTCGCTCGCCCTGGACCTCAACCAGATCCCCTCGCCCACGGGCTTCGTCGCGGCTTCGGCGGGGGACACCTGGAACTTCCAGACCTGGTTCCGGGACTCCAACCCCCAGGGGCAGGCCGTCTCCAACTTCTCGATGGGCCTCGAGGTCACGCTGCAGTGAGCGTCGGCGCCGCGGCGCCCTAGAACATCGACGGCGTCTCGGGCGCGGCGTTGTAGCGCGCCACGTAGTTCTTCACGCGCACCTTGCGGGCGGTGTTGTCGCTGGTCATGTAGCGCACCTTGCCGAAGATCTCGCGCTCCGGGCCCCAGGCCCGGTCGTAGCGGCCGAGGACCCACATGATCCCGCCCCAGGAGTTCGGGTCGCGACCGTCGAGGCCGTACTTGTTGTTGAGCTCCACCATGATCCGGTGGGCCTCCTGGGGGCTCTCGGTCCAGTGCAGGATCTTCTTGCCCCAGAGCATCCGCAGGTAGTTGTGGATGATGCCCTCGCGGCGCAGCTGGTTCTGCGCGGCGTTCCAAAGGGGGTCGTGGGTCTCGGCGTTCTCGAACTGCTCGAGGGTGTAGACGTGGGGGCGCGGGTCGTCGGCGTGCTCGGCCAGGGTCTTCTTCGCGAAGTCCGGTAGGGACTCGTAGCGGCCGTAGTCCCTCGGGCGATTCTCGCAGGTGTTCAGGCAGACCTCGCGCCAGGTGACGAGCTCATCCATGAAGCCCTCGGAGGCGGCGGACATGCCCCACCAGCCCTCGCGCTTGCCGGTGGCCTTCTGGCCCTCGATGAGCGAGGGGTCCCAGGACTCGTGATCCGCGACGCGGTGGAACACCTCGTGGGCGGAGACGTGGCCGTAGTGGAGCCAGGGGGAGAGCCCGCTGGACGCCTCGACCTCGGGCTGGTTGCGGTCCAGGTAGCGGCCGATGCGCTCCTCCATGAAGCCGCCGAGGCGCGCGAGGGCGGCGGCCTGCCCGCCGCGCACTCCCTCCACCGGGGCCACCGTGTGGTCGATGGGGAGGCTCGCGAGGTCGAGGCGGTCCAGGTCGGTGGCGGGCCAGCGCTCGGTCACCTCGGCGGGGAGCCCGTCGAGGGACGGGAGCCCCGCGCCGCGCAGCGGCTCGGCCACGGGCATGCGCGAGAGCGCGTCGAAGGCCACCCTGTGCACGTGGCGCCGGAAGTCATGGGCGCGCGCGAAGCCCTTGGGCGCCGAGCGCAGGGGGATCACGCCGCAGGAGTCCACGGTCTCCATGCGCACGTCGATCTCCGCGGCCACGCGCTCCACCCACATGGGCATGTGGAAGCAGGGCCAGTGGTCCGTGACGTAGCAGCAGGCCTCCGCGGCGAGCGCCGCGTGGAGCCCCTTGCCCGCGTCCTCGGCGGGCTCCACGTAGGGGAGGTAGGTGACGCCCGCCGCGGCGAGGGCGTCCCGCTGGTCGCGCATCCCGTCGATGATGAAGGCGTGGTGCCGGTCGGAGGCCCAGCGGTAGCTGCAGGAGAGCGCCTCCACGACCACCAGGGGCCTCTCGAGCTCCTGGGCGCGCGCGATGGCGTGCTCCAGCCCGAAGTTCCAGCGGGTCCGGCGCTGGGCCAGCATCCAGTACACCACGTAGCGGCCGTCCTCCCGGACGGGGGCGTCGTTGGCGAGGGCGAGGCGGTCCTGGGGGGCTTCCATGGACGGAGGTTCGTCTCGCTCCCCTCTCCGGACGCGCCGGCCCGGGGCCCGAGTCCGGGCGTGGGGAGGCCGGGTGGCCAGGGGCCGAGGGTCAGCGCAGGCGGCCCACGACCTCCGTCGCCCGCTGGACCCTGGGGTGCTGATTCCCCGCCAGGCCACGGAGGGTCCCGAGCACCGCCCCGCAGAACGCCCGGTCCAGGGAGTCCAGGTCCGCAGGCCGCGCGCCGTAGCGCTCGATGAGCAGGGCGCCGAAGGGGAGCGCGGCCTCGTCGGGGCAGTCCCTCCACGCCATCCGGGAGGTCTCCCGCGCGCGCCGCTCCCAGCGCCGCGCGTCGACGCCTCGGTAGGTTCCCTCGGCGGCCGCCGCAGCGGCCAGCGCTCGCCGCTCGAACACCGAGGCGAGCAGGCTCCATCCGCGATACAGGAGCCGCGGGTCGCTCTCCATCAGGAGCGCCGCCTCGATGGTCCCCTCGCTGTCGGCGGCGCCGGAGACCGTGTGGCTCCGCACGGCGGCACGCAGCCGCGCCATGCGGTGGAAGATCCCGTTGGGGGAGCGTTCACCGGCGAGGCCATCGGCGAGGAAGGCCTCGGCCTCGGCGAAGGCGCCGGCGGCCTCCAGCCACTCCGCGGCGAGAACCGGGTCGGCCCCAGGCGCGGGGGACCGGGCCTGCGGCCAAGATGCGGGGGACTCCGTCGAAGCACGCTCCAACTCCCACGCGACCCCGATGGGTTCGAGGTGTCCGCCGGTGATGGCTCGCACCGGGCGGATCGGAAGGTCGGCGGCGACCGCCGTGCCTCCAACGAGCTGGCGCCAGGACGCGGGCTCCAGCACGAGCAGGCGCGGGGCCGTGTGGATCCCGAGGGCCTCGGCGAGGCGCGCGTCCTCACCGCCGGCCTCGGGTTCCAGGACCACCGCCTTGAAGGGGGCTGCCGCGCGCGCCATCTCCGCGTCCGCGCCCGCGGCGCGCTCGAGGGCGAGGCAGGGGGCGCTATCCGCGCGGACGTAGACGAGCACGCGCCGCGGAGGCCCGTCGGTGACGCGGCCTTCCCAGGGACCCCGCGCCCAGCCGAGGTCCCAACGGTCCGCGAGCGGGGCGGCGGCCTCCGCAGCGCCGGCGGGCCGGGGCGTCGAGGCCAGAAGGGCCCAGAGGCCGGCGGCAAGGGCGAGGAGGACAGGGAGGGCGCGGTGCATCGTGGGCCCGGCCAGCCTATCCCGGTGCGATCTCGACGCCGAGAGAGAGCCTGGAGGAGCGGCGGGCGTGACGGTCGGGGTTCCGGTGAGGGGCTGCAGTTGTTAGCCTCCGCCCCTCTCGCTTCTCTGGGAGCTGCGCAACATGAACGCCCGCGAGATATCCTCCAACAAGAGTTACACCGTTGCCGTCTGCCTCTCAGGCGTGTTCGGTGTCTTTGGCATCCAGCACTTCTATATGGGGCGCTGGATCGAGGGGATCATCGATGTGTCGCTCTTCGTGGCGACGATCTACCTGTTCTTCGTGGGCGAGCCCGTCTGGGCCCTCGTCACCGGCGCTGCCGACGCGCTCCACACCCTGATCGTCACGATCATGCTGCTGACCGGCTCCTTCCGCGATGGATCCGGTCGCCTCATCACCTATCCCGGCCAACGCCTCCGCACCCCTGTCACCGATGACCACTGAACTCAGCCACAAGGGCTTCGTTCCCGCGATCCTCCTCTGCTTCTTCTTCGGCGCCTTCGGCGTGCACCGCTTCTACGTGGGCAAGATCGGAACGGGCATCCTGATGCTGCTCACCTTCGGGGGCCTCGGCATCTGGACGCTGGTGGACATGATCATCATCATCACCGGCAACTTCCGGGACGGTGACGGCCGCCTGATCAAGGCCCAGAACTGAGCCCCTCGAGGACCGCGTCCGGGTAGGGCGCGGTCTCCTCCATCGGCCACCCGCGCTCGTCGCACCGATCCTCGATGGCGCGGATGCGGCTCGAGAGGTCGGGGTGCGACGCAAGGATGCCCCCGGGGGCGAAGACCTCCACCTCCCGCAGCTCCTCGAAGAGCCCGGTCGCCCCTCCCGCGTGCCCATAGAGGCTCTGGAGAGCGTCGAGCGCCAGCGCGTCCGCGTTCTCCTCGAGCTCGCGGCTGTAAGCCGTCAGGACCAGCTGCCCCCCGAGGTCCCGGGAGGTGCTCGTCTCCCCCGTGGCGGTGGTCAGAAGTAGCTGCAGCAGGATCCCGCGGCTCAGGCTGGTCAGGGGGTCCCGCTGGGCGGCGTGGGCGATCTCGTGGCCGAGCACCATCGCCAGGCTGTTCTCGTTGTCGAGCCGCTCGATCAGGCCCTCGAGCACGAAGATGTGACCGCCGAGGGTGGTGAAGGCGTTGACCTCGTCGCCCTCGATGACGTGGACCTCGAGCTCGAGTCCCTCGGGGAGGTCCATCTGCGCCGCCACCTCGGCCCCCAGCCCCTTCACGTAGGCCTCGACGTCGGGGTGCACCGGGTCCAGGGCGAGGTCAGCGATCCACTCCACGTAGGGCTCCACGAAGCGCCGCTCGCTCTCGTGGCTGAGGACCGTGATCCATTGGGGGACCGTGAGGATCCCGATCACGATGAGCACCACCCCGACGATGACGGCCACGGCCGCGCCGCGCGCGAAGCGCTCGATGTGCCGGCGCTCGTCCTCGTCGATCTCCGCGCGTCGCCAACGCTCATCCTGATCGACGCTACCGGCGGGGGCCGCCCCCTGGTCGGCGGGGCCGGCCGGGTCCGAGCTGCCGTTCGCCGGGTCGGGGTCGTGGTCCATGTGAGGGGGGTGATTCAAGGGAGAGAGGTGCTCCGCGAGGGGGGGCCTCGGGCGGAGGCGCGCCGCTCCAGCCTCGATCGTCGAGGCTCCGAGGCTAACCGCGGAGGAGGGCCGTTGGCCAGCGGGCAGCCCTGTGGTGGAGAGTCGTTGCCTCGCCGCGCCGGGGCTCAGCTCGCTGCCGCGAGGATCGCCAGCTGTTGCGCTCGGTCGAGCTCGAGAAAGCGGTCGAACTCGGCGTAGAACGCCGCGGGGGTGAGCCCGAAGGCCTCCCCGAAGGCGGCCTCCCATCCCAGGGCCTCGACCGCCGGGTAGAAGCGCTCGATGAGCACGTCGGGTCCGGCCCGGTGGCAGAGCCAGGCGATGGCCCAGGCGCCGAGGTCGTAGGCCATCTGGCCGTCCGGGCCGTAGTCGACCTCGCCCAGGGCGAGGCCGGGGCGCTCTGCGCGCAGGGCGAGCCCCGAGCGCAGCTTCTGCTCCATGCGGTCCCGAGCCCGCCAGGGATCCCCGGGGAAGCGAGGGTCGGTGGGCAGGCGGCCCGCCCGCCGCAGCGCCTCGCCGGTGGTCTGGGCCATGTACTCCGCCGCCCCTTCCACGAACCACACCGGCCCCATGAGCCGCTGCCGCGCCTCCCAATCCAGGGTCGTGACGTGGGACTGCTGAACCGCGTGGAAGTACTCGTGCAGCAGCACCGTCTGGTCATCCTCGATGCGCACGTCGGCGAGACCCGCCCAGCCGGGGGGCAGCGAGGAGCTGAACTGGTGCAGGCCCCACTCGAAGCCGCCGTTCCACCCGGCCTCCAGGAAGGGCTGCCCGGTGGCCTCGATCTCCGCGGCGCGCGCCGCCCAGTCGCGTAGCTCGCGGCGGCGACGGACGTCCGAGGCGCACTCCTGGGCCGTCATGTCCCCGCGCGCCACCCGGCGATCGCAGTAGCGGGCCGCGAGGGCCTCGGCGGCCTCCACGTCCATGCCCACCACCCAGTACTCGATGGGCCCGTAGTTGCCCCAGGCCTCGATGCCCGCGTCCAGGGCGCCCGCCATGGCCACCCGCACGTCCTCGGAGACATCGTCGGCGAAGAAGAACTCCGGGCGCACGTCGTCCGCCACGGTCCAGGGGGAGGGGCTCGAGGGCGCCGCGCAGGCGGCGAGCAGCAGGGGGAGCAGACGGCGAAGAGGCATCGGTGCAGCGTAGTGCACGCTCCTCTTGACCCGGCACCAGCACTTCAGCCTTGAATCGCCCCCCCCGGGTTTGGCGTGCTCATGGCATGAGTTACGACCCCTTCGAGGTGCTCCAGGAGAAGGTGGCCGCCCCGCGGTCCCAGGGAGCGGAGCGTGAGGCTGTGCCGGCGACCCCCTCCATCTCCTTGGCCGAGGCCGCCGAGCAGTCCGGCCTGCCCGAGGCGGTGCTCGCCGCGGCCGTCCGGAAGGGGACCCTCAACACCCACACGATCGCGGACGACGGGGTGCTCCAGCCGGGGGTCCAGCTGGACGAGGTGGAGTTCGCGCGGGAGTCCCTGATCACGGACAGGGCTCCCCGTGATGCCGGCGAAGATGGCGCTGCGGTCGAGCCCGAGCCCACCGCGGATGAGGGTCCCGCCGGCCCGGATTCCAAAGCCCAGCCCGAGCCTGAGCCTGAGCCCGAGCCTGAGCCCGCGGGGAGCAGCCCTTCGGATGAGGAGCGCGCCCAGGGCGCGGCGGCCGCTGACGAGGATCGGGGCGGCGCCCTGGTCGAGGTCGAGCTCGCCGTCCAGGGCTGGCGCGAGGCCAAGGAGGCGCTGGAGGTGGCCCGCGAGGAACACCGGGCCGAGCTCGTGCGCCTCGAGCGCGTCATCGTCGCCTCCGAGGCCCGCGAGGCCTCCACGCGCCGGTGGGGGAGAGCGGCGGCCGTGGCGGCCGGGGTGCTCCTGCTGGGCGCCGCCGGCTTCGTGATCCAGCTCCAGTCGGAGCACGGCGAGACGCTCTCCACCGAGCGCGCCCGCGCCGGGCTCCTCGAAGGCCAGCTCCAGGCCGCGGGCCAGCAGCTCGAGCAGCGCGCGGGCGAGGTCGAGCGCCAAGCGGAGGCCGCGGCCGCCGCCGCCAGCCGGGCGAGCCAGGAGGCCGCGCGTGCCGAGGCGCTCGCGAGCCGCGTGAGCGAGCTGGAGGCCGACCGCGCCGCGGCCGCCGCCGCCTGGGAACAGGCCCTCTCCAGCATGGGCTGGCGCTGAACCAGAGGCGGGCCAGCGGCGAGCTTCACCCGCGGCGGCCCAGCGTCCGTCCCTCACCAGTGCGGCGGTGGCGCTCCAGCGGTGCGGCCGGTCCGGTGACTCAGGCCACCATCCAGTCCGGCGCTCCCTTCAGCTCCAGAGCGCGGTCCTGCATGAGCTGAAGGCTCCGCTCGACGGACGCCTCTCCGAGGCGGTTGCGGCGTAGATGAGCAACCCGATCGAGGATCCCCCGTTGGTGGGGCTCGTCTTCCGCGCCCATCCGCTGCAGGAACCAGTCGAGATCACCTTCTCGGCCGCTGGCCGCCGCGGCGAACGCTCCCGCCGCGAGCGCCGATCGCCGCGGAGCGGCCACCGGGGTCGCGGCCGCGGCGCGGTACGACTCGAGGGAGCGGTCCAGTTGACCGTCAAGTTGCTCGCTGAGTCCTTCTTGGAGCAAGAGCATTGCGGCATAGCCGTGCTGCCCCTGGGTCGAGAGCCCTTCTCTGATCCAGTCGCGGCTGCGTTTCAGGTCCCCGTTGAGGACTGCGATGAGGCTGGCCAACAGGTAGGAGTCGACATTATCCCTCAACTCCACCAGCTCTTGGGCTCCCCGGTGGGACGCTTCCTTCGTGGTCATGCGTGAAGGCTCGATCTCTGGACGAAAGTCCGCCCCACACTGCCAGACCGCGTCGTAGGCGGATGAGGGGTCCAACATGTAGTGCGACGCCTTCGGGTGCTGCTCGGCGTACGCGCGGAGCTCGCGGTGGAGTTGGCGGATGCGCTCGTCCTTCGCGCCGCGGCAGGCAGCTTGCCGTGGGGGGAAGTGGGGAGCGACGAGCCGGACGGCCTTGGCCTCTTGGGACTTCATTCCTCTGGTCTACCACACCGCGAGCGAATCGGGTTCCGGGCCCGAGGCACGGGCGCGGGTTGGCGCTTCAAGCGGACCTTGACCGGAGGGGGCGCTCAGGATTCAGCGAATCGTCCGTCGGACCCGAGGCCGTGGCTACTGGTGACCCGAAGAGCTCGGCCGGTGGGGCTTGGCAGAGAGGTGCCCCGTCCGGCCGGTCCCCCAGCGTGATCTCCACGCGTTTCTGTGGGGGAAGGGGGGGGCACCCACTGCGCGTCTCCTGAGGGCCATCGCGGACCCGGCCAGCTCTCAGATGCCGGCGGAGACTTCCTGGAACTTGGTCAGGGTGATGCGCTCGACGGAGCCGTCGGGCATGGTCACGTCGTAGTCCCCGACCGGAGTGCGGTAGCGCAGGACGCCGTTCTTGGTGGTGAGCTGGAAGAGGTTGTCCTGGGCCCGCCAGGTGCTCACGGGCACGCCGTACCGGACCGACATCACCCGATCGAGCAGCGCCTCGGACGAGATGTTGAGCTGCCCCGAGTCGTGCACCTCCACCTCGTTACGACCCGGCTTGAGCTCAAAGACCGGCGTGGGGGTCCAGTGACCGCCGGTGGAAACGACGTGGACCATCGCTTGGCTGCCGTCGACCCATTCCATCGTATCTGACATCCCTTCGGCGCTGCTCCGGAGATACCACGCCAGCTTGTCAGAGGTCACGGTCCAGAGCTCGTACTTGAGGTACCTCATGGACTCCGCATCTCCAGCGGCTTCGATGAAGGTCTCGGTCGACGGAGTCAGTGAGATCTCAACTCGTGGGACCAAGTCCTCAGTCGAGGAGGTGGCGGCGGCAGGATCGAGAACGAACGGTCGGTCGGAGATGACGAATCGGCGTCCGTCGTGCACTCCATTGCCCCTGCACCGAAGCGATTCCGAACGGACCCGAGCATGAAGAGTCACTCCACGGTCATCCGTTGTCCCTCCTCCAGCCCATCGGGAACTGTCGCCTTCGATAGAGGTGCGCAGGACGAAGCCTGAGACGGGTGCTCCCTTCTCATCTGAAACCAGAATCTCAATCGGCTTCTCTTCAACTCGAATCGTGCAGGTTGTCAGACCTGACGGCTTCAGATCGACCCGCGTGGCCGCCCACTGGACGTTCTCGCCGTCGAACAGCTCGACAACGACAGAGTCACCTTGCACCGACGCGAACGTCCGAGTCGTCGGTCCAGCAACATCCTCGACGACCATATTTGTGTTGCCTTGAGAGTCCCGTGTACTGATGGCGAGGCTCAGTACGCCATCTCCAAGTTGCTCCAGCATATTGGGCGCGAAATCCAACGCGACCTCAAGGGCTTGGGATCCATCGATCGGGATGACGTAGTCCTCACCATCCTCAAGCAGTCCGCCCTCAAGGACGAAGAACTTGCTGCGCTTCAACGGGGATGGGTGGTCCAGTCTGAATTCAAGCGGAACGAGGTAGTCGCCTAGCGAGACCATGGCTCGGCCGTCGGGGCCAAATGGAACACGTTCCTCATCGTCGTACCGAATGTGGAATCCAGTCGTATCGAGCGCGGGGTCCTCGCTATCTAGCTGGAACCAGATCTCGGTCCGCGCGAACATCTCGAGTCCGTCGACTTCAATTCGAGCCTGTTCGACCGCATCGGCGATCTGTGTACCCGGCAGTTCCAAGTCGAGTGGGTACGCCCAGCGAGTTCGGGAACTCGCTGTCACCGTCCACTTCCCTTCGCTGACGTCCTTGAACACTGCTCGGCCCGAGGAGTCGCTTGTGGCCCGAAGGGTCGACGGCTCACCCGGAGGGCGATCGCCTTCTTGGCGCTCCAGAACAACATCGATGCCCGGGAGTAGAACCTGAGGGTGAAAGTCGATCACCGGAACCGCCAAGTCAAAGAGGAACGGGGCGACCAGCTCCGTTGGCGGAGCGCCTAATACGACTGAGACCGTCTGCTCTGGCCCGCGGGCACCATTGGCATCTTGGGCCCATGCCGTATAGCTGCCGGGCGGTGCACTGAGAACTGCGGTCTCTCCCTCGGGGGGGGCATCGGTGATGACTGGTGGGTCACCGTCCCCTCGCTCGAGGACAATCTGCCCCGTGAATGGCCTGGCCGTTGGGACGATGACCGTAAATCGTGCTCGAACCTGATTGTCATCACGTGCGGCACCTCTCGAGGAGAGCACCTCATTCCACTCCCGCTTCGCGTTCGCTCCCGTCACAGGTTGAGAGGGTTGTCGGTCATGACCTCCCGACGTTGTGATCGGCGCCTCCAACCAGTGGACAGCAACTCCCGGCTCTACCTCCGTCGAGCGTGTGACGACGGTGTCCTCGCGCGTATCGCCCGTGATGCCATTCGGCCCCTGGCGTTCGCCATTGCTCTTACTGAGCCCAAGGAAGAGAGCGATCAGTAGTGCAGTGACTCCCGCAGCAATCCAAGAGACCTTCATGGCAGAGCGAGCTAAGTCTCAACCAGGGGTGGTGGGCCTAGGATCTTTTCTGTTCTCAGTTGGCTCCGGCAAACGCCTAGGTCTGCCGGTTGACCCGCCAAGGAGAGATGAAGCGCTAGGCTGCGTGCTTGAAGTGGCTAACAGGGCTACGCCGGTCATGGCACTACTTGAGCTAGGAACTGCAAGAAAGAGGCACCCCAATGAGAGGACCCAGACCGCGTGGAAGCAGATTCTCGTCATGGAATTCATCTGTTGGCCCAACGGGGGAAGTTAGACATCATTGAGAGTGGTCGGTTGAGGTTCATCGCTGTGATTGCCCGAGTACTGAAGCCCACTCGGGTGCACCACGCAGGTCAGCCGCCCGTGATGCTATAGACCGAAGGATATCGCCGACTGGATTTGACCCGAGCAGGTGGCGGCGAAGATGGACGATGCGATTGAAGATCGCAATTTGATGGTTGTCCTCCTCATCCCCAAGGCGCTCAAGGAACCGATCGACATCCCTCCACGCGCCACCCTCGGTTGAGGCGAAGGTCCCGGCGGCTAGGCCGATACGCCGTACTGCTGCCACGGGTGAGAGGCTCACGAGTCGATACTGCTCGATGGACTCATGAATCCGTCCTTCAAGCCGCCGGAGGAGCCCCACCTGGTTGGGGAGTATCGCTGCGTAGCCCGACACGCCATGCCGGGTGATGGCCTCGTCGAGGCAGATCCTTGCGGCCGAGAGGTCGCCGAGCACCAGCGAAGTCATGCTGGCGAGCAGGTACGAGTCCACATCCCCTACTTCTTGAGTTAGTTCTGCGGCTGCACGCCGAGCGTCGTCAGCGGACCCATTCTCCAGCATCCTCAGAGGTCGTTCGATCTCGGCCTCGACCTGCCAGATGGCCATCTCCGAACGATCGGCTTCAAGGATGAAGTCGCTTGCCCTGGGGTGCTGATGGACGTACGCGCACAGCCCGCGGTGGAGTTCGCGGATGCGCTCGTCCTTCGCCCCGCGGGCGGGGTGCGTCCCGAGGAGCTGGCGCAGCCGGTGGGTCGTGTTGGCGAGGGTCGCCGTGGGGGGGCCGGAGTCGTACTTCATCTCGTTCACCTCATCTGGGCCATGAGATCGCTCAGGGCCTCGTCGGGGGGCGTGAGGGGACGGGTGGTCTGGTTGGTCTCGATCTGTCGTGCGAGGTAGCGGAAGGGCTCGCGGGTCTCGAGGTGGAGGAAGAGGCCGAAGCGGTGGGCCTCGCCGAGGCCGTGGAAGCGCTGGATGAGCTCCTCGGCGCGGTCCTGCTCCAGGTCGAAGGCCATGGTGCAGCTCGTGAGGAAGGGCTCGACGGTGGGGTCTTGGAGGGCGAGGGGCTGGGTGGAGAAGCGGAGGATCTGGCGGCGGATGGCCCGCTCCCAGCGCCCGTGGAGGGGCTCGTCGTCCAGGGAGCAGAGCTCCCTCGCGTCACCCAGGTCCTCGAGGGCCAGCCGGGCGAGGCAGGGGATCGGCCCCAGGGCCGCGGCGTCGAAGAGCACGCGCTCCACGCTCTCCTGGAGCGCGGCCCAGGCGAGCACAGCCTCATCGTCGGACCCGGGGGGACCCCACGTGGCACCCGCGTGCCGCAACGCATTGGCTTCCTGGGACGCCATCGCCCTGAAGGTATCAGGGAGGTGTCCGGGGACGATAGGGGCCGAGGCCCCGCGCCGGAATCGGCTCTGGGAGGGTCTGGGACGAGGGGCCGCACCCCTCCATGGGCGGATTCAGTGATTCGGGGAACGGACCTGAGGCTCGGGGTTTGAGTTATCCACAACGGCGGAGGGGTGCGGGGGACGGCCCCAGGAAGAGGCCCAGGAGATGGCCCACGAGAGGCCCCGGGTGGGCCTGGGGGGGGAGGGCAGGGGACAGCGAGCCGAGGGGCCGGGGCGGCGGCCTCCACCCGGTGGGACGGTTGAGGGCCGCCGGGGTGTCACCCGAACCCGGCCCCGTGGAGGCGGGCGATGCTCCACGCGGTCGAGTCGCCTTCGAGGCCAGCGCTTCGTCGGGCCCCCGGCCCTCGACGGCCCGAGTCTCCCGGGGCGGGGAGCCCTCGCGGACCTCGGGCCGATTGGCGGCAAGCCCCGGATCGCCCCGGGGCGGCCGGGTAGCTAGCCTTTGGGGAGGCTCGATCGACCTGAGCCACTCCCCCTGCTCCCCCCGAGGCTCTCCACATGCCCTTCGACTCCTTCCTCTCCGACGATTGCCCGCCCATGGGGATCTACGAGACCCTCTACGCGTTTCGCGATAGCTTCGGGCAGTTCATGGGGACCGAGGGGACCCACCCCTGGTCCCAGGGGTTCCCGCTGACCACCCAGCTCGAGGGCGGGCCGCCGCTCCCGGGCGAGGTCAAGGTGTCCGCCGAGGACCGCTTCTACCCGAAGGCGTGGGGGCACCCCGCGCTGCGCGAGGCGATCGCGGCGCACTACAACCGGTTCTACGGGTCGAGCATCACGCCGGAGAACGTCATGGTCTTCGCGGGCGGGCGGCCCGGCATCCTCACGGTGCTCTCGCTGCTCAAGCAGGACATCCAGGTGAGCATCGGCAACGCGGAGTGGCCGGCGTACCTCGACATCATGACGAGGGCGGGCATCGACTGGCGGGTCGTGCCCTTCACGGAGGAGAACGGCTTCCGCCCGTCGAATGCGGAGTACTTCGAGCGGTCGGGGTCGGACCCGGATGGCCGGGTGTTCCCGATCATCAGCAACCCGGGGAACCCCACCGGCCATACCCGCGCCGGCGATGAGCTCGAGGAGCTCATGGCCCTCGCCGAGCAGCCGGGGAACGGGATCCTGCTGGACGAGGCGTACGAGATGTTCCATCCGTCCAAGGGCGTGAGCGGGATCCGATACGTGAAGGACCTCGAGAGCAGCAACGTGTTCCTGCTCGGCGCCTGCACCAAGGGGCTCCAGTGCCCGGGGATCCGCATCGGCTGGGTCATCGCCAGCCGCACGAACATCGAGACGCTCTCCAACTTCTCGAGCTTCGGCATGGGGGGCGTGAGTCACCCGTCCCAGCTCTACGCGGCCGAGCTCCTCGAGCCCGCGCGGGTCGCCAAGGCGCGGGAGGCGGTCTCCGCTCACTACGGCCGCCAGCGCGAGCGCTATGGCGCGGCCTTCCGCGAGATGGGGCTCGGGGTCTTCACCGGAGACGGCGGCTTCTACCACTGGCTGAAGCTGCCCGAGGGACTGGAGGCCAAGGAGCTGAACCGGCGGCTGTTCAAGCACGGCGCGGCGATCCTCGAGGGTATGGACTGCGACATGGCCCGGCCCCACGCCAAGGACCCTGCCTACGTCTCGCCCTACCACGGGTGGTTCCGCTTCTCCTTCGGGGCGCTGCCGCCGGAGACCTTCGAGGCGGATGTGGCCCTCCTGGGCAAGGTGCTCGCGGAGTATCGCGCGGACGTGGAGGCGGGCCGCGCGGTCAGCAGCTGAGGCCGGCCTGGTCCCCGGTCGGGCCCAGCTCGCAGGGACTCAGCTCGCGGGGACTCAGCTCGCGGGGCCTCAGCTCGCAGTGCCTCACCTCACCAGGCCCGGGATCGGGCCGGTGCTGTCGCTGAAGGACTCGTCGCGGATGCCGGCGGCGTGGAGCGTGGAGAGCAGGAGGTTCGACATGGGGACCTCCTCGCCGTAGCGCTCGTAGCGGCCGTGCTGGACGCCCATGTCCTTGCCGCCGACCAGGGCCAAGGGCAGGTTGCGGGCGTTGTGGGTGGTGCTGCAGCAGCTGCCGTACATGACCAGGGTGCGGTCGAGGACCGAGCCGTGCTCGTCGGTGACCTCCTTCAGCCGGTCGATGAAGTAGGTGAACTGCTCCATGTACCAGCGGTCGAAGGTGCCCCACTCCTTCCAGTTCTTCTCGTGGCTGATGGTGTGGTGGCCCTTCTTCATGCCGAGGGCGATCTTGGGGAAGCTGTCCCCGAAGCCCATGCCGTCCTCGCGGGCCATCATGTAGCTGGCCACGCGGGTGAGGTCGGTCTGGAAGGCCAGCACCATCAGGTCGAAGGTCGCGCGCAGGTAGTCCTTGGGCACCGTGCGCGGGTTCGGGTCGAGCTGGATGTTGTCAGCGCTGAAGGGCTTGAGGGGGACGTCGAGCCAGGCCTCGTTGCGCCGCACCTGCTCCTCGACCCGGTTCAGGGACGAGAGGTACTCGTCCATCTTCTCCTGGTCCTCGCCGCCCAGCTGGCGGCGCAGGCGCTTGCTGTCCTCGAGCACGAGGTCCACGATCTTGCGGCCGCGGGCCAGGCTCTCGCGGCGCTCGGCGCTGGTGCCGGCGCCCTCGGAGAAGTAGCGCTCGAAGATCGCGCGCTGGCGGTGCTCCGAGGGAATGGGGCGGCCGGTGGCGTCGAAGGACAGGGTCGAGAGGCGCGACTTGTAGCCAACGCCGCCGTCGGTCGAGAGCACCAGGCTCGGGATGCGCGTGTGCTTCTTGAGCGAGCGCGCGGCCACCTGGTCCACCGACTCGTTGTTCAGGTACCGGTCGCCCCGCAGGTCGCCCGCGGTCAGCCAGGTGTCGCCGGCGAGGTGGCCGAGGAGCTCGCGGCTGCGGGGGTGAGAGAGCCCGCCGAGGAAGCTCACGTTCTCACGGTGCTTCTCGAGGGGCTTCGACACGTTGTTGAAGCGGTAGTCCGCGCCGGTCCCGACCGGGAGCCAGCTCCACTCCATGCCCGCCGCGTTGTCCATCGGCGGCGAGCTCGCGCCGTTGGGGAAGTACACGTACGCCAGCCGCCGCGGCGGGGCGATGCTGCCCAGCTTGACCGAGTCCTTCACCGCCTGCTCCATGCCGTGGAGGTAGGGCATGGTGACGGCCACGCCCGCTCCCCGCAGGAAGGTGCGTCGCGAGAGGTGCCAGGACTTTCGGCTCATGGGAGACGCGCCCGTGGGCGCCCCTCGATCGTAGCTCCGGGCGGCCGGATCTGGAGGGGGGTCCTTTTCCCGGCGCGGGATCCCGCGGCCCGGTTGGCAATGCGAGACAGGAAAGCCGCCCCTGGGAGGCCCCCGGGCAGGGGGCTGGAGGCTCCCGGAGGGCCGGGGGCTCCCCGTGCAAGAAACCGGTCAGCGCCGGAACGAGGGGGAGGTGACGATGGCCCGCAGCAGCGCGCGCCCGGTGCCACCCTCGGCCTCCGCCTGGCGCGCGATGGCCTCGAGCTCCTCGTCGTCGCTGAAGACCACGTCCCGGCCGAGGGCATAGGCGAAGAGGTGCTCGACGACCGAGGCGACGAAACGCTCGCGCGCGGGGCCCTCCAGGTACGCCTTGAGCCCGACCACGCCGTCGACCTCCGTGCCGTCGGGGAGCACCACGCTCGCGTCCACGGGGCGGCCCTTGCGCTCTGCCTCCAGGAGCCCGACGGCGTTGTAGCGCTCGAGGGCCACGCCGAAGGGGTCGAAGCTCGCGTGGCAGTCCCGGCAGGACGGGTTGTCCCGGTGGAGCTCGAGCTGCTCCTTGAGGGTCAGGCCCTTCATCTCCGGCGCCTCGGCGTCGAGGTCGGGGACATTGGGCGGGGGCGGGGGAGGGGGGCTGCCGAGGAGCTTCTCCTTCACCCACACGGCGCGCTTGATGGGGTGGGGCTCGAGCCCGTCGGAGTGCCCCGCGAGGAACGCTCCCTGGCTCATGAGCCCGCCGCGGCCCTCGGCGCGGGAGAGCGCCACGGCGCGGAAGTGGGGCCCGACCACGTCTTCGACGCCGTAGAACTCCGCGAGGTTCTGGTTGAGCATGGCGAAGTCCGAGTCCACCAGCGTCATGAGGTCGAGGTCCTCGGCGAACACGCGGTGCACAAAGCGCAGGGTCTCCTCGCGCATGTCGCGCTTGACGAAGCGCGTGAATCTCGGGAACCGGTCCGCGTCGATGGTCATGTCGTCGAGCCGATCGAGGCGCAGCCACTCGGTCGCGAAGGCGTCCACGAAGCGGCGCGCGCGCGGGTCGTCGAGCATCCGATCCACCTGGGCCTCGAGGTTCCCGTCGAGGGTCCCGAACAGCGCCGCGTTCCTCAGGGCCTCGTCGGGCGGGCCGTTCCAGAGGAAGTAGCTGAGCCGGTTCGCCAGGGCGAAGGGAGACAGCAGGTCGTCGGTCTCGCTGCCTGTTCGCTCCACCAGGAAGAGGAAACGCGGGGAGCAGAGCACGGCGATGAGCGTCTCCTTGATGGCGTCCTCGAAGCTCGCGACCTCGGGGCGGACCTCGCTGAAGAACGCCAGGTAGGGCTCGACGTCGTCCGCCACGGCGGCCTGGCGGAAGGCCCTCGACATGAAGCGCGTCAGCACCCGTCGGGCGTAGGCCTCATCCGGTTCGTCGACCTCACGGCCCGGGAGGATCGTGGTGTGGGAGACGGGGGGCCAGACCGGGTGGTAAGGGGCCTCCACCTCGATCTGCTGAACGAGCAGCGGCGGCCCGGGGCTGCGGCGGTCCTTGATGAGGTAGTCGTTCCAGACGCCGAGGAGCAGGATGCCGGAGAGGATCTCGTTGTCGCCGGACTCGGGCTCGGGGATGGGGAGGTTCTCCAGCCGCCCCAGGAAGGTGTACGTCTCGGGCGCCTCGCGCGGCGCCGTCACCACCGCCGCCTCGTCGAAGGTGGAGTAGTCCATCCCGTCGTCCGTTCGCGTCCCGGCGTAGGCGCGGAGGACGGGGTCCACGTGGGCGAAGTCCGCCTCCAGGTCAGCGGTGGCCTGGCCCAGGGCCTGGACCAGGGGGTGGTCCTCGGCGAGGGGGGTGAGGACGACGTGGGAGTACCCGATGAAGAACGGCCCGCCCAGCTTGAGGTGCTGCCGGCCGGCGCGCATGTACGCCGCGCCGATGACCGTGGAGACCCGCCCCTGGGCGAGCTGTTCGGCGGTGAGCTCCGGGCGGGAGTCGAGGGTCTTGCCTGCGTAGGAGAGGCGCACCGAGGGCATCTGCTCCACGGGGACCGGGGGGTGGACGAGGTGGACCCGGTAGAAGCCCTCGGCGGGGATCTGCAGCTGGACCCGGGAGTCCGACGGCTGGGTCACGTCCTCGGCGACGAGCACGTCGCCGTCGAGCCGCACGTTCTTGCGCTGGTCGCTCCTGGCCGCCTCGGCGGTGATGGTGCTCAGCGAGGACTCGATGGAGAGGGCGCGCTCGGCGGCTTCGACCCCCTCGCCGTCGACGGTCTCCGTGGTGGGCTCGCTCTCGGAGAGGGCGACGCGCACGTCGTTGACCCCGTCCTCGAGCTTGAGGAGCACCGGATCGCGGGTCCGCTTGATCTCGCCTCGGGCGGCGTCCACGCGCATGACCACGTCGCCGCGCTCGGGGAAGACGCGCTGGAGCTCCAGCTTGGCGTTGGGCGAGGGCCCCTGCCACGCGCCGGGCGCCTTCTCCTTGTGGGGGACCGCGCCGTAGAGGACCAGGCCGTCCGGCGCCATGTGGAAGCGGTTCTGCTGGGACCCCCGGAGGCCCACGCTGACCTTCTTGCGGATCGCGTCGAGCGCCTTGCGCTCCTCCTCGGAGGCCGCCTCGCCCTTGGGCACGCCGTCCGCGCCGAGGATCTCGACCGTGAAGTGGTCGGGGCTCAGGATCACGGACTGGTAGCCGCCGGTGCGGCCGCCGACCTTGCCCTTGCCGAGGCCGTCCCCGAAGCGCACCCGGTAGGTGGTGGAGGCGGGTCTGGGGCCAGGGGCGATGGCCTCGTCGAGGGCGGCGCGGGCGATGGTCTGGTAGGTCTCCAGATGCAGGGTGGAGGCCTGGAGGGTGGCGCCGTTGTTCGTGAACCCCATCTTGGACTTGGCGTCGCCGGGCAGGTCCTGGCCGAAGTCGATGGGGAGCTGAAGGAGGTCCTGCAGCGTGTGGCGGTACTGGGCGCGGTTGAGGCGGCGGAGCACGGGGCGCACGTCCACCTCCTTGGCCCGCGCGGCGGCCTCGAGGCCCGCCTCGATCCACCCGGTGACCGCGGCTCGTTCCTCGGTGGAGAGCTGCCGCTCGAAGCTGGAGGGCGGCATGTCCCCGTTGCGGATGACGTCGAGGATGTAGTCCCACTCCTCCGCGTCTCCGCCGGAAACGAAGTCCCGGTCGAGCTCGTCCAGGCGGAAGCCACCCTTCTGCTTGAGCTCCCCATGGCACTGCACGCAGGTCGCCTCGAAGATGGGGGCGATGTGCTGCTCGTAGTCCTCGTCGTCGGCAGCCGCAGGTGAGGCTTGGGCGGGCGCCTCGACGATGGCGGGTTCGGACCAGGCAAGCGCCGCCGTGGCCAGGGCGGCCGCTCCAGCCAGGAGGGAGCCGATGGAAGGGCGGCGGGGTTGGGACGGGTGGCGCAGGGACATCATCCCCGAGGATACCCATCTCGCCCGAGATCGCTGCTCCGAGCCGGGCCTTCCCCACGCCCCGATCCGGCGGTGGCTCATTCAGGAAGGCCGCCGCCTCAGGACGATCCGTCGCCGGGTACGGGTGGATAGCACAGCTCTCCCCAGGTCATCTCCAGGCCTCGCTCCATGGAGACCGCGATGATCTGACCCGACAGCGCCCTCAGCAGTCGGGCCGCGGGGTCGACCGTGACCCGATTGACGCTGCTCCCCATGGTCGCGCCGCCGTGGACGATCTGACAGCGAAGGAAGTAGATCACCATCAGGACCCGGTGGAGCGCGGCGCTGGTCCGCTCGCTCCTGAGCTCCTCGTTGAAGTTCCGCGCGCGCCCGCGTTGGGGGCGGACCTGGTCCCACTCCCCGTCGCGCCAGAATCGCTCGATGAGGAAGGGGCTCTCCAGGAGCGCGCGCGCGTCGTCGGCGTGCGCCTCGAGGGTCTGTCGGATCCTCCCCAGGGCGTCCACGCGGGTGACCTCGCTCGTGAAGCGGTCGAGGGACTGGCGATCCCGGGCCGGCATCCCCGCGTCCCAGTCCCAGTCCCCGTAGAGCGCATTCAACGCGACCCACCGGAACACGATGGAGGCGTCCTGGCCCTCGGCGGTTCCGTCGGACTCGGCGCGCTCTCCCTGGCGGAGGGCCTTGCACGCCCGGTGGATCCTGACGCGCAGGTCGTTCTCGGTGTCCTGCCTCACGAGCCGGTCGCGGGTGGGCATCCAGTGGGCGGTCAGGGTGGCGGCGTCGAGCGTGTCGTCGGCGGGGAGGGCGGTCACGGCGGAGGGCTGAAGCTGGGGTCCGCGGATCGCCTGTAGGCAGGGCGGCGGAGGAACAGGGGGACGGGGAGCGTAGCCGGGCGGAGCCCTCCACGACCCGTCCGTCCGGTGGCCGTCGGGCCACCTCTTCCCCCTGGCCTCGTCCAGGCGATCAGACGGGCGCCCTCACCCGCGCGGCGGCGGCGCGGGCGTGGCCGGTGAGGCGCTCCTGCCTGGCCAGGGCCTCCACGTCGGCGGCGACCAGGGAGGGGTCGTCGAGCCGCAGCCAGGTCCGGATCCGGAGGAAGTTGAAGACCGACAGGCCGCCCGAATAGCGGGCCGCGCCGCCCGTGGGGAGCACGTGGTTCGGGCCGACGCCGTAGTCGCCGAACACCTCCGCGGAGCCCTCCCCCAGGAACGAGGCCCCGTGGTGCTTGAGGCGACGCCGCGCGGCGTCCGGGTCCTCCACACAGAGCTGGAGGTGCTCGGGCGCGAGACGGTCCACGGCCTCGAGGGCCGCGGCCATGGAGGGCGCGACCGCGGCGAAGCCGGCGGCCAGGGCCTGGGACGCCACGGCCCTGGTGTCCAGCGTCTGCAGCTGTCGCTGGAGCTCCGCCTCCACCCTCGGCAGCAGGCTGGCCTCCGTGGTCACCAGGGCCGGCCGGGCGTCGGGGTCGTGCTCGGCCTGGGCGAGCAGGTCAGCGGCGATGAGGGACGGGTCGGCGGACGCGTCGGCGAGGACCACGAGCTCGGAGGGGCCTGCGGGGAGGTCGATGCCCACGTCGCCGAACACGTACTGCTTGGCCGCGGTGACCCACCGGTTGCCAGGACCGACGATCACGTCCACGGGGTCGGTGACCCCCGGGACGCCGTGGGCCAGGGCCGCGATGGCCTGCGCGCCGCCCACGGTCAGGAGGCTGTCGGCGCCGGCGATCGCCGCGGCGGCGACCACGATGGGTCTGGGGTTGGGCGAGGCCACGACGACCCGCTCGACCCCGGCGGCTCGGGCCGTCACGGCGGTCATGAGGACGGAGGAGGGCAGCGGGTAGCGACCGCCGGGCGCGTAGCAGCCGGCGGCCTCGATGGGGACCACCTCGTGGCCGGCGCGGCCCCCAGGGACGGGGACGTCGAGGTCGGAGAGCGCGGCCTTCTGGGCGCAGCTGAAGGCGCGGATCCGCTCGGCGGTCCGCTCGAGCAGCGCCCTGGTGGGCGGATCCAGCTGATCCCTGGCACGCTCCAGCGCCGCGCGGTCGAGGACCAGCGGAGCGGAGGGAGGGAGCCCGTCCAGGCCGGTGGCGTACTCGCGGAGCACGGCCTCACCGCCGGAGCGGATCGAGTCGACGATGGACCTGGCCGTGATTCGCGTGGTCTCGCCCACGGCGCTGGGCGCGGAGGCCTCGACCTGGTCGAGGGGGATCTCCCGCAGGAGGGGGGGCTGGCGGTCGGGGGTGCTCATGAGCGCTCCACCTCCGGCTTGGCGTCGCCCGCGCGGCGGGTGACGGCGGCGGAGCGGCGGTCGAGCTCACCCTCGACGTCGGCAAGGGTGACCCCCGCGCGGGCCATGGCCACCGAGGCGAAGTAGAGCACGTCCGCGGCCTCGTGGACGACCTCGTCCCTCCCCCGGGCCTCGGCGAGCTCCGCCGCTTCCTCGGCGAGCTTCGCCGCGAGGAGCGCGGGGTCGTCGAACAGGCGGCGACTGTAGGAGCCCGGCTCCGAGGTGGTCCGCCGTCGTGCGAGGGTCTGCTCCAGGGCGCGTAGCCCGGTGGCGGGGCCCCAGCAGCTCTCGGTCTCCTTGTGGCAGAACCCCGCGCCCGCCTGTCGCACGACGAAGCGCAGGGCGTCGCGGTCGCAGTCCGGCTCGATGCGGACCAGGTCCTGGGTGGCGCCGGAGCTGGCGCCCTTCACCCACAGGCCCCGGCGTCGGCTCTCGTAGGCGCCGACGCCGTTCTCGATGGCGTACTCGAGGCTGCGCCGACTGGACCAGCACATGCCGAGGGCCCGGCCGAGCTCGTCGGTGACCACCGTCGCGATGAGCCCGTCCGAGCGCTCGGAGCTCAGCGGCGCGGAGAACGCGTCCACCAGGGGCAGGGCGCCGGTGTAGAGCGCCATGCCCACCTGGGCGTCGGCGCCCATGGCGTCGAGGGCGGCGACCTCCTCGCTGCGGGTCACGCCGCCGGCCACGGTCACCCGCGCGTCTCCGGCGGCCTCGACGAGCCCGCGGACCCGGTCCAGCGCGGTCCCCCCGAGCCGTCCCTCGAGCTCCACGAAGGTCACGAGGAAGCCCGATGCGAAGGGGGAGAGCTCCGCCATGCGCTCCTCGACGCCGCGCCCGGTCCGCTTGCGCCAGCCCTCGACCACCACCTCCCCGTCGCGGGAGTCGAGGGCGACGATGACGCGCTCCCGGGGGAGCTGGCGCAGCAGCTCCGGGTTCGCTGCCGTGCCGATGATGATCTTCCGCGCGCCCCGGTCGAGCCAGCGCCGGGCGGTCTCGAGGTCGCGGATGCCGCCGCCCACGCGGACGGGGCCGCGCCGACACAGCTCCGTGATGAGCTCCTCGTTCGACCCCTCGCCGGTGGCGGCGTCGAGGTCGATCACGGCGGTCTCCCCGACGCGGCTGAAGCGGTCGAGGAGGGGGCGGGGGTCGCCCGCCTCGATGGCGAGCTCCTCGCCGCCCACGAGCTGGACGGTGGAGCCTCGCATGAGGTCAATGCTGGGGATGATCATCCGAGGGTGGAGGGGGTGGGGGTCGGTGAGGGGCGGACGTCGCGGCCCGATCGGGCGAGCTCGCGCTTGATGAGGTCGACGGTGGTGAGGCCGTCATGGAAGATGGAGGCGGCGAGCACCGCGCTCGCGCCGGCGTCGAGAGCGGTCTCCATGTGGAGGGCGGTGCGGGCCCCGCCGCTGGCGATGAGGGGGACAGGGACTGCTTCGGAGAGAGCGCGGAGCAGCTCCACGTCGTATCCCTCGCCCGTGCCGTCGCGGTCCCAGCTCGTGGCGAGGATCTCGCCGGCGCCGAGGTCCACCGCGCGGCGGGCCCACTCGATGGCGTCGGTCCCCGTGCGCCGGGTCCCGCCGGCCACGACCACCTCCCAGCGGAGCGTGGAGCCGGGCTGCCCGGCGTCGCCGCGGCGGGCCGCGTCGAGGGAGAGCACGGTGCACTGGGCTCCCAGCCGCTCCTTGATCTCCGCCAGCAGCGCGGGCCGTTCCAGGGCGGCGGTGTTGACCGCGACCTTGTCGGCCCCCGCGTCCAGCAGCCGGGCGGCGTCCTCGAGGCGGCGCACGCCCCCGCCCACGGTGAGGGGGATGCCGATCACCGCCCGGACCGCGCGCACGGTCTCGACCGCGCTGGCACGGCCCTCGCGGGTGGCGGAGACGTCGAGGAGGCAGAGCTCGTCGGCGCCGGAGGCCTCGTAGGCGGCCGCGCGCTCCACGGGGTCTCCCGCGTCACGGAGGCCCTGGAAGCGGACGCCCTTCACGACCCGCCCGTCCTTCACGTCCAGGCAGGGGATGACTCGGAGGCGGACCATCAGACGACCCCCCCCGCGCAGGCGAGCGCGGCGCGCTCGAGCCAGCGCTCCATGAGCGCCGCGCCGTAGGCGCCGGAGAGCTCGGGGTGGAACTGGCACCCCAGCACCGCGCCGCGCTCGATGGCGGCCACGAAGTCCTCGCCCTCGCGGGTCCGCGCGACGGACCAGCCCTCGGCGGCGAGGGAGGCGTCGTCGTCGAGGCGGTAGCTGTGGGCGAAGTAGGCCTCGCCCGGGCAGACCGTGCGGCAGGTGAGATCTGGCTCCACCTGGTTCCAGCCGAAGTGCGGCAGACGGGGCGCGTCCACGAGCCTCCGGGTGCGGGCCGGGGCGACGCCGAGCCCGCTCACGCCGGGGGCCTCCTCGCTCTCGAGGCCGAGGAGCTGGACGCCCAGGCACACCGCGAGGGTCGGCTCGCCGCGCTCGACGCGCGCCCGAAGGGGAGCGACGAGCCCGGCGTCCTGAAGCCGCGCCATGCCCGCGGCGAACGCGCCGACGCCGGGCAGCACCACGGCGTCGGCCCGGCGGATCTCCACGGGGTCGTCGGAGAGCCTCGGCTCGACGCCGAGGCGCCGGAAGGCGGCGATCACGGACGCCACGTTGGCGACGCCCGTGCGCACGAGGACGAGGTCCGGGCTCATGAGAGCACCCCCTTGGTGCTGGGCACCAAGTCCGCGCCGTCGGAGGCCAGGGCTTGACGGAGCGCGAGCGCGAGGGCCTTGAAGGCGGCCTCGGCGCGGTGGTGGTCGTTCTCACCGCGCAGGACATCCACGTGCAGGGCCATGCGCCCCTCGATGGCGAGGGTCTGCAGGAAGTGGGTCAGGTTCTCGCAGGCCACCGTCCCCAGGCGCTCGCGCCGGAGGCCGAGGTCGACCTCGGGCCAGGGGCGGCCGGAGAGGTCCACGACCACCCGGGCCAGCGCCTCGTCGAGGGGAGCGTAGGCGCTGCCGAAGCGGGTGATCCCGCGGCGCTCGCCGAGCAGCTCATCGAGGGCGCCGCCGAGGACGATGGCGCAGTCCTCCACGGTGTGGTGGTCATCGACGTCCAGGTCCCCCTGGCACTTCAGCGTCAGGTCCAGGCGCGCGTGGCGCGCGAGGGCGTCGAGCATGTGGTCGAGGAAGCGCAGGCCGGTGGAGACCTCAGCGCGGCCCGAGCCGTCCAGGTTGAGCCGGAGCTCCACCGAGGTCTCGGCGGTCTCGCGGCGGCGGGAGGTGACCCGCGGGGCGCGGGCGGTGGGGAGGGTGTCGGTCACGGGAGGAGCTCCTGAAGCTGAGGGGTGCGGTCCAGGCAGACCCCTGCGCCGGCGGCGCAGAGCTGGTCCTTGAGGGCGCGCCGGTCCGGGTCGGCGCCGCCGGGGGGCAGGACCCCGATGGGGATGGCCCCGGCGGCGCGCGCGCTCTCCACGTCGTCCCGGGTGTCCCCGAGCATCCAGGCGGTGCGGACGCCGAGCGCTGCCATGGCGCGCCGCACCGGCTCGGGGTCGGGCTTGAGCGGGGCGTCGTCGCGGGTGATGACGACGGCGAAGAGGTCGGCGATGCCCTGCTCCTCGAGGAAGCGTCGCGCGTCGATTCGCGGTCGCCCCGTGACCACCGCCAGCGGACGACTCGCCGCGAGCGCGGCGAGGGCGCCTCGGTCCAGGAGCAGTCTCTCGGTGCGGCGCAGGCCAGGGGCCTCGGCGGTCCCCTGGTAGAGGGCCTCGAAGCGTGAGGTGACCTCCTCCAGGGAGCAGTCCACGCCCCGGCCCATGAGGAGCCTCCAGGTCAGGCGCCAGTCGTC
The DNA here is from genome assembly GCA_016779205.1 of Planctomycetota bacterium. Classification (GTDB taxonomy): domain Bacteria; phylum Planctomycetota; class UBA1135; order UBA1135; genus Saltatorellus. Next base: position 44,359 of record JADHOC010000024.1, on the reverse strand, counting down.
GTTGGCGTCGCCCGCGGCCTTGGCGTCCGCGATGTCGTCGTCGCCAAGGGCCACCCCGAAGCTCGCGGCGGTCTCCCGGATCGCCGCCCGGTACGACCCGGAGACGTCTGCCAGGACCCCGTCGAGATCGAAGAGCAGCGCCTCGGGCGCGAACGCCGCGCGGATCGCCCGGTCGAGGCGAGTGAAGCTGGCCGCGTCCCCGGGGAGGGTGATCCGGAGGGCGTCGGCGAGCTCGGGTACGCCGGGGAACGCGCGGACCGCGATACCCAGGCCGGCCATGAGGTCGCGGACCTGCACAGCGCGCGGGGAGCGCAGGAAGACGAAGTTCCCCTGGCTCGGCGCTGCGCTGACGCCGAGCTCTTCGAGGGTCGCCAGCAGCGCGGCTCGCTCGCGGCGCACCCGGCCCACGGTCGCACCGACGTCGTCGCCCAGGCGGACCGCGGCCGCCGCGAGGGCGCTGGCGCTGACCGGGTAGGGGTTCCCCGCGGCGCGCAGGGTCTCGATGACCTCGGGGCTGCCCAGCGCGAAGCCGACCCGGAGCCCGGCGCAGCCGTAGGCCTTGGACATGGTGCGCAGCACCACGGCGTTCGGGAGCTCCAGGGCCGGCGCCGTGAGGTCCCCGTCAGCGAACTCGGCGTAGGCCTGGTCCACGATCAGGAGCGCGTCGGGGGCGGCCTCGGAGAGCCTCCGCAGGTCCTCGGGAGAGGCCACGGCGCCGGTCGGGTTGTTGGGGCTCACCACCGCGATCAGGGAGGTGCGGGGCGTGATCGCCGCGAGGACCGATTCCACCGGGTAGGCGGCGCCGTCCTCCCAGGGGACCTCGACCACGTCACCGCCGGCGAGCGCCGCGTAGCGCGGGATCATCTCGAAGGTGGGGGTGGGGAGGACGAGCTCCCGTCCGGGGGCGAGGAAGGCGAGGGCGAGGCGCAGGAGGCCGTCGTCCGCGCCAGCCGTGACCAGGGTCCGGGCGGGGTCGACGGCGAAGCGCTCGGCCACGAGGGCTTCCAGGGCGGAGGAGGAGGGGTACCTGCCGAGCTCCTCCGCGGGGAGCGGGGCGTCCAGTCTGGCCGGCGGCCGCCCCTCGTTCCCGGCGAGCCATAGGTCGCAGGGGGCCAGGGAGCGGGCGGTCCGGTAGGCGACGCGGACCCCGGGGTTGGGCCGGGGTCCGGCCGCGTTGAGGATGGACGGGCCCATCACGGCACCAGCTGGCTGACGCCGGAGAGGACGATGTCGCTGCCGCCGAGCTGCTTGAGGCGCGGGACGAGGTCGGCGATGGCCGCCCGGGGGACCGCCGCTCGCACGGCGAAGCCGGCGTCCCCGCGCAGGGCGGCGATGGTGGGCTGGCGCATGCTCGGGAGCACGTCCAGGACCCGGTCCAGGTCCGCCGCGGCCACGTTGAGCTCCAGCATCATGCGCTGGCGCGCGTCGAGGACGGAGCGGAGCAGGAGCGCCAGCTCGTCGAGCCTGGCCCGGCGACCAGGGTCGGCGGCCGCCTCCTGGCTGGCGTAGAGCCTGGTCGAGGACTGGAACAGCTCGGCGATGACCTCCAGCCCGTTGGCCTTCAGGGTCGAGCCCGTGGAGGTGTTGTCGACGATCAGGTCGGCGTCCTCGGGGGGGAAGACCTCGGTGGCGCCGCAGGTGGCGAGCACCCGCGCGTCGAGCCCGGCGCGCTGGATCCACGCCCCCGTCAGGCGGCGGTACTCGGTGGCGATGACCAGGGGGCGGCGGGGGAGTCGGCCCTGCCCGTCGAGCAGCTCCCGGGGCGCTGCGGCGACGATCCGCACGGGGTTGAGGCCCGTGTCCAGCAGCTCGACCACGGGGGCGGCCTTCTCCTCGGCCCAGTCGGCCCCGGCGAAGCCCACGTCGCGGGCGCCCACGCCCAGCATCTCGACGACGTTCTGCGGCTTGAGGAGCTTGGTCTCCACCGCCGGCAGCGAGACGGTGGGGCGATAGGCGCGGCCGCCCATGGCGACGGACACACCGGCGTCCGCGAGCAGGCTGATGACCTGGTCTTGCTGACGGCCCTTGGGGAGCGCGAGTCGCAGGGGCGCGGGCGTGGGGGAGACCGCGCGAGCGGCGCCGGCCTCCGGGAGGGAATCGAGTTCGAGGGACATGGTTGGCTTCCTGTTGAGGGAGGCCAGCCCACGAATCGCCGTCAACGAAAGACGCCGGCCCGTGGGCCGGCGTTGAGCGGTGGAACGTCTATGTCACACGCGCACTCAGCACCCGACCCATGAGGGGTCGTGGTGATGATGGACGGGCGCGCTGTTGAGGTAGGCGTTCATGACGAGGCGGGGAGAGTAGAGCGCTGCGCTCCGGCTACAACCCGTGCTCTCGAAGAATCTTCTCGGACACAGACGCCATCAGGCGAGCAGGCTCGCCGCGCGGATCCGCATGGTGTGGCGTTGGCGCACAGCCTCGAGCCCCCGCTGGGCGATTTCACGGGCTTCGCCGGGGTTCTCGAGGTAGTGAGCGACCTTGGTCTCGAGCTCCTCGATGGTCCGGTAGGTCTCGATCTCCATGCCCACTTCGAACAGTTCCTGGATGGACTCGGAGTGCTCCGCGATCATGAAGCCGCCGCACGCCATCACGTTGATCACGCGCATGGGGATGGCCTCCGGCTGGTAGATGCGGTTGACGTCCACGTGGATCTCGGCGCTGCTGTAGACGCAGGTGAGCTCGTGGCCCTGCTCGGCCAGCCCGCGGTAGTGCACGCCGGGGACCGCGGCGGAGATCTCGCTCCAGCGGTCGTCTCCCCAGACATGGATGCCGAAGTCGCTCAGCGCAGAGACGTAGGCGACGCGCTTCTGGGAGGCGACGATCTCGGCCACCCACTTCTTGGGGTCGTCCGGGGTGCCGTTGCGCCGCGCAGCCTCCAGGAACTCGCCGAACTGCTCCTCGAGGAGCTGGTCGGAGTTGTAGACGCCGTAGTTGGCCCGCTCGGCCGCGAGGACCTGCTCGAGGCGCTCGGAGGTCTCATCGAAGCTCTCCTCGGCCGAGCAGTTGAAGGAGGCGTGTAGCTGCAGGAAGAGCCGCTTGAAGCGCCGGGCGCGGTCGATGAGGCTCGACCCCACGAAGCAGACGCGGGCGGCGAAGCGGCTGCGCTCCTCCTCATTGAGCTCCAGGGGGTAGCGCTTGTCGGTGTCCACCCCGATGGGGAGGTAGCCCACGGAGGAGAAGCCAGCGTCCTCGAGCTGGCCCACGTCCTTGGGGTGCAGGGTGAAGACGCGGAAGTCCTCGCCCCCGGCGAGGGGCGTCGGCGGCCGGTCGGTCTTGGGGTCGACCTCCCAGGCCACGAGGGGGATCTCCAGCTCGTGGCACACCGAGGCCACCTCGGAGTTGTAGTTGATGGTCACCACGCGCTCGGGCCGGAGCGTCTGCAGCGCGATGCGGGTCTCGCGGGGGTCCCAGCGACGGACCTCGAGGGGGAACACGGAGTAGCCCTCGGCCCGGACCGCGGCGCTCAGCTCGTTGTAGACCACGCCGCCCATGCCGAGACCGACCCACTTGCGGTCCCCGTCCTTGGCTCCGCCGCGGGTCGCCTCCTGGGTGAGGAGCAGCTCGTCCTCGTAGAACTCCCGGAGCACCGGGTGCATCACGAGGCAGTAGTCGGGCATCGACGGGAGGTGGTCGATCAGGTCGGCGCCGAGGCAGAGGGTCAGGCGGCCGGTCCCCAGGCTGTACTTGTAGTCCTGGCCGGTGAGGGCGAGGCGCATGAGCCAGGGGTCGCGGTCCCAGGCGATGACCTTGCAGTTGGGGCGGGTCCGGAGGATGTGCGCCGCCTGCTCACCGAGGCTGATGCCGAAGAGGAACACCGTCTCGCCGTCCTGCACGTCGGCCACGGACTGCTCGAGCTCCTTCTTCGGGACGCGGAACTCCCTCATGCGGCCACGGAACCGGTAGAGCGGCGGGTTCGGCCCGCCGATGATCACGTGCTTGCCGTTGTCGGCGTAGAGGATGCGCTCGATCAGCTGCTCGCCGGTGGCATCGCCCACCAGGGTGCAGAGGTTCTCCTCCAGGAGGGGCTCGAGTCCGGAGGGGGTTTCCTCGGCGGAGGTGTCCCGCTGGGGGGTGGTAAACAGCCCCTGAAGGCTGCCGTCGATGTGAGAAAGGCCGGTCATGCGAGGAGGGTATGCCGAGAGCCCAGCCTCGCCCTCATTCCTCACTCGGAAAGGTGCCAACCGTGTCTGGATTCGTACCCTCGCCCCATGAGGAACGTGATCCAAGCACTCAGCCTGGGACTGATCGTCGCATGCGCCTCCAGCGAGGGGCAGCCCTCGGGGGCCGTCGCCGCCGCGCCCGCGAAGGGGACCCGGGGAGAAGCGCCGCTGCTCGACCTCCGGCTCGACGGGGAGGAGGGCGCCGCGCTCGTGTGGCTCCCCGCGGCGGGCGCTGACGGCGAGCACGTGCGCCTGCTGCACGTCGAGGGGATCGAGACCGGACTGGGCGCCAATGACGTGGGCCTCGACCGAGGCCAGATGGGCGGCGCGCGTCTGGTTCGGTTCAGGAGCGTGGGCGGCAAGGTCCTGCTGGAGCAGATCAACACGGCCTACCGCGCCTCCTCAGGGGGGAGCCTCGAGCAGGACGCAGCGCGGCAGTCGTTCGCGAGCTCTGTGCTCTGGGGGGGCGACCCCGTGGACCGAGCCCGGGACGGCCGCGTGCTCGTGGACCTCACGTCCTTCCTGGTGCGCGACGCCCACGGGATCCAGAGCACGCTCGCGAGCAGCGGGCAGGGGAGCTTCAAGCTCGACCCTGACCGCTCCGCCCTCGACGTCGGGCGCTGCCAGGCGTTCCCGGACAACGTGGAGTTCGCCGCGGTGCTCACGTTCACCTCGGCCAAGCCGGGCCCGCTGGCCCGGAGCAGCGCGCCCGACGGCGGGGCGCTGACCTTCGTGCAGCGCCAGGGGCTGCTTCGCCTCCCGGACGCGGACTACGAGCCGCGCCGCTTCGATCCGCGCATGGGGGCCTTCTCCATCCGGTATCTCGACTACGGCGTCCCGCTCGACGTCCCGATCACCCAGCGGCTGGCGGTGCGGCATCGCATCACTCGAGACCCTGAGACCGGTGAGGTGGAGCCCATCGTCTACTACGTCGACGCCGCCGCCCCCGAGCCGGTGCAGTCGGCGCTGGTGGAGGGCGCCTCGTGGTGGGCGGAGGCGTTTGCCCAGGCCGGCTACCCCGGGGCCTTCCGGGTCGAGGTGGCGCCCGAGGGCCTCGATCCGCTCGACGTGCGGAACAACGTGATCCAGTGGGTCCACCGTTCGACGCGGGGCTGGAGCTACGGCAACGCGATCAGCGACCCGCGCACGGGCGAGATCATCAAGGGGCACGTCAGCCTCGGCTCGCTCCGGGTCCGGCAGGACCGGCTGCTGTTCGAGGGGATGCTGGGCGCGGAGAAGACGGGGAGCGGGTCCTTCGACGACCCCGTGGAGCTCGCCCTCGCGCGGATCCGGCAGCTGGCCGCCCACGAGGTGGGGCACACCCTCGGGCTGGCCCACAACTTCGCGGCGAGCGCATCCGAGCGCGCGTCGGTCATGGACTACCCCGCCCCGCGAATCCGCCCCAACGGCCGCGGGGGGCTGGACGTCTCGGACGCCTACGGGGTGGGCGTGGGCGCCTGGGACGTCCACGCGATCCGCGCCCTCTACGCGGCGGTGCCCGAGGGGGAGGCCCAGGCGGACTTCCAGGAGCGCCTGCACCGCGGCGCGGCGGACCGAGGGCTGAGGTACCTCACTGACCAGGACGCCCGCCCCGCGGGGGCGGCCCAGCCCTACGCGAACCTCTGGGATGACGGGGACGACCCGGTCAAGGCGCTGCTGGACGCCCTCGAGGTCCGACAGGTGGCGCTGCGCCGGTTCGGAGCGGGGAACCTCGCCCCCGGTCGGCCGGTGGCTGAGCTCGAGGAGGTCTTCGTCCCGCTCTACCTCCACCATCGCTTCCAGGTGGACGCCGCGGTGAAGATGATCGGCGGGGTCCTCTACGAGCACGAGGTCAACGGGGGGCGGCCTGCGCCCATGAGGCCCGTGCCGGCCGCCGATCAGCAGCGCGCCCTCGCCGCCTTGATGGTCACGCTCAGCCCGGAGACCCTCTCCATTCCGGCCCCGTTGCGGCGGCTGCTCTACCCCCGGCCGCCGGGCTACGGGAGCTCGAGGGAGGTCTTCGAGCGCGATGCTGGGGTGGCCTTCGACTGGGTCGGCGCGGCCGACGTGGCGGCGCGCATGACGGTGTCTGGCCTCATGGATCCCCAGAGACTGATGCGCCTCGAGCTGCAGTCGGCGGAGACCGCCGCCGCGGACAGCGCTCCGGTGGACGCCCGCGCCGTGGTGAACGCGATCTTCGGCTTCGCCCGGGGGCCGGCCGTCTCCAAGGAGGAGGTGCCCCACGACGAGCGCGCGCTGCGGGAGCTGGTCCTGGCGGTGATCGCCGAGGAGGCGATGGCGACCTACCTCGGGTCGAAGACGCCGAGGGAGGTCCGCGCCGCCCTCCGACCTGCCCTGACGGAATTTGCCTCGGACCAGCTCGTCGCGAAGCGGACGGGGCTGCAGGACCTGCAGGTCGAGATCCGGCAGGTCCTGAAGCGGTCGGTCACCGGGCCAGCCGACTCGCCGGCCAGCCGAGCCCCGGAGGCTCCCCCGGGGAGCCCGATCGGGTCTCTCCAGGAGCCATGGTGCTCCATGCGTTGACCGCTCGCTACGGAAGGCGAACAGCACATGGGGGGCCGTGCGGCTACGATCCTCGCGTCCCGGAGGGACCCTCCCATGAAGCTGATTGCATCCGCATTGATCCTCGGCGCCTCGCTGGCGCTTCCTACGAGCGGCGTCGATGAGACCGACCTTGACCGCGCGCTCGACACCATCACGGCGGATGAGATCCGCTCGGACCTCTACTTCATCGCCTCGGACGCGATGAAGGGGCGGGACTCTCCCTCTCCCCAGCTGAAAATCGCGGCGCGCTACATCCGCGCGAGGCTCATGCGCCTCGGCTTCCAGCCGGGCGCCCAGGATGAGTCCTACCTCTACAACTGGACCTATCCACAGAGCGGGATGGACATGGCGCGCACCTCCCTCTCCATCGAGGGCAAGGGTGGCGCGCAGCTGAACCTCGTCATGGGCGAGGGTTACTTCCTGCCCCAGTCGGCGCTCGGAATGCGCGAGGTCAGCGGCGACGCCATCTGGGCGGACGACCTGAACTCCAAGTCCCTCGACAAGCTCAAGGCGCGCGGGAAGTGGGTCGTGGGGACGAACTCCCGGGGCCTCTCCATCAAGCGCCGCAGGGCCCTGGAGGAGGGCGGCGCCCTGGGCGTCATCGTCCTCCCGGACGAGCGGAAGATGAAGAAGACCGTGGCGGAGACCTTCGGGCGCAGCCTGGCCAACATCAAGTCGCCGCGCCTCTCGCGGAACGCCTCCAGCCGCGAGGGCTTCCCCGTCCTCCACCTGACGGAGGCCGCCGCGAAGGACATGCTCGGGATGATGCCGAAGTCCCGCAAGCTCGGCGGCAAGCTCTCGCTCGAGATCAGCGAGAGCTGCAGCTATGGCCGCCTCGAAGACGCCCAGCTGGAGAACGTCGTGGGCATCTGGCCCGGCTCGGACCCCAAGCTCAAGGACGAGCTGATCATCATCTCGGCGCACTACGACCACGTCGGCTACCGGGAGAATGGTGACATCTACAACGGCGCGGACGACAACGGCTCGGGGACCTGCGGCCTGCTCGCGATCGCCGAGGCGCTCAAGGAGTACGGCCCCATGCGTCGCTCGGTGATGCTGACCTGGGTCTCGGCCGAGGAGAAGGGGCTGCTCGGGTCCGAGGCGTGGACCAAGGACCCCTACCTCCCTGGGGGCCTGAAGCCGCTGTGCAACATCAACATCGACATGATCGGCCGGAACGCCCCGGACGAGTTCATGATCACGCCCACCAGCAAGCACGAGGCCTACAGCGCCCTGACCAAGGTGGCCGAGGCCAACATGAAGAAGGAGGGCTTCAAGAAGGTGCGCTCCGCGGACTCCTACTGGGAGCGCTCTGACCACGCCAACTTCGAGCGCAACCTCGACATCCCGGTGGCCTTCCTCTTCTGTGACGTCCACGAGGACTACCACAAGGCCACGGACACCCCGGACAAGATCGACTACGACAAGATCCGGCGGATCTGCCGCCTGGTGATGCGCATGCTCGAGGCGCTCCAGATCGACCAACCGAAGTTCTGAGTGACGCTCGGTGCGCCGCGCGCGGCGCACCTCTGCAACAAACAGGCGGCCCGGGCTCCTCGTGGAGCCCGGGCCGCCTTGCGGTGGCGGGGGGGTGCGGGTGACCCGTGGGGCGATCAGAAGGCCTCGTCGAAGGCGACGTCGCCCGTGACGGAGACCTGGTAGGCGCTGACGCGCCGCTCGAAGAAGTTGGAGAGCTCCTGGACGTCCTGGAGGTCCATGAAGCTGAACGGGTTCTTGGACCCGAAGTAGGCCGGCATCCCGAGGTTCTGCAGGCGCTGGTCGGCGACGAACTCGAGGTACTGGCGCATGTCCGCCTGGGAGAGGCCGGCGACGCCGCCGGACAGGAGGTCCTCGGCGAACTGCATCTCGCACTCCACCGCCTCCTTCAGCATCTCGATGACCTGGGCCTGGAGCTCGTCGTCGAAGAGCGTGGGGTCCTCCTTGCGGACCGTGCTGACGACCTCGAAGGCGAAGGCCATGTGGCAGCTCTCGTCGCGGAAGACCCAGTTGGTCCCCGAGGCGAGGCCGTTCAGCAGGCCCTTGCTGCGCAGGAAGTAGACGTAGGCGAACGCCGCGAAGAAGAACATGCCCTCGATGCAGCACGCGAAGCACATGAGGTTCAGCAGGAACTTCCGCTTGTCCTCACGGGTCTCGCAGGCCTCGAGGGAGTCCACCGAGTCCATGTACTTGAAGCAGAACTCGGCCTTGCGCTGGATCGACGGGATGTTCTGGATGGCCGCGAAGGCCTCCTCCCGCTCCTTGAGGTCAGGGATGTAGGTGTCCAGCAGCGTGAGATAGAACTGCACGTGCAGGGCCTCCTCGTAGAGCTGGCGGGACAGATACATCCGCGCCTCGGGGGCGTTGATGTGCTTGTACAGACTCAGCACGAGGTTGTTCGACACAATGGAGTCACCGGTGGCGAAGAAGGCCACGAGGCGGTTGACCAGGTGCCGCTCCGCCGGGTCCAGCCGCTTCTGGAGGTCCGCCGTGTCCGTGGAGAAGTCCACCTCCTCGACGGTCCAGGTGTTCTTGATGGCGTCCCGGTACATCTCGAAGAAGACGGGGTACTTCATCGGCCGGAGGGTGAGGTCGAAGCCGGGGTCGAGGATCATGGCTGGGCTCGTTGCGGTAGGTGGGTGCGGTTGGATCGAAGCCGCGGGCGACGTGGGCCGCCCGCGGCGTAGGGCTCACTGGCAGGCTTCGCAGGACTCCGGGTTCTCCAGCGAGCAGGCGACGGCGTCCGCATCGGAGACCGTGTTGGTGCTGGAGGACTGGGTCTGACGGATGCGCGTGGCCGGCCGTGAGCGGAGGTAGTAGGTGGTCTTCAGGCCCTGCTTCCATGCGTACAGGTACATGGAGGACAGCTTCCCGATGGTGGGAGAGGCCATGAAGAGGTTCAGGGACTGGCTCTGGTCGATGTACGGGCCGCGGGCGGCGCCGAGGTCGACGAGGGCCTTCTGGGGCAGCTCCCACGCGGTGCGGTAGAGCTCCTGGAGCTCGGTGGGCAGCGCGTCGATCCCCTGGATGGAGCCCTCCGCCTGCTTGATCTGCTGGCGCATGGACTCGTTCCAGAGGCCGCGCTCCTTCAGGTCAGCGACGAGGTAGTTGTTGACCTGCATGAAGTCCCCCGAGAGGGTCTCACGCTTGAAGAGGTTCGAGACCTGGGGCTCGATGCACTCGTAGCAGCCGGCGATGCTCGCGATGGTCGCGGTGGGGGCGATGGCGATGATGAGGCTGTTGCGGAGGCCGGTCTTGGCGATCTGTGCCTTCACCTCGGCCCACTCCTCGGTGAGCGTCGGCTTCACGTCCCACAGGTCGAACTGCAGCTTGCCTTCGGCGGCCCAGGTGTCGTCGAACGCCTCGTGGGCACCGATCTCCTCCGCGAGCTTCGCGGAGGTGCGGACGGCGTGCAGGTAGACGTGCTCCTGAATCCGCGCCGTCAGCTCCAGGGCCTCGGGGGAGTCGAAGTTCAGGCGCATCTTGAACAGCACGTCCTGGAGCCCCATGCACCCGAGCCCGACCGGGCGCCAGCGGCTGTTCGAGGCGGAGGCCTCGTCGGTGGGGTAGAAGTTGATGTCGATGACGCGGTCGAGGTACTTGACCGCGGTCTGGACGACTTTGCCGAGGGCCTCGAAGTCGAAGCTCGCGACGCCCTCGGCGTCCGTGGTGACGAACTTGCCCAGGTTGACCGAGCCGAGGTTGCAGACCGCCGTCTCGTCCTTCGAGGTGATCTCGAGGATCTCCGTGCAGAGGTTGGAGAGGTGGACGACGTTCCCTGCGACTTTCGCCTGGTTGCAGGTCCGGTTGCTGGTGTCCTTGAAGGTCATCCAGCCGTTCCCGGTCTGCGCCAGGGTGCGCATCATCCGGGAGTAGAGGTCGCGGGCCTTCACCTGGCGCTCGAACTCGCCCTTCTTCTCGGCGTCGAGGTAGATGCGCTCGAACTCCTCGCCGTGGGTGTCGCACAGGAGCGGGTGGCGCTTGGGGTCGAAGAGCGACCACATCTCGTCCGCCTCAACGCGGCGCATGAAGAGGTCAGACACCCAGTTCGCCAGGTTGAGGTTGTGGGTGCGGCGGGCCTCGTCACCGGTGTTGTCCCGGAGCTCGAGGAACTCCTCGATGTCCGCGTGCCAGGTCTCGAGGTACACGCACGCGGCGCCCTTGCGGCGGCCGCCCTGGTTGACGGCGGCCACGGAGCTGTCGAGGGTCTTGAGCCACGGGACGATGCCGTTGCTCTCGCCGTTGGTGCCCCGGATCAGGGAGCCGCGGGAGCGGACCCGGTGGTACGCGACGCCGATGCCGCCCGCGAACTTCGAGAGCCGGGCGATGTCCTGATAGCGGTTATAGATGGACTCGAGGTCGTCCTGCGGCGAGTCGAGCAGGTAGCACGACGAGAGCTGCTGGTGGAGCGTGCCCGAGTTGAAGAGGGTGGGGGAGCTGGGGAGGTACCGCAGCGAGGAGATGAGCCGGTAGAAGTCGCGCGCTTCGCTGGGCGACTGGGCGAGCCCGCAGGCGACGCGCATGAAGAAGTATTGCGGCGTCTCCAGCACGTGGCGGCTGATCGGGTGCTTCAGCAGGTAGCGGTCGTAGACCGTGCGCAGCCCGAAGTACTCGAAGAGGTTGCCGCGCTCGGTCTCGATCGTGTCGTTGAGCTTGCGGGCGTTGGCCGCGACAAACTCGGCGGTCTGGTCGTTGATGATCCCCAGCTCATGGCCGAGGCGGACCGACTGGCTGAAGGAGTAGATCTCCTGGTTCTGCACCTCCTTGTCGATGTAGGTGCCGAGCAGGTGGGCCGCGAGGCGGCTGTATGCCGGCTCCTCCGCGGTGAGGGAGGCCGCCGTCTGGATCGAGAGCCGGTCCAGCTCCGAGGTCGTCGCGCCGTCATAGAGCCCGCTGATCGTGCGGGTGGCGATGCGCATGGGGTCCACGTCCGCGAGCCCCTCGGCGCAGCGGCTCACGGCCCGGACGATCTTGTTCAGGTCGACGGGCTCAAGCTGTCCGTCGCGCTTGCGGACCTTCATGCCCGGCGCTTCGGTACCCGACGCGGCGTTGGCCGGCGGGGTCCCGCTGCTTGCGGCAGCGTTGTCTTCGGGGAGGGCGACGGTGGCGGCGTTCGATTCGTCGGCGTGGGTGCGATCCATGCTTTCGAGCTGGGGGGAGAGGGTCTCAGGAAAGGCGGCGGGCGCTTGGGGGGAAGGGACTCCAGCGGGTCGGCGGGGCGGAGGCCGGAGTTCCCACTCGGGAACCCGCCTCGGGACCGTGACCTGCCAGGTCGCTCTGCGGTCGGCTCAGCGCGGGAGAGCCGTTCGCAGGGCCGGAGAGATCGGACGCCGGTTCCCTCGGGATGGCGGCGTCGTCGAAGCTCGATCCGGCCGGGAGGCCGGGGCTAGCTGGAGCCCCTTGACCTGCCCGGGGGCCCCGATCGGATCCGTCCCCTCGCGGGTCGGATCGAGCGGGGTCTTCGGAATCCGGGTAGGGGGATCGGGCGGACTGCGAGGCTCCTTGGCCTGGCAAATCGGGTCGCCTCAAGCCCCCGTCGGACTCCATCGGGCTGTTGCTGGACATGAACCCCTCTTCGGTAGCCCCACCACAACATCTTGTGGTCAATCTGGGGGAAGAGCGGATCAGCCGGCGCCATGGCCCCAGTATATGGGCCGCCCCGGGCTGGTGCACCCCAAATGTTGTGGTCCCGTGGGCAGCCGCAACTGGCCCTCGGATAGCGACTTGAGGAGCGTCCGCGGGCCATGGTCGCAGGCCGATGGCGGGGTTTTCTTGCCGCCTCAATTCTGGACACAACCTCCACGGCCCGGCGGCTGGCCGGCGTGGATTTCCCGGGCCGGTGGGGTGGGGAGGCCGGGAAATCCACGCCCTTGGGTTCACCTCCCGCCGAGGATGCGGCCGTACCTGTAGTAGGCCTCCAGGCACAGCGTCATGGTCGCCGTGGCGTAGATCCGGCCTCCCGGTTCGCCCCACGGCCCCACGGGGTCCCAGGACCCCCGCGCCGCCCCGTCCTTGCGCTGGGACTTGATGACGGCGGGCTCCATGGCCTTCCGCCACCGGCGCCAGTGCTCTCCGCCCATCTGGAACATGGCGTAGGAGCCGTAGTACCAGTGGTACATGTCGCAGCCGAGGCCCTCGGGGTCCCACCGGGGCAGCGCGCCCAGGATCAGGTCCGCGTGCTGGGACATCACCGGTTCGGTGGCGGGGTCCTGGCCCAGGAAGAAGCGGCACAGCAGGGCCACCGAGGTCAACGCCTCGCCCTTCTCCACTGGATACTCGTCGTTCATTCCGCGCACGCGGGAGCTGGCGGAGCCGGTCTCCCGGTAGCCGACCCTGCCGGTGCCCGGGTCCGTCATCTCGTCGAACCACTGCGCCGCTGCCGTGAAGGCCTCTCGATCCACGCGCAGGCCCGCGTCCTCCGCGGACTTCATGGCGAGGACCATCCACCCGGTGACCGAGGTGTCGTTGGTCCCGTCCGGGGGGACGGAGTAGCCCCAGACGCCGTAGGGGTTGCGGGCGCGGCTGATGTAGTTCATCGCGCGCTGGACCTTCGCCTTCAGCACGGTCGACTTGTCCAAGTAGTACGTCTCGCACATGGCGAGGGTCGCGATGGCATGGTCGTAGAGGAACGCGTGGCCGATCTCCTCGCCGAACAGCCCGGACTCCCGGTCCTGCTCGCGGGTGAGCCACCTGATGCCGCGCCGGACGACCTCCTTGTGGGTGCCGCGGGTCATGGTGTGTCCGTTCCCGAGGAAGGCGAGGAGCGCGAGCCCGGTGACGCCGATGTCGTGGTTCGCGTAGCCGGGACCGTCGGTCCGATCGCCGGCAGGGTCGTGCTTCATGAAGCCGTCGGCGTCCCAGCCGCCGTCGTCGTCCTGGTGCGCCGCGAGCCAATCGAGCGCCGCGTTCACGCACCCCGAGCCTGGCGTTCGGCCAGGGCCGCCGGGGCCGCTCCCGAAGCGGCCCGCGCTCCCGGGGGGGCCTCCAGGTCCGATCCCGACGATCGCCGTCGGGTTGACGTTGACGAACGGTGTCACGCTGTCGAGCGTCGGATCGCCGTCTGGAGTCGTGGAGTCCTCCTCCGTGAAGAGCTCGCTCTGCACCGGCTGGTCGAGCTCGACCTCCGGGACGACCTCGGTGAGAGGCTCGGGCTCGACGGGCTCCTCGGGTTCCTCCGGCTCGAGGATCTCCGGCTCGGGAACGTGGTCGACGCCGACGTGGACGACTCTCTCCTCCGGCTGCTCGAAGATCGACCAGGGGATGGCGGCGAGGATCAGGAACGCCACGAGGTGAAACGCCCCCGAGATCGCGAGCCATGGGGCTCGTTCCATCCAGTGGTAGAGCGTGTCGCTGAACGACTCGGGCTCCAACGGGGCGCTGTGGCGTTCGATGGTCGGGCTGGTCTCGGTCTTCATCTCGATCTCCTCGCCGCTCGGGCGATCACGTGGTCGCCACCGGGAACGGAGGTCGTCGCGGCCGGTTCACGGCCAAAAGAAGGTCGTGATTGGCTGAACCAACGCGGGTGGGGGAGCCGGTCGAGACCGCGGCCGACGGCTCCAATGCAGAACGCCCGCGCGGTCCGAAGACCGCGCGGGCGTTCCAGCTCGCGGGGCGATGCGCCCGGGATCAGCGAGCGCCGAGGACCCGCGCGTAGCGGTAGTACGCCTCGAGGCAGAGCACCATGGTCGCCGTGGAGTAGACGCGGCCGCCGGCGTAGCCCCAGGGGCCGTTCGGGTCCCAGGACCCCTTGGAGGAGCCGTCCTTGCGCTGGGAGCGGAGGACCGCGGTCTCGAGCGACTTCTTCCAGGCCTTCCAGTACTTACCGCCCATCTGGAACATCGCGTACGAGCCGTAGTACCAGTAGTACATGTCGTTGGTGTACCCGTCCTTGCCGTCCCACTCGGGGAGGTCGCGGAGCAGCAGCTCGGCGTGGTCCTTCATGACCGGGTTGTCGTCCGGGTTCTGACCCAGGAAGAAGCGGCAGAGCAGGGCCACGGCGGTGAGCGCCTCGCCGTTCTCGGCGGGGTACTGGTCGTTCATGCCCGTCACGCGGGAGCTCGGGCTACCGGGGCCGGCGTCCGCCGTGTACCCCACCCGGCCCGTGCCCGGATCGGTCATCTCGTCGAACCAGTTGATCGCGTCGTTGTAGGCCGCCTTGTCGATCTTCAGCTTGCCCTCTTCGGCCGACTTCATGGCGAAGACCATCCAGCCGGTCACCGAGGTGTCGTTGTCGCCGTTGGGCGGGACGTCGTAGCGCCAGACGCCGTAGGGGTTCCGGGCGCGGCTGATGAAGGTCATGGCCTTCTGAGCCTTGGTCTTCAGCAGCGTCGACTTGTCCAGGTAGAAGGTCTCGCACATGGCGAGCGTCGCGATGGAGTGGTCGTAGAGGTAGTGCTTGCCGACCCCGTCGCCGAACAGGCCGCTCTCCCGGTCCTGCTCCTGAACGAGCCACTTGATGCCGCGCTTCACCACGTCCTTGTAGGTGCCGCGGGTCATGGTGTGGCCGTCCCCGAGGAAGGCCAGTAGCGCGAGGCCGGTGGCGCCGATGTCGTGGATCGCGTCGCCGCCACCGTCGCACTTGTCCCCGGGGGGGTCGTGCTTCATGAACTCGGCGCAGTCCCACTTACCGTCCTTGTCCTGGTGCTTCTTGAGCCACTCGAGGCCGTCCTTGATGGCCTCCTCGGTGCCCTTTCCGCCGCCGGCGCGCAGGTTGCGCTTGCCGCCGAAGCGGCCGCCGTACTTGCCACCGGCGCCCCCGCCGATGCCGAGTAGCGAGTTGCTGTTGTTCTTGTCGAAGGGAGAGTCCGAGTCCATCGTCGGGTCGCCCTCGGACTGCTCGAACTCCTCGTTGGTGTCGGTCTCG
Source organism: Planctomycetota bacterium (assembly GCA_016779205.1). Taxonomy (GTDB): domain Bacteria; phylum Planctomycetota; class UBA1135; order UBA1135; genus Saltatorellus. The sequence goes on along the minus strand of JADHOC010000024.1, from coordinate 28,795 downwards.
TTGTGGTCAGAGACCTCGAAGTCCTCGATGATGGGCTCCTCTTCGGTCTCCTCTTCGATCTCCTCCTCGGGCTCCTCCGGCTCCTCGATCTCAGGCTCGGGCGCCTGCTCGATCGAGGCCTGGACGTTCTGCTCCTTGGACTGCTCGAAGATGCTCCACGGGATGTTCGCCACGATCAGGAACGCCGCGAGGTGGAGGATGGCCGAGACCGCGAGCCACGGACCCTTCTGCATCCACTCGTAGAGCACGTCTTGGAACGTCTCCTCCTCTTCCCAGGGCTTGGGCATGGAGGATTCGATCTGGATGTCCTTGTAGTCGTTGCTCATGGCGTAGACGTCGCCGGTGCGGGCCGAGGGGGCCGCGGGGCTTCCGGGGGAGGGCCACCCGCGAGGGGTGGGCTGGTCATCGGGGGGCCGACGACCGGGGATGGTGGGTTGCTGGGGGTGCGGAGAGGCCAGGCTGCTCCGTGGCGTGCCCAACGCAGGGCGCCGGACGGGGTTCAGAGGTTATCCAGCGATTCTCCTCTCGGCTACCGCTGAACGGCCCGGAAGCTAGCAGGAGGGCGGATCTTGCCCTTCCATTGGCCCGATCAGCGGCCGGCGGGGCCCCGGATCAGCCTCATCCGTAGGGTGTTGGGGGCGACCCGGGAGGTCCGGGCCAGCTCGCTGACGCCCCGGTCCACCCGGAAGGTCTGGGCCTCCTCCGAGAGGGTGTCCCGCAGGCTCCTCTGGAGCTCGAGCCCCCCGAACGGGACGGCCTCGGTGGCCTCCGTGCGGCCCTCGAAGCGATAGAGCAGCATGTACTCGGCCGGTCCGCCCGAGGAGACGGGGAGGACGGGCGAGAGGTCCCCGGGGGCCGCCGCGGCGAGGAACTCGGCGGCCGGCCACTCCGGGTGCATCTGACGCAGCGCCGGGGCGGCCTGTGCGGCCGGAAAGACAAGCTGGCTGGCTTCTCCCTTGAGGTCCTCCGGGGCGTACTCCTCGACGACCTCGTCGAACGTGATCGTGTTGTTGAGGAGATATTCCCGGGACGCCTCGGCCAGTTCGAGGGCCCGCTCGGGCCCCCCCGACCGCTGACAGCTGATCACGAGGCGCCTCAGGGTGACCCTGGCCGGCAGGCGCCCGATCTCCTCGGCCCCGAGGGCCGAGGGAGAGGCCAGGAGCGTCTGATAGCGCCGGTACATCTCGGCCGGCCGCACGTAGCTGTCGACGTACACCCGCCCGGTCGGCCCCGCAGAGCGCCCGGTGACCGCGTCCGTCCAGAGCTGGGCGAACAGGCGATTACGCAGGAACTCGCGGAACGAGTTCGCATCGAACCCGAGCCCCTGGATCCAGTCGGCGAACGGCACCGGGCCCCCTCGGCCATCGATCTGAGCCTGGAAGCTGCCCTCCAGGGCCCGCTGGACGAGCTCGGGATCGTAGCCCTGGGTCTTGCCCCCCTGGATCTTGAGCTCCTCGGTGGCCCGCTGGGTCGCGGCGGCGAACAGGCGTGCCTGACCCAGCTCCATGGGCGTGATGTCAGCCGGCAGGGTGCTGGCCGGGTCCTCGAAGGTCTGCCCCCGCTGGAAGGCCTTCAGGTCCTCGAGGGTCAGGAGCTCCTCGCCGGCGATGCCGACGAAGTGGTCCCCGTACCGGGTCGCGAGCTCCTGCTCCATCGGCGTGAGCGGTACCCAGCCGTCGTCGTCCTGGGACGCCACCGCGGGGTCCTCCGGGGCGGCTCCCTGGATCGGCGAGGCAGACAGGGAGCCCCCGGCGAGGGTCGCCAGGGCGCCGGCCACGAGGGCCATGCGGAGGGGGAAGAGCGCGCGCATGCCTGGATCTTGTGCGCGGCGAGGGGCGAGATCAACCGGTGGACGACTGAACGAGCTTCTCCAGCCAGCGGACCGCCTTCTCGGGCCGATCGGCCAGGTGCCCCGGTAGCACGAGGTGGGCCACCCCGGGCTTGATCCGACGCACGTCGAGCTGGCGGCCCCCCGGCCGCTGGCCCGCGAAGAGGTGCTCGAAGGCCACTGCGTCGGAGTACTGGATCACGTAGCGGTCGCCGTGCCACGCGAGGTGCTTGACCCGCGCGTGGTCGAGGGGCAGCTTCAGCTCGAACAGCCGGAGCAGCTCCTTGGCCTCGGCCGGAGGCCGGCCATATCGGTCCCGGAGCCCCTGGAAGGACTGCTCGAGGATCTCGGAGTCCGGGCTCTGGGAGAGCGCACGGAGGGCGTCCAGGCGTTCATCCGCCTTCTCGATCCAGGTCTCGGGGAGGAAGGCCCGCAGCCCGACCTCGAGCTCGCAGCCCGCCTCGGTCTCCTCGAAGCGCGGTCGCTCGCGGTCGCTGGTCTCGCCGGCGGCGAGCCGCTCGACCGTCAGCTTCAGGAGCCGGCAGTACATGTCGTAGCCCACGGCGGCGATGTGCCCGGACTGCTGCGGCCCGAGGATGTTGCCCGCGCCACGTAGCTCGAGGTCCTTGACAGAGATGCCGAACCCGGCGCCCAGGTGGTTCATCTCCTCAAGAGCCTTGAGGCGCTCGCGGGCGTGCTGCTTGAGGGGCTTGTGCTTCTCCACAAGGAGGTGGCAGTGGGCCTTCACCGAGCCGCGCCCCACGCGGCCCCGAAGCTGGTGCAGCTCGGAGAGCCCGAAGTGGTCCGCGTCGTCGATGAAGATTGTGTTCGCCGTGGGGACGTCCACCCCGTTCTCGATGATCGTGGTCGCCACGAGGACGTCGACCTCCCCCTCACGGAAGGCGGTCATGACGTCGCGGAGCTCGGCGGCCGCCATCTGGCCATGGCCGATGGCGTAGCGGGCCTCGGGCACGATGTCCCGCAGGTGAGCGCACACCGCCTCGATGGACTTCACCCGGTTGTGGAGGAAGAAGATCTGTCCGCCGCGGTTGAGCTCCCTGCGGAAGGCGGCCTGGATCTCGCCGTCGTCCTCCCGGTAGCCGAGGACTGTCTCGACCTCCTGCCGACCGGGGGGAGGCACGTTCAGGGCGGAGATATCTCGCACGCCCGAGAGGGACATGTGCAGCGTTCGCGGGATCGGCGTCGCCGTGAGCGTCAGCATGTCCACGTTCGCGCGGAGCTTCTTGAAGTGCTCCTTGTGGGTCACCCCGAAGCGCTGCTCCTCGTCGATGATGACCATGCCGAGGCGCTTGAACTTGACGTCCTTGGAGAGGATGCGGTGCGTCCCGATGACCACGTCCACGTGCCCGAGCGGGAGGCCCTCGAGGGTCTGCTTACGCTCCGCCGCGGAGGTGTAGCGGGAGAGGCCGCGCACGGTGATGGGGAAGTCCGCCATGCGCGAGCGGAAGGTCGCGAGGTGCTGCTCCGCCAGGATGGTGGTCGGGACGAGCACGGCGACCTGCCCGCCGCCGTTCACGACCCGGAACGCGGCGCGCACCGCCATCTCGGTCTTGCCGAAGCCCACGTCCCCGCACAGGAGCCGGTCCATCGGCCGTTCGGACGCGATGTCGCGGGCCATCTCCGAGGTGACCTCCGCCTGGTCCTCGGTGTCGTCCCAGGGGAACTCGTCCAGGAACTGCTGCACCAGCTCGGGGTCTCCCTCCCAGGGGTCGCGCTTGCGGAGCTGGCGCTTGGCCTGCACCTCGATCAGCTCCGAGGCGAGGTCGAACAGCCCCTGCTCCACCTTCTCCTTGCGCTTGCGGAAGCTCTGCCCGCCGATCTTGTCCAGGGTGAGGCCCGAGCCGCCCGCGCCGATGTACCGCTGGACCATGTCGATCCGGCTCGCGGGCACGTAGAGGGCGACGTCGCCCCCGAAGACGAGGTGCAGGTGCTCCTCCTCTCCTGTCCCGCGCTTCATGCGCTTCAGGCCCTGGTAGCGGGCGAGCCCGTGGACCGCGTGGACCACGAGGTCCCCCGGCCGGAGCTCGAAGAAGCTCTGCAGGGCCTTCACCTTGTGCTGGTGGGCGCGGGCGCTGACGCGCTTGCGGGCGCCGAGGGTGCCCTTGAGCTCGTGGCTACCAATGATGAGCAGGTTCCAGGGCGGGGCCCGGAAGCCGCGGGAGACGTACCCGACCACGAGGTCGAGCGCGCTGGCGCCGGCCTTGTCGAACTGAGCGCGGACGCGGTCGCGCTCGGCCTCGGTCAGGCACGTCACGATGATCCGCGTGCCCTCGGCGGCGAGGCGGGCGAGCTCGGGGGCGGAGGCGGAGACCCCGGAGCTGAGCCCCTGCACCGAGCGGGTGTCGAGGGACACGTCGTCCCCGGGCAGGCTCTGGATCTCCAGCACCGGCCGCTCCGAGAGGGTCGCGGCGAGGCCCATGAGGGCGCGCTCGTGCTGGGCCGACTGGACCTTCAGCGAGTTACCCCGCTCGTCGATGCGCAGGGGCTCCACGCGGACGCACAGGGCGCCGGGATCGAGGAGCTCGAGCAAGGAGATCCCGTCGCCGTCCTCCACGCCGCCCGCGTCCGACGCGAGGCACACCTCGAGTTCGTCATGGGTCGACACGGAGCGCTGCTCGGCGGGGTCGAATCGGCGCAGGGACTCGACCTCCTCCTCGAACATCTCGATCCGGATCGGTTCGTCCGAGGCGAAGGGGAACAGGTCGAGGATGTCACCCCTGAGGCTGACCTGCCCCGCCTCCTCCACCAGGGGCTCGCGGGTGTAGCCCGCCTTGACCAGGCGCTCCAGAAGCGCGCGGACGTCGAGGACGTCGCCCGTCTTGAGGCGGACGAACTCCGCCTCAAGGTCGCGCATCCTGGGGATGGGCTGGAGGAGGGCCTGCACCGACGCGGCGATCGCCCGCGGGCGGCTCTCGGGGGGGCCCGCGAGGGCCTGGGCGAGCTGCAGGCGGGCTCGGATCGATGCGGCGTCCGCGCCACCTCGCCGCGCGCCCGCGTCGCGCGAGGGAAACTGGGTGGAAGGGACCCCGAACGCGGCCAGGTCCAGGGTGAAGGCCTCGGCCTCGCCGTCGGTGGAGGTCACCGCGAGGATGGGGCGGTCCAGCGCCGCGGCGATCTGGGCGGTGACGAGCCCCTGGGCACCGCCCCAGATGTTCCCGACCGACACGGAGCCCTTGCGCTTGAGGGCGCGAAGGATCCTCGCGAGATCCGCGGAGGGGAAGGGCACCTCGCCCGGCCGCACGAGGACGACCCCGGCGCCGGAGACGCCTTCGCCGGCGTGCCCCTCCTTATCGGAGGTGTCGAGGAGGCTCATCCTCGCGTCGGGCTCGGTCATGGGGAGGGGAGAGGGGCAGCCTGGGGTCAGGGGTGGGCGTCCAGGCCCAGATCCAGGAGGGCCTCGAAGGCCGCCCAGTGCTCCGCCTCCTTCACGGTGCGGCCCCAGGCGCTGGGGAACCGTTCGCCGCCCGCGGCCGCAGCGACGAGGAAAGCTCGAGCATTGTCGTCGCCCCGCTGCTGGAGCAGCTCATAGGTCGGCGGCGAGCCGAATCGCTGCTGGCACACCTCCTGGAAGCGCTGCTTGGGGTTCGGCCGGCCCCGGCGCTGGCGCGCCGCGCTCAGCTCGGGGCCGAGGGTCTCGAGGATGAAGTGCCGCGCTGGCTCCAGGCCAGCGTCCAGGTAGATCGCACCGACCACGGCCTCGTACAGGTTGGCGAGGATGGAGCGCGAGAGCGCCCTCCGGTCGAGGCCACGTCCCAGCCGTGCGTGGTCCGCGAGGCCCATCCTGTGGGCCGCGCCCGCGAGCGCCTGGCGGGAGACGACCTGGGCCTTCATCTCGGTCAGGGCGCCCTCCGGGTGCCCGTCCCGGTCTCCGAACAGGGCCTCGGCGATGACGAGGTCCAGGACCGTGTCCCCGAGGAACTCCAGGCGCTCGTTGTCCTTGCGACCTCTGGCGTCGGCCGTGCCTGACGAGGAGTGCGTCAGGGCGAGCAACCCGAGGTCGGGGTCGTCGAAGCGGTGGAAGGGGTCGAGGGGGGTGGACAAGGGGAGGCAGGGGCGCGGGGCGGAGTCTACCCCCGCGGGTGGTCACGCGGCGGGGCCGTGTCCGACTCCTGTCCGCCCGACCAGAACCCGCGCGGCCGGGGGGATCTGGGAGCAGAGACGGGAACAGGCGCGAATGCCCGGCGTGGGGCTGAGTATCGTCCCCCCAATGCAGGTGGATCCCACACAGCGCGGGGCGTCGGAGGCAGGTGCCGCCGGAAACGCCATTGAGGTCAGTGGGCTCGAGAAGGCCTTCGGGGACGTCGAGGCGGTCCGGGGGCTCGACCTCGTGGTCCGTCCCGGCGAGTCCCTGGGCCTGCTCGGCCCCAACGGCGCAGGGAAGACGACGACCCTCCGGATCCTCTCCACGCTCCTGAAGGCGGACGCGGGCCAGGTGTCGGTCCTGGGGTTGGACCCCGCCCAGGACGGCGCGGCCCTGCGCAAGCGGATCGGCGTCGTTCCCCAGGACATCGCCCTCTATCAGGGGCTGCGGGCCGAGGAGAACCTGGCGTTCTTCGGTGAGCTGTCGGGTCTGCGTGGAGCCCGGCTCCGGGAGAGGGTCCAGTGGGGCCTGGAGGCCGCCGGGCTCACCGAGCGGCGGCGGTCCCTGGTCTCGGAGTTCTCCGGGGGCATGAAGCGTCGCCTCAACCTCGTGGCGGCGCTCCTGCACGAGCCTGAGCTCGTCTTCCTCGACGAGCCCACCGCCGGCGTGGACCCCCAGTCGCGCAACCACCTCTTCGAGCAGGTCGAGGCGATCCACCGCGGGGGCACCACCCTGGTCTACACCACCCACGCCATGGGTGAGGTGGAGCGACTCTGCGACCGGATCATGATCATGGACCGGGGCCGGTGCCTGGCCGAGGGGTCCCTCGAGGTCCTCCGCGACCTGGAGGAGGTTCGCGCCGGGCTCGGCAGCGGCCTGCAGCTCACGTCGGAGGCTGACCTCGAGGGGGCCGCGGCCCTCCTTCGAGAGCACGGCTTCGACGCCGAGGTCCGCGGCGCCTCCGCTGACCTCGAGACCATCTTCCTCGCCCTGACGGGCCGCGCCCTGCGCGACGAGAGCCAGGAGATCCCCTCATGATCCAGACCGCGCTCACGCTCCTGCGGAAGGACCTGCGCCTGTTCGCCCGCGACCGGACCGCCCTCTTCTTTCTCCTCGTCCTCCCGATCGGCCTCGGCGCGGTGATGGGGACCGCGATGGGGGGCGGGATGATGGGCGGCGGCTCGAAGTCCCGGAAGATCGCCATCGCGATCGAGGACCTGGACCGGACGCCACGGAGCCAGGACCTCGTGGAAGCGGTGAGCGGCGTCTCGGCGCTGCGGGTCGAGGTGATGAGCGACGTCCGTCGGCTGGTGGCCGACGGGGATCGAGCCGGGGGCCTCGTGATCCCCGAGGGATATGGTGCCGCCCTCGCGGCGGGCGACGCCCCGCCGGACCTCGTGCTCTACCGCGACCCAGCCAAGCAGATCGCGAGCCAGGTCATGGTGTTCCAGCTCTCGCCGGTGCTGTTCCAGCAGACCGCGGAGGGGCTCGGCTCGCGGATGATGGGCCGCGTCACCGACCTCATGGACCTGCCCGAGGCGAGCCGCGGCGCGATCACCCGGGAGCTGGTGGGCTCCTATCTGCGGGTCGAGGACATCATGGAAGGGGTCGAGGCGGCTGCCGCGGAAGCGGCGGCCACGTCGGCCACGTTGGCGCCCCCCGTCGACGACGCGGGCGAGAGCGAAGAGGAGGGGACCGACATCATGGAGGCCCTCCCGGGGCTCATGGGACTCCAGATCGAGGACCTCTCACCGCCCCGCGCGGACGGCCTCCCCCGCAGCGCCGGGGCGTCCCATGCGTTCTCCGCCATGGCCGTGATGATGCTGCTGTTCAACCTGGTGGCCTTCGCCGGCACGCTCCTCGAGGAGCGGGCGGAGGGGACGCTCGACCGCCTGCGGCTGACGCCCCAGGCGGGACGGGCGGTGCTGCTCGGGAAGGTGATGGTGACCATGCTCCTCGCCATCGTGCAGCTCGTGCTCCTCTTCGCCTTCGGCGCGCTCGCGTTCAAGGTCCCCGTGTTGGAGCACCTCCCGGCCCTGGCCGCGGCGAGCCTCATCTGGGCCTTCGCCGCCAGCGCCCTCGGGCTCCTCTTCGCCACGGCGTGCAGGACCCGCAAGCAGATGGAGGGGCTCTCGACGCTCGTGATCCTGGTCATGAGCGCGGTGGGCGGCGCCTGGTTCCCCAGGGAGATCCTCCCGGAGTGGTTCCAGACCGCCGGGCTGGTGACGCCTGTGGCGTGGGCCATGGACGCGTTCCACGGCATCCTCTGGTACGGCAAGGGCGTCCTCAGCACCCCGGACCTGGGGGGCGTGATGGTCCCGCTGCTGGTCCTGGGGAGCGGGGGAGCCGTGATGCTCGCGGTGGCCTTCAGGCTCTATCAGCGCAGCTTCGATTCCGCCTGAGCGGACACCAGCGGCGCGAGTCCGGAGATGTCCGCCCCGCCGGGCTGCTGGAACACGCGCAGGTCGAACTGCCCGAGGACCGCGAGCAGGTGGTCGAAGATGTCGCCCATGATGCCCTCGTACTGGACCCAACGCTGTTCGCCGCTGAAGACGTAGATCTCGATGGGGATGCCCTCGGACGCGGGGGCGAGCTGGCGGACCAGGAACGTCATGTCCTCGCGGATCGGCTCCAGCCCGTGCAGGTAGGCCTCGACGTAGGCGCGGAACGTCCCGAGGTTGGTCAGCCGGCGCCCGTTGATGGGGCTGCTGCCGTCGACGTCGTTCTCCTCGTTCCAGCGGGCCACCTCCTCGCTCCTGGACTCCAGGTAGGGGCGCAGCGCCTGGACCGCGCCCAGGCGCTCGAGGTCGGCCTCCTCCAGGAAGCGCACGCTGTTCATGTCGAGGTTGAGGGACCGCTTGATCCTCCGCCCACCAGACTCGGTCATCCCGCGCCAGTTCTTGAAGCTGTCGCTCATGAACGTGTGGGTCGGGATGGTGGTGATGGTCTTGTCCCAGTTCTGCACCTTGACGGTGTGCAGGCCGATCTCGGTCACGTCTCCGTCCGCGCCGTACTTGGGCATCTCGACCCAGTCGCCCACGCGGAGCATCTGGTTGGCCTCGATCTGGATGCTGGCGATGAAGCCGAGGATGGTGTCCCGAAAGACGAGGAGGAGGACGGCGGTCATGGCGCCGAGCCCGGCCAGGAGCGCCGTCGGGCTCTTCTGCATCAAGACCGCAACCGACAGGATCCCGGCGCTCACCCAGATCAGGATCTGGACCACCTGGGCGTAGCTCCGCACCGGCTTGGTGCGGGTGGAATCGCGCTGCAGCCCGATGATGACCAGCGCGTCGAGCAGCGCGTGGAGGGTGCGCGCCCCCGCCAGGATCATCCACACGTTGGCCACGCGGCGGAGGTAGTCCTGGTAGAGCTCCTCGCCCGGGTCGTCGAGCAGGACCCGGGCGGCCAGGTAGACCACGAGGGCGGGAGCGAGGTGGCTCAGCCGCTCGAAGACGCGGTGCTCCACGAGCACGTCGTCCCAGCGGGTCTTGGTGCGTGAGACCACGGCGTGCATGCCGCGGACGATGACCCGACGCGCCACGAAGTTGGCGACCACGGCCAGGAAGAGGACCCCGACCCACCCGGCAACGAGGCGCTCCAACGGGGTGTCGAACCGGTCCATGAGCGCCTCGATGGGGGCCCAGATGGTGGAGGCGGCCTCGTCGAGTGGCGGGAGAGCGGCGGCGAGCGTGGGGAGGAGCATGGGGGAGGGGCCGGATTGGAGCGGCGGGTTCGGGGGCGACATGATCGCACCGCCGCCCTCGCGGGCGCACGGTGTGGCCGAGAGCGTCCGGTCAGGTCGGCCCCCGGTCGCACGCTACCAAACAGGCGTAGGGCGCCGAAGGCGCCGGCACCTTCCCCACGAACTTGCCGCGCCGCGCCCTCTCCCGGGGCCCGGCGGGCTCGTGGGCTCAGGCGGCCTCGAGCTGCCCGTCGTCCCCGGCCCACGGGCCGCGACGCTCACCGTCGAGGACCTCGCAGCAGCGCAGGATCAGCTGGTGCCGCAGGTCCCGGTCGGGGGCGCTGGGGGCGCCGGGCCTGAGGCGGCCCCGCACCTCCGCGGAGGTGGCGTCGACGAGCAGGGTGAGGCCCAGGTGAAGGCCGAGCTCATGGTGGCTGAGCTGACTCGCTGCCACGACCTCGCGTGCCTCGCCTCCGAGGGCGCTCGCGAGCCGGCTCCATGCGTCGTCGATGGAGTCCGGGCCGGCGTCGGGCGAGGGGGTCGTCGTGAGGAAGTGGAAGAGGTCCAGGAGCAGCGGGGCGCGGGGATTGAACCGGCTCCAATCACCGATCCTCGGCGCCCCCGACGCGACCGTGATGGCCGCCGACGAGAAGGAGCCGTGGGCGGCGCCCACGCGAAGCGCGGTGGTCCCGGCGTTTCGAGAGAGGGACCGCGCGAGCCTGGAGACGTCGTCGTGCCACCGGGGGTCCGGCTCACGCCGGAGGGACGCCAGGTGCCGCCACGCGTCGATGAACTCCCGGGTCTCGCCCAGGGGGAGCTCGGTCCTACCCTGGGCCATCAGGTCCAGGAGGACGTGCGCATGGACCACGCCGAAGCGCCCGGACCGCCCACCGGGCGCCGCGGAGACGGCGTCCGCCGCGAGCCAGGGGCAACCTCCGCGCTCGCCTGTGGCGATCGTCGTGGAGAGGTGCTCAAGCGCGGCCTCCCTGAGGAACGCGAGCGCGTCAGCACCGCGGCGGACCGGGCCCACCGAAGCGGGGGTGGCCCCAACGTTGAGGATCACCCGGGCGCAGCCCCGCCGGTCGAGGGCGCGGACCCTGACGGGCTGCTCCTGGTGGGCGGTGTCCACGCGCACGGCAACCCGGCCATCCACGGGGAGAATCGGGAGTTCACCGTCGGGCAGCGCGCGGCCCAGCCGGGTCCACACGGCGAGCTCCGGTCGTCCGAAGCGTTGGGCCATGCTGAAGGGGCTCGCGAGCCGCAGCAGGGCGGTGAGGGCACGGCCCCCGGGGAGGTCGGAGGGGAGCATCTCCAGGCCCCCCCGGAAGGCGGCGCCCTCGTCCGCGGGAAGGAGGGTGACCGCGGTGTGCTCCGTCCCGAACTCCAGGAAGCCCTCGCGGGCGTCCGATGCCTCCAGGAGGCTCTCGAGGTGCGCGAGGCGCGCGCGGGCGTCCGGGCGGCAGGGCACCCGGAGGACGATCCGTTCGCCCGGGCCGAGGGCCGCCCATGCCGCCGTCACGGCCTCGGCGCTCTCGTGATCGCCGAGGTCGAAGGACGCGGCGGGAGTGGGGCCGCCCCGGAGCACGGGGTACCACCGCTGGATATGGAGCTCGGGGGTCCCCATCAGGCCGTCTGGGATGCGGCCTGCTCCCGCCCGGAGAGCCTCAGCAGCGCGGCGCCCGGGGAGAGCGACTCCAGGCCGGCGAGGGTCGCGGCCATGGCCAGGCCCACCGCGGGCTCCTCTCCGCCCTCGCAGGGTACGGCGAAGGCCGTGGGCTGCTGCGCGGCGTAGGCCTCGTAGGCGGCGGTGAGGGTCAGGGCCTCACGGCGTGAGAGCCCTGGCCGGCGGCGCATGAGCTCGGCCGACGACGGCGAGCACACCAGGGTGACGTCGGGGCGTCGCACGCGGCCGCTGAACCAGCGGGCAGGGGTCGCGCCGGGGCGGAGGCCGAACCGCTCGGGCTCCAGCGCCCACTCGTCAACCCACCCGTTCACCACGACCGCTCCGCCGTTACGCAGGGCCGGCTCGACCGACTCGCGGTACGCGCGCTGGAAGAGGCGGTAGTTGCAGAACGCGCGCCAGAGGGAGGCGAGCGCGCCGACCGCGGGCTGTCCCTCTTCGTGGGCCGGGGGCACAGGCGAGGTGAGCGAGGCGACCGAGCTGGTGCGGAACGGCGCGTGCAGCTCCGTGCGCATCTCGGCGGCGAGCGCGTCGGTGTCTGCTCCCTCCGGGCCGATGACCGCCACGAGGAATCCCGGGTCCTCGCGTTCACCGCCGAGGAGCAGGTGACCGAGGGCGCGCAGCGTCCTGAACGGGTGGCGGACGAGGGACCGCTGTATGAGGGCGCGTCTGAAACGCGGGGCCTCCTTGACCAGGCTCGAGAGCTCCGAGTCGCGGAGGGCGGCGGTGAAGCTCTCCGCTGCCCTGGTCCCGACCATCCTCCCGAGCACGGCGCGCAGCTGCGCCGGGTGGGTCTCGCCCGTGGTCACGAGGCGGGTCGTGGACTCTCGTTCCACGTGTCCCGAGCGCAGGTAGGCGGGCAAGAACTGGGCCAGGGTCCCGATGACCGCGGCCGGTCGGTGGGGAGAGCGGCTCGTGTCGCGGTTGCGGAAGACCTCACCGGCCTCGAGGTAGGGGATCCCCTTGAACTCGCGCCGGGTCGTGACCTCGACCCGCAGGTGGTGGTGACGGTCGTTGCCGCAGAACGCGTAGAGCTGGAACCGGATGGCGGCGGCCTCGCGCTGTGACCAGACGATGGACACGCCCTCCGCCTGGAGCGCGTGCTCCAGGAAGCGGTGGACCCGGTCGAGGTGCCTGGGCAGGCACATGAGCTGCAGGCCGCGGGGGTCGCGGAGCACAGGAGCGAAGCGGGAGCCGGCCATCGCGACGATCGGGATGTCCGCGCCGCGGAGGGTCCCGAGGAACCTCTGCACGGCCGACTCGACGGGGGTCACGGAATTCGAGTCGAGCGCCAGCTGGGCGGCGCGCGGCGGGCTCGAGGCGGTGGTGTGGGCCAAGGTGCACTCCAGGTGGGCGACGATCCGCTCCCCCTTGGCAGCGCTGCTTCGGCGACGGACGTTCACCAGGAGGATCGACCTCGCTGTCCGCACGCCTTGACCTGGAGCGGGCGGGACCGCGGCGCAGGCCGGATCTGAAACGCGAGAGCGCCCGGGCTGCCCCGGATGGAGACAGCCCGGGCGCCCGGGTCCTCATGGAATCGGATCAGCCGAAGACCTTGGCGTACTCGTCCTCGTTGAAGCCGATCAGCCAGTTCTTCCCGACGCGCGCGCTCGGCGCGCGCAGGTTGCCTGTCGGCCCGAGGGCGATGGACGCCAGCAGCTCGTGGGCGTCGGGGTCCTTGGCGAGGTCGAGGACCACGACCTTCTTGCCCTTGGCCGCGGTCACCTTCCGGCTCCCTTCGAAGAGCTCCGCGAGGTCCGCTTCTCCGATCCGTTCCTTGGCTGCATTGACCGTCTCACGGACGGTCACGCCGGCGTTCTCGAGGAACGCGTCGGCGCGCTTGCAGCTGGTTCAGCCCTTGCGGTGGTAGATCCAGTCGATTCGCTTGGCCATGGCCTGCTTTGGGTTGGGGGTTCTGGGGGCGGAGTGGCGGGGGCGCCTGGGTGTCGGCGCGCCACCACCCCCGGGGTTCACGGACGTTCGAGCGGCGGCACCGGCCCGATGAGGCGAATGTACTCCTGCACGGCAAATCGATCGGTCATCCCCGCCACGTAGTCGCAGATCGCCCGCTCGGTGCCGACCTCCGCGCTCCACTCGTGGAACCAGGGGGACATCTCCGCGGGCGCAGAGACGTAGGCCTCGAACAGGCCGCTGATCACGGTCTTGGCCCAGACTCGGAAGGCCTGGAGGTAGGGGTGCCGATAGAAGTGCTTGTAGAGGAAGCGCTGGAGCTCGGCGACCATGGGCTGGACCTCCCGTGAGTGGCTGCAGAGCATGGTCTGATGCGCGCGGACGTCCGCGGTGGTCTCGACGCCGCTGTCCTCGACGTTGCGCAGGGTCGCCTGACACAGGTCCACGATGCAGATCCCGATCACCTCGTTGGCGGTCCTGCCGATCTGAAGGCGGGGGTCCTCGGGGCTGCGTTGCAGGAAGCCCGGGTGGCGCTCTTCGATCCGCGCCCGCGCCACGCGCCAGATCTCGACCTCGGCCTCGAGGTCTTGCTCGGTGAACATGCCTGCGCTCAGGCCGTCCTCGATGTCGTGCTTGTTGTAAGCCGTGGAGTCCGCGAGGTCGACGACCTGGCCCTCGAGCACGGGGTGCCGGGGCTTGGGCCCGAACTCCTCGGGCCAGTCCTCGGGCTTCTCGTGCTTGAGGAGGGACTCCCGCAGCTCCCGGGTGAGGTTGAGGCCGGGGTGGTCCGGGCTCCGCCGTTCCAGCACGTCGACCACCCTCAGGACCTGGGCGTTGTGTCGGAACCCGCCATGGTCGGCCATGCAGTCGTTGAGGGCCCACTCGCCGCGGTGGCCGAACGGCGGATGACCGATGTCGTGGGCGAGGCTCAGGCCCTCGGCGAGGGGCTCGTTCAGCCGCAGCACCCCGGCGACGCTGCGGGCGACCTGGCACACCTCGAGGCTGTGGGAGAGGCGGGTGCGGTGGTGGTCGCCCTCGTCGTTGAGGAAGACCTGGGTCTTGTACTGGAGGCGGCGGAACGCGGTCGAGTGGGTGATCCGGTCGCGGTCCCGCTCGAAGATCGTGCGGTGGGGGTCGGGTGACTCGGGGTAGCGGCGGCCGATCGAGTCCACGCTGCGCATGGCGTAGCTCGCCAGCTGTTCAGCTTCCCTGCGTTCGCGGGTGGCGCGGTCACAGATGGAGTCGGGTGCGGGGTCGCTCATGGGCCTTGGACCCGCCAGGGCGGGGGCTCCTGCCCGGACGGGCGAGGGGGGGCGGGGTGTCGGGGAGACTACCTTCTCCGCCCACCGACTTCATGGGCATCCCTGTTCATGCCCTCCCCGGCGCGGCGGGGCGATCGACGACTGCGCGACCCGTGTGGGGTCCGCGGTGGTGCGGGCCCGCCGCTGGCTCGTATCCTCTGCGCCATGTCAGTACCCTGGTACGTCGAGGCCTTCCGTGGCGATTACCGAGAGGTCTACGCCCACCGCAACCTGGCGGCAGCGAGGCGCGAGGTGCGCTGGCTCGCGGAGGAGGTGCTCGCGGGGGTCGAGGGGCCCGTCCTGGACGACTGCTGCGGCTTCGGCCGCCACAGCCTCGCCCTCGCCGAGGCGGGGTTCGATGTCTTCGGCATCGACCTGTCCTTCGACCTCCTCGCGTCCTCGGAGACCATGGAGGGAGCCGGAGAGCGTCTCTCGGGCCGGCTCGGCCAGGCCGACATGAGGGCGCTCCCGTTCCGCCGTGCTTCCTTCGCGGCGGTGGTCAACCTGTTCACCTCGTTCGGGTACCTCGGGGACGAGGGCGACGGCGCGGCGCTCGACGAGATGGCGAGGGTCCTGAGGCCGGGCGGCACGCTGGTCATGGACCTGATGAACCCCGCAGCCATCCGCCGGGGCCTTCGTCCGAGCTCCCGGGAGGAGCGCGATGGCATCGTGCTGGAGGCCCGCCGATCCCTCGAGGACGGGGGCCGCAGGGTCGTCAAGGAGGTCGAGCTGACCCTGGCCAGCGGCGAGGTCCGGCGGTGGCGCGAGGAGGTCCGGATGTACGAGCCGGCCGAGCTGGACGCCCTCATGGCCGCGCGGGGGCTGAGCGTGGTGGGGCGGGCCGGGAGCTTCGAGGGGGAGCCCTTCGACCCCGAAGAGGCTGACCGGCAGGTCGTCCTGGCGCGTTCCTGAGGGTCTGTCGCGGATTGGACATCGGGCGGGTCGTCCGTGCCCTTAGACTGTTCGCCCGAAGCGCGGCCGTCCATCTCCCCGCCGGGGAGCGTCCGGACCCATGCAGGCCGCCTAGAACGTCATGCAGCAGAACATTGTCTTCAGCGAGCAGGCCCTGGAGCTCCAGGCCCTGGCCCGAAAGATCGCGGACGAGGTCGTGCGCCCCAAGGCCGCCGAGCTCGACGAGAAGCACGAGTACAACATGGAGGCGGCCCAGGCCCTCGCCAAGGCTGGCCTCTTCAAGACCTGGATCCCCAAGGAGTACGGCGGACACAGCGCCGGCGTCCTGGCCCTGTCGCTGATCGCGGAGGAGCTCGCCAAGGCGGACTCCGGCTTTGGCGTCGCCTTCGCGGTGAACGCCCTCGGGTCCTTCCCGATCGTGCTCGGCGGAACCGAGGAGCAGAAGAAGAAGTACCTGCCGCTCATCGGCAACGGTGAGAAGTTCGTCGCGTTCTGCCTCTCCGAGAAGTTCGCGGGCTCCGACGCCAGCGGGCTCGCCGTGACGGCGGTCAAGGACGGCGACGAGTACATCATCAACGGCGAGAAGAAGTGGACGACCAACGGCGGCATCGCCGACATCTACTCCGTCTTCGCCGTCACCGACCCCACGTCCCGATCGCGCAGGATCAGCGCCTTCATCGTCGAGAAGGGGACCCCCGGGTTCGAGATCAAGAAGACCGAGAACAAGATGGGGATCCGCGGGGTTCCCGTGGTCGAGACCCACTTCGACAACGTGCGTGTCCCGGCCGAGAATCTCATCGGCGGCCGCGAGGGCATGGGCTTCAAGCACGCCATGATGACGCTCGACCACGCGCGTCCTGGTGTCGCAGCCCAGGCCGTGGGTGCGTCCCAGGGGGCGCTCGACCTCGCCAACGTCTACGCCAACCGCCGCGTGCAGTTCAAGGTGCCCATCAGCCAGCACCAGATGGTGCAGAAGATGCTCGCGGACATGGCGATGAAGACGGAGTCGGCCAGGCAGCTGACCTACGCCGCCGCGGCCGCGATCGACGAGAAGGGCCCGAACCCCATGAACTCCAAGATGGCGGCCATGGCCAAGTGCCTGTCCAGCGACGTCGCGATGGAGGTCGCCACCGACGCCGTGCAGGTCTTCGGGGGCTACGGCTTCATGGAGGACTATCCGATCGCCAAGTTCTTCCGTGACGCCAAGATCCTCCAGATCTACGAGGGCACCAACCAGGTGCAGCGAATCGTCATCGCGCGACACCTCATCCGCGAGGCGGGCGAGCTCGAGCACCTCAAGGAGTTCATCCCCACGGAGACCCAGGAGCGCTACGGGGCGGAGGACATCAACGCCTGATCGCTGCGCCCCACCTGGCCCACGGCGGAGAGTCGCGCGACGACCCGCCACCCGGGCGCTCTTGCACAGCGGCCGCACCCCCAGCGAGGGGGTGCGGCCGCTGCCCTTTTGGCGCCTCTTTCTTGCTCTGGGAGGCCGACCTGCCCCGATGGCAGTGGACTCCGCATGGCCGATGGGAGCGGGAGCGGTAAGCCTCTCGTATCGCGTCCTGCGCCAGGGCCGCATTGGGGGGTCATAACCCCCGCCGATCACTCTCTTTCACCGCACAAGAACCCAACTATTCGGCGTCAGGCGGCGTAGAGAGGGCGAACACCGCGTCGAAGGGCAGCGCGGCGTGGAACCCCCTGGGGAAGTCGGAGAAAACGATTCGGCACGGCGCTCGTACTGGCTTTCTCAACGGGAGCCTTCTCCGTCGCAGGTCGCGGCGCGCAAGGCCCCCAACCTGAAAGACGGGCCACCCCAAACCGACCAACCTGACGCGCGTCAAATCGGCGCCGTCGAGCCGTCGCGCCTGGGACGCCCCGGAGAACGAAAATGACCGCCACTCGATCACTCAAGAGCCTCGAAGAGCTCGACCGCATCCTCGACCGTTACGCGGAGGAGCCCGACAGCTTCGCTGCGAAGGCAAAGCGTCGCGGGCAGGACTGGAACCGGCAGAAGGTCGACCTCGAACTCCGTGACCCGGCCTCCTGGCGCAAGCCGGAGGCACAGCGAGACGACGAGGCTCCCCGCACGGGCGTGGCCTCGATCGAGGAGCAGCTGCGGGCCGAGATCGACAACCTCACGATCATGGATCGCGTGGAGGAGGCGCGCCACGCCCGGCGCATCGAGTTCGCGCAGTTCCGCCTGGAGCACGCGCTGAAGTCGGCGGGGCTCTCGAGCGAGGACATCGACGGCAAGATCAAGTACGACCCCGCCACCTACCGTGACGTCGAGTCCGCGGCCTGCTCGCTGCCCGAGAACGTCTGCCGGCGCTGGCTCGAGCTCCACCACATGCGGACCGAGCTGGTGGAGCGGAACCTGTACCTCGCGATCATCAACGTGGAGCGCTACGCGCACCTCGGCGTCTCGCGGCTGGACCTGATCCAGGAGGGCTCCGCGGCGCTCTTCCGCGCCGTGGACGGCTTCGACTGGAAGCGCGGGCTGCTCTTCCGCACCTACGCGGTCCACTGGCTCAACCAGGCCTACCGCAGCTACCTCTACAACAACGGCCAGACCGTCCGGGTCCCCGTCTACCTCCAGAAGGCCATGAAGCACGTCCGCGCCGCCGTGGACAAGCTCGGGCCCGACGCTCCGATCTCCGCCATCGCGGAGGAGGCGGACCTCGGAGAGCACCTCGTGGAGAGCGCGCTGGCGGCAAGCCGCTCGACCCTCTCCATCGACTCCCCGTTCAGCTCGGGAGATGACGCCTCTGGCGGCCTCGCGGAGGTCCTCGGCCAGGCGGACGAGGGGACGGTCTACTCGACGGGGATGGAGGACATCACCCTGGAGGAGGGCATCCATGACGCAATGGAGCGGCTCTCCGACCGGGAGCGCTTCGTCATCGAGCTGCGCTTCGGGATCAACCAGCCGCGCGAGCACACCCTCAGCGAGGTCGCGGCCAAGCTCGGGGTCAGCCTCGAGCGCATCCGTCAGATCCAGGTGCGAGCCATCGCGAAGATGAAGACCCCGAACCTGCGCAAGGCCATCGACCCGTTCCTCTGAGCCGCACGCGGGGCGTTGACCCCGCGCTGGAGCCCCGCGGCCGCGGCCCCCTCCCAGGAGCGGGGCCGCG
The DNA here is from genome assembly GCA_016779205.1 of Planctomycetota bacterium. Taxonomy (GTDB): domain Bacteria; phylum Planctomycetota; class UBA1135; order UBA1135; genus Saltatorellus. The sequence continues at coordinate 10,247 of JADHOC010000024.1, read as the reverse complement.
GCCGCGTTTCGTCCCGGAATCATCGCCAGGGATCGCGCGGGCGCACCTGGGCGGGATCGGGCGGTTACAAATCGGCGGGGGGCCCTACCATGGGGGAGCGGCGCCGATCCCGGGCGCCCGACCCCACCCGGTATGCCCAGCACCCCCCCGGCAGAATCTCGCGCGGCCGAGTCGCCCCCGACCGAGTCCCCCCCGGCAGAGTCCCCTCTGTCCGTGGTCAGCCCGATCGATGATCGCTGGCTCCGGGCGGTGTGCATCGACCTCCTCGGGCGCCCGCCGATCCCGACCGAGCGGGGCTCCTGGCTGGGCCAGCCCCTCGGGCAGGTGCTCGACCAGCTCTGGGCGACGGAAGCCGCGTGGAAGCACTGGCTCGATGAGCAGCTGTACTTCTTCATGCTGATCGACCAGTTCCGGCCGGTGGGCACGTCGCTGGATGAGCTGCCGGGGCGGCTCGTGAAGGGGACGATGACGGCCGGCGAGGCGCTGCACCGCATCGCCCTGTCCTCCAGCTTCGAGCTCCGCAACCCCGGCGCAGACACCTTCGTGACCGTGGTCATGGAGCAGTTCTGCGGGATCGAGGTCCAGTCCTCGAAGCGGGAGCTGGAGATCGGCAAGGGGGCCTACGACGGGCGCGCGGGGGTCTTCATGGGGAGCCGCGCAGAGAGCCAGTCCGACGTGGTGGAGATCGCAGCGGGCCACAAGGACGCCGCGCGCTTCCTCGTCGGACGTGAGTACGAGCGGTTGACCCGGTCGCCGATGCCGAAGCGCGATCGGGCCCGGGCGGGCAAGCGGCTTCACCGGGAGCCCCGCGCCTTCCCGGACCTCGTCAAGGAGTGGATGGGGTCCGAGGCCTACGCGGAGCGGGTCGCGCGCGGGGCGCCGATGTCCAACCGCACCTGGGTGCGGGCCGTCTACGTCGACCTCGGCGCGCCGCCGCCCTCGGGTGCGACGACCGAAGCCCTGCGGAGCGCCCTCGACGGCCTCGGCGACCCCGCGCCGCTCCGCTCGACCATCGCGAGGATGCTGCTCGACGCCGAGGGCACGAGGCCGCCGCGCGGCCCCGAGCTCCCGGACGCGGCGGCCTGGGTCCTGGATGTGTTCCAGCGCCTGCTCGGCCGGGCGCCATCGGCAGAAGAGGCGAGCGCCTTCACCCGCGTCGCTGCAGAATCAGGGGACGGCCCCGCCCTCGTCCTCTACACCCTCCTCAGCAGTCCGGAGTACGAGTCATCATGAGCTTCTTCCGATCCGCCTCTCCCTCTCGACGGGACCTCCTCCGCTCCGCAGCCGGCGCCGGGGTGATGGGCCTCTCCGCGCCGTTGGTCTCGGCGATCGGGCCGATTCGACCTGGCATGAAGACCAAGCACGTGGTGCTCGTCATCATGGCTGGCGGCGTGCGCAGCAGGGAGACCTTCGGCTCCCCCAAGCAGATCCCGAACCTGGTCCAGCTCGCGGACGAGGGGGTGCTCTTCACCCGCCTGAGGACCGCGAACCTCGGCCACTTTGGCGCGTCCATGTCCATCGTGACGGGCATCTCCGAGGCCCGCGGCATCCGGGACAACAGCCGCGCACCTGACCCCACGCTCTTCGAGTACGTCCGCAAGGACCTCGGGCTGGCCGCGAGCGACGTCTGGGTCACCACCTCCGGCGGGGCGCAGCAGGTGAACTACGCGTACGGGCTGCACCCGGACTACGGGCAGAAGTACGGCGCGACGACGCTCGACGGCGACGGGATCTTCAACGAGGAGTTCAAGGGCATCGTCGCCAAGCTCGGGACGCCTCGGCCCCTGGCGGGATCGGACGCCGAGCGGGTGAGTGAGCTGCGCCGCGTGCTGCGCGGCGGCGCGCCGCCCTCCGCGGCGGAGACCTCCCGGGCGCGGGTCGAGCGCTACATCCTCGAGGAGCTCGGGCGTGGGGTGACCGGGATGACGGGCGCGGGGGCCGGCGACGCCAAGGCGATCCAGCTCGCGCGGAACCTCCTCTCGGTCTTCCGCCCCAGGATGATCGGCGTGGTCCTCCAGCAGGCGGACATCGCCCACGGTTCCTTCAACGGCTACACCGAGGTCATCCGCCGCAACGACGCGGCGATCGGCGAGCTGGTGGCGGCGATCCGCGGGGACGAGACGCTGCGGGATTCCACGGCGGTCGTCGTCCTCCCCGAGTTCGGCCGTGACGCCGACCTCAACTCCCGCCGTGGACTCGATCACGGGGACGGCTCGGATGACCTGCGCTTCGTCCATGGGGTGGCCTGGGGGCCGGACTTCAAGCGCGGGAAGGTGGTGAAGGACGACCGGAGGACGATCGACGTGATGCCGACGATTGCGGATCTCTTCGGCGCGGATCCGCGCCACGCCAAGGGTTCGGTGCTACGGGAGATCTACTCCTGATGTCCCTCCGGGCGGCGGCCCCGATCGCCCTGCTCCTCGTCTCGATCGTCGGCGGAGCGCTTGCGTCCGGCGACCGCGGTGCGGCCCCGATCCCCGGGGCGCCCGTGGTCGTGGCGGCGCCGGCGTCTGCGGACTCGGAGGGCTGCATGAAGTGCCACGAGGGCATCGAGGACATGCACCCCGGCTTTCCCCTCTCCTGTGTGGAGTGCCATGGGGGAGACGGAGAGGCCAGGGAGAAGGTCCGCGCGCACGTTCAGCCCAGCGCCCCGGTGGCCACCAACGAGCGGGTCCTGCCGGAGAACCACGACCTCGCCTACCTGCGCTTCGTGAACCCCATGGACCTGCGCGTCGCCGAGCGCGTGTGCGGAGACTGCCACGGGGAGCTCATCGACCACCTGATGGTGTCCCTCCACGGCACGACCGCCGCCCACCTCTCGGACGGCTTCTTCGAGAACGGACTCCAGAAGGAGAAGGACTCCCGCTACTCCGTCTTCCCCGTCGCGGCCCCGAGGGGCGTCGAGGGCAGCACGGTCGAGCGGCTCCTCCAGCCACCGAAGTTCGACTCGGCGGATGAGCAGGGGGACCTCGCCGCGCACTTCCCTGACCTGGTGCGCAAGGAGTGCATGCAGTGTCACCTGTGGTCCCAGGGCCGGGCGCTGCGCGGTCGGGTCGGGTTCGACGGCGAGTACCGCGGGGCCGGGTGCGCGGCCTGCCACGTGCCGTACCGCGCGGACGGGCTGAGCGAGTCTGCGGATCGGACGGCCAAGCGCGTGGAGCCGGGGCACCCGCGTGCCCACACCATGCTGACGGCACCTCCCACGGAGACCTGCACCACCTGCCACTACGGGGACGCGTCCATCGGCCTGCACTTCCGCGGGCTCTCGCAGCTCCCGCCCGGGGCGCCCGGGGGGCCGGAGATCCCCGGGACCACGGACAGCCTCCTGCACCGGGCGTTCTTCGTGAACGACCCGGAGGTCACCCCGCCTGACGTCCATCACGCCTCCGGGCTGCACTGCGTCGACTGCCACACCCTCGACGGGGTGATGGGGGACGGCCGCCTCCTCTCGAAGATGGAGGAGGCCACGGACATCTCATGCGAGGCGTGCCACGGCTCCATCGAGGAGCGGGCGACCATGCGAACCGAGCGCGGCACGCGCCTGAAGCACCTGTTCGAGCGGGACGGTGAGGTGTGGATGCGCAGCAAGGTCACGGGCGAGGAGCACCGCATCAAGCAGGCGGTCCACGTGATCGACATCGGGCACGAGGACTACAACCCCGAGGCGCAGCTCGCCATGACCTCGGATCACGGCAACGTCGCGTGCTACACGTGCCACGGCGGCTGGAACGTGAACTTCCTCGGCTTCCACTTCTACCGCAACGAGGCCCTGACCCAGCTTGACCTGTTGTCCGGCCAGCGGACACCGGGCCGCGTGACCACCCAGGAGAAGGTCTTCACCACGTGGAAGAGCTTCTACGCCGGCCTCGACGAGCGCGGCCGGGTGGCGCCCTACCTCACGGGCTTCTCGACCATGGGGACCGTGGACGACGCCGAAGGGAAGCGGATCCTCGACCAGGAGTTCCCCGTCACGGCCAACGGGCTCTCGGGGCTGACCATGATCCACCACCAGCTCCACTCGACGCGCCCGACCGCCCGGTCCTGCGCCGAGTGCCACCGGGCGTCAGAGACCTGGGGGATGGGCTCGGGGAACTTCCGGCTGGGCCGGCAGGTGGTAGTGGCAGCGGACCGCCGGGGGATCGAGGTCGTGGGCTTCGACCGCGAGAACCCGCAGCAGAGCGCGCCGCTCGCGCGCTTCGTGCTCCCCGACATCGTGGACCTGGAGCTGGCCACCGATCCCCTGCATGGCCACGTGCACCACGTCTACGTGTCCGAGGGCAAGCGGGGGATCCACGCCATCGACCTCCAGGACCTCCGGGCGCCCCGCCGGACCGACTTCCACATGACCGTCTCCCCGAGGGGACTCGCCCTCGCGGGTACCCACCTCTGGGTGGCGGACGGCGTGGGGGGGGTGAAGGTCTTCGACGTCAGCGACCCGGATGAGCTCGAGCTCGTGGCGGCGCTGCCCACGATCGACGCCCACGACATCGAGATCCGGTGGCCCTACGCGTACGTCGCGGACGGTCCGGGGGGGCTGATCGTCGTGGACGTTCGGGTGCCCGTGAAGCCGCGGGTCATCGGCGGCCTGGCGCTGGACGGTGGGGGGGCCGGGGCCGTGGACCTCGACGTCATGTTCCAGTTCAGCCGGCCGACCGTGGACCGGGACGGACAGCCCTCGGACGAGCGGACCCTCGCCCGGCGGCTGGTGGCGGTCTGTGATGAGGAGGCGGGCCCGATCCTCGTCGACGCCACCGAGCCGGCGCACCTCGAGCTCGTGGAGTCGGAGCGGCGGCGGCCGGGCGCCGCCGAGCGCCGCCGGGACAACGCCGTCTACCACAGCGTCGTGCTGCGCAGCCACGTGGAGCTCGCGTCCCCCCAGGGGGGGGATCGCACGCGCGAGCGGGACTACATGTACTTCGTGGAGGAGCGGACCCAGAACAACGGGCAGCAGGACTCGTTCCTGCGGACGGTCGACGTCACGGACCCTTCGTCGCAGGAGCAGGTCTCCATCGCCCCCTCCGGCGGCGCCTCGGACCTGCTCGAGCTGGGGGAGTGGTACACGCCCCCCTTCCTGCGCAAGTACGCCTTCATCCCGGGTGAGGAGGGGGTCATCGTCAACGACGTGACCAACGGCGCCGAGCCCGTGATGCTGGGCCAGCTCCTCGGCCTCCAGGAGGGCTACGTCCTCCGCGCCGAGCGCTTCCCCCTGGACAAGATGATGGACGAGGACGGCAAGCGCCTGAAGGACGTCAGCCATCCCGGGTCACGCTGGTTGATGCGGGCGGAGATCGAGAAGCTGCTGGACGTCGAGGGGGACGTCCTCGGGACGCTGGGGCCCTACGCCCAGGAGTCCATCGCCGCCGCCGCGTCGGCCCGCAGGCTGTTCGGCCATGCGGACGGAGACCGCAGCGGGCTCCTGGTGGGCGACGAGATCGCCAAGGTGGGTGGCGGCGCCGTCGACCTCGACGGGGACGGACGCGTCACCCTCGCGGAGCTCGCCCGGACCGCGGAGGAGTACCGCGGGAGCGCGGTGATCGAGGCCGAACCGATCCCGGATCCCGAGGAGCGGGTGGCCCCGGATGGCGACCTCGCGCGCCTGCTGGACAGCGTCGACCCGTTCGAGTTCGAGCGCAAGAAGGACGGCCGTCTCGACCGCAAGGAGGCTGAGCGGGCGCTTTTCGGCGCCCTGGACCTCGACGGGAACAAGCGCCTGGACCTCCACGAGCTCTCGCGGCACCCAGGGCCCCTTCGGGAGCTCCGCTTCGGGGACCGAGCGGGCCTCGAGCGCTTCGAGGCCCTGGACCGGTCGGGCGGCGGCTCGATCGGCCCCAGGGAGTTCACCCTGCGGGACGAGGACTGGCGGCTCCTGGACCGGGACGACGACGGCTTCTGCCAGCTGGACCCCACGCGGTTCGCCAGCCGCCGGGACCGGGGGGAGGTGCCCAGGGACACGGAGTGGCCCTCGCGCCGCCGTGGGCCGCGGATGGACCTGCCGCCCGGCTCCACCGTGGAGACCATCTGCGCTGGACTCGACGCGGACGGGGACGGGCAGCTCACCAAGCGGGAGCTTCGCCGGCGGCCGCTGCTGTTCGCCCAGCTCGACGTGGACCGCTCCTCGATCGTGGAGGCGGACGAGCTCGAGCGGGCAGAGGCGGTGCTCCTCAGGTGGGGGGTGGAGTCCGGCCCGGACGACTTCCTGACCCGCTGGGACCTGGACGGGAGCGGGAAGGTGGACGAGGACGAGGTCTCGAGCGTGGTCTGGACCCTCCTGGAGCGCCGTAGCCGGCGCTGATGGCGCAGGGCGCGACCCCCCTGGAGGCTCCCGCGGGTCGGATTCGGGTCCAGGGGTCGATTCCTCGGCACGGAGGTGCGACAGAGGGGGGGCGCCGCCGACGGAGGGCGGCCCCTTCTGTTATTCTCTTGCGCCCAATTCGCCGCCCAGATGACGTCCCTCGAACCCAACGCCCACAGCCAAGCCGGCCCCTCGGCGCCCCAGGGCGCCGGAGGGGAGAAGGCCCGGCGATCGCCGAAGCCCCCGTGGCTGAAGGTCCCGCTCCCCGGCGGGGAGGGGTACAGCAAGCTCAAGAGTCTCACCCGGGACCTGAAGCTCAACACGGTCTGCGAGGAGGCGCGCTGCCCCAACATCGGGGAGTGCTGGAAGGGGGACCACGCCACCATGACGATCATGGTGCTGGGGGACGAGTGCACCCGGCGCTGCCGGTTCTGCGCGGTCAAGACCGTCGACCGCGCCGCGCCTCCCGACCCCGAGGAGCCCGCCCACGTGGGCCGGGCCATCGGCGAGATGGACCTGGACTACGTGGTGGTGACCAGCGTGGACCGCGATGACCTCCCGGACGGGGGGGCCGGCCACTACGCCGAATGCATCCGCTCCATCCGCGCCCACGCCGAGCGCACCGTGGTCGAGGTGCTCATCCCCGACTACGTCGACACGCAGCTGGAGACCCTCATGGCGGCGCGCCCGGACGTGCTGGCCCACAACGTCGAGGTGGTCCCGCGGCTCCAGCGCAAGATCCGTGACCCGCGCTGCAGCTACGAGCGCTCCCTGGACGTGCTGCGTCAGGCCAAGGACCACGATCCCGACGTCTTCACGAAGTCCTCCCTCATGGTTGGCCTGGGTGAGTCCCATGCCGAGCTGGAGGACGCGATCGGCCTGCTGCGCGAGGCGGGGGTCGACTTCCTCACCCTCGGGCAGTATCTGAGGCCCTCCCCCAACCACGCGCCGGTCCGTGACTACGTGACGCCGGAGCGATTCAAGGAGCTGGAAGTCGAGGCTCGCGCCATGGGCTTCCTCTACGTGGCCTCCGGCCCGCTCGTCCGCTCCAGCTACAAGGCCGGAGAGTTCTTCGCGGCGCGCCTAGTGAACGCGCGCCGGGGCCGCAAGAGCTGACCGCCGACCCCCTGCTTCCAAGATCGACCATGACTGACATGCTCACCGTGCTGGCGCCCGACGGCGCCACGAAGAAGGGCTTCGAGGCGGACCTGCCCGATGCGGAGCTCCTCCATTGCTACCGCACGATGCTGCTCGTGCGGTCCTTCGACGAGATCTGCCTGAAGCTCCAGCGGGCCGGCCGGATCGGCTTCTCGATCCCCAACCTCGGGATCGAGGCGACCCAGGTCGGCGCCGCCAGCGCCCTGCGCGAGAGCGACTGGATCTTCCCGAGCTACCGGGACTTCGGCATGGCGCTCTACCACGGCATCCCCGCCGTGGAGATGATGCACAACATGTTCGGCAACGCCGAGGACAGCGCCAAGGGCCGCCAGATGCCCGTGCACTTCTCCTTCGTCGAGCCGATCCACTTCTACAGCATCAGCTCGCCGATCGGCACGCACCTGCCCCACGCGGTCGGGGCGGCGCACGCCTCCAAGCTGCGCGGTGAGGACACCGTGCACCTCGTCAGCTTCGGCGACGGCGGCACCTCCAGCCTCGGCTTCCACAGCGGCATGAACTTCGCCGCGGTCTGGAAGTCGCCGGTGGTGTTCCTGTGCCAGAACAACGGCTACGCCATCTCCTGTCCCTCGGATCACCAGACCGCGAGCGACGGCTACGCGGTCAAGGCCGAGGCCTACGGGATGCCCCACGCGACCGTGGACGGCAACGACCTCTTCGCGGTCCGCCAGGCCGTGCTCGAGGCCGCCGAGCGCGCCCGCCGCGGGGAGGGGCCCACGCTCATCGAGGCGGTCACCTTCCGCATGGGGGGGCACTCCACCTCGGACGACCCCACCAAGTACGTCCCCGCCGAGCTGGTCGAGGAGTGGAAGCAGAAGGACCCCGTGGATCGCTTCCGCCGCTTCCTCGAGCGCAAGGGCCTCCTCACCCCCGAGCAGGACGAGGCCATGCGCGCCGACACGCTGGCGGAGATCGACCGCGCGGCCAAGGCCGCGGAGGCGACCGCCGCGCCCGGGCTGGAGACCATCTTCAGCGACGTCTTCGCGGAGGTCCCGAACCACATCCGCAAGCAGGGCGAGTTCCTCTTCGACCTGTCCCAGCGCCGCGGCGAGGCTGACGCCGGCGACGGCGAGTTCCCGCTCTGATCCCCGCACTGCCCCCCCTTCGGTCCTCACGCGCGCCTGCACCCATTCGACATGGCGAACCTCACACTCATTCAAGCGGTCAACGACGGTCTCCGCACCGTCATGAAGGCGGACGACTCGGTCGTCGTCTTTGGCGAGGACGTCGGCCCCAAGGGCGGCGTCTTCCTGGCGACCGAGGGGCTCACGGCTGACTTCGGCGAGAGCCGCTGCTTCGACACCCCGCTCTCCGAGGACGGGATCATCGGGACCGCGGTCGGGATGGCGATGAACGGCCTCCGCCCGGTGGCCGAGATCCAGTTCCAGGACTTCATCTTCCCGGCCTTCGACCAGATCGTCAGCGAGGCGGCCAAGCTGCGCTACCGCTCCGGGGGCCAGTACACCGCCCCGATGGTGATCCGCACGCCCTACGGCGGCGGCATCCGCGGCGGGCTGTACCACAGCCAGTCAGGGGAGGCCTACTTCGCCCACACCGCGGGCCTGAAGGTCGTCATCCCGTCCACGCCCCACGACGCCAAGGGCCTCCTCATCGCGTCCATTCAGGACCCCGACCCGGTGCTCTTCATGGAGCCCAAGGCCCTGTACCGGGCCGTCAAGGGCGAGGTCCCCGAGGGTGAGTACACCGTGGACCTCTCGACCCTGCGGACCGTCCGCCAGGGCGGCGACGTGACGATCTACTGCTACGGGGCCATGGTCCCGGTGGTGGAGCGCGCCGCGGCGCAGGCCGCCGAGCAGCGGGGCATCGAGTGCCTGGTCGTGGACCTCCGCACGCTGATGCCCCTCGACGAGGAGGGCGTCCTGGAGGCCGCCAAGCAGACCGGCCGGGTCGTCGTCGTCCACGAGGCGCCTCGTTTCTGCGGGTACGGCGCAGAGATCAGCGCGCTGATCGCAGAACATTGCATCGAGTACATGGAGGCGCCGGTCCGCCGCGTCACCGGGTTCGACACCCCGTTCCCGAACACCCTCGAGCACCACTACCTTCCCGATGACCGCCGCGTCCTTGACGCGATCGAAGCGGTCTACGACTTCTGAGCCTCAGCCTCGACCGCCAGACACACCGCGCTTCCCCCCCTAATCCAATGATCGAGTTCAAGCTGCCCGATATCGGCGAAGGCATCGCTGAGGGCGAAATTGTCCAGTGGCTGGTCGCCGAGGGCACCGCCGTTGAGGAGCACCAGCCCGTCGTCGAGGTGATGACGGACAAGGCCACCGTCGAGGTGCCGGCCCCCGCCGCCGGAACCGTCGTCAAGCACCTCGCCGGCGAAGGGGACACGGTGCCCGTGGGCAACGTGATCTTCCACCTCGAGGACGGCGCGGCCGGGGCTCCGGCCGCCGCGCCCGCCGCTGCCCCGGCCGAGGCCGCCGCCCCGGCAGCCGCCGCCGGCGGCAAGACCATCGAGTTCAAGCTCCCCGATATCGGGGAGGGCATCGCCGAGGGTGAGATCGTCCAGTGGCTCGTCGAGGAGGGCGCCTCCGTCGAGGAGCACCAGCCCGTCGTCGAGGTCATGACGGACAAGGCCACCGTCGAGGTGCCCGCGCCCGCCGCGGGGACCATCTCCAGCCGCCTCGTGGACGAGGGCGCCACGGTGCCCGTGGGGGAGGTGATCTTCCACCTGGTCACCGGAGCTGGCGCCGCCGCGCCGGCCGCGAGCGCTGCGCCCGCCGCCGCCGCTGCGCCGGCCGCCGCCGCGCCCGCG
>JADHOC010000004.1 GCA_016779205.1 Planctomycetota bacterium | reverse complement strand
AGGTAGCCCGCGGGGAAGGTCCAGCGGCCGAGCGCCGGCTCGATGGCGCGCTTGCAGAGGAGCAGCTGGTCGCCGGCCTCGACGATGCAGCCCACCACCACGTTGGGGTTCACGTAGCGGATGTGCCCGCAGTTCGTGCACACCGCTCGCTCGCGGTTGTCGCCCTCGGGGACGCGCAGCTCGGTGGGGGAGCCGCATTCGGTGCAGAAGGAGCCAGCCATCAGACGCGGAGGAAGATCCGCCGCCGCCAGAGAGCGTAGAGCAGTCCCCACTGGAGGGAGAGGGCGAGGAGGGGAATGAGGGCCTCGGACATGCGCCCGGTCTCGAGGGCTCGCCCGCAGAGGACCTCGGCGAGGCCGCGGTAGTCCACGTAGGCGCTCAGGAGGTAGGCGAGGATGGCGTTGGCGCCCGCGACCGAGAAGAAGAAGCCCAGGCGGGGGGCGCCGACCACGTCGAAGACCAGGTGGAAGAGGCCCAGGAGCACGAGGCTCCACCCGCCAGCCACGAGCACGAAGCTCGCGGTCCACAGGTTCTTGTTCACGGGCAGGCCCGCGGCGTCCAGGAGCCAGCCCAGGAGCACGCACTGCAGGCCCGCCGCCAGGAGCCAGCCCACGCGCCTTCGGTCGGGGACGTCCTGCCGTCGGATCCACCGGCCGGCGAAGGTCCCCATGAGCGCGGTGCCGATGGCCGACAGGACCCCGAAGAGCCCCTCGGGGTCCCGATCGCCCACGTGCAGGCGGCCCGGCACCGTCATGCGGTCGAAGTAGTCGCCGAAGGTCTGGCCCGGCTCGAGGCTCGGGACGTCGAGCCCAGGGGCCGCCGGGATCAGCAGGAGCGCCGCCGAGTGGGCGGCGAGCACGAGCCCGAAGACGATGACCTGCCCGCGGAGGCCCAGGAACAGGACCGCGATGGCGGCCCCGGCCCAGGCGAGGCCGATGCGCCCGAGGACGCTCGCGTAGCGCAGGCCCTCCAGCTCCAGGGAGAGCAGCCCGTTGTAGACCACGCCGAGGAACACCAGCAGCGCCGCGCGGCGCGCCGTGTGGAGGGCGAGTGCGCCCCGTGTATCCCCGCGCTCCAGCCGCCGGTCGAAGGACAGGGGCATCGAGGCCCCGGCCAGGAACAGGAACAGGGGGAAGATCAGGTCCCAGGCGGTGAAGCCGTTCCACTCGGGGTGGTGGGCCTGGGCCTCGAGGATCCCGTGCAGCCCGTCGAGGCCGAACGCGAGGCAGAGGGCGAGCACCACCTCCCGGAGGCCCAGGATCATCATCATGTCGAGGCCCCTGAGGGCGTCGATGGAGAGGATCCTTCGCGGCGCGGGTGATTCCATCGGAGCGTCGGTCATCGCGGGTTCCTCAGCGAGAGGCGTTGGTGCCCGCGGACGAGGTGTACTCGCGCTCGGGGAAGGAGGGGTCCTGGAGCTGGACGAACCAGTCCGCGGTGCGGGCCGCGGCCAGGGGCGGGGACAGGTCGAAGAGCCAGTACTCCTCGACGTCCCCGGCGCCGATGTAGCCGAGCATGGTGCCCTGGCTGAGGTGCTGGGCGATGGCGACGCTGGCGATGGCCTTGAGGGTCAGCCGGTCGCGGTGGCCGAAGGGCTCGTTGCGGTCGATGGTGAAGGGCGCCGGCGTGGTGCGGATCGTGGTGAGCTCCTCGCCGGCGGCCTCCGCCGCCACGAGGGCCGGCGGCTCTCCGAGGTCGTCGGCGTCGGCCGCCTTGACCTGGCAGCACAGGGCCACGGGGCGCTCGGCCTGCGGCATGCGCGCGACGGCCTCGAGGGCCAGCAGGCTCGCGGCCTGGTGGTGGCCGTGGGTGGTGGCGGTGGGCGCGAGGGTGACCACGAAGTCGTACCGCTCCTCGGCCAGGCGCCGGTCCAGGCTCGCGCGCACGGCGGTGAGGTCCCAGACCCCGGCGTCCTCCGCCAGCACCTCCATGCGGTCCTGGGTGTAGCGGTGGTCCGTCTGCTGGAGCCGGACGAGCATGCGGGCCCCGAGGAGCTCCAGGGAGCGCCGCTGCTCCTCACGCCGGATCGCAGGGAGCTCGCGGCGCCCGACCTCCTCCTCGGTGAGGGGGACGCCGTGGAGCGCCTCCGCGAAGCTCGCGTACTTGAAGCCCCCCTGGCCGTCGGTGATCGTCAGCACGTCGCAGGCGCCGCCGAGCCGGGCGCCGGTCAGGTACAGGGCCCCGGTGGCGACGAGCTCATCGTCGGGGTGGGCGACGACCACGAGGACCTTGGGGGCCTCGGCCGACAGGGCGGTGAAGCCGCCGCGATCCAGGCGGATCTCCTCCTCGTTCCCCGTGGCCGCGCACGAGGCGGCGACCAGGAGCGCCAGCGCGGCGAGGCGGCGGCCCGGGGTCGGGACGGCGGGGAGCTTGTGGAGGAGAGTCACGGGGAGAGCGGGGAGCTCAGAAGGTACCTTGGGGCCCATCTCCATGCTCCTCTCCAGCGCCCTCTGCCTCGTCACCTCGCCCGCGCCCCTCGCCGCGGCTCCCCAGGACACCGCCGACCTCGCCCCCCTGGCGCCGGTCCCGGTCCAGCGCCAGCTCGACTGGCACGACCGGCGCTTCTACGCGTTCATCCACTTCGGGCCCAACACCTTCACCGCGGTGGAGTGGGGCGGCGGGCAGGAGGACCCCGAGGTCTTCCAGCCCGGTGAGATGGACGCGCGTCAGTGGGTGCGCGCCTTCAAGGCGGCGGGCATGAGCGGCGTGGTGATCACCGCCAAGCACCACGACGGGTTCTGCCTCTGGCCCTCGGCGGTCACCGAGCACGACGTGGCGTCCTCGAGCTGGCGCGGCGGCGAGGGGGACGTGCTCGCCGATCTCTCCGAAGCGTGCGCCGCCGAGGGGCTCTGGCTCGGCGTGTACCTCTCGCCGTGGGATCGCCACGAGGCCTGCTACGGCACGGGCGTCCCCTACGACGACCACTTCGTGACCCAGCTCACCGAGGTGCTCACGGGGTACGGACCCATCAAGGAGGTGTGGTTCGACGGGGCTTGCGGGGAGGGCCCCAACGGCAAGCGCCAGGTCTACGACTGGCCCCGCTACATCGCCACCGTGCGCGAGCACCAGCCCGACGCCGTCATCTTCTCGGACGCTGGCCCGGACGTGCGCTGGTGCGGGAACGAGCGCGCCATCGGCGGCGAGACCAACTGGGCGACCCTGCGCCGGGACGAGATCACGGTGGGGACGTCGAAGACGGCGGAGCTCAACCGCGGCCACGGGGACGGGACCCACTGGGTGCCGGCCGAGTGCAACACCTCGATCCGCCCGGGCTGGTTCTGGAAGGCCGGGCTGGACGACGGGGTGAAGAGCCTCGACCTGCTCATGGAGACCTACCGCGCGTCCGTGGGCCGCGGCGGCAACTTCCTCCTCAACATCCCGCCGGACGACCGCGGGCTCATCACCGCCACCGACGTGGCGCGGCTCGCCGCCCTCGGCGACGTGCTCGACGCCACCTACGGCCGGTGCGCGCTCCAGGCGCTGGCGGCCGACGGCGGCGTCACGGCGCGGGCCTCCAACGTGCGCGGGGGCGAGGGGCGCTTCGGGGCCGACCAGGTCCTCGAGCCCGACCGCGAGACCTTCTGGGCCGTGGACGACGGCCACGATGCGGAAGGCCCCGTGCGGGCCTGGGCCGAGTGGGACCTCGCCTCACCGGTGACCTTCGACGAGGTCTGGCTCGGGGAACCCATCCAGCTCGGTCAGCGGGTGGAGCGCTTCCGAGTCCTGTGCCGAGGTCCTGAGGGGCGGTGGAAGCCCATCGGCGAGGGCACCACCATCGGCCCCGCCCGCGGGCTCACGGTGGGGGAGCAGACCGCCACCGGGCTCCGGGTGGAGATCCTCGGGAGCCGGGCCGCGCCCGCGCTCTCGCGGGTGTCCCTCTACCTCTCGCCGCCCCGGGTCGCCATCGAACCCGCCGGCGCGGTGGCGGTGTCGCCGGTGGAGGTCTCGCTCTCCACCCGGCCCGGGGCGGTCACTCGCTACACCCTCGACGGCTCCGAGCCGACGGTGGACTCGCCGGTGGCGGAGGGGCCCGTGCGGGTCGACCGCTCCCTGACCCTGCGGGCACGGGCCTTCGACGGGCGCGGCGCGAGCCCGTTCCCCGCCGAGGCGAGCTACCGCGTCCTCGGTCCGGACGACTGGAAGGCCGCCACCCAGTTCCTCGTCCCGCCCACCCCGGGGTTGCGCGCGAGGCTCTACGAGGGCGGCTGGCAGACCCTGGACCAGATGGCGGGGCGCGCCCCCCTGGAGACCCGCGACGCGCCCGGCTTCGACATCGGGCTCGCGACCCGCGCCGAGCAGTGCGCCATCGCCTTCGAGGGCTTCCTCAACGTCCCCGAGGACGGCCTCTTCACCTTCGCCACCGCCTCCGACGACGGCAGCCGACTCTTCATCGACGGCGAGCTGGTCGTGGAGAACGACGGGCTCCACGGCATGGACCGACGGGCGGGCAAGGTGGCCCTGCGCGCGGGCTTCCACGCCCTGCGGGTCGAGTGGTTCAACTCCCGGGGGGGGGCGGGGCTCCAGGTGCGCTGGGCCGGCCCCGGGGTCGGCGCCGAGGTGCCGATCCCCGCCGACGCGCTCTTCCGCTGAGCCCCTCTCTCTCCCGCCCCGGCCTCACCACGACTCGACCATGCTGATCGTATTCCCGCTCCTCCTCGCGCCCCAGGTGGGCGCCCCGGCGCTCGACCCCGTGGCCGCGGACCCCATGACCCTGCGGGTGGTGGCCTTCGGGGACTCCTTCACCTCCCAGCGCCGCGACGCGAAGACGCCCTGGCCGGCCCGGCTGGACGCGCTCCTCAAGGCGCGCTATCCAGACCTGCGCATCGAGGTGGAGAACGCCGGCCGCCCCGGGGACACCTCGGGCTCCGCGCTGCGCCGCCTCGGCCGCGACGTGCTCTCCCGCGACGCCGACGTGGTGGTGATCCAGTTCGGCGTCAACGACTCGGTGGTGGACATCCCGCGCGGGGAGGACTTCCCTGCCGTGGCGCCCGGGGCCTATCGGTCCAACCTCACGGACATGATCACCACGGTCCGCGGCGCGGGGACCGACGTGATCCTGCTCCAGCCCTCGGCCACCATGTGGACCGACGCCCTGCGGGAGAGCCACGGCAGCTTCCCGTACGGCGTCGACGATCCCTGGGGCTTCGACCGCATGGTCGAGACCTACGCGGAGGTGGCGCGCCGCACAGCGGGCCGCCAGCAGGTCCCGCTGGTCGCGGTGCACGACGCTGACCGCGCGCGCGGCGCGGAGGCGACGTCGGCGTGGCGCACGGACGGCTGGCACCCCACGGATGAGGCCAGCGCCTTCCAGGCCGAGGCGGTGTTCGACGCCGTCGTGGCGCGGGTGGACGGCGGCCAGGCCCGCGCCCGGCGCCTCTCGGAGCACGCGGCGCCCTCCAGGGGGTGGACGGTCCCCGACCTGGACCTCGCCGGGGATGAGGACCGCCTGGTGGTGGTGGACCGCGACCCCGACCAGTACCTGGGGCACCCCACCACGTACCTCCTCGAGGACGGCCGCACGATCCTCTGCGTCTACCCGAAGGGCCACGGCAAGGGCGGCATCTGCATGAAGCGCTCCGACGACGGCGGCCTCACCTGGAGCGACCGGCTGCCGCTGCCCGCGTCCTTCGCGACCTCGCGGGAGGTCCCGGTCATCGAGCGCATCACCTCGCAGGACGGGGACACCTCGAACCTGATCCTGTGGTCGGGGCTCTTCCCCGCCCGCCGGGCGCTCTCCTCCGACGACGGCCGGACCTGGTCCGAGCTCGAACCCGTGGGCGGCGACGCCCCCTGGGGCGGGATCGTGGTCATGGGGGACCACCTGCGCATGGAGGACGGGCGCACCTGCGCGTGGTTCCACGACGACGGCCGCTTCTTCGGGCCCGGGGGCAAGTGGTCTGGCTTCACCCTCTACCAGACCGAGTCCACCGACGCCGGGGTCACATGGTCGGCGCCGCGGGCCATCGGCCGCTGGCCCCACGGCCACCTCTGCGAGCCCGGGGTCATCCGCCGCGGGGACCGCACGGTCCTGCTGCTCCGGGAGAATAGCCGGCAGCGCAACAGTCAATTCATCGAGTCCACCGACGACGGCCGCACCTGGTCCGCGCCGCGGCCGCTCTCCGGGGCCCTGACCGGGGACCGGCACCAGGTGCTGGAGCTCCCCGACGGGCGCCTCTTCATCAGCTACCGGGACACCGGGCTGGACAGCCCGCGGTGGGGGGATTGGGTGGCCTGGGTGGGCACCTTCGAGGACGTGGTCTCCGGCGGCCAGGGGGACCTGCGCCTGCGCCTGATGGACAACCTTGTTCGGGCGGACTGCGCCTATCCCGCCCTCGAGCTCCTGGAGGACGGGACCATCGTGGCCACGACCTACGGGCACTGGACCGAGGGGGCCCCGCCCTGGATCGCGTCGGTCCGCATCGGGGTCGACGAGCTGAGCCCCTGAGTCCGGGGGTCGATGCCCCGCGGGACGGCCCCCGTGACCCCGTGATGAGGGGGCGCATCCCACGGAGGGTCAGGACCTCAGGCTCCCAGGGAGGCCGGGATTCAGTTTCGTCCCGTGGCGGCTACGATCGTGGCATGTCGCGCCTCCTGTTCGCCGTCGCCTACACCCTCCCGGTGGTCCACCTGGCCGCCCTGGAGCTACGCGGCCCGTGGGTGTGGCTGCCGCTGGTGTACGTGTTCGGGATGATCCCCCTGGGGGATCGGCTCGTGGGCCCCTCCCGGGTGGACGACGACGAGGTCGACGCCCGGCCGCGGGAGTCCAGGATCCATGACCTGTGGCTGGAGCTGTGGGCCCCGATGCAGCTGGCGATCCTGGGCTGGACGATGGTGCAGATCCACAGCCGGCCCCCGGTGGGGCACGAGTGGCTTGGCCTCGGCCTCTCCATGGGGCTCGTGACCGGCGCCGGGGGAATCAACGTCGCCCACGAGCTCATGCATCGCAGCAAGCTCGCGCACCGGGGGCTCGGGGAGCTGCTGATGACCAGCGTCTTCTACGCCCACTTCTGCGTGGAGCACGTGCTCGGTCACCACAAGCACGTGGCGACGCCGAGGGATCCGGCGACCTCGCGGCGGGGCGAGTGGCTCTATGCCTTCTGGGTCCGCGCCATCGCGCAGTCGGTCCCCAGCGCGTGGCGCCTCGAGGCGCGCCGGGCAGAGAAGCACGGGATCGCCTGGACCCTGCGGGACCGGCGGCTGCGGATGGCGCTGACGCAGACCGCGCTGGCCGGCGGGCTGGTCTGGTTCTTCGGGCTCCAGGGCTTCGCCTTCTACGCGGGGCAGGCGCTGTTCGGCGTCCTCCTGCTCGAGACCGTGGACTACATCGAGCACTACGGGCTGCAGCGGCGTGAGCTGAGCCCCGGGCGATACGAGCGCGTGCAGCCCCACCACTCCTGGAACAGCAGCCACGTGGTGAGCAGCGCGCACCTGTTCCAGCTCCCGCGGCACTCGGATCACCACGCGAACGCCAGCCGGCCCTATCACCGGCTGCGCACCCTCCCCGGCGAAGCGCCGCTCCTGCCCGCGGGCTACCCCGCGATGATGCTCACGGCCCTGGTGCCGCCGCTCTTCTTCCGCTGGGTCGATCCGCTGGTGGAGGTGACCTCGGCGGGCCACCAACCCTGAGGCCAAGAGGCCGGGACCGTCGGGCCGTACGGGCTGATGGGCGCGTGGCCCCGGTGCCCGATTGGGGGGCGCCTGGGTCAGGCCCTGTCGGTGGTCGTCAGCGAGAGGGAGCCGAGCAGGAAGCAGGTCGCTCCCGCGAGGCGGAGGCCCGGGGCCACCAGCGCGTCAGAGGCCTCCCCGCCCAGCTGGTTCACGATCAGCGCGAGGCAGAGCAGGGCGAGGCCTGACAGGCTGAGGCCGAGGAAGCGCCCGGGTAGCTTGCGGCCACAGATCAGGATCACGGCCATGGCCGTGGCGGAGAGGAGGAAGATGAGCCCCGGGACCGCGATGGGGGCGTGCATGAACGCGAGCTCCTCTGCGGCGGTCGCCGGGAACTGGTCGGCGACCAGGTCGTCCAGCAGGCGGAATCGGGTGGCCGCCAGGCCCTCACCGCACCCGAGGATGGCGAGGTAGACCCCGAGGGTCCTGGGGACGACGCCCAGCCCTCGCTCCTCCTCGCCCGCGGCGCGGGGCTCGTGGCCGGTCGCCTGCTGAATCGGGAGGACCACCAGGAGGGGGAGCGCTGCGACCCAGAGGAGCACGCACACGAGCCAGGCCTCGGGGCTTCCCCAGTTGGTGGAGAGGAGCTCGCTCCACCGCTCGTCCGGGATCAGGGTGGCCGTCGCGAGGGCGAGGATGGCGGTGAGGACGGGAATCGCCATGCTCGGGCCGGCGGGTGCTCCGGGACCGACGCCCGGCTCACGGGGGGCGCGTGCCATCCGCAGGGCTTCGAGGCTGACGGTGACGAGGCCGGCGCCCGAGAGGACCTTGAAGGACTCCTCCCAGAGGTCCTTGGCGCCGCTCGAGGGAAAGACGCTGTCGATTCCGGTGCTCACGGCAGCGAGTCCAAGGGCCACGATGCCGAGCCAGCGCAGCCGCCGGGCGCCCCACAGTTCGCCCCAGCGCCAGAGCAGCAGGCCGGCGGCGATCGCGGCGTATGCAAGGACGACCACGTCGCTCCAGTTCCGCATGCCCAGGGGCGCCGGCACATCGAGCTCCCTTGAGATGAGCTCGTGCGCCTGGAAGCGTTCGTCGATTCCAAGCAGGAGCAGCCCGAGCGCCGCGACGCCCCAGAAGGTGCCGAGGGAGGAGCGAGCCCTGGCCGCACGGGCGAGCCAGAACATCGCGGCGGCCCCCACCAGCCACGCGCTGTTGAGCAGGTCGATCGGACCGCCCTCGCGGAAGAAGAGGTTGGGGCGAGCGTCAGGGCCCGCCGCGATCCAGATGGCGACCCAGCCGCAGGTGGCTCCGTAGACGAGCAGGGTCGGGTCCCATGCGCGCCGGTGGGAGGAGGGGGGCGCACCGGCCGAGGTCACGGTCGTCATGGGACGACAGTAGGGTTCGCTGAAGCTCCAACGAAGCGGGACTGTTCGTTGGTCGAGCCGGGAATTGTCCGCGCCCACGGTCGTGTCTGGGAGAGGCCCGAGGCAGGGATTACCCGATCACGATGGGCCAGGGTGGCGCCCAGGCGAGTGCCTGCACCCCGCTCGGGTCCAGCCCGTCCCACCTTGTAGAAGCCCGGCAAGGGGGCGCGAGGGAGGTGAGCGAGACCCCTACACTGGGGAGGTTCCACCCTCGATCGTTCCATGCGTCTCCCCATGCTTCGTCGAATCACTCCGCTCCTCGCCGCGCAGGCGCTCCTCGCGACCATCGTCGTGGCCCAGTCGTTGGAGGCCGGGCCGGTGCCGCGCCAGGTCGCGGCTCCTCCCTCCGACATCGAGAGCGGGCTCC
Source organism: Planctomycetota bacterium (assembly GCA_016779205.1). Lineage (GTDB taxonomy): Bacteria > Planctomycetota > UBA1135 > UBA1135 > Saltatorellus. Next base: position 217,736 of record JADHOC010000004.1, on the reverse strand, counting down.
TGCGGCTGCCCGACCCTGCGGCGGGCGCCGTGCGTTCACGGGCGGCGCTCTTCGAGCTGCAGTGGTTGCCCGATGGCGCCGGCGCTTGGCGCGCGATCGCTGACCTCCCGGTCAAGCGCGGGCCGCTCTCACTCGCCGTCCAGGCCCACGGCGCCAGCGCCATGCCTGTGGCGCTCCAGGTCGAGGGAAGGGGAGGGCTCCTCGTGCAGGAGGGCGCGCTCCGGAGCGATCAGGTCCTCGCCGCGGAGCTCGGGGGTGAGGAGGTGCAGCGATGGGACCTCCGCCGGGTCGAGAGCGGCCAGGCGCAGGTCTCCGTGCGCTTCTTCGGCGCGCAGGTCCCTCCGCGCGCGCGGCTCGTGGTGCGAGACGCCCACAGCCTGACCGCCGCCGCCTACGTGGACAGTCACGGGCTGGTGGTCGGGCGGTCCTTCGGACTCGTGGCGCAGGTGGAACGGAATCACAGCGGCGTCGGGGCGGCGCCCGCGGCCCCGGTGGTGGACAGCGCGTGGGCGGAACTCTCGGGGCCCGCGGGCACCTTGCTCCTGCCGCTGGCGGACGATGGCCTGAGCGGAGACGGCGCCGCGGGCGACGGCCGCTTCGGTGTGCGGCTGCCCGTGGACCTCGGCGGGGACTACGCGGCGCGGGTCGCGCTCGCAGGCTCCAGCGAGGGGGACCGCTTCCTCCGGACCACGCGGGTCACCTTCACGGTGGACGAGCCCACGGTCGCGCTCACCGGCGACGTCTCCACCAGGGTGCTCGACGCGAGGCGAATGCGCCTGGACATCGACGCCTTGATGCTCGGGGAGCCCCGGCGGCTGCTCGTCTCCGCGGAGGTCTGGGGCCGGGACGCGTCAGGGACGCCGATGCCCATGACCTGGCTCTCCCGCATCGGCGCGCCGCGCCCCGATGGGCAGCGCCCAGGCCACTGGGATCTCTCGCTGTGGCTCGACGCGGGCTGGTTCTCGAACACCGGGTTGAGGCCGCCCCTCGAGCTCCGGAACCTCCGGGTCCAGGACCCCGACCACCTGGGGGTCCTCGCGAGGGTCGAGGCGCTGCCGGTCCCCTCCGGCGCGCTCCCCCCGTTCGCTGGTCGCGGGCGCGTGACGTCAGCGTCCCTGTTCGGTCCGACCGCCAACGCGTCCGCTCCGCCGACGGGGACCTCCGCTGCCCCCAAGGACCCGGTGTTCCCCACTCCTGGTCTGGTGCTCTCCCACGGGTACTGCGCGTCCGGCAACCCGTTCCCCACCGGTGACTTCAGCCCGCCGCTCTTCGTGTTCTCGGACACCAGCCAGAACCGGAGCCACGACCAGTTCGCCCGACGCATCGCGAACCAGGCCTCGGGCTTCACGTCCTTCGGGGTCGTCGCTCACAGCCAGGGCGGCAACGCGGCGCTGCACCTCTTGACCTACTACCAGAGCCCCCTGGATCGCGCCCAGGGTCCCCGCCGGATCCAGAGCGTCGGGAGCCCTTACCAGGGGACGCCGTTGGCCTCCCTGGGCTTCTTCGCCTGCGGCGTGAACAACAATCTGACCACCTCCGGTGGGCCGGTCTGGCTGGCGGGCATCCCCAGCTGGGCGCGGGCGGAGGTGTACTACCGCACCACCCAGGAGGGCGGCTTCTTCGCCTGCCAGATCTTCACGGCGCTGTTGCTCGCCAACCCTGAGGACGGCACCACCGAGCGCAGCCGCGGTCAGCTCCCCGGCGCCCAGAACGAGGGGCACGCCTCCGGGTGGTGCCACACGGTGCTGATGGCCGATCCGCCGCAGTGCGAGGACGGCGGACGCAACGTGGTGATGGACTCCCTCGCCGCGCGCTGAGCCCGCCCGCGGGCGGCTGTCCCTGATGGGGGTCGGCGGCGGAGCCCTGGGCACCCGCCGCCGATGACTTGAGTCTGCGGCCCTGCGCCGGGCCGCCGCGTCCGTCAGCAGTGGTTGCTGACGATGCGCTGGTCCTTGTGGCGCATGTCCCGGGTGCTCACGCCGTGGAGACCAGAGAAGTCCACGGAGTCGAGGAACGTGAGGGCCGCCTCGAAGGACTCGAGCAGGTCCACCGCCATGTCGCGGGTGAGGTTGCCCTTGACCACGATGCGGAACATCGACTGTTCGGCCTTCGCGTCGTGGAAGAGCGGCAGCGTCTCCTCGCTGATGGGGTGCTCGTAGCTCATCTTGTAGCCGCTGACGTACCAGTGGTGCTGGGAGAGCACGTGCTGGAGGTCGATGTCGTCGTAGGTGAAGCCCGCCTCCGGGTTCAGCATGGCGGTGACGACAGGCAGGCAGTGCTGGTCCCCGTCGTCGAGGAGGACGAAGCGGGGCTTGCCCTCGTGTTGCATGGCGCGAAGCCCGTCCCTGAGGAAGCTGGCGTTGCGCATCATGTTCTCCTCCACCTGGCGGTACCCGGCGAGGCCGAAGCGCAGCAGCTTGTAGAACTGCACGTAGACGCCGCTGGCGGGACGGGAGAAGTTCAGCGTGTAGGAGTCGGCCTTGCCGCCCAGGTAGGTGACGGAGATCGCCACATGCTCGCTGAGGTCGCGGCGCTCGCGCCACACGACCCAGCCGGTGCCGCAGCACGACTCCCCGTACTTGTGGCCGCTCGAGGAGATGGAGAGGACGTTGTCGAGGCGGAAGTCCCAGGCGGGGAGGTCCGCCTGGAAGGGCGCGATGAAGCCGCCCGAGGCGGCGTCCACGTGGATGCCCACCTGCCAACCGTTGGCGCCGTTGACCTCGGTCACGACCTTGTCCACGTCCCACACGGGGTCGTACTGGCCGCCGTAGTGGTTGCCCATGATGCAGACCACGCCCATGGTCTTCTCGTCGATGGCGCCGCGGACGCTCTCGGGGTCCACCTTGAAGGTGTCCCGTGAGGGCTCCACCAGCCGGGGCTCGATGTCCAGGTACTTGAAGAGCTTCTCCCACGCCGCCTGATAGCAGGTGGAGATCACCATGTTCGGCCGCATGGCGCGGACCTCATCGTCGCTCAGCCCGTGGCGCTTCTTGTACCAGGCGCGCCAGCGGAACTTGAGCGCGAGGCCGGCGAGCAGGCAGGCCTCCGTGGACCCCACGGTCCCCGCGCCCGCGTAGACGCCGTACTCCTCGAAGTCGTCCGGCCGCGGGCAATTCCAGAGGGTCGCGATCATGTTCACCACGGAGTCGTGGATGGCGTACGACTTGGGGTACACCGTCTGGTCCGCGAGGTTGACCTTCAAGCCCATGAGGGCGACATCCTCTTCCTCCGGCTCGAAGCTCACGTTGACGTAGGACGACGTGTTGAGCTTCTGGTCGAAGTCGAGGGAGTGGGCGTTCTCGATGAGCGTCTTGACCGTCTTGGCGGGTAGCCCCGCGTCGGGCATGCGCGCCCCGTCGGCGAGGTCGTGCTCGGCCTCTGCCGAGAAGTAGTAGCTGGGGTCAGCCTGCTGGCGAGCGCGGTGCAGTTCGTCGCGGAGGGCGGCGACCTCCTGCCTCAGGACTTCGATCTCGGAGTTGGTCATCGGGGCAACAGGTGAGGTGGCGTCCGCCTGTCGGCGTCCGCGAGGGGTGCGGTTTGCGGGGACCCGGGCGTAGGTGACGGCAGGAGCGAGCGATCCCTCGAGCCGCTGCTATCACTCAGCCGTCGGCGTCGATATAGGCGTTGATCACGGCGCGCTCGCCCTCCTTGCCGCCGGAGGCGTTGCCGTGCTCCATGCCGACGATGCCGGTGTAGCCCTTCTTCTTGAGGTGGCGGAACACGTTGCGGTACCCGATCTCCCCCGTGCCCGGCTCCTTGCGGCCGGGGTTGTCGCCGACCTGGATGTAGGCGATCTCGCTCCAGGACCGATCGAGGTTGGGGATCAGGTTCCCCTCGGTGATCTGCTGGTGGTACAGGTCGTCCAGGATCTTGACCGACGGGGAGTCGACGGCGCGGCAGATCATGTACGCCTGCGGCATGCCGCGGAGCATGAGCCCGGGGTGGTCGCGCCAGGGGTTCAGGGGCTCGAGGACGGCGATGAGGCCGGCGGGCTCGAGGATCTCCGCGGCGAAGCGGAGGTTGTCGATGGCGTTGGCCATCTGGTACTCGTGCGGCACGTTGCGCTTCATGGCGCCGGGGACGACGGTGCACCACCTCGCGTTCACGCGCTTCGCCACCTCGACGGACCGCTTCATGTCGGCCTCGATGCGCTCGCGGGCCTTGGCCGGCGGGTCCACGAAGGTGGGGTTACGCATGTCCACGTGGGCCACGAAGACGCCCATCTCCATCTCCAGCTCGGCCATGGCGGCGGCGATCCGATCCTGGGTGGCATCGTCGCGGCCCTTCATGCCGTTGTCCTCGAGGGCCGTGAAGCCCTCGTCCTTCATGAACCGGAGCTGGTCCACCAGGTCGTCGCCGGCGTGGGCGCGGAACATGCCGAAGTGGGGAGCGTACTTCAGCCCGAACCCCGCGCCCCTGGGCGTGGGGGCAGGTGTGCTGAGTCGCTCGTTCCCGAGGGCGGTGGCGAACACGGAGGGTGCGGCGGCGGTGGCCGCGGCGGCGGCGGCTCCGCGGAGGAAGTGGCGTCGTTGCATGGGGAAGGGGGCGGGAGAGGGGACCTGAGCGCACACCGTACACGGAGCCGCCGATTCGGCGCGGCACACGGTTTGTAACCGGGCCCTCCGCGACTACCCTTGCGCCCCCGAATACGGCGGCCCCCGGGCCTCCGGTCCGCCCCGTCAATGCTGGATGCCCGGCAGATCGAGCATCCGATCCTCAGCGCCCCCGCCCAAGATTCTCGAACCATGATCGAAGTGGCTCACCTGACGCGCCGGTATGGCGCGCTGACCGCCGTCGACGACCTCAGCTTCGAGGTCAGCCGCGGGGAGGTCGTGGGGTTCCTCGGTCCCAACGGTGCGGGGAAGACCACCTCGATCCGGATCCTCACCGGCTACCTCGCGGCGACGCGGGCGGAGCGGCTGGTGGTGGCGGGGCACGACGTTCAGCGTGACTCCATGGGCGTGCGGCGCTCCATCGGCTACCTGCCCGAGTCGGTGCCCCTGTACCCCGAGCTGCGCGTGGAGGAGATGATGCGCTTCCACGGGCGCCTGCACCGCATGGATCGACAGGGGCTACGGGCTCGGATCTCGGAGGTGCTCGACCGGGTGGGCGTGGGGGACAGGCGCAAGCAACTGGTGGGCACGCTCTCACGGGGCCTCAAGCAGCGCGTAGGCCTCGCCGTGGCGCTCCTCCCCGATCCCGAAGTCCTCGTGCTCGACGAGCCGACCAGTGGCCTGGACCCGATCCAGCGCGGGGAGGTGCGGGAGCTGATCCGCTCGCTGGCGGACGACCGCACGGTGCTGCTGTCGTCCCACATCCTCGGCGAGGTGGAGTCCATGGCGAGGCGGGTGATCATCCTCCACGAGGGTCGCAAGGTGGCCGATGGGCCGCCGGCAGAGCTCGCCACCACGCTCGGCGGCGGCGGGCACGTGGCGGTCGAGGTGATGGGAGCCGCCTCCGCCGAGGACATGGCCAGCCTGATGGGGTCCTTGCCTGGGGTGGAGTCCGTCTCGACGGGCGACCGGGTCGGGATCCATCAGTCCTTCGAGGTGCGCGGCGACGGAGACCTCCGGGAGGACATCGGGGCCCTCGCCATGACCCAGGGGTGGGCCCTCCGGGAGCTCTCGTGGCAGCGACCCACCCTCGAGCAGCTGTTCACCCGGCTGGTGACCGGCGTGGGACTCGATGAGCTCACCGGCGAGGCCTCGCCGGGCGCCGCCCCTGGGCCCGCTTCGGTCCCGGGCGACGGCGACGGCGACGGCGACGGCGAGGGCCCGTCCGCCCCTGCGTCGCAGCCCACGCTCGCCGAGGGCCTCCAGCTGGGGGCGCCGAAGGCCGCCTCCGACCCCCTTCCCCTGGGGACGCCCGGCGGCGCGTCGCAGAAGACGATCTACAGCCTCAACCCCTTCGACCGCGGCGCCTCGCGGGACCTCTCCAAGCCCGTGTCCGTGGATGCGCCCGCCCCAGAGAGCGCCGGGGAAGAGCAGGACGACGAGGGGGCCGGCTCGTGATCGGTGCGTTCGTCGTGGCCCGTCGAGAGCTGAGCGGCCTCTTCATGGCGCCGTTCACCTGGATCGTGCTCCTGGTGGTGCTCTTCATCAACGGGCTGCTCTTCGCGTCGATCCTCTACGACACCCAGTACAACGTCACGGTCTCCCTCAACGGGGCCATGACCGGGGCCAGCTTCTGGCTTTGGATGATCTTCCTCCCCGCGCTGCTCTCCATGCGGCTCGTGGCCGAGGAGTCACGCAGCGGGACGCTCGAGTACCTGCTGACCGCGCCGGTCAGCGACGCGGCGGTGGTCGTGGGCAAGTTCCTCGCCGCCACCGGCTTCCTCGCGGTGATCTGGTCTTCCTCCCTGGTCTACGCCGTTTCCCTGGACCTCGCGGGTGGCCCGCCGGACTGGCCGGCGGTGCTGGGGACCTGGTTCGGCACCATTCTGGTCTCGGGCCTGTTCGTCTCCATCGGCATGTTGGCGGCGACGTCGACGTCGACGCCGCTGCTCGCCGCGTTCCTGAGCATGGTGGCTTGCCTCATGTGGATGGCGATCCCGTTCCTCGCGGCGCGGCTGATGGACTACCTGGTGCCGCTACTGACCTCCAGCGCCGAGGAGCAGGCGGCGCTGATCGAGCGCATGGCCGGGGTCGTGGCGAGCATGGACGCCCTGCGCCACTTCAGCCGCTCATTCCAGCTGGGCATCCTCGACAGCGCCGAGGTCATCTTCTTCCTCACCTGGACGAGCTTCTTCCTCTTCCTCACGGCCCGCTCCATCGAGGCGCGGAGGTGGCGAGGATGAGCGGGCCGCGGAGCAACGTGGGGTGGCTCTCGAGGTTCGGGATCGGCGCGCAGGTGCTGCTCACGGCGGCGCTCGCCCTGGTGGCGGTGCTGCTCGTGAACTGGCTCGCGGCCCGTCCGGGGATCCGCCAGCGCGTGGACATGACCAACGCGGAGAGCAACACGCTCTCCACCGCCAGCCTCGGGGTGCTCGAGCGGCTGGAGTCGGACATCCAGGTCGACATCCTCTATCGGCCCATGAACGCGCCGCTGACGGCGCTCGGCCAGGAGGTGCTGGTCCGAACGGACAAGCTCCTCTTGCTGATGGAGGAGGCGGCCAATGGCCGCGTCGCGATCCAGGCGGTGGACACCAGCGACCAGGAGGCCTGGACCCTCCGGCAGCAGGAGCTGCGGCTGCGCGGCTACGAGAACGGGCTCGTCATCTCGAACGGCGACCGGCGTGAATTCCTGGCGCTCTCCGGTGACCTGGCGACCTTCGACATCGGCAACCCCGTGCCCGAGTCCTACATCCCGCCCAGCATCGACCAGTACGACGCGGAGCGGGCCATCATCGGGGCCATCCTGGACGTGACCCAGGGGGCGGAGCGGCACGTCTACTTCACCTACGGCTTCGGCGAGCTGGACGCGCTCGAGAGCGCCGACAACTCCGGCCTCGGGATGCTGGCTGAGGAGCTGGAGGGGGACGGGATCCGGGTCCACCGCTGGAACTTCCTCGATGACGGTCGCCTGCCCGAGAACTGCGACGCCGTCGCGGTCGTGGGCCCCCAGGTGGCGTGGCCCGAGGACATGTACGCCGAGGTGGTGGAGTACGTGGAGCGCGGAGGCCGCCTCCTGGTGGCGCCCGAGACCGTCCCGGAGCTGCTGCGCAAGAGCGATGTGCCGGACCTCCTGCGGCACTTCGACCTCGAGGTGAGCGAGGGGCGGGTGATGCGCCCGCTGCTCGACCGCCGCACCGGGCTCGTGGTCCAGGGGCAGCAGGAGTGCGAGGTGCACGTGGTGACGGGAGACCTGATGGGGCTGCACCCGATGCTCGGCGCCATGCGCGGGACGGGCGCGTCGTTCTCCGTCCCGATCACCCACCGGGTCAAGGTCGGGGTCCAGCCGCCGGACGGGGTCTCCCAGACCCTCTTCCGTTCCTCGCCCGAGTCGTGGCTGGATGCGCCGCCGTGCGACCGCCGCTATGACGCGCAGCTGGACGGCACCTTCCGCTCGTTCCCCCTCGCGGCCACGGTCCAGCGGCCGCCGATGGTGGAGCAGGAGGGCCCGAAGGGTCTGGAGGCCGTGCCGGAGATCCGGATCGTGGCCCTGGGGTCCGAGGCGATGTTCACCAACGCGGCGCTCCAGAATCCCGGGTTCCGCTCCGCCGACGTCCTGCGCGCGGCCTTCAACTGGCTGCTCGATCGAGAGCACCGCATCACGGTGCCCCAGCGAGCCCCGGACTTCCGCTTCCTCCCGATGGACCGGCCGCGCGCGGTGGTGTGGGTCATGAGGGTGGCGCAGTACCTGCTCCCGTTGGCCGCGCTCCTCGCCGGCGTGCTCGTCTGGCTGCGCCGCGCGGGCGGCAGCCGCCGGACGCCCACCAAGAGCTCCAGCCCCGAGGTGGGCGCGAGATGAACCGCCTGACCACCCTGATCCTCCTCGTCTGCGTGCTCGCGCTCGGCACCGTCGCCTATCTCCAGACCGAGCGTGAGGCGAAGACCATCCCCGCGGACGGCCTCTCCGAGGCGCTCTTCCCGGGCGTGGACCGGAGCCGCCTCGCGGCGATCCGGCTCGAGGACATCAAGGGTTCGAAGCACATGCGCTTCGAGCGCGACGTGGCGGGGCAGTGGTTCATCACCGACCCCATCGCGTGGCCGGCGGAGCAGAACCAGGTGCTCGAGATCGTCCAGGTCATCCTCCGGAACCGGGTGGTGGCGGTCCCGGACGCCCTGGCCGAGGACGCCATCCGCTCCTTCGAGCCCCCCGAGGGGTTCATCGAGGTGGAGGAGAAGATCGAGGGCGGTGAGCCCCGGCGAACCCGGGTGGAGCTCGGGGCGGTGGACCTCGACGGCGCGCGGGTCTACGTCCGCCGAGACGGCCAGATCTTCCGGACGCTCCGCAACTTCGAGACGCCTTTCACGCTCAACCTGAGCGACTTCCGCTCCAAGCGGGTCTTCGCGCTCCGCGCCGACGAGGTCATCGCTCTGGAGCGGGTCGGGGGCTGGTACGACCAGGGGGAGCAGCAGAACCTCGGGATGAGGGCGTACCGCGAGGGGGCGGGCTGGCGGATCGAGGTCCCCTCCAAGGCCCTGGGCGACCCCGCCCTGTTCACCCTGTGGACCCGCTTCCTCAACCGCCTCGACGCCAAGCGCATCGTGAGCGACCGCTCCCAGGTGGACCTCGCGCGCTTCGGGCTCGACGTCCCGTGGATGTCCCTCAGCGCCACGTCGCTGAGCGGCGCCGTTCAGACCATCCAGGTCGCCTCCAAGGACGCGCGCGTCTACTGCAGGCGCGGGGACGGGACGACCATCTTCGAGCTGGATCCCGAGGACGTGCTGCGCCTGCGGGAGCCGGTCACCAGCTTCCTCGAGGGGAACTTCGTGCGCTTCAATCGAGAGCGCCTGAAGGAGATCCTCATCGGAAGAGGGGAGCGCTCGATCCGCATTCGACCGGAGCAGGACGGCTGGGTCGTCGCGCGGCGAACCCCGGGCATCGCTGATTACTCCGCGGACCTCCCGGGGGATCGGCGCCGGATCGAAGACCTGCTCTCGACGCTGGAGTCCGCGCCGGTGGTCCAGTACTTCCTCGACACGGACGGCGCCGAGTTCTTCCCCGTCGGCTCCCGCGATCGGGGCGTCTGGGTCGAGACCGACGAGGGCCTCATCCAGGGTGGAGCCATCGCCGAGGCGACGCGCAACGCGGAGGGGACCGAGCTGCTGCCGCTCCTGCGGGATGGGGACAAGATCGTCGGGTCCCTGGATTCGTCCTTCGCTCCCGTGATGGAGACGTCCTTCGAGGACCTCCTGGACCGCGAGCTGTGGACGCTCTCCAATGCCCGCTTGCGGGAGCTCCGGATCCAGCAGGCGGGCCGCTCCCGGGAGTGGATCCGCGCCGACGCGTTCGACTGGCGCCCCAAGGGCACGAAGGTCCCGGCCAGGGAGCTCGACCTGGTGCTCGATCACCTCCTCTTCCTCAGGGCCGACCGCCACGTGGCCGAGGGCGAACGTGAGGGGCTCGAGGGCGCCGTCGAGGTTCGATTCATCGACGGCGAGGGGAAGGTGCGGGAGGCGCGCTTCGGCCGCACGCCGAGCGGCGAGGCCCAGGTCCAGGTGGGGGCGCTGAGGGCGGTCCTCGCCCGACAGGAGCTGCTCTCGGACCTCCAGGCGATCGTGGATCGCAAGCCGGATCGCCCCGAGCGCTGAGCAGGCGGGGCGGCCCGGGGGGCCTTCCGGCGGGTTCCGGGCCCGGGGGTTCCCAGGCGGGCGGCGCGACCCTACCATTCCCCTAACATGATGGGGAGCAGTCACGAGAGGGAGGGGGCCGCGTCCGCGCGGGCCGGCGGGGAGCGTCGGGCACGTCGCGCCCAGGGCGTTGAGGCCATCGCGAGGCGGCTGGGGACGGAGCCGCCCTGGAAGGGACGGATCGTCCACTGGCGCGAGGCTGCGGCGCGGCCGGGGCGCACCTCGCCCTGGCCGGAGTCCCTGGACGAGCGGCTCGTGGAGGTCTTCCAGGCCCGGGGGGTCCAGGAGCCCTACGCTCACCAGGCGGCCGCCATCGAGGCGGCGCTGCGAGGCGAGGATGTGCTGGTCGCGACGCCGACGGCGAGCGGCAAGACCGTCTGCTACACGGCGCCCGTGCTGCAGTCACTGCTGGAGTCCGGCGGCGCGGCGCGGGCGCTGTTCCTCTATCCGACCAAGGCGCTCTCCCAGGATCAGACCGTCGGGCTGACGGGCCTGGTGGAGGAGTTCGTCGCGCGACACGGGGAGAGCACCGGAGCCCGGGACTGGCACGCGTTCACCTACGACGGCGATACGCCGCCGAGCGTCCGGCGCACCCTCAGGGATCGGGGCCACATGGTCCTCACCAACCCCTACATGCTCCACCAGGGCATCCTGCCCAACCACGCCAAGTGGGCGGAGCTGTTCCGGGACCTGAAGTACGTCGTCGTGGACGAGGTCCACACCCTCTCGGGGGTCTTCGGGTCGAGCGTCGCGAACGTGCTCCGGCGGCTGCTGCGCATCGCACGGCACTACGGTGCGGATCCGAAGTTCCTGGCCTCGTCGGCCACCGTGGCGGACCCCCGGGGGCACGCCGAGCGCCTGTTCGGCCGCCCCGTGACGGTGGTGGACGAGGACGCGTCCCCCGCGGGCAAGCGCATCTTCGGGGTCTACGAGCCCCCGGTGGTCAACCCCGTCGCGGGGCTGCGGGCGAACGCCCTCGAGGAGGCGCGGGAGCTGGCGCGCGAGGTCGTGGGGCCCGGCCACCAGACCATCTTCTTCTGCGGGCGCCGGACGGCGGTCGAGGTGTTGACGCGCTACCTGAAGGAGAGCGCCAAGCAGCTGGGGCTGAAGCCCAGCGAGATCCGAGGCTACCGGGGTGGGTACCTCCCGGACATGCGCCGCGAGATCGAGTCGGGGCTGAAGGAGGGGAAGATCAAGGTGGTGGTGTCCACCAACGCCCTCGAGCTCGGCGTGGACATCGGCGCCCTCGACGTGGCGGTCCTGGTGGGCTACCCCGGCAGCCAGGCGAGCTTCTGGCAGCGGGCGGGGCGGGTCGGCCGTCGCGGCAACGCGAGCCTCGTGGTCCAGATCGCCCGCAGCGAGCCGGTGGATCAGTTCCTCGTCCATCACCCCGAGTTCCTCTTCGAGGCCCCGCGCGAGCGCCTCGGGGTGGACCCCGACAACCTCGTGCTGCTCAGCGAGCACGTGAAGTGCGGCGCCTTCGAGCTCCCCTTCCGGGCGGCCAGCGAGCCGGCGGAAGAGGGAGGGCCCGAGGTGCTCGAGGGGGAGCCGGAGTTCGGGCAGGCGCCCCACGTCCCGGAGATCCTGGACTACCTCGCCGATGAGTCGGGCTTCCTCCACCGTCGCGGGGACACCTGGTTCTGGATGGCCGACGCCTATCCGGCCCAGGACGTCTCCCTGGCGGGCGGCGACATCGACAACGTGCTGATCCTCGAGCAGGGGACCGAGCGTGCCATCGGCGAGACCGACCGGGAGTCGTCGATCACCACGGTGCATGAGGGCGCCATCTATCAGGTGCAGGGGGTCACCTGGCGGGTGGAGCGCTTCGACTACAAGAACCGACGCGCCTACGTGACGGAGGTGGAGTCGGACTACTACACGGACGCGCAGACGGACACCGAGGTGCGCGTCCTGCGCCTGGAGGAGCGGGCGCGCCGCGATCGCGCGGTGGCCCGGGTGGAATCCTCTGTTCCCCCGGAGGGGCCCCGCGAGGGCGAGGACTACTCCGGGTGGCGCGGTGAGGTCCACGTCACCACGGTCGCCACGCTCTACAAGAAGATCCGCTTCTACACCCGCGAGAACGTCGGCGCCGGCGACATCCACCTGCCGCCGGAGGAGCTGGACACCGAGGCCTTCGTCCTGACCCTCTCGGAGCACACCGCGGACGAGCTGGGGCTCGCCGGCGGGAACCGGGGCGCGGCGTGGCGGGCGCTGGGGGACCTGTTGCGCCGGGTGGCGCCCCTCCACATCCGTTGCCAGCCCTCCGACCTCGGGCTCTCCAGTCACGTGAAGTCGCCCCACTTCGGACGGCCGACCCTCTTCCTGTACGACAAGGTCCAGGGGGGCGTGGGGCTCGGAGAGCTGCTCTTCAACGCCCACCGGGACCTCCTCGCCGCCGCCCTCGATGTGGTCACGCGGTGCTCGTGCCCCGCGGGCTGCCCTGCCTGCGTGGGGCCAACGGCCGAGGTGGGCCCCCTGGGCAAGGAGACCGTGGAGCGACTCCTGATCCACCTCGCCGGGGGAGCGATCCCCGTGGAGGCGGACGTCGCGGACCTCGAGGCGCCGGACGAGGAGGAGCCCGCTGACTTCGGACCCCTGCCCCGCGGCGCGGCCACGGAGGGGCTCTGAGCCAGGGCTCAGAGCAGGTAGAGATGCAAGGCGGGGGGATGCAAGACGGGTTTCGATCCAAGCTGGCGCGGCTTCGACGGGAGGGCGATCGCCTTCGCGCGTCGACCACTGGCGGGCCGGCGGCCGACGAGCCTCACCGGGGAGGGGCTGATCGGGGAGAGGCCGTCCCCGGCGGTCCTGCGAGCCCAGCCACCGGCGACCGTGGGATCCCCGCGAGCCTGAAGGCGCGCCTCGGTGGCGGCGGGGCCCGCCCCCTGCCGCGGGCCGGAGCGCCGGGTGGACGGGAGGTCGGAGGCGTCGACGGCCTGCGCGAGGCCTCGCCCGCCCCCCCTGAGGGGCTGGTGGAGCACCGGCGCGCCGAGGGGACGTTCGCGGCGCGAGAGACGCGGGTCGACGTGGCCTCCTGGCAGCACGGCTCATGGAGCCTTGGGGAGGTGGACGCCGCGGCCCCTGCGACGATCGCCCGTCTCGCCCGGGACGAGGGCCTCGGCGCCATGCCCCTGCGCGAGGCGGTCTACCTGGACACCGAGACCAGCGGCCTCTCGGGGGGAGCCGGGGTCTACGTCTACATGGTGGGGCTGGGCTGGTTCGAGGGGGCCGAGTTCGTGAGCTGGCAGGGCTTCCTGCGGGAGCCGGGCGAGGAGCGAGCCATGCTCGCCGCCGTGGCCGAGCGGCTCGCTGCCGCGCCCGGCATGGTCTCCTTCTTCGGCAAGTCCTTCGACCGCCACCGGCTGGAGGACAAGATGCGGATCGCCGGGATCGAGCCGCCCTTCGCCGGGCTCGCTCACCTCGACCTGTACCACCCCTTCCGCCGGCTGACCCAGGGGACCCTGCCCGATGGCCGGCTGCAGACCATGGAGCGAGAGCTCCTCGACTTCCACCGTACCGACGACCTGCCCGGGAGCCTGGCCCCGGCGGCCTGGTTCGACTTTCTGGCGGGGCGACCCCATCGGCTGGAGGGGGTCTTCGAGCACAACCACCACGACGTCCTCTCGCTCGCGGCGCTGGCCGCCTTCCTGGGCCGTGCAGAGCTGGAGGAGCGGGCGGACGGGGCGCCGCTCGCGGGCTCCGGGTGCCAGCGCGCCGTGGCGCTGGCGGAGACCGCGGTCGACGAGGAGGAGGAGCTCCGCTGGATCGGCGCGGCCTTCGCCCGCGGCGCCGCGGGGGAGGCGCGCCGCCGCCTCCAGGTCCGAGAGGCGCACCTGCACCGCCGGTCCGGGCGGACGGAGCTCGCCCGGGCGGCCTACCGCGAGGCGCTGGAGGAGTGCGCCGAGGACCGCCACGCGGTCGAGCTCTTCACCGGCGGGTCCATGGTCCTCGAGCGCCAGGTCGGAGACCTCGAGGGCGCGCACCAGCTCGCCGAACGCGCGCTGGAGGTGGGCGTCCGGCTCGGCCTCACGGCGAAGCAGCAGGAGCGGCTGCGGGAGCGGGCCAGGCGACTGGCGAAGCGCCGCGCCGGCTCAGCGGCTCCAGAATCGACGTAGGGCCTCGGGGAGCGCGATGAGCTCCTCGTCGAAGACACGGGCGGCCAGGTCGGAGGCGGAGTCCGTGGCCTCCACGGGACACCAGCGCTGGAGGAGGATCGGGCCGTTGTCGTAGACCTCGTCCACGAGGTGCACGGTGCAGCCGGAGACCTGGCATCCCCGCTCGAGGACGGCGCGGTGGACGCGCATCCCGTAGCAGCCCTTGCCCCCGAATGCCGGAAGGAGGGAGGGGTGGATGTTGATCACCCGCCCGGCGAAGTCGTCGGGGATCCAGAGCTTCTTGAGGAAGCCGGCGAGCACGACGGTGTCTGCCCCGGCGTCACGGATCACGTCGAAGACCCGCCGGCCGTACTCCTCGTCCGTCTCGCCCTCCGCGCCCTCGAGGACCTCTGCGCGCAGGTCGAACCGGGCCGCGTGGTGGAGGGCTCCGACGCCCGGTCGATTGGAGATCACCACGCCGACCTCTGCGTCAAAGTCCGCGGCGGGGTCGGCCGCGAGCGAGGCCAGGTTCTCCAGGTGCCGTCCGGTGCCGGATACCAGCACGGCGAGGCGGTGGCTCACGCCTCCACCTCGGCAGCCCGCTCGCGGGCGAGCGGGCCGAGCTGGGCCGCGACGTCCTGGACCAGCTGGTCGAGGACCGGGGCGGTCTGCTCCGCGCGGGCGACGATGGTCGCCACGTCGAGGTCGTGCTCGCCGGCGACATCCGTGATGGCCACCAGCGCCAGGCTCCCCATCCCGGCGTGGGCCGCCGCGATCAGGGGGTCGCCGAGCCGTTGGACGGAGACGTCGCAGCCGGCCGTTCGGTGCCACGCGAGCTCGGCGGGGGTGCAGAGGGCGGGACCCGAGGTGCACGCGGCGACGCCGTCGCTGAGCTCGACCCCGTGGCGCCCAGCGGCGTCCCGGGCGAGCTCTGCGAGGCGCTCGTCGTGGACGCGGGTCTGGTCGGGGAACAGGGGGCCGAGGCGGCTCTCACCCAGCCCCCGAAGCGGCGAGCGCCCCGAGAGGTTGAGGTGGTCAGCCAGCCGGACCAGGTCCCCGGCGGCGAAGCCCCCCGGGTCACCTCCAGGTTCCCCCAGGGCGGTGCCGGCGGAGGTGTGGATCATCAGGCGCGCGCCCGCGGCCTCGGCGAGCCAGACCGGGAACGCGCGGGTCCAGTCCGGCTCGGCCCCGTGCTCCAGCGCGGCGTCGTCCTCGATCAGCCAGGCGCGGACCTCACCCAGGTTGCCGGCGCGCAGGGTGACGCCGTGCCAGACCGGCGGGACCCCGGGGACCTCGCGCAGCGGGAGGACCACGGAGGCGTCCATGCGGGAGGGGAGGTCGCCGGGCCCGGTGGCGAGGAAGAGCAGCACACCCGGCGCCCCCACCTCGGTCTCCCGGAGCGCGTCCATGGCCTCGGCCACCGAACGGTCGAGCGGGTTCCAGTCGCCCCGGAGGTCGTCGGTCGAACTCATTGCTTGGTGTCACCGTCGGAGAGCAGCATCACGATCCAGGTGTCCCGCTTCTCATCGAGCAGGCGCCGCAGGAGCGAGGCGCACAGGGGCCAGTCCCCGTCCTGGCGCGCGATCATCGCCTCGGCGAGGAGGCGGCCTGCGGCGCGCTGGCGTGCGGCGGCCTCCGCGGTGCCGGGTACCTTCTCGACCCAGTCCTGGACCTTCGAGAAGGCCTGGAGGGCGTCCGCCGCCTCGCTCCGCGAGATCCTCCTCGCGTCCTCCCGCAGGGCGGGGTCGAGGGCGTCGATGAGCTGCAGCGAAGCGCTCAGGCCCATGAGGGTGACGATGCCCGCCTCCTCGTCGGAGGCCCAGCTGCGGTCGAGCCGCCCCTTGAAGAGGTTGTCGAGTGCCTTCGGGTTCGCGGCCCACTGGGCGAGGGGCACGTTCCGGGGGGCGCCGTCGGCCTCCAGCATGAGCGCCCCGGGAGCAGTGCCGAGGACGCTGGCGTTCCCGCCGCCCACCGGATCGATCACCCCCAGTCGCCGCCAGCCGGGGTCGTTCCAGCCGGTGAGCAGCGCGTCCAGGGCGCCCTGGGCCCCGTCGAGCTCCGCAGCGAGTCCCCGGAGGCGGCCGGCGAGGTCGCCGTCGCTGGTGAGCTCCGCCGCCTGCTTGAGGCGCGCGCCGGCGTTCTTGAGCGAGAGCTGTCGGAGGTCGGACTCGAGCCCGCCGCCCAGCCCGGCGGCCACCGCGGCGCGCTCCTGGGCGGTTCGGATGGCCTCGAACTCGGCCTCCTTGCCGCGGAGGTCGCGGAGTCGGTCCCGGGCGGCGCTGGCGAGGTCCTCGAACTCCTTCACCGAGGCCGGGGCACCCACGCCCATGAGGAGCGGCGCTTCCTCCGCCGTGGGGAGGTCCGCGAGGCCCACGAACTCACGCAGGGGGTCCCGGCTCCCAGTGAGGTCGCCGCGGGCCGCGGCCTGGTCGGCGGCGGACATGGCGGCGCCACCGCGGGCGAGCCCGATCTTCATGGCCCGGTCCACGAGGGCCGCGCGCCCCGCGAGGTACTCGGGGTCGGTGGCCAGGTTGCCGGGGGCGACGATGAGGTTCATCGCGCGCAGGGCCTGTCCCGGGTGGAAGGGGCTGGCCTCGAAGTTGGCGGCGGTGCTCAGGGCTCCGAGGGCAGCGGCGAGGCCGGCCTCGCGAGCGGCGGCCACCTCGGTCGCGGCGCCGGCCCCCGACTCGATCAGGGCGGCCTCGTCCAGGGCCCGCCCGGCGGCGTCCGTCCCCGCGAATTGCTCGGCGAGGGTGCGGAGCCGGGCGGCTCGATCCTTGGGTGTGAGGAGCTCCTCGCTGAGGGCGAGGAACGCTCGCTCTGCCTGGTACTCGAACTCCGCCTCGACCGCGGGCCTCGCCTCCTTGACGGCGGGCCCCGCCGCGGAGCTTGTGGCCCCGGATGCCGCGTTGCCCGCGCTGGAGGTCTGGTTCTCCCCGCCTGGCCCAGCGTCGCCGTCAGGGGCGCCCCCTGGGGCCGATGCGGAGGTGGTCGACGAGGCGCTGGAGGCCTCCTCAGGGGCCTCCGCGTTGGCGGACGCGCCGCTGCCTCGGAAGGGCTCGGGCTCGTCCGGGTTCGCCTCTCCACCGCTGAACGCGACGTACGCCGCCGCGGCCGCGGCGACGGCGACGGCGCCCGCGAGGAGACCCACCTTGGACCTCGGCGCCTCGGCGGTCACGGGCGCGGCGCCCCCGGGATCCCCGGCGCGGATGGCCTCGAGCTCCTTGAGGAGGATCGACGCCGACGGGGGGCGTCGGTCGGGGTCCTTCTCGAGCAGCCGGTGGATGACCGCCTCGAGCCGTGCCGGGAGGCCGGGCACCAGGGTCCCGAGCTTGGCGGGCTCCTCGGTCATGGCCGCCCGGAGGATGTCCCGCGAGGTGGGACCCTCGAAGGGCGTCCTGCCGGAGAGGACCCGGTAGGCGGTCACGCCGAGGGCGTACAGGTCGCCGCGGGCATCGGCGGGCTCTCCCTTGGCGATCTCGGGCGCGATGAAGTGGGGCGTGCCGAAGATCTTCCCGCCGCTGGAGTCGACGGTCTCCTGCTCGACCTGGACGGCCAGCCCGAGGTCCGCGATCTTGGTGACCCCGTCCTGATTGCGCATCAGGTTCTCGGGCTTGATGTCGCGGTGGACGATGCCGCGCGACTCCGCGTAGACGAGCCCCGCCGCGGAGTCCCGCAGGACGTCGAGGGCCTCGCGCCAGGGGAGTGGCCCGAGCTCCTCAAGCCGGGCCTCGATGGACCCTCCCGCCATGAACTCCATCGAGAGGAAGTGCAGCTCCCCCGATTGACCGACGTCGAAGACGGTCACGATGTTCGGGTGGTTGAGCCGCGCGGCCGCGCGGGCCTCGTCCTTGAACCGCTGGACGAAGACCTGATCGCCCGCGAGCTTGGGCTTGAGCACCTTCAGCGCGACCCGGCGATCCAGGCTCTCCTGGGTGCTCAGGTACACGTCGCCCATGGCGCCGCGGCCCAGGAGGCGGTCCACCTGGTACCCGGCGATCGAGGGCATCGCTGCGGAGGCCGGCCGTGCGGCGGTCCGGGGCTTGGGAACCTCCTCGAGGACCGGCGCGGGGACAGGAGCGGGCTCGGCCTGCGGCTGGGGCTCGGGCAGCACCAGCTCCTCGAGGGCGGCGGGCTCGGCTCCGGGGGAGGCCGCCGGCGCGGCGGCGGCGGTGCCCTTCCCGGCGGCGAGGGAGAAGATGCGGAGCTTCTTCGAGCCCAGGAGAATCTCGTCGCCGTCGCTGAGGCGAGAGGCGTCCACCGACTCCCCGTTGAGGAGCGTGCCAAACTCCGAGCCCAGATCGCGCAGGGCCCAGCCGCCGCCCTTGATGCGCCCGATCGCACAGTGCACGTCCGCGACCCCCTGGCCTTCGACCACGAAGGAGGCCTTCTCGCTGGACGAGCCGATCACGAGCTTGCCCTGCCGGGGCAGCTCCGCGGGAGCAGCGCTCGCACCGATCACTTCGATATAGAGGGGCTCCATCAGTCGGCCTGCGGCCCGATCGGGGCGTCTGGTGTGGTGGCGCTGGTCGTGGGGTTCTGGGAGCTCGAGGGCTGCAGCCCCTCGTAGAGGGCCGAGCCCACGCGGACGAGGTCGGAGCCCAGCTCGGCGGCCAGGGCGGCGTCGCCGCTCATCCCCATGGACAGCTCGCATCGTCCATCGCCGAAGGCATCGCCGATCTCCACCTCCAGGCTCCGGGCCAGGTCCCTGGCCTCCTCGAAGACCTCCCGAGGAGTCCGGATGCCGCGCAGGGGGCCCATGGCCATCAGCCCGCGGACCGTGATCGCGGGCGAGTTGGCCAGGAGCAGCACCGCGGCCGCTGCCTCGTCTGCGGTGAAGCCGCCCTTCTCATCCTCGCCGGTGAGGTTGACCTGGATGAACACATCGATCGGGCGCCCCAGCTCCTCTGCGATCCGAGCGACGGCCTTGCCGAGCCGATCGGAGTCCACGGAGTGCAGCACGTGCACGTGCTCCACGACGCGCCGGACCTTGTTGCGCTGGAGGTGACCGATGAAGTGCCAGCGAGGCTGCAGCCCGAGGGCTCCGAAGCGCTGCGCTCGCTCGGCGAAGGCGTCCGCGCGGTTCTCCCCAAGATCCTCGCAGCCAGCCTCCAGGGCGAACCGGGCCACGTCGTCATCGACGGCCTTGGTCACCGCCACCAGGGTGGGAGTCCCCTTGCCGGTCCCTTCTGACGCTGCACGCAGCGTCTCCCTCACCCTGGCGATGTTTCGCTGGACCACGCTCTCTCGGGGATCCTCGGCGGGCTGGCCGCTGCCGGGACGTCCTTCGGGGTCCTGGGTGGTGGCGGGAATGGGGCGGATGGGGGCGGACACGGAGAGGGAGCATAGCCCCGTCCGGGCCCGGAGTCACCGGACGGACTGGCCTCTGGCGCCGTCGAGAGACAGACGGATGCGGCGTTGGGTCCGGGAGGTGACCGAGCGCCGCTCCGAGACGGTGACACCCGCGACCCAGACGACCTCCTCGTTCACCAGGACGACCGGGACCAACCCGCGCTCCTCGCGGGGGATCCCCGCCTCGCCCAGGAAGCGCCGCAGGGGCTTGTGACCCGGGGCCCCCTTGGCTTGGAAGCGGTCCCCGGGGCGCGCGAAGCGCACCCTGAATTCGCTGACGCCGTCACCGTCGATCTCGACGACGGTCGGGTCCTCTGGGTCCGGCTCGGAGCCCTCAGGGGCGACCTCCGCGGAGATCGAGCGCCCGTCTTCGAGCTGCGCGGCCCCGGGGATCCCCAGGATCAGCCCGGGCCCGGCGATGGGGGCGCTGCTGCCCTCGGCGGATGGGTCTGCGGAGGACACCAGGCGCTCGGTGGGAGGCGTCAGGTGAAGCGCGTTGGAGCGGAGCTGCACGGTCCAGCCCTCGTGGACGTCCACTCGCATGGTCCGGCCCTCCTCGAGGGCTTCTCCGAGCTCGGCGAGCAGGGCCCGCGAGGGACGCCTCCCTGTCCCTTCGCCGATCAGGCGCCCGAGGGCGCGGCGCAGGAGTGGCGCGCTGAGGGCCTCCAGGTCCTGCCGGGCGATGGTGCCGCCCAGATCGGGCATGGAGGTGGAGCGGCGGGCGGCCTCGTGGGTCACCGAGCGCCATTGGATGTGGCCGGTGCGGTCCGCGAGCTCGTCCTCGAAGGACTCGATGGCGCGGGCGAACTCGAAGAAGTTCTCGACGCCCTCCTCTCCGCAGCTGTCCTCGATCTGAGGGAGGACCTCGTTCCGGACGCGGTTCCGGCTGAACTGGGAGCCGCCATTGGAGCTGTCCTCGCGCCACTCCAGCTGTTCACGGCGCAGGGCGCTGCGGACCTCCTCCCGCCGCATCCCGAGGAGGGGGCGCAGCACACGCATGCCGGGGGCGCCGTCCTGGCTGGCAGCCCGGGCCTTGCCCAGCACGGTCTCCCGGCGCAGTCCGGCGAGGCCCCCGAGATCGGAGCCGCGCATCCAGCGCATCAGCAGGGTCTCGACCGCGTCGTTCTCGTGGTGCCCGGTCAGCAGGACGGAGATCCCGGAGGCCGAGGCCTCCGCGGCGAGGGCCTTGTAGCGCGCCTCTCGGGCACGGGCCTCCACGTCACCCCCGCGGGGGTCGATCTCGGCCACCCTGCGAGCGAAGGGGATCCCGAGCTTGGCGCAGAGGCGGGCGCAGAAGGCCGCATCGTCGTGGGACTCCTCGCCGCGCAGGCGGTGGTCCACGTGGACCGCGAGCACCTTGGGGCTCGGCTCCGCGCGAGCCAGGAGGTGGAGGAGGTAGACGCTGTCGGCCCCGCCGCTCAGGGCCACTGCCACGGGGGTCGTCGGGGCCAGGCCGAGCCCGTGGGCCAGTCGAGCCCACCGGGAGGCCCACGGGCCGCCGGGCGTGGGGACGGCGTCGGCTGACGGGGTCTTCGTCCGCGGCTCCGACCGTGACTCCGACCGGGCGAGGTCCTCGGCCGGCTCGATCCGCGAGCCCTCCTCCATGTGGAGGCCGCGTGCCCGATCAAGGGCGCGGTCGCTGCCGCCCACGAGGTCCGCGGGGTCGGCGGCCCCACGATCAGCGGCGGCAAGGTCGGGCTGGGCGGGAGGGGTGTTCTTGGCGCTTCCGGTCACGTTGCGGACGGCCCGAGCCGTCGGGGCATGGGGATGGGACGGGTCCGCAGTCTCCACGAGCCCCTCCAAGTGCGCTAGTCGGCAGCTGGAAGGAAGAGAAAGGGGCCGTCAAGGGGTCGCCAGTAGGGTCCTGGGTGCCTGGGAGGGCGGTCCGGGGCCTGCCTGAGCAGAGATGGGGGGAAGGAAGAGGGAGCCGCAATGGGGGGAGTGCGGCCTGCTTCCGTTGATCCCTTCGGTAGGCGTCCGTATTCTCTGGCCGCCAATTCGGCTGGAATTCGTCGTCCCCATCCGATCCGTCCGCTGACGCCCCCTCGGCGGGGCCCTGCCCGGGCTCGCCAGCCTCATGGGGCTGGCGAACCGGGGAACGACCCTGCCCGTCCCAACGCTCAATGCCTGGCCTCCACCTGGGGGCCAGGGACCCTCCCTGGTCCGGGTGAAGGACCTCTCCAAAACACTCATCATGCGCATCGCGATCAACGGCTTCGGCCGCATCGGAAGGAACGTCTTCCGAATCATCCAGAACACCCCCGGCATGGAGGTTGTGTCCATCAACGACCTCACGGATGCGGCGACCCTGGCCCACCTCTTGGCCTACGACTCGGTCCACGGCCGCTACGAGGGCAAGATCCGCGCGGGGAAGGGCGCCATCACCGTGGACGGCAAGAAGATCGCCATCACGGCCGAGCGCGACCCCGCGAACCTTCCCCACGCGGCCAACAAGATCGATTTCGTGGTGGAGGCCACCGGGGTCTTCGCCACCCGCGAGGCTTGCTCCAAGCACCTCGAGGCGGGGGCCAAGAAGGTCCTGCTGACCGTCCCGCCCAAGGACGAGATCGACGCCATGATCGTCATGGGCGTGAACGAGGAGACCCTGAAGGCCAGCGACCAGATCATCTCGAACGCCAGCTGCACCACCAATTGCCTGGCCCCGGTGGCCAAGGTCCTCGACGAGGCCTTCGGCATCGAGCACGGCCTCATGACCACCGTGCACGCCTACACCAACGACCAGAAGATCCTGGATCTCCCGCACAAGGACCTGCGCCGCGCCCGCGCCGCGGCGACGAACATCATCCCGACCTCCACCGGCGCCGCACGCGCCGTGGGCAAGGTCCTCCCGCGCCTCAGCGGCAAGCTCGACGGCATGGCCATGCGCGTCCCGGTGCCCGACGGCTCCGTGGTCGACCTCGTCGCCCGCCTCAAGAAGAAGGCCACCGCAGAGGAGGTCAACGCCGCCCTCGCCGCCGCGGCGAAGACCAAGGGCTTCAAGAACGTGCTGAAGTTCAGCATGGACCCGCTGGTCTCCACCGACATCATCGGCGACCCCCACAGCTCGGTCGTGGACGGCCTCGCCACCATGGCGATCGGCGGCCGGACCGTGAAGGTGGTCTCCTGGTACGACAACGAGTGGGGATACTCCAACCGCGTCGTCCAGCTGATGAAGTTCTCCCACAAGCTGCGCGGCAAGAAGCCCGCGGCCAAGAAGAAGGCCTCCAGCAAGTCCTGAGCGGCCTTCTGTACCGATGAATCTCGACGTCCCTGGCCTCGATGGCCTGGGCGACCTCTCCGGTAAGCGGGTGGTCGTCCGGGCGGACTTCAACGTTCCGGTCAACGAGGCCGGGGATATCACGGACGACACGCGCATCCGCGCGGCGCTCCCGACCCTCCGCGAGATCCTCGCCCGGGGCGGGCGCCCGGTGGTGCTCGTCCACTTCGGTCGCCCCAGGGGGCAGGTCGTCGAGTCGCTCCGCGTCGGGCCCATCGGGGCTCGACTCGCGGAGCTCCTCGGCTCCGAGGTGATCACGCTCAAGGAGAGCGTGGGGGAGGCCGTCGAGCAAGCGGTCGCCGACGCCCCCGCGGGCGCGGTGGTCCTCTGCGAGAACGTGCGCTTCCACCCGGGCGAGACCAAGGGCGACCCGGACCTCGCGGCCGGCTTCGCCCGCCTCGGGGACGTGTTCGTCGGGGACGCCTTCGGGGCGGCCCACCGCGCCCACGCCTCGGTGTCCGGGGTGGCGGCCCTCCTGCCCTCCGCCGCGGGCTTGCTCCTCAAGAGCGAGTGCGCCGCGTTCGAGCGCGTGCTCAACGCGCCCGAGCGCCCCCTGGTGGCGATCCTTGGTGGGGCGAAGGTGAGCGACAAGCTGACGGTCATCGACAGCCTCCTGGACCGCTGCGATGCGATCCTGGTCGGGGGCGGCATGGCCTACACCTTCCTGAAAGTGCAGGGACACGACGTGGGGGCCTCCCTCGTGGAGGACGACCGCCTCGACATGTGCCGCGCGGCGCTCGAGAAGGCCGCGGAGCGCGGGGTCGACCTGCTGCTCCCCGTGGACCACGTGGTGGCCGACCGGTTCGCGGCGGACGCCGAGGCCAAGGAGGTCGGCGTGGACATCCCCGACGGGTGGATGGGACTGGACATCGGTCCCAGGACGCAGGAGTGCTACGCGGGGCGGGTCAAGGCCGCGCGGACCGTGGTCTGGAACGGCCCGATGGGGGTCTTCGAGATGGAGCGGTTCCGGAAGGGCACCGAGACCATCGGAGAGGCCATGGCGGCCTGCGAGGGCACCACCGTGGTCGGCGGGGGTGATTCGGTGGCAGCGATCCACCTCCTGGGCCTCGCGGACGCCGTGGATCACGTGTCCACGGGGGGGGGAGCTTCCCTCGAATTGCTGGAAGGCAAGGTACTGCCGGGAATCGAGGCCCTCCGAGCCTAGGATAGGGCCCATGGGATCCTCTCTCCCCGACCTGTCCCCGGGCTCCGGCCCGATCATCGCTCCGTCGCTGCTCTCCTGTGACTTCGCCCGCATCGGCGAGGAGATGGCGGCCATCGAGCAGGAGGGTGCCGACTGGCACCACGTCGATGTCATGGACGGCCACTTCGTGCCGAACATGACCTTCGGCCCGCCCATCGTCGCCGCCATGGGGCGCGCGGCGAAGCGGCCCCTGGACGTCCACCTCATGGTGTCGAACCCCATGGCCTACGCCACGGAGTACGCCGCGGCCGGCGCCCACGTCCTCACCTATCACTGGGAGACCGTGGGGTCGGGGACCGCGCGCGGAGCCCGGCTCGCCAACCGCGCCTTCCGCGAGGCGGGGGTGCCGAAGGTCGGCGTCTCCATCAACCCCAACACCCCGGTGGAGCCCCTCGGCGAGATCCTCGACGAGGTCGACCTGGTGCTCGTCATGAGCGTCTTCCCCGGCTTCGGGGGCCAGCGCTTCATGGAGCACGTGCTCGACAAGACGCGCTGGCTCAGGGCGCAGGGATTCCAGGGGCACATCGAGATGGACGGCGGGCTCAACGCCGAGACGATCCCGCTCTGCGCCGAGGCTGGCGCGGACGTGTTCGTGGCGGGCTCGGCGATCTTTGGTGCGCCTGACCGCAAGGCTGCGATCGAGGGCTTCCGGGCCAGCGCGATCGCAGCATCCAGTTCCGAGGCCAAGGCCGGATGAGCGATACAAGCATGTCGAAGGACGCACCCAGCGCAGGGGAAGGCGAGGCGGGCGGCGACGGGCGGATGAGCCGCCTGCGCTTCCGGAAGAAGGACATGCCCGGCGGGCTCTGGCTGAAATGCGAGAGCTGCAGCGCGACGATCTATCGCAAGGAGGTGGTGGAGAAGTCGTACACCTGCCCCGCATGTGGTTTCCACTTCACGATGCCTGGGGCGGACCGTGTGCGGCACACCCTCGACGAGGGGACCTGGGAGGAGCTCTTCTCCGGGATCGAGGCCATGGACCGGCTCGGCTTCGTGGACTCGGGCTCCTACGGGGACAAGATCGAGCGGACGGTGAAGCGCACCGGGCAGAACGAGGCGCTCATCGCCGGCCGCGGTGAAGTCCTGGGCCGCCCAGTCGTGCTGGGCGTGCTCGACTTCAAGTTCCTGGGCGGCTCCATGGGCGAGGTGGTGGGCGAGAAGATCGCCCTGTGCTGCGATGTGGCTCGGCAGGAGGGCAAGCCCCTCATCCTCTTCACGGCATCGGGCGGCGCGAGGATGCACGAGGGGATGCTGTCCCTCATGCAGATGGCCAAGACCTGCTCGGCGCTGTCCAAGCTGAACGAGGACGGCGGATACTCGATCTGCGTGCTCACCCACCCGACCACCGGGGGCGTGACGGCGTCCTTCGCCATGGTCTGCGACCTTACCCTCGCGGAGCCCGGCGCCCTGATCGGGTTCGCCGGCCCGCGCGTGATCGCGAGCACGATCAAGCAGGAGCTCCCCGAGGGCTTCCAGCGCTCCGAGTTCCTCCTGGAGAAGGGGCAGGTCGACGTCATCGTCTCCCGTGACGAGATGCGCAACATGCTCGCACGGCTCATCGACTTCGGCGCCGACCGACCGGGTGGCGCCGCGGCGTCCGGACCGGCTGCTCCGGAGGGGGCCGCGGCGGACGACTCTGCGGCGGACGACTCTGCGGCGGGCGAGTCCGCGGCGGGCGAGTCCGCGGCGGGCGAGTCCGCGGCGGGCGATGCTGCGGCGAATGACGCCTCGGCCGGAGACGCGGCACAGGAGGGCGCCGGCGGGGCCTGAGCCCCGCGGGACCCGTATCAGCTGGCCTCTTCCGGCCGGCGAAGGTGCATCACCCAGGAGTCGAAGTGGTCCTGCATGGGTGAGCCGAAGGAGGCGTCGACGAAGGTCGCGATCCGGTTGGCCGCCAGCAGCGGGTGCGTGAGGACGCCGCCGAGTCGCGTCTCGCTCACGTGCATGGCCTCCGGGATCGGGCGGGTCAGCTGGTAGGCGCCGCTGCGCAGGTGGACCAGGCCGCGGGCCTCGAGCTCGCGCCGGATCTCCTCTCGGGGCCGGGCGTTCATCTCACGCACCGGCAGCAAGGGCTTGCGTCGCCGCCGCCGCTCGAACCCGCGCGAGTGGGGGTTGATGTCTCCGATGATCAGGTCCGCCCCCGGCGCCATGGTGGCCACCAATCCGTCGAGCCACCCCGGGACGTCCGGTGAGAAGCTGACGACGCCGGAGCTGATGACGAGATCGTAAGGGTCCTCTCCTTCCGCGGGGAAGGGAGGGGCTTCGCCGAAGCCGGGGCGCCCCTCGAAGCTCTCGATGCCGAGCTTCGCGGCGTTCTCTCCGGTGATGCGCACCATCTCCGGGCTCGGGTCGAAGGACGACAGGTGGGCCCCCGGGCACGCGGCCGCGGCCTCGAGCCCCGTCCAACCGGCACCGCATCCGAAGTCGAGGATGCGGATCTGCCCGGCCGGGTCGTCGCGCACGAGGCGGGGCGCCACGAAGCGCCCCACGTGGCGTCGCATCCAGCGGAAGTGGGGGTAGCCGGCGCTGCCGGGCCGCCCGTCCCAACCGGTCGCGTTCTGGTCGAACTTGGTGACGGTCTCCCCGGCCGACATGACGTGGGCTCTGCGGTGCCCGACGAGCACGGAGAGCTTCAGGTCACAGGCCACGGTCGACCGTTCCTTGTCGCCCAGGGTCCGCAGGGTCAGGGCGCCCTGGTCCAGGGTGGCGAGCCGGTTGACGTGGAGGAGCGGCCAGAGGGTGTTGCGCCAGGTGGCGAGCCGCCCGGGCTCCGCCGGGCCCATGATCACGAGCAGGAGGGCATCGGTCTCACCGAGGTCCGCGTCGAGGGTGCGGAGTCGCTTGCCCACGAGGACCTCCTCGGGGCCCACCACGTGGAAGCGCGGCCCCCGCGGCCCGGGGTCCCCGAGGGGGAGCAGCGTGTCCAGGGACTGCCCCAGCGCTTCCAGCACCGGGGCCAGCTCGGCGGCGGTGGGGAGCGGGCTCAGGTGGGAGTGCGGGCCCCTGAGGGGCGGCGCCGAGGACGTACGTTCGATGGAGTCGACCATGCGAGGGGGGAGAGGATACCCACTTGGGGAATCGACCGCTGGCTGACGCGGAGTCGAGGCTGGATCGACTTCATCTCCTCCGGCTCGATCCGGGACGGGCCCCGCCGCCCCTCCTGCGACCGCCCCGGCGTCCGCCCCCGCGCCGGCGACGCCCGCCGCCGCGGCGGCCCGCTCCCCCCCCCGGCTGGCCGGGGCGCTCCTGCTCGCGGATGGCCAGGGACAGGCTGAAGGCCTCCTCGTCGCTGGCGCAGAACACGGAGTGCATGCAGGTCAGGTCCAGGCCGTGGTTGGGGAGCAGGATCACGTCGCCCGCCGCGACCACGTAACCGTGGCCGGCGTCGGCGAGCAGGGATGTGAACTCGGGCCCACGGTCGATGAGCGGGCCCAGGGCCCCGCCGCCCGGGGCGCTCAGCTCGGCTCGGGCCCGCTCCGGGTCCCGCAGCACCTGCCCCCAGGCTTCGAGCTGGGCAGCGCCGCCCTCCGCCCCGTCCATGAGCCAGGGGAACTCGCCGTCCTCCAGCAGCTCGACGAACTCGAGGGCCCGGCGCGCGAGGTCGTCGGTGGAGAGGGCGATCCAGGCCGTGGCGCCCGTGAGCTGGGCATAGAGCACGCCTCGCTGACGGCCCCGGGCCGGCTCGTCAAAGGCGTCGTGATGGAACCGGGCTCCGCCGCCCGGGGCGTTCCAGTAGGCGATGGCCTGGGTCAGGAGGGGCCGACCCCGGATCCACTCCGCCAGGAGGCCGGAGAGCTCGCGGTCCGTGTTGAGCGCCGCCACCTCGGGGATCAGACGATTGGCGAGCTCGCTCACGGCCCGGTGCCGGGCCATGTCCCGGCTGGCGTCGTTCTCGACCTCGTCCCCGAAGGCGAGGCGCATCCGCAGCGAGGCGTCGTCGGGGTGGGTGGACAGGCGCTGGGTCTTGGCCCAGAGGTCGTCGATGGCACCTGGTCCGCGGGTGGGACGGTCCTTGGGCGCGCGCCAGGAGATGGCGCTGCTCTCGAGATCCCGCTCGTCCGGCATGGCCGGCTGCCGGGCGCCGGTCACGCGGTACTCCGGCGCGAGCTCGGCGGCTCTGGCCTCGAGGAAGCGTCCAAGCCCGCCGTCCGAGCGGAGCTCCCTGGACCAGCGGTCCGTGCTCACCTCGTCCAGCAGCTCGTCGTCGAGGACGTCGTGGAGGACGATGGGGCGGGCCTCCTCCCAGCGCTCGGCGAGGGCCGGCAGCGGGTCGCGGGGGAAGAAGCTGTCCTGGTCATGGAGCTCGGCCCAGTTCCCGTGGAAGACCCCGCGGCGTTCGAGGCGGGGGGCTGCGACACACCGGGCGTTGACCTCGGCGATGAAGTCGGGGTCATCCTCCTCATGGACCGAGACCACAGGCCGCGCGCCGGGGCAGCGGTCCCGGTCCGGCGCGTCCAACAGGGCCCTCAGCTGGCCCTTCGGGTGCAGCTCGGGGAGCTCGGGCAGGTCTCCATCGGGCTCCCCATCGGGGGCGCCGTCGCCCGCTGTGCCTGCAGGGCTCAAGGGGCCGTCGGTGCCGCGGCCGAGAGGGCGCGGATGCCCTCGGCGAGGTTGTCCCGCATGGCCTTCTCCATCACCAGCTGGGGGCGGAGGGAGGAGTCCATCTCCTCATAGGAGTTCATGCTCGCGGAGGTCGTGATGGTCTCGACCCAGAGGGTCCGGTCCCCGTCGCCGCTCTTGAGCGTCCAGCGGAGGGTCACCTCGGTGCTGGTGTCGAAGCCGACCTCGGGCTCCACAAGCTCGACCACCTCGACCTCCAGCAGGTGGCGGGCCCCGGCCCCGGAGAGGACCTCATCGTAGAGCCCGCAGCTGAGGATCACCTCGGTCAGCGCGGCCTCCAGGTCGTCCGCGGCCACGATCGGGGGGCCGAAATGGCCCTGCTTCTGCGAGCCGCTGGCGGCGATCTGCACGCTCCCACCCACGGCGCGGGAGACCGCGACGTTCTCCGGGACGATGAGCGCGGAGGAGACGGTGTGGCAGCCGGCGGCGGCGACGGCGAGCAGGAGGAGGGGGGCCTGGAGGAGGTGGTTCATCTTCATGGGTTGGGCGCCAGGTGGTCAGGGGCGGAGCCTGTTCCCGGCCTCCGCCCCAGGGCAGCATCGGCCGTCTGGCCCTGGCGCAGGCCTCCAAACGGGTCGAACTGGCCCCCGGCCCACGTGGCGCTCCCATTAGACTGTGGCCAGACCATCGGCATGGGCAGGGAAGGAGATCGAACGGGGCGAGGCTGGGTCGCCTGGAGGGTCTCGGGGCTTCGTCAGGAGCTGGATGAGCCGGACCGTGAGGTCCTCGTCCGCGCCGCAAGGACGGTGGGGGTCGACCCCGGGGACGTTCGCAGCCAGCGCTTCGCGCGGCGTTCGGTGGACGCCCGCGGCCGCGGCAGGGACCTGCACTTCGTGTGTCAGGTGGACCTGGTCGTCCCCGATGGCCCGCGGGGGCCCAAGCTCCGCCGGCTCTTGCGCTCGGGGAAGGTGGCGGCGACCCCTGCGCCCGGGTCCCTCGAGGTGGAGGGGGCCGGCGGCCGGCTGGTGGTGGTGGGGGCCGGGCCGGGCGGCCTCTTCGCTGCCCTCGCCGCGGCCCTCTCGGGCGCGGAGGTGACCCTCGTGGAGCGCGGCGAGGCCATCGAGCGCCGGGGCCGGAAGGTCGTCGCGTTCCACAGGGGCGCCGCGCCCGACCTCGACAACAACCTGCTGTTCGGGGACGGCGGCGCGGGGACCTACTCGGACGGCAAGCTCTACACACGGGTCTCCGACGCCCTGGAGACAGCGGTCATCGACGAGCTCGTCCGGGCCGGAGCCCCCGCCGACATCGCCTTCGACGCGCGGGCGCACATTGGCACCGACGTGCTGCACCGCATGCTCCCGCGGTTGCGCGCGCGGCTCGAGGAGCTGGGCGTGCGCTTTCTGTACGGGGTCCGCGCCGTGGGCGTGGAGTGTCAGGACGGCGTCGAGGGGCGCGCGGTTCGGGCGCTCAGGACGACCCAGGGTGACCTGGAGCTCGACGCCCTGGTGCTGTCGATCGGGCACAGCGCGAGGGACACCTGGGGCTGGCTCGCGGAGGCTGGGGTCGTGATGGAGGCCAAGCCGTTCCAGGTGGGGGTGCGGATCGAGCATCCCCAGGAGCTGATCACCAGGGGGCGCTACGGCGCTGACCCGCGGGGCGGGGTGCTGGGTCCTGCCTCCTACAACCTCCAGAGCAGGGGGGAGGTCCCCGCTCACTCGTTCTGCATGTGCCCCGGAGGGCGGATCGTGGCCAGCGTGAGCGAGCCGGGCGGCCTCTGCACCAACGGGATGAGTAACTCGCGCCACTCGTCCCGGTGGGCGAACGCCGCGCTCGTCACGACCCTCGATCCCGCCGCGGTGGCGAGCCTGGGGTTCACGGGCCCCATGGCTGGCGTCGACCTCCAGCGGGACCTGGAGCGCCGCTTCTTCGACGCGGGTGGGGGGACGTACGCCGCCCCTGCCCAGCGGGCCTCCGACTTCCTCGAGGGCCGGCGGTCGTCGGGGGAGCTGCGCACCAGCTACGGGTTCGGCGCGACCGCCGCGCGGGTGGACCAGCTCCTCCCGGATCGCGTCCGCGAGGCCATCGAGGGCGCGCTCGGTCGCTTCGACCGCGCCATCCCGGGCTTCGCCGGAGGGGAGGGGCTGCTCGTGGGGATCGAGACCCGCAGCTCCGGGCCGGTCAGATTGCCACGGGACCGCGGCTCCTTCCGGGCCCAGGGCTTCTCCAACCTCTATCCCGCCGGCGAGGGGGCCGGATACGCCGGGGGAATCATGAGCGCGGCGATCGACGGGGCCCGGGCCGCGCAGGCGGCGGTGACCGGTGGGAACCGATCCGGGACGGCCCCTGCCCCCTGATGTCGTCCCGCGCCGCCGCTGCGCTGTCGGAGTTGGTACAACCTCGTCCATGTCCCAGCACCCGGAGCACGGCAACGCCGAGTCCACGGAGTTCAGCGGCCGCAAGGTCACGACCAACCTCCTGACGCAGATGAAGGAGGCCGGCACGCCCATCGCGGCGCTCACGGCCTACGACTACACCATGGCCCAGCTGCTGGACCAGGCGGGAGTGGACCTGATCCTCGTCGGGGATTCGGTGTCCACGGTCATGCAGGGGCTGGAGACCACCGTGACCGTCACCATGGAGCACATGGTCTATCACGCGTCGCTCGTCCGCCGCGGGGTGGAGCGCGCGCTCGTCGTGGCAGACCTGCCCTTCATGTCGTACCAGGTGAACTCCGACGAGGCGTTGCGCAACGCGGGCCGCATGGTGAAGGAGGCCGGCGCCGAGGCGGTCAAGCTGGAGGGCGGTCGCGTGGTGGCGGAGACCGTCCGCCGGATCGTCGATGTCGGCATCCCCGTCATGGGGCACCTCGGGCTCACCCCGCAGTCCATCCACAAGTTCGGGACCTACCAGGTGCGCGCCACGGATGACGAGGAGGCGGACGAGCTCCGCCGGGACGCCAAGCTGCTGGAGCAGGCGGGCGTCTTCTCCATCGTCCTCGAGAAGGTCCCCGCCGCCCTCGCCAAGGAGGTGACGGAGAGCGTGAGCGTTCCGGTGATCGGGATCGGGGCCGGCGGTGGCTGCGACGGGCAGATCCTCGTGAGCCACGACATGCTGGGGATCTGCACCCGCTTCAACCCCCGGTTCGTGCGCCGCTACGGCAACTTCGCCGACGAGATGCGCGGCGCCTTCGAGCGCTTCACCGCGGACGTCCGGGGTCGCGACTTCCCCAGCGAAGAAGAGTCCTACTAGCGTCCTTGCGGGCGCCGGCCGTGGATCAACGCGAGACAGTGCCCCGCCGGATGCCAGGGCCCAGGGCTGCGACTTCAGATCCGCGGGGAGCCGGGACGATGGCTCTCCCGTGGTGAAGATGGACCTCGAATCACACGGCGCGACCGTCGCCAGGATGTTCCGGCGGATCGCCGGCGACCTCTCGATGCTCAGCGACAGCGAGATCGAGGTGAGCGGGATCACCGTCGAGGAGCGCACGGATCGACCCGCGGCGGCCGGCGGCATCCACGTCTCGTTCCGCTTCGGGCTCGAGGCTGGAGCCCGGGTCGAGCACGGCGCCTTCATGCTGCCCCTCGACGAGTCGATCAGCCTCGGTGGCAACCTCATGATGGCTGGCCCCCAGCAGATCGAGGACCTCAAGGCCAAGGGCGAGATCACCGGCCCGCTACGGGACGCGATCCTCGAGGTCGGCTCATTCGTCGCGGGGGCGCTCCAGTCGGCCATGGGGACCCAGGGCGCTTCTGCGGTCAAGGTGGACTTCGAGGGGTGCCAGGGAGTCCAGGCGTCGGTCCCGCCGCGCCTCGACTACGAAGAAGGGGCGCCGCTCCTGGTGAGCCGCGCCGCCTTCCGTCTTGGACCTGGCGCGCCCGTGGAGGCCCTGCTGATCCTGCCCATCGGGCCGCTGTCCGCGGCCTGAGCCCTCAGCTGTCGCCGAGGGCCTTCTTGAAGAGGTCCCCGAGGTTGGTCCCGAGGTTGCCCCGCGAGCTGTTGAGGGCCTGCTGGATCGTCGAGGTCTCCACGGAGTCCTCGGAGCCGATCTGAGCCCCGCGCGGATCCAGCCGGGAGAGGCTGATGCGCTGGGACCCGGGGTCGATCGAGGTGACGCGCACCGTCACCTCCTCGCCGACGGAGAGCACCTTCTGCAGGTTGACCACCCGCTCGGTGGAGATCTGCGAGATGTGCAGGAGCCCCTCGACGCCGGGGAGCACCTCCACGAAGGCGCCGAAGTCCATCAGGCGGGTGACCTTGCCGGTGACCTGGCCGTCGATGTTGAGCTTGTGGGGCACCTCGTCCCAGGGGTCGGGCTCGAGCTGCTTCATGCCGAGGGCGATCTTCCTCCCGCCCTCCTTGAGCTCGAGGATCATCACGTCGACCTGCTGGCCGACCTTGAGGACCTCGTCCACCTTCTCCACGCGCTGGCGGGAGATCTGGCTCACGTGGACCAGTCCCTCGACGCCGCCGATGTCGACGAAGGCTCCGAAGGGTTCGATCCGCATGACCTTGCCCTTCATCTTCGCGCCGGGCTCGAGGCCGCCGACTTTCTCGGCGATCGCCTCCATGCGCTCGCTCTCCTCGACGCGGCGGCGGGAGAGCAGCACGCGGTTGCGGGAGCGGTCGATCTCCATGACCTCGCAGACCAGGGTCTGGCCGAGCATCTCGGAGCCCTCCACGTCCCGACGGATCGAGACCTGGCTCATGGGCATGAACGCCTCGTGGGCCCCGATCTTGAGGGTGAGGCCACCCTGGTTCTGGCCCGTGACCCGCGCCTTGGTGCGAGAGCCCACCTCGAGCTGCTCCCAGGCCTCGAGCTCCTTGGCGGCGCGCATGGAGAGCAACCACAGGTCGTCCTCTCGGCCACGCAGCATGAAGCGGAAGCGGTCGCCGACGTTGGGCTTGTCATCGAACTCGACGAGGGCGCAGACCCCCTGCATCCGCGGGCCGAGGTCCACGATGACGTCGTCGCCGCTGACCCCGGCGACAGTGCCGGGCATGAGGTCGTCCTTGCCGCGTCCAGCCTTGGAGCCGGAGTCCATGCCGTCCTCCTCGGGCGAGTTACCGAGGGCCTGGAGGTCGACGCCGTCGAGGGCAGCCTGGATTTCCTTGTCGAGGGAGTCTTGGGACATTGGGGTTCTTCTTCGTTGGGTCGGCTCAGTGGCCGCTTCGGTGGACGTCCCGGGTGCTGGCCTGTTCCGTGGGCCAGAGGACGATCTCACCGATGTTCACATGGGGGGGGCGGGTGACGGCGTAGCGGATGGCGTCCGCCACGTCTTCGGGGGTGAGCGGGGTCATCCCTTCGTAGACGCTGTCGGCTGCATTCTGGTCGCCGAGGCGGACCAGGCTGAACTCGGTCTCCACGAGGCCGGGGTCCACCGTGGTGAAGCGGATCCCCGATCCAAATTCATCCAGGCGCAGGGCCTCGTAGATGGCCCGCACCGCGTGCTTGGAGGCGTTGTACACGTTGCCCCCGGGGTAGACCTGGCGGCCGGCCACGCTCCCGAGCAGGACGAGGTCGCCCTGGCCGGCGGCGCGCAGCGCGGGGAGCGCGGCGCGCACCGTGTGGAGCACGCCCTTGACGTTGGTGTCGATCATCTCGGCCCAGTCGTCGCTGTCCCCTTCGTGCAGGGGAGCCACGCCCCTGCTGAGGCCGGCGTTGGCGACCACGAGGTCGAAGGCCTGGCCCTCGAAGAGGGTGGAGACCCCTCCGGCGTCGCGGACGTCCGCAGCGGTGAACGTGGCGTCCCCGCCGAGCTCTTCGGCGAGCTCCGCCAGTCGCTCCTCGCGCCGCGCCACCAGGTGCACGCTGGCGCCTGCCCCGGCCAGGGCCCTGGCCGTGGCGCGCCCGATGCCTGATGACGCTCCGGTCACCAGCGCGCGTCGCCCCGCCAGCGGGAGGGGATCGGTCTGATCGTTCATGTGGGGGAGTGTAGCCTCGAAGGCGCCCGCAGGGGGGCCGAGCCGTGGGGCAGACCTTGCGCCTAGTGCCGTCGCCGGGGCACCATGGCGTGCCCTCGCCCGAGCTCCAACGCCGCTGGCCGCTCCGGATTCTCCCCATGCGACACACGCCCCGGCTCCTCCACAGGCTCGCGCTCCTCGGGACGGTGCTCGCCGTCGGGTCCGGGGTGGTCCTCGGGCGACCTGCTGCGCAGGAGGGCACCCTCTTCACCGGGGCGACGGTCTTCGCTGGGTTCGACGGGAGGCGAGCCGAGGCCCTGAGGCGACCGGACCGCGGGACCGCGATCCTCGTCGTGGGGGGGAGGGTCGTCGGGATTGGCGCCGAGGGGGAGCTCGCCTCCACGGACGCCGGCCGTCGCGCCCAGCGGGTGGACCTCACGGGGGGCTTCGTCTACCCCGGCTTCCAGGACGCCAGCGGTCAGCTCGAGCGGCTCGGCTACGACCTGGAGCAGGTGGACCTCTCGGGGTGCAACGGGGTCGGATGCCTTGTGAAGGCGCTCCAGGAGCAGGCAGCCGTGCTCCCCGCCGGCCGCTGGGTCCAGGGCTTCGGATGGGACTCGACCCGCGCCGGCGGCGCCACCGCCCTGGAGCGAGCCGAGCTCGCAGCGACGATCTCCAGCGCGTTCCCCGAGCACCCGGTGGCCCTCCGCGACGGGTCGGGGGATGGGCTGCTCCTCAACCGAGCGGGCTGGGCCGAGTGCGAGCTCGAGGCTGCCGCGGCGTCGGGCGGTTGGCTGCAGGGAAACGCAGCGGAGGCGGCCGCCGCCGCACTCCCGTCGCCGTCCCCGGAGGCCCGAGCGCGACGGATCCTGCGGGCCCAGGAGTCCCTCCTGCGGGCGGGAGTGACCTGCGTGCACGTCAGGGACCTGGACGCCGCGGGCGCGAGCGCGCTGGCGCTGCTGCGGGCCGATGGGCGGCTGCGGATCCGGGTGGTCGGCTTCCTCGACGCGCGGGTGGAGGCGTCCCCGGAGCAATGGAGGCAATGGGAGCGGGACCCCACAGGGGCCGACCGCTTCGAGGTCGTGGGGGTCTCCCTCGGTCTGGATGGGTCCCTCGCGGTACGGGGCGCGGCCCTCGAGGGGGCTTATGCGGACGCGCCGGGCGACCGAGGCCAGCTCTCCCTCCCGTTCGGGCGGGCGAGTGACCTGGTGGTCGAGGCGGCTCGCGCGGGGCGTCAGCCAGCGCTCCGCTGCGCCGGCGACCGGGCCGTGCAGCAGGCGCTGGACATCTTCGAGCGCGCCCGCGCGGAGGTCCCCGCCTTCATCGGGCTCCGGCCGCGCCTGGAGGGGATCGACGTCTGGACGTCGGTGGAGCGTGACCGCCTGAGGTCGCTGGGGGCGGTGCCCTCGCTTCAGCCGGCTCGGCTTGGCGGTCAGGTGGGCTGGGCTTCGTCGCGGCTGGGGGTGGACCGTGTCCTCGGGCTTCAGCCCTGGCGGAGCTTGCTCGTGGCCGCGTCCCAGCCCCTCGCGCTCGGGAGCGGGTACCCCGCCGGGGTTGGGGACCCGAGGGTGACGTTCTTCGCAGGCGTGAGCCGCCGAAAGGTGGCGTCCCCCGGGGCCCCGGGATTCCTGCCGGGTCAGGGGCTGACCGCGAACGAGGCGCTGGGCGGGATGACCTCGGGGGCGGCGTTCGCGGCGACCCAGGAGGATCGCCGCGGCTTGCTCGCCAGGGGCTATGGTGGCGACCTCACGGTGCTCGACGTGGACCTGACCCAGCTCGGGGCGGGCGACGCGCAGAGGGCCCTGGAGGCCACGGTCCTGATGACCGTGGTGAACGGAGAGATCCTCCACGATGCGCGCTGAGCGCCCACCACCATGACGACGATCAAGAGCAGCTATCGCGGTGAGCTTCGGACCGAGGCGAGCCATCTCCAGTCGGGCACGACCCTCGTGACGGACGCGCCGGTGGACAACCAGGGCAAGGGGGAGTCGTTCTCGCCCACGGACCTCGTGGCCACCGGGTTGGCCTCGTGCATGCTGACGATCATGGGCATCGTGGCCGAGCGGCACGGGTGGGACCTCACCCGCGCCACGGCCTCGGCCACCAAGGTCATGGCCGCCGACCCCGTGCGGCGGATCGCGCGCATCGAGGTGACCATCAAGATCCCGGGTGCCTTCGACGCCCAGGCCCGGGCCGCGCTGGAGAAGGCGGCCCTCGGGTGCCCGGTGCACGCGACCCTCGGCAGCTCGGTCGAGATGCCAGTGGAGTTCGTCTGGGACGAGGCCTGATCGGGGGGCAGCCTGGCGGAGAGGCGGGCTCCGAGGAGCCCGTATCCGCCTGAGTCACGGCGCGCTCAGGACGAGCCACCGGGGCGGCCCTGCGACTCCCCATCGGGCGTGGGGCGGCCCGAGGGGCAGAATCGCCCTCCGCCGGGGCTCGGCCCGCGGGGCCATCGGCTATCCTCCTCGCCCGTTTTCCGGAATCCAGACCCCATCAGAGCTCTCATGTCCAACCGTCCGACCATCTTCATCGCCGGTTCCGGCGGCATCGGCCGTGCCCTCGCCCTGCTCCTCCGCAACGACGCGGGCATGGCGGCTGAGGTGGTCCTCGGCGACCTCACCCAGGCGGCGGCGGACGACGCGTGCGCATTCGCCAACGTGGACGTGCCCACCGATGCCCCGGCGGCCCGCGGGATCACCATGCCCGCGAGCGGCAGCAGCGACGAGCTGGGCGGCATCCTCGACGGGGCGTCCGCCATCCTCGACTGCCTCCCCGGAGCCCAGGCTCCGCGCATGGCTCGACTGGCGAAGGAGCACGGCTGCCACTACCTCAACCTGACGGAGTACGTGGCCGAGACCAACGAGGTCCTCGGGATCGCCGAGGGCGCGGAGACCTGCTTCGCGCTCCAGTGCGGCCTCGCACCGGGGTACATCAACATCCTCGGTAACGACCTCTTCCAGCGCGCCACTGCGGGCTGGGGCGTGGACACCGTGGACAAGCTGGAGATGCGGGTGGGCGCCATCACGCGCCACGCCACCGAGCCGCACTTCTACGGGTGGACCTGGAGCCCGGTCGGTGTGGCCACGGAATACGTCAAGGACGCCATCGCCGTCCGCGACTTCAAGACGGTCGAGCTGCCGTCGCTCACGGAGTGCAAGACCGTCCTGCTCCACGGCTTCCCGTTCGAGGAGGCCCTGACCTCCGGCGGCGCGGCGGACCTGCCCGAGGCCCTCGCGGGCAAGGTCCGCGACCTCGACTACAAGACGCTCCGCCACCCCGGCCACTACCAGTGGGTCGAGGGTGTCCTCGCGGGGATCCCCGAGGGTGACGATCGTCCGGCGCGCCTGCAGGAGGCCATGGAGGCCGCCATCCCGCACGTGGAGGACGACCTCGTCGTGGTCTACGCCTCGGTCGAGGGTCGGGACAAGGACGGGGCGCTCCGCGCCGAGCGGGCGGCGCTCTTCTGCCCGAGCATCGAGGTCGGCGGGCGCCGGCTGCGTGCGATCCAGTCGACCACCGCGGCGGGCATCGCCGAGGTCCTGCGCATCGTGCTGGAGGGGGGACACAAGGGGCCGCTGCTCCAGTCCGAGGTGCCCACGGAGACGTTCCTCAACGGTCCGTTCGTCAAGCTCGCCTACGTCGACGAGCAGGCGCGCGGCTGACCCACCGTCGCCGGACCGAGCGCTCAGCGCCGGTCAGGCTCGAGCGCGTCCATCAACCCCAGTACGTGGTCCGCGAGGCGCACGCGTGCTTCGGGGGGCACGTGCCGATTGAGGGGCGGCATGTACCTGGAGGCCGAGAGGTGGGGGGCCTTGCGCTTGTAGGCCTGCGGGTCCTGTAGGTACTCGAGCAGGGTCTCGCGGGTCCAGTACTTGCGCTTGCCCAGGTAGCTCCCGCCGCGGCCGTGGAGCGCGCGACCTTGCTCCCCGTGGCACTGGAGGCACAGGCGGCTGTAGATCTGCTCACCCGACAGGTCCTCGTAGGTCGAGGGCCCGTCGCAGGCGGCGGGGAGGAGCGCCAGCATGAGCGCCACACCCGGGGCGAGGACGGCGCCGCGAACCCTCGACTTCCACCGGACCGGGAACATGGGCAGAGATATAGGCCCGGTGGCCGATGCCGACAACGGGAACCCGCTCCGATTCCAGCGCCCCTGCTGCGGTGCGGGCTGGGCGCGGCTCATCGGTCTGCGCCGGTCCGCTCCAGCTCCACGCGAGCCCGCTCGTCCCCCGGGTCCAGGGCGAGGGCCCGCTCCAGGGCGGCCCGGGCGCCCTCTCGATCCCCGGCCCCCCGGAGGGCGCGGCCGAGGCCGCGGTGGTAGGCGCCGCGCCCGGGCGCGAGCGCCACGGCGCGCCCGTACTCCGCCACTGCCTCCTCGTAGGCCTCGGCGCGCAGGAGGACGTTCCCGAGGTTCGCGCGGGCCACCGGGTTGTCAGGTCCTGCGGCCACCGCGGCGCGGAGCTGCAGCTCGGCCTCGATCAGGTCCCCCGCGGCGAGGGCCAGTGTCCCGAGGTTGGTTCGCGGGCGACTGTAGTCGGGGTCGAGGGCCACCGCGTGCTCGAAGGCCGCCCGGGCCTCGGCCAGGTCCCCCGCCTCCCGCGCCGCATTCCCGAGGTCATTCCAGACCCGGGGGTCACTCGCGTGGGCCGGGAGATGGGCGCGCCAGAAGCTCGCGCGCCCCGTGTAGACTGCCGCCGCGTCGGGTACGGCCGCCGCGCAGACCAGGAGGATGCCCACCTGGACCGCGGCCCGCAGGCCCTGTGAGCGGAGCACGGAGAGCCCCGCGGCCACCAGCGCGGCGGCGGCGTAGCTGCCCAGGATCAGGGGCTGGTAGAGGAAGCGCGGCGCGAACAGCTCACCCGCCGGGACCACCTGCACCAGGGGCGCCATCGCCAGACCCACGGCGCCGAGGCTCAGGAGCCCCGCGGCGGCCTGCCCCCGCGACCGGCCAACCTCGCGCGTGGTTCGCCGAATGAGGACCAGGGTGGCGACGAGCCCGACCAGGATCAGCGCGGCGGCGCGCGCCCAGGTCCCGGGGCTGGATTGAAGATCGGCGAGTTGGACCGACGGTGGCCAGGTGGCCCAGGGGGTGGCGAGCTCCTGCAGCCCTCGCCACCAGGCGGCGAGACCCACCGAGAGGCGGTCGAACAGGGGGATCCCGGCGAGCGGGGCCGAGGGAGAGGAGGGCAGCGCCGAGCCGAGGGCCTCGTGCCGTAGCGCCGCGACGACCGCGAGGGCGGCGAGGCCCCCCGCGAGGCCACCGAGGCCCGCGCGGCGCCCTGCCACCCGGCCCATGAGCACCGCGAGGATGGGCACGAGGACCACGCCGTCCTCCTTGCCCAGGAGGGCTAGCCCGCAGGCGAGGAAGGCCACCGCCGCGGCCGAGAGACCGGGGGCCCGGGACCTGCGGGAGAGGAGCGTGGCCCCCAGGATCCCGACGGCCGCGCCGAGGCCGGAGACCAGGGAGGTCCGGCCGGAGATCCAGGCGACCACGTCAGCGCAGACCGGGTGGAGCGCGAGCAACCCGAGCCCGATCCACGGGACGGGGACACCCTGGCGGCGGTCGAGGCGGATGAAGGCGGCGCCGAGGAGCAGGACGATGAGGCCGTGCAGCGCGACGTTGGTGAGCCGGAACCTCCGCCAGTCAGGTTCGGACCCTCGGCCGTCAGGGCCCTGCCGCCGGTCCCAGCGGAGCAGGAGCGAGGCCAGCGGGCGAAAGTGCCCCGCGTCCTCGATGTGGTGCCAGTAGTCCCGCTCGAAGGCCGCGACCGCGGGAAGGGAGCCGTCGACCACCGGGTTGCCCACGATCGCCTCCCGGTCATCGAACGAGGGCCCTGGGTCCGGGGGGATCGAGCTCGGGCCCCAGACCCACAGGGTCGCGAGGACGAGCCCGGCGAGCATCGCCCACTGGCGGTAGCGGGTCCATCCGCGGAGGGGCGCGCGGGGTGAGGGCTCAGCCGCGGCACCAGGCGCCTCGCCGGAGGTGCCCTGGGGGGTGGATCCGGAGGCGGGGGAGGGGGTGCTGGGGTCAGACACTCGGCCCCGATGGTAGCGACGGGAACCGGAGAGGCCGATTCCGTACCCTCGGGACCATGCGCCGGATCCTCGTCGTGCTCCTGCTCGCCTACCTGAGCGTGCGCCTCTTGATGGTGCTCGCCCTGGGGGACGTCTTCTTCTACGGCGAGGAGATGGAGAAGGGAGCGGTCTCCATCGGGCTCCTGGGCGGGACCGACGTGCCCCTCGCGCGGCTGCCCTATCACCCCTACGAGGGGGGCGGCTTCGTGGCGAGCTGGTTCAAGCTCCCCTTCTTCTGGCTCCTGGGTCCTTGCGTCCTCGCCCAGAAGGCGGCGGCGATCACGTGGGGCATGTTGCTCCTCGCCATGACCGTGGCCTTCGTGGGGCGGCACGCGGGCCGCGGGGCCGCGACGCTCGCGGGGGCGCTGCTGGTCCTCGGCCCGGCGCACTTCCAGCAGGAGTCCCTGCTGCACGTGGGCATCCACTTCGAGAGCCTCCTGTGGATGGCGATCATCTTCGACCTGGGGCTGCGGGTGGCCGGGACGCCTGCGGGGAGCCCACCGGACCGGCGCGTCCTCATCGGGCTCGGCCTCGCCTCCGGGTTCGGGACGTACTTCAGCTACCAGGTCCCCTTCGCGGTGCTGGCGGTCATCGTGCTCCTGGCCGCGACGGGGTGGCGGCGGATCTTCGCTCCGCCGCTCGTGGTCTCCACGCTCGTCGGGCTCCTCCCCCTGCTCTGGATGGCGCTCAGCGTCGGGGCCGAGGTCGTGGACATTCACGGGGCCGAGGTTGGAGAGGAGGGGGGAGCGGCGCGGCTCCTCGGGGCCATCGGCGCCGGGCTGAGCTCGACGGCCGCCCGTATCGGGCTGGCGCTCGGCGTGGCCGCCTCGGCGGCGGGGCTCGTCGCGGTGCCGCCCGGACGCGAGCGCGCCAGGACGCTCGGCTTGCTCCTGGGGTTCGGGGCGCTCTGGTTGGTGGTGGCTGCCGTCACGGGCATGGTGCCCGCCGCGAAGGCGGAGGGGCACTGGATCCAGTTCGTTCGGTTCGCGCCTATGGTCTACACGTGCCTGCTCCTGGTCGCGGTCTCGGCTGGCCCCGCGCTCCGCCGCGGGCTCGAGGACGGGGGGACTCACCTGGTGGCGCGGGCCGCCACGGCCAGTCTGCTCCTCCTGGGGCTCGTGCAGAGCGCGCAGGTCGTCGCGGCCGGAGACCTCCCCGGCGCCCGCGCGAACCTCGCGGCGCTGACCGGGACGAGCGGCGTCGAGCTCCGCGGCGCCTTCATCAAGTTGGTCCCGCGCCTCCAGGATCCCGAGGTGGCGGATCCGGCGGTTCGGGCCGCACAGGCCGCCGCGCGGCTCGCGGGCCTGAAGGATCCTCGATCGGACCTGGTGGCTTCCGAGCTGGCCGCGGCGGCGGCCCAGAGCGCGGCGGGGGCCTCCTCCGCGGTCTTGCTCGAGGGACTCGTGGCGGCCTTTCCGGAGACCTGTTCCCGGGAGGCCCTCTCGCTCGGCCTGGGGCCGGCGGTCTTCAAGGAGCACGGTGGAGATGTGCGAGGGGCGCTCCAGAGCGACACGATGACGCCCGCGCTGGCCGAGGCCCTCGGCCGGTTCGGGAGCGGCCAATGGGTCAGCTACCCTAGCTTCGTCCCGATGGAGCTGGAGGAGGTCGCGGGGGCGACACATGAGGGGGCGTTCCTGCGGGGGCTCGGGCGCCGCATCTATCGCTGCTCGGTGCTGCAGCCCTACTGGGGGACCCTGCTGCGGATCCCCCTGGTGCTCCGCCCTGCAACTGCCCGGCGCCGGCTGGTCGAGGTGCTCGACAGCGCAGGCGCCTCGGAGTTCGCCCGTGCGTCGGTCCTCGAAGGGTTCGACGGTGCCGGGGGAGACTTCCGCGTCCCGACGACTACACTGCGCAGATGAGCGCGAAGCGTGGGAAGGAAGGGCCGGCAGATGCGCCGGCGTCATTCGACGAGAGCCTCGACCGCCTCGAGGAGGTCGTCGGTGAGCTTGAGGAGGGAGGCCTCGGACTCGAGGAGTCCCTGGAGCGATACAAGGAGGGGGTCGGACTCCTGAAGGGGTGCCGCGAGCGCCTCGCCTCATTCCGTGCCCAGGTCGAGGAGCTGACGGCCGAGGGGGTCATCGACCATGACCAGGACCCGGACGTGGACG
The DNA here is from genome assembly GCA_016779205.1 of Planctomycetota bacterium. Classification (GTDB taxonomy): domain Bacteria; phylum Planctomycetota; class UBA1135; order UBA1135; genus Saltatorellus. The sequence continues at coordinate 174,936 of JADHOC010000004.1, read as the reverse complement.
GTGGGGACGAGGGTGTCTCCGCCGGGGGCGGCATGGACGAGCTCGACACCCCCTTCTGACCGCGGAGCCCCCTTGGACCTGAGCACGCAGAGCGGGGACGTGGACGCCGCGGCCCGCTGGTTGGAGGAGTCGCGTCGCTGGTTCGAGGACGCCCTCCAGGGGTTCCTTGGTCGAGCCGAACTCGGCCCGCCGGTGCTCGCGGAGGCCCTCGAGTACGCGCTCGTCGGGGGTGGCAAGCGCATCCGCCCTGCGCTCGTCCGCCTCCTCGGCGGCGCGCCGGCGGAGCCCGCGGACCTCGCCGCCGCGGCCGTGGCCGTCGAGTGCATCCACACCTACAGCCTCGTCCACGACGACCTGCCGTGCATGGACGACGATGACCTGCGCCGCGGCAGGCCCACGGTCCATCGGGCGTACTCGGACGCCACCGCCGTCCTCGTGGGGGATGCCCTGCAGGCCCTCGCCTTCGAGGCCACCGGGGGCGTCTCGCGCGGCGCAGCCGACATGACGGTGGCGCTGGCCCGGGCGAGCGGGCCGGCGGGAATGGTGGGGGGGCAGGCCCTGGACCTCGCGGGGGAGGGGCAGTCCCTGGGCCTCTCCGAGGTCGAGGAGATCCACCGGACGAAGACCGCTGCGCTGCTGGGCGCCAGCGCCGAGCTCGGGGCGATCGCGGGCGGCGCGGGCCCGGAGCGGGCGGTCCAGGCCCGAAAATTCGGGCTCGCCCTGGGAATGTGCTTCCAGGCCATGGACGACGTGCTGGACGTGACTGGCGACGCCCAGACGCTCGGGAAGACCCCTGGAAAGGACCTCGGAGCAGAAAAGGGCACTCTGGTCGCCGCCCTCGGCCTCGAGGGGGCCCAGGCCCAGGCAGCCCAGCGTGCGTCTGAGGCGCACACCCACGCGAATGCCCTCGGGCTAGGCGACCTCGGAGCCGGTCTCATCGAGCTCCTGCTGCGCCGGAAGTCGTGATGTCCCCTGCTCCCGCCTCCCCGCGGGGCCTAAGCTATGGGTCGCAAAGCCTGCTGATGCGAGATCGGACATGAGCCAACTGGACGGAACCACCGAAGAGACCCGGGCGGAAGGGCCCGAGCTGGCGCCGCTCCTCCCCGGGATCGACGGTCCCGCGGACGTGAAGGCGCTCGATCGCGAGCAGCTCCCCCAGCTCTGCGACGAGGTCCGGGACTTCCTGCTGGAGAGCGTCCAGCGAACCGGCGGGCACCTGGGCTCCAACCTGGGCGTGGTGGAGCTCACCACCGCGCTCCACCGGGTCTTTGACTTCAAGCGTGACCGGATCGTGTGGGACGTCTCCCACCAGGCCTACCCGCACAAGATCCTCACCGGTCGGAAGGACCGCTTCGACACCCTCCGTCGCACCGACGGGCTGTGCGGGTTCACGCACCCCGACGAGTCGCCCTACGACCTCTTCCACACGGGGCACGCGGGCACGAGCATCAGCCTCGGAGCGGGGCTCGCCGCTGGCATGGCCCTGGAACAGGATCCGCCGCACGTGGTCAGCGTGATTGGCGACGCCTCCCTCGGCGCGGGGGTCGCCTTCGAGGCGCTCAACCACGCGGGCGCGAGCCGCCCGAAGATGCTCGTCATCCTCAACGACAACGAGTGGTCCATCTCCAAGTCCGTCGGGTCCCTCTCCAAGTACCTCACGAAGATCCGCGGCAGCCGCCTGATCCAGCGCGCGGGGCAAGAGACCAAGAGCCTGGTCCAGGCGATCCCGCTCATCGGGCGCCGCGTGGACAAGGCGCTCGACGACATGGGCGAGGTGCTGCGGCACGTCTTCGTCCCCGGGCATGTGTTCGAGGAGCTCGGCGTGCGCTACGTGGGCCCGGTGGACGGCCACGACGTGAACAGCCTCGTGGACGTGCTCGAGAAGGTCCGCGCTCTCGACGGCGTCGTGCTGCTGCACGTGCTGACCGAGAAGGGCAAGGGGCACCCCGATGGCCCCAGTCACCCCGAGCGGGTCCACGCGGTCGCCGCTCCCAAGCCCCCGGGCAAGCTGGAGCCCCCCGCTGACGCGCCCCCCGAGGCCCCCGCCTTCACCAAGGTCTTCGCGCGATCCCTCATCGACCACGCTGGCCGCGACCTCCGCGTGCACGCGATCTCCGCCGCCATGCCCTCGGGGACCGGGCTCGACCGCTTCCACGAGGCGCACCCCTCGAGGTTCCACGACACCGGGATCTGCGAGCAGCACGCCATCGCCATGGCCGCGGGGATGGCCAAGGCGGGGCTCCGCCCCGTGACCGCGATCTACTCCACCTTCCTCCAGCGCGGCTTCGACCAGGTCTTCCAGGAGGTCGCCCTCCAGAACCTGCCCGTGGTGTTCGCCCTCGATCGGGCGGGCCCGGTGGGTCAGGACGGCCCCACCCACAACGGTGTCTTCGACATCGCCTACCTCCGGACCCTGCCCAACATGGTCCTCTCCGCGCCCCGGGACGCCACGGACGTGGACCGGATGCTGGGCCTCGCCCTCAAGCACGACGGCCCATTCGCCATGCGCTTCCCCCGGGGCAAGGTGCCCAGCCGGGAGGAGGTCTCCGCCCAGGAGCGGGAGCCCATGGTCGTGGGGCGCGCCGAGGTCCTCCGGGACGGCGAAGAGGGTGGCGTGGTGATCTGGGCCTATGGCGTGATGGTGTCCACCGCGCTCGAGGTGGCCCAGTCCCTGGCCGAGCGCGGGGTCCAGGTCGGCGTCGTGGACGCGCGCTTCGCCAAGCCCGTGGACGAGGACCTGCTGGCGCGCCACCTGGCGGGCTACCGACACGTGGTGACCCTCGAGGATCACCAGCGCGCGGGCGGCTTCGGCTCCGCCGTGCTCGAGGCCTCGGCGCGGATCCGGGTCGATGGTCGGGCGGCGTCGGTGCGGGTCATCGGCATCCCGGACCGCTATGTGGACCACATGACCACCCGCGAGGAGCAGCTCTCCTCGGCGGGCCTCGACGCGCCGGCCGTCACCCGCGTGGTGACCCAGCTCCTGGGCAAGGTCACCGCCTGAGGGCGCGGCGTCCCGTTGAGTGACCCCGGCTCCAACAGCGCCCCCGGCGGCGGCCCTCCCGGCGCTCGGCCGGGGAGCGAACGCTTCGAGCCGGCCGGCGGCAAGATCCGCTCCGTCCTGCTGCTCGCGGACGGGCAGAAGACGAGGGTCCAGGAGGCGCTCGGTGAGGTCGAGTCGTTCCTGGAGTCCCGCGGCGTGGCCGTCTCGGTCCACCCGGACGTGCGCGGCTTGCGGGACGGCGGCGAGGCGGTGGCGGGCGCCGAGGTGGACCTCGTGGTGGTCCTAGGCGGCGACGGCAGCGTGCTGACCGCGGCCAACGCCTTCCACGCGAGGCCGGTCCCGACCATCGGCATCAACTTCGGTCGGGTGGGCTTCCTCGCCTCGCTCGAGGTCTCCGCCTGGCGAGAGGGGCTGATCGAGGTCTTCGAGGGGCGCGCGGTGGTGGAGCACCGCATGCGGCTCGAGGCCCGCGTCCGCCGGGCGGGAGAGGTGGAGCCCGCCGTCATGTGCGCCATGAACGACGTGGTGATCTCGCGCGGGGAGGCGCCCAAGATGGCGGCGTTCCGGCTCTCGTCCGCGGGGCGCGACGTCTCGAGCTACCGGGCGGACGGGCTGATCTGTTCAACCCCCAGCGGGTCCACGGCGTACTCCCTCGCCGCGGGCGGCCCGATCCTCGATCCCGCGTTGCGGGCGATGGTGGTGACGCCCATCTCGGCCCACGCCCTCGCCATGCGCCCGCTCGTGCTCGATCCGAGCGCGGAGCTCGAGGTGGCGGTGATCGACTCCCCGAGCCCGGTCTCCCTGGACGTGGACGGGCGGCGGATGGCCGCCCTCTCGTCGGGGGATGCGGTGCTCCTCGGCGCCGCCCGTGAGCCCTACCCGCTGCTGACGATCCCGTCGTTCGACCCGTGGCAGCGGCTCCGCGATCGCCTCGGCTGGGCCGGGCGGCTCGACGAGCGGATCGAGGACTAGGCGGCGCCCGTGGCGGAGGCCGCCGCGGCTCCGGTCAGTTGGGTTCCATCGAGTCCCGAAGCCACTCCAGGCGCCGGACACCCTTGCGGGCCATGTACCAGAAGCCGAGCACGCCCAGGGCAAAGGTCGCCGTGGAGAATGCGACGAGCCGCGGGCTCTGGGGGATGATCAGGACGGCGGCGACGAACTGGACCAGGATCGAGCCGTAGAGGAGCCTCGCCACGAACAGGCGGCTGCGGGAGCGAATGAACCAGGCGCCGAAGGGCGCACCGACCACGACGATGGGGACGCAGACCCACCAGAAGTTCCACGCCTCGGGGGCGAGCTCGCCCTGAACCGCGCCGCGGTAGACCGCGCCGACGACCGCATTCCCGGCCATGAGGACCACGGAGGTCGGCGTCGCGATCACCTCGGAGATCCTCAGGCGCAGGACCAGGAGGGAGAACGTCACGATGTCGAGCCCGCTGCCGGTCACCGAGCTGATGACGCCGCCGACGAGCCCGAAGCCCACGAGGAGCAGGGCGTGGCGGGGCAGGAAGCGCTCGATCCGGGTGTGAACCTCTCGGTCGCGGTAGCGGTTGATCCAGTAGAGGGCCACGGCGAAGGCGAGCCAGGACGCCGTGAAGAGCATCTTCGCGTAGGCCGGCTGCAGGTTGGGGGCCACGAACTCCAGCCCGAAGATGACGCCCATGGCGCCGCCGAGGGTCGACCAGATCAGGGCCGGCACCACCACCGGGGTGCGCGTCCAGAGGATCGTGAAGGACGCGGCGGTCATGCCCACCGCCTGGATCATCAGCGAGAAGTCCCGGGCGATGTTGGGGGGGATCTTGAACCCGAGGGTCATGACCGGGAACGCCACAGCGCCGCCGCCCTCGCTGGTGGCTCCGGCGATGAATGAGCCCACCGCCATGGTGACGCTCATGAACCAGTTGTCCGCGAAGAGCCCGAAGCGCTCCCCTTGCAACATCAGGAAGAGCCACACGGACCACACCGGGGCGACCGTGATTCCGATGGATACCGTGGCGTTGCGCACTCGGGACATGTGGCGAAGGGTCAGGTGGGGATCGGGGCGGAGGAGTCCGCCTGGATCAGGCCATCTTCCATGTAGAGCACACGCTCACAGCGCTTGGCGAGGCGCTCGTCGTGGGTGACGAGCATGAGGGCAACGCCGCGCTCGGACTGCTCGTCGAGGAGGATCTCGAGGACCTTCTCCCCGGTCCCGCGGTCCAGGTTGCCTGTGGGCTCGTCCGCGATGAGGATCGGCGGGTCCAGGAGCAGGGCGCGGGCGATCGCGATGCGCTGCTGCTCGCCGCCGGAGAGCTGGGAGGGCCGGTGGCGGAGGCGGTCCGCGAGCCCGAAGCGGGTCAGCATGGTCGTGGCGCGGTCGAGGAACTCCTTGCGGCTCGAGCGGTAGGCACGGCGGCTGAGCTTGATCATCGCCGGAAGGACGGCGTTCTCCAGGGCCGAGAGCTCGGGGAGCAGGTAGTAGAACTGGAACACGAAGCCGATCTGCTCGTTGCGAAGGTTGGCCCTCCGCCTGGGGCTGAGGCTCCAGGCGTCCTCGCCTGCGACCGTGACCGAGCCCTCCGTGGGGCGGTCGAGGAGCCCCAGGATGTTGAGGAGCGTGGTCTTGCCGGCCCCCGAGGTGCCCATGAGCGCCAAGCGCTCGCCGGCGCGGAGCTCCAGGTTGATCCCGTGGAGGATCTCGAGGCGGCGGTCGCCCACGGGGAACGAGCGGCGCACTCCCGAGCAGGAGAGCACCGCCTCGGAGAGCGGGTCGGGCTGCGAGCCGCTGGGCGCGAGGGTGGGGCCGGGGTCGCTCATTCGTGCCGCAACGCCTCCACGGGGTCGAGGCGCGAGGCGCGCCAGGCGGGGATGGCCGCGAAGAGCAGCGTGCTGAAGACCGCTCCGCCAACGATCCACGCCACGCCGCTGAAGGACACCTCGGCGGGGATGTAGTCGAAGAGGTAGATGTCGCGGTTGAAGATCTGGAAGCCGAAGGTGCTGGAGAGCTTCCGCTCGATGGCGTCGATGTTGTAGGCGCCCATGACCCCGATCAGCGCACCGAAGGCGCTCCCGATCACCGCCTCCCAGAGGCCGATCATCAGGAACAGGGCGAGCACGCCCCGGGGGGTGGCCCCGAGGGCGCAGAGGATCCCGATGTCACGGCGCTTCTCCGTGACCATCATCGAGAGCAGCGCGAAGACGGTGAAGCCCGCCACCACCAGCACCAGGCTGAGCATGATGCCCATCAGGGCCTTCTCGTTCTGGATGGCGGCCAGGAGGGTGGCGCGGAAGTCCTCCCACGTCCGGAGCTCGTTGATCCGGATCCCGGGGGCGCTGAGGAAGCCCTCGGCGTGGAGCCTGGACCAGAGGCGCGCGCGGACCTCCTCCTTGTCGCGCTCGTAGTCCTTCAGCTTGACGAGCACCGCCGACCACAGCCGGTCACGCTGAAGGAAGTCCGCCAGGGCCCGGCGGTCCATGTAGATCCGTCGGGAGTCGGTCTCGTTGTCCTTGCTCCGGAAGCTACCCACCACCTGGAAGCGGGCGTTCGCGGCGGTCTCGTTCAGCTTGGAGCTCGCCTCGTCATAGGTCGCAGTGACGAGGGAGACCTCCTGGCCTCTTCGTAGCCCCCAGAGGTAGGCCAGCTGCTCGCCCACGAGGATCGGGACCTTGGGGCGGCTCCGCCGGCCTCGTTGATCCCTGAGGTTCACGAAGGGGTCATCGAGGTCTGCGGGGCGGCCGACGTTGCAGTGCTTCCCGAGGCCAGGCTTCTTGCCGAACTCCGCCTCCAGCGACTCGCGGAAGTCCGTCGCCTCGCCCTCGCCCTCCGCGTCGATACCCACCAGCTCGATGAGCTGGATGGCGTCTTGCATGGGCTTCTCGAGGGCGCTCTCGCCGCCGTCAGGCGCGAAGATCCCGTACCACTGCAGCTGCGGCGTCGCCGCGGCGACGCCCGGGTCCTCCCGGATGATCTCGAGCATGCGCTCGACGTCGGTCTGCATCGGGACCCATTTGCCGTTCTCCTGGAGGACGGAGGACTGGAAGGATGGCTGGATGACGAGATCCGCGAGGTTGCCGCGCAGGGTGCGCCGGCTCTCCTCCAGGAAGCCCGCCATGATCGACAGGATGAGCACGAGCGCCCCCACAGCCACCAGGATGCCGGCCATGCCGATCCAGTTGGTCTTGCGCGCCTTGAGGTAGCGCAGGCTGAGGAAGGTGCGGAACACGTGGTGCGGTGTCGGTCAGGCGCCGGCGGGGGCCTCTTCCGAGGCCTCGTCGGCCTCCGCCGCTTGCTCCTCGATCTTACGCATCGCCGGGAACAGCAAGACGTCGCGAATGGAGTCCTGTCCCGTGAGCAGCATCAGGAGCCGGTCGATGCCGACGCCGAGGCCCCCGGTGGGGGGCATGCCGAACTCCAGGGCCTGCACGTAGTCCACGTCCACCTCACCGGGCGTCTCGGGGTCCTTCGAGGCCACCTGCTCCTCGAAGCGCCGCTGCTGCTCTGCCGGATCGTTCAGCTCGGAGAACGCGTTCCCGAGCTCCATGGAGGCCACGAAGACCTCGAAGCGCTCGGCGAGCGCAGGGTCCTCGGGCGAGGCCTTGGCCAGGGGGCAGATCGGGACGGGGTAATGGGTGACGAAGATCGGGCCCCGCAGGTGTGGCTCCACCGTCTCCTCGAAGACGTCGTTCATCAGCTTCCAGTACTCGTCCGAGCCGTGGTCGAGGCCGAGCTCCTTGGCCTTGGCCCGCACGGCGGGCTCGTCGTCGTAGTCGCAGCCCGCGTGTTCGCGGAAGAGGTCGGTGTACCGGGCCCGCTGGAAGGGGACCTTGAGGTCGTACTCCTCGCCCCGGAAGGTGATGCCGGTCTGGCCGTTGAGCTCCACCGCGAGGAGCTCGAACATCCGCTCCGTGAGCTCCATCATCCGGTGGAAGTCGGCCTGGGCCTCGTACAGCTCCAGCATCGTGAACTCGGGGTTGTGCCGCGTGGACAGCCCCTCGTTGCGGAAGTTCCGGCTCACCTCGAAGACGCGCTCGAGGCCGCCCACGATCAGGCGCTTGAGGTAGAGCTCCGGCGCGATGCGCAGGTAGAGCTCCGCGTCGAGGGCGTTGTGGTGCGTGATGAAGGGCCGGGCGGTGGCGCCGCCGGCGATGGGGTGGAGGGTGGGGGTCTCGACCTCGAGGTAGCCCTGATCCTCCAGGTAGCGCCGGATCAGCGACAGCGCCTTGCTGCGCTTGACGAACACCTCGGTCACCCCGTCCGAAGCCCACAGGTCCACGTACCTGCGGCGATAACGGGCCTCGACGTCCGTCAGCCCGTGCCACTTCTCGGGGGGCGGGGCCACCGACTTGGCGAGGACCTGGAGCTCGGTGACCCAGATGGTGGGCTCGCCCTTCTGGGTGAAAGCGAGTTCCCCCGTGGCGCCCACGAGGTCGCCCCCGTCCAGCCACTTGCGACGGGGCCACCAGTCGCTCATCCGGCCCTTCTGGAGCCCGATTTGCAGGCGGCCGGTCCGGTCCACCACGGGGGCGAAGATGAGCTTCCCGAAGTCCCGGGTGCCCAGCATCCTGCCGGCGATGGTGACCGTCTGGCCCACCAGCGGGCCGGGCTCCTCGGGGGTGCCAGCGCCCTCGAGGAGTTCGGAGATGGGCCGCGCGTCGACTCCCCTGGCGGGGAAGGGATCGACGCCTTCGGCGCGCATGGCCTCGATCTTGGCCAGGCGGTCGGGGTGTGCGAGGTCCGTCATGGTGAAGAAAGTCCCCTGTTGGCCCGCCAAAGGGAAGAGGGGAGCCCCGAATCACACTGACAGGTTCCTCCGAACTCCCCCTTGACGAGGGCGGGCAGCCGTCGCATTCTTCTCGCCAACTGCGCGATGGCGCAGGGGCGCGGCCGGTGCCCCCCTGTTCTGGCTGCCTGTGATCCGAGGACTCGTCCGAGGCGATCAGGCGCTGAATGACCGGCCTGCCGCGCCTGACATCTCGGGGGATTAGCTCAGCTGGTAGAGCGCCTGCATGGCATGCAGGAGGTCAGGGGTTCAAGTCCCCTATCCTCCACCAAACCCCACGCTCCGGTTTTCCGGGTCGTGGGGTTTGGTGTTTTCAAGGGGATCCGGGTGCAGGAGCCCGTTCGGGGTGCGGTTGACGGCCCCGGCTCGGGGTAACCTCCCCGCACCGTATCCGCGCCCTCGAGGTCGCCCGGCGGCCTGCTCCGCCTGGCCGCGACTGCCGAACCGCCCCAGGACCGTCGAAGATGACGAGCAACCAGTACAGCCCCAACGAGATCGAGCGCCGCTGGCAGGACCGGTGGGAGGCCGACGGCACCTACCGGACGCCCAACCCGGGCGACGCAGACTTCGATCCTTCCCGTCCGAAGTACTACGTGCTGGACATGTTCCCCTACCCCTCCGGGGCCGGACTGCATGTGGGTCATCCGATGGGGTACATCGGCAGCGACATCGTCTCGCGCCGCAAGCGCATGGAGGGGCACAACGTGCTCCACCCCATGGGCTACGACGCCTTCGGGCTCCCCGCGGAGCAATACGCCATCACCACCGGCCGGCACCCCGAGGAGACCACCCGCGCCAACGTCGAGACCTTCCGCCGCCAGCTCAAGGCCATCGGCCTGAGCTACGACTGGGACCGGGAGTTCGCCACGTGCGACGTGGACTACTACCGCTGGACCCAGTGGATCTTCACCCGCCTCTACGACCGGGGGCTCGCCTACCAGAACGAGGTGCCCGTGTGGTGGTGCGAGGAGCTCAAGACCGTGCTGGCCAACGAGGAGGTCATCGACGGCAAGAGCGAGCGGGGCGGCTACCCCTGCGAGCGCCGGCCCCTGCGCCAGTGGATGCTCAAGATCACCGAGTACGCCGACCGCCTGATCGACGACCTGGACCTGGTGGACTGGCCCGAGTCGGTGAAGACCATGCAGCGGGAGTGGATCGGTCGCTCGGAGGGCGCGGAGATCGACTTCCAGGTCGAAGGGCACGAAGGCGCCGCGCTGCGGGTCTACACCACGCGGCCTGACACGCTCTTCGGCGCCACGTTCATGGTGGTCGCCCCGGAGCACCCGCTTGTGGGGGCCATGACCACGGACGACCAGCGCGACGCGGTGGAGGCCTACGTCAAGGCCGCCTCGGCGAAGTCCGACCTGGAGCGGACGGACCTCGCGAAGGAGAAGACCGGCGTCTGGACGGGCGCCTACGCCCACAACCCGGCCTTCGAGGCGGGGGACGAGCGCGGTCGTATTCCGATCTGGGTGGCGGACTACGTGCTGGCGAGCTACGGGACGGGCGCCATCATGGCCGTCCCTGGCCAGGACCAGCGCGACTGGGACTTCGCCACCGAGTTCGGCCTGAACATCGTCCGCACGGTGGAGCCGCCGGCGGACTTCGATGGGGAGGCGTTCACGGGCGCCGGCCCTGCCATCAACTCCGGGTTCCTCGACGGGCTCGGGGTGGACGAGGCCAAGGAGCGGATGACCGCCCACCTGATCGAGAAGGGGGTCGGCGAGGCCAAGACCAACTATCGCCTGCGGGACTGGCTCTTCTCCCGCCAGCGCTACTGGGGTGAACCGTTCCCGGTGCTGCACCTCGAGGACGGGTCGCACGTGCGTGTGCCCGACAGCGACCTCCCGGTAACCCTGCCCCAGATGGACGACTTCAAGCCGTCCGACGATGGGTCAGCGCCCCTCGCCCGGGCGGGGGACTGGGTCCGCGCGTCGGACCCCGCCAGCGGGGCACCCGCAAGGCGCGACACGGACACCATGCCGGGCTGGGCCGGGTCCTGCTGGTACTACCTTCGCTTCATGGACCCGCGGTGCGAGACGGGCCCGCTCTCGCCGGAGGCCGAGGACTACTGGGGCAACGTCGACCTTTACATCGGCGGCACCGAGCACGCGGTGCTGCACCTGCTCTACGCCCGCTTCTGGCACAAGGTCCTCTTCGACGCGGGGGTGGTGAAGACCAAGGAGCCGTTCCAGCGCCTGTTCAACCAGGGGATGCTGACCGCCTTCGCGTACAAGGACGGCACCGGTCGCCTCGTCCCGGCGGACGAGGTCAACCTGGAGGCCGACCCGCCCACGTCGAAGGCCACCGGGGAGCCCCTCGAGCAGGTCATCGCGAAGATGAGCAAGTCGCTCAAGAACGTCGTGAACCCCGACGACGTCTGCGCCGAGTACGGCGTGGACACCTTCCGGCTCTACGAGATGTTCATGGGCCCCCTGGCGGACTCCAAGCCCTGGAACCCGCGGGACGTGCCCGGGCCCCGTAAGTTCCTCGAGCGGGCGTGGCGGCTCTTCGTGGACCCCGAGGGGGACGCGCCCATCCGCCCCGGGCTGGACGACGACTCGGAGGTCACCCCCGAGGGGCCGGCCCTCGAGGTGGAGCGGGCCCTGAACCAGTGCCTCCAGCGCGTGGACGACTCCTTCAAGGCGTTCAACTTCAACACGGCGGTCGCGGCCTTCATGGAGTTCCTCAAGGGGGCCTCCTCCAAGGGGCTCAACGGCTCCCAGGCGAGTCGGTTGGTGCGGGCTCTCGCGCCCTTCGCGCCCCACATCGCCGACGAGATCTGGTCGCGCATGGGCCAGCCCGGGAGCGTCCATCACGCCGCCTGGCCGGCGGTGGACGAGCGCTACCTCAAGGCGGACGAGTTCGAGATGCCGGTCCAGATCCTGGGCAAGCTCCGGGCCAAGGTCATGGTGCCGCGGGAGGCCTCCCGCGACGAGATGGAGGCGGCCGCGCGGGCCGCCGTCGCTGATCGTATGGAGGGCAAGGAGGTCGTGAAGACGATCGTCGTGCCCGGCCGCCTCGTCAACTTCGTCGTCAAGTGACCGCGGGGCGGGGCTGTCGGCGTTGATCGACACGCCCCGGCTCGGGACAATCTGTTCAGGAGGACACAGCCATGGCGCTGCTGGAAGAAGACCACGCGTTCGAGATCGCCGACGCCGTGCTTGCCGCGAGCGAGGCGGACGAGACCGAGGTGACCATCAACTGCATCGAGGACCGCTTCGTGCGCTTCGGCCATGAGGGCCCCACGCAGTCCGCTGATCGGGAGCGCTACGACCTCGCCGTGCGGGTGCGGTTCCGGGATGGGGAGGGGTTCCGGGAGGCCAAGGCGAGCTCTGGAGCCCTCGACGAGGCCAGCGTCCTCGGGGCCCTGGGGCGGGCGGAGATTCTCGCGCGGGTCGCCTCTCCCGACGCGGGCGCGGCGCCCCTGGGCGGGCCGGTGGAGGTGGAGGGCAGCGCGCCCTCTCGCCCGACGCAGGACCACAGCTTCAAGGAGAAGGCCGAGTGGATCGAGGCGGCGCTCCGGCGCTGCGAGGGGGAGTCTCTCCACGGCGGCGGGCTGGCCCGGACCACCGTGGCCTCCCGGAGCATCGTCAACTCGGCAGGCCGCCGCGTCCACGGGGCGACCTCCCGGGCGGAGTTCGCCCTCACCTGCGCCGACGCCGGAGCGGACGCCGAGACCGTGGGGGGCTCCGCGAGCTCCGTGTCCGTGCGCTGCTTCGTCGACCAGGTGGACGTCGAGGGGGTGATCGAGGACGCCGTCACGAGCGCGGTGCGCGCCCGGGGGCCGGCGGACGTGGAGGCGGGCCCCATGGACGTGCTCCTGGAGCCCCAGGCTGTCGCCGCGTTGATGACCTTCACCTCGGGCATGGGGTTCGGGGCGCGCGGCTTCCACGAGGGCTCATCGTTTCTGACGGGACGGGTCGGTGAGCGGATCTTCTCGGAGCACCTCTCCGTCGCCGACGATCCGACCCATCCGGACCTCCGGGGGCTGCGCTTCGACGGGGAGGGGACTCCCCGGGGCTGCCACCCGCTGGTGTCCTCCGGGACCGTGCACGGGCCGGTCACCGATGCTTTCTGGGCGAAGCAGCTCGGGCTCGCCAACACCGGTCATTCGCCGCAGCAGCCCTCGACTTCGGGCCCGAGCGCGGGCCACCTCGTGGTCGCCGAGGGGGACCTGAGCCGAGAGGAGTTGCTTGACCGGCTGGGGGACGGACTGCTCGTGCGCCAGCTGCACTACGTCAACGTGGTGGAGCCGCGGGAGCTGGTCTTGACGGGGATGACCCGGGGCGGGGTCTTCCGGGTCCGTGGCGGCCAGGTCGGCGGTGCCATCGGCAACCTGAGGTTCACCCAGTCGCTCGTCGACGCCCTCGGGGCGATCGACGGCGTGGGCGACCGCGCCGTCCGGGTCGGCTCCCTGATGGGGGGCGAGCTCGTGGCCCCGGCGCTGCTCATCCGCGGGTTCCAGTTCACATCCAAGGCGAGGTCCTGAATCCCATGGTCACCCCCCCCGTCAAGTCCAGCCCTTCCCACTCCATGGAAGCCCTCGCCCGCAGCGCGGTGGACGAGGCCATGGCGCGCGGCGCGGACGCCGCGGACGCCCGCCTCGTGCGCTGCGCCGAGGAGCGCCTCGTGATCCAGAACGGCGCCCTGAAGGAGTCCGACGCGCCGGAGGATTTCGGCATCGCCGTGCGGGTCTTCAAGGACGGGGCGGTCGGCTTCGCCGCGGCACCGGGGCCCTATTCCGCGATGCAGAACGCGGTCAGCGGACTCGTCCGCCGATGCCTCGCCTCCGCGCGCGACCTCGCCCCGCTCCGCAGGGTGCCGGTCCGCCTCGCCGGTCGAGCGGACGCGTGCGGGACCTTCGCGACGCCGGTCGAGGAGGACCCCTTCATGGTCCCCCTGGAGGAGAAGCTCGACCTCCTGATGCGGGCCAGCGAGCGGCTCGGCGGCCGGCGCGAGGTGGTGTCGCGGCTGGCCGGAATGAGCCTGCGCCGTGAGGAGCAGTGGATGGCGACCTCCGAGGGGGGATCCACGCATCAGGTGCTCGTCCGGTCCGGTGGACGCATCGAGGCCATCGCGAGGGCGCGCGGGGTCGTGGAGCGCCGGAGCTACCCCAACGCCCTGGAGGGAGACTTCCGGAGTGGAGGGTTCGAGGTCGTTCGAGCCCTCGACCTGGAGGGCAACGCAGAGCGCGTGCGTGATGAGGCCATCGCCCTCTGTCACGCGGACATCTGCCCCCCTGGCCAGCGGACGCTCATCCTCGGTGGAGGGCAGCTGGCCCTGCAGATCCACGAGTCGGTCGGCCATCCGACCGAGCTCGACCGCGTCCTCGGCGAGGAGCGAGACCTCGCCGGCGGCTCCTTCGCGGCGCAGACCGACCCGGGGTCCCTCGAGTACGGGGCGGCGTGCGTCAGCTTCGTGGCGGACTCCACCGTTCCCGGTGGCCTCGACACCAGGGGGTGGGATGACGACGGGGTGGCCTCCGGTCGCTTCGACATCGTCCGCGACGGCAAGCTGTGTGCCTTCCAGAGCGGGCGCATCAGCGCCGGCCGCGCCGGGGCGGAGACGAGCCGCTCGGTCTCGCGGGCCGAGGGTTGGTATGCGCCTCCCATCGACCGGATCACCAACGTGTCCCTGGCGCCGGGGCACGGGAGCCTCGACGACCTCCTGGCGGAGACGGAGGACGGCGCGATCCTGGCGGACACCATCAAGACATGGTCCATCGATCAGGAGCGGCGAAACTTCCAGTTCACCTGCGAGGTCGGCTGGGAGATCCGGGGCGGTCGTCGCTCCCGGCTCCTGCGGCTGCCGACCTATCAGGGGTCCACGCTGGACTTCTGGAAGCGCTGTGACCGGGTCACCGGGCCGGAGGAATGGCGATTGTGGGGCGTCGTGAACTGCGGGAAGGGGAATCCGATGCAGGTGGCCGAAATGAGCCATGGGGCTGCCCCGGCACGCTTCCGGGGAGTCCAGTTCGTGGACGTGGGCTCGAGCGTCTCGTAGCGCGACAGCCTGACGCGAGGCATCGTGCCTCAGGGGGTTGCCCGGACTGCGAGTTTTAACTGGAGTCCGTCTCGCATTGGCTAAACTGGGGCCTACCTCTCGCTCAGTCCGCGAATGCCCTCTCTTGGGATGACTTCGATCCCGATGGAAGGAACACGGATTGTGTGCAGGGGCGTCCTTTTACCAACGCCCGCCGAACCCTCTCGCAACCCGCAGAACTCCTCTCTCTCCACCGGAAGTCAACCGAGCTCAACACGGTTTCCAGTGGGGGGGTAGAGCCTCTCTCTCCCATCTCCGGCGCGCTTTGACTGTCGAATTCTCGATGGCACGTTTTATTCGTCTCTCCGCGGCCTCGGCCGCCCTGTCCGCTCTCGCGTTCTCCCCCGCGGTCGCCATGCCGACGGTGACCTGGGAGGCTGCCCGGGCGTTGAACTCGGAGGTGGAGTTCGCAACCGCCTCCACCGGCGCGACCGAGGCCTCTGGCCTGGTCTCGGTGTCGGTGTCCCTGTCCACGGTGGCCGCGCAGGACGTGACCATCCCGTACAGCGTGGGCGGGTCCGCCACTTCGGCCGACGCGACCGTCACCCCGGGGCCGCTGGTGATCCCCGCGGGGCAGCTGAGCGGCTCGATCGACGTCACGGTGGTGGACGACTCCGACTCGGAGGGAACAGAGCGCGTCATCCTGACGCTCGGCGCTCCCACCGGGGGCGTACTCGGAGCCACCACCACCCATGAGGTGGTCATTGCCGACAACGAAGCTGCGGCCACCCTGACCTTCGATCTGGCGGCCTCCAGCGCCTCCGAGGGAGCGGGCTCTGTGACCCTTGCCCTCACGCTTTCCGCCGCGAGGACCGAGGCCGTGGTCCTGGACTTCTCGGTCGGCGGAACGGTCACGCCTGGCGGCGTCGACGTCTCCATCTCATCGGCCAACCCGCTGGTGATTCCCGGCGGCGCGGTGAGCTCGACCATCGATGTGACCCTGGTCCCGGACTCGCTGGACGAGCCCGATGAGACCCTTGACATCGACTTCGTCACCGTGGCCAACGCCGTCCCCGGCGCATTCCCCAGCCACACGCTCACCATCGTCGATGACGATGACCCGCCCTCGATCTCGTTCGCGGCCAGCAGCGCCGTCGCGGTGGAGGACGACCCCCTGGCGGTGATCGGGGTCGAGCTGAGCGCCGTGAGCGGCTTCGACGTGACCGTGCCGATCACAGCTTCCGGAACGGCCACCGCTGGAGTGGACTTCACGTTCGCGCCCTCCAGTCTCACGATCCCGGCGGGGAGCAGCAGCGGCTCCGTGGACGTGACCCTCCTGGATGACCAGGACGCTGAGGCTCCCGAGACCGCCGTGTTCACCCTGGGGACGCCCACGGGCGCCACCCTCGGGGCCATCCCGTCGACCTCGCTCCTGATCATCGACGACGACGGCCCGGCTCCCACGCTCACCTTCGCGACCGCCGCCTCCTCGGTGGATGAGAGCGCAGGCATGCAGAGCCTCGCCGTTCAGCTCGACGGGTACGCCCCTGACCCCGTCACGGTGGACGTGACCCTCGGGGGGACGGCCTCCGCCGGCGCCGACGTCAACCTCCTGACCACCTCCCTGTCGATCCCCGTGGGGTCCCTTGGGGGCGTCGTGGAGGTCGAGGTGCTGGAGGACACCGACCCGGAGGCGAGCGAGACCGCAGTGGTCTCCCTGGTGAATCCCGTCGGCGCGGTCCTCGGATCGCCCGATGCGCACACGCTCACCATCACGGACAACGACACGGTCTCCACCGTGAGCTTCCTCGCGCCGGCGTCCACCGTCTCGGAGTCCGTGGGGCTCGTGTCGGTCGGCGTCTCGCTGGATGTGGCGGCGTCCACGGACGTCACCGTTCCCGTCGTGCTGTCCGGCAGCGCCACCGCGGGTGGAGTCGATGTCGAGGTCCTGCCTCAGCCCCTGGTGATCCCGGCTGGCGCGCTCACCGGCCAGTTCGACGTCACCGTCGTGGGCGACACGCTGTACGAGGGCGATGAGGATCTCATCCTCACCTTCGGCGCGATCACCGGAGCCGACCCCGGGGCGACCGTCGCACACCAGCTGACCTTGACCGATGACGACCCGATGCCGGTGATCCAGTTCCCGGCCTTCCGGACCGTCGTGAGCGAGATCGCGGGCGGCTTCAACCTGAGGCTCGAGCTTGACGTTCCCTCCGGACTCGACGTGGTGGCCCCCTTCCAGGTCAGCGGCGACGCCGCTGGACCCGGGGACATCAGCGTCCCGCCTGGCCCGGCCGTGATCCCGGCGGGCTCCACGTCGGTGGACATCCCGGTCACCGTGGTGGTGGACCGGATTCCGGAGCCGGGCGAGCGCGTGCTCTTCACCCTCCTGGACGGCGGTGTTCCCGGGATCAGCGCCCCCGATGGCGCCACGCTCGGAGCGGGGACGTCCTTCCTCGTGATGCTCGCAGACGGGGACGCCGTCGCGCTGGCCAAGGCGCCGCCGCTCACCCCTTCCGTGTCGTCGCTCCCGTTCGGCCAGGGCCGGGTGGGTGAGGCTTCTGGTTCCCAGACGGTGTTCTTCACGAACCTCCACACCGCGCCCGTGGTCCTGCGGGAGCTCGTGATCCGTGGAGTGGACGCGAACTGCTACAGCGCCACCAGCCAGTCCACCCTCCCCGTGGCCCTCGCGCCCGGTCAGAGCGTCGGGGTCGACGTGGTCTTCTCGCCGCTCGAGCCCGGGATGGCCGAGGCGACGCTTCTGGCGCGACAGAACGGGCAGGGGGCGCCGCCCCTGGAGATCGATCTCTCCGGTCGAGCCCTCGGCCCGACCGGGGCCGACCTGCTGTTCACCGCGGGTCCCAATGAGTTCGTCGAGCCGGGCGGGCAGCTCTGGATCCCAGAGTACGGGTTCACGGGCGGCTCATACGCGCTGTCAAGCGGCGCGGTGACCGGGACGGACCTGGACGCGCTCTTCCACACCGTCCGGGTCGGGACCCAGTTCAGCTACTCCCTGCCGGTCCCGAACGGCGTCTACGAGCTCTCCATCCTGTCCTTCGAGCCGGTGAAGACCGCACCCGGGCAGCGGGTGTTCGACGTCGAGGCCGAGGGTGTCCTCGTGCTGGACGACCTCGACCTCTACGGAGAGGTCGGGCGCTTCGCCGCCTACACCTCGCCTCCGGCCACGGTCGTGGTCTCGGACGGCATGCTGGACCTGGACTTCAGCGCCTCGGTGGCCCAGGCGCTCCTGAGCGCCGTCACCCTTCGCTCCGTGCCCGTGCTCTCGTCGCCCACCTCGGCGCTCACGTTCGGGATCGTTGACCAGGGGCTGGAGTCCAGCCTCAACTTCGTCATCCAGAACGACGGCCTCCACACCGGTCAGCTGAACTCGTTGACCTTCGGCGAGCCGTCCCTCGGGTCCAGCGCGGACTTCCGCATCGACCACGCCGGCATCTCCTACGTCGGGGAGGCCGGTGAGCGGACCTACGCGATCCAGCCGCCCATCGAGCTCCCGCCGGGGGCCACGGATGTGACGGTCACCTTCGCTCCGACCGAGCACGAGGACCACACCTTCGACCTCGAGCTGGAGTCCACCGGCGAGGGGGTCACCTTCGTGGCTGCCGTGGCCGGCACCGGCGGCGCCGAGGCGGGCTGGGGCTTCCTGCACCCCGTGCCGGACAGCTACCCCACCTACCTCGTGGACTACGACGGTGACGGGACCGAGACGGTGCAGCTCCTCGGCGAGGAGTCTCACACCCACGAGCCCGGCCGACAGCTCGCCACCTTCACCTGGCGGGTGAACGGCGCCCCCGTGGCGTCGACCGCAGCCACGAGCTACGACTTCCCCCTGGGGGACACCACGGTCGAGCTCGAGATCGGCGATGACAACGTCACGCCGAACTTCGCGGCGGACGACCGGACGATCAGCGTGTTCAGCTCGAACGCCGTGCCCGGCGCCATCGTGCAGATCTACGACGGCGCGGTGGCTGGTGAGGTCTTCCTCCTGGACAACGTCCCCGCAGCGCCGGACTTCGTGCAGCGCCTCACGGGGATGACGCTGGTCGCCAGCGGTGGCACGGTCGGCGACTCTCCGTACACGGAGCAGGCCATGGTGCGGTGGCAGAGCTCCTTCGAGCTGACCTCCGCCCGGACGCTGGACTTCCAGGCCACGGGGGGCGTCGATCGCCGACTGCTCGTGAATGGCAGCCCCGTGACCGGTCCGCTGGCCCTGGCGGTCGGCACCCATACGGTCGAGGCGCGCTTCGCGGTCTCCACCCTGGCGGACATGCCCGTCGCGATTGAGGTCTACGAAGGGGGCTCGGTTGCGTCGGACATCGAGGGTCTGTTGAACCACGACGAGTCCCTCCTCGCCCCGGTCATCCACTCGATGCCCTCGGTCGGTACGGATCTCGGCGGGAACCGGATCGAGATCAGCGGCTTCGGCTTCTTCCCCGCCTCCCAGGTGGTGGTCCACTGGGGTGCCCAGGACCTGGTCCTGGCCGACTTCGACGAGTATGCCAGCGAGCTCATCGTCCTGACCTCCCCGCCGGGCTCCGGCGCCATTCAGGTCACGATCGAGACGCCCAACGGAGTGAGCCAGCCGTTCCCGTTCAACTACTCGCCGACGGGGCCGATTCCCATCCGCTTCACCCTGCTCAACTCCCTCGCGGCGGTCGTGACCAACGCGACGAGCGCGGCCTGGGGGCCGGACGGCAAGCTCTACGTGGTCTCCCTCGAGGGAACCATTCATGTGATCACCTACGACGACAACTACGCGGTGGTCTCCAACGAGTTCAAGACGGGCATCTCGAACCTCACCAACCACGACTCGCTCGGGGTGGTCTTCAACCCCTACGACGTCTACGACCCCCAGGATCCGTCGTCCATCAAGCTCTACGTCGCCCACGGTGAGCACTTCCAAAACGGCGGCGGCGCCTTCACGGGCGCGTCGGACTTCACCGGGCAGGTCACGGTGCTCTCGGGGCCCGACTTCGACAACCCCGTGCCGCTGGTGACCGGTCTCCCGCTCTCGAACCACGACCACGGCCTGAACGGCATGTTCGTGGACGACAACGGTGACATCCTGCTGTGCAGCGGCAGCAACACGAACGCGGGCATCAAGTGGCCCCTCAGCGGCGACGTGCCGGAGTCGCCCCTGTCGGCGGCGCTCCTGAAGATCTGCACGTCGCGTCCGAACTTCAACGGGGTGGTCCAGTACGAGGACTCCGTCACCGGGGCCCTTGTGGCTGACCAGGTCTACGGCGAGCAGATCGACGTGGTGAGCGGCGTGGACGTCGAGGTCTTCGCGCCGGGGCTCAGGAACTCCCTCGACCTGGTGCTCCACACCAATGGCTACCTGTACGCCACCGACAACGGCCCCAACAACAACTACGGTCCTGCGTCGCTCAGCATGACGACCCAGGGGGGCTATCCGCACCCGACCACCGGGGACACCCTCGACCTCGTCGAACCGGGCCGATATTACGGGCTACCGAACCGGGCTCGCGGCCGATACGACGAGCGCCAGGCGGTTTACCGCTCGAACTCCGACCCGGCGATCCCGCACCTGCACGCGGCTCCGCTCACCCCGCTCAACGCCTCGAGCAACGGAATCGACGAGTACCGGGCCACGGCCTTCAACTCCGGGATGCGTGGCGACCTGGTGGCCATGAAGTGGAACACTGGGGTGTGGCAGATCAGCCTCAACGACTCCGGCCGTCGGGTGACCACGAAGGTCCTGCACGGGAGCAGCTCGGCTCCGTTCACCCAGAACCGTGGGCTTGACGTCGTGACCGGTCCCGGCGGGGCCATCCTCGCCATCGACTACAACGGCAACAAGGTGCGGGCTCAGGTGCCCGACGACGCGGCTGCCATTGGCCTGACGCCCTACGACATCTTCCCCTGGCGCGCGCCCGCGACCGGCGGACAGAGGTTCGTGATCGGCGGACAGAACTTCGGCACCAGCCTCGCCGCCATGAGCGTGTTCATCGGAGGCGTGGCCGCGACCGTCACCTCCGTCTCGGACACCCGGATCGTGGGGCAGCTGCCCCCGAGCCCCACGGGCGGCGCCACCACCGGACTGGACGTCGAGGTCCGGATCGGCCTGGACTCCCGCACGATCACGGCGGGCTTCCGCTATATGCCGCCTGCGCCTGGCATGAAGCTGGGGCTCTGGCGCCCTGCGAGGACGTCGCCGCTCGCCATCTCGGACGCCGGGGGCGCCGAGGTGGACGGGGAGCTCTTCCTCTTCGGTTCCGGGGCCAGCCAGACGATCGCCTACAACGTCTTCCAGGACGCCTACTCCACCGGTCGCTCGGTCCGCCCGTTTGGCGGCGGCGGGCACGCGGTGACGTCCCTCGACGGCCTGGTCTACCTCTTCGGTGGGTTCGACGCCGCCGCCGCGGGCAAGGTGCAGATCTACGATCCGGTCCAGGACTCCTGGAGCCTTGGGAGCGCGATGCCCTGGGACGCCGGTGGCTGCGCCGCGGTGGTCCAGGACGGACTCATCTACGTTGGTGGAGGCGTCGCGCCTGCGGGCGCGACCGTCGGGAACTTCGCGGTCTACGATCCGTCCGCGGATAGCTGGACGGCCCTGGCGGCCCTCCCGACCGCGGTGCACGTCCCGGCCGCGGGTTCGGACGGAGAGCGCATCTTCGTGATGGGGGGCCGCACGGGCTCCCTCGGCCCCCAGGCTGGCATCGACGAGGTCCAGGCGTTCGACCCCGGGACCGGGACCTGGGAGACCAGCTCCGCGGGTGAACTGGAGCCGATGACCCTGCCTCGGTCGTCCACCGGGCCGGCGGTCTTCTGGGACGACGAGCTCTATGTCTTCGGTGGCGCAGACGCGTCGACGGCCTTCGGTGACGTCCAGGTGTATTCGCCGCAGAGCGACTCCTGGCGCCAGGATTGCCCCCTCGAGGACCCCCGGCACGGCGCCGCGGTGGTGTTCTTCGAGTCCCGGACCTTCCTCCTGGGTGGGTCCAGCAGCGCCGCGGCTGGGGCCCTCAGGACGGGAGAAGTGTTCTCACCTCGCTGACCCCAATCCGTACTCTGCGGGCCGCGGCATCCCTGACGGGGAGCCGCGGCCCGCTCTCGTTGGAGCGGAGGCGGGATGCCCGATGGTGAGCCAGGAGCAAAGAAGATCGACGGAGTGCACGGCGACGCCGCCCTGGTGGCGGGGTCCCGCGGTGTTCTGGTTTGCGGTCGCAGCGGCCTTGCGGCTGGTCTACGTGCTCGCCCTGCGTGAACATCCACGCTTCGAGGCCCCCACGATGGACGCGGGCTATCACCTCGCCTGGGCGAGGACGGTCGCGGCCGGCGAGACATTCCAGGAGGGCCCGTACTTCAGGGCGCCCTTATATCCCTACTTCCTCTCGGTCTGGACGGCCCTGTCCCCCGGGTCGACCCTGCTGGCCCGGCTCGCACAGGCGGTGCTGGGGGCGACCGGAGCGGCGCTCACGGCCTCGCTGGCCCAGCGCGTGATGGGGCGGGCGTCGGCCTGGTGGGCGGGGGGCTTCGTGGCGCTCTCCCCGGTGATGGTGGCGTTCGACGCGGAGCTACTGATCCCCGTGCTGCTGGTGCCGCTGCTCCTCCTCGCCTTGAACCGGTGCGTGGCCTGGGGAGGAGAGCGCGGCGGGAGGCAGGCCCTCCTGACGGGGGCGCTGTTCGGGCTGGCTGCGATCGCGCGGCCGAACGTCCTGCTCTTCATGCCGATGCTCTTCGCCCTGGCATGGGTGCGGACCAGGAGACCCGCAGCGGGGCTCATGCTCGCCCTCGGGACGCTGATCCCGATCGCGCCGGTGACGCTCACCAACCTGATCTCCGGAGACGGCGCACTCATCTCCACCCAGGCCGGCGTCAACTTCTGGATCGGGAACAACCCGGAGAGTGACGGCGTGACGGCGATCGTGCCGGGGACGCGGCAAGGGTGGTGGGACGGCTACCACGACGCGGTCTCACTGGCCGAGGCAGAGGAGGGGCGCGAGCTCAGGCCGAGCGAGGTCTCGCGCCACTACGCCGGTAAGGCGCTGTCGTGGATGGCCGGGAACCCCGCGGCCGCGGCCTCGCTGCTGGCGTGGAAGACGCGGCTGCTCGTGGCCAACGTCGAGCTCGCGAACAATCAGGACATCGAGTTCACGGCGCGGCGGACCCTGCCTCCGCTGCGCTACAGCCCGTCTCGATGGGATGTCCTCCTCGGGCTGGGCGTCGTCGGCCTCGTGCTGGCATGGCGCCGCAGGCGTGGTGGGGCCGGGATGCTCCTCGGCTTCGCCGCCGCCTACGGGGTAAGCATTGTGCTGTTCTTCGTGAATGCACGCTTCCGGGTGCCGCTCTCCCCGGTGCTGGCCGTGGGAGCGGGCTATGCGCTCAGCCAGCTCGCCGTGGGCCTCCGCTCCAGGGACCTCCGCGGCGTCGCCGCGGTAGGGTTCCCCGCGCTGGTCCTCATCGCCCTGAGCAACGTGATCCCCGCCGCCGTGAACCAATCGGATGCCGCCGGCTTCGCGGACCTCGGGCGGGCTGAGCTTGCGCGGGGAGACGCGGACGCTGCCCTCACCTGGCTGACCAAGGCGACCAGCCTCGAGCCGCGCAGCGTCCAGATCCGGATGGCCCTCTCCTCGGCCATCCTCGAGGCCACCGGGGACAGCGAGCGTGCGCTTCGGTCTCTGAGGGAGGTGGAGGCTCACGCCACCGCCAAGGACCGTGCAGAGCTGGAGGTCCGGATCTTCGCGCTACGCCTCCGCCTGGGTGAGGCCCAGGCCGTGCTGGCCGAGGTGGCCCTCGCGCGGCGGGCGCGGCCGACGGATGGCGCCCTCCGCTTCGTCTACGCCATGGCCCAATCCGCGTGCGGCCAGGCGCCGGGCGCCATCGAGACGCTCGGGGAGCTCCTCGAGGCAGAGCCCACCAACATCGCGGCGGCGCTCTTTCGGGGTCAACTGCAGGAGGCGCTCGGGCTCACGGACGAGGCCCGGGTGACCTACGAGGAGGCCGCCTCAAGGGGGCAGCTGTCGACGCCGTCGGAGGCAGCCGCCATCGCTGCTGGCCTGGCGCGCTGCGCCCCCGAGTGAGTCAGTTGCTGTCGGGCTCACGCACGAGCGCGAGGTAGACCATTCCGGCGTCGGCCTCGGGGGTGTGGTCGCTCGAGTAGAGGTCGAGGCGACCGTCCTCGAGGACCCCGATCGGCGTCGAGTCCTCGCCGTGCTCCGCGGCGAAGTCGTCGAGGGTGAACTCCTCGGTCAGGTTTGTGGCCTTGATGGTGGCCCCGCGCTGCACCTGCACATCGAGGCTGGTCAGGGGGTGATCGTCCCCCAGCAGGACGCGGCCCCTGAGGTCCTTGCGGATCTCATCCCCGCTGCCCTCGCTCGTGGCCGCCTGGTACACGGAGGCGCGGCCGTAGAGGGAGGAGAAGTGCGCGGCGGCGAGCGCGTTGACCTCGTCGTTGGCGGTGAGCCCGATGAAGCGCCCGGTCCCGCCCAGCTGCAGGCCCTCCAGGAAGCGGCTCGAGAGGATGGAGCCCCGTCGTGCTCGCGCCCCGTCCATGCTCGCGGCCCGCACGGCGGCGCGGTTGGAGTCCACGAGGATCACGTCGATGCCCTGACCGCGGAGGGCCCGCTCCAGCTCGCGGGCGAAGGGGCCCGCGCCGGCGATCAGGGTGCCCTGCGCGTCGGGATCCGAGATTCCCAGGCGCCGGGCAATCGGGCCCGCGGAGAGCCCATAGATCGCGACTGTGCCGATGATGACCATGAAGGCGAGGGGGGCCATGAGCTCGGACCCGGGGACGTTCACCTCCTGGAGACGGATGGCGAACAGGGAGGACACTGCCGCCGCCACGATGCCCCGGGGGGCGAGCATGGCGAGGAAGGCGCGGTCCCCGTGGGGCAGGCGGGTGCCGATGGTGGAGGCCAGCACGCAGGCAGGGCGGACCACCAGGATGAGCGCGGCGACGAAGGCCACCCCTCGCCAGCCGGTGGAGAGCATGGCGTCCACCTCCACCGTGGCCGCAAGCACGATGAAGAGCGTTGAGATGAGGAGCACCCGGAGGTTCTCCTTGAACTCCACGATGTGGTGCACGGAGAGGTCCCTGCGGTTGGCGAGGAGGAACCCCATGAGGGTCACGGCGAGGAGCCCTGACTCGTGGGCCAGGGAATCGGCGCCCGCGAAGGCGAGCAGCACGAAGCCGAGGGAGAGCGGGCTCTCCAGCTCATCGGGCACCAGGTGCCTGCGGAGCGCGAACCCGAGGAGCCAGGCGCCCGCGACGCCGATGACGGTGCCCACCAGGGCGGTCTTCCCGAGGTCCAGCGCCGCGGTGCTGAGCGTATGGCGGGCCCCCTCGGCCCCGGCGCCCTCGACGACGGCGTGCAGGACCAGGACGGCCAGCGTCGCTCCGACCACGTCGACGACGATCCCCTCCCACTTGGCGATCGCCTCGGAGGGACCTCGGGGCCGGATCTGACGCAGCAGCGGCCCGATCACCGTGGGCCCGGTGACGGTGAGGATGGCCCCGAGAACCAGCGCGGTCTCCATGGGGAGGCCGGCGATGAAGTGGGCCGCCGCGGTGGCGAGGCCCCAGGTCACCAGGACACCGACGGTGAGGAGTCGCGTGATGACGGCCGCGTTCTCGCCCAGCTCCCTGAGCTTGAGGGTCAGCCCGCCCTCGAAGAGGATGACCGCCACGGCCAGGGAGATCATCGGGTCCAGGGCGGTGCCGAAGAGCTCCCGGGGTCGGATCACGTCGAAGCCGGGCCCCAGCGCCAGGCCCACCACGAGCAGCAGGAGGATGGAGGGGAGCCGCAGGCGCCAGGCGGTCCACTGGGCCGCGACTCCGGCGAAGCCGATGAGGGCCAGGGCGATGAGGGGGGAGAGCGGCGAGATCGGCACGTGTCGGGCGGTCGGTAGGGGGGCGTCAGCGGGGGCCGCGGGCTCGTAAGAACGCCGTGACGTGGGCAATTGGGCGGAGGCCATCCCGCCGGCGGAGTGTAGTTTCCCCCCGCGACCATTTGTTCCCGCGGTTCCTCCGCATCGACCTATTCCATCCCCGATGAAGCAGCTCTCGCGTCCCCTCCTGGCCCTCTCCCTCGCATCGCTCCTCACCATGGCCGTCGTCACCGGGCCGAGCGTCGCGGTCCCCGGCCCGACGCCGGCGCCCGTGGCCGCAACCGCCTACAGCGTCGACATGGGGCACAGCACCCTGATGTTCCGCTGCAAGCACCTGGGCGTCTCGTACCAGTGGGGCCGGTTCGACGCCTTCACCGGGGCCTTCACCCTGGGGGAGAAGGACAGCGACTCGATGGTCGAGATGACGATCGACGCGTCGAGCGTCAACTCGAACTCGAAGGGCCGGGACGACCACCTGCGGGGGCCGGACTTCTTCAACGTGAAGGAGTTCCCCGAGATCACCTTCAAGAGCAAGGAGGTCAAGGGGGACGGAGACCGCTACGTCATCAAGGGCGACCTGACGTTCCACGGGGTGACCCGCGAGGTGGAGATGGAGGTCGTCAAGGTCGGTGAGGCGGACACCCGCATGGGCCGTCGCGCGGGCTTCGAGGGCCGCTTCAAGATCGACCGCACCAAGTTCGGCGTGGAGACCTACAGCGACAGCCTCGGGACCGAGGTGACCATGACCTTCGCCATCGAGGGCATCGCCAAGGACTCTTGATCGACCCCACGCCCGTCCTCGTCGCCTCCGGCCTGATCCTCGCGCTGCTCGCCGCTGCCCTCGGGCTGCGGGGGGATGGGCAGCGGGCCTGGGTCTCCCTGTCCCTCGCCGCGCTGGCGCCGATGGCAGCGTGCCTCACCACCCTGGTCGTGTTCGGGCGGGGGCTCCCGTTCCTGCCGAAGGACTTCCTCGACAGCGTTCTGGTCGTCGGGGCGGCTGCGGTCCCGCTCGGCGTCCTCGTGGGCCTGGGCGGTGTCCGGGCTCTGCTGGGCGCGCTCGGGGCGGGGGGCCTCGGCGTCTGGCTGTACCTTGGCCGGACCGAGAGCCTCCACGAGCGTTACTGGGGCGGCGCGGTGACCGAGCACGTCGCCGTTCTGCTCGGCGCCACCACGCTGGCGGTGGCGGTCCGCTGGGCGGGGACGGCTCGCTCACGGGTGACGGAGAGCTCCCTGGGCTTCGCCCTGGCGGCGGTCCTCGCGGCCCCGGCGCTGGGCTGGTCGGGCACGCTGGTGTCCGCGCTCCTGGCCGCGACGATCAGCGCGAGCTCTGGCCTGCCCGGGCTCTTGCTCCTGCTCAGGCCGGGTCTCCGCGAGGGCTACGCGCCGCTGTACAGGGCCGCGGCGCTGCCGCAGGTGCTTCTCCTGGCCGGCTTCCTGGCCAACGGGGCGCTCTATGCGGAGACGCCCCCCTGGGCCGCGCTGACGCTGCTGCTCGCGCCCATCATCTGCTTGTTGCCCGGCGCTAGCCTCCGGTCCGCGGTGCTGAGGCTCCTGGTGGTGACCCTCGCGTGCAGCGCGGCGGCGTGGTGGTCCCGGGGCGAGCCGAATCCCTACGGATACTGACGCGCCGACGCCCCCGCTTGAAGGGGCGCCGGCGCGATCTCGGGGCGCTCGTTCGTGGCGGGTTCAGCCGCTCTGCCGGGTCCCGCAGGAGCCGCAGAAGCGCGCGTCGGCGGCCAGGGCCTCCCCGCAGGAGGTGCAGTGCCGGGAGTCCGGCGTGACCTTCTGGAGGGCCTCGCCGCAGGCGCTGCAGAACTTGCCCGCAGGCACGCTGCTGTTGCAGCTGCCGCAGATCACCCCCGCGGTCGCCGGCGCCAGCGTCTCGCCGCCCTGGTTGTCTCGAACCATCATCTGCGCGAGGCCAAAGCCGATGCCCATGCCGGCTCCACCGAGCATGCCGCTGTTGCCCTCACCGCCGCCGGCGGCGCCGCCGCCCAGGGCCATGCCCTCGCCTGCGCCCATCATCGCCTTGCCGGCAGCGAAGCGCTGATAGCCATCGACGCCGCCCACGGTGCGCAGGTACGCCGCGTCGCGGTAGAGCGTCTTGAGGTTGTCCGCGTCCTCCTCGTCGATGCCGATGACGAAGTTGCCAAGGCGCACGATGTCGAGCCCGTAGTCCGCGACGTGGTGGTCCACCTTCTGGAGGACGTCCGCCTCGATCTCTTCGGTGTAGGCGCCTGACGTCACGTCGAGGATGGGCCACTTCTCCTTCACGATGAGCTCGGCGATGTTGTCCCTCAGGACCTTGAGGAGCTGCTCCTTGGTCCAGGACTTGACCGTCGCGGAGCCCGCCCGGCCCATGCCGACGAGCCCGACGATGAGCTGCTCCGCGTCCGTGACCCGGAAGCTGAACTCACCGTGCACCATGGTCTCCACGGGCACGCCGGACTTGGGGTCCTCCACGTGGCCGATCCGACCGCCGAACTTGACCCCTGTGTGTTCCCGCGTATTGACGAAGAAGACCTCGGCGATGAACACGTTCCCGCCTGTGAAGGAGTCCACCAGGTTGGAGAGGAACGGGAGGTTGGAGGAGTCCAGGGTGTAGCGGCCGGGCTGCATGACCTCGACCACCTTCCCGTCGCGGAAGAAGACCGCCACCTCATCGGACTCCACCGTGAGCTGGGACTTCATGGGGATCGTCGTGTCCGGGTGCTTCCAGACGACCTGGGCCTTCGTCCCATCGGGACGTGCGACCATCATCTCGCCGACGCCGCGCTTGAACCAGTCGATCATTCCCATTGGATTACACCTCTCTCTTGTGCTGAAGGGCGGAGCCAGCCGCCCTGGCGAGCCATGACGACTGAATCGAACTCTTGCGGAAGGGTACGCCGAGGCGGCAAGTTCATTCACCACGTCTCCCTGATTCCATGGACCCCTTCGACACCCCCGAGACCGGCATCCCTGCGGAAGGCCCCGCCCGAGGGGAGAGTCCAGTGGAGGCGGTCGAGTCCTCTGGAGGGGGGCTCTCCTGCGAGGTCTGCGGAGCACCGGTGACCTGGAGCCCCGGGGATCAGGCCCTGCGCTGCGACCATTGCGGCAACGTCACAGAGGTCGAGGTCGACGATGTCGACGTGGAGGAGCGGCCAATCTCGGAGGCGTCGGGTGCGGCCAGGGGCTTCGGTCTCGAGGTGCGGGTGCTGGCCTGCGAGGTGTGCCAGGCGCGCGTCACCTTCGACGGGTCGACGATCTCGAGGTCCTGTCCGTTCTGCGGGTCCCCGGGGGTGCTCGATCAGGCGGCGAGCCGCAACTCCCTGCGCCCCGAGTCGCTGATCCCCCTCGAGGTGGGGCGCGAGGCGGTGGAGGGGAACTTCAAGGCCTGGACCAGGAAGCTGTGGTTCCGGCCCAACGCGTTGAAGCACGTGGACGTGGGCAGCGCCGTGGGCGTCTACGTGCCGGCGTGGGCCTTCGACGCGGACGTACACGCGCGCTGGACGGCCCAGTCCGGAACCTATTACTGGGTGACGGAGAGCTACACCGTGCGGGTCAATGGCAAGACCCAGCGACGGACGCGGCAGGTCCGCAAGGTCCGCTGGTGGCCCTCGAGGGGAGAGCGCCGGGACTTCCATGACGACGTGCTCGTCTTCGCCTCGAAGGGCGTGGACACCGACCTCGCCCATGAGCTCGGTGCCTACTCGACGGGGGAGCTGGTCCCGTACTCGCCCAAGTTCCTGGCCGGCTGGCGGGCCGAGGAGTACCAGATCGATCTCGTGGACGGATGGGAGCTGGGGCGCGACATGATCCGGGAGCGGCAGCGCGAGCTCTGCGCCCGGGACGTGCCAGGGGATACCCACCGGCACCTGCGGGTGCGGAACGAGTTCTTCGACGTCCGATGGAAGCTCATGCTGCTGCCCATGTGGAGCGTGACGTATCAGCTGGGCGGGAAGTCCTACGCGGTCCTCGTCCACGGTGAGACCGGCCGCGTCGCGGGGAAGGCGCCCTTCTCCTGGGTCAAGGTCGGCCTCGCCGTCCTCGCCGTGGCAGCCGCGGCGCTCGCCTTCGCCGCGTACGCGCGCTGACGCCTGGACACAGGGCTCGGCCGACCTGTCGGCGGGGCCGCCCGCTGCGCGCGGCGTCACAGCGGACTCAGCCGCCCGGTGAGCCCTCGGGCAGGTGCCTCACCAATGCCTCTTCGAGTCGGCGCAGCTCGGCGGCGGTGTGCTCGCTCGTCACGGCGCAGCGCACCATGCCCTGCCCGGTGGCTCCGTGGTAGCGGATCGCGGGCGCGAAGATCCCCTCCACGTGCAGGGCCGAGGAGAGCCGACGCGCCGCGTCCTCCGATTCCATGGTGATTCGAAGCACCGGGAGGAAGGTCCCGGTGGAGCGCAGGCCGACGCGCCTCGCGCTCCTGTGGAGCTGACCGACGTTGGCCCGGAGGCGCTCCAGGCGTTCGGGCTCGGCGTCGATCAGGTCGAGGCTGGTGAGCGCCGCCGCGGCGAGCGGGGGGGAGAGGGCCGTGGTGCCGGCGAAGCTCGAGGTACGCCTCCGAACCGCTTCGACCTTGTCGGCGCTCCCCGCAACGAATCCACCGCCGCTCCCCAGCGCCTTGGCGAGGGAGCCGGTCAGGACGATGCGCGGGTCATCGAGCCCGAAGAGCTCGACCACGCCGCGGCCTGAGCGGCCGAGGACGCCCACGCCGTGGCTGTCGTCGATCAGGAGGTGGGCGTTGGTCGGGAGGTGGCGCAGGAGCTCGGCGGCCGGCGCGAGTCGCCCGTGCATCGCGAACGCCCCGTCCGTGGCGACGAGCGGGGCTCGGTCCTTGTGGAGGTCCAGCAGCGCCAGGGCGTGTGACATGTCGCCAGCGCCGTACCCGAAGGCGCGAAAGCCCGAGGAGGCCAGGGCGTCGAGGATGCTCGGGTGCACGTCGTCGTCGTGCAGGGCGACCGGCGCTTGGTCCAGGCACGCGCGGTCGGCGTCCCGGGCGAGGGCCTGGGCGGCGGCGATGTCGGCGAGGTACCCGTCGGCGAGCACGAGCGCCGCCTCGGTGCCGAGGAACTCGGCGAGCCGCTGCTCCAGCCGCTCGTGGAGCTCCAGGTTCCCCGAGGTGTTCCGGGAGGCCAGGCCCGAGAGCCCAAACCGTTCGATGGACTCGGCCGCCGCGGCGCGGACCCGAGGGTCATGGGCGAGGCCGAGGTAGCCGCAGCCGTGGAAGCTGAGCAGATCGACGCCATCCACCTGCACGCTGGTGGCCCCCGTGGCCGAGAGGGCGGGGAGCTCGCGCCTCAAGGGGTCCCTCCGACCGGGGCGTGGAAGGCATAGGTGACGCCGCCATTGCGGAACCAGACCTTCTCCAGGTCCGCGCGCATGTAGCGCCTCGGCACCACGCCCGGCCAACTCGCCGCCGGGTCGTTGACGAAGACCACGCCGCCGAGACCGAGCCCGGTGATCACGAGCAGGTGCCCGGCCGTCTTCTCGTATGGAGCGCCTCGCAGCTCACCGGGCTGAGCGCGGATGCTCGCGACCAGGGGGCGGCCCTCCTCCAGGTACCCGGCCACGGTCTCCCAGGAGGACACCCGGACGAGGGAGCCGGGAACGCCATGGGTGAACGCGCCCTGGACGGCCCGGTTCCAGTTGCCGTAGATGTCGAAGTGCGGATCGAGGAGGGTCGCGGCCATCTCCCGGGTGGGGACGGGCTGGCCGTGGTACGCCGCCACCATGGCGACGGAGGTGGGGCTACAGATCCGGTGCCCGATGTCCTCACCGGCTGCGCGCTGGGACCTCGCCGGAACGGTGAGCTGGACCGGGAGGGGCCAGGGTTCACCGCTCGCCGCGTCCACACGCTCGCCGAGGCGGGCGCCATCGGTGAAGACCATCGAGGCGCGGACCGTGGCGGAGTCCATGGCGCTGGCGGGCGTGAAGCGGAGCTGGGCCCGCTCCTGTGGGATGGCGGCCTCCAGGACATCCACGGAGACCCGGACCTCGTCGCAGGCCGTCACGACGTCCTGGGGGCGCGAGGCGACCCGCCAGTCCCCGATGAGGAGCCATGGGGTCCACAGGTCGGAGCCAACGGGGCGGGTCCGGATCTCGACGCTGAACGGCGCGTCGGAGGCGACGTTCCAGGAGGGAAGGCACTCGGTGAACGGAGCGCTTGGCACGAGCTCTTCGGAAATGAGGGCCCCCCCGGGCCCAGGCGACAGGTCCTGGACCGCCTGGTGCTCATGCAGCGGATCAGGGTGGTGCGTTGAGAGGGAAGGGGGCGGGGTCGTCGGGTCCCCCGTGGCGGTCGGGCCGAGGTCTCCATCGACGAGGGGCGCGGGGGCGGCACAAGCCGTCCACGCGACGGCGAGGGCCAGGACTCTCCTCGGGCATTGGACGACCATGGAGCCCGTTATACGCTTCGGGGGTGAAGCTCATCCACCTCGCCCTCTCCGCTCCTCCCGGTGGAGGGCTCTTGGAGGTGGTGCGGTGACGTGCCTGGCGGTGCTCGCTCCAGGGCTGGGGGTCGATGCCGCGCAGGGCCTCACCTGGTTCTCCCAGCTGGCGGCGCTCACCCCCGCCGCCGGCGTGGTGGCGGGCGCGCTCGCCGGCGGCGAGCGCGAGGCCTCGACCCCACCCTCCCTCCTTCAGAGTCGCGGGGTCCGCCTGATCGTCGCGGCCGCCGCCATGGGGTCCGCGGTCGCTTGCTCTCCCGCTGGCGCCGCCTTCTCCGGGCTTCCGGGACGAGGCCCCGCCCTCGCGGTCCTCTGCGGGCTCTTCCTCCTGGGGGTCGCCCTCTCTCCTGCTCAACTCGAGCTCGCGGGGCGACTGAGGGCGGCGATCGGGCGGGCGGCCCTGCTGGTCTTGATCGGCTGGTGCGCGGACGGTGCCGCCGCGGGGTGGGGGATCCTGCGCCCGATCCCCCCCTGGTCTCCAGGGGTCACGTCCTGGCTGCTGGACCTCTCGCCGAGGACGCTCCTCATGGAGGGCGCCGGGTTGGACTGGATGCGTCATCCCGCCATGTACGAGGCGGCGGGGACGGACCGTCTTGGGCCGGGATTACGCACGGTCTACGCCGGGCCAGTTGCGGGGAGCACCACGCTTTTGGTGGGATGTGCTGCCCTGGCCGGCCGCGCCCTGATTCGAAGGAGTGCGGTTCAGCGCTGATCGGAGGCGAGGACGCCCCCTCTTCCGCGCCTCGCCAGGACCGATCCCACTCGCCCCATGACCTCTCGCAAGTTCTTCTGCACGTTCCCTCAGGAGCTCATCAGCGAGCCCCTGATCTCCCACACGCTCGGGGTCAAGTTCGATGTCGTCCCCAACATCCGGGCCGCGACCATCTCCGAGAGCCAGGCCCACGTGGTGGTGGAGATCGAAGGGGAGGCCGGGCGCATCGAAGAGTCGGTGGTCTACCTCAAGGATCGTGGCGTGGCGGTGAAGGAGCTCGCGGAGGGTGAGGACCCCCCGCGGGTCTGAGGTTCATCTTGCTGCCCCCGCTCCGCCCCGCAGCGTGCGGTCTCTTGCTGCTCGGGGCGGCGTGCTCCGCCGTCGACCCGTTCAGCGCGATGGACGATCGGCGAGGCCCCTCGAGGGGGGCTGTCGTGAGCGAGCATCCGCTGGCGACCCGAGCTGGCCTCCGCGTCCTCGAGGCCGGCGGCAACGCCGCAGACGCCGCGGTGGCCACCGCCCTGACCCTGGCGGTGGTCTACCCCCAGGCGGGCAACCTGGGGGGCGGCGGCTTCGCCGTCTGGGTCCCCGCCGACGGGGCGCCGGGGACGCTGGACTTCCGGGAGGTGACGCCCGCCGCGTACACCGCCGACCTCTACCTCGATGACGACGGGGTGGTGGATCCAGTGCGCTCCCGCAGGACCCCCCTCGCGGTCGGGATCCCCGGGTCCCCGAAGGGCCTCTTCGAGCTCTATCGGACCCAGGGCTCCCGGCGCCTCTCCTTCACCCAGGTCTGCGAGTCGGCGATCCTCCTGGCGGAGAATGGCTTCCGCGTGGACCCATGGCTCGCGGCCTCCCTCGAGCGGGACTCGGTCCGGGAGCTCCTCGGCGCCGACCCGGGCGCGGCGCAGCTGTTCTACCCCGGCGGCGAGCCCCTCGCCGAGGGCGACCTCCTGGTGCAGCCTGCGCTGGCCAAGACCCTCCGGAGCTACGCGCTCGGCGGGCCGGACGCCTTCTACTCCGGTTCGGTGGCCAAGGCGATCGTCTCGGACCTCGCCGAGGCGGACCTTCGCACCGGAGGCGCCGCCGGCGCCAACCTGATGTCCCGCGCGGACCTCAAGGCCTACCGGGCGGTGTGGCGCGACCCGGTCGTCGGGCGCTTCGCCGGGCGTGAGGTCATCGGGATGGGGCCCCCGAGCTCGGGCGGGGTGGCCCTCGTCCAGATGCTCGGCATCCTCCAGGGGCTGCCCCTGGAGATGGAGCGGCGGGCGGCCGTGGAGCGGATCCAGGTGGGGGCCGATGACGGGCCGCAGATGGGTCGCATGGGACAGCTCGCGGACGACAGCGGGCTCGACCGGCCCGCACCGGTCGGGCTGGAGGCCCGGTCCTTCCACTGGTGGATCGAGGCCATGCGCTGCGCCTTCGCGGATCGCGCGGTGCACCTTGGCGACCCGGACCATGTGAGCGTGCCCGTCGAGGAGCTGACCTCCCCGGCATGGATCGCGCGGCGCCGGATGGGGATCGGTGAGCAGGCGGACCTCGAGGTCGCGGCGTGGCAGGCCCCGATCCCCGACGGGCCCGACGAGACCACGCACCTCTCGGTCGTGGACCGCGAGGGTAACGCCGTGTCGCTCACCACGACGCTCAACGCCAGCTACGGCAGCGGGATCTTCGTGGACGAGGCTGGGTTCCTCCTGAACAACGAGCTGGACGACTTCTCCATCCAGGCGGGCGTGCCCAACATGTACGGGCTGGTGGGCGCAGAGGCCAATCAGCTGGCGCCTGGCCGGCGCCCCCTCTCCAGCATGACCCCGGTGGTTGTCCGGTCGGCGGCCGGCAAGGTCGAGCTGGTGATCGGGGCCCCGGGTGGCCCCCGGATCATCACCTCGGTCCTCCAGGTGATCCTGCGGGTCCTGATCTATGGCCAGGACCTGACCGAGGCGATTCGCGCCCCGCGCCTGCACCAGCAGTGGCGCCCGGAGCGAACCCGCTTCGAGTCGGCGTTCGATGAAGGTGTGATCGATTCCCTCCGCAGGGAGCACGGCCAGCCGGTCTCGGCGCCGGAGCCTGGCCGGTTCTTTGGGTCCGTCCAGGCCATCCTCGTGGAGCCCGACGGGGAGGTGGAGGCCTTCAGCGACCCACGTCGAGGGGGCGCCGGTGGGGTTGAAGGTCGAGGGGTCGCCGAGCCGGCCCTCGTCCCCGGGCGCTGACGCTGGCCCCCGCGCATGGGGGAGACCTGAATCGAAACGGGGGCCCGTCGCTGCGTGCGACGGGCCCCCGTTCCATCCAAGGGTCCACCCGGGTCAGCCGTCGAGGCCCTCGAGGTCGCTCGGGTCGAACTCGAACTCGTCCTCGATCTTCTTCTCCGTGTCCGCCTTCGCCTCGGCAGCGGCCTCGGCCTTGTCGATGCGCTCCCAGTGGGAGGGGTCCTCGACCACCTTGGCCCACGAGTCGTAGAGCGCCTTGATGAGCTTGCGGTTGTACCGGAGGTTCTTCTCGCTGAGGACGCCGTCGTCGGGCGTCCGCCAATCGAAGGCCTGGGAGGTCTGGCTGCCGCGCGCCACGTTGAGCGCGCGCTGGGCGAGCATGCCCTGCTCGTTGTCGTCGGGGTTGGCCGGGTCGAGCTTGATCATCTCGTTGAGGATGGCGGGCCACGCGAGATTGCCAGCCTCCTCGAGGCGTCGGCGGGCGCGCCCTCCGGCAGCGCCGGCGTCGACGTCGAAGAACTCGGCGGCGTCCTCCTGGAGCTTGGCCCACTGCTCGTCGGTGGCGCCCTCCGGCTTCCCGAAGGGCTCCAGCGCGCTCAGGTCCACCGGCTCGGGCTCGGCGGGCTTGGCCTTCTCCTTCGGGGCCGCGGCCTCCGTGTCCTCCGCGGCTTCGTCTGCTGCCTCATCAGCGGCGGCGGCAGCCTCTCCGGCCGGGCCGTCGGCCGCGTCGGTGCTCTCGGCAGCGGAGGCGTCCCCTGCGGCGGCGGCGCCGTCGGCGCTCGCGCCGTCGGCGCCCTCACCGGCAGCGGCGGTCTCGGTGGAGCCCGCGGCGGGCTCCTCCTCACCACCTCCGAGGAAGACGAAGGCGAGCACGCCGCCCAGGACGACCAGCGCCCCGGTGGCGATCAGCGGGACCGGTGACTTCTTCTTCTGCGGGCGCTCGCGGCGGGTTCGCTTGCTCTTGCGCTCGCCGCCGTCCGCGCCATCGCCACCGCGCTTCGCGCCGGCGCGCGCCCCCGAGCGGCCGGAGCCGCTGCGGGCGGGGCGCCCGCTGGACTTGGGAGCGGCCTTCTTGGCGGCGGGCTTGGCCGCGGGCTCCGCGGTGGCCTCCTCGGCGGCGGGCCCGTTCGCGGCGGCTTCCGCCCGCTTGCGAGCGAGGATTTGCTCCCGCATGGAAGGGCCGTCGCCCTTCTTCTTCGGGGTCTTGCGCGGGATCGGCTTGGGATCGTTCTCGGTCATGGCTATTGGTTCGCTGGGGGCAGCGTGGGGCAGCCCCTCGGGGCTTGGTGTGTTCTCAGGCGTCAGCCGTTCTTGCGGCTGCGCTCCTCTTCCATCTGCTCGCGGAGGGCGCGGTTGTACTCTCGCATCTCCTCCTTGGTCTTGGGGGCGAAGTCGGGATCATCCATCAGCGGGTCTCCCGCCTCCTCGAGGCCATCGAAGCGCTTGTACTTGCGGTCGTACCAGGCGAACCACTGCTTCAGGCCGGACTTGATCCGCTCCTGGGTCCCTCCCATGGCCTCGGAGACCACGAAGGTGGTCTCGTGTCCGGTGATGTCCCGGAGGGCCTCGTGGAGGAAGTTCAGGCGGATGCGGTCGTCCTCGTCCTGGTCGGGGCGCGAGGGCATCTGATCGACGATGCTCGCCATCTTGGTGAGGAGGCCAGGGACGATGGGCTTGCCCGCCTCGATGACCTGCTCTCGGATGACGCGCGTCTCGCGGGGGGGAGCGTCCACGTCCTCCACGAAGCGGTCGATCAGCGCCGTCAAGCGCTGCTGCTCCTCGGCGGGCATCCCGAGGTCGTAGGGGATGGTGCGGAG
Organism: Planctomycetota bacterium; assembly: GCA_016779205.1. Taxonomy (GTDB): domain Bacteria; phylum Planctomycetota; class UBA1135; order UBA1135; genus Saltatorellus. The sequence continues at coordinate 138,158 of JADHOC010000004.1, read as the reverse complement.
TTCGCTCTCGTAGACGACGGAACCGTCGGAGAGCGTCTTCTTCTCGGCCTTGCGGCGACCGCGCCGGCCCATGGCGGCGAGCTCCTCGGGGCTCAGGTAGCGCTCCGCGCGGATCCAGCGCCATCGGTCATCCGCCCCCGACTCTCCGTCCAGGTTCTTGAGGACCCAGCGCGTCCAGCGGTCGTCCAGCTTGAGGCTCATGTCCCGGGCCTGGACCCGGAGGTGGACCACAGCGATGCCGTCCTCGAGGGAGACCACGGATCCGTCGTACGGCTTCCATGCGGCGACGGCGCCCTCAGGTCCGGGCGTCATCACGGCGGCCACGTAGTCCGACGCCCATTGGATCCGCCCGAGCTCATCGAGGCTCTCCCAGTTCGGGGCGGCCTCAGCCCCGGCCTCCGCGGCGGCGGGCTCCTCACCTTCGGCGACCGGGGGCGTGTACTCGAGGGCGGAGCGCGCGTCCAGGCGGGTGAGCAGCCGCGCCTCGTCGGCGGTGGAGGCGGCCTCCTGTAGCTGTCGAGCGAGGCCGACGAGGGGGCCGTCCCAGCTCATGGGGTCGACGTAGACCTCGGTCTCCTTGGGCTTCTCCTCCTCGACCGGCGCGACGTAGGGCGGATCGTCGCTGGTGTTGCTCGCCACGATCACGAGCAGGATCATCGCCACCACCGCGCCCCCGATGATGTACATCTTCGTGGGGTCCTGGGAGGCGCCCTTCGCGCCGCGGGGCCTGGCCACATAGATGTGCCCGCAGGAAGGGCACTTGACCTTCGCTCCCTCCTTGCTGCTGGGGATCTTGGCCTGCGTACCGCAGGACGTGCACGTGATGAGCATGGGCGCTGAGGGGAGGGGGAAGGGGCGATGGGCCGGGCTGCGGGGACCGCGGCGCGGCCTCCATGGTGGCCGCCCGGGGCTCGGGGGGGCGCCTGCGAGGCGCCGATCGGCAGGCAGGAAGCTACCGAGAGGCGCGTGTGGCCGCAACTGAGGGCGGACTCCTGCGCCCTGTGGGACCCTCGCCGGGAATCGCGGATCCTGTCGTCGCGCAGGGCGGGGCCGTCGAACATGATGCCGCCGATGCCTCCCCCGCTCTTCGACCTGAACTGCCCCTTCGAGCCCACCGGGCACCAGCCGCAGGCCATCGAGGCCCTCGTGAAGGGCCTCGAGGAGGGCAAGCGGCACCAGTGCCTGCTGGGGATCACGGGCAGCGGCAAGACCTTCTCGGTGGCGTCGACCATCGCCCGCTCGGAGCGACCGGCCATCGTGCTGTCCCCGAACAAGACCCTGGCGGCCCAGCTGTACTCGGAGTTCAAGGAGCTCTTCCCGAACAACGCCGTCGAGTACTTCGTCAGCTACTACGACTACTACCAGCCCGAGGCCTACGTGCCCTCGAGCGACACCTTCATCGAGAAGGACGCCAGCCGGAACGAGAACATCGAGCGCCTCCGGAGCAGCGCGACCCGCTCGCTGCTGGACCGGCGGGACGTGATCCTGGTGGCCTCGGTCTCCTGCATCTACGGGCTGGGCAGTCCGTCGAACTACAGCCAGATGGCGGTCCCGCTGCGCGTCGGCGAGGAGATGGATCGGGATGACCTCCTCCGGCGGCTGACCCAGATGCAGTACGCGCGGAACAACCTCGACTTCCGACGGGGCACGTTCCGCGTGCGCGGCGATGTCGTGGAGATCTTCCCCTCCTACGAGGAGGATGAGGTGATCCGGGTCGAGTTCTTCGGGGACGAGATCGAGGGCATCACCCGGGTGAATCCGCTGCTCGGGGAGATCCTCGGGGACGTCGAGGAGGTCGTGGTGTACCCGCAGAACCACTACGTGGCGCCCCAGGACCGCCTGGCCTCGGCCATCCCGAAGATCGAGGCGGAGCTGGATGAGCGGCTCGCCAGCCTGAAGGCTCAGAAGAAGCTGCTGGAGGCGCAGCGCCTCGAGCAGCGCACCCGCCACGACCTCGAGCTGCTCAGGACCGTGGGGGTGTGTAGCGGCATCGAGAACTACAGCCGGTTCATGGATGGGCGCGAGGAGGGCCAGCCTCCCTTCACCCTCCTGCACTACTTCCCGGACGACTTCGTCATCTACATCGACGAGAGCCACGTCTCGGTGCCGCAGGTCGGCGCGATGTTCAAGGGGGACCGGAGTCGGAAGGAGACGCTCGTGGAGCACGGCTTCCGCCTGCCCAGCGCCCTCGACAACCGCCCCCTCAAGTGGGCGGAGTTCGACAAGCTCGTGAAGCAGGCCGTCTACGTCTCCGCGACGCCTGGTCCCTACGAGCGCAAGGTGAGCGAGGGCGCCATCGCTGAACAGATCGTGCGCCCCACGGGCCTGCTCGACCCCGAGATCGAGGTCAGGCCTGCCACGACGCAGGTGGACGACCTCCTCTCGGAGGTGAGGAAGGCGGTCGCGGCGGGGCAGCGGGTCCTCGTGACCACGTTGACCAAGCGTATGAGCGAGGAGCTCACGAGCTACTACGCGGAGCTCGGGGTCAAGGTGCGCTACCTGCACTCCGAGATCGACGCCCTCGAGCGTTCGGCGATCCTCAGGGACCTGCGCCTCGGCGCGTTCGACGTCCTCGTGGGGATCAACCTCCTGCGGGAGGGGCTCGACCTACCCGAGGTGGCCCTGGTGGCCATTCTGGACGCGGACAAGGAGGGATTCCTCCGCGGGCAGACGAGCCTCATCCAGACCTGCGGCCGAGCGGCCCGCAACGCCGATGGCCGGGTGATCTTCTACGCCGACGGCGAGACTGCGTCGATGCGGCTGGCGATGGACGAGGTCACCCGTCGCCGGGAGGTGCAGCTCCAGTGGAATGCGGACCATGGTCTGGAGCCGAAGACGATCTTCAAGCCCATCCGGGAGGGCATCGAGGCGCTCTACGAGATGGACTACCCCGCGGTCCCCGACCTCCCGGAGGTCAGCGATGGACAGGGGCCCGCGGAGGACGATCCCAGGGGCTGGCCGGTCCAGCGGCTCCGGGGGGAGATCGAGCGCACCCGCGCGGACATGCTCCTCGCCGCGGGTGAGCTTCGATTCGAGGAGGCGACGTCATTGCGGGATCGCCTGAAGGAGCTCGAGGAGATCGAGCTCTCTCGTTGAGGCGGGCGGGCCCCGGACCGAGGCATTGGTGCGTCAGTTCGGCACCCAGTCTCGGCGAGGGCGCCCGTGTTTCTGCATCATGGGGCGGTGACCAGCGACTTCTATTGCGACGAGGTGCTCTCGGGGAAGACCCCGGTCGAGGTGGTGCGGGAGACGGAGTCCGTCCTCGCCTACCACCACACGCGCCCCTTCTGGCCGGTGCACATCGTGGTCGTCCCGAAGCGCCACGTGCCGTCACTGACGGATCTCGGCGACGCTCCCGAGGGACTGCTGGGTGAGCTCATGGAGGTGGTGCGCAGCGTGGCCCGCGAGGTCGAAGGCGCGCACGGGGCGGCACGCGTGCTGACCAACCTCGGCGAGTACCAGGACTCCAAGCACCTGCACTTTCACGTGAACTCCGGCGCAGCGAGGGACGCCTCATGAGTGTGCTCCCCGACCTGACCGGTGGCGAGGTGGAGACCGCGGTCCGACTCTTCGACCTGGACGGTGACCTGGTCGAGATCGTCGGCCTGCACCGCGGACACATCCACGACACGCATGTGTCCACCTGGAGCGTCGGTGATGGGGCAGAGGCCCGCCGCTTCGTGCACCAGCGCCTGAACGACTGGGTCTTCAGGGACATCCCCGCGCTCATGCACAACGTGGGCGTGGTGACCCGGCACCTCGCGCGGGCGGGGGGGCAGGACGGCCTCACCGCGCTCGCGCTGGTCGGCGCCAGGGACGGGGCGGACTACGCCTTCTCCAAGGACACGCCCTGGAGGACCTACCACTTCGTCGAGGGCACCGAGTCCTACGACCATCCCCGGGACGCCGAGATGGCGCGGGCTGCGGCGCTGGCGTTCGGGGACTTCCAGATCAAGCTGAGCACCCTGCCGGCGTCGGAGCTCCGGGAGACGATCCCCAACTTCTTCAACTCCGAGGCGCGCCTCGCGCAGCTGGAGGACGCCTGCCGCCGGGACCCCCTCGGGCGCGTGGCCGAGGTCCAGCGGGAGCTGAAGTTCATCGAGGGACGACGTCGGCAGCTGTCGGTCTTCGAGAACGCCCTGCGGACCGGGAAGATGCCGCGGCGGGTCATCCACGGGGACACGAAGCTCAACAACGTCCTCTTCGACGTGGAGACGGGGCAGCCCCGCTGCATCGTGGACCTCGACACTTGCATGCCCGGATACTCCCTCTTCGACTTCGGGGACCTGGTGCGCTTCACCGCGGCCACCTCGGACGAGGACGAGCGAGAGCTGGACCGCGTGGGCGTGGACGTGGAGATGTATCGGGCCCTCTGCGACGGCTACCTCGAGAAGGCCAGCGGCTTCCTCAACGCCTTCGAGGTCGAGCACATGGCCTTCGCGGCGCGGATCGTGACGCTGACCATCGGGATGCGCTTCCTCGCGGATCACATCAAGGGCGATGTGTACTTCAAGATCGAGCGCGAGGGGCACAACCTGGACCGTGCGCGGGTCCAGCTTCGCATGGTGGACGCCATGGAGCGCCGCCTCTAGCGGCTGACGCGCCCGCAGGCAGAGCCCGGGGCCGCGGGCCGCTCCTTCGGGCTCCTTTCGGCCGGGCGCGGGGGCGAGGCGCGTTGCGCCGGGGCGTTCCGGGGCCTATACCCCTGGTGTGAAGCGCGGCGGCTCGAACGACCCTGGCTGGTGGCCGGCGGAGATCCCCCGGCGCCCCGGGGTGTATATCTTCAGGGCGGCGGACGGGAGCGTGCTCTACGTCGGGAAGGCGGGGAACCTCCGGAGCCGCCTCACCGCCTACCGGCGCCCGGAGAACGACGGCCGGATCCTGATCCGGTTCCTCGGGGACGAGGCGGACTCGGTGGAGACCATCGTGACCCGCACCGAGCAGGAGGCGCTGCTGCTGGAGGACACCCTCATCAAGCAGTACAAGCCGCCCCACAACATCCGCCTCAAGGACGACAAGTCCTTCCGGATGCTGCGCATCGACATGAGCGATCGGTTCCCCCGCCTGAAGCTCGTGCGCGCTCACTCGCCGGAGATGGGGCGAGAGGGGGGGCGGTCTCGGTACTTCGGGCCCTTCGCGAGCGCCGGGGCGCTGCGCCGGACGCTCGCGGACCTGCACCGGATCGTGCCGCTCCGTGACTGCCCCGACTCCGTCATGGACAACCGGTCTCGGCCGTGCCTCAAGCATCAGATCGGGCTCTGCTGCGCCCCGTGCGTGGGGAAGGTCAAGCCCGCCGAGTACGCCGACCTGGTCGAGCGCGCCTCGCGGATCCTGTCGGGCGAGGCGGCGGAGCTCGAGGAGGACCTGCGGCAGCGCATGATGGCGGCCTCCGAGGCCCTCGAGTTCGAACGCGCGGCGGTCTGGCGAGACCGACTCGGCGCGCTTCGCCGGACCGTGGAGGGGCAGGGGGTCCGACCCAAGGATTCGGTGGATCGCGACGTGCTTGGCGTGGCGCGTCGGGGCGGGCGGGCCTCGGTGCACCGGATCGCGTGGCGCGATCGGCGCATGGCCGAGTCGCGCACGCATCACTTCCGGTCGGAGCTGCCGGATGGGGAGTTCTTGCACAGCGTGCTCAGCGCGATCTACGCCCCCGGGCGCCGGGCGGCTCCGACCGAGATCCTCCTGCCCTTCGCGCCTGCGGAGCAGGGCCTGCTGGAGGAGCTGCTCGGCGCCCGCCTGGTGGTCCCCTCCAGCGGCGACCGCCGGCGGATGCTCGACTTCGCCTTCGAGAACGCGGCCCAGGGGCTGCAGCGCCAGTCGGACGAGGAGGACCGTGACGCGGACGCCCTCGCCAGGCTCATCGAGCTGCTGGACCTGGACCCGGCGACCGAGGTGATCGACTGCTTTGACATCTCGACGACCCAGGGGAGCCACGTGGTCGCGAGCCGGGTGCGCTTCAAGCGTGGCCACGCGGACCGGGCGGGTTACCGGCGGTACAAGATCCGGGACGTCGAGGGGCAGGATGACTTCGCGTCCATGCACGAGGTGGTGCGCCGGAGCCTGGAGCGGGGGCAGCGCGAGGGGGACCTCCCCGATCTGGTCGTCATCGACGGGGGCCCGCCCCAGCTGGAGCGCGCGATGCTGGCGCGCCAGGAGTCCGGGGCCTTCGATGTGGCGCTCATCGGCCTCGCCAAGGCGCGCGGCGAGCGCCGGGTGAAGGGGCGCCGGAAGGGGCCGGTGGAGGAGCGCGTCTGGATCCCCGGTGCGACGGAGCCGGTGGTCCTCGGTCAGCACAGCGAGGTGCGGCACCTCCTCGAGCGGATCCGGGACGAGGCCCATCGCTTCGCCATCACCTATCACCGCAAGGAGCGCGGGAAGATCACCAGCCGGCTGGATGGGATCGCAGGGGTCGGTCCGGCCCGCAGGCGCGCCCTCTTGACCGCCTTTGGCTCGGTCGCCGGAGTCTCCGAGGCCAGCGTGGAGCAGCTCGCGGGCGTCGAGGGGATCTCACCTGAGCTCGCGCGCGTCATTTCCGAGGCTCTCCGTTGACCTCACCCCTCCACGCCGCCGAGAGAGTCCGAGGGCCGCAAGGGGCCCCGCCCGCCTGATCATGACCTTCGTTCACGCCACCCTCGTCGCGCTCCTAGCGGCCGCCTCCCTTGCCCAGGAGCCGCGGCCAGTGACCGATGACGAGCGGGCTCACAGCGTGGTCGAGGGCTCCCTGCGGGCCACCATGCTCTGGCGCTCGGAGCGGGGGCTCGACCGGAGCGCCGTACAGCTGATGGAGGTCCTCCGGGCCGTGGACGCCGCCGGGGCCCCGCGGGCGGCGACGGGACGAGGCGACGGCGAGCCCCTGGAGTTCTTGCTCGGGCAGACTCCCGCGCAGCTAGGCAAGCAGAGCGGCCGCAAGGGGGCCAAGGTGCTCTGGGAGGCGGACTTCCGTGGCACCGGATCCCCGGCGTGCGCCATCGCTCCGCGGCTCAATGATCGCGTGCTCTTTGGCACGGGGCTCCCGCCGGCCACGCGCCGGGTCGCCGCCCTCGGGGCCGCCCGCCGGCTGGCTCAGGAGCCCACCGAGGAGGTCCCGGCCTGGTTGGTGGCGGGGATGGCCTCGCTGCGCGCCCAGCGCGGGCTGGAGGCGATCCGGCACGCCCGGGCCCTGGCCCTGGAACCGTGGTGTTCCTCGGGGCTCGTGGAGCTCGGCGGACGGCTCGCTGAGGTCCCGGAGGGGGAGCGTGCCAGCGAGCTGCTGCGGATCGCCTCGGGCCCGCTGCCCCTCGAGGGCCTCTTCGATCCGTTGGTGCCCTCCCGGCAGTCCGCGGCCGACGCCGCGCGCATGATGCTGGCGCTGGCCCATGAGGCGGCCGCGGAGGGGGAGCGTGGGCACGGAGACCTCGCTGCGTCGGCGCTCGACCGACTCCAGGGGCTCCGGCCGCGCTGGGTCGTGGAGGGGGGCGCCGTGGCGGGGCACCCGGACGGCTGGATGGTGACGGCGACCCAGGCGACCGATGCCCTGGTGCTGGAGGCGGCGCCCGAGGTCTCTGGCCCCTTCCGGGTCGAGGCCGCGGTCGTGATCTTCGCCAACGACCCGAAGTTCGCCGGGCAGGCTGACATCGTCCTGGGGGACCAGGGGGGTGATCGGCTCCTGCTCGCGGTGAACACCCGTGAGGGGGTCTACCTCTTCCGGCGGGCGGCCCCCGGGGAGCCCTACGAGACGGTCACCGAGGTGGAGAAGTTCAGGCCGCCTCCGTTCGCCGAGATCCCGATTGTGATCGACTACGACGGCGAGGTCCTCCAGGTCACCGTGGGGGAGGTCAAGCTGGCGCCGGTGCGCCTCGCCGACCGGTCCCTCGACGGCGCCGCTGGGTTCGGCGCCCACGCCGGGAGCACGGTCTTCGTGACGCGCTTCAAGCGCAGCGCGCTGCGCTAGGTCAGCCCCTGGGGTGGTGCATCTGGTGCACCGTCCGGACGTGCCCCTCGTCCAGGTGGGTGTAGAGTTCGGTGGTTCGAATGGAGGCGTGTCCGAGCATCTCCTGGACGGCCCGGAGGTCCGCGCCCCCCGCGAGCATGTGCGTGGCGAAGGAGTGGCGGAGGTCGTGGGGCGAGGTGGTCGAGGGGAGCCCGGCGGTGGCCACCGCCTCCTTCACCCGCCGCCAGGCGCTCGAGCGGTCCAGGGGACGGCCGCTCCTCGAGAGGAAGACGGCCTTCGCCCGACCGCCTCTGGCGAGGGCGGGGCGCCCCTCTCGCATCCATCGGTCCAGCGCCTCCCGAGCGGTCCGGCCGAGGGGGACGACCCTCATCTTGTCGCCCTTGCCGTGGAGGCGAAGGGGCGAGAGGTCAGGCGGGAGGTCATCGGTGGTGAGCCCGATGGCCTCGGAGATCCGAGCGCCGCCGGCGTAGAGGACCTCGAGCAGGGCGCGGTCCCGGAGGGTGCGCCAGCTCTCCTCGTCGGCGGGGACGGCGTACACGGAGAGGAGGGCGTCCACGTCCTCCGGGGTGAGCGTCGTGGGCAGGAGGCGGCGCAGCCGGGGTGAGCTGATGCGGGCGGTCGGGTCACGCTTCAGGGCCCCCTCCGCGATCTGGAAGCGGATCAGCATGCGCAGGGCCACCAGCCCGCGGGCCACGGAGGACTCGGCGGCGCCGGAGCCCCGCCGGGCGCCCAGCCAGCGCACGATCGCGTCCTCGTCGAGGGCCTCCCAATCGGTCACGCCGACACCCCCCAGCCAGAGACCCAGGGAGCGGAGGTCCGAGCGGTAGGCCGACACCGTGTTCCTGGAGAGCCCAGCCTCCACGCGCATGGCGTCGAGGAACTCCGCGATCTCCGCCTCCAGGCGCGGCGGGACCTGCGCCTCCTCGCCGCTCCCGGTGCGGTGCTGGGTGTCGCGGCCCTGGGACATGGGCCCAGCCTGGGGGCCCGGGGGGAAGAGTTCAAGCTGAACTGCGAGCGCCGGGGAGGTACGGGGTAGGCTCTGCGCCGATGTCCACCAGCGAGCAACAAGGCGGCTCGACGTCTGCACCGGTCCACCCCGCGGGGGCTGATGCCCCGTCCGACGCGCCCGCCCCTGAGCCGGCGCCGCTCCCCGCCCGGGCCCCCGTGTCCCGTCACCTGGTCTTGCTGGCGGTGGTGGCCCTCCTGGTCGCCCTCGACCTCTGGTCGAAGTCGGCGGTCTTCAGCTGGTTCCAGGACCCCGAGGCCCAGGCGGCCCTCCCCCGGTCGGAGCGCGGGCACCCCCGCTATCCGCTCGTGGGAGAGTGGCTGGGCTTCATGTTGAACCTGAACTACGGCGCCGCCTTCGGGAAGGGCGGCTCCATGCCGTGGCTCCTGGTGGGTGGCCGCTGCGTCGCCGCGGTGTTCCTCTCCTTCCTCATCTACAGGACGCCCGTGGGGCAGCGCATCTACCTGAGCGCCCTGGTCCTGATCCTCTCCGGCGCCCTGGGGAACCTGTACGACAACTTCACCTTCGTGCCGGCCCCCGACCTGCCTGGCGTCCAGCAGGGGCGGCCCTTCGGACCGGTGCGGGACTTCATCGACGTCTACTTCTACGGGTGGGACTGGCACTTCCCGACGTTCAACGTCGCGGACTCGTGCATCACGGTGGGGGCGGTCTTGCTCCTCCTGAGCGGGCTCGGTGGATCCCGTAGGGCCGCGGGGAGCGACTCCCCGGCAGCCCCAGGCGCCTGAGTGCTCCTCCTCGCCACTTCCGTTCCGCCGGAGGCCGCCCTATCCTCCGACGAGGATGGGAGCTGGGGAAGACTGCGAGCGGCGTGGCCGTGGAGGTGAGAGCCTATGAAGCTCTCGGACCTCACGCCTGCGCACGTCAAACAGGCGACGTCAATCTTCGTCGAGCACGCCTGGCCCGACGGCCCGACCGGACGCGCCGCGGAGCTCTCCGCTGCGGTGGAGGTGGCGGCGACGATGGAGGAGCTGGCTGAGGTCTTCGAGCTCGTGCGGACAGGTGAGGGGGAGGGCCGCCGGCGCTTCAGCCTCCGGCTCGGCAATCACCGCTACCCCTGGATGAAGCTCGTGATCCAGGAGTTTCTCGTCTCGGGCGAGTTCTTCATCTCCGCCGACACCCACGACGACATCCGCATCGACCCCGCCATGCCAGACTACGAGGCGTGGCTCGAGCTCCGGGCACACAATCGAGAGCTGAAGGAAGAGGTGGAGGCCCACTGGGATCGGGTCGGGCTCCCGACCCACAGCGACCTGCGCGCCCTCTGCGAGGGCATGGCGCGGCTGGAGTCCGGCGCCCCGAAGGGCGCAGCGGGCCCAAGGCTGCTCATCGTGGACGATGACGAGGACGTGTGCTGTGGGGAGGCCGCCTTCCTGAGGGCGCGGGGGTACACGGTGGAGACGGCGTTCGATGGGCGGGAGACCCTGGAGCGCATGGGCCGTGATCCGCTCCCCGACCTGGTGGTGCTGGACTTCGCCATGCCCGAATTCGACGGGGAGGAGGTCATGCGCCGCCTGCGCGCGGACCCGCGCACCGCCGACGTGCCGCTGCTGCTGGCGACGGCCAGCGAGATCGAGCTCCCGACGATCCAGCGCGCGAGCGGCCTGCTGCGCAAGCCGTACCCGCGTGAGGTGCTCTTCGAGATGATCGAGCGGCTCCTGGGCGAGCCCTCGGACTGAGCTCGGCCGCTCCAGAGGTCCATCCATGGTCGCGGGCGCCCTACGGCGGCCTGTTTCGGAGCCTGGGAGCCCGGGGGAGCGAGGATCGAGAGAACCTTGGCCCAGCGAGTGGTGATCCCCCTTGGCATTCGCACGGGGTGGACCGATACTCCTCCGCCCCGCGCGCCGATTCCCGTGCCCAGGAGGCCCCGTCAGGAGGACGGGAAGGGAAGGTTCCGGCGCGAGACGGGTTCAAGACATGAGCTGGGACGACATCACGGACAAATTCTCCCGGGTCGGGGAGGGCTTCGGCCGCCTCGCCAAGCGGCTGGTCGGCTCCGAGAATGAGCGCGAGGTCCGGCGGCTGACGCCGGTCATCGAGGAGATCAACGGGCTGGAGAGCTGGGCGAACGGCCTCGACCGTGACGCCATCCAGGCCGAGGTGGCCGGGATGCGCGAGAGCGTCCGCAAGGGCGACGCCACCCTCGACGACTGCCTGACGAAGATGTTCGCCCTGACCCGGACCGCCAGCCAGCGGACCCTGGGGATGCGGCACTACGACGTCCAGCTGGTGGGCGGGTACGTGCTCCACGAGGGCAAGATCGCCGAGATGATGACCGGGGAGGGCAAGACCCTCATGGCGACCCTCGCCCTGGCCCTGAACGCCCTGGCCGATCGGCCGTGCTACCTGGTCACCGTCAACGACTACCTCGCCCACCGCGACGCGGAGTGGATGAAGCCCATCTACGAGTACCTGGGCCTCACCGTGGGCGCGATCCAGTCCAGCCTGGATCCCTCCGCGCGCAAGCCGGTCTACGGCTCGGACATCGTGTACGCCACGAACAACGAGCTGGGCTTCGACTACCTGCGCGACAACATGAAGACGACTCTGGACCAACAGGTTCAGAAGGACCTCTACTTCGCCATCGTCGACGAGGTGGACTCCATCCTCATCGATGAGGCCCGGACACCGCTCATCATCTCAGGGCCCGCCGAGGATCACGTCGGGCGTTACGGCGAGGCGGATGCGGTCGCGCGACAGCTCGTCGAGGACGAGCACTACGAGGTCAAGGAGAAGGAGCGCCAGGCGTCGCTCACGGAGGAGGGCATCGTCCGAGCCCAGGAGATCCTCGGCGTGGAGTCCTTCTACGTGCCCGGCTTCGAGGACTGGCCGCACTACCTTGAGAACGCGCTGCGCGCGCACTCCCTCTACGAGAAGGACAAGGAGTACGTCGTCGAGGAGGCGCAGGACCCCCAGACGGGCCAGATGCGTCCCGAGGTCATCATCGTCGACGAGTTCACCGGCCGGAAGATGGCCGGGCGACGATGGTCAGACGGGCTCCACCAGGCCGTCGAGGTGAAGGAGGGGCTGGAGCCGAAGCAGGAGACGCAGACGCTCGCGACCATCACCTTCCAGAACTACTTCCGGATGTTCGACAAGCTCGCGGGCATGACGGGCACGGCGATCACCGAGGCGGGCGAGTTCCACAAGATCTACACCCTCGACGTCGTGTCGGTGCCCACCAACCGGCCGATCGCGCGGGCGGATCACGTGGACGTGGTGTTCCGGACGCTCCCGGAGAAGTGGAACGCCATCTGCGACGAGATCGAGCGGGTGCAGGCCATCGGTCAGCCCGTCCTCGTCGGCACGGCGTCGGTCGAGAACTCCGAGCACCTCTCCGGCTTGCTCCGCGAGCGCGGGGTACCCCACGAGGTCTTGAACGCCAAGAACCACGAGCGCGAGGCGCACATCGTGGCCATGGCCGGCAGCAAGGGGGCCATCACCGTGTCCACGAACATGGCGGGCCGGGGTACGGACATCAAGCTGGGGGGCAACTTCGAGTACCGCCTGGAGCAGGCCCTGGAGGAGGCCGGCCTCGAGGCCGGCGACCTCGATCACCTCGAGGAGATCGACCGGATCCGCAAGGAGGTCGAGGAGCAGTCGGCCCGTGACGAGGCCGAGATCCTCGAGCTCGGCGGGCTCTACGTGCTCGGCACGGAGCGCCACGAGGCGCGGCGGATCGACAACCAGCTCCGCGGGCGGACCGGCCGGCAGGGCAACGTCGGCGAGAGCCGCTTCTACCTGTCGCTGCAGGACCCGCTGATGCGGATCTTCTACCGCGACTGGGTGGTGAACGCCATGGAGCGCCTCGGCATGAGCGAGGGCCAGCCCATCGAGTCGGGCATGGTCACGCGCCAGGTGGCGAAGGCGCAGAAGAAGGTCGAGGATCGAAACTTCGAGATCCGCAAGAGCCTCCTCGAGTACGACGAGGTGATGGACCACCAGCGGACGGAGATCTACGCGGCTCGCCAGGCGGTCCTCGAGGGCGAGGACCTCAAGGATCGGGTGGGGACCATGATCAGCAACGTCGCGGATCGGCAGGCCTACACCTACGAGGGCGACGCCGAGGGCTTCGCGGACTGGGTGGAGCGCAACTTCGGCGTGACCGTGGAGCCCGCCGCCGCGGAGGCCGCGGTGCGCGAGGAGAAGCCCGACCTGGAGCCGACCCTGGAGCCCATCGACCGCCGCTACGACGAGCGACGGGAAGGCTGGGGTGACGAGCTCACCCGCAGGATCGAGTCGTACCTCGTTCTGACCGCCATCGACCAGAAGTGGAAGGACCACCTCCACGCCATGGACGCCCTCAAGGCGGGGATCGGGCTGCGCGGCTACGGCCAGCAGGACCCGAAGATCGCCTACAAGAAGGAGGCGACCGAGCTCTTCGCCCAGAACCTCCTGCCCGCGATCGAGGCCGACGTGTCGTCCAAGATCATGCGCATCGAGGTGTCCAAGCCGGAGGGCGAAGGCGAGGAGTCCGCCGGCGATGGCCTGGCGCCCCGCGGGATCGCTCCCACTCGACAGGTGCCCCAGGGCCAGGCGCCCCAGCGGCAGGTTCGCTTCGACGAGCTGCCGCTCGAGCAGCAGCGCAAGGTGATCGAGCAGCTGCCCGATGAGCAGAAGCTGATGGCCGTGATGCAGGCGGGGGAGGCCAACCAGGAGACGCTCCTGGGAGAGCTGGAGCCTGCGCTCCAGGAGCGCTTCGATGAGGTCAAGCGCCAGCTCGAGGAGCGCCGGGCCCAGCAGCTCCAGCAGCAGCAAGCCATGAGGCAGGCCCAGCGTGGTCCTGCGGCGTCGGCAGCCTTCGATGTGATGCGTCGCCGCAAGGCGATGGAGGAGCAGCAGCGTGCCCAGCAGGAGGCCCAGCAGGAGGCCCAGCAGCGGGCCGCCGCAGGGAAGGGGTCGGAGGGCGAGGCCTCGCCCCAGGGGGCTGCGCCACGCCCGGCGCCTGCCCAGCGCCCAGCGGCTGCGGCCACGGCCCAGAAGAGCGCAGCCCTGGGCCCCGAGTTCCGGGACGCCGGGCGCAACGACCCGTGCCCGTGCGGGAGCGGGAAGAAGTTCAAGAAGTGCCACGGCAAGTGACGCTCGGAGCCGACCAGGCGATCCCCGGGCCGATCACCTCGAGCCCCCGCGTCGGCCCAGGCCGGCGGGGTCTCCAGTTGCTGTACGACGTGGCCATCGGCCTCGTCTGGGCGGTGATGCTGCCGCTCTTCCTCCTGGCGGGCGTCCTGAAGCCCCGGCTCGCCCGCAAGGCGCTCTCCCTGTCCACCGTCGGCCTCACTCGCCTCTCACCCACGGGTTCGGGGCGCAAGCGCGTCCTGGTGCACGGGGTCTCCGTGGGGGAGATCAAGGCCTCCCAGTCCCTGGTTCATGCGCTTCAGGAGCGCTACGAGGTCGTGGTGAGCGCCTTCAGCGACACGGGGATGCAGGTGGCCCGCCAGCTCTTCCCCGAGATCGAGGTGGTCCGTTATCCGTTCGACTTCGCGCCCATCGTGACGCGGTTCTGGCGGCTGGTCTGCCCGGACTTCGTGCTGCTGGTGGAGCTGGAGGCCTGGCCCTGCTTCCTGCGCGCGGCCAACCGCCGCGGCGCGCCGGTGGCGGTGGTCAGCGGGCGAATCACCGAGCAGTCCTTCCGCCGCTACCAGCTGTTCGGTGCCCTGCCGGAGTTCGGACGAATCTCGCTCTTCGCTGCGCAGGATGAGGCGTACGCCGCGCGGTTCGCGGCGCTGGCGGGGTCCTCTGCCCGGGTGCTGGTCACCGGCAACGTGAAGGTGGACGGGCTGCGCGGGGCGGGGGACTCGGACTCCGATGGTCGGCTGCAGCGGCTCCGTGAGGAGGTTGGGGTCGAGGGCGTCACGCCTGCCCCCTTCGTGATCGTGGCGGGGAGCACCCACGAGCCCGAGGAGGAGGCGTTCGTGGCCGCCGCCCGCGGGGCCCTTCCCGACGCCCGCCTGATCCTCGTCCCCAGGCACCCTGAGCGTGCGGAGGCGGTCCAGGAGGCGCTCTCCCGGGGCGGGGTGCCGGACCATGCGCCAGAGCGGCTCTCGGAGCTGCGGGCCCAGGGGCGGCGGGCGGATCCGCGCCGTCCGCTGCTGGTGGACACGATCGGAGAGCTGGAGGAGCTCTATGGGGTGGCCGACGCGGTCTTCATCGGCGGCAGCCTGATCCCCCACGGGGGCCAGAACATGATGGAGCCCGCGGCCCAGGGAGTCCCCGTGGTCTACGGGCCCCACGTGGACAACTTCCTGAACGAGACCCAGATGCTCGAGGCTGCGGGGGCCGCCCTGAGGGTCCCGGACGCCGCATCGCTGGGTGATGCCCTCGGCACCCTCGCCGGCGATCCTGGTATGAGGCGGCGAATGGGGAAGGCGGGCCGCAAGGCGCTCCGGGCGGAGAGGGGTGCGACAGTGGCGACACTGGAGGCCCTCAGCGCCCGTATCGGGCTCGCCTGAAGGGTGCCTGAACGGTAGGCTCTTCCACCCCAGCGACCTCGTCGCAGGGCCCACTCGATCTCGGCCGGGCCGCATCGTCCCGGACCGCACCCCTCCAGAACTTCATGTCACGCAGCCTCTTCACGTCCGAATCCGTCTCCATGGGCCACCCCGACAAGGTGGCTGACCAGGTCTCGGACGCCGTCCTCGACGCCCTCCTGGACCAGGACCCCGCGAGCCGCGTGGCCTGCGAGACGATGGTCACCACGGGGGTCTGCGTCATCGCTGGCGAGATCACCACCAAGGCGATCGTCAACTACCAGGACATCGTGCGGGAGACGCTGCGCTCCATCGGCTACACGGACGACGCGTTCGGCATCAACGCGGACACCTGCGCCGTGATGGTGACCCTGGACCGCCAGTCGCCGGACATCGCCCAGGGCGTGGACGACGACAAGGGGCTCCACATGGAGCAGGGCGCCGGCGACCAGGGGCTCATGTTCGGCTACGCCTGCGACGAGACGGAGGAGCTCATGCCCCTCCCGATCCACCTCTCCCACCGGCTGGTGGAGCGCATGGCGGAGCTTCGCCAGAACGGGACGCTCCCCTGGCTGCGACCGGACTCCAAGAGCCAGGTGACCGTGGAGTACGACGGGGACAAGCCCGCGCGCGTCCACACGGTCGTGATCTCCACCCAGCACGACCCCGAGGTGAACGGGAAGTCCGAGGAGGCGGAGGTCCTCGCCGAGATCAAGGCTCAGATCATCGAGCACGTGATCCGCCCCGTGATCGACGCCGGCATGCTGGACGACGACACGATCTTCCACGTCAACCCCACGGGCAAGTTCGTCATCGGCGGTCCCCACGGCGACTGCGGGCTCACCGGCCGCAAGATCATCGTCGACACCTACGGGGGCATGGGGCGTCACGGCGGCGGCGCCTTCAGCGGCAAGGACGCCTCCAAGGTCGACCGCTCCGCGGCGTACGCCGCCCGCTGGGTGGCCAAGAACGTCGTGGCCGCTGGCCTGGCCACCCGCTGCGAGGTCCAGCTCTCCTACGCCATCGGCGTGGCCAAGCCCCTCTCCGTGCGGGTGGACACCTTCGGCACGGCCAAGGTCTCCGAGGAGGCCATCAGCAACGCCATCGACCAGGTCTTCGACCTGACCCCGCGGGGCATCATCGACGCGCTGGGCCTCAAGGCGCCGATCTTCCGCCAGACGGCGGCCCACGGGCACTTCGGGCGCCCTGGCTTCCCCTGGGAGGCCACCAGCAAGGTGGACGCCCTCAAGGACGCCGCCGCTGCCCTGGCCTGAGACGTATCCGGGCGGGTACCGTGACCGGACGGACGCGACGCGGTACCCCACCCCAGACCCTTCCCGACCCACCGATGAAGATTGCAGCCAACCTCCCGATGTCCCGCCGCACGGCGGGGTTCACCCTGATCGAGATCCTGGCGGTGATCCTCATCATCGGCATCCTGTCGACGTTCGTGATCCCGAACGTCATCTCCGCGATCGGCCAGGGCAAGTCCACGGCGTGCCGGGCGAACCTCGAGCAGATCAAGCGGGGCTTCCTGGAGTACGAGACCAAGTACAGCCGGATCCCCGGTCAGTCCGGGGTGGGCTTCTTCGCCTCGCTGATCACGGACAAGACCTGGGCGCCGTCGGTGAAGAACACCAAGACGCTGACCTGCCCCGCGGTCCAGCTCAACTTCCTGACCCCCGGTCAGGACGGGATCCCCACCGAGGACTGGTTCCTCCCCGAGAACCGGGACGCCATCGACGGCGGGTGGTCCTCGTACGCGGGTCGCGACCAGCGCCGCAAGCCGCTCCGCGGCTTCAACGGCAGGGGCAAGACCGCCCTGGTGGCGGACGACAACGACCCCGAGGGCAACCACGACACCACCACGAACGTGCTGTGGGACAACCTCCAGGTGCGCGCACTCGAGCTCATCGACGTCCAGGCCGAGGGCCTGCTCGACGAGAGTGAAGAGGTGACGTTCATCCCCGTCGGCGCCGACTCGCCGATCGAGGGCCTCCAGGCCCTCTCGCTGACCAAGTAGCCTCGGCGGCCGTCCCTGGCCGAGGGGTGGCCAGGATCGAGACGGCTGGCGGTCGGTTTTCGGGCGCGGAGGGTGCGGTGGAGGCCTGGCGGCCTCCGATGAGTGCGGAGGGGGATTCGTTCGACGGACTCCCTCCCCTTCCCTGATGCATCCCCTCGCGCTCATTCGCTCGCTTCGCCCTCACCAGTGGGTGAAGAACATCTTCGTCCTGGCGGCCCTGGTCTTCGCCCTGGGCGAGGTCGGCGTCGACGCCGCGTCCCAGGTGGACCGGATCGAGCGGGTGCTGGTGGCCGCGGCGGCCTTCTGCCTGGGGGCCAGCGCGATCTATCTCGTCAACGACGTGATGGACGTGGAGTCGGATCGCCTGCATCCCGAGAAGTGCAAGCGACCCATCGCCGCCGGTGAGGTCAGCGTCCCGCAGGCCCTCGTCCTGAGCGCGGGCTGCGTGGCAGGGGCGCTGTGGCTCGCGAGCGCCTCGACACCCGTGGGGGGCGACAACGTCATGGCGGTGGTCGGGATCTACATGGTCTCGAACCTGCTGTACTCCCTGAAGCTCAAGCAGATCGCGATCGTGGACGCCTTCCTCATCGCGCTCGGCTTCATGCTCCGGGTGACCGCTGGCGCCTACGCCGCCGCGGCACCGATCTCCGAGTGGCTGCTCCTGAGCACGCTCTTCCTCGCGCTCTTCCTGGCCTTCTGCAAGCGGCGGGCGGAGATTGACCTCCTGGGCGAGGAGGCGGCGAGCCACCGCAAGAACCTGGGCCAGTACACCCCTGAGTTCCTCGACCAGGCCACCGGGGTCCTCGCGGCCTGCGCGATCATCACCTACTCCATGTACACGGTGGACGAGGAGACGGCGGCCAAGTTCGGTGAGGACAACCACCTGGTCTGGACGGTGCCGTTCGTCGTCTTCGGGCTGTTCCGATACCTGCTGATGGTCACCAGGAAGGAGGCCGGCGGCAGCCCGACCAAGGTGCTCCTCGGCGGCGACCTCATCTTCGCCGTGAACGGCGTGCTGTGGATGGCCGTCGTGGCCTCCTGCCTGTTCGCGATCGGCTAGCCGCGCCCGTCGCCCCTAGCGCCCTGGCAGGGCGCGGAGGTGATCCACCAGCAGCTGTGCGCGGCCGGCCCGTCGCTCCCTGGCCTGGTCGGCCGTGTGGATGATGGCGTGCCGGGGACCCAGGTCCTCCCAGCTCGGTCGGAGCAGGGCCCAGTGCCCAAGATCCGGGTCCTGCGCGTCGATTCCTGCCAGCCAGCGGCCCACCACCGCCTCGGCTCCTGCGGGGTCTCCGAAGCGCTGGGTCATGGCGCTCGCGAGCCAGGGGAGGCAGGCCTGCTCCTCCCGGGCCGCGATGAGCCCCTCGGCCGCGGCGAGGCGGAGGTCGGCGGGCGCCCCCTCGGCTTCAAAGGCCGTCAGGAGCAGCTCGACCGGGGGGCCGTCGGTCCGTCCCAGGCTCCTGATCAAGGCGACGCGGACCTCATGGGGAGGGGCCTCGTCGAGGCGCGCGGCCAGCGCTGCGCCAGCAGCAGCCGGGGCCACCGAGGCCAGGGCCTCGGCCGCGGCGCCGGCCACCCCGTCGCTCGAATCGTGCAGGGCGAGCTCCAGGCTCGGCGCGGCGCCCTCGCCTCGGGGCCCCATGCGCTCCAGCACCTGCGCCGCGTGGAGCCGGACGTACTCGTCGTCATCCTCGAGGGCCGCGCCGAGTTCGGCCGCTGCCCAGGGGCCCAGTCGCGAGAGGATGAAGCGCGCGTCGTCCACGCCGCGGAGCTGAAAGTGCTCCCCGGAGAGATCG
This sequence comes from Planctomycetota bacterium, assembly GCA_016779205.1. Classification (GTDB taxonomy): domain Bacteria; phylum Planctomycetota; class UBA1135; order UBA1135; genus Saltatorellus. The sequence goes on along the minus strand of JADHOC010000004.1, from coordinate 118,921 downwards.
GAGATCAGCGTCCAGACCTCCCCGCGCAGGGAGGAGGGCGCGGCCGAGGAGCGGCTCCGCTTCCCCGCGGCCCAATCGGCCATCAGTCGGTCGGCGTCCTCGGCGGTGACGTCCTCCCGGCCCGTATTGAGCCGGACCACCTCGTAGAGCTGCTGGTTGGCCGCGTCGGAGGCCTCGACCCCTGCGCCTGCGATGGCGGCCAGGGTGGGGAGACCGCTCAGGTTGTCGTGGGCGGCCAGGGCCCGCGCCGCCCAGAGCAGGGCCATGGTGTCCTTTTCGTACTTGAGGCGCCGCAGGAGCGCGGGGACCGCGGCGCCGCTCCCCTCCAGCTCGGCGGAGGCGATCAGGGCCCAGGACGCGAAGGCGCGCACCGTGGGGTCGTCGTGGCCGGCGGAGAGCTCGGCCAGCGCGGCGGCGGTTTCCGCGTGGGGCGCGGACCGCGCGAACTGCGCGAGGACCTTGAGCTCCTCGGCGGGGCGGTCGAGCTCGCGGAGGCCCGCGGCCAGGGCTGGCGCCAGCTCGGTCACCGCGGCGGCGACGTCCCCCGTGGCCGCCTCCAGATAGCGCGGGTTGCTGACCACCATGCCCACCAGGCCGTCGCGGAATTCGACCATCTCCGGGTCCAGGGGCTCGGCCCCGGGTTCAGCAGAGGCGCCGGTCGCCGGGACGCCCTCGGGGGAGCTGTTCCCCTGCTCCCCGTCGAGCTCGCCAGGCAGGAGCCCGCGGTTCCCCCGGAGCTCCCGGGCGCTGAGGACGCCCTCGCGGCGGCTGACGCCGAGCTCGGCGAGGGTGGCGTCGAGCACGTCGCGGGTGGGACGGGCTGCGGGCGTTTCGGTGCCGGGGTCCGCGCTCGGTGCCTCCTGCTCGCCGGGGCCGCAGGACCCCAGGAGCGAGAGCAGAGCGAGCGCGGCGGGGGCCCTCATCGGGGACCCACCTTCACCCGGTGGACCAGCTCGGCGTCCTCGAAGGGGTCGGTCACCGCGTTGATCTCCCTGGCGATCCCGGTCTCGGGATCGCGATAGTAGGGGGAGCGCTTGTAGACCAGCACCGCCTCGACCCCGCCGTCCGCCTCGGGATCGTCGATCGCGAGCGTCCGGCTCTCGCCGAAGTGCAGGAGGGTGCTCTCGATGTCCTTCTCGTGCCGGTAGGGGTCGCGGATCCGGTGCAGGTGCCGCCACGGCCCGCCCCCGGCGGCCACGCCGGCCTCGTTCAGGGTGTCGGCGTCGGCAGGGAGCGGGCGCCACCAGATGTCGGACGCGCGGCTCCGCTCGTCGGTGGGGTAGGAGTGGCCGCCGCGGACGTTGGCGATGGTGACCGAGGGGGCGCCCGCCGCGTCGCGCTCGCCCATGAAGGTCACGGCGGAGCGCACCATCTCGATGTAGTGGCCGCCGGGCATGGTGTGGAAGCGGCCGCTCTTGGGGGTGCCGTCGCGGTAGGGCATGTGGCACTCCATGCAGCCCTCGTTGTGCTCTGCGAACGGGGTCGCCTTCCACTGCTGGACGGTCTTGTGCTGATCGTGGCAGCCCGAGCACATTTCGACCCGCTGCAGCTCGCGCCGGGTGGTGGGCTGGCAGGCGGCGCGGGGGTTGTCGATCTTGCCGGCCATCTTCCCGTCGGGGAGCAGGTGACAGGTGAGGCAGTCGACGCCCTCTGCCCGGCGTCCGGACCGGGGCAGCACCCGCTCGCCGAGCCCGGTCTCGAAGATCGGCCGGGGGGCGTGGCAGTCGATGCAGTCCTTGTTGGCGAACTGGTCTGACTGGACCCGCACGTCCTCGTTGAGCCACGAGTTCGCGTGGGGTGAGGCCGCCCACTCGTCCCAGATCTGCGAGTGGCACTCCCGGCACTGCTCGGAGGAGACCCACTCCGCGGGGGTCTGGGCGCTCGCCGTCTCCTCCGGGGTGCCGATGAGGGCGGAGAAGAACCAGCTCGCGAGCACGAGGACGATGATTCCGAGGGCGATGCGCATGCCTTTCCTTAGGCCAAGGGTACGCATGGGGTCACGCGAGGAAAGGGAAGACCTCGCGGGCTCGGGCGAACTGCGTCAGACCGCCCGGGGTCGATCAGCGGCTGGCCGCCGAGAGGGTCCCCTCGTCGCTGATGGAGACCGTCCGAGAGGCCACCCGCTCGGCCTCCCCCGGGTCGTGGGTGACATGGAGCACGGTCAGCCCGAGCCGGGTCCCCAGCCCCGAGAGCTGGTCCAGGAGGGCGGCCCTGCGGGGCGCGTCCAGGGGGCCGAGGGGCTCATCCAGGAGCAGGATGCGGGGCTCGCTGGCGAGGGCCCTCGCCAGGGAGAGCCGCTGCGCCTCTCCGCCCGAGAGGGTGGGCGCCTTCTGGCCGTCGATCCCCGTGAGGTCCACGAGTTCGAGGAGCTCATGGGCCCGGGCGGTCGCCTCGGCGCCGGTGACGCCGCGCCGCTTGAGGACGAACAGGAGGGTCTGCAGCACCGTCATGTGCGGCCAGAGGGCTCCCCCCTGGAAGAGGAGCCCGACCTCGCGGTCCTGGGGCGCGACGGAGGCGCCGCCCGCGACGGAGACCGTGCGACCGAACAGGTGGACCTCGCCGGCGGCCGGAGCCTCGAGGCCGGCGATGGCCCGCAGGAGCGTGCTCTTGCCAGACCCCGACGGCCCCACCAGGAGCACGTGCTCGCCCTCCGCCACGTCCAGGTCCACCGGGCCCATGATCCTCTTGTCGCCGGCCTGCACGGTGAGGCCGCGGATCGCGATGGCTGCTTGCTGTCGGGTGCTCATGGGAGGAAGCGGAGGCGGCGCCTGGAGAAGAGGGTCCAGAGGAGGCCGGGGAGGAGGATGGCGAACACGACCAGGAGGGACAGGGCGGACACGAAGTCGTCCCGCCCGAAGTGGACGGCGTTGAAGACCCGGAACATGGCCGTGTCGTTGGCGGCGGGGACCAGGACCGCGGCGTCCAGCTCGCGCACGGAGAGGGCGAACACGGCGATCCACGAGCCGGCGAGGGAGGTCCAGATCCCCGGCGTCACGATGCCGAACAGGCGCCCGGCCGGGCTGGCGCCCGCAAGCTCGGCGGACTCCTCCAGGCGGCGGTCGAAGGAGCGGACGGCGCCGGCGCAGATGAGCGTGGCCACCGCCAGGAAGCGTCCCGCGAAGAGGACGGTCACCAGCGCCCCGGAGTCATAGAAGGCCCCGGTGGCGTCGTGGTTCCAGAGCACGATGGAGCCGATCCCGAACAGGGTGCCTGGCGCGGCCAGCGGCAGGATGGCGAGGAACTCCAGGGTCACGCCGCGGCGTCCGCGGGCGATGGCGTGCCCCAGGATCAGGGCCAGGGGGGTGGCGAGGGTCGCGGCGCCGAGGGCGAACAGCAGGCTCCAGAGGAGGCTCTCACGGGAGAGGTCGAGGGCGCGGGCGAAGGCCTTGGCGATGTTCCTCCCGAACGCGGGGAGGCCGCCGCCGAAGTCCGACATGTCGTCGGTGGCCGAGGCCTCGAGCGCCGCCTGCACCTCGGGGGCGGCGGGGTCCACGGAGCGCTGCCGGCCCTGGGGTGCGGCGACGCTCGCCGGGGAGCCTCCAGCGGCGGCGCGGGCGGCCGCCTGGGCCGCGGCGACGGCGTCGGTGACCCCCGTGGCATTCAGGGTCGGTGCCGGTACGGGGTTGGTGTTCTGCGCGGCGCCGCCGCCCTGGCTCCACGCGTCCCTGCGGATGGAGACCCCGCTGAACACCCGCGAGCCGCCGCCGGATTCGTAGGTGAGGCGGCCGATGGGGAGCAGCGCGCCCACCGTCACCACGGCGAGGCAGAAGAGCGTCGCCGGTGCGCGCCAGGGCCCGAGCTTGAGGGGCCTGGGGTGTTGGAACGAGGCGTCGATGGTCACGCCCCCTCGGCGGGCCCGCGCCCGGAGGAGCGGCAGGACCACGGCGGCCGTGAGGGCGAGCAGCGGGAGGGCGGTCGCCACGGCCCGGGCCTCGTTGCCGTCCACCTGCCAGGTGCTGAACACCTCTCCGGCGTACACGTTGAACTTGCGGCCCACGGAGGACACGTAGTCGGGCAACGCGAAGTCGTTGATGGCCACGACGAAGGCGAGCAGGGAGCCGCCCAGGGCCGAGGGGAGGATCAGCGGCAGCTCCATGGCGAGCACGGCGCCGAGTCCGCCGGTGAGCAAGGCGGCCTCTTCCCGGCGCGCGTCGATCCGCTCCGCCGCGCGCGCGGTGAAGAGCGCGACCAGGGGGAAGGAGCTGAACCCCAGGATCAGGGCGCACATGACCGGGCCGCGCAGGGGCAGCAGCATGGTCCAGGTCATGGCCAGCATGATGGGCGGCAGGAGGATGGGCACGATGCCCACCGCGCGCAGGAGCGGTCCGCCGAGCACGTCGGTGCGGCTCACCAGGAAGCCGAAGGGGAGCCCGACCAGCAGCGCGATCCCCGCGGCGCCCAGGCCCAGGAGCACCGTCCACAGCAGGAGCAGGAAGGTGCGCGTCTCGATCAGCCCGGTGATCGCGGCCGGGTCCTCGAGCAGCCGCTCCGCCATGAGGAGCAGGGGGAGCAGGCAGAGCACGAACATCCCCAGCAGGCCGGCGGCGAGCAGGGGGCGGCTGACGAGCGCCGTGCATCGGTGGGGCGCGGCCAAGGGGTCAGCGGATGAAGGTCTCGCCGAGCTCGCCGGAGCGCGCGCCGATGGTGGCGCCGATGTCGCTGTACCTGACGTTCATGGCGCGGAAGTCGCCGATGCGGCCGACGTGGTCGGGTCGGGGCACGTCCTCGCGCACGGGGATCTGGGCGGAGCGCGAGGCCGCGAGGCGCGCCTCGATCTCACGGGTCAGCACCCAGTCGACGAAGCGGCGGGCGTTCTCGGGGTGCGGTGCGTCCTTGAGGATCATCACGCTGTTGGGGATCAGCAGCGTGCCGAGGGGTTCGCCGTCCTTCATGAGCACGCCCGGACCCGGCTCCTGGTCGGGGTACACCCGCCGCACCGGGGCCCCCTGGAGGCGGGCGACATTGAAGTCGTCGGTGTCGGTCCACGCCCAGGCCAGGGCGCCGTTCTTCACCAGGGTCATGGCCTGCCCGTTGCTCTCCGGGAGGTTGACGGTCCCCGCCTCGTTCGCCGAGACGATCCGCCCGAAGAAGTCCCGCGCCCACTCCTCGCCCATCACCTCGTAGAGCCCGGTGGCGTGGGTGAGCGTGGTCCCCGTGAGCGGGCGGGCGATGCCGCACGCGCCGGACCAGCGGGGGTCGAAGAGGTCCATGGTCCCCTTGGGCTCCTCGCCCGCCGGGACCAGGTCCGTGTTGACGATGAGGACCCGGGCACGGGCCGCGAAGCCGGTCCACCGGCGCTCGGGGTCCCGGAAGAGCTCGGGGATCTCGGCGGCGCTCGGGGAGTCATATGGCTCGAGGAGCCCGAGTTCGGCCAGGCGGATGGTCTGGGCGATCTCGTTGTTCCAGAACACGTCCGTCCTGGGTCGTCCAGCCTCCTCGATGATCGCCCGCACGTGCCCCACGGTCTTGGACTGCTCGATGTCGTACTGAACGCGGACCTCGAGGCCCGTGGTCTCCTCGAACTCCCGCATGAGCTCCTCGGAGAATACCTGGTCCAGGGAGACCCGCACGACGAGGTCCGGGCCGTCCCCGCAGGCGCTGAGGGTGGCGGCGAGGACGAGGGGCAAGAGGGTGGAGGGGAGTCGCATGTCCGTGAAGATAGGCACCCCGGTCCATGGGGCCACACCCCTGGCGGTGGTTGTCGTCGAAATCGGGGCCCAGGACGCGGCAGGCGGCGTCAGAATCGAGGGGCATGCTCTCCACCGCCCTCCTGCTCCTGCCCCTGGCCGGTGCCCCGCAAGGGGACGAGGCCGGGCCCTACAGCCTGTTCCATCCTGTCCCGAGCGGCGCGCTGCGGCCCCTCGCCTCGGACCGGCCGGACGCGACCGAGAGCCCGATCACCGTCGACGCCGGGCACCTGCAGTTCGAGGTGAGCCTGGTGGACTGGTCGCGGGACCGGGGCGGGGAGCAGTTCATCGGGTTCCAGGCCAACGCCAAGGTGGGCCTCTCCGACCGGACCGACCTGCAGTTCCTGGTGGACCCCTACGTGTGGCAGGACGAGGGGGCCGGCGCGCGCGGCACGGGGATCGGCGACGTGGTGACTCGCCTGAAGGTGAACCTCTGGGGCAACGATGGGGGCGATACGGCCTTCGCCCTGCTGCCGTTCCTGCGCCTCCCCACGGGCGGCGACGTCGGCGGCGACGAGGTCGGGGGTGGCCTGGCGCTGCCGTTCTCGGCCAGCTTCGAGAAGGTGAGCCTCGGCCTGATGGCCAGCTTCGATGCGGTGCACGATCCCATCAGGGACCGCCACGACCTTGAGGTGCTCCACACCGCGGTGGCGGGCTTCGCCCTCGATGACCAGACCGGAGCCTATCTCGAGTACGCCGGGGTCGCGGGGCCAGGGGACTACCTCGCCTCCATGAACCTCGGCCTGACGCGGAGCCTCTCCAGCGAGGCGATCGTGGACGTGGGCGCCCGGGTCGGCCTGAGCTCCAGCGCCGAGGACATCGGGCTGTTCGTCGGCTTCACCCGGCGCTTCTGAGGCGGACGCCGCCGGGGGCGGCTTGGAGGGGACCCTGGGCCGCGCCGCAACCTGGAGCGAGGTCGCGGGGGCGCGGCCGCGCCAGGGTCGCTAACCTTGTCGCCCCGCTCCGCCGTCCGGCGGCGGGCCCTGCCCTCGATCGCCCCCGAGTCCCCATCCCTCGATTGATCCAATGACCCTCGCCAACCGTATGGAGGTCCTCGGGACCGAGACCGCCTTCGAGGTCTTCGCCAAGGCCAAGGCCCTCGAGGCCCAGGGCAAGGACGTCGTGCACCTGCACATCGGGGCGCCGGACTTCGAGACGCCTCCCAACATCGTGGAGGCCGGCCGCAAGGCGCTGGCGGACGGGTACCACAAGTACACCCCGGCGAAGGGGCTCCCCGAGCTCCGCGAGGCGGTGGCGGACAACGTGCAGGAGTACCGCGGCGCGGAGATCGATCCCGACAATGTGCTCATCGTGCCCGGCGGCAAGCCGACGATGTTCTACGCGATCATGATGTTCGGCGAGCCGGGCAAGGAAATCGTCTACCCCAACCCGGGCTTCCCGATCTACGAGAGCCTGATCCACTGGTCGGGCGCGAAGCCCGTGCCCTACGCCCTGCCCGAGGACCGCGGCTTCTCCTTCTCGGCCGAGGATGTGCTCTCGAAGATCACGCCCGCGACCTCGCTGCTCATCGTCAACACCCCGGCCAACCCCACAGGCGGGGTCGTGCCGCGGTCGGAGATGGACGCCCTGGTGGCGGGGCTGGAGCAGCACCCGCACGTGACCATCCTCTGTGACGAGATCTACAGCCGGCAGCTCTACGACGGCGAGGAGCACGTCTCGATCCTGCAGTACGAGTCCGTGAGGGACCGGGCCATCATGCTCGACGGCTGGAGCAAGACGTACGCCATGACCGGATGGCGTCTCGGCTATGGAGTGTGGCCCTCCGACCTGGTGGCCCACGCCGAGCGGCTGCAGATCAACTCCAGCTCCTGCGCCAACGCCGCGACCCAGGTCGCGGCCATCGAGGCCATGCGCGGCCCGCAGGGGGCGGTGGACGAGATGCTGGAGGCCTTCGACGGCCGCCGGAAGATCATCCACGAGGAGCTCAACGCCATCCCGGGCTTCTCCTGCGTGATGCCCAAGGGCGCGTTCTACGCCTTCCCGAACACCTCCGGGACCGGGATCTCCAGCCGGGTGCTCGAGCACGAGCTCCTGAACGAGGCCGGCGTCGCCTGCCTCGCGGGGACGAGCTTCGGCGACTTCGGTGAGGGCTACATGCGTTTCAGCTACGCCAACAGCGCGGAGAACATCCGCGAGGGGCTCCGTCGCGTGCGGGCCCACCTGGAGCAGCGGGGGTCCTGAGGCCATGGCCGCAGACTTCCGCAGCGACACCGTGACGAGGCCGTCCGCTGCAATGCGCGCGGCGATCCTCGAGGCGGAGGTGGGGGACGACGTGCTCGATGGGGATCCCACCGTGCGCCTGCTCGAGGAGGAGGCCGCGGCATGGCTGGGGAAGGACCGAGCCCTCTTCGTTCCCTCCGGCACCATGGCCAATCAGGTGGCCCTGGGGGCGTGGACGAGCCCTGGGGACGAGATCATCTGCCAGCGCTGGGCCCACGTGACCACCTTCGAGGGGGGCGCCGCTGGCTTCCTCCACGGGGTGCAGTCCATGACGCTCGGCGGACGGGACGGGCGGATGAGCCCCGAAGAGGTGGAGGAGTCCATGCGCCCGGACTTCATCCACTGCCCGAGGACGGCTCTGGTCTGCCTCGAGCAGACCCACAACGTGGCGGGGGGCGTGGTGATTCCCATGGCCGAGGTCGAGGCGATCTCGGCGGTGGCCCGAGGGAGAGGCGTTCCGGTCCACCTGGATGGCGCGCGGCTCGCGAATGCGGTCGTGGCCTCGGGGATCCCGGCGCCCGATTGGACGGCGCACGCGGACTCGGTGTCGCTCTGTCTCTCCAAGGGGCTCGGGGCACCGGTCGGGTCCGTCGTCGCCGGAGACGGGGACTTCATCGAGAGGGCCATGCGCGTCCGCAAGCGGCTGGGCGGATGGATGCGTCAAGCCGGGCTCCTGGCTGCTGCGGCCCGCGTGGCGCTCGCCCAGAACGTCGGGCGCCTCGCGCTCGACCACGCCCTCGCGCGTGAGGTGGCGGAGCGGCTGGGGAAGATCGAAGGGCTCTCCTCTGATCCCGCGCGGGTGGACACCAACATCGTGATGGTGACCGTCGAGCGCGAGGGGCTGACCGCGGCGGCCGTGGCCGATGGGCTCGGGCAACACGGGGTCCAGGTCATGGCAATGGGGCCCCAGGTGCTGCGATTCGTCACGCACCTCGACCTCGGAGCCGACGACGTGCAGCGACTGGAGACGGCTGCGGTCGCGGTCATGGGCTGACCCGGCCGCCTGCTTTTTGGGGCGGTTTTACCTGCTCATTTCGGGAGTGCATCCCGACGTGGCCAGTGGCCCTACGACCCCTCAAGCAGGTCGATAGTGGGCGGATTGTCCCAAGGCGCTGGAGGCTGGAGTCGATTCGAGACAACGCGCCACACCGGGCTGTGGACTCAGCGGGTGAAGACGGTTGCGAAGGGTGCAGTCGGCGACGACACTCGAAGGCGTGATCGCGCGGCCAAGGACGCGCAGAGGTCCGTTCTTCCACAGCATTCCAATCCATGAGATTCCTCCCCATCCTCGCCGCAGGCCTGCTCGCATCCTCGCTCTCGGCCACCGCGGCTGCGCAATGCCCCGGCGCCCAATCGGGCGCTGACGTCATCGTCGGCCAGATCCCGAACATCTCGAACTACGGCGAGCTCAACGGCATGGCCGCGTACGCGCTGGGGACGACCTCCTGCAACACCGGGGACCAGGAGCTGCTCTGGTTCGCGAACAACACCAACCACCCGGTCATCGGGCAGAACATCTATCGCCTGGAGAACGGCCGCTTCGAGCAGGTCGGCATGAGCTGGCTGAAGCACGGCTTCACCGCCCTCCAGCAGAACCTGTGCTGCAACTGCAACAGCTCCGGCACGGGCTCGCGCCTGGGCGTGGGCTGCTCGGACCCCTACAGCTCCGGCCTGAACGGCTCCCAGTCGGGCCTCGGCCCGCGCTGGCAGGTCAACGCCTTCACGGGGGCCTTCAGCTACCCCTACGCCCAGCAGGGCCAGTCCGGCGACCGGATCTTCAAGCGGATCCAGGTGCCCGTCGACGACGTGCTGGCTTCCGAGCACCCCACGGCGCGCTACTTTGGCGAGGCCCAGTACATCGCCCCGGACGACGCCGCGGCCGGTAACGGCTTCAACAACGTCTCCTGGTGCAACCTGAACCGCCCCCAGTCGGGCGTCAACCTGAGCATCGGCGGCGGCACCAACCGTGAGCAGGCCGCGATCCGCGCCTGGGCCGTCTACGAGCCGAACGCCACCATCACCGAGGTCAACGTCCCCGGCGAGGGGCAGTTCCTCGTGGGTCAGAACGTCGTCGACCTCGGCAACGGCACCTGGCGCTACGAGTTCGCGATCTTCAACAACAACAGCCACTTCAGCGGCGAGTCCTTCTCCGTGCCCGTCGGCTCGGGGTCGACGCTGCTCGACGTCGGCCACTCGTTCCCGCACTACCACTCCGGCGAGCCGTACACCAACGCGGCCTGGACCGAGACCCAGTCCGGCGGCGCCGTGACCTGGTCCACCGAGGCCTTCGCCATCAACCAGAACGCCAACGCGCTCCGCTGGGGGACGACCTACAGCTTCTGGTTCACCTCGAACGGTGAGCCCGAGGCGGGCACGGCCACCCTCGGTCTCTTCCGTCCGGGCAACCCCGGTGACCAGCAGATCTCGCTCATGGTCCCCGGTGACCCCTCCGGCAGCGGCGCGGTCATCACGAGCTACTGCACGGCCAACCCGAACTCCACGGCCGTGGCGGGTGACATCACCGCCTCCAACGTGGATCAGTCCAACCGGACCATGGAGCTGGAGGCGAGCAACCTGCCCGCCAACGCCAACGGGTTCTTCCTCTCCTCCCTGGATCAGTCCTTCGTGGTCGGCCCGGGTGGAAGCGCGGGCAACCTGTGCCTCGGCGGCAGCATCGGCCGCGGCGTCGCGGGCGGCATCAAGTCCTCGGGCTCCACGGGCACCTTCTCCGGCACCGTTGACCTGGACGCGATTCCCACGGGCAACGGCACCATGTCGGCCATGACGGGCCAGACCTGGTACTTCCAGGCCTGGCACCGTGACAGCCTGATCCCCGGCTTCACGACCTCGAACTTCACCGACGGCGTGAGCGTCCTCTTCTTCTAAGGGCGCCCTCCAGAAGTCTCGGCCGCCCCGCCCTCTCCCGTCGTGGAGGGGCGGGGCGGCTTCATTGGCGGGCCGCCCCTCCACGACGGGCGAGGGCGGCTCTGGCCAGGATTCGGCGGGCGCCGCCATCGCCCCGGGGCCCCACCGACTATCCTGCTCGCGACCATGAATCAGCACACCAACGCCAAGCTCACCGTCGTGGGGGCCGGCTATGTGGGCTCGACCTGTGCCCACCTCGCCGCCCTCAAGGACCTGGCGCCCGAGATCTGCCTGATCGACATCGCCGAGGGCCGCCCCCAGGGGATCGCCCTGGACATGAACCAGTCGGCGGCGGTCGAGGGGTTCTCGAGCCGGATCGTCGGCACGAACGACCCCCGGGACACCTACGACTCCGATGTCTTCATCGTGACCGCAGGCCTCCCGCGCAAGCCGGGGATGAGCCGCTCGGACCTCCTCGAGGTGAACGGGAAGGTCATGCAGAGCGTCGCCGAGTACATCCGGGCGGGGTCCCCGGAGGCGGTGGTGATCGTGGTGACCAACCCGCTCGACTCCATGGTGACGCTGATGCGCCACTGCCTCGCCTTCCCGTCCCGGCGGGTCATCGGAATGGCGGGGGTCCTCGACGCGGCGCGCTACTCTTGGTTCATCTCGGAGGCCACAGGCGCGGCGGTCCAGGACGTGGACGCGATGGTGCTGGGCGCCCACGGGGACTCCATGGTCCCCATGCCCGACCGCTGCACGGTCAACGGCATCGGGGTCCTCGACCTCGTGGACCGCGACGCGGTCGAGGCGATGGGGGAGCGCACCAAGACCGGCGGGGGCGAGATCGTCAAGCTGCTCAAGACCGGGAGCGCCTGGTACGCGCCGGCGTCGGCCTCGGTGGCCATGGCGGCCTCGGTGCTCCGCGATGAGCGTCGAATGATGCCGTGCGCCTGCCTGCTCAACGGCGAGTACGGGCTCGAGAACCTCTACATGGGCGTGCCCGCCATCCTCGGGCGAGGCGGCGTCGAGCGGATCGTGGAGCTCCCCCTGAAGACCGAGTCCCGCGCGCTGCTCCAGAAGACCGCGGGCGCCATCCACGACGACGTGCTCGCCATGCGCGACCTCGGCCTGTTCTGATCTCCCCCTCGAACACCGCACCCTGAAGGGCCGGCCGCCGGGTCGGGCCATGACCGAAGCACCTGGTCCGCGTCCGACGCGGGCTGCGCCCAATGACCGACACTCGCACCGAATCCGACTCCATGGGGCCCATCGAGGTCCCTGCGGCCGCTCTCTGGGGCGCCCAGACCCAGCGCTCCCTCCACAACTTCAAGATCGGCGGGCAGCGCTTCACGCGGCCGATGATCCGGGCCCTGGGCCTGGTGAAGAAGTGCGCCGGCATCGTGAACAGTGAGCTCGGAGAGCTGGACGGCCTGGAGCCTGCGGCCCGGGAGGCGCTGGTGGCCGCGGCGGCCGAGGTGGTCGAGGGCAAGCACGACGCCGAGTTCCCCCTGGTCGTCTGGCAGACGGGCTCGGGCACGCAGTCGAACATGAACACCAACGAGGTGATCTCCAACCGGGCGATCCAGATGCTCGGCGGGGTGGTGGGCTCCAAGGACCCGGTGCACCCCAACGACCACGTCAATCGCGCCCAGTCGTCGAACGACACCTTTCCCACGGCCATGCACGTGGCGGCCACCGAGGAGGTCGTGCGGACGCTGGTCCCCGCGCTCCAGGCCCTCGCGGATGCCTTCGCGGCCAAGGGCGAGGAGTGGGATGGGATCGTCAAGATCGGGCGCACCCACCTCCAGGACGCCACGCCGCTGCGACTCTCCCAGGAGGTCTCGGGTTGGCGGCAGCAGATCCTGGACGCGATCCGGGGCGTGGAGTCCACGCTGCCGGCCCTCTACGAGCTCGCCCAGGGGGGCACGGCCGTGGGGACCGGGCTGAACACCAAGCCGGGCTACGACGAGCGCTTCGCGGCGCAGATGGCGGAGGAGACGGGCCTGCCCTTCGTGACGGCCCCGAACAAGTTCAGCGCCCTCGCGGGGCACGACGCCCTGGTGCTCTGCCACGGCGCCCTGAAGACGGCGGCGTGCGCGCTGATGAAAATCGCCAACGACGTGCGCTGGCTGGGCAGCGGCCCGCGCTCGGGTCTCGGGGAGCTCAAGCTGCCCGCCAACGAGCCCGGCTCCTCGATCATGCCGGGCAAGGTCAACCCGACCCAGTGCGAGGCGCTGACCATGGTGTGCGCCCAGGTGCTCGGGAATGACGCCTGCGTCGGGGTCTCAGGGAGCCAGGGCAACTTCGAGCTGAACGTGTACAAGCCGGTCATCATCCACAACGTGCTCGAGTCCATCCGCCTCCTGGCGGACGGCGCGGACTCCTTCCGGGAGAACTGCGTGGCCGGGCTGGACGTGGACCGGGAGCGGATCGACCACCTGATGCGCCAGTCCCTGATGCTGGTGACCGCGCTGAATCGCCACATCGGGTACGACAACGCCGCGAAGGTGGCCAAGAAGGCTTACGAGGAGGGCACGACCCTCGTCGAGGCCGTCACTGCGCTGGGCCTGATGACCGAGGAGGAATTCGGGCGCGCGGTGGTCCCCGGCGAGATGACCGGGCCCCGCTGAGCGCTCCCAGGGGCCTTTGCGCAGGATTTCACCGATCCCGTGCACCCCAGGGGCCTCCTGATCTCTATTCTTCCCCCCCCGAAAGTTCGCCGCGCCCCTGCGCCCCGACACCGATGAAGCTCAAGATTCGCAACAGCAAGTCCAAGAAGGCCAAGAAGACGGGCTTCCTCAGCCGCCAGAAGACCTCCGGCGGCCGGAAGGTCAACAAGCGCCACCGCGCGCGCCACGGCAGCTTCTGATTGACTCAACGGGACGATGAGGCTCCATGCGGAGCCCGTCCCGCGTCAGGCGGTCCCACTTCAATCGGGCCGCCTCTCTTGTGTCCGCACTTTCGCGCGGCGCTCCCCGTCTAGAATGCTCCCATGACAACCGGCGCCGAAAAGGACCTCGCGGCCTTCCTCCCCCGTACTCGCGCCGGGATGGCGGCCCGGGGGTGGGACGAGCTCGACATCGTGCTCGTCACCGGCGACGGGTACGTGGATCACCCCTCCTTCGGCGCCGCGGTGATCGGCCGGGTCCTCGAGGCCGAGGGCTACCGCGTCGGGATCCTCGACTGCCCCGAGATTGACGACGATGGCGTGTCGGGCTGGGACCGCCTCCCCGCGCCGAAGCTCTTCGCCGGGGTAACCGCGGGCACCATCGACTCGATGGTGACCAATTACACCGCCGCCAAGAAGAAGCGGCGCGTGGATGTCTACCGGCCTGGGGGCGAGGCGGGGCGGCCGAATCGGGCCACCATCGCCTACACCGCGAAGGCCCGGAGCCTCTACCGGGGCGTGCCGGTGATCGCAGGGGGCCTCGAGGCAGGCCCTCGGCGGCTCGCCTACTGGGACTACTGGGACGAGCGCTTCCGTCGCTCGATCCTCGTGGACTCCAAGGCGGACCTGCTCGTCTGGGGGATGGGGGAGCGACAGATCATCGAGCTCGCGCGGCGTATTGGCGCCGGCGAGCCCCTGGGCGGACTCGCGGGGACCTGCGAGATCGTGCGCGCCGAGGACGTCCCGGAGGGGGCCCGGGTGGTGCCCTCCTTCGAGGCGCTGGCTGAGGACGACAGCCTGCTGGTGGACCTCTTCGACGCGGTCCGAGAGGAGAACAGCCCCTCGTCCAAGATCCTGGCCCAGGCCCACGGCGACCGCTGGGTCCTCCAGCACCCGCCCGCGCCGCCCGCGCCGCAGGACGAGGTGGACCGCTGGTTCGACCTGCCCTTCCAGCGTGAGTGGCACCCCGACCACACGGCCCGGGGCGGCATCGCTGCGCTGGAGCCCGTGCGCTGGAGCGTCAACACCCACCGCGGGTGCATGGCCGACTGCTCCTTCTGCTCGATCACCTTCCACCAGGGCCGGAGCATCCAGTCCCGGTCCGAGGAGTCGATCATGCGGGAGGTCACGGCCCTCGCGGAGCACCACGACTTCCGCGGGACGATCACGGACGTCGGAGGGCCGACCGCCAACATGTACGGCCTGGGCTGCAAGCTCCTGGAGAAGGGCGAGGCCTGCCTGGGCCGTGATTGCCTCACCCCGGACCCGTGCCCTGCCCTGCGCCTCGACAAGACGAGCGAGGGCTACAGGCGGCTGCTCGCCACCGTTCGCGAGCACAAGGGGGTGAAGCACGCCTTCGTCTCCTCGGGGATCCGCTACGACATGTTGAAGGGCAAGGACGGACGCATGCTCCCCTTGCATCACGACCTCGTCGAGAACCACGTGCCCGGGCGCATGAAGCTCGCCCCCGAGCACGCCTCCGCGGAGGTGCTCGAGGTGATGAACAAGCCCACCTTCGACGTCTACGAGGAGTACGAGGAGGAGTACCGCTCCAAGTGCGAGGAGATGGGGCGCGACCAGCACCTCGTGAACTACTTCATCGTCGGCCACCCCGGGACGACCATCCAGGCGGCCATCGAGCTCTTCGAGAAGCTGTTCGAACGGAACTACTCGCCGGAGCAGGTCCAGGAGTTCCTCCCCCTCCCGATGACCCGGGCCAACGTGCAGTACGTCTGCGGCGTCGACCCGATCACGCGCAAGGACGTGTACGTGCCGAGGCGGGAGCGGGAGCGCAAGATCCAGAAGGCGCTGGTCCGCTGGAAGGCACCGGAGTCCTACCGGTTCGTCCTGGAGGGGCTCGAGTCCGCGGGCAGGGACGACCTGCTCGCGCGCTTCAAGGGTCACCCCGCCGTGCGCCGCGCCCAGGCGGACGCCCGCCGGTCACGGAAGCAGAAGGCCGCCCGCCCGGCCTCCATGGACCTGGATACCTGCGGCTGAGCCACCCCTCCCCCGCGAATCGCCGATGATCACCCGTCGCCGCCTCGACCCCCTGCAGGTCCTCCGGGCCACCGCTGGCCCCCTGGCCGTGGTCTCCATCTACATGGTGGCCGTGGTCGTCTACGAGCGCGAGGTCGAGGCCCCGCTCGACCTGCCGCTGGCCATCCCGGCGATGCTCGGCACGGCCATCTCGATCCTTCTGGGCTTCAAGACCAGCGCGGCCTATGACCGCTGGTGGGAGGCGCGCAAGGTATGGGGCGGCATCGTCAATGACTCTCGGAGCTTCGGCCGCCAGGCGATCTCCTTCGTGCGGCCCCCGCAGCCCGAGGACGCGGGCGCCGTCCGGACGATGGTGGAGGTCCTCGTCCACCGCCAGATCTTCTGGACCTACGCCCTCTCACGCTCTCTGCGTCGGGAGGAGGTCCTCGTGGGGACCGAGGGGCTCCTGCCGCCGGAGGACGTCGCGTCCCTGGCGTCCACCGAGAACGTGCCCAACGAGATCCTGGACCTCCAGGCCCGGGACCTTCGGCGGGCGCTCGACGCCGGGTGGCTGGACAGCTATCAGCATGTGACCATCGAGGGCAGCCTCACTCGCCTCACCGACCACATGGGGCGCTGCGAGCGCATCAAGAACACGGGCTTCCCCGCCCATTACGGCTACCTCGCCTCGCGCATCCTCTGGCTCTTCGCCCTGCTGGTGCCGTGGTCCCTGGGCCGAGACCTCGTGTGGTGGACCATCCCGGTCGGCGTCGCGGTGATCCTGACCTTCTGGATGATCTGGGTGATCGGAGAGGCGCTGGCTGACCCGTTCGAGAATCGCCCCACGGACACGCCGATGACCAGCCTCTCGGAGCGGATCGAGGGGGACCTGCGCCGTCAGCTCGGGGAGTCTGCCCTGGCGCCGGAGCCCACGGTGGACGACGGCGTCCTGATGTGACGCCTCAGGCGCGGTCCGGCCGGCGGGCCACGACCGCGTAGCCCTGGCAAACGGCCTCGTCGTTGGTGACCAGGGAGGCGAGGTGGAAGCCCACCTGCAGGATCGCGGTCAGGGGCATGATCAGGAGGCTCCGCAGCGGGGAGGGGATCACGCTGCCGTCGCTCTGCCGCTTCTTGGCGCCGATGGAGCGGATCAGCCACTGGGACAGCATGGCGCCGTTGGCGGTGGCGAAGTTCCCGCGGGGTCGGATGGACACCACCTCGAGGCCGGCGTCCACCACGAAGCGCTCCAGGCTCGAGGGCGTGAAGCGGAAGTAGTCGCTGGGCAGCTCGTGCAGCGGCTGGATGAAGGGGACCGTGAGAAGCAGCTTGCCCCCCGGCTCCAGGACCCTGGCCATCTCCTGCACCAGGGCGCGGGGGTCGGGGACGTGCTCGAGGACCTCGGTGGAGAGGACCGTGCGGACGCTGCCCGACCGAACGGGCAGGTGGGCCCCGTCGCCGAAGACCTGCACGAGGGCCTTCACCCTGGGGAGCATCTCCCACATCTCGGGCTGCTTGTCGAGGATCGACGGGGGGTACTCCAGCCCGACGTACTGGTCCACGTGGGGCTCGAAGAGCTCCCGGTACGGCCCCTCGGAGACGCCGACATCCAGCAGGGTCCCCGAGGCGTGGGCGACGAGGCCCTCCACCGAGCGGCGGAGGTGGCGCCAGTCCAGCCAGTACGGGTTGAGCGGGGTGCGCTTGCGCCAGGCGTTGAGCCGCTGGCCGACGTGGCCGCGGTAGTGCACGACGCCGACCCGCTTGCCGCGCGGTGAGAAGCTGTCGGTGTCGGAGGTCACTCTGCCGGAGGTTTGCGGAAGGCCCGTGCGAGGGTCAGGTCCTGGCGCTGGTAGCTGGCGCCCTTTCGGTCCTGGCCGTACAGGTGTTCGGGTCGGGCGGAGGCCCGGAAGAACTTGAGGCGGAAGAAGACCTGTCCGTCCTCGACGAGGAATGGGACGTCGTGGGCCCGTACCTCCAGCACAGCGGGGGTGCCGTTGCCCTCAGGCCGGCCCTGGGCGTCCTCTCGCCACCCGAAGCCGTTGTCGAAGAAGCCGGCGTAGTTGTTCCGCAGCTCACCGATCCCGATGTCCACGGGGAGCATCTCGGCAGCGAGATGGGGGGGCACGCGGAGCCGCTCGCGGCTGGCGAAGATGTAGAAGCTCTCGGGGGCGAGGATGCAGCGGCCCCCGGGCGCGCGGACCGGCTCCCAGAAGAGGTCGGGGTCATGGGCCCCCTCCTCGCTGAACTCCACGACCTCGGTGTGCAGGGAGGCGCGCCAGCCGGCCGGGTCCCTGGAGAGCAGCCCGAGGTTCAGCTCGAGGCCCCCGTCGTTGTCGAATCGTGTCTCCTCCACGCCGAGGGGACGGTCGCCGTCGAAGACGAGCGGAGTCTCGGCCACGACGGCGCGCAGCTCGTCGGTGGTGAGGCCGGGGCTCCCGCGGTGGACGCGGAGCTGGCAGAGGCGATCACCGCGCCGGAGTCGTACGGGGAAGGAGAGGGGGCTGATCTCCAGCCAGATGGGACCGTTGTATCCGGGGGGCGCCTCGTCGAAGCGAGGGTGCCCGGGGCAGAGCACCCGCGTGAAGATGTCGCAGCGCCCGGCCGAGCTGCGCGGGTTGAAGCGGACGCCGAGGTCAGGCGGCAGCTGGAGGGACTCCTCAAGCTGGACGAGGTAGACCAGGCCGCGCTCCAGCACCGCCCCGTCCGCCGCGCCGAGGTCCAGGGCCGAGGTGCTCAGGGAGGCCAGGCGATCCTCCATGGGGATGACCCCCGGGAGGAAGCCGGCCCTGACCCGATGCGCCTTGGGGCCCAGGCGCAGGTCGAGGCTGGCGGGCTGAACCTGGGCAGGGGCGATGTCCACGGCGCCCTGGATGGCGCCATCGGCGATCAGGGCCCGTAGCTCGACGTCCACCAGGATCGCCCCTGGGGTGGTCGCCGGGCGGCCCGGGGTGGGCTCTCCCGCCTGGTGGGCGGGTGCGGTGGAGCTGCTCATGGGCCAGAGCCTAGCGGAGCGCCGATCCCGGTGGATGCTGGCGAGGCTCGTCTCTACACTGCTCGGCCAAATCGTCCCCCTGCGGCGGCCCGGTCCGACCGGGTCCACGCCGCCTGCCCCGCCCCTAGAGGCTCCGCCGCCACAGGCCAGGAGCCAACCCAGGCATGAAGATCCACGAGTACCAGGCCAAGGAGCTGTTCCGAGCAGCCGGCCTCTCCGTCCCCTCCGGGCGGGTGTGCGAGACCCCCGAAGAGGCCGCCGCGGCCTATGACGAGCTCGGCAGCGCCGTGGCCGTCGTCAAGGCCCAGATCCACGCGGGCGGCCGCGGCAAGGGCGGCGGCGTCAAGCTGGTGCGCTCCCGCGACGAGGCCCGCGAGGCCGCCGACGCGATCCTCGGCATGATGCTCAAGACCCCCCAGACCAGCGCCGAGGGACAGCTCGTCCGCAAGGTCTGGATCGAGGAGGGCTCCGACATCGCGAAGGAGTACTACGTCGGCATCGTCCTCGACCGGGAGAAGAGCCTCCCCGTGGTGATGGCGTCCAGCGAGGGCGGCATGGACATCGAGGAGGTCGCGGCGTCGACCCCCGAGAAGATCCTCAAGGCAGCCTACGACCCGGCCGTCGGTCTCTCCGAGGACCAGGCCGCCGAGCTCTCCCGCGGGATGGGTATCCCCGAGGAGCTGGTGCCCCAGAGCGTCGAGTTCCTCCTCGGGCTCGCCAAGCTGTACACCGAGTACGACTGCTCCCTCGCGGAGATCAACCCGCTCGTCACCACCAACGACGGGATCGTCCGGGCGCTCGACGCGAAGATCAACTTCGACCCGAACGCCATGTTCCGCCACGACGCCATCGTCGCCCTGCGGGACTTCCACGAGGAGGATTCGAAGGAGATCGAGGCCAGCAAGTACGACCTGAGCTACATCGCGCTCGACGGCAACATCGGCTGCATGGTCAACGGCGCCGGGCTCGCCATGGCGACCATGGACGTCATCAAACTCTACGGCGGTGAGCCGGCGAACTTCCTCGACGTGGGCGGCGGCGCCACCACCGAGAACGTCACCGCGGCCTTCCGCATCCTCCTCGGCGACGAGAACGTGAAGGGCGTCCTGATCAACATCTTCGGCGGGATCATGAAGTGCGACGTGATCGCGGAGGGCGTGATCGCCGCCGTGAAGCAGATCGAGCTCAACGTGCCGCTTGTCGTCCGCCTCGAGGGGACGAACGTGGAGAAGGGCCGCGAGATGCTCGCCGGATCCGGCCTCCCCATCATTCCCGCAACCGACCTGGACGACGCCGCGCAGAAGATCTGCGAGGCCGTCGCCGCGAGCGCCTGAGGGCCAAGGAGCAACCCATGAGCATCTTCGTCAACAGCGATACCAAGGTCATCTGCCAGGGCTTCACCGGCAAGACCGGCACGTTCCACAGCCAGCAGGCCGTCGAGTACGGCACCAAGATGGTGGGCGGCGTGAACCCCCGGAAGGCGGGGACCACGCACCTCGACCTGCCCGTCTTCGGGTCGGTGGCCGAGGCCAAGCAGGAGACCGGGGCGAACGCCACGGTGCTGTACGTCCCGCCGCCGTTCTGTGGCGACGCCATCATCGAGGCCATCGAGGCCGAGATGGAGCTGATCGTCACCATCACCGAGGGCGTCCCCGTCCTGGACATGGTGCGCGTCCGCGAGGCCCTGAAGGGCTCCAAGTCCCGCCTCGTGGGCCCCAACTGCCCGGGCGTCATCACGCCTGGCGAGTGCAAGATCGGCATCATGCCCGGCTACATCCACAAGCCGGGCCGGGTGGGCGTCATCTCGCGCTCCGGCACGCTCACCTACGAGGCCGTCTGGCAGCTGACCTCCCGCGGGATCGGGCAGTCCAGCTGCATCGGCATCGGCGGTGACCCTGTGAACGGAACCAACTTCATCGACGTCATCGACGCCTTCAACAAGGACGAGGGGACCGACGCCATCATCATGATCGGCGAGATCGGCGGCTCGGCCGAGGAAGAGGCGGCCGAGTTCATCAAGGCCAACGTCAAGAAGCCCATGGTCGGGTTCATCGCGGGCAACACCGCGCCTCCGGGCAAGCGGATGGGCCACGCCGGCGCCATCATCGCTGGCGGCAAGGGCACCGCGAAGGAGAAGGTCGAGGCCCTCGAGGCCGCGGGCGTGATGATGAGCCCGAGCCCTGCGCGCCTCGGCGAGATGATGGAGGGCCGCCTCCGCGAGGCGGGCCTCCTGGGCTGAGATGTCCGAAGAGGGCGGCACCGAGGCCTCCCCGGAAGGGGAGGCCCAGAGCTACCGGGAGCGCTACGCCGAGGTCGACGTCGACCGCGGCGTGGCGGTCGGGGCGATCATCGGGGTGGGCATGTTCGTGGCTATCCAGGGAATGCTGGTGCTGTCGGTCCAGACCGGGATCATCGGCCGCGACGTGCCGCCGCTGGCGCCCCTCGCGCTCGCGGGTGTGACCCAGCTCGTCTACGTCTTCCCGACGGTGCTGTTCTTCATCAACCGCCGCTGCCCGCTGATGACCAAGGGCTACCTCGCGGTGGCGGGCGTGGTGATGCTGTTCTCGCTGCTCGTGCTGCTGCTGCTGGGCTGACCGCTCGACGGAGGGGACTGACCTCCGCCGCGTCGGTGGGGTCCGTCAGTCCAGCACCCCGAGGGCCTCGAGCTGCGCCTCGGCCTGGGGGGCCCAGCCCCGGTTCGCGATGGGGCTCGCGGGGGAGGGGTGCAGGACGGTCCCGATGGGGAGCTCGCAGTCGGGCAGGGCGAGGCCGGCCCGCCCCTGGGCGAACTTGCCGATGCCGATGATCTGCTCGGGCTGGAGGGCGTCGACGACGGCCGCGAGGGACGCGTCGCAGATCCGGTAGAGCTCCTCCCGCTCATGGGCCAGGAGCTTGTCGGGGGTCCGGTTGCGACCGCCCTCCTCCATGAAGACCAGCGGGCAGTAGTTCCACACGAACAGGCGGTCGAAGAAGGCGTCGGGGTCTCCGAAGCGCTCGGCCGCCCAGCCCCAGAAGCGCCGGCCGGAGACCTCGCTACGGGGGCAGTCGAAGCCCTGGATCGGCCGCTTGGGGTGTTCCTCGGGGGGCCGGCCCACGGGCGCGTCGATGCCCAGCCAATCCCGCACCGCGGCGACCTCGCCGAAGGGCACACCCGTCTGGGCCATGCCGTAGGGGCCGGGGTTCATGCCCAGCATGATGGCCCTGGGTCTGGGGCGGGCGAACCGCTCGAGGTACTGCTCCACGGGGCCGCGGGCGTACTCCAGGGGGTTGTAGACGTGGGTCGTGGGGGGCTCGAAGCGGAGACTCCCCAAGGACCGGGACAGGTCCCGGGTGATCTTGACGAGCTTCTTGGGGACGGCGGCCATGGCAGGTCCACGATGCTCTATCCGACCTGACTGTTCCAGCAGCGAACGTGGCCGTCCTCGGGGTCGAGCTCCACATGGATCTCGTTGGGCCGGCAGCAGACGGGGCAGTCCTCCACGTAGTCCTGGCGATGCCCCATGGTGGGGTCGATGGGGATCACCACCTCCTCACCGCAGGCCCAGCACGCGTAGCTCGCCTCGCCCTCGCTGTCGAAGGCCCCCTCCAGCTCCATCAGGTCGTCCACGGCGGTGCATTCGCCGGGGGGCAGGCGAGGGATACAGGCGGAATCCCTTTCCGGATTCTCGCCGGGGGACGGCCCCAGGGCCGTCCCAGGGGCCGCGCGGGCGAATCTGGCCGGAAAATTGCGCTGGCCGTTTCTTCCGGTGGATTTCGCGACAGCGCTACCGATAACCCAACCATGCAGATTCCCAGTCAGCGCCAACAGCAGCCGGTCGCTCCGGCTCAGGTTCGGCCCGCCGCGACGCCCGCGGCGACCAAGCAGCAGGCCGTTCCGGACAGCGCCGCAGGCGCGGAGCGCCCCTCCAGCGCCGAGGGCGAAAAGCTCGCCTCCAACCTCGCTCGCCTCGACGGGCTCACCGAGGGGCTCATGCAGCGCCTCCGGTCCGCCTTCGGCGACACGGACCGCAGCGAGTTCCCGGCCTTCCGTGAGGCCGCCGGGCAGCTGGAGTCCGGCCTCGCGCGCCTCCGTGCGGGCCTGGCGGACGGCACGATCGAGCCGGCCGACGTCCAGCGGGGCGTCGGGAACCTCTTCCAGAGCGTGAGCGCTGTGCTCCAGGAGGGCAGCACGCCTTCCTCGGAGGCGCCCGCCGTGGACGCCGCTGAGGCCACGCCCGCCCGCCCCGCCGGGGACGACGCCGTGGCCGCCCAGGTGCGGCCCGAGGCAGCCCCCGCAGGCGCCGCCGCGGTGGATGTGGGTGAGGTGGTCCGTGACCGCTTCTCGAGCTTCGCCGACAGCATCCAGGCCCGGCTGGAGTCCGCGGAGTTCCCGGACCAGAAGCGGGACGCCATGGCGGCAGGGGTGGCGGAGGCCTTCGCCAGCGCCACCGCGCGCCTCGACGCCGCCCTCTTCGACCCGGAGACGGGCGAGCCGATCGATCGTGGGACGTTCCAGCAGCTGTTCGCGGCGTCGTTCTCGGCCCTCCAGGACCAGCTCTCCTTCCTCTTTGAACCC
This sequence comes from Planctomycetota bacterium, assembly GCA_016779205.1. Taxonomy (GTDB): domain Bacteria; phylum Planctomycetota; class UBA1135; order UBA1135; genus Saltatorellus. The sequence continues at coordinate 95,717 of JADHOC010000004.1, read as the reverse complement.
GCCGAAGGTGACGCCGGTTCCAGGGGGGTGGTCTACGGTGCGGATCGCATGGCTGAGGGCCTCGCCCCGCGGGGCAAGGGCCTCGACGTGGCCGGCTGAGCCGGCTCCCGGAATCAACCTCACGGGGCGGGGGGCGCACTTTGGCGCCCCCCGCCTCTTCATTGGGGGCCCGATTCTCCTACACTTGGAGCCAACCGTCCTCCACGGAACCGGACACATGCAGATCGACGACACCCGAACCGAGCCCCTCCTCGCCTTTCTCGGACCCACCGAGCTGTGGATCGTGCTTGGTGCACTGGTCTTCCTCTTCGGCGCCAAGAAGCTCCCCGAGATGGCCCGCGCCATGGGGTCGAGCGTGACGCAGTTCAAGAAGGGGCTCGACTCCCCTGACGAGGAGCCGGCGAAGAAGATCGAGAGTGCCCCCGGCTCCGAGGGGGACCCGCAGTCCTGAGGCGGCGCGTCGGCTGCGGCCGGCCCCGTCGCTCGACCAGCAGGGCGAGCACCGTCGTTGGCTCAAGCCAGTGACTTCCTGGGGGTGGTCTTCGCGGGCGGCGAGAGCCGACGCATGGGCCAGGACAAGGCCCTGCTCCCCTGGCCGACGGAGGCCGGCGGAAGCCAGTCGCTCATGGAGAGGGCTGCGGTCTTGCTCGAGGGCATGTGTGGCCGCGTGGAGATCGCGCGTGGGCCGCGTGGAGGAGCGGCGGTCGCCGGTCGCCCGGTGATCCACGATGTCGCCGAGGGGGCCGGGCCGCTGGCGGGGCTCGTCGCCGCCCTCGAGCGAGCGAGGGAGCTGGAGGCCGCAGGGGTGGTCGCCCTCGCCTGCGACATGCCCCTGGTGCAGAGCGGCGAGCTCTCGTCCCTGCTGGACGCCGCGGCGGCGACCGGGGACGGCGCCTGCGACGCGGCCATGTGGGTGGTGGACGGGCGCGAGCAGCCCCTGTGCGCCGTCTATCGCCTGGCCTGCCTCCCCGCGGCACGGGCGGCCTTCGACGCGGGGAAGCGGCGCCTGGTCGCGATCTTCGACCCGGCTGCGACAGGGGGTCGCGCGGCGGTCCTGAAACGACTCCATCCCGACGAAAAGACATCGGTCCGACTGGTGAACCTCAACACCGTGACCGACTACGATCGTGTGATGCGAGACCTCCCTCCGGGCGCCCACTGAGACGCGCGGGGTGGCCGAATCGGCTCCCCATGGGCCCTCGGCGCCGGTCTCCCGACCTCCCATGAGTCCCAAGGACGCCCAGCTCCAGGCCCTGGTGGCCCCGATCGCCAACGACCTCGCGGCCATGCGAGAGGTGATCTCTGACGCGCTGTCCTCGGACGTCCCGGCGGTCTCGGACATGACGGCGCACATCGGCCGCTTCCGTGGGAAGCAGCTGCGGGGCGCGCTGGTCCTCCTCTGCGCCCACGGCCGCGCCTCGGGGACGCCGGAGCGCGGGGACCTCGCGGTGGTCTCCGCCATCGTGGAGCTGATCCACCTGGCGACCCTCGTGCACGACGACGTGCTCGATGGCGCAGACAAGCGCCGCCGGGTGGCGAGCGTGAACCGGCGCTGGGACAACCAGGTGGCGGTCTTGCTCGGGGACTTCCTCTACTCGAGGGCGTTCCACCTCTCGACCACGCTGCCCACCTCCCTGGTGAGCCAGCTGCTCTCCCAGATCACCCAGGAGATCTGCGCCGGGGAGATCGAGCAGGCCGCGGGGCGCTACGACTTCGAGATGCCGGTGGAGAACTACGAGCGGATCGCGACGGCGAAGACCGGGGCCCTCTACGGAGCGGCCTGTGAGCTGGGCATGCGCTATCCGGGCGGGTCGGAGTTCGATGGCGCGGAGATGCGGGCCTTCGGCCGTGAGCTGGGCCTCGCGTTCCAGATCGTCGACGACCTGATCGATCTGGAGGGGGACGAGGCGGTCGCCGGGAAGAGCACGGGGACCGACGTGGAGGACGGGAAGGTGACCCTTGCCGTGATGCACACCTATCGAGACGCACAGCCCTCCACCCGGGCCGCGATCCGCGATGCCTACACCCTGCCCGGGCTCGAGGATGAGCCGGGTGGACGCCTCGGGCGCCTGCTAGAGGTGTGTGACCTCGGGCCGGGGATCCAGGAGGCGCGGGGCCGCGCGCGGACCCTGGTGGAGCGCGCGCGTGCGCGGCTCAATCGTCTGCCCGAGGGTCCCTCGCGTGACGCGCTGCATGCACTCACCGAGTTTGTTCTCGACCGCCGCTGGTGAGCGGCCCTGGATCGCCCAGAATACGGGCATGATCACCGATCCCCATCGCTCCGGTCTCGGTCGCCACGTGCCTGCGGTCACGGCCCTCCTCGGGGCCCTCACGCTCCTGGGCTGCGGCCCCGGCGAGGTGGTCGAGATCGACGGCCGCCGGACCTCGGAGCGCCCGACCCTCCCGGTGCGGCCGGGCGCCACGGTGACGGAGCGCCTGCCCCTCCGGCAGCGGTCCGACGCCGCGGGCGCCACGCAGCCGGTCGATCCCGCCCGCGGCAGCGCGCCCAGCGGCGCGGAGCTGGCGGCGATGTTCGAGTACGACCTCCCCGATGGGTGGGAGGAGCTGCCGCCCACCCAGTTCAGGATCATCAACCTGCAGATCCCCGGCGAGCAGCCCGCGGAGGTCACGCTGACCATGCTGATGGGGAACGGCGGGGGCGTGCGCGCGAACCTGGACCGCTGGCGCAGGCAGGTCGGGCTCGCGCCCATGAGCGACGAGGAGTTCCTCGCCCTCGGGGAGCGCACGGTCTTTGACCAGGCCGCCACGTACGTGGAGCTGCACGGCAGCTATGAGGGGATGGACGGGACGAAGATCCCTGACGCCGGCCTCTACGGCGCGGTGTTCGCCCGGGACCAATCCGCGCTCTTCGTCAAGATGACCGGGCCCGCGGACCTGCTGGCGGATCAGCGCGGGGCCTTCCACGGGTTCCTCGATAGCCTGGCCCTTGCAGCGCGGCCGTCGAGCTCGCCTGGTGCGGGGTCATCCGCCGGCCCGCCGCCAGGCGCGTCCGCGTCCTGGCTCCGCTGGGATGCCCCTGTCGGCTGGGCCGAGCAGGCGGCCAGCAGCTCCTTCCGGGAGGTGACCTTCCGCAAGGGAGACGTGGAGATGTACATCTCCACGGCCCGGGGCGGGGTGCTCGCCAACGTGAATCGTTGGGCGGCGCAGCTGGGCCTCGACGCCCTCGACGAGGCCGGGCTCGCGGCGCTCGAGACCACTCCGATGCTGGGCCGGATGGCCACGGTGTTCGAGGGAGCCGGGGCGCTACAGGGGATGCGCGACCCGGAGCCGAAGCCCGAACAGCGCATGCTCGCCGCCATCGTCGAGAACGCGGGGGTCATCGTGACCCTCAAGGCCACCGGGCCCAGCGCGGAAGTGGCCGCGATCCGCGCCGACTTCATCAGCCTCGCGAACTCCATCGGGGTTCGCTGAACCGGGACGCTCCATGGCGAAGAAACCGACGACCCTCACGGGCAAGATCCTCGCTCCGCTGGGGTCCTTCTGGCTGGCGGTGGCCCTCCTCGTGAACCTGTTCCTGCTGACCTGGCTCGGCACGCTTGAGCAGGTGGAGAAGGGCATCCACCAGGTCCAGGAGGAGTACTTCGAGTCGTGGATCGTGTTCGCCAAGGCGGGGAAGCTGCGCCTGCTGCTGCCCGGCGGCTACATCACGATGGGCCTGTTCACGGTCAACCTCCTGGTCGGCGGGATGGTCCGGATCCGGAAGTCGCGGCGCACCGTGGGCGTCATCATCGCCCACGTGGGCATCGCGCTCATGATGCTCGGCGGGCTCGTGGAGCACGCCACGAGCATCTACGGGAGGATCGCCCTGAAGGAGGGCGAGCAGGGCGCGAACTTCGAGGAGTACTCGGGCTGGGAGCTCGTCCTCTGGGACGCCTCCCAGACCCGCGACGTGCAGGAGTACACGCTCCCCGAGGATCGGCTCGAGGGCCTCGATGGGGGGAGCCAGCGCGTCCTCGAGACGGCGGACCTGCCCTTCCGGCTCGTCGCGACGCGCTACATGCGGAACTCGGTCCCCACCCCGGTCGCGCGACTCGCGCCAGGGGAGGAGATGGACGCGCCGGACTACGACGGCTTCTTCCTCGCCGAGCAGCGGCGCAGCAAGGAGGCGGAGGCTGACGTGCCAGGTCTCTACCTGCGCGCCGAGACGCTGAACGGTCGGACGGTGGCAGAGTCCTTTGTCTTCGGTCGGGACCAGCACCCGCTCACCTTCGAGGCGGGGGGCAAGGACTGGGCGGTGGCGCTCCGGCACCGGCGCCACTCCATGCCCTTCAGCCTGCGCCTCGAGGAGTTCACCAAGGACGACCACCCCGGGATCTCCATGGCGCGCGCGTACTCGAGCTCCGTGGTGCAGATCGACGAGGATGGCTCCGAGGTCCCCGTGCTGATCGAGATGAACAAGCCGCTTCGCTCGGACGGCCTCATCATCTATCAGGCGAGCTACGGTCCCCCTGAAGGCGTCCCCGGCGAGCCCTACACCGTCCTCGCCGTCTCCCGGAACCCGAGCGACCGGATCCCCTGGATCTCGGTGGCGGTGATCGCCCTCGGCCTGATCTGGACCTTCCTCGACCGCCTCTTCCTCTTCCTGGGCAAGGAGCGCCGGCGCGCCGCCCAGGCGGCTTCTGCCCAAGGTGACCCGCGATGATCCCCCAGCTCAACCTCTTCATCGGCACGTGCGTCGCCCGCGACGGCTTGCGGCGGTCGAGGCTCGTGGCGTCGTTGGTGCTCCTCGTGCTGGGGCTGGCCGGCGCCTCCCCCGCGGCGGCGCAGCGCAAGGTCGAGCGCGCCGACGTGGAGGTGACCCGGACCCAGCCCTGGCCCGAGGACGTGGTGGAGGCCTTCGGCCAGCTCCCGGTCCAGGACCGGGGCCGGGTCAAGCCGCTCTCGACCGTGGCGGGGTTCAGGATGCTGAACACGAACGGCAAGCGGAGCTTCGAGATCCCCGCGGACTCCGGGCTCCCCACGGCGCCGGAGAAGCTCAGCCCGACCACCTGGTACCTGGACGCCATGTTCTTCCCGGAGCAGGCGCGGACCTACGAGCTGTTCCTCGTGGACGACAACGCCGTGCTCGAGGCGATGGGGCTGCGCTTCGAGGGGCGGAAGCGTCGAGATCGCTACTCCTACAACCAGCTGTCCTCCGGGCGCGGCGAGATGGAGGAGCTCGCGAAGTCAGCCTTCGCCAAGGAGGCCTCCGAGCGGACCCGGGTCGACACCCAGCTGATCGCGCTCCGGGAGAACATCATCCAGTACGAGGTGCTCGAGCTCACGTTCAGCGGCCTCGCCGCCCGGCTGGGTCCGGAGGCGCCCGCTGAGCTGCTGGAGATCTACCCGGGGGCTGCGGACGGCGGGAGCATCGGCGCCCAGGTGGTCCTCGAGCGCTGGTCGGAGGCTCTGACCTGGCGCCAGGCCGCCGAGGGGGTCGCGGAGGGTGACGATCGAGATCGCGCCATCGCGCCGCTCTACAACGGGATCATCCTCCTCATCGAGACGGCCGACTACAGCCTGGCCATGTTCCCCGCCGAGGACGGCGGGGAGGAGAAGTGGCGGACCGCGGGGGAGCTGCTCCAGCGCAAGCTCGACCCCGCGCAGGCCGACCCCACCGCCGGGGAGCTCGAGCTCTTCTCAGCCTACGCGGATCTCGCAGGGGTCGAGAGTCGCGTCGACGCGATCGGCCCCGCGGTCCTCGCCGCGTTCGAGGCGGGCAAGGCGGCGGCCATGGGGCGCGGGGAGTTCGAGAAGATCCCGATGGAGGTGGGGTACTACAAGCGGGACTACTTCACGAAGGCCCTCGTCTTCTTCCTGCTCGGGTTCCTGACCGTGGCCCTCTCCTGGCTCCGGCCGAAGGGGGTGCTTCTCCCGCGGCTCACGTGGTTCCTGGTGGCGGGCGGCCTCGCCTCCGCGTCGATCGGGGTGACGGTCCGCTGCTTGCTCCTGGAGCGGCCGCCGGTGGCCACGCTCTACGAGACGATCCTCTTCATCACCTCGATCGCGGTCCTGGTTTGCCTCGCCGCCGAGCGGCTCACGAGGGAGCGGGTTGCCCTCGCGCTGGGGGCCACGCTGGGCGCCGCCGGGATGTTCCTGGCCATGCGCTACGAGGCGGTGGAGGCCGCCAGCCAGGGCGACACCATGGGGGGGCTGATCGCCGTCCTCAACACGAACTTCTGGCTCGCGACCCACGTCACCACCGTGACCATGGGGTACTCCGCGGGCCTGCTCGCCGCGGCGCTCGGGCACGTGTGGTTGATCCTCCGGCTGGGTCGCGGGCTCAAGAACCGGGGGCCGGAGCTCTCCCGGGAGCAGGCCGAGTGGTTCCGCCGCTTCGGCCGGATGACGTACGGCGTCCTCTGCTTTGGCCTCCTGTTCTCCGTCGTGGGGACCATCCTCGGGGGCGTCTGGGCCAACGACTCCTGGGGTCGCTTCTGGGGCTGGGACCCCAAGGAGAACGGCGCCCTGATGATCGTGCTCTACGAGCTGGTCATCCTCCACGCGCGCATGGGCGGCTACATCAAGGACTTCGGCGTCGCGGTGCTCGCCGTGATCGGCGGCTCGATCGTGGCCTTCTCCTGGTTCCACGTGAACCAGCTCGGCGTGGGCCTGCACTCCTATGGATTCACCGAGGGCGTCCTCGGGACCCTGTGGACCTACTACTACCTGGTGGCTGGCTTCGTCGCGGTCTCCCTGGGTGGGTGGTACCTCCTGGTTCGTCCCCGGCGTAACCTCGGGGCAGCATGAGCCAGGAATCCAACCCCTCGGCCGCCACGGGCGGCGCCCAGGTCCTCGACGGCAAGGCCACCGCTGCCGCGGTTCGGTCCGATGTGGCGGCGGGGGTCGAGGCCCTCGTCTCCGGCGGCGGCCGACAGCCCGGGCTGACCGTGGTGCTGGTGGGGGACGACCCCGCGAGCCAGGTCTACGTGCGGTCCAAGGACCGCGCAGCCACGGAGGCCGGCTTCCGGGTCGAGACCGTTCGTATGCCCGCGGATAGCGCGCAGGCCGACGTGGAGGCGACGGTCCGGCGGCTCAACGACGAGGACGCCGTGGACGGGATCCTCGTGCAGCTGCCGCTGCCCAGGGGCCTGGACTCGGACGCGGTCACCGAGCTCATCGATCCCGCCAAGGACGTGGACGGCCTGACCAAGGACAACATCGCGCGCCTCGTGCTCGGCCAGGACGGGCTGGTGCCGTGCACCCCTGCGGGCTGCATCGAGATCTGTGACCGGCACGGCATCTCCCTCGCCGGCAAGGACGTGGTGGTGATCGGCCGGTCCCACCTCGTGGGCAAGCCCTTCGCGCAGCTGGCCCTGGCGAGGAACGCGACCGTCACCGTCTGTCACAGCCGCACGCGGGACCTCGAGGCCCACTGCCGGGCTGCCGACGTGGTGGTCGCCGCCGTCGGGGTCACGGAGCTCGTGAAGGGGTCCTGGATCAAGGAGGGCGCCGTGGTCCTCGACGTCGGGATCAACCGCGGCGAGGACGGCAAGCTCCGCGGTGACGTGGACTTCGAGGGAGCACGGGAGCGGGCCTCGGCCATCACGCCGGTCCCCGGCGGGGTGGGCCCCATGACGATCGCCATGCTGCTGGCCAACACGCTCGAGACCTCCCGTCGCCGTCAGGGGCGGGGTTGATCCTCGAGCGGACCTCCTGATCCAGGGATGACGAACTACGACGACAGGTACGGCCAGCCGCGGCCGCAGGTCTCCTTTCCGCCGCTCACCCCGTGGGTCCGGCGGCTGCTGATCGCCAACGTGACGGTCTTCGTCTTCCTGGCGGTGGTGGGGCTCGGGTCACTGCGGCTGCAGGACTTCTTCCTCGACACCTTCGGGCTGGACCCGGACATGTGGCGCTCGTTCGTCCCTGCGGTGTGGCAGCTGGGCACCTACGCCTTCCTTCACGACATGGGGGGCCTCGGGCACCTGCTCTTCAACATGCTGGTGCTGTACTTCTTCGGCACCATGCTCGAGGGGATCATCGGGTCCCGGCGCTTCATCACGCACTACATGGGAGCGGCGATGGCCGGGGCGCTCCTGCACCTGGTCGTGGAGCTCTCCAAGGGACAGGAGGCGTACCTCCCGGCGATCGGTGCCTCCGGCGCGATCATGGGCGTGGTGGTGGCCACCGCGACCCTCCGCCCGCACACCCAGGTGCTGTTCATCTTCATCCCCGTGAAGCTGTGGGTGATGGCGGCTCTCTACGTGGCGTCGGACCTCTACCCGCTCGTCCTCCAGCTCTCCGGGGCTCCGACCTCGGGCAACGTCGCTCACCTGATCCACCTGGGCGGCGCGCTCTACGGCTTCCTCGGGGCGCGCTACGGGCTCCTCATGAAGGACCCCATCGCGGGCCTGGAGCGCAAGCGCGCGGTGGCGGCAGCGGAGCGGAGCATCGGAGACCGGCAGCGGCTGGACGCGCTGCTGGAGAAGATCAACCGCGAGGGGATCGGCTCCCTCAGCCGCTCGGAGAAGGCCTTCCTGAAGAAGGCCTCCGAGCGCGGTCGCTCGAACTAGGGATTTCGCCCTGGCCCGGCCCCGTGCCGAGCGCTGTACGGGGTGGCGGCGCGCCGTCCCCGTGGGCCCGGGCGGTGGGGGGGGCCTGGGATCTTCCGGCGGGGCGCCCCAGGGGTGCAACGGTGGCGGCCTCCCTCGCTACCATAGGAAAGGCCCTCGGCCATCTCCTGAGCCCACCCATCACGCCATGGCACGTCTCCCGATCCTCGCGCTCCTCTCCCTCGTCTCCGCCTTCCTGCTCGCGACCCCGGCGGCCGCGCAGGATCCGAACACCACGTTCCGGCTCGCCTTCGACAAGGCGGCGAAGATCGGCTCGAAGTCGAAGATGGACAGCCTGATGCGGGACAACATGGACGCGGGCGTGTTCTGCATCCTGAACACCTCCGAGCTCATCGCGAACTCACCCAACGATGTGCTCTACGAGCGCTTCGAGGCCCTGAGCGGGTCCTGGAAGCGGTGCTTCGAGTCCAACTTCCCGTCGGAGATGGAGCGCTTCTTCGCGCGCCTCGACGCGAACCAGAAGCGCAACCGCTTCACCCAGAAGCAGAAGTTCGACAAGGTCAACCGAGAGCAGATCGAGGCCATCGCCGCGAAGGACAAGAAGGCGCTCCTGCGCGTGGCCGACGAGTACGCGTCCCTGGCCAAGGGCTTCGAGGAGATCGGGGACCAGTGGATGCTCGGGCAGTGCTACATCGGCGTGGCGACCTCGCTGGAGGAGACCTACCACGGCAAGAAGGCGGACTTCCGCCGGGTGGCCGACGGCTACTCGCGCTTCGTCGCGATCCGTGAGGCCCTCGGCGTCAAGGACCGCACCTACAAGCAGAGCGTCCCGCGCCTGAAGTCGCTGGAGGCCCTCGGCTTCGGGAACGGCGGCGGCGAGGCCGGCGGTTCTGGCGGAGGGGGCGCGGCAGCGGCGCCGGCCGGCCCGAAGTCCACCGGTGAGGCGGTGACCGCGAAGTTGAGCTTCGAGGCGTTCAAGGACGTCAAGGACACCCAGCGACCGAACTACTACCTCGACGAGCACCGCCAGATCTGGCCCACGGTCGTCCTGCAGGGCAAGGGCTCCACGGGGAAGTTCGCCCGGGTCACCGACAGCCCCACCATGACGCGCGCGGCGTCCAGCAAGGTCACGATCGACGGCGGCGGCGTGGACGACACCTGGCCCCTGCGGGGCAAGCTCGAGCCCGTGACCTTCGAGCTCGGGACCGGGGCCTCCAAGCGCAGGTGGGCGGTGCTGTGCGACATGGGGCGCGAGGTGGACTACTACCAGGGGATCACCATGAACCTCGGGATGACCGACACCTCCCTCAGCCTCTACTTCGTGCCCGGTGGCGCGATGACGGGGGAGGTCGCGGGAGAGAAGATCGAGGTGATCGATGACAACATCGACGGGATCTACGGCTCGCTCCCCCAGCGCTGGCCGCACTTCGGGATGGTCAAGGACGCGTTCCAGCCGGAGTTCGACTCCATCCGCGTCGGCGGCGCCAAGAAGGCGCAGCCCTTCTCCGAGTACGTGAACCTGGGTGACGCGGGTTGGCAGAAGCTCGAGGCGGTGAACGGCGGGGTCGAGCTCAAGGCGCAGCCCTTCGAGTTCAAGACCGGCACGATTCAGCTGAAGTCCAAGGGGCTCAAGCCCGACTACTACGTGCTCAAGGGCATCGGTCAGGACCTCGAGAACACCTACATCGACGTCTCCGGGGGCAAGAAGGTGGAGGTGCCCATCGGCCGCTGGGAGCTCTGCTTCGGGCTCGTCCGCAAGGGCAAGAAGATGCAGATGATGAAGGCCGTGATCCTCCCCACCGAGAACATGCCGGTCTACGACGTCCTCGAGGGCAAGAACGTGGTGGTCGAGACGGGGTCCCCCTTCACCTTCGACTACGAGTACGAGACCTCCGGCAGCGGGGTCACCGTGAACGGGACCTCGGTGCGCGTGGTGGGGGTCGGTGGCGAGTCCTACGAGCGGATCTACGGTGCCGTCCCGATCCCCGAGGCCTCCGTCCGCAAGGTCGGCGGCGAGCGGGCCGTCATGACGGAGAAGCTCAAGCCGGCGCTGGATCAGGACGGGGTCCAGAAGCACGGGTGGGCGGCCCTCTGGAAGCCCCTCGACAAGGAGATCCCGGCCAAGGTCGGCGACGCGGAAGTTCAGCTGATGGAGAAGAAGAACCGGCTCTTCGGCAAGATCACCTCCGACTGGAAGTGATGATGTCCGCTCGCGCCCTAGCGTGGGCGCGTCTCGCTCTCCTGACCCACTCTCCCTGACCCCAAGCGTCCCACCCCAGGCGGTGGGCCTCCGACGTGCTGGACCTGAAATTCATCGTCAATAACCCCGACGCCGTGAAGGCGGGGGCCGCCAAGAAGCACATCCCGTGCGACGTGGACGAGATCCTGAGTCTCGATGCCGAGCGGCGGGAGCTCGTGGGGAAGGTGGACGAGGCGCGCTCCAGGTCCAAGGCTGCGGGCAAGACGATCGCGCAGGCCACCCCCGAGGAGCGCCCCGCCCTCGTGGAGGCCCAGGCCCAGGAGAAGGCCACCCTCAAGGCCATGGAGGCGCGGCAGAAGGAGGTCGTCGAGGCGCTCGACGCCAAGCTACTCCTGGTCCCCAACGTCCCCGCCGAGGCCGTGCCGGAGGGCGCCACGGACGAGGACAACGTCGAGATCAAGCGCTGGGGGGAGCCGCGGGGCTTCGGGTTCACGCCCCGCTCCCACAGCGAGCTTGGCGAGGCGCACAACTGGATCGACGCCGTGCGCGGCGCGAGGCTCTCGGGGAGCCGGAACTACGTGCTGCTGGGGGACATGTCCCTGCTGGAACACGCGGTCATGCGCTTCGCCTTCGACTCCATGGTGGCCCGCGGCTTCACCCCGCTCTCGGTCCCCACGCTCGTGCGCAGCGAGACCATGGTCGGCACCGGCTACTTCCCGGGCGGCGAGGATCAGGCCTACCGTTGCGATGACCGGGACGACCTCTGCCTCGTCGGTACGGCCGAGGTGCCGGTCACCGCGCTCTACCAGGACGAGATCCTGGATGGCGCGGACCTGCCCCTCAAGTTCGTGGCCCAGTCCAGCTGCTACCGGCGCGAGGCGGGGACGTATGGCAAGGACACCAAGGGGCTCTACCGCGTCCACCAGTTCCAGAAGGTGGAGCAGGTGGTCGTCGACAGGGCAGACGAGGCCCAGAGCCTCGAGCATCACCAGGCCATCCTCGGGAACTCGGAGGCGGTGCTTCAGGCGCTGGAGCTGCCCTACCGCGTCGTGAACGTTTGCGGGGGGGACCTCGGTCAGCCGCAGGTTCAGAAGTTCGACATCGAGACCTGGATGCCCTCCCGCGAGAGCTACGGCGAGACCCACAGCGCGTCCCGCTTCCATGACTTCCAGGCCCGCCGCCTGGGTCTGCGTTACCGGGACGCGGAGGGCAAGGTGCACCACTGCCACACCCTGAACAACACGGTGGCGGCGTCGACGAGGATGCTCATCGCCCTGGTGGAGAACCACCAGAACGAGGACGGCACGGTCTCGGTGCCTGCTCCGCTCCGCCCTTACCTGGGCGGCCGGGAGCTGCTCGGGCAACCGCTCAGCTGAGCTCGATGGGGCGGGCGCCCTCCGCCGCGGACCGGGCTAGCGGCCGCCGACGGTCTCGACATTGGAGCGCACGCTACCCGCTGCGCGTCCGTCCCCGCTTCCTCGACCGCCGCCCTTGGTGTTGTTCTGGCCGCGGCCGCCAGTGGCCGTGATCCCGCTGCCGGGGACGACCTCGTCGTCGCCGCCAGCTTCGGGGTCGGAGGCGGTGGCGCCCGGTGCCTGCGGGAGCGCGAGGCGTGGGATCTCACCCTCGGCGACCCGCAAGGCCTCGGGGAACCTGACCACGCGGGTGTAGGTCATCGTGCGTCGATCCCTGCCGCTGAAGTCCATGGACTCGCGGTCGATGCGCGGCTTGAGCTCAACGGTGAGGGAGAGTCGGATCCAGGCGGGGAGGCCGATCAGCTCCTCGTCCCCGGAGATCTCGCCCCAGCCGTCGTAGGGCTCCGCGTCCGGCCCGTCCTCGGTGAAGACCTCGATGTTGAAGCCCTTCACCTGGTCCGAAAGGAAGATGTACGAGCCGCCGTTGAAGGGCTCCTCGTCCACGCCGAAGTCCTCCCTGCGATAGACCTCCAGGAACTCATCGTTGTCCCGGTTGGGCCGCATCATGTAGCCGACCTCATTGACGTCGGCGCGGACATTCTCAGAGCCGTCGCTCAGGTTGACCACCAGGCTGTCGGTGGTGGTCACGAAGTCGATACGGTCCGCGTCTTGACCGTTGACTGTACGGTCCGTGATCTGGAGCCAGGTGTTGCGCGGCCGGCTCGTGGTGAACACCCCGCGGAGATCCCGGATCATCAGCTCGAGGACGGCGGGGCCGGCGAGCTGCATCTCCTGGAAGTTGTGGATGGTGTCGCGCGTTCGACGCGCGGCCTGCATGAGCTTCGAGATGCTGACGAACATCATGCTCATGATCACGATGACCAGCAGCACCTCCACGAGGGTGAAGCCGCGGTCGCCCGCGCTGGCCTTCGGTGTGTGTCGCGTGCCCTTCATCATCTTCCTCCACCGTCCAAGCTGTTCTGGCCGCCGGCGGGGGCGCCGGCGCCGGTTCCTGCCTCGCCCGCCTGCTCCTCGGCGAGCAGGTCCTCCTCCGAGAGGCCGTAGACCTGCTCCCACCGGATCCAGCGCTCGAGGACGAGCTCCTGGGGGTAGTCCGAGAACTTCGGGTAGCTGACGCGCAGCTTCACCTTCTCGAAGGGCTCGGTGCTCTCCTCATCTTCCTCGTCGTCGTCGTCCTGCGAGTCCTCCCAGTCTCGCCGGGCGGCGTAGTTGTCGAACGGGCGCTCCGTGCCGTCGTCGTCCGTCGCCTCGGCGAGCGCGTCCTCTCCGAGGGCCAGCTCCCAGTAGAAGTCGGGCTCGTCCTGCTCCGCGAAGCTGCCGGTCAGGCCGGACTCGATCTCCTCCTGCCAGAGGCCCGCGGAGATCATCCCAATCATCTCGGAGCCGAGCTCGAAGGCCGTCTTGCGGGCGCGGTTGTGGGCCGCGCTGAACTTGGCGCCTTCCAGGCCCTGGAGCATGACCGTCAGCACGACGGCGACGATGGCGATGGTCACCGCCGCCTCGGCGAGGGTGAAGCCGGCGCGGGCCGTCGCGGCGGGTCGCAGGGTGGGCCTCATCGGAAGTCTCCGTCGTCCGGGGCCTCTCGGATGAACACGTCACGGTGGAACTTGAAGGTCCCCGTGAGGGCCATGATCTCGATGGTGAAGAAATTCCCGTACGCCGGCTGCTTCAGGACGACCTGGTGATCGGAGGCCGCCCCGCGGGGGTCGAAGCGCGCGAAGACGGGGCCGGCGTCGTAGGTCTCGCCGGCGATGGCAACGACCTCGAACTCGACGCCGTCCGGGAGCCTCTGCCAGTTCCCGTAGGCCCGCTCGGAGTCATCGTTCACCTCGGCGTCGAAGCGACCGCCGCCCAGGACGAAGGGCGTGACCCGGCGATACCGCTCTCCGTCGAGGTCGTACTCCACGAAGAACTCGAGGGAGCGGCTGATGGCCTGGCTGCGGGTCTCGCGCAAGAGCGCGGTCAGGGAGCGTACGGCGGTGTTGAGCCGCTCCTTGGGGACGAAGGCGTCGTAGCTGACGGAGATGATGTAGGTGCCCATCCCGATCACGGCCGCCACGACCATGAGCTCGACGAGGGAGAATCCCCGTCGGCGCTGGCCGTTGTTCGGCGTGAAGGGAGAGGCCGCGCGGCGCACCCTCAGACCTCGCCGTTGCGAATCATCTGGTTGTTGAAGTCCATGTTCTTGCCCTCGCCACCCTGGGAGCCATCGGCGCCGTAGGTCCAGATGAGGTAGCCGGAGTCGCCGTTCCCATCGGGCTCGAAGATGTACTCGTTGCCCCACGGGTCGCGGGGCACCACGGTCTGCTTCAGGTAGCTGGCCCCGAACTCGTCCTTCTCGACGAGGATCTCGAGGCTCTCGGGCAGGCGGCTCGCGTTGTCCATCTGGAAGGACTCGACGGCCCCATCAAGGGCGGTGATGTCGGCCTTGGCCTTGGAGATGCTGGCGGTGCCGAGCTTGCTGACCACGTTGGGGACGACCACCGTGGCGAGGAGGCCGATGATGACGATGACGACCATCAGTTCGGCGAGCGAGAAGCCTGCGCTCCGGGACGCGAGGTGGCGGCGGTTGATCTTCATGGTGGGTAGTGGGTGGGCACCGGGCTGGTGCGGTGGGCGGGCCGGTCCGATCAGACCTGGCCGATGTCGAGAATGGGCTGGACGATGGCGAAGACGATGTAGCCGACGACGCCCGCCAGCAGGACGATCATGATGGGCTCGAGGAGGCTCGTGAAGCGCTCGGCGGCGACCTCGATCTCCTCGTCATAGGCGATGGCGATGCGGTCGAGCATCTGCTCGAGCTCGCCGGACTGCTCGCCGACCACGACCATGTAGCCGACGGTGGAGGGGAACGCGCCGCTGTTGCGCAGGGGCGTCGCGATGTCGGTGCCCTCGACCACGCGCTCCTTGATGTGGCCCGTGGCGTCGGCCACGACGCGGTTGCCCACGACGCTCTGGGTGATCTCCAGGGACTGGATCACGGGGACGCCGGACTGCAGCAGGGTCGAGAGGGTGCGCGTGAAGCGGGACACCGCCGCCCGTCGCATCAGGTCGCCGACGACGGGGATCCGGAGCAGGGTGCGGTCGATCACCAGGCGTCCGTTCTCACCCTTGCTGTAGGTGCGCTCGAACATGAACGAGATCACCCCGATCAGCAGGAAGACCGCCCACCACCAGCTCTTCAGGAAGTCGCTCGCGCCCACCAGGATGCGTGTCGAGGGGGGGAGCTCCTTGTTCTGCTCGATGAGCATCCGGGTGATCTCCGGCACGACCTTGGCCATCAGGATGGTGACCACGATCATGCCGATGCCGATCATCATCAGCGGGTACGTCAGCGCGCCAACGATCTTGCGCCGCAGGGCTCGCTGGCTCTGCATGTAGTCGGCGAGGCGCGTGAGCACCGTGTCGAGGTTGCCCGCCGCCTGTCCGGCGCGGACCATGTTCACGTAGAGCGGCGTGAACCAGCCGGGGTGCTTCATCAGCGCGTCGGCCAGGTTGGCGCCCTGCTGGATGTCCTCGCGGAGCTCCCGGCACAGGGTCTCCACCCGCTTCTGCTCGGCCTGGTCCACGAGCGCGGAGAGGGACTCGTTGAGCGCGATGCCGGAGCCCAGGAGGGTCGCCAGCTGCCGGGTCATTCCCGCCACGATGTCGATCTCACGGGCGCCGGGCCCCTGGCTCGCGGTCCGCGACTCCAGCAGCTTCGAGAGGCGGCTCGGCTCGCCGGCGTCCTTGGACTTCTTCTTGACCTTCTTGCCGCCACGGGTCGCCGAGATGCTCGAGACGATCAGGCTGTCCTTCCGGAGCTTCGCTCGCGCGTCTCGCTCCGTGTCGGCGTCAATGACGCCCGACTTGGTCGCGCCGCCACTGGTGTAGGCCTTGTACTCGTAGATCGGCATGGGAGGTGGTCCGCGAGCTTGGCTCAGACGTCGAGCTGGGTGACGCGCAGGACCTCGTCCGGCGTGGTGACGCCCTGGATGATCTTCTTGCGCCCGTCGGCACGCAGGGTCTGGAAGCCCTCGTTGATCTGCTCCCGCTTGATCTCCGAGGCGCTGGCGCCCTCCATGACCATGGTCCGAATTCGCTCGGTCACGGGGAGGAACTCGTAGATGGCGGTACGGCCCGCGTAGCCGGAGTGGAAGCACTCGTCGCAGCCGGGGCCGTATGCGATCTCGCCGCCGAGCTCGTCCGGCGTCATGTCCACCTTGCGCAGCTTGGCGGCCCACTCGTCGTCGATGGGCACCACCACCTTGCAGTGGGGGCAGATCGTCCGCACCAGGCGCTGGGCGATGATGAGCACGATGGACGAGGCCACCAGGTAGCTCTCGACGCCCTGGTCCACCATCCGGGTGATGGTGCTGGCCGAGTCGTTGGTGTGGACCGTCGAGAACACCAGGTGGCCGGTGAGGGCCGCCCGGATGGCGACCTCCGCCGTCTCCAGGTCCCGGATCTCACCGACCATCATGACGTCGGGGTCCTGGCGCAGGAACGAGCGCAGGCCCGAGGCGAAGGTGAGCCCCTTCTTCTGGTTGACCTGCACCTGGCTGATGCCGCCGATGGCGTACTCGACCGGGTCCTCGATGGTGAGGATGTTCTTCTTGGTCGTGTCGATCTCCGCCATGGAGGCGTAGAGCGTGGTGGTCTTTCCCGAGCCGGTGGGCCCGGTGACCAGGACGATGCCGTGGTTGTAGTCCAGGTACTCCCGGATCATCTCGAGGTTCTTGTCCTCGAGCCCGATCTCGTTGAGGCGGTACAGCTTGGCGGTCTTGTCGAGCAGACGCATGACGATCCGCTCACCGGTGCTGGTGGGGACCGAGCTGATCCGGACGTCGACCTCGCCGTCGCCGATGCGCAGCGAGGCGCGGCCGTCCTGGGGGAGGCGACGCTCCGCGATGTCCATCTTGCCCATGACCTTGACGCGGCTGATGATCGCGTCTTGGACGCGCTTGGGGATCGCGTCCATGTCATAGAGGATGCCGTCAATCCGGAAGCGCACCTGCATCCGGTCGGGGTACGGCTGGAAGTGGACGTCCGAGGAGCGGAGCTTGAGCGCCTGGAACAGGATGGTGTTCACCAGCTTGATGATCGGCGCCTTGTTGGAGACGTCGAGCACGTCCTCCGAGTCGTCGATCTCCGCGGCGAGGGAGCCGATGTCTCCATCCTCGGAGACGGCGTCCAGGGCCTCGTCCACGCCGTCCGCCTTGTGGCGGTACGCGCGAGCGATGAGCGTCGTGATCTCCTGACGGGGCGCGAGGACCGCGTCCACCTCGGTGCCGATCATGGCCGCGAGGTCGTCCATCGGGTGGGGGTCCAGGGGCGAGCAGGTCGCCACCTTCAGGACGCCGTCGCCCGACTCGAGGGCGACGAGGTTGTAGTTCCGCGCGAAGTTGACCGGAACGGAGTCCACGAAGGTCACGGGGACCTTCGTCCCGTCGAGGCTCTTGCGGAACTCGTAGCCGAGGTGCTTGGCGTAGATCTGGAGGAGGGTGCCCTCCTCCATGAAGTCCTTGGCGAGGATGACCCGATCGATGGAGTCGCCCGAGACCGCGGAGATCCCGCGGCATTCCTCGAGCTGGTCCCGGGTGAGTCCCGCGTCCAGGAGCAATTCTCCGATGCTGACCATGGGGTGGTGGTGCGCGAGCGCGCTCAGTCCTCCGGGGTCTCTTCGTCGAGCATGCGGGCGGCCTCCAGGGGGGACAGTCCCACCTGGTCGCCAGCGGTCTCACCGCGCTGGGGCGGCGTATAGAGCGGCAGGTCGAAGCCCTCCAGCCCGACGGATGAGCCAGCGGCCTCGCTGGACATGCCGAAGGTGGGGTCGATCTTCCGCAGGCGCTCGATGCCGATCTCGCGGGCCGCCTCGAGCTTCTTCCCGTAGGAGAGCTCGGCCAGGTCGGCGAACTCGGTGTCCTTCAGGATGTGGGGCGTGACGAAGAAGTACAGGACGGTGCGGTCCCTGGTTCCGGTCTCGCGCGAGAACAGGCGGCCGAGGATCGGGATGTCCCCGAGCCACGGGACCTGGGTCCGCGTCTTGCTCTCGTTATCCACCACGATGCCGCCGATGACCATGGTCGATCCATCGGGGACGTTGATCTGGGTCTCGATGGTCCGCGTCACCCGCGGCGGCGGGATGGCGCCCTGGACGGCCCCGATGAAGGTCGAGACCTCGAGGTACACGTCGAGGCGCAGGTAGCGTGAGGCGCTGATGGAGGGGGAGATCTCCATGGTGATGCCCGCCTCCTCGTAGCCGTTGAAGTTCTCCTGGGTCTGGCCGGCGCCGACGCCGCCGCCGGTGGCGGTGATCTGCGTCGTGGGCTGCTCGTCCAGGGTGGAGACCGTGGCGACCGAGTTGTTGTTCACCAGGACGCTCGGCACGTTGAGCACGTCCGAGTTCCGCTTCTCCTCGACCAGCGCCACCAGCATGGGGATGGAGAATTCATCTCCGTCGATGATGCCCGCCGTGACGCCCTGGCCGACGGTGGGGACCCGCAGGTCGGGGACGCCGTCCCCGTCGGAGTCCTGGATCGTCGAGAGGCCGAACCCCGTGACCCCGAAGCCGCCGGACTCACCGACGCCAGGGATGTCCGCGAAGCCAAGCTCCACGCCGATGTCGAGGAAGTCGCGACCGGTGAGCTCGATCAGCGCGGTCTCGATGAGGACCTGGTCCTGCCGGCGGTCGAGGCGCTCGATGAGCGACTTGAGCTCCTCGTAGCGCGTCCGGTTGGCCGCGATGAGCAGGGAGTTGGTCTCGGCGTCCGCCACCACGACGTACTCGCGGGCGTTGTTGGAGGCCCGCGGGGCGCCGCCTCGCTGGTTGCCCGCGGCCGCGCCCTGCTCCAGCTGGACGGCGTCCTGCAGGAACTCGTCGAGGGTCTCGGCGAGGTCCTCGGCGCTGACGTTGTCCAGGGCGTAGATGTGGTAGTTGCGCTCCCGCTCGACGACGTCCACGTCGAGGCGTGCGACGAGCTCCTTGATGCGCGGCATCTCCTCCGGCATGGCCATCACGAGGAGCGAGTTGGTCCGGCTCTCGGTGAGGATCTTGGCCTCACCCTGGTTGCGGTTCAGCGCGCCCTGGGGGCCCTGGGCCTGCGGCGCCGACGTGCGGTTCTGGTTCGCCGCCTCGAGCAGCTCCTCGACGGTCGCGGCGATGTCCTCCGCCGATGCGTACTCGAGCTTGATCACGTCGAACTCCGGCGGGATCACCTCGGTCTGGGAGGCGTCGTCGATGATCTTGAGCATGTTCGCCAGCGCCACCACGTTGCTGCCGAACCCGACCAGGACCATGGACTGGGAGTTACCCGCCGGCAGCATCTGCTGCGTGTTCGGGTCGGTGATCATCGACCGCATCGAGTTGGAGACCTGCCGCACGTCCGTGTTGGGCAGGCTCACCACGGTGGTGATCAGGGTCGCGGGCTGGTCCTCGTACTCCGCGAGGCGCTCCGGCTCCACGTAGAGCGCGCCCGCGCGGAGGTTGTTCCGGGCCGCGGTGGCCAGGGAGTCGATCTTGATGACCGAGATGTCGTCCTCGCCGATCTCCGTGCAGACGAAGTCGGAGATGATCATCATCACCTGGAAGAAGGAGTAGAACCGTTCCTTCTGGATGGTCTTGGCGCCCAGCAGGTTGACCTGCTGGTTCTTGAGCAGCGCCTCGGTCTCCGCACCCCAGGTGAAGTTCAGCCCGGTGACCTGCTCGCAGGCCTGGACGAACTGGTAGAGCGTCATGCTCTCGTCCTCGTCGCTCTGGGCGAAGTTCAGGACGTAGGTGCCGCCCTGCTCCTGGATGACGTAGAGCTCCTCATCCTCGCCCTGCGCCATCGCGGCGCCGCTCGCGCCGAGCAGCAGGGTCAGGAGGCAGGCCCCACGGGCCATGGCGCCGGCGAGACGGAGGGGACCGCCGAGACCGGGAAGCCTTCGGGCCATATCTGCCGAAATCCGAGGATCCTGGGCGTGGGCGTCGCGTCGGGGAGCGTGGTTCATCTGGCGGAACTCGACCCGGGAGTCGAGGTTCGGACGGTTGGGTGTGGGCTGCATCGGTCGCGGGCCACGTGCTCATGTGGCCCGCAACTGTTTGCGGTGTGGTGTCTTAGGTCAGTCTTCGGGTGCTGGCTGCGGGCGCCCAGGGGCGACCGGCCAGCGGCGGTGCGGCCGAAGCCGTGGCACGCGTCATGAAAGACGCAGGGCCGGGGGCTATCTTCCCGTCTACACCCCGCTGTTTCGACCCGCAGGCGGGTTCGATTCACGATTCTTGCATGACTGGAGCCTGGGCCCGCGGCCCAGAGTGTGGGGCGGAACGGGCGTTCGCCTTGTTTGGCGGGGTTCGTTGCTCGGGGGACCTCCCGCTGTCAGTCTCTCTTCATGGCAGAGTCTGAACCCGCCCCGCTCGACCCGGATGAGCCCGCCGCTGGCGCTCGAGGGTCGGCGCAGGGGGAGGTGTCCGGGACCCCCGATGGCGCGCCTGCCGGGCGCGGCCCCTCCGGCTCGCTGGCGCTGCTGACCCTCGCGCTCCTGGGCGCGGTGGCCGCCGACGCGGCGGGGATCGGTGGCAATCCCGGCCCCCGAGGGTGGGCCTGGCCCGGGGCGTTCGCGCTGCTGGGGGCCATCGGCGCGGCCGCGGTGCTGGCGCTCTCCTTCGGTCTGGTTCGTCTCAGGGAGCGCCGCCGTGGTTGACCTGCTCCCCTTCTTGCCCGACTGGCCGCCCGGTGCCGCGCTCATGGCGCTCGGGGTGGGCTGCGCGCTCCTCCGTGGTCAGCGGATCGCCGTGCTCGGCCTGATCGGGGTCGCGCTCGAGTTCGCTCGCCTGGAAGTGGGGGGCCTCGCCCTCACCGGGTCCATCGCCGTCCTCACGGTGGTCGGGCTCGCCGCGCTCGCGTCATCCCGCGACTACGCCGAATCGGAGAGCGCCCTGAGCCCGGGCCTCTCCCTGATCATGTCGGGCCTGCTGCTCCTGGTGGTCCAGCTCGACCACCTCGGGTGGGTCGCCGCGCTGCTGTTCCTCGCCGGAATCCTCGAGCGAGCGCTCGTCCCGGGTGGGGACGCCGCGGGGCGCGACCCTGCCTCCGGTCAGCCCACGGCCCGGGCCCACGCGTGGCGGGGCGCCACCTTGATCTCCCTGGCGAGCGCCAGCTTGCTCGGGCTGGGGGCCCAGGGCCGCATGCAGGACGGGGGAGACCTCTCGGTGGCCTGGATCGGAACGCCGTTCGCCGGCGATGCCCCGACCACGCTCATCTTTCTCGGGCTGGTCCTCCCGGTGGTGCTCCCCCCCAGCTGGGGAGGGGCTGGGCAGGCGCTCGCGGCCGGTCCGGCTCGACGGGACGCCGGGAGCTTCGTGAACGCGGGGCTGCTGCGGGGGATCGTGCTCCTCGTCCTCCTCGGGCGCACCTTCTCCGGGTCCGACGCCCTGCTCGACGTGGGGCTCGTGGTCGCGACCCTCGCGCCGATCCTCGCCCTGCTCGGCCGGCAGCTGGCCGCCCGATTCCTGGCGCTCTCGGTGTATGGGGTGCTGGGCCTGCTGCTCGGGATCGCGTCCATCGCGTCCGAGCAGGCCCAGGGGGCCCTCGGGCTCTCCGTGATCGGCCTCGCCCTCGCGGGCGCAGGGGCCGCCCTCGCGTTGGTGCTGACCACCCACGCGCGGGCGCGGCAGCCGGGCCTCGGTGGCCGTGGGCTCGGGCATGTCTTCCCGAGCGCGTTCGCTTTCGCACTCCTCTGCATGCTCGCGCTGATGGCGCTCCCCGGCACCCTCCTGTTCGAGGGGCGCTCCAGCGGCCTGGAGGCCATGTCATCCGACGGGGCGGCGGCGGAGGCCCTCGCCTTCGCGGTGCTCGCGGGGCCGCTGGCGGTGTTCACGTCGCTCCCGTTCCTGCGCCTCGCCTTCTTCAGCCCGGGCGTCAAGGGTGGCCACGTGGAGGGGCGCCGCGCGAGCGCGCCGCCCGCCATGATCGTCGCCCTCGCCCTCGGCGCCGGCGGGTTGATCGCCCTCGGCCTGGTCCCCTCGGCCCTCGCGCCGCTCCTGCCCACGGGGGTCGCGCCGCCCGATCGCCTCCTGACCGCTCCCCAGCAGCTCCAGATCCTCCTCGGGGCGGCGCTCCTGGCGCGGATCGTCCGGCGCGAAAGGTCCACCTCACCGGCCTAGGGCCGTTATCCTCCGGCCCATGGGACCGAGCGAACTCTTCCAACCCGAGGATCTCCTCCTGGGGTTTGAACCCGCGGACAAGTGGGAGGCGATCCACTCGCTCGTGGATCACCTGGTGGAGCGTGGCCGGCTGAGCCCGGAGGCGTCGGAGACGGTCCGCGAGGCCGTCCTCGCCCGCGAGCGCTCGATGTCCACTGGAATGGAGCTGGGGGTCGCCATCCCGCACGCCGCGGTGGACGACCTCCCCGAGATCGTCGGGGCCATGGGCGTGGTGCAGCGTGACGGTGGGCTCGACTTCGAGTCCATCGACGGTCAGCCGACGCGGGTCGTGGTGCTCCTCGTGATCCCCAAGGCGCAGAAGCTGCTCCACATCCGAACCCTCGCGGACATCGCCAGGGTGCTGGCCAAGGACTCCGTGCGCGAGCGGCTGCTGGCCACCGCCGACGCCGAGGAGGCTCGAGCCGCCCTCATCGCGGGGACGTCCTGAGCCTTCGGGGGCCTGCCCTCGACGGGTCCTTTTGACGGGCCCTCTCGATGACCTCTGCGGTTCAGCTCGGCGGCGGGCCGACCCAGTCCGCCATGCGCGCGTCCACCATGCGGGAGATGGCGTCGGCGGTCTG
Source organism: Planctomycetota bacterium (assembly GCA_016779205.1). GTDB lineage: Bacteria > Planctomycetota > UBA1135 > UBA1135 > Saltatorellus. Next base: position 72,822 of record JADHOC010000004.1, on the reverse strand, counting down.
GCGGTAGATCTCGAGCGAACCGCCGAAGGGATCGGGCACGTCTTCTCCGGCGGGGTCGAGGAGCTCGACGTTGGCCGCGGCGCCCTCGGGCAGCATCGAGAGGAGCGCGTCGCGGTGCGACGCGGTCATGCAGTAGACGCGGTCCTGGTCGGCGACGAGCGCCTCGAGGGCGGGGGTGGAGCGGTGATCCCCGAGGGGGATGTCGCGCTCGGCGAGGGCCTCGATCGCCTGGGGAGACGCGGGAGCGCCGGGCCCGGCGTAGACCCCGGCCGATCCGATCATGAACCCGAAGTCGGCCTCGTCCTTGGCTTCGAGGGCGCTGCGGAGCGCGGTGCGAGCCAGGGCCTCTGCCATGGGGCTACGGCAGGTGTTGCCCGTGCAGACGAAAAGCAGCCGCTGACCGGCCGTGCGCTTGATCTCTTCCATGGTCACGATTCCCTCTCGCAACAGTTCTATCCCACCGGGGCCGAGCCGCGCCACCGTGGAGGCCTCGCCGAGGGCACAAGGGCCGCCGTCGAGCACGGCCGCCAGTTCACCATCGGCGAAGATCTGACGAACCGTCTCGGCGTCGGTGGCTGGCGACTCGCCCGCCCGGTTGGCGCTGGTCATCACCACCGGGAAGGGGGCCGCGCTGAGGACCGCGCCGGTGGCCTCATGGGCGGGGGCGCGGACACCCGTCCAGCCGTCGGCCGTGATGAGGTCGAGCCCCGGGGCCGAGGAGCGGACCACGAGCGTCAGGGGGCCGGGCCAGTACCGCTCCGTCGCCCGCTCCACCAGGGCCGGCAGCGCGGCGCGCCCGGCGAGGGCCTCCGCGCCGCCCACGTGCCAGGTGTACGGCCGGGGGTCCTTCGTTCCCTTGACCGCGGCCAGGCGCTCGAGGGCCTCGGGCTGGTCGGCCCGCGCGGCGAGGCCGTAGACGGTCTCCGTGGGCATGGAGACGACGGCCCCGGCCTCCAGGGCCTGGACCAGGCGCTGGATGACGTCCTCGGTCGGCCGGTGGCCGGCCTGGACGGTGAGGTCGTCTGACTCGCTCAAAGGGAGGGCACGGGGAGGCCGTGTGCGGTTAGTCTGCCGCCGGGCCCCCGTGCTTCGCGAGGATTTTGGTCGATCCGCGGGCCCCCGCCATGGAAGAGGAGATTGATTGGGACAGCCGGCCTCCCGTGGGCCCGGTGGAGGAGGTCAGCGGACGGCGACGGATGCTCGCGCGCCTGGCCGGGGGCCTCGCGCACGAGATCAAGAACCCGCTCTCGACCATGGCCATCAACCTGACCCTGCTCGAGGAGGAGTTCCAGCCGGCACCCGGTGGGGACGGCGGCCAATCGCCCGCGGAGAAGCGCTCGCTCAAGCGGGTGAAGACGCTCCAGCGAGAGGTGACGCGGTTGGAGGGCATCCTCGAGGACTTCCTGCGCTTCGCGCGCGGGGGCGACATCAACCGGGCGCCGGCGGACCTGGTGGCGCTGGTCCGGGACGCCCTGGAGTTCGCCGAGCCCGAGCTGGAGGCCGAAGGGGTCCGGCTGCACGCCCTGCTCCCCGGGTCGCTCCCGCTCGTGATGCTGGACGGGGGGACGTTCCGGCAAGCGCTCCTGAACCTGATTGTCAACGCTCGGCAGGCGATGCCCGGCGGCGGGGAGCTCATCGTCGAGCTGCGCCGTGACGGGCCAAGGGCGGAGCTGACGATCACCGATTCAGGGGTGGGGATGTCACCGGAGCAGCTCGAGCAGTGCTTCGACCTCTACTACTCGACCAAGCGCAACGGGACCGGGCTGGGGCTCGCCACGGTCAAGCGCATCATCGAGATGCACGACGGGGAGATCGGCGTCATGAGCGAGGAGGGGCGAGGGACTCGCTTCGTGATGTGGCTGCCGCTCCTGCAGGAGATCCGGCCCACTCGCTCCGGGGCAGACGAACAGGACGAGGCCGGTCGGACGCCGGGCGACCCAGGAGATACCGATGAGTGACGCGAGCGCAGGGAAGATCCTGATCATCGACGACGACGAGGGCCACGGCGAGGCCCTCGGCGACGGCCTGGAGATCGACGGCTACGACTGCACGGTGGTCGGGTCCGGAGGTGAGGGCGTGAAGGCCCTTGAGGAGAGCGTGTTCGACGCGGTCCTGACCGACCTGGTCATGCATGACCGCTCGGGCCTCGAGGTCCTCCAGGAGGCCAAGCGCCTGACCCCGGAGACGCCCGTGCTGTTGATCACCGGGCACGCCACGGTGGAGACCGCGGTGAACGCCATGCGGGAAGGGGCGGAGGACTACCTGAGCAAGCCGGTCAAGCTCGCGGAGCTGCGGGCCAAGCTCTCGCGCGCGATCGAGAAGGGGCGGCTCCGCCGGGACAACGAGACCCTCCGCTCGGAGAACGTTGAGCTCCGACGTCAGTTCGACAAGAGCTTCGGCTTCGACGGGCTGCGCGGGCACTCCAAGGAGATGACGCGGGTCTTCGAGATCCTCGCGCGGGTCGCGCCCACCAACGCGACGGTGCTGATCCTCGGGGAGAGCGGGACCGGCAAGGAGCTGATCGCCCGGGCCATCCACACCAACAGCGACCGCCGGGACCAGAACTTCGTCGCGGTCAACTGCGCCGCGCTCACGGACGGGCTCATCGAGTCCGAGCTGTTCGGTCACGTGAAGGGGGCCTTCACCGGAGCCCTGAGCGACAAGGAGGGCCGGGTGGCGTACGCCGACGGTGGAACCCTCTTCCTGGACGAGATCGGGGACATGCCCCTGGCCACCCAGGCCAAGCTGCTGCGGGTCCTCGAGGCCCGAGAGGTGGTGCAGGTCGGGGGCAATGAACCGCGCGCGGTGGACATCCGCCTGGTGGCGGCGACCAACCGCAACCTGCGGGAGATGGTCCAGGACGGCGAGTTCCGCGAGGACCTCTTTCACAGACTCCAGGTGGTGGAGCTCATGCTGCCGCCGCTCCGGGAGCGGACCGGCGACGTGCCCCTCCTCATCGATCACTTCATCGACGAGTTCCGGGGGCTGCATGGCCGAGAGGTGGAGGGCATCTCCCCCGAGGCGCGCGCGCTCCTCGCCCGCTATCGCTGGCCTGGGAACGTGCGGGAGCTCCGGAACGCCGTGGAGAACATGGTCCTCCTGGCCGGAGGAGCGACGCTCGCCGTGGACGATGTCCCCGAGTCGATCCGAGCCGCGACCGGCGCCGGCGCGGGAGACAGCGGCGCGGCCCCGGGGGGCGGCGGTTATGACCTCGCGGGGCGATCGCTGGATGAGGTGGAGCGCGCGTTGATCCGGGCCAACCTCGAGCTGATGGACGGCAACCGGAAGAAGGCCGCCGAGGTCATGGGGATCGGTGAGCGGACGCTCTACCGCAAGATCAAGGAGTACGGCCTCTCCTAGGCTCGCCCGCGGTCGGAGTGGTTGACCTCGCGGGAGCGGAGCACCTTCCAGGTGCCGCGCCGCAGGCGCAGGTCCAGCACGGCCTCCAGGTCCCAGTAGGGCCGGGGCGCCTGGCCGAGGGTGCGCTTCTTCAGGAGGCACCGCAGGCGGATGGTGCAGATCACATCGTCGCCCTCGCTGTCGGTGGACAGGAACTCGATCCCGGTCGACGGATCGAACTCGGGCACGAGGTCGTCCGGGCCACCACGGAGCGCCGACCGCAGGTCGCCGTAGTCCAGCCCGGTGTCCTCGTCCAAGTACTGGCGAGACACATAGCGGCCGAGGCGTCCCCCGCCGGTTTCCATGACGGACTCGACCATGGCGGCCATCTGGCGCCGGATCTGGGTTTCTCGGTCCCCGAGGCCAGCCATGATCCGGCTGCCCCCGAAGACGAGGAGGATCAGCCCGAGCGCGGACCAGATCACTGTCGAGAGTCTCATGGGAGGAAGGTGGCGGTGGAGCGGCGCATCCGCGGGGTCCGGCGCGGTGAGAGTGGAGGCGAATCACGCCCTCGAGCAGGGTAGACTTCCGGCGAGCCATGGGCGCCACACGGGCGTCTCAAAACGGCGAACCCGCCCCGCATGGGGCGTCCGCAACGGATGAACCGCACGCACCGACAACGAGGCCACCGGGGACCGGTCACGGGGGCAGGTGCCTGCGTGGCGGCCCGGGCGGCCCGAGTGGATCCGGGGGGCGCCTGAGGCCATGTTCAAGAAGGCCCTCTGGCTCGCCGAGAAGGTGCGACGCCGCTTCGCCCCTGACGTGCCCACCCGCTCCCTCGGAGAGTGGGAGGCCCGCCACGAGGAGACGGTCCGTGAGGCGGTGGACTCGGTCCTGCCGTACCTCCCCGAGGACGGGGTGTTCCTGGACATCGGGGCGAACATCGGGATCTTCACCCGGCTCCTCAGGGAGCAGCGTCCGGGGGCCACCGGCCTCCTCTTCGAGCCCGTGGCCCGCTACGCCGAGATGTGCCGCGAGCGCTTCGCCGGGGACGAGGGGCTCGAGGTCGTCCATGCGGCCATGGGGGACGAGGACGCCGTCCGGACCATCTACAAGGCCGCGCACAACTACGGGGCCAACTCGCTCATCACGGAGATCATGTTCGATCGTCGCCCCAACTCTGCGGTGCGGCCGGACACGGTCATCGAGGAGGAGGAGATCCGGCTCCTCGACGGGTCGCGCTGGCTCCTCGAGCGCGGCATCGAGCACGTGGACGTCATCAAGACGGACACGGAGGGGTACGACTACGCGGTCCTCGACGGGCTGCGGGAGTGGCTGGTGCGCACGGGCTGCCGTCCCGTCCTCCACGTGGAGCTGCTCGCCGAGGACTATCACCCGTTGGCCGATCGCCAACGCGCCGCGCTGGACGCCTATGTGCCCCTCGGGTATCAGGCGGTGGATCTGGAGCGGGACCTCTCCGGGACCGTGGGCGATGTCCTGCTGATCCCCGAGGGCAGACATCCGCAGGGTGGGCCGCAGCCGGGCGCGCCGAGGTCGTGAGCGGCGAATCCCCCTCCAGGGTGCGGCGCGCGCTCGGCAGCCGCTTCCTGCGCGAGTCGAGCACGCTCCAGCTGGGGGCCTTGCTGGTGGCGGTGAGCAACCTGGTGGGGGCCGTGGTCATGACCCACGTCCTCGGCGCCTACGAGCTGTCGATCTTCTACCTGGGCGTGAGCACCTACTCGCTCCTCTGGGCGCTCCTGAACCTGGGCCTCGCCAACGTGGTCACCAAGCGCATCGCGGCCGCGATCCGGAGCGGGTCGGAGGAGCTGATCCGCGGCTGGATGGGGGTCTTCGTGCGGCTGTCCGTGCTCCTCGCCACCGTCGCGTTCCTCGCGGGCCTGCTCCTCTTCCCGCTCGGCGCCGACCTCGCCTTCAAGGCCGACGGGCCGCGGATCGCCCGGCTCGCGAGCGCCCTCGTGCTGGTGCCCCTGCTGGATGTGCCCCGGATCGTGTGCTCCGCGGCGCTCCAGGGCGAGCGGCGCATGTCCGCCCTGGCGAGGGTGGACCTCGGGCACGAGCTCTGCCGGCTGGTCCTCGTGGTCTCGGGGGCGCTGATCGTCGGTGACGCCTGGGGGGCTGTCCTGGGGCTCCTGGTCTCCTCATTCTGCGGCAGCCTGATCGCCTTCGATGCCTACGGCAGGGAGCGGCGGCGCGAGGGCTCGCTCCTTCCGTCGCTCATCGGCGCAGCCCGGTCCACCTCGGTCCCGGCCCGCGCGGCCCTCCAGGAGGGGGTGCAGGTGGGGCTGGTACGCAACGTCGACTCCCTCGGCGTGCAGACCCTCCCGACGCTGATCCTGGGGAGCCTCGGGGATCCAGGGTGGGTGGCCTACCTGCGCATCGCCCAGCGCCTGGTGTCCGTGGCGCGGGTGATCATGCAGGGCATCAACCGCACCGCCCTGCCCGCGCTCTCTCAGCTCGCCGGCGTGAAGGATGTGGCCGGGCTCCGCGGGACCTACTGGAAGGCGAGCCTGCTCTCCGGGGCGACCATCACCGCGGGGCTACTGCTCTCGCTCCCCGTCCTCCCGTTCGTCCTCCCCAGGCTCTTCCCGCCCGACTTCGTCGAGCCCCTGTGGACGATGATCCTGATCCTCACCCCCGGCCTCTGCGTGGTGAGCTTCTCGGTGGCCAACGACGTCTTCTATCTCGTCACGGACCAGATGGGCGTCGCCATCCGGCTGTCCCTGCTGGGCCTCTGCGTGAACACCGCCCAGGTCGCCTTCTTTGCCTGGTGGCTGCCGACCATCGGCGTGGCGATCGGGCTGACGGTCACCTGCCTCTGGAGCCTTGTCCACGTGGGGTACGCGTGGTTCTGGTTCCGCAGGCACCCCGAGCTTCAACCCCTGGAGGCCAGTTGACCGACGCGCTCGGATCCACCAAGGCCGTCCTGTTCGACCTCGACGGGACCCTCTATCGGCTGGCGCCGATGCGTCGCCGGATGCTCCTCGAGCTGCTGCGGTGGGGCGCGGTCCATCCCCTCGCGTTCCCCGGATTGATGGGGCGACTGCGGGAGTTCCGTACGGCACGGGAGGGGCTCCGGGACTTTGCAAGGGACGACCAGTCCCTCGACGAGGTGCAGTACGAGGTCCCGGCCAGCCGGCTCGGGATCTCCCCGGACGAGCTGCGTGGGCTGGTTCAGGAGTGGATGTTCGAGCGGCCGCTGCCCTTCCTGGCGAGGGCGGCCTGGCCGGGGCTCAGGGAGATCCTGGTCGGGCTGAGGTCCACCGGGAGGCCGCTGGGGGTGTTCTCGGACTACGACCCGGACCGCAAGCTCGAGGCGCTCGGGGTGCGGGACCTGTTCGACGTGACCCTCGCGGCGACCGACGCGGAGGTGAACCGCTTCAAGCCCCACCCCCTTGGCTTCATCGTGGGGGCCGAGCGCCTCGGGGTGGACCCCTGCGACGTGTTGTACGTGGGGGACCGAGCGGAGGTGGACGGGGCTGGGGCGACCGCCGCCGGAATGGCGAGCGTGATCATCACGGGTCGCGTCGGGGAAGACCCTCGTTCGCGCCGAATTGATGGCCTCGCGGGGCTCTCTGGACTATTTTTCGCCCCCTGACGCGGGCCTTCCGGAGGAGGAGGGCCCCAGAGAATCCCCCTGCTGACCCCCGCTTCGGCGGTCCCCAACGGAGTCAAATCGAGCGCGGCGTCACCCGCGGCTGTCCCTGATGTAGAAGGGGCGCCGCGCTGACAGTGACCGACCGCCTACTGCACGCTGCCATGGTAGAAATGAGGGATCGTATGGCTGGCTTCAAGAAGCTGGGCGCGAAGGGCAACGTGGTGCACCGCGTCGTCCTCCCTGGCCCGACTCGCCGAGCGGGCGCCCGTCGCACGGGCGCCACGGGGAGCGGTCTGCGTGGCTTGAACCTGGAGCGGGCCCGCCAGGGCTCCCCCGCGGTTCAGCCCCCGGCCGACGCCGGCGTGCCCGCTGTGCCTCGGCGGGCGGCGCCCCCGAGCGCGCCCGAGGCGCCGACCCCCGCTGAGGCCCGGCAGAGCCAACGCGAAACCGATCTCCTGCAGCGCCGCATCGAGAAGCTCTCCCGGCTCCTCACGGAGCAGGAGGAGCAGATCCGCAGCCTCGCGGACCGCGACCAGCCCTCCGAGACCGAGGCGCGCTTCTACGACGCCGTGAAGCCCCAGCTGCCCGCGACCCCTCCGGACGAGAAGCGGCGCGCGTTCATGTCCCAGTTGTTCCAGGCCAACCTGGAACTGCGGGAAAGCGTCAACAAGTCCGGTTCCTGAGCCGATCAGACCGGAGCCGGTTACAGCGGGGCAGGGGCTCCCTCCCTCGACGTTCTCGCGGCGGCTCTTTTCCGCACGGCCCGGACTCGCCATGCTTGTGGCGACTCGCTCGCGGGCCGATCCATGGCTCGATGATCAGGGGCTCTATCCAAACACCATGACGAACATCCAGACTGACGACACCGAAGGGACCGGAAAGGACCGCGGCGTCCTCTATGTGGGCATCGACCTCGGCACCTCCCGCACCTCGGTGACCGCGAGCAACGGCGTCCGCGAGACCATCGAGTCCTTCGTGGGCTACCCCAAGGACCCGGTGGCGATGAAGCTCCTCAAGAAGGAGGTGCTCTTCGGCGCCGAGGCCCGCGAGAAGCGCCTCTCGCTCAACCTCCACCGGCCCCTCGAGCACGGCGTGCTCAAGTTCAACGCGGACGGCTCTGAGAACCAGGACTCGCGCCGCGCGGCGATGGACCTGGTCAAGGAGATCGTCCGGCTCTCGAAGCCGCGCAAGGACGAGCTCGTCTACGCCGTCATCGGGGTGCCCGCCCAGGCGCAGATCAACAACAAGGACGCCATCCTCCAGGCCGCGCGCGAGTCGGTGGACTCCGTGATGCTCTGCTCCGAGCCCTTCTCGGTCGCCTACGGGCTGGACATGCTCGAGGACGTGCTGGTGATCGACATCGGCGCGGGCACGGTCGACCTCTGCCGGATGCACGGCACCATGCCGGAGGAGTCCGACCAGATCACCATGAACACCGCGGGTGACTTCGTGGACGAGGAGCTCGGCAAGGAGATCGCCGCTGCCTTCCCGCAGGCGCAGTTCACCAAGCAGATGATCAAGGCGATCAAGGAGCGCCACAGCACGGTCGACGTGAACACGGAGAAGATCACGACCGAGCTCCCCGTGGAGGGTAAGCCCACCGAGTTCGAGATCACCGAGCAGGTGCGCACCGCGTGCCAGCGCATCGTGCCGCCCATCGTCGAGGGCCTCGGCAAGCTGATCAGTACCTTCGACCCCGAGTTCCAGGACAAGCTCAAGGGGCGCGTCCTGCTGGCCGGTGGCGGCAGCCAGATCCGCGGGCTGGACCGCGCCATCTCCGAGGAGATGCTGCGCACCCTCGGCGGCGGCAACGTGATCCGCATCGAGGAGCCCATGTACGGCGGCGCGAACGGCGCGCTGAAGATCGCGCACGACATGCCCGAGGAGTACTGGGAGCAGCTCAAGTGAGCGACCCCGGACCTCCGGAGCAGCAGGCGGCCGGCGATCCCGAAGGGGGGCGCCGGCCGCCGCTCCATTCACGGCCCCTGGTGCCGTGGGTCGTGGCCCTCGCGCCCTGGGCCGCGGCGCTGCTGCTCGCGGCTGTCGCCCGTGTGGGCCCCGGGGTGGTCGAGGCGCACTTCGCGCGCGGGATCTACCCGAGGGTCGCGGGCCTCGTCGGGGAGGCCGCCCGGGGTTGGGCGGCCCTGACCGGCGCCCCACGGCGCGCCGGTCCCTTCCTGTCCCTGTCCGAGGTGGGGATCCTCGTGGTGGCCGTGGTCCTCTGCTGGCTCGTGCGCCGGGGCTGGCGTCGCGGTGGTGCCGGCGCGGTCCTCCGGTGCGGGCTCGCGGCGAGCGGCGGTGGGGCGCTCCTCTTCCTGTTCCTCTGGGGCCTCAACTACTCGCGGCTCCCGCTGGCGGACTCCCTGGACCTGGCGCCCGCCGGCGCCTCGGCCCCGGAGCTCGACCGGCTCGCCGGAGCCCTGGAGAGCCAGCTCCAGCCCTACCTCGCCGCGCCGGGACCCTCCGGGGCGCTGGATCCGGGAGCCGCGCTGGAGCTGGCGGCGGCGTCCTGGCGGGAGGCCCTCGAACGGGAGCCCGCGCTCGGGGCCGGCTCCGGGGTCCTCGTCCGGCCAGCCCTCTCGGGCGTCATCGTGGGGGCCGGCATCAGCGGCATCTTCAGCCCCTTCACCCAGGAGGCCCACGTGGCAGCGCACCTGCCTGAGCCGGACCTCCTGTTCACCGCGTGCCATGAGCTGGCCCACGCCCAGGGCTGGGCCCGGGAGGACGAGGCCAACTACCTGGCGTGGCGCGTGGGGAGCCGGTCCTCCAGCGCCGAGGTGCGGTCCGCGGCGCGGCTGCTCGCGCTCGGCCACGTGCTCGGCGCCCTGGGGCGCGCGGACCGGGAGCGGCTCGCGGCTCGGATCGATCAGCTGGACCCTCGGATTCGGTCCGCCATGGAGGAGCGTGCGCGATTCTGGGACCGCGAGCGGTCCCCCGCAGCGAGCCGCGCGGCCTCGGCGGTGAACGACGCCTACCTGCGGGCCCAGGGCCAGGAGGGGGTGGCCTCCTACGGGCGGATGGTGGACCTGCTCGCGGCCGAGTGGCGAGCGGCCGGCGAGCGGCTTCCCGAGGGAGATCGACGCTGAGATCCACGCTGAGGTCCAACGGGGAGCGGATATCCTGGCCCCATGCCGAGCCCCATCCTCGCCGCCCTGGTCGCGGCGCCCCTCTCCGCCGCCCCCCTTCCCACCCCGACGGCGCCGTCCCTCCCGCAGGAGGTGTCCGACGAGGCGCGCCAGGTGCTGGCTCGTATGCAGCTCCCCGAGGGCTTCCGCGCCGAGGTCTTTGCGTCCGAGCCGATGCTGGCCAATCCGGTCGCCTTCTGCTTCGACGTGTTCGGGCGCGTCTACGTGGCCGAGACCTTCAGGCACCACAAGGGCGTCACGGACATCCGCAGCCACATGGGGTGGCTGGAGGATGACCTCGCCATCAAGTCCGTGGCGGACCGCGTCGCGATGTTCCGCAAGCACGAGGGCGAGGACGGGCTCAGGGACGGGTACTCCGTGGAGACCGAGCGCATCACGCGGCTGGTGGACACGGACGGGGACGGCGTCGCGGACGAGGCGACGGCCTTCGCTGACGACTTCGCCGACCCCGCCGCGGGGATCGGCGCGGGGCTCCTCGCCCGCCGCCGTACCGACGGAGCGACCGAGCTGTGGTTCACCTGCATCCCTGACCTCTGGCGGCTCCTCGATGAGGACGGAGACGGCGTCGCCGAGGACCTCACCAGGCACAGCACGGGCTACGGACTCCGCGTGGCGCTGCTCGGACACGACCTGCACGGCCTGGTGATCGGACCGGACGGGCGGCTGTACTTCTCCATCGGCGATCGCGGCTTCAACGTCACCACCGACGAGGGAGAGCAGCTCGTGCGGTATGGCACCGGCGCCGTGTTTCGCTGCGAGCTCGACGGCTCGAACCTCGAGATCTTCTGCGACGGGTTGCGTAACCCCCAGGAGCTCGCCTTCGACGACAGCGGGAACCTCTTCACCCTCGACAACAACTCGGACGGCGGCGATCAGGCGCGCTGGACCTATCTGCTGCGGGGGAGCGACACGGGCTGGCGGCAGGCCTATCAGTGGGTGCGGCAGCCCACCGCCAGGGGCCCGTGGAATCAGGAGCGCCTCTGGTACCCCTACTTCGAGGGCCAACCGCTCTACCTCCTCCCGCCGATCGCCAACTTCACCAGCGGCCCCTCTGGCCTGACCACCTACCCGGGCACTGGCTGGGGCGACCGCTGGCACGACACGTTCTTCGTGTGCGACTTCCGGGGCAACCCGGGCTACAGCGGCATCTACTCCTTCCGCAACGCGCCCGACGGCGCGGGCTTCCGGGCGGAGGAGATCGAGAAGTTCGTCTGGGACGCGCTGCCCACGGACGTGGACTTCGGGGTGGACGGCAACCTGTACTTCTCCGATTGGGTGAGCGGGTGGAACCAGACGGGCAAGGGGCGGATGTTCCGCGTCTCACCCGAGGCCCGGGATGAGGCCGAGGTCCGTCTCGTGGCCGAGGTCGCCACCCTCCTCCAGGGCGGCCTCGACGAGCTGGACGATGGGGCCATCCTCGCGCTCTTCGAGCACCGGGATCGGCGTGTGCGCCAGGAAGCCCAGCTCCTCATGGCGAGCCGGATCCTGAGCGACGGGAATGAGGCCTCTGCCGAGGCCCGACTCGCGCGCCTGCTGGAGGTCGTGACCGCCCGCGAGGCCCAGACGCTCCAGCGAGTCCACGCGCTCTGGTGCGCGGGGCACGTGGGGCGGCTCATGGGTGGCGAGGGCGTGTCCGCCATGCTCCGCTCCGACTCCCTTGACGAGGCGCTGCTGGTGGCCCTTCGGGATCCTGACCCCGAGGTGATCGTCCAGGCCCTGCGCGTGTCCGCCGAGCGGGACGCCACGGGCCTCGTTCAGGAGGCCCTGGGCCTGCTGAGGAGCCACCCGGAGGCCCGCGTCCGGCTGCTGGCAGCGGAGGCCCTCGGCCGCCCCGCGCTTCCTGCGGAGCTCGGGGCCGCCGCGTTCGACGAGCTGGTCGAGCTGTTGGGCTCGGAGGGTGCGGGCGACCCCTGGCTGCGGACGGCGGCCATCTGCGCCCTGGATCGGATGGGCGCCACGGCTCCCGTGGCGGGGCTCCAGGACCACCCCGACGCCTTCGTGCGCCAGTGCGCCGTGGTCGTGCTCCGCCGTCAAGGCGACCGTCGAATCGCGAAGTTCCTCGCCGACCCCGCGCCGGCGGTTCGGGCGGAGGCCGCCCGAGGCATCCACGACGCGCCGGTGGCTGCGGCCATGGGGGCGCTGTCCGCCGCGACTCCTGTCCTTGCCGAGGGGGGCGACTCGACCACCATCCGTCGGGCCCTCCACGCCTCCCGTGAGGTCGCGACCCTCGGCAGCGCCTCGCGCCTCCTCGAGTTCGCGCTCGACGAGGGCGCTGAACCGGCCCTCCGGGCCGAGGCGCTCCGCGTCCTTGCATCCTGGACCCGCCCGCTCACCCGGGACGGCGTGGTCATGGATCACCGACCCATCCCTGCTGCACAGGTCGGGGACCTGCGCGGGGCGGCCATGGACGTGGCCGCCGGAGAGGCCCTCGGGAGGTTGACCCGGAGTCCGGCCCTCGCGGACCGTGGGGTGGGGACGGGGCTGCTCGAGCTCATCGCCTCCCTCGACCTCCCTGAGCCGGAGGCCGCCGGATATCTGGCGGCCGTGGCCGATCAGGTCGGGGCGGACGCGGAGGTCCGTCGCCGTGCCTACCGGAGATTGCTCCGGGTGGCCCCCGGGGCCTCCGAGACGGCGGCCCTGACGGCCCGCGCCGCGGTCCAGGCGGGCAACCCGCTGCGGTCGGCCGCTCTGCTCGAGCTGCACGGCGCGGACGCCATCTCGATCGTGGTGGAGGAGGCCCGCGAGGGAGCCGTCGAGCGTCGGGCCGACGCCCTTCGGGTGCTCGCCGGCTTCGAGGACGCCGCCGCGAGCGCGGCGTTCCTCGACGAAGGCGCGCGGCTGAAGGCCGAGGACCACTCGCTCCTCGTGGAGTGGCTCCTGTACGCAGGCGAGAACAAGGACGACTCGATCAAGGCGTCGGCGGCGGCCATGGAGGCGGAGTGGGAGGCGTCGGAGGACCCGCTCGCCCGCTGGCGCATGTGCCTGGAGGGGGGCGACGCCGAGCGTGGCCAGCGGATCTTCGCCTCCAAGGCCGAGACCAGCTGCATGAAGTGTCACGTGGTGGGTGATGAGGGGGGCTCGGAAGCGGGCCCCGCCATGGACGATGTGGGGAAGCGCCTCACCGCCGAGCAGCTGCTCCATGCCATCGTCGAGCCCAACGCCGAGATCGCGGAGGGGTTCGAGAGCTGGTTGATCATGACCGACGAGGACGAGACCTTCTCGGGCCGGATCCTCGAGGAGGACGCAGAGGTCCTGCTGCTGGAGACCTCCAAGAAGGAGCAGCTGGAGTTCGAGATCGCCGAGATCAAGGCGCGCCGTCGTGATGTGTCGGCCATGCCCTCCAACGTCTCATCCCACCTCTCACGGGCCGAGATGCGGGACGTCATCGCGTTCCTCTCCTCGCTCCGTGGCGAGTGATGCCGGGGCGCCACCCGGACCTTCCGAGCTCTCCCTGCCCATGAACGCCATCGTCCTCCGCGCCGACGCCAGCGCCTCCCAGGGCACGGGCCATGTCATGCGGTGCCTCGCGCTCGCGCTCGCGCTGCGCGAGCGTGGGGTCACGCCGGTCATGGCCTCTGCGGAGTGCCCGGAGGCGCTGGTGGAGCGCGTCCTCTCGGCGGGCGTCAAGGTCGCGCGGCTCGGAGAGGAGGTGGGGACGGCCGAGGATGCGGCGGCGACGCTCCGGATCGCGGGCGAGGAAGGGGCCGAGTGGGTGCTGACGGACGGCTACCGCTTCGGCCTCGACTATCAGCGGGCCCTCCGCGGAGCCGGCGTGAAGCTCGCGCTCATCGACGACTTCGCGCACCTGGAGCGCTACGCGGCGGACCTCCTCTTGAACCAGAACAGCCACGCGCGCGAGGAGGACTACCCGGGCGTGGAGCGGCTGCTCCTGGGGCCGAGGTACGCCTTGCTCCGGCCGGAATTCGTCCGGGCGCTCGGCGAGCGGACCGTCGAGGTCCGGGGAGGTCGGGCCGACCGACTGCTGGTGACCATGGGGGGGAGCGATCCTGGCAACGCCACCACCCGGATCATCGAGGCCCTGTGCGAGCTCCGCGACGGTCCGTCGGAGACGAGGGTGATCGTGGGCGCGGCCAACCCCCACCGGTCGGCGGTGGACGCGGCGGCGTCGAGGCTCGCCGGCTGTCGCGTGCTGGACCCGGTCTCCGACATGGTTCCCATGCTGGAGTGGGCCGACCTTGCGGTCTGCGCGGGAGGGAGCACCCTCTGGGAGATGGGCGCCTTTGGGGTCCCCGTGGCCTGCGTGATCCTGGCGGAGAACCAGGCTCCGATCGTCGCGGACCTCGAGCGGCGCGGGATGGTCTGCAACCTGGGATGGGACCGCGACCTGGAGGCGGCGAGCTGCTCCGCGGCCCTCGAGGCCCTGCTGGAGGATGGCGACCTCCGGGGCCGGATGGGCGCGGTCGGAAGCCGGCTGGTGGACGGCGCCGGCGCCGGCCGGGTGGCTGCCGCGCTCGTCGAGGGCAGCTAGGCCAGCCCATGTCCCGGGGCGGCCCCTCGGGGCCCCGCGGGCGGCCGATCCTCTCGCTTGGAGACGGGCCAGGGCGGGATCCTGGGGGGGCCCTCAAGGGCCCACGAGGGTGTAGTCGACGTTCCCCCTGTCACCTCACCCGGGTGACTGCTCCCCATGCCGAACCCTGGAACGCTGAGCTTCAATCCGAGCGGCAAGCCGCTCTTCACGGACGACGAGGTCCGGTCGCTGATGCAGATCGAGTTCGATCGGGCGCGGCGCTACGACTACCCGGTGGCGTGCCTCCTGATCGAGGTGGATCGGCTCGTGGACATCCAAACCATGCACGGCTACGAGGCCAGGGGCACGATCCTCCAGGCCTTCGTTGAGCTGCTGCAGGGCGAGACCCGCGCCGGTGACCTGCTGGGGACCGTGGTGGATGACCGGCTCATGGTCCTCATCCCGCACACCATGCCTGCCGCCGCTCGCGCCATCAGTGAGCGGGTGCTCAAGGGGGCGCGGGAGATGCAGTTCAAGGTCGGCGGCAAGTCGATCCGCGTCAGCGCGTCGATCGGGGTCGCCCACAACCAGGACGAGGCCGCGACCTCCGTGGCGACCCTCGAGCGCGTGGCGGAGGAGGGGCTCTCGGTCGCTGTCGCGAGCGGTGGGGGCCAGGTCGTGCAGACCGAGCTCTACCAGCTCTACGAGAAGGAGCCGGCGCCGCCGGCCCCGCCGGCCGGCGATGTGGCGGAGCTCCTGGCCCGGGCCGAGCGCATGGGCTACCGCGAGCGCCTCGAGGGCCTCGTGGCCGAGGGCGCCCCGCTGGAGAAGGCGGCGGATGAGATCGCCGAGGAGGTCATCCAGCGCGCCGTGCAACAGGAGCGCGAGCGATGGTCCCGCGACCTCGAGATGGCCAACGCCCGCATCGAGGCCATGTCGACCTCCCTCGAGCAGGGGGAGGATCGTGCGGGGCTCGAGCGCAGCCTGCTCCAGCTCAACCGTCGGATCGAGAAGCTCACCCGGTCCCTGGAGACCACCGAGGCCGAGGTCGCGCGGCTGCGCTCTGCCGGTGTCGAGGACACCGGTGTGGCCTCCGTCTACCGCGAGGTCCAGGGGCTCGACAGCGGCGAGAACCGGGCGGACCTGAAGCGTGAGCTCATGGGCGAGATCTTCAAGGCCAACCTCGACCTGCAGTCCAGGCGCAGCGCCTGATCCCGCGCGCCGAGCTCCCACCAAAGAGAGCGCCCGCGCTGCCTGATCAGGCGGCGCGGGCGCTCTCGGTCTGGCGACGATGCAGGATCAGGGGCAGAAGAGCACCGACATCGCGTTGCTGAAGTTGAACGTCGGCACGCCCGAGACGTTGTCGCGGAAGTAGCACTGGAAGTTCAGGGTCATGCCCGGGAGGATCGCGCCGGGGCCCGTCGACTGGTTCGGGTCGTTGAAGTCAACGGCCCGCGCGACGCTGCCGAGGATGCCGGCCTGGACGGCCGGGTAGAGCCGCACCGCGGGCATCTGCGCGTTGCCGACCACGCAGAGGTTGCCCAGTCCGCTGGAGATCTGGGTCTGCTCGGGACCGTAGAAGAACAGGCCCACCGTGAAGGGCGGGAGGCCAGAGGCGGCGATCACGAAGTTGTTGGTCGCGATGCTGGCGGAGCCGGTGGCGGCGATCTGCGCGGCGGCGCCGGAGCTGCCGGGGTTGGAGGAGCAGTAGCTCGTGAACCCACAGGCGGGCGGCTCCTCGATGATCTTCCAGATGCGGCCGCCGCTCTGGGTGACGATGTAGACCTCGCCGTCGTGGTCCTCGCCGAACGAGGAGATCGAGCCGATGAAGCCAGAGGTGGGGCGGAGCTCGATGGTGCGGTCCGTGAAGTTCTGCACGGAGCTGCCGTCGTACTCGATGCTCCAGATCTTGTTGGAGCAGTAGTCGGCGTAGAAGTACGTGCCCTGGAGGCTCGGGATCGCGTTCCCGCGGTAGATCATCCCGCCGGTGATGCTGCAGCCCTGGCCGTGGTTGTACTCCTGGATCGGGTCGAGGAGGGTGGTGTTGGTGCAGCTGCAGCCGGAGAGACCCGTGCAGCGGGTGCCTTCCTTGCAGCGCCACCCGAGGTTGAGCCCAGCCTGGCCGGCGGGGATGAAGTCGACCTCCTCGCGCTGGTTCTGACCGACGTCGGCGATCCACATGTCGCCGGTGGCCCGGTCGAAGGTGAAGCGCCAGGGGTTGCGGAGGCCGAGGTGGTAGATCTCGTTGCGGATGGACCCGTTGCTGAGGAAGGGGTTGTCCGACGGGATGAACGGTGCGGCGATGTCCACGTCATAGCGGAGCATCTTGCCCAGGAGGCTCTGGCCGTTCTGCGCCCGGCCGTTCGGGTCGTTACCCGAGCCGCCGTCGCCGAGGCCGAAGTAGAGCTTGCCGTCCGGACCGAACTTGATGCAGCCCCCGTTGTGGTTGGAGAAGTCCTGGTTCACCTGGGAGATGAACTGGACCCGCGTGGGGTTGGCGACGTTCGGGTCCGAGGACACGGTGTACTCGGCCACCCGGGAGTTTCCGGAGTTGTTCGTGTAGCTGACGAAGAACCGGCCGTTGTTCGCGTAGTCGGGGTGGAACGCGAGGCCGAGCAGGCCGCGCTCACCGCCCGAGCCGACCTCGGGGTTGATGTTCAGGAACGGAGTGGTGAGCAGCGTCCCGTTCTCGACGACGCGCACGCGGCCCGCCTGCTCGATCACGAAGATCCGCGAGGGGTCGCCCGGGGCGAACGTCAGGTCGGTCGGGTTCTGGAGCCCGGAGACGAAGAGCTCGGTGGTCAGCGGGGCCTGGGCGGTGGCCGACCCGGCGGTGAGCAGTCCGAGGCCTGCGACGGCGGTGGCGAGGAGAGTGCGAAGCATCATGAGCGTCCGGGAGACGTGAGGCGGGAAGCGCGGGCCGGGGGGCCTGCGGGTGGATGGGACCGTGGAGAGTGAGGTCTGAGGACCGTTCTCCCCAGGAGGAGCTTCGAGGGATGGGTGACGAGTGTCAAGCGCGACCGGAGGCCGTCCTCAGGGAACTCCCACGTTGGGTGGAGGGGTCCGTACCCCTTCAGGTTCCACCTCTTGAGTCTATCCCGACGTGCTCAGGCGGCTACATTCCCTGAACCTCGCGCCCCCGTGAGGCTCCATCTGCGACATGACGTTCCGCTCGCCCCCCTGGCTGCCCCCCCTCGCCCTCCTCGGCCTCGCCACCGCCTGTGGTGGGGACCGGGCTCCCGAGCCGCGTCACGTGCTGCTGATCACCCTGGACACCACCCGGGCGGACCACCTGGGGGCCTACGGCGAGACACGTTTCGAGACACCTGCCCTGGACGCCCTCGCCTCGGAGGGGGTCGTCTTCGAGCGCTGCAGCTCCGCCGCGGCCACGACCCTGAGCTCCCACACGTCGCTCATGACGGGCGCGTATCCCCTGCGACACGGTGTCGTTCGCAACGGGTTCTCGGTGGACCGCTCCAATCGGATGCTCGCCGAGACCCTCTCCGAGGCGGGCTTCCAGTGCTCGGCCTTCGTGGCCTCCTCGGCCCTCATCTCTGCGACTGGCATGGACCAGGGGTTCCAGTCCTACGACGAGCGCCTCGACCTCCCGGCATCGCCGGGCGGCAATGACCAGGCCCAGCGTGTGGCGGGATCCGTGACCAGCGCGATCCTGGACCACCTCGACGGGGCGGTCGCCCCAGGCGAGGGGGAGCGGAGGTTCATCTTCGCCCACTACTTCGACCCCCACGCGCCCTATGGAGCACCGGGCGCCGAGGCGGTCGCGGGCTTCGGCGAGATCGAGGCGGCGGTCTCCGCCCAGCAGCAGCGGCTCCTGGGGCGAGCGCCCGGCCAGCAGGGCGTGATCGCGGCGGGCCTTCCCGTGGAGCTCGCCGGACCGGTCGACGCCTCCCCGAGCCCGCGGGATCAAAGGCTCGCCGAGCTCTATGGGCAGGAGGTGCAGTATCTCGACGCGGAGATCGGCAGGCTCCTCGCTGGCCTCGCGGCCCGGGGCCTCCTCCAGGAGACCCTGGTGGTGGTCACCGCCGACCACGGCGAGACCTTCTGGGAGCAGGGCAACTTCTGGAACCACGGCCTCTGGGTCGGGGAGCCTGACGTGCGCGTCCCGTTGATCGTCCGCGGTCCCGGAGCCGACAGGGGCCTGCGGGTCGCGACGCCGGTATCGGGTGTGGATGTGGCGCCCACGATCCTGGCCGCGGTGGGGCTGGCCCCGGGCCCGGGCGATGACCCGGGAAGAGGACGCAGCCTGGCGGGAGCCCTTCGGGGCGAGCCGCTCCCCGTGCGCGCGGTCTTCTCCGAGGCCACCCAGCCGGGCCCGCTCCTCGAGCAGGCCCCCGACCTCGCGTGGGCGGGCGACGCCAAGCCCCAGGCCGTGTGGCTCGGGGACTGGAAGCTCGTCAAGGCCCCGTACCTGGGGGTGCGCCAGCTCTTCGACCTCGGGAGCGATCCCGGGGAGCGCAGGGACCTCCTCGCGGAGCCGTCCCTGGATCCAGCGGCGCGAGCGGCCCTCGAGGACCTCGAGCGCGCCCATGCGCTGTGGCGCGGGGCGGCGGACCCGCGGCCGTCGAGGTTCGACCCCGCCCAGGCCGAGGCCCTGCGGGGGCTTGGCTACGGGGGCTTCGAGGACGAGGACGATTGACGGGGCCGGGCGCAGGCCCGTGCACGCCCCCGCCGGGGCTCACTCGAAGCTGCCGTGGTGCCGGTAGAAGAAGCGGTGGAGCACCTTGCCGTCGCGAACCAGCTCACCGTCGACGAAGTACAGGGGCAGGCGCTGGTCGCCGGCCTCGGTGCGCTCAGCGTTCATGGCCAGGCGGATCCGATCGTTCTCCTCGACCGCGAAGGGGCGGACGGGGAAGAACGACTGTCGCCAGTGGGTGGGCGGCACCATGGGCGAGCACGAGAGCTCGACGTCGGGGGTGAGGTCCACCTCGAACCAGCCGCCGAAGCCGTGGACCGTCCCGGCGCGCTCCACGAGCAGCGTGGCCGCCGTGGTGAAGAAGAAGTCGTCGGCGCACGCGTGGTCGAGGTCGAGGTCGAGCACGTCGACGGGCGTCCCCAGGAGCGACGCGGGCTTGAGGTCGCAGGCGGCGGTGATGAAGCTCTGCACCTCGGCCTCGATCAGCCTGGAGTAGTCGAGCCCGTACACCGGGCGCTCCCACAGGCCGAGGCCCAGGTCCTGGTGCACGTGGCTGTCGTCCACCGCGGCCACGCACAGCCGAAGCGTCCGCGGGAGCATGTGTCCGCCGGGCTTCATGTAGCGGTCCCGGGCGTCGATGACGGACTCGAACATCAGCTCCGCGAGGCCAAAGAAGCCCATCCACTCGGAGATGATGAGGTCGTAGTTGCCCTCGAGATCGAGGTCCTCCATCCGCCCGCGGTGGAACGTGATCCGGTCGCCGAGGCCGTTGTCGGCCGCCACGTCCCGGGCCACGTCGATGATGGCGGAGGAGTCGACGGCGTCCACGTGGGCGGCCCCGGCGCGGGCGGCGAACATCGACAGGATCCCCGTGCCGGTCCCCACGTCGAGGATCCGCTTCCCCTTCGCCACGGACTCGATCGCCCGACGGTAGCCGTCGGTCCGGGCGTGGTCCTGGATCATGAGCCGGTGGACTCCGGGGTCCGCGTAGCTCGCGAAGTAGTCGTGATCGCTCGAGTAGCCGTCAGCCATGGGCGGGAGGTTGCCAGAGGGCCGACTCGCGGGGTTCAGAATTCGGGCATTGGCAAGAAAAGAGCATTGGCCAAGCGGGCGGCGTTGAAGGGGCTCGCGGGTTGGGCGCGTGAGGGTTGAGATCGCCCCTCGCAGGTTCCTATCGTCGGGCCATGGCGAGGGACACCACCCAACCTGCTCCGGCGGCGGGCGCGGCTGCGGCCGAAGCCCTCGACCCCGGCGCCCTCTTCACGCTGGAGGAGGCCGCTGGCCGGGTGCGGGTTCCGGTGGAGGACCTCGAGGCCCGGTGCGACCGTGGTGAGCTGCTCTACGAGACCCGGCGCCGCGGACGGAAGGAGGTCCGCTGCGTGCGGGGCCTGGACCTCGCAGAGGCCTTCCCCGGCGCCCCTGGCGCCGCGAAGCGCACCCCGCCGCTCAGCCCGCAGCAGGCCAGCCCGCAGCAGCCGAGTCCACCGCAACCGGCCGCGGAGGCGACCGTCGCCGGGGGCGCCGACGCCCCGTCGAGCGCGGACCAGGTCACCGTCTCCCCGTCGCGCGGCGATCAGGGGGACGGCATCGCGGAGGCCGTCCGTAGCTCGGGTGCGAGCCGGGATGCGCTCATCGGCCTCTGCCAGGACCTGGAGACCCGCCTCGATCTGGCGGAGCGTGAGCGGCAGGCGAGCACCGCGTCCTTGCTCATGGCCCAGCGGAGAGTGCTCGAGCTCGAGCTGCAGGAGCGCTCGAGGCCCTGGCGTCGGGCCTCAGCGGCGGCGCTCGGGCTCATGTCGGTGTCGGCGCTCACGGTCACGGCCATGCTCCCGGGCTGGCTCGAGGAGCGCGCGGCGGACCGTGAGGTGGCCCTGCGGTCCCAGCTCGACGGAGACCTGGCGCGCCTGCAGGCCTCCATGGGCGCGATGGTCACGGCCTCCGGGGAGGAACGCGCGGCGCTCGCGGCGCGCCTCGAGGCCAGCTCGGCTGCCCTGGACGACGAGCAGCGACGGGTGGAGCGGCTGCTGGCCGAGGCCGCGGACGAGCGGTCGAGGGCCGAGGCGGCGCGACTCGCGGGGCTCGAGCAGCTCGGCGCGCTCGAGGACCGGCTCGCGGAGTCGGATCGACAGGCGGTCCGACGTGGCGCGGAGCTCGGAGTCATCGTGGAGGCCAGCGCCCGGGACCGGGCTCGCTTCGACGAGCGAATCGCGGCGGCGGAGCGCTCCACGGCGGCGGCGCGCGCGGCGCTGAGGGAGGCCCAGGAGAGCGCGGCCCTGGAGCGGGCGGAGTTCCAGGGGGAGCTCGCGGCGGCGGAGGACCGACGCGCGGCGGAGCTCGCTGCGCGCACGGCCGAGATCGAGAGCCTGCGCGGTGAGGTTCAATCGCTGATGAGCGAGCTGCAGTCCGGTCAGGCCGAGGCGGTCGCGGTCCTGGAGGCCGCGGGGGAGGAGCTGAAGGCGCAGCTCGAGGCCCGCCCGCCCGTCGAGGTCTGGACCCTCAAGAGCGAAGCGCGCGAGTCCTGGTGGACCCGCGCGCTCCGCTCGATGACCGCTCGCTGACCCCTCAGGGAAGGAACATCACCGAGACCCCGTCGGTGGTGTTGGAGGTCGCGGTCCCGCCGCTGGCGTCACGGAACCAGTACTGGAAGTTCCATGTCTCGCCCGCGTTGATGGTCGCGGCGGGGGGCAGGCCGCTGAAGGGCACGGGGAAGTTGACCTGGCCCGTGAAGCCCGAGCTCTGGATGAAGTTGGAGAGGCGGAAGATGCCGCCGCTCAGGCAGAGGTTGCCCTGCCCGCCACCCAGGCCCGTGGCGAAGCCCTGGGACTCGGAGAAGATGAAGTACCCGAGGGACAGGGTGGGGAGGTTCGTGGCGTCGAGGGTGAGCGAGCTGGCGAAGAGGCTCTGGGACCCGGAGGCCTGGATGACGCCGGCTGCGCCGCTCGAGTTCGGGACCGAAGAGCAGTAGCTGGTCGGGGCCGGAGCGGTGTAGTCCGCCTCCAGGGTTCCCTGGACGTTCAGGTTGGCCGTGGTCCCGCTGCCGGGGTCGGAGAGCTGGAAGGCCAGCTGCAGCGGGGCATCGAGGGAGAGGGTCGAGCCGTTCAGGGCGATCTGCCCGCCCATGGGCTGGGGGGTGCTCGTCGTCCCCGTGAGGTCGACCACGGACGGCGAGCCGCCGAGGGCGGTGATGGTCGACGTGCCGCTGATGGTGGTCGAGAAGATGTTCACGTTGAACGAGCCGCTGCTCACGTTCCCCACGTCGGACTGCAGCTCCAGCTGCAGGTTGCTGATGACGATCGTCGCCAGGGGCGGGAGGAACGGGACGGGGTTGGGGATCTCCGCGGTCAGGTCTGGCGTCACGAGCACGGTGGCGCCGGGAACAAACTGGATCGACTGGATCGGGAGCCCGCCCGTGGTGGTCACGATGTTGGTCGATCCGACGAGGGAGAAGTTCGGCGGCGTCCCGACGATGGCCCCGAGGGACGTGGAGCCCGAGAAGGTGAACTGGGATGCGCTCTGGTCCACGGTGTAGTTGAGCGGCGCCTGGGCCGCTGCGGTGGACGCGAGGAGCACCGGGAGGGCGCCGAGGAGGGGATGGAGTCGCATGTGAGGTCAGGATGGGGGACGAGCGTGCCCTTGAATCCTGCCTTGCCCGGGCGTGATGCGCCACGTAACCCGCTGGCGGCATGTCCCAGGGCTGGCGGTGGGAAGCCCGAGCGTGTACACAACGTGCCATGGCTCAGGAAGGGACAAGCGCCGCGGGAGGGGCGGCCGGGGGAGTCCCCCGGCGGCCGGGCGGCGCCCCCGCCCCGTGGGATCCTGAGCAGTGGTGGTCCTTCGGCGAGGCCGCGGATCGAGCGGGCGTGACCCATCGGACCCTCCAGGGTTGGGCCGAGCGGGGAGAGCTCATGGTCCGCATGGCCTGGCGGGAAGGGACCGAGTTCCGGCTGGTGCGCGCGGGGGACGTGGCGCGGCTCGCGCCAGGGGCGATGAGCCCTGGGGACCCCTCGGCGCCCTTGGAGGAGCGGGCCCTGTACACCGGACCGAGGCGATCCGCCCTTGGAGCCGGGGCACCCGTGGCCCCCAGTGAGCCCCGGGGGGAGGCGCCGGACCGGTACGAGGACGACCGCGACGCCTTCCGACGGACGGCCGAGATGGAGATCGAGCGGCTGCGGGGCGAGCTCGAGCTACTCCGCAGCCGCGGGGCGACGCCCGCGACCGAGGCGTCGCCGGCCGCCATGGACCTGTGGTCCATCGCCGAGCCTCGCCGGCCGGCGTTGCTCGGCGGGGGCCGCCGGTGGCGCCCCGGGAGGATGGAGGTCTTCGCCTGTGGGCTGGCCCTCGGCCTCCTCGCCGGGGGGCTGATCAACTCCTCGGGAGGGGAGCTGCCCGGAGACGAGGCCACCGCCATTCAGGCGACCGTCGGCGCTGGAGCGACGACCGCGTCGGCGGAGGTGGCCTCGGTCGGTGTTCAGGGCGGAGGCATGGAGCCTGCTCCGCGCCCCGAGGGCACGGCGCCGGAGCCCGGGACCGGAGACCTGGGGCCACGCTCGGCGCCGCCAGTGTCCAGGGCGGCCGCGGGCTCAGCGCGGGAGGGGGAGCCCGTCGCGGCGCCGGCCGTCCCCGTGGCGTCGTCTCGCGTTCCCCTGGCGCTCGCCGCGATCGGCGGCGTGCCCAGCAAGTCGCTCGACGGCCGCTTGACCTGCGAGTACGGGAGCGGCGAGCTGGCGACGCCGTCGGTGCGATTCAGCCTCGGCGGCTGCTGGGGAGAGCTCGCCGCGGACGGCGCGGCGGTCCTGGCCACCGACCGGGTGCAGGGCGTCAGCTGCTGCAAGCACCACGCCGCTGTCCAGCGCCTCAAGGGCGCCGCGTCCTCTGCGCGGGCCCTCGCCGTGGCGCGGGAGGAGGCGGCCCAGGCGACGCGCGATGGCCTCGTCCCGCCGATGCTGGAGCTGCGGGCCGAGCGCACGGCCGCGCTGCTGGCCCGCGCGCTCACGGAGGGCTGGAGGGCCTCGGGCTTCGATGGACCCGTCGAGGGACGCACCCACCGCTGGTCACTCGCCGAGGCGGAGGACGCCCCGGTGGACGGGGTCGGCGCCCGCCTGGAGCTCGAGAGCTGGGTGGAGCGCGGCGAGGACGGCGCCTATGCCACCTACCGGATGGTGCTCGAGCTCGGTGCGAGCGCAGCGGGGGACCGTGCCGTTGAGTTCCAGTGGCTTGAGTGAGCCCTCGCCCGAGCGAGGCGCCGCCGTCCGCCGGATGATGGCGGCCGGGCTCGTCGTGGCCCTGGGCCTGCTGGCGGCGACTCTCGCCGGGCGCCGCGAGGCCGACGTGGCCGTGGGGCTCTCCCCGGGGCCGGGGCTGATCATCGGGGTCGAGGAGAGCTCGGAGCTGGAGCACAGGGGGGCGCCCCTCTCGGTCCCCTTGGCCCGTGGCAGGGGCGCTCCCCTGCGCGCGGGCGCCGTGGCCCTCTGTGCCCTGGGGCTGCTCCTCGCGGTCTGGCCCAGCCGGGGGAGGCCCCTGAACGCACGCGCGTGGGCACGGTGGCTCTGGGCGGCCCCGGGGGCCGCGGGCATCCACCGGCTCGCCCAGGGCGGCGAGGTGCGCGAGGGAGGCCTCGGGCTCGCCGCGCTGCTCCTGCTCCTGAGCCTCGCCCTGCTCACCGCCTGGCGGGAGTGAGGCCGCAGCGAGAACCGCCAGGCCGCCTCCGTCGAGTTGGGCCGGGCCGGCAATGGCGATGGGCGGACTCAGGCCGCGCCGGGGCGGGCGCCTGCACCCCGCGTCCCGAGGATCAGCGCGGCGCCGAGGAGCGCGAAGGAGGTCGCCAGGGGCCAGGGATCCGCGGGCACGGAGAAGGGCGGCAGGAGCGCGACCGCCACCGCGAGGGGGACCTTGAGGTTGTTCATCACCGCGACGGTGCCCACGCCCACCTGGGTCGCCCCGCGGTTCCAGAGGAAGAAGGCGAGCCCGGACGGAATCAGGCCCAGGTAGGTGATCTTGCCGACGTCAGCGGCGGAGAGCTGAAGGTCGGAGGGCGCCACGGTGGCGAGCGCGAAGGGCAGCGAGAGGAGGAAGCCCCCCATCAACATCCACCCGAACCGGCCGGGGGTGGCCGTGGCAGGTGACTCCAGCCTGCGGTACAGCACGATGCCCGCCGCCCAGGCCAGGTTCGCCGCCTGCACGAGGCCCACTCCGACCCAGTAGTCGTCGCCGTCGAGCAACCCCTCGGCTCCCTCCATGCGCAGCGCGAAGGCGGCGCCCACGGCCAGCGCCGCTGCGCCCCATGCCCGGGCCGGCGGGTGCCGGTGGACGTACCCCTCCATGAAGATCACGTAGAGGGGGGTCGTGATGGTCAGCAGCGCCACCTCGTAGCTGGCGAGGTAGCCGTACGCCCGGTGGATCAGCAGGTACATGACCCCGTACTGCAGCGCTCCGATCAAGAGGAGCTGGATCGCCCGGGCCGGCGCCGGCTTCCCCCTCGCGCGGGGCGAGAAGGTGAAGGGGGCGATCGCGAGCGCCGCCAGTCCGAGCCGGGCCGCGGTCAGGAACGTGGGGTCCACCTCCAGCGTGCCGATGAGCGCGAACGACACCGACCACAGGAGGGATGCGAGGAAGAGGAGGACCAAGGCGGCAGCCGCCGGGGGTCCGCCCGCCCGGGTGCGAGCGGGCGGCGCCGGTCAGTCGATCTTGTAGACCCCTGGGGTCGGGATGGGGTAGAGCCCGTCGTCTCCCGGGAGGGAGCGGGGGACAGTGTCCCAGGTGAGCTCGCCCTCCGGGCGCAGCATCCGCGGCGAGTTGAGGGCCTCCTCCCAGGTCACGGCGCGGCCGGTGTACGTGGCCATGCGGCCGAGGATCGCCGTCAGGGTCGCCTCGGCGCCACGCATGGCCTCGTTGTGCTCACGTCCGGTGCGGATCGCCTCGAAGAGGACGTCGTGCTCTCGCTGGTAGGCATCGCTGTCCTTGCCTTCGAAGCGCCACTTGTCGCCGCCGTAGGTCTCGATGCGTCCAGCGCCGACGTTGCACGTGCCGCCCGAGCCGTGGACGTGCTCGCTGACGCTGTTCCAGACCTGCTTCTGGTGTCGGCACTGGCTGTGCATCCGCGTGCCGTCGTCGTAGATGTACTCCACCGCGTGGTGGTCGTAGATCTCCCCGTGCTCGGCGCCCTTGCGCACCTGGCGGCCGCCCATACCGACGGCCCGGACGGGGGTCTTGCCCATGACCCAGTTGCCGACGTCGAGGTTGTGGATGTGCTGCTCGACGATGTGGTCGCCGCAGAGCCAGTTGAAGTAGTACCAGTTGCGCATCTGGTACTGCATCTCGTTCCACTGGGGCTTGCGGGGCTTCACCCACACGCCGCCGCTGTTCCAGTAGACGCGCAGGGCCACGGGCTTGCCGATGGCGCCGTCCTCGATGGCGCGGACCGTGTCCTGGTACTTGAAGCTGTGGTGCCGCTGGAGCCCGACGCCCACGCAGAGCTTCTTCTCCTTGGCCACCGCGGCGGCCTCCATCACCTTGCGGATGCCGGGGCCGTCGACGGCCACGGGCTTCTCCATGAAGATGTGCTTGCCCTTGGAGACGGCGTAGTCGAAGTGCTCCGGGCGGAAGCCGGGGGGCGTGGTGAGGATGACGACGTCCACGTCCTCATCGATGGCCTTCTTGAACGCGTCGAAGCCCACGAACTTGCGCTCCTCGGGGACATCCACGGCCTCCGGGTGGGCGGCGGAGATGTTGGAGAGGGACTCCTCCAGGCGGTCAGGGAAGGCGTCCGCCATGACGACCAGGCGGTTGTTCCCCGTGTTGAGGGCCTGCCGGCAGGCCCCGGTACCGCGGCCTCCGCAGCCGATCAGGGCCACCCGCAGCTCCGCGTCGCCCGCGGCAGACTCCTGCGCGGCGGCGAGGGAGGGCGCGGCGGAGAGGGAAGCCGCCGCGAGGGTGCCGGCGCCCTGAATGAAGGTGCGGCGGTCGAGGGAGGAGGTGGGGGTGCTCATGGGGAGTGGGCAGGGTGAAGTGGGCGTGGGGTCGTCTTCGGAGCCAGGGGGCGTCAGCGCTCGGCGCGGCGCTGGCGCTCGTAGATCTTCGTGATCGAGTCGAGGTCGGAGTCGTGGTAGCGCGCCCACTCGGAGGGGGGCGGCGGGTTCAACGGGCGGACGACCCGGAAGCCGAGCCAGGGCGCGTCCGTGTGATACCAGATGCTCTTGGGGAGCTGGGGGTCCTGGACCTTCCAGTCGTCGTTCGAGCCGCGACGGGCGGCGCTCCGCAGGCGCTCCGGGTCGTCATCCCAGTGACCGCCCCGGGCGACGCGGGGGTACAGCGACTTCGGCCACCGGATCGGGTCGACCACGACGCCGCCCGCCTTGCCTGCCTCGATCGCGAAGTCCTTGTAGCCATCCTTCGAGAAGGCGTCGAGGCACCACTCGGCGACGTTGCCGTGCATGTCGTGGAGGCCCCAGGGGTTCGGCTTGAGGGTCCCGAGCTTCATGTACTGGCCGTCGCAGTTGTCGAACCACCAGCCGTGGTCGTCCAGTTCGCCCTCGGGGAACGAGAAGGCGCCGGTGGTCCCCGCCCGGCAGGCGTACTCCCACTCGGCCTCGGTGGGGAGGCGATAGAAGCGACCGGTCTTCATGGTCAGCCACTTCGTGTACTGCTTGGCCGCGAACTGGGTCATGGAGATCGCGGGGTACCCATCGACTCCCATGTCGAAGTCCATGGGGACATAGGGCGGCGTCGGGCGGCTGACGGCGTCGGACCAGGGGTCCTGCTCGGCGCGGTTGCTGCCCTCGGCGGCGTTGCGGGCGCGCAGGTCCAGGGAGTCCATGTACTGGCTGTACTCGCGCCACGCGACCTCGTGGGTCCCCATCCAGAAGGCCGAGACACGGACCTTGACCTGGGGGCCCTCGAATTCGCTTCGGCCCTCCTCGTCCGCGGGGCTGCCCATCAGGAACTCACCCCCGGGGATCGGAGTGAGCTTGAAGGTGACGTCCGTCCCCGTGATGGCCTCGGCGTAGGCCTTCATGCTGGCCTCGTCCGTCGCCTCCGAGCCCTCGACCTTGCTCACGGGGGGCGGCCCCGGGGGAGGATCCGGGTACACCTCCTGTCCCTTGCCCTGGGCCGCTGCGGGGCCGCACAGGAGCACGCCGAGGACGGCGGCGCGGAGCGGCACGACGTTGGCGATGTGTTGAACTCGGGAGGGCGCGCGTCGAATCGTCATGGGGAGCATCATGGAGTGGATGGGGCCGACGTAGTCTGGGGGAGATGGTCCATCGACGCCACGGGTCTTCTTCGAGCGCTATCCGCGACCTCGCGGTGATCCTCGGGCTCGCAGGGCTCCTCTGGGGCTGCCGCTCGAGCTCGGGGGACGCTGGACCCTCGGCCGAGGCCGCTCCATCCGGGGCGTCGGAGCGCGGGTGGAGGACGTACGAGCACCGGGCCATGGGGACGCTCTTCACGCTCACCCTGTGCGAGGAGGATCCTGACCTCGCAGACCGGGCAGCCGCGGCGGCCTTCTCGAGGGTGGACTGGATCGAGGAGGCCGCCACCGACTACGCGGCCGCCAGCGAGGCTCGCCGGCTCCCGTCGACCAGCGGCGGGGAATGGGTCGAGGTCTCCCCTGCGCTGGGCCTCGTTCTGCAGGCCTCGGACCGCCTGGTTCCCCTGTCCCAGGGCGCCTTTGATCCGACGGTGGGCACGCTCACCCGGCACTGGAGACGGGCGCTGCGGCAGCGGCGATGGCCGGAGCCGGCGGTCTGGGCGAGGGCGGCTCAGTCCGTCGGGTGGGCGGAGCAGGTCGCCTTCGAGGAGCGCGGGGGCCTACCAGGGTGCCGGGTCGAAGACCCCGAGGTGCGCCTCGACTTCGGGGGCGTGGCCAAGGGCGTCGCCGTGGACGAGGCCCTCGCGGCCGTGGAGGCCCACGGGATCCGCCGCGCGCTCCTGGACGGCGGTGGGGACCTGAGGGCCCTCGATCCACCACCAGGCGCGGAAGGGTGGAGAGTCGAAGTGTTGCCCTTCGGTGAAAACTCACCCACGAGGCTGCGCTTCCTTCTGCGCAGGGCGGCCATCGCCACGTCGGGGGACGTCTACCGCTCGGGCGCGCTCGCGGGGGAGCCCATCGAGGGGATCGGTGGGTCCGCCTCGGCGCGCGGTGCGATGCAGTACGGGCACGTCGTCGACCCTCGCTCGGCCCTGCCGCTGCCCTCTCCACGCGCGGCGGTGATGACAGCGGCCACCGCGGCCGAGGCCGACGCGCTGGCCACGGCGAGGATGGTCCTCGGACCCGAGAGGACCGGCGTCACCCCCCTGGAGAGAGGCCTCTTCTTCGGCGGCGAGGAGACGGAGCCTTGCGTCGGAGAGGCCTTCCCGCAGGATGGGGTGGTGCCGATCCCATCGGTCACCCCTCCGCCGGGCCGGCCCAGGCCCGACGAGTCCCTTCAACGACATCGCGACGAATGACCCAATCTCCCATCGACTCCTCCTCTGACGAACTCCGAGCCGGCGCGAGCCGTCGCCAGGTCCTGCGGGCCGCCGGCGTGGCCACAGCCCTCGGCGCGACCTCGGCCATCGCCGGCGCCAGCGCCCGTCAGGACGAAGACCCGCCGACGCTCCGGCTCGGCCTGGTGGGCTGCGGAGGCCGCGGCGGCGGCGCGGTGAGGGACGCTCTGCGGGCGGACCCGAACACCAAGCTGGTGGCCATGGGGGACGCCTTCGACGACCGCATCTCCGCCAAGCTGGCCGAGCTCAACGCGGAGGAGGAGTTCAAGGGGCGCATCGACGTGCCCAGTGAGCGGGCCTTCGCGGGGTTCGATTGCCACGAGAAGGTGACCGACAACTGCGACGTGGTGCTGATGGCCTCCACGCCCCACTTCCGCCCGGCCCAGGTGGAGTACGCGGTCAAGGCGGGCAAGCACATGTTCGTGGAGAAGCCCGTGGCCACGGACGCCCCGGGCCTGCGGCGGATCTGGGCCGCCTGCGACGAGGCCAAGGAGAAGAACCTCGCCGTGGTCAGCGGCCTCTGCTATCGCTACCAGAACGCCAAGCGGGCCACGATCGAGAAGATCCGCGAGGGTGCGATCGGTGACATCAAGGCCATCGAGTGCTCCTACGACACCGGCGGCCTCTGGCACCGCGGTCAGAAGCCCGAGTGGAGCGAGATGGAGACCCAGCTGCGGAACTGGCTCTACTACACCTGGGCCTCGGGGGATCACATCGCGGAGCAGGCGATCCACAACCTCGACAAGATGATCTGGACCATGGACGACAAGCCGCCCCTGTCCGTGAAGGCCAACGGCGGCCGGATCGTCCGGACCGACCCGAAGTACGGCAACATCTACGATCACTTCAGCGCGGTCTACGACTTCGGTGACGGGGTGAAGGGCTTCTTCTCCTGCCGTCAGATCCCCGGGGCCTTCCGCGACGTCTCGGACCACGCCTACGGGACGAAGGGCATCGCGCACCTGCAGTCCCACCGGATCGAGGGCGAGACGAACTGGCGCTACCGGAACCCGGGGGTGCCGGACAACATGTACCAGAACGAACACAACGAGCTGTTCGCGTCGATCCGCGCCGGCGCGCCGATCCACAACGGCGACTACATGTGCCGGGCCACGCTGCTCGCGCTCATGGGGCGGATGTCCGCCTACACGGGCCAGGAGATCTCCTGGAACCAGGCGCTGGAGTCCAAGGAGGACCTCGCCCCCAAGAGCTACGACTTCGGGGACAACCCCGTGAAGGCCGTGGCCCAGCCGGGCATCACGCCCTTCGTCTGAGGCGGCTCAAGGACCTCCCAGGAGGATCCTCTGCACCGGAGCCCGCGGGATCGTCGATCCGGCGGGCTCCGGTCCGTAGAACTAGGGGGTCATGACGGACCCCGCTCCCCCTGCGCCGCGCCCCGCCTCACCCGAGGCCCCCTCCACGGAGCGTCGGATCCAGACCGTGTGTCTCCTGATCCTCGCCTCGATCGCGGTGGGCGCCACCCTCCAGGCCCTGCGGGACGTGATGATCCCCTTCGCCCTGGCCCTCTTCCTGGCCCTGGCCCTGTCGCCGGTGGTGGACCAGCTCGCGGCGCGGACCCGGCTCTCGAGGTCCGTCTCGGTGGCCCTGACCATGCTGCTCGGGGCGCTGCTCCTCGTGATCGTCGGGGGGGTCGTGGCGTCGTCCCTGAAGGAGTTCGAGGCCATCGGCAAGCTCAGCACGGCCGACCAGCCAGACGGCGGCCTCGGGGCGCTGCTCGAGACGCTCGGGCTCGCGGACTACGCCGACCGGATCGAGGAGACCCTCAGGGGGCTCTTGCCCCAGCTGGCGAGCGTGCTCGGCACGCTGCTGTCCCAGGGCGTCACGGTCCTGATCTTCATGATGTTCCTCCTCCTCGAGCAGGGGCGCCCGGGACGATCGGGTGCGCGCCTCGAGGCTCCCGGCGGGGACGGCGCTGCCGGCGGGGAGTCCATGCAGAGCACGGTCCGCGACGGCGTGCAGCAGTACATCTCCGTGAAGATGGTCACCTCGGCGGTGACTGGAATCGCGGTGGGCTCGATCCTGATGGCGCTCAACGTGCCGGCGGCGGTGCTCTTCGGGGTGCTCACGTTCATGCTCAACTTCATCCCGACCATCGGGTCCGTGGTGGCGGTGGCGCTCCCGGTCCCGGTGCTCCTCGCCGGGGACGCCAGCCTCGTGACCCTTGGGCTCGCCGTGGCCCTGCCCGGCGCGGTGCAGTTCGCCGTCGGGCAGATCTGGGAGAACAAGCTGCTGGGGGATCGGTTCGACCTGCGGGCCTCGGTGGTGCTGCTGGGGCTGGTGTTCTGGGGGCACATCTGGGGCATCGTCGGCATGATCCTGGCGACGCCCATCACGGCGGTGCTCAAGACGCTGATGCGCGGCTCCGAGCTCACGCGCCCGGTGGCGGCGCTCATGGGGCAGTCCTCCGGCCGGGCGGCGGCCCCTGACCAGTGATCGAGGTCGCGGCCGCCGTGATCCTCCGGGGGGACCGGGTGCTGGTGGCCCGTCGCGCGCGCCCCGCCTCGCTCGCGGGGAAGTGGGAGTTCCCCGGCGGGAAGCTCGAACCGGGCGAGACCGGCGCCGAGGCGCTGGAGCGAGAGATCGTCGAGGAGCTGGACCTGCGGGTGGAGGTCGGCCAGTCGCTGGGGAGCTCCCATCGAGTTCCTCCGGGCGAAGGGGGGCCGGACCTGCGGCTGACCGCGTACGCTGCGCGGCCCGTGGAGTCCGACGGCGAGCCCCGGCTCGTGGACGGCACCCACGACGACCTCCGCTGGGTCACCGCCACCGAGCTCATGACCCTCGACCTCGCCCCCCTGGACGTGCCCCTCGTGGAGGGGGCCACAGCCTTCCTCGAAGCCCCAGATGATCACCTTCGCTGAGTCCCAGGCCCTCCTCGCGGGCCTCGATGTGGCGGGCCGGGCGGCCCGCACCGAGCGCTGTGACCTGCGCACCGCCCGCGGGCGGTTCCTCGCGGCGGACGTCAGGATCGACCGGGATCAGCCGGGGTTTGACCGCGCCACCATGGACGGCTACGCCGTGGTCCCGGACGGCGACCGGGTCGAGTTCGACGTGGTGGCCACGGTCACCGCGGGGACCACCCACGAGGGAGCCCTGGACCCTGGCCAGGCGGTCCGGATCATGACGGGCGCGCCCGCGCCGGCGGGGACCACGGTCGTACCCGTGGAGCGGACGTCGGCCCTCGATGAGGGGGCGCGGGTCCAGCTCGACGAGCGCCCGCTGCCGGGCAAGAACATCGCGTGGCGCGGCGAGGACGCCCGCGAGGGTGACGCCTTGGTGGCCCGCGGCACGCGCCTCGCCCCCGCGCATCTCTCGGTGGCCGCGATGGCGGGCGCCGTCGAGGTGGAGGTGTTTCAGCGTCCCCGGGTGTCCGTGGTGACGACCGGCGATGAGGTCGGCGCCGCGGGCAAGGCGGGGATCCGGGACAGCAATGGCCCGCTCCTGGACGCGCTCATGGCGGCTCTGGAGGTGGAGGTCACCCGCCGCCACGCCCGGGACCAGGAGGGCGAGCTCCGGGCGTCCCTCGAGGCCGCGGCGGCGGACGCGGACGTGGTGGTCACCACCGGCGGCGTCAGCATGGGGGAGCGCGACCTGGTGCCCGCCACCCTCGCCGAGCTCGGGTACGAGACGGTCTTTCACAAGGTCCAGGTCCAGCCGGGCAAGCCGGTGCTCGTGGCGAGGCGTGCGGACGGCTCCCTGTTCATCGGCCTCCCCGGCAATCCCGTGAGCGTGCTCGCGACGGCGCACCTGTTCCTCATGCCGGCCCTCGGGCTGTACCTGGGAGGCTGGCGTCCGGCGTCCTTCGAGGCGCCCATGGCGGACGCCTACGAGCACCGTGGGCGACGCCACCTCTTCCTCCCCGCCTCGTTCGAGGGCGGCGGCATCGTGCCCGCCCGCTGGAACGGGAGCGGCGACCTCATCGCGGCCGCGGCGGCGGACGGGCTCGTGGAGCTGCCCGTGGGCGCGGCCTTCGAGGCGGGCGCTCCGGTCCGCTTCACCCCCTATGTGGGCCACGCCCTCTCCGAGCGTGCCGCCATGCCGCAGCGCGCTGGCCGCTGAGCGGTCGAAGGGGCCAGCCACTCATCCATCCAACCCCCGACTGTGCCCGGCAGCGTCCGGGCCTGGACCCATGACCAACAAGGCCAAGATCGGCGTCGTGACCGTCTCGGACCGCGCGAGCCGCGGAGAGTACGAGGACCTCGGAGGGCCGGCGATCCATGCCACCTTCGAGGACTACCTGACGTCCGAGTGGGAGGCGGTGGCGCGCGTGATCTCCGATGATCAGGCGCTCATCGAGCGCACCTTGGTGGAGCTGATCGACGTGGAGGGGTGCGACCTCGTGGTGACCACGGGGGGGACCGGTCCGGCGCCCCGGGACGTGACGCCCGAGGCGACCGAGGCCGTGGTCGAGAAGCCCATGCCCGGCTTCGGGGAGCTCATGCGGCAGGTCAGCCTCCAGTACGTGCCCACGGCCATCCTGTCCCGCCAGACGGCGGGGATCCGCGGCAAGGCGCTCATCGTCAACCTGCCAGGCAAGCCCAGCGCCATCCGCCAGTGCCTCGACGCGGTCTTCCCCGCGATCCCCTACTGCCTCGACCTCACGGGCGCGGCGCGCCTCGAGGCCGACGAGGCCGTGATCAAGGTCTTCCGCCCGAAGAAGAAGTAGGGCGGTGGCCAGCTCCGCTCGCCGCCCCGTCCACCCCTACGGTCGGCGGGTGGGGAGGCGCAGGATGTAGCCGGCGCCGATCAGTGCGACGACCGCGACGATCGCCGAGGGCACGGCGCGGTCGCGGAGCGGGACGAGGAGGGCGAAGGTGACGAAGGCGGCCATCATCGAGAGGGCCGTCGCCTTCACCCTCCTGCTGACGCCGCGTCCCGCGCGGAAGTCCTCGATGAGCGGTCCGAAGGTGGGGTTCCGGAGCAGCCAGGCATACAGCCGGGGGGAACTCCGGGCGAAGCAGGCGGCGGCGAGGAGCAGCAGCGGGGTGGTGGGGAGGCCGGGGACGACGACCCCGATGGCGCCGATGGCCACGAAGGAGAGCCCGAGCAGCGCCCAGAGCGCGCGGGAGAGGCCAGATCGTGATCCCGCGAGGCGTGCCGCGGCGGCCCGGCGCTCCTCGTCGGTGGGCGTCGAGGGCTCGGGGGGGGCTTGCGATTCGGCGGAGCTCATGGGGCGGTCGGTGGCCGCGGTCAGCCCCCGCCCCCGAGGACGGGCGCCGCGGCGCCCGCAGCATCCTTGAGCTCGAGCTCCGCCTGGATGGCCCGGCGCTGCTCGGGGGTGAAGATCCGCGGGTCCATGGCGATGGCCTCACGCCAGGCCTCCAGGGCCTCCTCGAGTCGGGCGGCGTCCTGGAGGGCGATGCCGTAGTTCTTCCAGGTGCCCGCGCGCTGGTCGCCCTGCTCGATCAACAGCTCATAGCCGCGGATCGCCGCTTCGAGCTGACCATCCTGCAGGTCGCGGTCCGCCTGGATCCGCACGGAGTACGCCGGGGGGCTGGCGGGCGTGAGGGCGAGGGCCGCCACGACGGCGCCGAGGACGACGGGGGCCACCCAGCGGCGCCTCATCCCGCAGGCGAAGCCCATCAGCCCGCCTCCGAAGTGCGCCGCATTCGCCACGCCCAGCACGCCCAGCTGGGTAAGGGCGATGCAGAGGAAGAACCACCCGAGGAAGAAGCGGATGAGGCGCGCGTCGATGATGCCGAAGAACCGGGGGTCGTGCTTCCCCCTCGCATAGGCGTAGAAGGCGAACCCGTAGACGATCCCTGAGAGGCCGACGGCGCTGTGCATCATGGCCGCCTCGAGCCCGCTGGCGGCGATGGCGCAGAGCAGCGTCAGGACGGCGGTGGCGGCAGACCCCATGCGCGACTCGATGAGCCGCCCGAGCATCCAGATCCAGTAGACGTTGAACAGCAGGTGGAACGCGCCCCCATGGGGGAGGATGCAGGTCACCAGACGCCAGGGCTCGCTGAGCGCGAGGCCGGGGATCAGCATGAGGTGCTCGACGCTCCGGCCGGAGGCCTCGGCCAGCACGGCGGCGATGGAGCCGACGATCATCACCGTCGTGACGGGGAAGCGTTGGGCGTCCTGGATCAGGCTCACTGGGATCCTCCGGGGGCTTGACGGCGCCGTCGAAGGGTCGAGGCCACCGCGAGGAGCACGATGAAGCCCATCACCGCGGGAGTCCAGCGCAGTCGCGGTTTCTCGGCCGGGTCGGGGGCGGGCTGCTCGCCCACGGCGGGGGCCCCCTGGGCGCCGGGTGAAGGAGGCGTTGCGGACCCGGGTGCGGGGCGGATGGCCACGGGCAGCGGCGGGCCCTCCAGGGTTCGATAGGCCGGCGGATCAGCGAGAGGGTCGAAGGTCACCAGGCGGATCGCGGGGGTGGCGATGGCCGCGGTGGAGGTGGCCTCGAGGTCGTACCAGAAGGTCCGCCCCACCCGTTGGCCGCCCCAGGTTCGCTCGCTGCGGCGACCGACGACACGCAGACCTTCCACGGCCTCGAGGCGCGGCTCGGCCCGTCCGTCATTCAGGCTGCCGCCGAGGCAGGAGACCTCCAGCTGGAGGGTCTCGCCGACCATCACCCGGTTGGGCGTCACGCTCACCTCCAGGGTGATGTCGCCGACCGCGCCCTCGAAGTCGATGGGCTGGTCGGCCTCGGGGAGGGGCAGCACGTCGAGGGTGGCGCCGGCGCCACGGGCGGCCCCCTCGGTTCGGTCCACCGGGACCGAGCCGCGCACGAGGTCGTCGCGGAACGCGCTGGTGACCGCGTACCGTGCGGTGATCTCGGGCAGCGCGGCGGGGCCGGACCGCCGGGGCCGGGCGAGGGTGGTGAGCCTCAGGCGCGTGACGCTCGGATCGGGGTCGAGGTCCTGGGCGCGCGCGAGCTCGCCGTCGAGCACCACCGAGCAGTCGCCGGTGTCCTCGCGGGGCACGAGCTCGAGCTGCTCGATGGCGCCGAAGCCCTCGATCTGGACGGGGAGCCCGAGCGGCTGCGGGAAGAGCTGGACGAAGCCCCCCTCGGCCGGCGCGGTCGCGGTGACCTCAAGGGTCAGGGGGAATGTCTGCCCCTGGTAAATGTCCCCCGCGGGCAGCTCCCAGCGGAGCTCGACCTCCTGGGCATGGACGGGGAGCGCGTCCGCCGTGGTGAGGCCCATGGCGAGCGCCAGGGAGCACCAGCGCCGGGGCCGTGCGAGGAGGCGGAGGGGGATGGGTCTTGCCATGGGGGCGGCCTTGCCTGAAGGAGCGGTGAGACCCTAGCCCATCCTGCGTCTAGGATTGGAGCCCTGACATCGGATCTCCGGTGCCCAAGATCATGATCTCCATCCTCGCCCTCACCGCCGCCGCGGCCCCCCTCGTTCTGTTCCCGACCTCGAGCCAGGAGGGAGCCGGCGCCACGCAGCGCGACGGCCAGGAGGCTCCCGCGAAGCAGGACACCCCGCCGGGGCAGGGCGATCAGGGCCAGGGCGATCAGGGCCAGGGCGGCGCCATCCCCGGTCCGTCCCCGCTGCAGCGCGGCGGCCCCGCGCCCGGGAGCCGGGAGGCCATGTGGCCCGCGCCGACGGCGGAGGACTGGAAGAAGCCGGTGCAGATCACCTGGCAGCGGACCTGGGAGGACGCCATGGCGACCTCGAAGGAGACGGGCAAGCCGATCATGGTCGCGGTCAACATGGACGGTGAGATCGCGAGTGAGCACTACGCCGGGATCCGCTATCGCGACCCCGAGGTGGGCAAGCTGTTCGAGCCCTACGTCAACGTGATCGCGTCGGTGTACCGCCACAACCCCCGCGACTACGACGAGAACGGCAACCGCATCCCGTGCCCCCGCTTCGGCTGCGTGACCTGCGGCGAGCACATTGCGATGGAGCCCATCGTGTACGAGCGGTACCTGGACGAGACCCGGGTGGCGCCGCGTCACATCGGGGTGGAGCTCGATGGGACCGAGTACTACGACGTCTTCTACGCGCTCGACGTCACCTCGGTGGTCGAGGCGTGGCGCGAGGGGATCGAGAACCGAGAGGACACCTCGCTCCCGCCGAACAACGACAAGTCCGAGGAGCAGCTCCTGGCGAGCCGCTCCGTGCGGGACCGCATGCTGGTGGAGCAGCGCTTCCGCCAGGCGAAGCGGCAGGAGCGCCTCAAGGTCCTCGACCTCACCGAGAAGCTCGGGCTCGGCGCGCCCCTCGAGGTCCTGCGCCTGGCTCTCTTCGGGCTCGACGTGGAGGTCGCTTCGCGCGCCCGGGCCGTCCTGGCCGAGCAGCGCTCCGAGGCGGCCATCGACCTCATCGCGGAGGCCCTGGCCGTCCCCATGCCGGACTCCGAGCGCGAGATGCTGATCGGGGCCCTGGAGGCCATGGGCAGCCAGTTCCCCAGGGCCCGCTCCCTGAGCGTGACCCTGCGCGGCCTCGATGAGTCGGCCGGGGGCGAGGAGTTCCAGGCCCTGGCGCGGTCGCTTGCGACCAGGCGGCGGGACGACGTGGCCGTGGAGCGCTACGAGCTGGAGACCCGCATGGAGCGGGCGGCCTCCCGGGAGGCCGCCACGCCGGAGGAACGCGGCCTGGCGGAGCTCGAGCGCGCCGAGGCCACGCTGCGCCTGGCCGTGGATCCTGGCTCGGGGGTCGGCGTGGGCGCGGGCAGAGGCGCGAGTCAGCGGCTCCAGCGCATGCGCTGTCAGGACGCCCTCGACGCGGCGGCGGCGGCCCGGGAGCTGGGCGTGGAGAGCTGGCGCGTGGACGCGGTGACGGGCCTCGCGGCCAACCAGCTCGGGGACGCCGAGCGCAGCACGCCGGCGATCCTGCGGGCCTTCCAGGTCATGGTCGAGTCCCCCGACGCGGCCGCCAGCGAGACCGCCGCGGGTTGGATCGGCATGGGGACCCTCTCCCTCGCGGCCGACCTCCGCATGGCGCAGATCTTCCGCGCGGCCAGGTCCGATGAGGCGTGGCCGAAGGAGTGGATGAGCGAGGTCAACGCCGCCTTCGACCTGCTCGCCCAGCATCCCCTGGGGACCGAGCAGCAGGTGGCCAAGCACCATGACTTCCTCGTGCGCATGGGCGCCCGGGGCCGAGCCTTCGAGGTCCTCACCCGGGGCGTCGCGGCCCACGACGGGAGCTGGGACCTGCACGCCCGCCTCCGGGACCGCTTGCTCATGAAGAGCGGGGTCAACGGGCTCGAGGAGACCTACGCGGCCATGAGCGGCCGGCCGGGCGCGAGCGCTTCGATGGCCTGGTACGCGGGCTACGCCGGCATGGTCGCCGGGGAGTTCCGCCGCCGCCGCTCGCAGAACGAGGCGGCCCTCGCGTCCTACGACAAGGCGATCGCCCACTTCACCGAGGCGATCAAGCGCGACCCCAGCGTGGAGGCCACCGCCGCCCACTACTGCGCCATGTCCCTGGCGGGGAAGGCCGCGGTGAAGCTGGAGCAGGACAAGCTGTCCGAGGCCACCGATCTCCTGATCGCGTCCTTCACCCGCTGGCCCCGTGCGGCGAACGCCCTGGACGGGATGAACGCGTCGGCGGTCACCATCTCCAACTTCGTCTCGGCCAGGCTCACCTGGGCGGGGATGGACGAGGATGCGGCGCGGCTGGCCGAGGCCCGCGAGGGCCTGCCCACCGAGCTCCTGGCGCCTCCGGCCTTCGAGACGCCGCCCAACACCCCCGCCGCGCGCAACCGCGATCGTCGCGGCCGGCAGCGGCGCGGTCGCCAGCGCGAGGGGCGCTGACCCAGACCGGGCGGCACCTGGGCCGGGAACGGCGTTGAGACATCTCGCCGCCACGGCGAGGGGGCCGCGCCCGGCGATCGTCAAGGAAGTGTCTCACCTCTGGCGCGTCCCCAGCAGGGCGCAATGGGCGCGTTCAGGACGGCTATAGTCGTGGGATCGCCCCGGCGGTTCCCGGGGCCGGCAGCTACCTGCCAGGCGCATCCCCATGATCCGACTCTTCCTGGTCGCGGCCCTCGTCGCCGCGACGCCCGCGTTCTCGCCGCTCCTTGCGCAGGACGAGCCCCTCCGGGGCCCCCGCAAGATTGACCCCCGCTGGCATGCGCTGACCCACGCGCGCCTGATTCCCTCGCCGGGAGCCCTGGTGGAGGACGCGACCATCGTCCTCCGGGACGGCGTGATCGTCTCGGTGGAGACCGGCGGCGAGGCGCCCGCGGGCGCCCGGGTCTGGGACTGCTCCGGACTGACGGTCCACGCGGGGTTCGTGGAGATGTACGCCGGTGTGGAGGCGCCCCTGCCGGACGCCACCGGGCTGGGTGGCTATTGGCAATCGGAGAAGGTCGTGCCCCAGCGTTCGGCCCTCGACGGGGAGCGGCTCACCGATTCGGAGGTCGAGTCCCTGCGCGGCGCCGGGTTCACGGCGGCGGCGATCGCGCCCTCCGACGGCGTGCTCGGTGGCTCCTCCGCCGTGGTGGCCCTGGGCGCCGGTGAGGGGGATGTGGCGGCCGCCACCCCCGAGGTGATCGAGGACGGGGTGTACCAGACCCTCGCCTTCCGCCGGGCGAGCTGGGGGAGCGAGGGGAGCCTGGCGTATCCGAACTCCGAGATGGGGGCCATCGCCCTCATCCGGCAGGCGCTCATGGACGCTGACCACCACGCCGCCTGCCTGGCCGTGGACGCCACCGAGGTGGCCGGCCACGAGCCTCCCCAGCCGAACGAGGCGCTGGACGCGCTCCGGCGCGGCGGAGCTCCGTTCCTGTTCAACGCCTCCAGCGAGCTGCAGCTCCTGCGCGCGGCTCGCCTCGCGGACGAGTTCAACCGCCCGGTGATGGTGCTGGGCACGGGGACCGAGTTCCGGCGGCTCGACGCTGTGCTCGCCGCCGGGCTGCCCCTGGTGCTGCCGGTCAACTACCCCGAGGCTCCGGACGTCTCGACCTCCATGGCGGCCGACGCCCATAGCCTGCGGGACCTCGCGACCTGGGAGCACGCGCCCAGCAACGCGCGGCGCCTCGTGGATGGCGGCGCCACGGTGGCCCTCACCTCCGCGAAGCTCGATGACCGCGGGGACTTCATGGCCGGCGTCCGGGAGGCGATCGAGCGCGGCCTGGATCCCGTGGAAGCGCTGCGGGCCCTGACGGTCACCCCGGCCCGACTGCTGGGCGTGGACGATCGCCTCGGGAAGGTCGAGCCCGGGCGCCTGGCGCACCTGGTGGTCCGCACGGCGGACCCCTTCGCCGAGGACTCCGAGATCCGTGACGTGTGGGTCGCGGGCCGCCGCTTCGAGATCGAGGCCGCGCCGGCCCCGACCCATGAGGGGGACTACGCCTTCCGCCTGGAGACCGAGGGCGGCCCCATCGAGGGCACCCTGCGGCTGAAGAGCTCCTCGAGCGCCGAGGTGCTCGTGGGAGAGGACAGCTTCGAGCTCGACGACCTCAAGGTCGGCCCGCAGCACATGCACTTCCACCTGGAGGCCGAGGCGCTCGCGCCCGAGGGCGTGTTCTCGGGCACCGGGCTCTTCGAGGGGGAGGCCATCCACGGCTCCCTGGTGGGTCCGGACGGCGCGATGATGCGCTGGTCCGCCACGCGTACCGGCGATGTGCCGGACGAGGAGGACGAGGAAGACGACGGCGAGGCTGACGGCGACGACCGCTCGTCGGGCGAGGACGTGGAGTCTGATGGCGAAGCGGAGGAGCCCGAGGCTTCTCTGGAAGACG
Organism: Planctomycetota bacterium; assembly: GCA_016779205.1. Taxonomy (GTDB): domain Bacteria; phylum Planctomycetota; class UBA1135; order UBA1135; genus Saltatorellus. Next base: position 31,456 of record JADHOC010000004.1, on the reverse strand, counting down.
GCCCGCTTCCGTTGCCCTTCGGCGCCCACGGGCTCACGGCTTACCCCGACGCCGAGACGGTGATGATCCGCAACGCCACGGTGTGGACCGCGGCGGACGCGGGCATCGTCGAGGGGGCGGTGATCGTGGTCCAGGGCGGCAAGATCCGCTACGTGGGTCCGGAGGCGCTGGCGCCCGTCCCGGGCGGGGCGCGGATCATCGATGCCCAGGGCGGCCACGTGACGCCCGGCCTGATCGACTGCCACAGCCACACCGGCATCAGCGGCGGGGTCAACGAGACCGGCCGGCGGGTGACGAGCGAGGTGCGCATCGGCGACGTCATCAACCCCGACGACATCAACTTCTACCGGCAGCTCGCCGGCGGCCTCACCGCCGCCAACCTGCTGCACGGCTCGGCCAACGCCATCGGCGGCCAGAACGCGGTCATCAAGCTCCGCTGGGGCGCGAGCCACCCCGAGGACATGAAGGCCGAGGGCGCCATGCCCGGCATCAAGTTCGCCCTGGGTGAGAACCCCAAGCGCGTGGCCGCCGGGACGGACCGCTCCGACGAGTACCCCCAGACCCGCATGGGCGTCGCGGCGCTCATCGAGGACCGCCTGGTGGCGGGGCGCGAGTACCGCGAGAGCCTGGAGCGCTACGCGGCCCTCTCCGAGTGGGAGCGCGCGCGCACCATGCCCCCGCGCCGGGACCTGGAGCTCGAGGCGCTGGGCGAGATCGTCGCCGGCGAGCGCTGGATCCACTGCCACAGCTACCGCCAGGACGAGATCCTGATGCTGGCGCGTCTGGCCCAGGCCTTCGGGTTCAAGATCGGCACCTTCCAGCACGTGCTCGAGGGCTACAAGGTGGCCGAGGAGATCGCCGAGGCCGCCGTGGGGGCCTCGACCTTCTCGGACTGGTGGGCGTACAAGTTCGAGGTGGTGGACGCCATCCCGCACAACGCGACCCTCATGAGCGACGTGGGCGTGAACGTGTCCATCAACTCCGACAGCAGCGAGCACGCCCGGCGCCTCAACACCGAGGCCGCCAAGGCGGTGAAGTACGGCCGCATGGAGCGGGCCGAGGGCATCAAGCTGGTGACCCTCAACCCGGCGATCCAGCTGGGGATCGGGGACCAGACCGGCTCGATCGAGGTGGGCAAGGACGCCGACCTCGCCATCTGGTCCGGCGACCCCCTCAGCTACCAGTCGCGCTGCGTCTCCACCTTCGTGGACGGCCGGGAGCTCTTCTCCCTGGAGGCCGACGCCGCCGGACGCGCCGCCGCCGAGGCGGAGCGTCAGCGGATCATCCAGAAGCTCCTGAAGAAGGGCAGCAAGCCCAAGATGTCCCGGGGCAGCTGGGGCCGACGGGGCGGAGGTGAGCGCCTCGCGGACCGAGACCTCGCCCGCTTCCGGGATGAGCTCGAGGACCTGTGGCGCTCCGGTGCCGACCCGACCCTCTCGCGGCCCGGGGTGTGCGGCTGCTTCGATGTCCTCTACGAGATGGCCGCCACGCGCGCCGGGAGCCGCTGATATGAGCACCTCCATTCAACTTCGGCTCGCGGCGCTCGTCGTCCTCGCAGCCCCAACCCTCGCCCAGGACCTGACCCCCAGCGCCGCCGCCCAGGATGGCCCGGTGCTCCTTCGCGGGGCGACCATCCACACCGTCTCCGGCGACGTGATCGAGGGTGGGGACCTGCTCTTCGAGGACGGCGTCATCCAGGCGGTCTCCGCCGAGCGCCTCGACGCGGGCGAGGCCCGGGTCTTTGAGCTCGAGGGGCGCCACGTGTTCCCCGGCTTCGTCCTCGCCACCAGCACCCTTGGCCTCGTGGAGGTGGACTCGGTGGACATGACCATCGACACCTCCGAGGGGGGCTCCATCAACCCCGAGGTCTACGCCGCGGTGGCCGTCAACCCCGACTCCTGGCACCTGCCCGTCACCCGCCGCAACGGCGTGCTGGTGGCTGGCGTGTTCCCCCAGGGGGGCCTCGTCCCCGGTCGCGTCTCGACCATCCAGCTGGACGGCTGGAGCTGGGAGGACCTCGCGCTCGACCGCCACGCTGGCCTCGCCATCAACTGGCCCGCCGAGCGCTCCGCGCGCTTCCGTCGCTGGAGCGGCGGAGGCGATGACGCGGGCGACCGAACCAAGCGCCAGATCGCCGAGCTCGACGCGCTCTTCGATGCCGCGGCGGCCTACGTGGCCGCCAAGGACGCGGATCCCACCGTCCCCACGGACCTGCGCTTCGAGGCCATGCGCCCGATCCTCGCCGGAGAGGACCCCGTGTTCCTCTCCATCACCACCCGCAAGCAGGCGGAGGCGGCCCTGCCCTGGTGCGCCGAGAGAGGCCTGCGCGTCGCCATCGCCGGGGGCCGCGACGCCCTGGAGTTCGCGGATCTCCTGGTGCGCCACGACGTGCCCGTGGCGATCACCAGCACCCACCGCCTCCCGCACCGCCGGGACCTCTCCTACGCCACCACCTACGAGCTGCCCGCGAAGCTCGAGGCCGCCGGCGTCCGCTGGTGCCTGACCATGGGCGCACGGGACAGCTCCAACGCCCGCAACCTCTGCTACGAGGCCGCCGCCGCCGTGCCCCACGGGCTGACCCCCGCCCAGGCCCTGCGCTCGGTGACCCTCTCCTCCGCGGAGTTCCTGGGCATCGAAGACCACGTGGGCTCCCTGGACAAGGGCAAGCACGCCACGCTCTTCGTGGCGGATGGCGACCCCTTCGAGCTGGGCACGAAGATCGAGCACGCCTTCGTCCAGGGCCGCAAGATCTCCCTCACCGACAAGCAGACGGCCCTCGACGCCAAGTACCGCGAGAAGTACCGCCAGCGCGGGACTCTCAAGCGGGACTGATGGGTCCGCGGGCGGCGGCTCGGGGCTGAACCCCTCGGGGGGGGCGGGCCCTGTGGCAGTGGAGCCTCGGGTGGCGGCCGCTCGGCGCGTCCCCCGGCGACCCGGGGGCTCGCCCCGATTGTGGACGACCTCCCCGGGGATCCCCTCCCGACGGGGAGGGCTTTCTCCGCGAGGCGGTACGATCGGGGTCCTGCCTCGCCGTCGCCGCCACCGATCTCCAGCCCCTCGCCGCTCCGCTGCGGCGAGCTGCCCCGCCCAGCGCGGGTGCCCACCCGTCAGCGAGCTCACCATGAACCAGCCCCTGTGCCCCGGCGCCTTCCGCGCGCTCACCTTCGCCCTCGCTTCCCTGCTGCTCTCGGTGACCGCCTCGGCCCAGCTCACGGTGGTGTCCGTTCAGCCAGCGATCAACGCCAGCAACGTGCTGCCCAACGCGGACGTCGTGGTGACCTTCGATCGGGCGATCGCCGCGTCGGCCCTTCCGCCGTCGACCGATGACCTGAAGGTCTTCGGCAAGTCCACCGGCCCCGCCGCCGGGGCGTGGTCCCTGGGCCCCGGCGGTCTCTCCGCTCGCTTCACGCCCGCCGTGCCCTTTGCCGCCGGTGAGGTCGTGCAGCTCGGGATCTCCCACGACCTCGTCGCCCTGGACGGGAGCGCCCTTCGCAGCGCTGGCTTCCACAGTGAGTTCCGCGTCCGGACCCGGCCGACGACGATGACGTTCAGCCAGGGGGACGTCCTCAACGTGCGCTCGCCGAACGGCAGCGGCGTCCGTGTCTACGGCGGCCAGGCCTCCGACCTGAACGACGATGGAGCCGTGGACCTCGCCATCATCAACCAGGACACCTCCGACGTCCGAGTGTTCCTCAACCGCGCGGACGGCACCGGGAGCTTCGACCCGTTCCTGACGCCCCCGTCGGGGACGGGCGACACACCGAGCCCGAACGAGTCCTGCGACATGAACGGTGACGGCCTGATGGACATCGTCACGGGGGACAAGTTTGGTGACACGGTCTCCGTGCTCCTCGGGCGCGGCGACGGGACCTTCGAGCCCAGCGTGCAGTACTCGATGGGCGACCTCCCTCGCGGGCTCGCCGTCTTCGACATGGATGGCGACGGCGACAGCGACGTGATCTCGGCGAACGCCAACTCGAGCAACCTCTCCATCCGCCTGAACAACGGGGACGGGACCCTCGGGCCGCGGACGACCTTCAACGGCGGCGGCAGCGCCGAGTGGGGCCTCGCGTCGGGGGACATGAACAACGACGGCATCATGGACTTCGTCGTGGGCGCCCAGAGCTCCCGCCGCCTCATTGCCTGGCTCGGCGACGGCGACGGCACCTTCACCCAGGCGGGCGTCCTCAACGGCGCCGGCCGCATCTGGATGGTGGTTCTCGGGGACGTCAACGGGGACGGCAACCTCGACGTGGCGACCAGCAACGGCGTCGACGCCACGGGGACGATCGCGCTGGGCGACGGCAGCGGCGGCCTCTCCATGCAGCAGGTCCAGTCCACGGGGGGGCTCGTGGTGGCCACGGATCTGGGAGACCTCGATGGGGACGGCGACCTCGATTGGATCATGTCCGCCTTCAGCGGCGGAGCCTGGACGATGCACATGAACGGTGGCGGGGGGACCTTCACGACGGAGACCACCTTCATCGCGAGCCAGAACCCCGCGTGCGCCCTGCTCTTCGACTTCGACGGCGACCAGGACCTGGACATCGCCTTGCTGGATGAGATCGCGGACGAGGTGGTCCTGTGGGAGAACACCTGCCCCGCGACGAACTTCTGCCCGGCGACCTCCAACTCCACCGGGCTGGCGGCGGTCGTGTCCTACACGGGGAGCTGCTCCGTCGCGGAGAACGACCTCAGCCTCCAGGTGGGCCCGATGCCCGACGGCTTCGGGTTCTTCTTCTACGGCCAGTCGACGCAGCCGGGGACCCCGGTGGGCGATGGCGTCCTCTGCCTCGGCTCGCAGCTCTTCCGTAGCGCCCCGGCTGTGGCCACGGGGAACCTCCTCACGACGCCCTTCGACCTGGCGTCGCCGCCGGTCCCCGGGGCGACGATCCTCTCGGGCAGCACGTGGAGCTTCCAGCTGGTGTTCCGCGACCTCCTCGGGGGCGGCGCGGGGTTCAACTTCTCCAACGGCCTCCAGCTGACCTTCCTCTAGCCGGGCCGGCGTTCGCCCGGGGCTCCCGGCTTCGCGTTCGGCGGGCCAGGGGCGAGGGGTCAGTCTTCCATGGCAGAGACGAGCTCCCGGGCGATGCGGGTTCCCTCGTGGCAGTCCAGCCCGCGATACCGGATGCGCCGGTCCGCGTCGAGCACCACGATGGTGGGCCATCCGTTCAGGAGCCAGTCGTCCGAGATCTTGGTCTTGGAGCCCTCTGGCCGGTTCTGGAAGTTGCGCCAGTTCAGCTGGTGCTCCTTCACCGCGGCGCGGGCGCGGTCGAGGTCATCGGAGTTGACGCCGATGAGCGCGAACGGACGGTCCTTCATCTCCTTCACGAGCGACCGCTCGTGCGGGTACAGAGCCCGGCAGGGGCCTCACCAGTCACCCCAGAAGTCCAGCAGGACGACCTTCCCCCCGTAGTCGGAGAGGGCGAATGCGTTCCCCGCGAGGTCGACGCCCTGGATGTCCGGCGCGACCATGCCGATGGAGAACCTCTCCCGCACGGCGATCCGATTCTCGACCTCCTCGGCGAGCATCTCCATGTCCACCTTCGCCAAGGCTGCGCGGAGCTCGGCGATCGCCCCTTTGAACGCGTCGGAGTCCACGGGGGCGCTCTCGAGGAATCCGGTCGTGCGTGAGAACACCGCCCAGGTGCGGACCTCCTCGTTCGGTGAATCCGCCTCGAGGCCCGCGCCGATGGCAGCGCCCTCCTCCTCCCCGAAGAAGTAGACGAGGCGTCCGAGCATCCAGGAGAGCTCCACCAGCCGGTTCGATCGGCGATGGGTCGTCACCAACTCGTGAAGGCTGTCCTTCGCCGCCTGACGGCCGGCTCCCTTCATGGGCATGGCGTTCTGGGTGACCCACATCAGGAAGGGGATCGCGGCGTCGGTCCCTGCATGGTCTCGAGCGGCCGCCTGGAAGCGTGCCACGAAGGGGATCAGCGGCGAGGTCCAGGCCGAGGCGGGCACCGGGGGCCCGCCGGCCTTCTCGGCGTCGCGGAGGGCCTTGAGGTCCCTGGCCCACGCCGCGTTGGCCGCGTTGGCCTCCGATACGAGCCGCTCGTAGCGCTCGAGGGGGGACTCCGCCCGTGGGGCCGGGGTTTCCTCCTGGGGAGGCAGGTGGAGCGAGGGAGTGAGGGGGGCGCTGGCAGCGGGGCTCATGAGACTGAGCCCCGTGAGGAGAGCGAATGAGATCATCGCGAGGAGAGCGTGGGTGGCCGGCAGGCGCTCTGAAACGTAGCACGGTGCCGGGGCCCCGGAGCCGAAACCTGGGCCCCGCCGCCCGACTGCGCGCCGGCTCGCCTCCCCCTGGGACCGTGCCGGCCCCGAAGCCAAGGGCCTCAGCGCCTCCTTGTCCGTGCGGCACCGGGCCGCTCCGTCGGAGGGGCGGGCCCTGGGTCCAGCTTCGGTCAGTGCTTCACGCTGTCCGGGCCCCGCAGGAGTCGCCGGCCGACGTGGAGGACCAGGCCGAGCACCACAGCGCCCCCGGCCACAGCCCACACCATCGGCTCGGCGGCGGCGTCGGCGATGACCTCGAGCACGACCATGCCCCAGCCCCAGGCGAAGTAGAGCGAGCCGGAGAAGGTGCGGGTGCGCCAGAGCTGGACCGAGGCGTAGAAGCCCACAAGCGCCACGGCGAAGGTCAGGACATACAGGCCGGGCCCGTACGCCCCCTGGCCGAGCAGGATGGCCGCGAGGGTGATCCCGGCGACCAGGAAGAGGCTGCACTGACGGGGCGTGAACATGGTCGGGAGTACCCGCGGCCCTTCCGGCTATTCAGGGAATCGCGCGGGGAGTTGGAGGTGGCCGGTCGGGTGTGCATCAGGGTCGGTCGTGGGACCTCAGCGGTCCCTGGAAGGGAGCCGGCCGCGCCCCCTTCGTGACCCCGGCGCGGGGAGAGCCAGGCCGCCCGCGGGCGGCCCGGCCCAGGGGCTCAGAGCTCGAGGAGGAGGTCATCGCCCTCGCCCTTCTCGTCGATCCCGTTGGCGCCGATGGACCAGATCCTGACCTTGCCGCCTTGGTTGGAGTACTTGAACCCTCGGCCCCAACCGTCGCTGGGGAGCTCCTTGATCGTTCCCGGCTTCGAAGTGCCGTCTCCTTGCAGTTCGGCGAGGCTGGCGGGGGCCTTCCCCTCGTTCTGGACCTGGAACATCTGGATGCCCATGGAGAGGACCATGAGGCTGGACTGGGTCTGGCCCGTCGGGCCGGGCTCCACGCCCTCCTCCAGATCCAGGGGCTGACCAGCGAATTCGATCACCATCTCCTCGTCGTCCCATTCGTCTCCCGCCCCGTCGAAGGCGGCGGAGGCTCCGAACACGCTCGCGCCGCCGATGGCGGCGATGCCCATGAGCATCGAGACCTCGGGGCCGATGGAGGACTCGGTGACGTCCATCCGGCTGCCCTCGAGGGCCACGGAGTAGCGCTCGCTCGGGCTGAAGTGACGGGTAAGCACGGTCATGTCAGGAAGCGCCTCCAGCTGGAAGGGGAGGTCCATCCCGCCGCCGCCCCCGGCCAAGCCGCCGAGCATCGGGGCGAGGGCCTTCAGCTGGGTGTAGAGGTTGCCCATGAAGAGCGGCCAGTCGGCGAAGTTGACCATCGAGGCGCCGTCCGCGATCCCGGTCTCCACCAGGCCCGCATGCAGGGTCGCCTCCTCGCCCGCCTTGAGGAGCTTGGCCACCCGGCGCACCTCGCGCTTGGCGTGGGTGGGCAAGGTGGAGAGCAGCACGCGGTCGTCCATCACCGTGATGGTGGGGCGGAAGAACGTCGAGGGGTCGATGGGGAGGCCGCCCATGAGGCCGCCGGCCTCCATGCCGCCATCGGCGGCCGCGTCGGCCAGGGACCAGCTGTAGAGCGTGGCCCCTCGGTAGTCGGTGCGCTGGCCCTCGATCTCGCCCAGCTCCTTGATCATGCCCACGAGACCGTCCATCCCGCGGGTGAAGGTCTCGCGGTCCTCGAGCGCTGCGACGGCCATCAGGTTCGGCGCCGAGAGCAGCGAGCGGAGCTTCGGAAGGCTGTAGGAGATCGAGTCGCCGAGGGGCGCGATCACGTCGCGGTCCACGCGGAAGCCGAACTGCTGCTCCAGCTGGGACATCATCGCCTCCACGGACTCAGGGTCGGGGGCGGCCTCGGTCACCATGTCGAGGAGCATGGCGGGATCGAAGCTGGCGACCGCGGTGACCAGGGCGTCGGGATGTGCGAGCCCGAGGCTGGAGGCCTCGATGGGGGAGCCGCCGATCATGTCGAGGCCGGGGCTGGGAGACTCGCCGGGGACCCATCCGCGGGTCGAGAACCGGCCGCCCTCGAGGATGCTCACGTCCCAGTGGCCGCCTCGAATCATGGCGGAGGCCGGGGCGCCCATCATGAGCTCGAGCATCGAGCCCATGGGGCCGAGGAGCAGTGTCTCCATCAGCCCCGCGCCGCCGTCCATGGACTCCATCAAGGCGTTGATCCCCGCGTACGGGGAGACGTAGGCCTCGATCATCTTCACGCCAGCGCTCTCTCCGAGCTTGGCCCGACCGGCGGTGATCTGGTCGCTGACCGCCCCGAGCGCCACGCCGCTCATGCGCTGGAGCTCGGCGTCGATGTCTTCGATGCCGGCGATCAGCACGGCGCGCGTGCCCCCTTGCACGATGTACTGGGGGAGCGAGCCGTCCATGCCGACCATGCTGTTGATCGTGGCGCTGGCGGCCCCGAAGGAGCCCCCGTCCCCTTGCAGCGTGAGGGCGCGCGTGGAGAGCTTGGGCTTCATGCTCTCCGGGAGGCCCGCGGAGTTCGCCGTGGTGTAGTCCATGAGGACCTTGACCCAGGCGGCGCACGAGGCCTCATCCACGAAGTCCACCACCCAGCGGATGGCCAGCTGGGGCTCCTCCGTGGGGAAGCCGAGGGTGAAGATCGCGGACATGAGGTCCGCGTCACCCAGGAAGTCCAGGGAGATGGAGATGGACCGAACTCCCTGGTGCAGGTCGAGGATCGGCGGGAGGTCGTTTCCCATGCCGCGCAGCTGCTGGACCAGGAGCTCCACCGGGTCCACGGGGCCGCTCCCCATGACCTCGCCGATGGCCTTCTGGAGGTCCGCGTCCGCCATCATCTTCGCCATGGCGGTCTTGCCGTAGCGGCCCATGGTTCCCTGGAGGTCCGGCACGCTGAGGACGAACTCCGCGGAGTCGGGGTGGAGCCCGGGGGCCTCCTGCGGCGCGAGGGGCGAGAGGGTCGTGGCGAGTGCAAGCGAGAGGAGCATGGGGGGGGGTGTCGAGGTTGGAAACTTCCAGGCGGTCAGGGTCCAGCCGGAATTTAGTCGTCAGGACCAGGCCCAAGTAGGGCGGACCCGTCCCTTTCGACGGGGGCGTGATGATATTCCCGTGGACCCGGCGCTTGTTCGCGGGCGCACGCGGGGGCCTGGGCCCCTGGGGGCTCGCTTCCCCTCCCTTCGTGCTGCCCGGTGGGCTCCGGTGGCGGAATTCTCCGGCCCCACGCTGCCTCTGGGGGGCTTGCCCCCATGTACCCTCTTGTCCTCAACCACCGCCCCCGTGGTGCCCCCGGGGCGCAGCGAGGGTGGAAGACCGGGCCCGACGGACCGCTCCTCCGCGTCCAGAGCCGGGCCAGGGCCGCCTGCGAGGACGTGGGCGCCCGTGCCCGCCGGTCCCTCCAGGAACAAGATCTCACGGCGCCCCTCCCGGCCGCCACCGGGCCTTCTGGGCCCCTGCAACGACGATGACCATGAGCGTGTACACCGACTACCTCGAGCAGATCGAGGCCCGCAAGGGCCAGGGCCTCCACCCCAAGCCCATCGAGGACGCCGAGCTGGTCGAGGCGCTCATCGCCCAGATCGAGGACGCCGGGAACGAGCACCGCGAGGCCTCGCTCCAGTTCTTCATCTACAACACGCTCCCCGGGACGACCAGCGCGGCGGGGGCCAAGGCTCGCTTCCTGAAGCGGATCGTCCTCGGTGATGCGGTGGTCGAGGAGATCACTCCCACGTTTGCCCTCGAGCTGCTCTCGCACATGAAGGGTGGCCCGTCGGTGGAGGTGCTGCTCGACCTCGCCCTCGGGGACGACGCCGGGATCGCGCGCCAGGCGGCCGACGTCCTCAAGACCCAGGTCTTCCTCTACGATGCGGACACCGATCGCCTGAAGGCCGCCCACGGGGCCGGCCACGCGCTCGCGACCGAGATCCTGGAGAGCTACGTCCAGGCCGAGTTCTTCACCTCGCTCCCCGAAGTGGACGAGACGATCCAGGTCGTCACCTTCGTCACCGCGGTGGGCGACGTGTCCACGGACCTCCTCTCGCCGGGGAGCGACGCCCACTCCCGGTCGGACCGCGAGCTCCACGGCCAGTGCCTCTTCGAGCACGACAAGGAGAAGCAGGACGCGCTCCGGGCGCTGCAGGCCCAGCACCCCGACAAGCGGATCATGCTCGTGGCGGAGAAGGGCACCATGGGCGTGGGGTCCTCCCGCATGTCCGGGGTGAACAACGTCGCCCTCTGGACCGGGGTTCAGGCGAGCCCCTACGTCCCGTTCATCAACATCGCGCCCGTGGTCGGCGGCACCAACGGGATCTCGCCGATCTTCCTCACCACCGTGGGGGTCACCGGCGGCATCGGGCTCGACCTGAACAACTGGGTCAAGCAGCTGGGGCCGGACGGCGAGCCGGTCCTCGACGCGGACGGCGAGCCCGTGCTGGAGGAGGTCTTCTCGATCGATACAGGCACCGTCCTGACGATCAACACGCGCACCAAGAGGCTCTACGACGAGAGCGGCGCGAAGGAGCTCTGCGACATCTCCCCGGCCTTCACCCCCCAGAAGCTGGAGTTCATCCGGGCCAAGGGGTCCTACGCCGTGGTCTTCGGCAAGAAGCTCCAGACCACCGCGGCGGAGATCCTCGGGGTGGAGAAGCCGGCGGTGTACGCCGCCGCCAAGGAGGTGTCCCACGCGGGGCAGGGGCTGACCGCGGTGGAGAAGATCTTCAACCGCAACGCCGTCGGAACGACGCCGGGGGCCGTCCTGCACGCCGGCTCGGACGTGCGCGTGCGGGTCAACATCGTGGGTTCCCAGGACACCACGGGCCTCATGACGTCCCAGGAGCTCGAGATGATGGCCGCCACCGTCATCTCGCCGACCGTGGACGGGGCTTACCAGTCCGGTTGCCACACGGCGTCGGTCTGGGACAAGAAGGCCCAGCGGAACATCCCGAAGCTCATGAGCTTCATGAACGACTTCGGGCTGATCACGGCCCGGGACCCCGAGGACAAGTACCCCGCGATGACGGACGTCATCCACAAGGTCCTCAACGACCTCACGGTGGACGACCGCGCGGTCATCATCGGGGGCGACTCCCACACGCGGATGTCCAAGGGGGTGGCCTTCGGCGCCGACTCCGGCACCGTCGGCCTCGCCCTCGCCACCGGGGAGGCGACCATGCCGATCCCCGAGTCGGTCAAGGTGACCTTCAAGGGCACGCTGAAGGACCACATGGACTTCCGCGACGTGGTGCACGCGACCCAGGCGCAGATGCTCCAGGAGTTCGGAGACAACATCTTCCAGGGCCGCGTGATCGAGGTCCACATCGGCACCCTGCTCTCGGACCAGGCGTTCACGTTCACCGACTGGACCGCGGAGATGAAGGCCAAGGCCTCGATCTGTATCTCGCAGCCCGAGACCCTGATCGAGTCCCTCGAGATCGCCCGGGACCGGATCCAGATCATGATCGACAAGGGCATGGACAACGAGGGCGCCGTGCTGGCGGGTCTCGTGTCCCGCGCCGAGGCCCGCATCGCGGGCCTGCGCTCAGGTGAGGAGCCGGCGCTCCTGCCGGATGACGACGCCCGCTACGCCGCCGAGTTCACCGTGGACCTGGACGTCATCGACCAGCCGATGATCGCGGACCCCGACGTGAACAACGAGGACGTGTCCAAGCGCTACACCCACGACACGATCCGCCCGGTGTCCTACTACGGGGGAGACAAGGCGGTCGACCTCGGCTTCGTCGGCTCCTGCATGATCCACAAGGGGGACATGCAGATCATCGCGCAGATGCTCAAGAACATCGAGGCGAAGGAGGGGGCGGTGACCTTCAAGGCTCCCCTCGTGGTGGCCCCGCCCACCTACAACATCGTGGACGAGCTCAAGGCTGAGGGCGACTGGGCGATCCTCCAGAAGTACTCGGGGTTCGAGTTCGACGACCTCCTCCCGAAGAGCACCGCCCGCACCGAGTATGAGCCGATGATGTACCTGGAGCGGCCCGGCTGCAATCTGTGCATGGGCAACCAGGAGAAGGCGGCCAAGGGCGACACGGTCATGGCGACCTCGACCCGCCTCTTCAAGGGGCGCGTGGTGGCGGACAGCGCCGAGAAGAAGGGAGAGTCCCTGCTGGCGTCCACTCCGGTCGTCGTGCTCTCGACCATCCTCGGCCGCACGCCGACCATGGACGAGTACCTGGCCGCGGTGGACGGGATCAAGCTCACCAGCTTCGCGCCGCCGGTGAGCTGAGCTCTTGGTGCCGGCGGGGAGGACGGTGCGCTCCGCTGGGGCCGCTCAGTCGTCGAAGCGTTGGTTCCACTCCGAGCCGGGCCGGGGGGTCCACCAGGCGCCCACCGCGCCTCCGGTGGTGCCGCCGCCGTAGCCCAGCGCCTCGAGGCTGGCCATCGCCTCGGGGGAGAGCTCGGCGTCGTCCGCGAGGCTCGCTCCCTCGGGGTTGGAGAGCCACGTGGTCAGGGCCTTGCGCATGGCGCGCGCGCGCTTGAAGTTCTGCTCCAGGACGTTTGTGGAGGCCGTGGGGTCCTCGCGGAGGTTGAAGAGCTCCGTCTCCCCGTGGGCCCAGGTGCGAACGCTGAAGCGCTGGGGGTACTCCTTGATCTGGAGCGTGAGGACCCAGCCGTCCGCCTCCACGGCGGCTGACCAGCCGTGGGCGCCGAGTGAGAACCTTGGCCTCGAGGCCGTGGGGTCCTCGACCGCCCAGGTGAGGTCACGGCCGGGAAACTCGTTCTCGATCCCGGCGAGGTCGAGGAGGGTCCGCCCCACGTCGAGCTGCTCCACCGGGGCGTCCGTCCGGGACGCGGCGATCCCCGGGCCGCTGATGATCATCGGGATGTGGATCGTGTCGTAGTTCAGGCGGCTGTGGTCCCACCAGACCCCCTCCACGCCCAGTGACTCGCCGTGGTCGGCGGTGAAGGCCACGACGCCGGTGTTGATCCGCTGGACCGCGAGAATCCGCCCCATGAGCGCGTCCACGTAGTCGACGCCCGCCGCGTAGAGGGCGTCGATGTACTCGGGGTCGGTGATCTTCCGGTTCTTGATCCACGGTGCGAGGACGGGCGCGGGGATGCCGAGCTCGCGGTCGGTCGAGCGGGGGTCCTTGCCCGCGGGGTAGTGCGGCTTCACCAGCTCCTCGGGGGGGGAGTACGGCGCGTGGGCGTCGTAGACATGGAGCCAGACGAACAGCGGCGTCCCCTCGGCGTCGGGCAGCCACTCGAGCAAGCGGTCCACGGCCACCTTGCCGTTCCGCTTGCCCTCGTCGGGGGCGTCATAGCGGTCGAAGCCCTGGTGCAAGCCACTCTGCGACGGCTTGAGGTGCCGGACGCTCGTCGCCGCGAAGGTGCGGTAGCCCGCCCGCTGGAACTCCTCCGCGAGGGTGTTGGCGGAGGTGGACAGCGCGGTGGCGTTGTTCGCGATGCGCGTATCCCTCAGCGGCAGCCCGGTCATGAGCGCCATGTGGGAGGGGTTGGTGACGTTGGTCGGCGCGTAGCAGTTCGTGAACGCGATCCCCTGGTCCGCGAGCTGGTCGAGGTTCGGGGTCAGGACCCGTGCCTCGCCGTCATAGCGACCGATGTGATCCCCGCGGTGGGTGTCCGAGGTGACCAGCAGATAGGTCGGGGCGCCCTCCGCAGCCCGGTCGACGCGATCCTCGGCGATCCAGACGCCCGCCTCGGAGACGTTGCGGACGAGCAGTTCGCCCTCTCCGACGCCGGCCAGGTCCATGGCGACCTCGGTCCACCCGGCGCCCGCGTCCGCCGTGGCGGTGGCGACGGCGACTCCGCCCTCAACCCACTGCAGCTCGATCTGGCCGCTCTCTCCCCCGTCACCGAGCACGGACGCGCGCACGCGGCCCGTCCCCTCGAAGTCCACGGGGGCCACGATCGCGGCGCCCGCTCCAAGCCCGATGGCCCAGCGCTTGTCGCCCATGTCTCCTTGCCGGGTACGGACGACCTCGGTCGAGGCGGCGAGCGTCTCGGAGAGTGTGAAGCTGAGGAATGCGGGGGAGGCACAGTCCCCCCCGACCTCGAGGATGGCGGCGGCGGCGCCTGGAACCTGGGGGAGCGGGACGAGGATGTCCGTGGGCTTGCTGTTGGGTTCGAAGTCGACGACCTCCCCCGGGACAGGCCCCTCGCTGCCCACGGCGAGGGCCCGCATCTTGAGGCTCTTTCCCTCCGTGGCGAACACACGGACGGTGAGTTGCTGGGCGTTGATGTCGCTCGGCAGGGGGAACTTGATGTTCCTGAAGCCCTTCCCTTCCTCGCCGCTCCCCTTGAGGATGGTCCCCATCGGGAAGCCCCCGCGGTCGGGCACCGGCGTCTGGGCTGATCCGTTGGAGGAGGTCAGCTCCCAGGTGCCGCGGGTGACCTCCCTGGTCCGCCGGGTCTCGATGGAGGCGCCGTCCGTGAACGAGCCTCGGTCCAGGATGTCCCGGGCGCCCCAACCCTGGGCCAGCCGGAGCCCGCTGGGGCCGGTCTCGGGGATCTCCACGTCGTTCGGACCGCAGGCGGCGCAGAGCACGGCCAGGAGGAGCGCTTTCGACACGGGGAGTGACTTGGGAGCGATCATGGGCGAAGTATAGGAGGCCCCAGCCGCAGAAGCGATCCGGGGTGCAGCGTGGTCGAGGTGATGAATCCGCACGTCCGAGAATCGCGCACCAGGGAGCGGCGGTCCCCTGGCCGGGCGACGCGAGGTGCACCAACCAGGGGCATCGGACTGGAACTCATTGTGGGAACGAGGGGCTGCGGGCGGGCGGCTGCCGACAGCCCTTGGGGCGCCGGGTTCACCTGAACGCGAGGCCCGCCGCCCCGATGGGGAGCCGATGGGGAGCCCGACGGGGACTACGTCGCGAGGGGAGGATGGTGAGCGGCTCCCCGCCGGAGCACGCCGCTTCGCGGGCGCAGCCGGCCACGGACTTCAGCCCTCCCCGCGCCATGTGGTGCTGGCATACTGGCGCGGGGTCGTCCCCGCTCCGCTGTGATCTGTCACCCGCTCCTCCTTCGCCAGCTCCGCGGCGCGCCCGGTGAGACCCATTCGGGCCGCCGCGCGCTCCCCGCCCGGGTGGCTGCGGCCCTGGTCGGGCTCCTGGCGGCGGCCTGCGGTGGCGGTGCTGCCGGGGAGGCGACGGACGCGCCGCCGAGCGTGATCCTCATCTCCCTCGACACGCTCCGCTACGACCACTGCGGCTTCAACGGCTACGAGCGCGACACGACACCGTTCCTGGACGCCTTCTCAGAGCAGTGCCTCGTCTTCGACAGGGCCTACTCCACCATGTCCTGGACCCTGATCGCCCACATGTCGATGGTCACGGGGCTCTACCCGACCCAGCACGGTGTGATGGAGGCAGAGCTCGCCCTGTCCCCTGAGTTCCCGACGCTCGCGGAGCGCCTGTCCCGGGAGGGGTACGACACGGTGGGGGTCCACTATCCGGGCTGGCTCGGGGAGCGCTTCGGATTCGGGCGTGGCTTCGGGTTCTACGAGGGGGCGCCGAGCGCCGCCGAAGCAGAGCGGGAGCTCGAGGTCGGGCTGAAGGGGCTCCGGACGGGCTGGCCGTTCTTCCTCTTCGTCCACCTCTTCGACATCCACTCGGGCGTCCTGCTCGGCCCCTCCTCCTCCATGTATCACCCCCCGCCGCCCTACGACGAGATGTTCCTTCCCGGAGCTCGCGATCTCGTCACCGGCGTCGACGTGAAGGGCTGGTGGGAGCGGCCAGCGGCCCCGACGGCGGAGCAGAAGGAGGCCATCACCGCGCTCTACGACGGCGGGATCCGGTACGTCGACAGCCAGCTCGAGGCCTGGTTCAAGGACTGGGAGGCTCGCGGGCTGCTCGACAACACGATCATCATCATCACCGCGGACCACGGGGAGGGGCTGCGGCAGCGGGCGGCCCGCTTCGGCGGCCACGGGGCCTTCAACGAGGAGGGCCTGCGGATCCCCCTGCTCATCCGGCTGCCCGGCGGCGAGCGAGGCGGAGAGCGCGTCGAGTCGCTGGTCTCGCTGGTGGACATCGTCCCCACGGTCCTCGCGCTCACCGGCGGGGAGGCCGATGCCCGGCTCCCCGGCCGGCCGCTCACCGGCGAGGGGCGGGCGGCGGACGAGTGGGTCTTCGCGGCGAACGGGGAGTCTGGCGCGGCGGTGCGCCGGGACCGAAAGGTCATCCACAAGGGGGGAGAGGCTCGGGTGGTCTTCGACCTGGTGGAGGACCCCGGGGAGCTCGAGCCCATCTCCCCCGACCAGCGGCCAGCTCGGTTTCGGGACGAAGGGCCGGCCCTCTTGGCCCATGCGTTCCAGCAGCTGAACTCCTACTTCCATCCCCCTGACCCGCGCGAGATCGGGGACCTCGACGAGCAGGTGCGCGAGGACCTGAAGGCGCTCGGGTACGGAGGCGAGGTCGGGGGCGACTGAGGGGCGGGCCCCTCGGGCCTCGACCGGACGGCTGCGGCGTGATGTCACGCGTGAGGGGTGTTTCATGGCGCCCTTGAGTTCCGCTTGTTTGATGGCGCTTGCGCGGCGAGCGGGCGCGTACCCTCCCCGCGCTTTTTTGCGGCGGGCGCGGTCTGGGGGATGTCTCCGGGTGTCGTCCGCCACCATATTTTGCGGGCGCTCGCCCCGATCTGATGATCTCCACTACGTCGCTTCGCCGCGACTGGCTCTCCAATGTCCGGGGCGATGTGCTCGCGGGCATCGTCGTCGCGCTCGCGCTCATCCCGGAGGCCATCGGCTTCTCGATCATCGCCGGTGTCGACCCGCGGGTCGGGCTCTACGCCTCGTTCACCATCGCCGTGTTGACCGCCTTCGTGGGCGGACGGCCGGGCATGATCTCGGCGGCCACGGCGGCCATCGCCGTGCTGATCGGCCCCCTCGTGCGGGATCACGGCGTGGAGTACCTGTTCGCCGCCACGGTGGTGATGGGGGGGATCCAGATCGTCGCCGGGCTCCTGAAGATCAACCGGCTGATGCAGTTCGTCTCGAGGTCCGTCATCACGGGCTTCGTCAACGCGCTGGCGATCCTCATCTTCCTGGCTCAGCTGCCGGAGCTGACCGGGGTCACGTGGGTGACCTACGCCCTCGTGGCCGCCGGGCTGGGGGTGATCTACCTGTTCCCGCTGGTGACCCGGGCGGTGCCCTCTCCCCTGGTGGCGATCGTGGCGCTCACCGCCGTGGCCATCGGCTTCGACCTGCCGGTGAACCGGGTGGGGGACATGGGGGAGCTCCCGTCGGCCCTCCCGTGGTTCGCCCTGCCGGCCGTGCCATTCAACCTGGAGACCCTGCGGATCGTGCTGCCGTACTCGGCCACGATGGCGGCGGTGGGGCTCCTCGAGTCGCTGCTGACGGCGCAGATCGTGGACGACCTGACGGACACCCCGAGCGACAAGCGTCGTGAGGCCATGGGCCAGGGTGTGGCGAACCTGGTCACGGGGTTCTTCGGCGGGATGGGGGGCTGCGCCATGATCGGCCAGTCGGTCATCAACGTGAAGTCGGGCGGGTTCACCCGCCTGTCGACCCTGGTGGCCGGCAGCGTGCTGCTGTTCCTGATCGTGGTGCTGGGGCCCTTCGTCGCCCGCATCCCGATGCCGGCGCTGGTGGCGGTGATGATCATGGTGTCCGTCGGAACCTTCAGCTGGACCTCCATCAAGAAGCTCCGCAGCCACCCGTCCCACTCGTCCATCGTCATGGTCTCCACCGTGCTCGTCGTGGTCTGGACCCACGACCTGGCGCAGGGGGTCCTCGTGGGCGTGCTGCTCAGCGGGGTCTTCTTCGCGAGCAAGGTCCGGCGTCTCTTCGGCGTCAAGACGCGGCCCACGCTGGACGGGCTGGGGCGCCGGTACATCATCCAGGGGCAGGTCTTCTTCGCCTCCGTCGAGCGCTTCATCAACGCGTTCGACTTCAAGGAGGTCATCGAGCACGTGGAGATTGACGTGAGCGAGGCGCACTTCTGGGACATCTCTGCCGTGGCTGCGCTCGACCGGGTGGTGGTCAAGTTCCGACGGGAGGGCACCACCGTGGAGCTGGTCGGCCTGTCCGAGGCGAGCGCCACGATGATCGATCAGTTCGCCGAGCACGACAACTTGGCCAGCGACGGCCCCCTTGCCGCACACTGAGGCGTCGCCTCATCGACGCGATTCACCGTCCGGGTCACCCATCATGAAGAAGATCCTCGCCTGCATCGACGCCTCCTCTTACTCCGCGAGCGTCACCGAGCATGCCGCCTGGGCCGCCGGGCGCCTCGATGCCTCGGTGGAGGTCCTTCACGTCATCCAGCGCAAGGACGCGGTCTCGGCCCGCCACGACCTGAGCGGGGCGGTGGGGCTCGGCGCCAGGAGCTCCTTGCTCGAGGAGCTGGTGCAGATCGAGGAGGCGGAGGCCCGGCACGCCCGGGAGCGGGGCAAGATCATGCTGGCCGCTGCGAGGGAGCACCTGCTCGGTGCCGGCGTGGTGGCGGTGGAGACGACCCATCGCCACGGGGGGACCGTCGAGACCATCATCGAACGCGAGGCCGACGCCGATGTGGTGATCCTCGGCAAGCGCGGGGCCTCCTCTCAGTTCGCCACCAACCACCTGGGGAGCCGGGTGGAGCGGGTGATCCGCGAGAGCATCCGACCGGTGCTGATGGCCTCCCGGACGTTCGCTGCCCCCCGGAGGGCGGTGATCGCCTTCGACGGGGGCGCGAGCTCGCGCAAGGCCGTGGAGTTCGCCGGGCGCTCTCCGCTCTTCGACGGACTGGAGATCGACATCGTCATGGCCGGTCGGCATTCGTCGGATGAGGCCGAGCAACTCGCCTGGGCGAAGGGGCATCTCCCCGCGGCCAATGCCCGGCACCTTGACGCCGCGCCGGACGAGGCGATCCCGGCGTTCGTGGCCGAGGCCAACGTCGGGCTGGTGGTCATGGGGGCCTACGGCCACTCGCCGCTGAGGCGGTTCATCGTGGGCAGCACGACCACCCAGATGATGCAGCGGTGCCAGGCGCCCCTGCTCCTCTTCCGCTAGGTCGGGGCGGCACCGCTCGGGGTGGCCGGGAGCCTCGCTCGGTGGACACATGCCGGACCGATCTGCCCCGGGAAATGTGGCGGCCTTGCGTCTGCGCCTGAAGTCGGGCGGAGCGTGGGCGGGTCGGTGCGTCATGTCGCCACTTGAATGGACCACGATATGGGCCGGGAGGGTCCGGTCGTGGCTGCCAATCCGCGCGGCGCTCCCCTCACTCCGCACCCAAGGAGCCGCCCATGAGCCTCTCATTCTCCCGCAAACATGCGGGCCTTGCGTTGATGGCGCTCGGCGCCCTGGGCGCAGGCTGCGCCACGGGTCAGAACTCACGCTTCACCAGCAGCGTCGTGGACTACCTGTACGGGGACAAGGAGCAGGTGGTGACCCAGAGCATCCCGCGCCTCTCCCTGCCGCTCCGGGTCGGGATCGCGTTCGTTCCTGGGGACAACGACGGGCGCAGGCAGCACGTCATCACCGAGAACCAGAAGCTCAGGCTGTCCCGAAGGATCGCGAGCCAGTTCGAGGAGGTGCCCTACGTCGAGTCGATCGAGGAGATCCCCACGGCCTACCTCCAGCCCCGGGGCGGCTTCACCAACCTCGATCAGATCCGCTCGATGTACGACATCGATGTGATTGCGCTCATCTCCTACGACCAGGTCCAGCACACGGACGAGGACTGGACCTCGGTGACGTACTGGACGATCGTGGGCGCCTACGTGGTCAGCGGCGAGATCAATGACACCAGCACCATGGTGGACGCCGCGGTGTTCGACATCGCGAGCCGCAAGTTCCTGTTCCGCGCGCCGGGCCTGAGTCACGTCACAGGGAAGGGCACCCCCGTCAACCTGAGCGAGCAGCTCCGGCTGGACTCCATGGAGGGGCTGGAGCTGGCGACCGACGAGCTGATCGGCAACCTCCAGGCCGAGCTGGGCCGCTTCCAGCAGCGAGTCGAGGAGTCGCCGGAGGAGTACGAGGTCCACCGCGAAGCTGGCTACACCGGTGGCGGTGGAGTGGGCGGGGACCTGGCCACGGCCCTGATCGCCTTCGGAGCCCTCGCGAGCCTGTGCAACCGCCGTCCGTCCCGTATCTGACCCTCGGGGTCGCCGCCGCCAGCGTCGGGCTGTGGTTCGCGCCGGAGCTCGGCGAGGCGCTGATCTACCGGCGTGACCTCGTGGCAGGCGGCGAGGTGTGGCGGCTCGTCACCGCGCCGCTCGTGCACCTCTCGGCGTCCCACCTCGTCTGGAACCTCGCGGTCTTCCTCTGGGCGGCCGCGGCCTGCGAGCGCCGCTGCCCGCAGCGGCTGGGCCGCGCCCTCGGGGCGTCAGCCCTCCTGCCCGGGCTCTGGGCCCTTGGTTGGCAGCCCGAGCTGGCGGTGTACGGGGGGCTCTCCGCGCTGGCGACCGCGGCGGTCGTGCTCCTCGCGCTCCACGAGCTGCGCGACGCCGCCAGCCCGCGTCTCGCCCGCGGGCTCTGGGCGGTGGTCCTCGCGCTCGTCGTGGTGAAGCCCCTCGCCGAACTCGGCCTCCAGCGCCCCCTCTTCGCGGGCGCCGGGCTTGAGGGCTGGCGGCCCCTGCCCGCTGCCCATCTCCTGGGGGCGCTCAGCGGCCTCTGGGCGGCGGGGCGGGTTGGCCTCCGGCGGCCCCCGGTGCTCCGGGAGGTGACACCCGCGGGCGGGCCAGCCGAGGGCACCACCCCAGGGCTGGGCTGAGGGTCCGTCGGGTCCGCGCGGGGTCCGCGGCGTCACCCGTGGAGGTGAGCCCGCAGCGCGGCGTAGGTGGCGGGGATCCGGACCGCCTGCTTGGGGCGCTCGATGATGGCCTGGAGGTGAGGGGGGACGGGGGGCGCGTGCCCCGTCGCGTTGGCCACCACGTCACCGAACTTGCACGGCGCGGCCGTGTGCAGGAAGACGCCGGTGGCTCCCGGATCCCGGGTGAGGGCGTCGTCGAGGCCGGCGTGGCCGATGGCGCCGTGGGGGTCGAGGACGTAGCCCGAGGCGTCGTGGACCCGCCTCATGCGCTCGCGGGTGGCGGCGTCGTCGAGGTGGAAGCCGCGGACGGCGGAACGGAGCGCGTCGAGGTCGTCCCCGAAGAGCCGGAGCAGGCGGATGAAGTTGCTCGGGGCCCCGACGTCCATGGCGTTGGAGATGGTGGGCACGCTCGGGCGCGGGCGGTACTCGCCGGTCTCGAGGTACTCGGGGACCACGCGGTTCACGTTGGTGGCGGCGATGAAACCCCGGCAGGGCATGCCCATGCGGTGCGCGAGCAGCCCCGCGGCGAGGTTCCCGTAGTTGCCGGACGGCACGCTGAACACGAGGTCCGGCCCAAGCCGTCGGACCGCGCTTGCGAAGTAGGTGGCCTGGGGGATCCAGCGGGCGATGTTGATGGAGTTCGCGCTGGTGAGGGGGCGCGCGGCCTGGAGGTCCGCGTCGAGGAACGCCTCCTTGACCATGGCCTGGCAGTCGTCGAAGGCCCCGTCCACCTCGAGGGCCTGGACGTTGCCGCCCACCGTCGTCAGCTGTTGCTCCTGCACGTGGCTGATGCGCCCGCTGGGGTACAGCAGCACCACGTCGATGCCCTCGACCCCGTGGAATCCCTGGGCCACCGCGCTGCCGGTGTCTCCGCTGGTGGCGACGAGGACCGTGACTCGCCGGTCGCTGAAGTGGCTGATCGCCCTGGCCAGGAAGCGGGCGCCGACGTCCTTGAACGCGAGGGTCGGGCCGTGGAAGAGCTCGAGGGCGTGGCGTCCGGGGTCGGTCTCGACCAGGGGGAAGGGGAAGTTCAGGGCCTCCCTGCAGATGCGCTCGAGGTCTCCGCGCGCCATGGAGCCCTGGGCGAAGGGCCAGATGAGCTCCGCCGCGAGCTCGTGGGGCTCCGGGCTCCCACCGCTCAACCAGGTCTCGAGGGGGAGGCTGGGGATCGCGTCCGGGAAGTAGAGCCCCCCTCCCCGCGGCAGCCCGCGCAGGATCGCCTCCCGGAAGCTGGCGGTCTCTCGCGCTCGCTCGGTGCTATGGAAGTTCATGGGACCTTGGGGCTGGACCTGTGGGCTGGGACGCTGGGCGCTCCCCGCCGTCGGCCTCAGTCGTGCCCGTGGATGTTGAACCAGCGCTGGCAGTAGGTGCACTTCACGTCCCCGCTGGGGGAGACGTCCGCGCCCTCCCCGAGGGGCGCGTTGCAGGTGGTGCAGGCCAGCTGGACCGCGCCCTGCCGATTGGCCGGGCTGGCGCCGCGGATGGGCCCGCTGGGCGGAGCCTTCGGCTGGAGGCCGAGGGCGCCCGCGACCCCGACCAGGACGAAGACCGAGGCGATGAGCGTCCCCACGAGCTTGAAGAACAGCGGGGGTTCACCGAACCCCTCCGCGGTCCACAGCGACACGATGACCACGAGGCCGATGGCCCCGAAGACGCCGGAGATGAGTCGGCCGATGACTGCGTTCATGGGCTGATCCTACCCTCGAGGGGGCGCCTCTCCCCCGGGGAGCACCGCCCGGTCACCCGGTCCCGTCCGCGGGCCCCCCTTCCGGATCCCTGCGGTTCCATTCGCGACCATCGCAGGGTGATTAGGTGAGTTCCCCAGGAAGGCCGATCTCGATTCGAGCGGCTCGGGACCATGGGCGTGCGTGCGTCCTGGGAATGGTCTAGCCTGAACGGGCGCCTGCCACTCTCCAGCCTCGCGCATGAACTCCCGTGGATGGAAGGCCACGGGGCCGGCCTCGCTCCGACCCCTCTCCTGATCCCCAAGCTCGTGCACGAGGCCGTCCCCCAGACTCCTCTTCGCGAGGCAGCTTCCGGCCTCGCAGTGGCATGCTCCGACTTCTCTCTTCCCATCTCTTCACGGCGGGTCTCTTCGCTGTGCTCGCTGGCCCTGCCTTCGCCCTTCAGTCGACCACGTTCGGTGGTCAGAACATCGTCACCTCCGGTGCGACCGCCGTGGCGGACCTCTCGCCCGCCGATCTGGACAACGACGGAGACGTCGACGTCGCGGCCGCGCTCACGGGGGCGGATCGCGTCGTCTGGTACCGCCAGAACGCGACCGGGACGTTCACCCAGCGCGTCCTGGACAGCAGCATGCCGAACGTGACGAGCGTCCACACGGCCGACCTCGACGGGGACGGCGACATGGACATCGTCGCCGGCGCGCCCGGTGCGTTCTTCCCCCCCGGCAACGGCAACGCGCTCCGTGTCTACCGCAACAACGGGGGCGGGAACTTCAGCACCATCAGCATCCCGCAGCAGGTCCCCGGCATCTGGAACCTGACTACCGACGACATGGACGGTGACGGCGACCTCGACATCGTCATCAGCCTCGGCGCGATCTTCGACCAGATCGGCTGGTTTCCCAACCAGGGGAACCTGAGCTTCGGGAGTGTCCGCGCCATCAGCACGAGCAGCGCCACCTCCAGCGAGCCGCGCGACGTGCACACGGCGGACGTGGACGGCGACGGGGACATCGATGTGCTCGCGGCCAACTACCTCGGTAACGACGTTTCCTGGTACCGCAACAACGGGGGCGGGAACACCTTCACCCGGGTCTTCCTCTCCTCGGCGGCGGGGGCGCGGAACGTCCGCACCGCCGACATGGACGGGGACGGGGTGCTCGACATCGTCACCACCTCGGTGCTCGACCGCACCCTCGCCTGGTTCCGCGGCAACGGCGGCGGCTCCTTCGGCACGAAGCAGATCATCAGCCAGGCGAACAACGAGTACCGCGGCCTGCACCTCGCGGATGTGGACCTCGATGGCGACCTGGACGTGTTCACCACCTCCGAGACCAACAACCGCGTGGACTGGTACGAGAACCTCGGCAGCGGGAACTTCAGCTCGTCGTACGTGATCACGAACGCGATGACCGGGGCGAACCACGTCAACTCGGCGGACATGGACGGGGACGGCGTGCCGGACATCGTCGCCGGCGCCCCCGGCAACAACCGGATCACCTGGTACGAGAACCTCTACGACCCGAACGCCCTGGGCACCAACTACTGCACGGCGGCGTTCAACAGCAGCGGCGGCCAAGGCACGGTCTCCGCCACGGGGTCGAACGTCGTGAGCGACAACGACCTGACGATCACCGCCAGCTCGCTGCCGAACAATTCCTTCGGCTTCTTCCTCGTGAGCCAGACGCAGTTCTTCCTGCCCAACCCCGGGGGGAGCCAGGGCAACCTGTGCGTCGCCGGGGACATCGGCCGCTACGTGGGGCCGGGGCAGATCCAGAACTCGGGGTCGACGGGGACGTTCTCGCTCCTGCTCGACCTGACCCAGGTGCCCCAGCCCACCGGGCTCGTCTCCGTGCAGGCCGGGGAGACCTGGAACTTCACCACGTGGTTCCGGGACGCCATCTTCGGCATCCCGGTGTCGAACTTCACCGACGGCTTCGAGATCACCTTCCAGTGATCCAGACCGAGGGGCCCTGACCATGGGCCCGCCAACGCCGGGACCCCGGGGCGCAGCGCGCGCCCCGGGGTCCCGGCTCCGTTCATCCCGCCGAGGTCCCGCCGCACCGAGCCGGGGTCGACGCGCGAACCCAAAGCGAGCCAGGGCGGGTGGGCGGCCCCCTTGCGCCGGGGGCGTGGGGGAGCGGTGCGGTAGGATGGGGACCATGCGCTTCCCCAGCCTCGGCCTGCTCCTCCTTCTCGCCACGCCTTCCCTCGCCCAGGGACCCTCCGCCGGGCGCATCCTCTGGTTGACCGGCGACGCCGGGGCGGAGCTGCGCCTGGGGGACCAGGTGGAGGCCTGGCGGGACTCGAGTCCAGCGGGGCACGACCTCGTCCAGGGCGACGGCTCGCGCATGCCGGCCTACGAGGCCCACGGTCCCGGCGGGCACCCCACCCTGGTCTTCGACGGCAACGACTCCCTGGCGCGCCCCGACGGCATGGCGACCGGCAGCTACTCCAAGGTCATGGTGTGCGCCGTCGACGACTTCTCGGCCACCAACAACGTCCTCTCCGGGGGCTCCCAACACGCGGTCTACTTCGAGAGCTCCGACCTCGCCCGGATGTACCACTCGGGCATCTTCGTCACGAGCGGGCAGCCGGTGGGCCTCGGTGAGCTGGTGGTGCTCGTGGCCACCTACGACGCCCAGACCCAGGTGGGCACCCTGTACCAGGACGGGGTCCAGGTGGGGAGCGGGAGCGCGCCGCCGCACACGGACACCGGCATCGAGGTGGGGTCGTTCGGGGGTGGGTTCGGCTTCGTGGGACGGATCTCCGAGGCGATGATCTACGACCGCGTGCTGAGCGCCCCGGAGCGGTCCGCGGTGGAGGGCTACCTCTTCGCCAAGTACCTCTCGAGCGCGCCGCCCGAGGTGGCCCTCGACCGTGCGCCCCGCAGCGGCCAGGTCCTCCAGCGCGACGGGCAGGGGCGGGCCCCCGTGGGCTTCCAGGGGCGGGTGCAGAGCCCCGGCTTCGACCGGGTGGAGGTGGAGGTGCTTCGCGACGGTCAGCCGTTCGTCACCGTGGACCAGCCCCTGACCTACAGCGGCGGCGAGGCCCCGTTCTCCCTCGCGCCCCGGATCGACGCCGGCTTCCACGACTACCGGGTCACCGTGCGGCTCGTGGCGGGGTCGACCGTGACCCCGGTCGCGGTGCGCCGCCGGATCACCTGTGGCGATACGCTCCTGATCCAGGGCCAGTCCAACGCGGTGGCGTGGGACTTCTGGAACGAGGGCGTCGCGAACCAGGCCCAGAGCCCCTGGATCCGGACCTTCGGTTCGACCCTGGACAGCCCCGCCGTCGCCCTCGACCAGGGCTGGGACATGGCGGACGCGGAGGTGCGCTACGGGCACGCGGGCATCGGCCAGTGGGGCCACGTGCTGGCGCAGCGGGTGGTGGCCTTCGAGGGGGTCCCGGTGGCCATCATCAACGGAGCTCTGGGGGGCACCAACAGCACCCAGCACCAGCGGGACGCGGCGGACCCGGAGAACCTGAACACGATCTACGGCCGCTTCCTGTGGCGCGCGAGGCTCGCGGGGATCGCGTCGACGGCGCGGGCCCTGCTCTGGTACCAGGGCGAGAGCGACAACGGGAACGAGGCGCTCCACGCCCAGAACTTCGACCTCCTGTACAACGACTGGCACGGGGACTTTGCTGCCCTCGAGCAGCTCTACGTGTTCCAGGTGCGCACCGGGTGCGGGGTCAGCGGACGCGGGGTGCGGGAGGTGCAGCGCCGGCTGCCGGAGGTCTACCCCGACCTGCAGGTCATGTCCACGACCGCGGCGCCCAGCCACGATGGCTGCCACTACCGCAACGCGGGCTACCTGGAGCTGGGGGAGCGCATCTCGCGGCTGGTCCTGCGGGACCTCTACGGGTCCACCGACACCAGCAACGTCAACGCCCCGAACATCCAGAGCGCGGCGTGGGTCGGCTCCACCCGGGACCGGATCCTGCTGACCTTCGAGGAGCAGGACGACGCCCTGGTCTGGGAGCCCGGCGCCCAGGTCCACTTCCAGCTCAGCAACGGCCAGCTCGTGGCGGGCGGGTCCGCGGTGGGGGGCGCCATCCTGCTGGACCTCCCCGGACCGGGGAGCGCCACGCGGGTCTCCTACCTCGGCCACGCCCTGGACGGCCCCTGGGTCACCAACACCCGCGGGGTGGGGGCCCTGACCTTCTTCGACGTGCCGATTGACGACTGCCCGGAGCCGCCGCCGTCGAGCTTCTGCGTCGCCGCGCCGAACTCCGTGGGGGCCGGCGCGAGTATCGGGGCGGGGGGCACCTCCTCGATCCTCAACAACGACTTCATCCTGCAGGTGTTCTTCCTGCCGCCCAACCAGATCGGCTTCTTCTTCTACGGGTCGGCGCCGGGTCAGGTGCCGCTCGGGGACGGCTTCCTCTGCATCGGCCAGAGCGGCGGGATCCAGCGGCTCCCGGTGGCCCCGTCCAACTTCCTCGGGAGCGCCTTCTTTCCCCTCGACTTCGGCGCGCCGCCCCTGAACGCGGGGGCCGGCCAGGTCGTGGCGGGGACCCACTACTACTTCCAGTACTGCTACCGCGACCAGGGCGCCGCGGGCTTCAACTTCAGCGACGGCCTCGACGTGAGCTTCTGCCCTTAGGGTGGGCCGCCGCGACGCCAACGCGCCAGAGGAAGACGCCAACGCTCCAGAGGAGGAGGTAGGGCACCCACGCCCAGAGGAAGAAGTTGAACAGGAGGCCGCCCATGAACTCCCCCGCCTTGTCGGGCAGCAGGACGACGGCCCCGTCCGTGAGGGACTTGACCCCCTCGGAGGTCCAGGCGATCGCGATGAAGCCGGCCCAGACCATGAACGGGAGCATGCAGCCCACGAGCATGGGGTGGGTGCCCCTCTTCCTCGTCTTCGAGGGGGACGCGGCGGCCTTCGAGGGGGTCGCGGCGGCGGAGGGCGGGGGATCGGTCATGGGGAGGCCTCTGTGACCCGGAGGTGCGGTTGACCTGGCGGGGCTGCTGGCCAAGAGTCCGTCGAGACGCCCATGCCGCGGCATGCCCCCATCTTCGGCCCCGCAACGGGCTCCAGGCCCTCTTGGCCGCGAGGCGGATCGATCACCCCACTCGATCGATCGCCTGCGCGGCTCAGCGCCCCACGCCGCTGGCGTAGCCCTGGACGATCCCTTCCAGCTCATCCCGCAGCTGGCGATAGAGCTCGACCTGCCCCCCGTGGATGAGGACGCGGTCGTAGAGGGCCAGGGTGCCGTGGAGGAACGAGAGCTGCCCGTAGTGCTCGCGGATGCCCGGCCCCTGGAAGTAGGCGGCCGCCCCTTCCGCGGCCCCTGCCTCGAGCCCTTGTTCCTGGAGCGCCTCGGCGCCGTGGCGGTAGTTCACCCAGGGGTGATCCTCGTTGTAGTAGCGCAGGGTGATCCGGTCCACGAGGTCGTTGTTGTCCTCGAGGCGCTTCGAGACGTACTCGTAGTAGTCGCGGAGGTTCTTGTTGATGGGCTCGGGGAAGAGCTGGAGGCGACCATTGGACAGCAGCGACTTGTAGGTCGAGTTGTTCATGTAGAACGTGCTGTAGCGGTAGGGGGTCTCCAACGCCATCAGCTGGGACGTGAAGCCCTCGTAGCCCAGTTCACCCGTGCGGAACGCGTTGGTGATCGTGAGGATCCGGCCGAGCGCCACCTCGCCCTGGTCAATGTGGGCCGCCACCTGCTCGAGCCTCTCTTTGTCCCGTGCGAGGTCCTGCAGAAGGCTCCGCACGTCCTGCTCGTGCAGCTTCGCCTGCTGCCGGTCGTGCCGCCATCCGTCGAGGCCGAAGGAGACAGTGACCCCGAGCACGACGACGAGGAATTCGAGGAGGTAGGGGAGGAACCGGAGGCGTCGGGGCTCGGTCATGGCGAGAGCAGGGACTGGGGCGAACGGTGGCGCGCTCCGGCGCGCCCGCTCAACCATAGCAACCCTCATCCCGTGGCCTCGGCCTCGCGCAGCGGCGAGGGGGCGCTCAGCGCCTTGAGATGCAGTAGAGCGCCCGGGATCCCCTGAGGAAGAGCTCGTCCCCGGCGATGGCGGCCGAGGCGCTGAAGGTGTCGTCGAGGACGTTGTGGGCCAGGATCTCCGGGTTCGCCGGGTCGGCGCGGAGCACGGCGGTGACGCCGCTGCGGTCGGTGATGTACACGTGGCCGCCGGCGGCGACCGGGGACGCGTAGATGTCGTTCATCCCCGGGAGCCGCATGGCTCGAACGGGCTCGAGGCCGGTGGTCGCCTCGACCCGGGTCAGGAAGCCCTGGTAATGGTTGAGGAAGTAGAGCCAGCCGTCGAGCAGCAGCGGCGAGGGGACGTAGGGTGTGCCGCGCTGGCGGCGCCAGGCGATGCGGTCGGTGGTGGTGATGTCGCCCTCGGCGCCGTTGAGCCGGATGCCGAGCATGCGCTTGCGCACGTAGCTGCTCCCGGCGAAGACCATGCCATCGGCGGCGACGGGGGAGGCGACCACGTTGTTGGAGAGTCCGGCGCATTCCCAGATCACGGACCCGTCCTCCAGGTCGTAGGCGCAGACGCGGCGGGTGCCGCTGACGATGACCTGCTGGCGCCCGGCGTGCTCCACGACGATGGGCGTCGCCCACGACGTGACCTCGTCCCGCTCCTTGCGCCAGCGTTGCTTACCCGTGGCCTTGTCCATGGCGGCGATGAACGAGGGGCCCTCGTGGTCCCAGTTGACGATCACGGTGTCCCCGTGGAGGGCGGCGGTGGCCCCCTCCCCGTGGCCGTGCTTGACCTGCATGTCGCCGAGGTCGTCGTGCCAGAGCACCTCGCCGTCGAGGTCCAGCCCGTAGATGCCGTAGGAGCCGAAGAAGGCGATCAGGTGCTCACCGTCCGTGACCGCCGAGGCGGAGGCCAAGGCGCCAGACACGTGGAATCCCGCGTGGGGGAGCTGCTCGTGCAGCATGGTCTCCCAGACGATCTCGCCGCTCCGGCGGTCGATGGCGAACGCGATGAAGCGGTGCACCTGCCGCACCGCCGCGTTGTCGTGGGCCCCCGGCGCGTCGTCCGGCACCGGCTCGAGGATGGGCCCCACCGGCACCGCGGCGGTCAGGAAGATCCGATCCCCCCAGATCACCGGCGTCCCGTACCCCGCGCCCGGCAGGGGCGTCTTGAAGCGCACGTTCTCCGTCTCGCTCCAGCGGGTGGGCGGGTTGGAGCCTGGAGCGACCCCGGTCCCCAGCGGCCCCCGCCACTGCGCCCAATGGGCCGCCGCCTCGCCGGTCCTCGGCGGCCCTTCCGGGCTTGCAGGCCGGTGCCCTCTGGCAGCTGAAGGCCCCTCATCCGTCTGAGCGAACGCCGCGGCGGAGCAGAGGAGGGCGGCGATGGCGGGTAGGGGGGCAATCACGGGGTCACTCTACGCCTCGGTGCCAGCCATCGTTGGCGGCTGTCGGGCGTTCGTCGACCACCACTCACCGGCGAATCACCTCGAACGGGGTCTCGGGGAAGACGGCTTCCAGGGCGCAGTCATTCGTGGGGGACTCCAACGGAGCCGAGGCCTCGCCGCCTCAGCCATACTCCATCGGCCCGGTCGCGAGGGTCTTCCCGTCGCCATCGAGGAGGCGGTACCCCATGGGGATGCGGGCGCCCTCGCGATAGATGGTGAGGCCGGCGCGGTGGGCGCCCGCGAGGTAGACGCTCCCCCGTTGACCGGCGACCCGTGAGGCGAGATGAACTCGCGGGTCGATATCAAGCCTCGTGTCCTCCCCCTCCACCACCTCGATCTTCTGGATGGTCGGGGCGGTGGCCGAGAGGTGCCAGCGGACGTCCTTCTCGATCCGTTCGATCCGGTAGGTCCGGACCCGGTAGGTGCCGGCGGGCAGGGAGCGCGGGTCCTTCCCGGCTCGCTTCTTCCCCTCCCAGGACAGGTGGTAGTCCTTGCCCTGGGCGTCCGTGAGGAAGAGGTCGCCGCTGGAGATGTTGGAGGTCAGCGTGCCCTCACCCCTTCTCCGGCGTCTCTTCTTCGAGACCTCCTCGGGGAGCTCGAGGGGACGCTGGTTCAGGAACTCGATCAGGGCCGCACGGGCCCGGGCAGGAGCGCCGCTTCAGGCGGTGTCCTTGACCTGCTCCAGCCACGCCCGGTCCCGCGGGAGGTCAGGGTTCGGCGGCAGGTGGCACGACACGCAGGATCGCTCGAAGAGCTTCCCCGCTGCGACGACCTCGGCCGGCGTGAGATCCTGGCCCTGCGGGTCCGCAGGCCGCTCCGACTCCTGGGCCGGGAGCGGTGCGGACAGGACGAGGAGGAGCGGGAGGACGTTCATGGCAGGGGCGCTGGCGGCGTGGGGGGCGAAGTTGGGGGCGGGAGAATCCCAGGTCGCGGACCGGGTGGGAGTCCCCTCCGGCACCCCCTCAAGCTACGCGCCTCTGGCCCAGGGCGTCATCCAATCGCGCGAGGAGCACCGATCACCCGGGCTTCTTTACCCCTCCGCGGCGATACCACACGCGCGGCCACGTTCCCCGCCAATGGCCTCTGGCGGCCAGCCCCGCCGCTCGCGTCCCGGTGCCAGGCCTGGAAGTGCCAGGTGTCGCCGGGCTGGACCATGACGGTCCCCACGGGCAGGGGCAGCGCGTTGAGGTTGACGCTGCCGTCGAGGAAGCCGTCGGGTCCCGAGTTGACGATCCCGCCCCTGACGCCGCGACCGACGCTGCCGAGCCATGGCCCCTCACTCTCCCTTCCAGGCGGTCATGTGGCCCTCGATCTCGTCCAGGACCCAGGGCGTCTGGACCACGACCAGCTGGAGCTCCGCCGTCATGCGGATCGAGAAGGCGGGGTCCTGGTCCCAGGTGTCTCTGGCCACG
>JADHOC010000035.1 GCA_016779205.1 Planctomycetota bacterium | reverse complement strand
GGGCTGGGTGGCGTAGGCATGAACGGCACCGGCGTACTGGAGGCCGGAGACATAGGTCTGGAACGCGCCGACGAACAGGTGGGGGGCGCCGAGGGGATTGCGCTCCACGGCGACCGCGAACCCGAACTTGGTGTTGCCCGCGCCGGAGATCGGCTGCTCGAGGACGGTGGAGAGGCTCCAGGTCTCCGTTCCCGGTTCCAAGGTGTACAGGTAGGCCCGCTCCTCGCCGGGGGCGCCCACCAGGAGCTGGCTGCCGGCGATCGAGACGGCCGCGCCGAACTGGCCCGTGGCCGAGCCGGGGGTCGGGAGGACCTGGGTCGGCTGGTAGAGAGCGGGCCCGGGCCCGTTGGGGGTGAGGCGGAAGACGGTGACGCGTGAGGCGCCCGGCGCTCCTGCGACGGCCCAGCCCTGGAAGGCGTCGACGGCCGAGCCGAACTGGGCGAGAGCGGCGGGTGCGGCCTCTTCGCGCACATAGACGCAGTTCTGCGCCGTGGCGAGGGTGGCCGAGCCCAGGGCCGCGGAGAGGAGAAGAGGGACAGTCGTCAGGATGGGGGAGAGCGAGCGAACCATGGTGTTCGGAGAAACCCCCGCGGGCTTCCCCCGGGACAACGAAGCCCGGGTTCTTCGCGGGCCTCGGCCCGAGCGGGAGGGAGCGCGGGGAAGTCATAATGCCCGCTCTGCGACGGGAGCCGCCTGAACCTGCGTTCCCGAGGGGGCTCTGCTCTTCCCACCTCCGGTCGTCTCGATCCGCTGCAGGGACGGTGCGATCACGGGCAGAGGGCCGACCTGCCGAAGAAATCTGCCACATTCCTCCCCCGGCCTGCGGAGAGCATGGAGCGCCCCGGGTCCCCGGGGCATGCATGCCCCGCGGCCCGCCGCGGTGTCCTGGAGCCCGCCGCCTCGCCCGAACCGCCCCCTTGCTCGTGATGCCGACCTGCCCCGCCCCCTGCCGCCTCCGGAGGTCCCGTCCATGAACGGTGGCCCCCAGGACCCCAGGGGAGGTGCCCAGGGCGCCAACGGCGGCTTCGGCGCTTCCGCAGGCGGCGGAGCCGCGAGCGGCTACGGCCAGCCCGTGCAGGGCCTCCAGCCCGGCAGCGCGGGAGGCGGAGATGAAATCTCCATCGGGGAGCTGCTGGTGGTCTTGGTTCGCCACGCGCGACTCATCGTGGTCGTCACGGTGGTGGTCACCTTGGCAATGGCTTTTTGGGTGGGTCAGCAGTCGCCGGGCTACACTGCTGAGGTCACGGTTCGGCTGGATCCAGACAGCGCCACAGGATCCATCGAAGAACTACTCGCGAGCAAGGAGCCAGCGGCCGCCGCGGAGATCGCAATCGTGCAGTCTAGGTCTCTGGCGGAGTCGACGGTCGGGGACCGGAACTTGGCACCCCTCCAGGGAGAGGATCTCTGGGATTTGACGGAAGCTAGCTTTGACCCGGTCCCGGCCGGTCAAGAACCTGTCCTCGAAGGCGTCGGGCTCACCACGCTGGTCGAGTCTCACGATCGTCGACCCTGGGTGGGCATGGTCAGCCGGCTGCTCGGGAGGTCCGGCGATGCGCACAGGCTGCGCGCGCGCATGCGCCGTGCGTCAGGATCGCGTAGCCCGGCCACCGGCGAGCAGGATGTGCTTGATCTCGATGTTCACTTCGTGGATGAAGAGACCCTGCGAATAGCCCCCCACGAGGGGTTCTTGTTCGCACGCGACATGACCAGCGCGCAGGGGATGGACCTGCTCGAGTTGCCCTATGTCCCTGGGGTTCCTTTCGACGCATTTGGCCTCGTCCTCGAACTCGAAGCCGAAGGCGCGTTCGTTGGTCAGACCTACCGTGTTTCGCTGATTTCCAAGGCCGCTGCGATCAAGCGCCTCTTGGAGTCGACAACAGCCTCGGAAACCGGGCGAGGAACCAATGTGATACGCATCGGCGTGGAGGACTCCTGTCCCTACCGTGCCGCGGAGACCGTCAACGCCCTCGCGAAGAACTACATCCGCCGCAGCGTGATGATCGGTCGTCAGAAGGCGGACCGCACGGTGCAGTTCATCCGCGACCGCCTCAAGCTCCAGAAGACTCAGCTGGAGGAGGCCGAGCGGGAGCTGGCCGAGTTCCAGAAGCAGCATCCCCAGCTGATCAACCTCGAGGGCTCTGCCGAGGCGCTCATCACGCGCATCTCCGAGCTTGAGGTCCGGCGCACGGAGCTGGAGCTCGCGCGCGAGGTCCTGCTCGAGGCCCTCTCCCTGCTCGAGCAGGGCGACTTCGAGGCCCTGGCTCGCCTCGGTGAGGGCTCGACCAACCTGGTGGCCACCGGCTACATCCAGGAGCTGACGACCCTCGACACGGAGGCCCTGCGGCTCGACCGCATGGATCTCGTGGGATATCGCTCGCTCCTCGTGGGGGAGCAGCAGCGACTCAAGGCGGTCATTGCGGAGCGAGAGCTTCAGCTGAGCGCTCTCCAGCGGGCTCGGGCTGGCGCTGAGCTCGGGGACACCGCCGCGCTCGCGGGGATCCCCTCCGAGGCGGGTGTGAGCCTGGAGGCGGGCCTCCAGGCCCTCGCCGCCCTGGACAGCGAGATCGCTCAGCTCCAGGGGACCGTGAAGCCGGGCTTCCCAGAGCTCGTCGACCTCATGGAGGCGCGCACCGGCCAGGTGAAGGGCCTGGTGACTCAGCTGCAGGGAGCCGAGGCCGCCGCCGAGGCGGCCCTCGAGGGATACCGGGACCTCGAGCGCCAGTACCAGGCCAGCATCGAGTCCTGGCCCCTGGAGGAGCGCGGCGCCATCGACGGGGTGGCGCAGAACCTGCGCGAGAGGGTCCTCTCGAGCCTCCAGTCACAGTCGGAGGGACTGTCGAATCGAATCAGTGCTCTGGAGCGAAGGGTCGAGGCCACCGAGGACGACCTGCGCGAGATCCCCGAGGTGCAGCTCGACCTCGCCAAGGCCCAGCGCAAGGTGACCGCGCTGCTGGAGATCGTCGCCTTCCTGGCCAAGAGCGAGCAGGAGACTGGGATCGCCTCAGCGGCGACCACGGCGGGGGTCGTTCTGATCGATCCGGCCATTCCGCCGGAGACGCGCTCGGCCCCGAAGGTCACGCGCCTCCTGATGCTCGCCATCCTCCTCGGGCTCGGCCTGGGCTCGGGCGTCGCGTTCCTTATGAACATGATGCGCTCCGCCCTCCACACCGAGTCCGAGGTCGAGCGGGCCACCGGCCTCCCCGTCATCGGAGCGGTTCCGGACTACGAGCGCGGCCGCACCAAGATCAAGGGGGCCAAGCGCGGCGTGCGCGTCCTCCCCATGCGCGACGATGCCTCCGGGCCCCAGGCCGAGGCCTACCGCGCGATCCGCGCGTCCCTGCGCCAGGCTCTGCACGGAGAGGACGCCCTGCGCACGCTCGCGGCGACCTCCTGTACGGCGGGCGAGGGCAAGACGGTCACGAACTCCGACCTCGCCATGGTCTTCGCCAAGGCCGGCCGGCGGGTGCTCCTCGTGGACTGCGACCTGCGTGGCTCGCAGGTCCATAACCTGTTCAACATCGAGCGCGGCCCGGGCTTCGCGGATGTCCTCGAGGCCCGGACCTCCTGGCAGCAGTGCATCCGCGCCTCGGGGATCGACAACCTCGACATCCTCCCGGCGGGCCAGTCCACCTCGAATGTGGGCGAGCTCCTCGTGAGCCAGCGCTCCCTGGACACCCTGGCCGCCCTGCGGGACGCCTACGACCTCGTGGTCTTCGACCTCCCGCCGGCCGCCGTGGTGGCCGACGTGGCCAACTTCGCGAGCAACCTGGACGCCCTGATCCTGGTCTACCGCTCCGGCCGCCTCCCCGGCCCCCTCGTCACGCGCACCGTCCACATGCTCCAGCAGGCCGGCGTGCGCCTCCTTGGCACGGTGGTCAACGCCGTCTATGTGGGCCGCGCCACGAGCCTCTACGGCTACGGGTACGGCTACGGCTACGGCTACGGCTACGGCTACGGCTACGGCTACGGCTACGGCGAAGGGCCCTACGGACGGGACGGGAACCCGTCCTAGCCGGGGCTCACGGTCCTCTCGGCTGTCCGAGCACTCGGCTCGTACCTCTGCGTCTTCCCTTAGGGAGGCGTGGACAGATTGGCGGCTCCTCGGGAAGCCCCTGCGCTGTGGTGCGTCTATCATCGCGCTCCGCCCTCCGGGGGGCCTCATGAAGAGCGCGCTTATCACTGGGATCACGGGGCAGGATGGGTCCTACCTCGCAGAGGATCTGCTTCAGCGGGGATACACCGTCCATGGGTTGGTTCGACCCTCTTCCACGCGAAGTCGCTGGAGGATCGATCACCTCTGCTCCGAGGAGCGGCTGCACCTCCACGAGGGGGATCTGACCGACGGCTCCAGAGTGACGCGCCTCCTCGCGGAGCTCGCTCCAGACGAGGTCTACAACCTCGCTGCCCAGACCCATGTGGCGAAGAGCTTCGAGAGTCCAGAGCTGACTGCGGAGGTCAATGCCCTCGGAGTCGTCCGGCTGCTCAGCGCGATCCGGACTCTAGGGCTCGGAGCGAGAACGCGCTTCTACCAGGCCTCGACCTCGGAGCTCTTTGGTGCCGTCCCTGAGTCTCCGCAGTCCGAGCAGACTCCCTTCCACCCTCGCTCTCCGTATGGCGCCTCCAAGCTCCATGCGCACTGGGTGACCGTCAACTCTCGTGAGGCCCATGGCCTCTTCGCGTGCTGCGGGATCCTCTTCAACCACGAGAGTCCGAGGCGCGGTGAGGAGTTCGTGACTCGCAAGATCACCCGCGGCCTCGCCCGCGCCTCACAAGGTCTTCAGGGTGCGGTTCCGCTTGGGAATCTGGACGCACGCAGGGACTGGGGACATGCCCGGGACTATGTGCGCATGCAGTGGCAGATGCTCCAGCAGGAGGTCCCGGAGGACTTCGTCATCGCCACGGGCACCCAGCACTCGGTCCGGGAGTTCGTCTCCTGGGCTGGGGAGGACCTCGGGATCAGTCTCTCGTTCGAGGGGAAGGGCTCGGAGGAGGTTGCACGCGTGAGCTCTGTCACGGGTGAGAGCGCAGCGCATGTCGTACCTGGCCAGGTGCTCGTGCGCGTGGAACCTCAGCTCTTTCGACCCACTGAGGTCGGGTCTCTCTGTGGTGACGCGTCGAAGGCCAAGAGGAGACTGGGCTGGAGGCCGACCGTCTCCGCGAGGCAACTCTGCACGGAGATGGTCGCGGCTGACCTAGACCTCGCGCTCAAGGAGCGCTTCTCTCAGGCTTCGGACCCCGTATGAGCCGCGAGGCTCCCCGGCTCAGGGGTCCGAACGCGGCTCAGGGGCGCTTGTATCGGTCCTCGTACCGCTGGATATCGTCCTCGCCCAGGTACCCACCGGTCTGGACCTCGACCATGACGAGCGGGGCCACTGTGGCGTTCTCGAGGCGGTGCTTGGCGCCGATGGGGATATAGGCGGACTCGTTGGCGGAGAGGTCGCGGACGGTGTCGTCCACGGTGACGCGTGCCGTTCCCTCGACAATGATCCAGTGCTCGGAGCGCTTCTCGTGGGACTGGAGGCTCAGGGCATGGCCGGGGTTCACCACGATGCGCTTGACCTGGTAGCCCTCGGCCAGGACGAGGCTCTCGTAGGTGCCCCAGGGGCGGTGGGCCACCGGGTAGGTGTCGGCCTGGTGCTTGCCCTTGGCCTTGAGGGCCTCCACGCCCTCCTTCACGCGCTGGGCCTCGCTGCGGGGTGCGATGAGGACGGCGTCCGGCATGGCGACCGCGACCAGGTCCCGCAGCCCGATGCCCACGAGCTCGAGCCCGGGGGCCTCCGACCGCAGCAGGGTGCCCTCGCAGTCGATCGCCGTGGCGGCACCCTGGGTGACATTGCCCTCCGCGTCGGGGCCGAACTCCTGCCAGACTGCGTCCCAGCTGCCGAGGTCGGACCAGGCTCCCTCGTAGGGCATGGCGGCCAGGCGTGAGGCCTTCTCCATCACCGCGTAGTCGATGGAGAGCGAAGGGGCCTGGGCGAATGCCTGCTCGCCGAGTCGCAGGAACTGCAGGTCCCGACCCGCAGCGGCCAGGGCCTCCTGGACCCTTGCGTGCATCTCGGGCTGGTGCTCACGGAACGCCTCAGCCATGGCGCCTGCGGTCGCGAGGAAGATCCCCGCGTTCCAGAGGTACCCGCCTGCGCGCAGCATCTCCTCGGCGCGCGCGGCCTCCGGCTTCTCGACGAAGGAGCGCAGGGGCACGGGGCCAGCGCCCTCGCCCTCCCCGAGCTCGAGGTAGCCGTAGCCGGTCTCGGGGCGGGTCGGCCGGATCCCGAAGGTGATCAGGGTGCCTGTCAGAGCCTCCTCACGAGCGGCCTCCACCGCGGCGCGGAAGCCGGCCGCATCCGGGATCACATGGTCTGAGGGCGCGACCAGCATCAGGGCCTTCGGGTCCTCGGCCGCGAGGTGCAGGGCGGCCGCGAGGATCGCGGGCCCGGTGTTGCGGGCACATGGCTCGATCAGCACCGCGGAGGCCTGCTGGCCGACCGCGGCGAGCTGTTCCAGGACGAGGAAGCGGAAGGCGTCGCCTGTGACCACGATCGGTGCCCTGAAGCCCGCTCCGGTGAGGCGCTTGGCAGAGCCCTGAAAGAGGCTTGTCCCCTCGAGTAGGCCAGCAAACTGCTTCGGATAACTCGCCCTCGAGCTCGGCCACAGGCGTGTGCCTGAGCCACCGCAGAGGAGGACTGGGGTGATGGGCTGGGTCATCATGGGCGGGCCAGCTTGCTGGCTGGCTCTCCTTGGACTCTATCGGCTCAAGTTCCTTGGATCCTGTCGAGTGCAGCCTCTCAGAGGCGTCGAGCGATGAGGGAGATCCAGCTGTCCGGCTGCTAGGCTCCACGAGGCCAAGCGTCCGACAGCACCATGCCCTGCCTCCGCCTCCTCGTCCACGAGCTGAACGAGGCGCCCAGAAGCGTGCTGGAGGAGCACGCCGCGGCGCACCCCGGAGGCGGGCTCGCGCGGCTCCTGGGGCGTGGCCAGGTCTGGGACACGGTCACGCGGGACGGGGGCCATCTGAGCCCGTGGACCACCTGGGCCACGGTGCACCGGGGGGTGGGTGCCGGCGAGCACGGGGTGCGCGACCTGGGGCAGGACCTGGAGCAGGTGAACGCCCGTCATCCATGCCTCTGGCGCCTAGCCCTCGAGGGGGGGCGCACGGTCGGCGTTGGGGGCTCACTGGGCTCGGCGCCGCTCCCTGCCGACGCGGAGCGCTTCGCGTTCTACCTGCCGGACTGCTTTGCGCAGGAGGCCCAGGCGCACCCGCCTGCCCTCGCGGCGCTCCAGGAGCTCACCCTCGCCATGGTGGATCGCTCCGCCCGGAACGCAGGCGGCGGCGCGGGCCTCCCCTGGCGCCTTGGCCTGCGTGCGGCCCTGCGCGCGGGCGAGCTGGGCTGGGGACCGCGGACCTTCGCGGCCGTGGCGCGCCAGCTCGCCTCCGAGCGCCTGCACCCCGCACGCCGCGCACGGCGACGGAATCTCCTCCCGGTCCTGGGCTTCGCCGCCTTTCGCCGCGCCGTGCGCCGCACGCGCCCCGACCTCGCGACCTTCTTCACGAACCACCTGGCCGCCAGCCTGCACCGCTACTGGCCCGCGCGCTGGCCAGCGGACTACGAGCGCCTGCGGCTACCCCAGGAGTGGCACGCACGCTACGGCGGCGAGGTCGACGCCGCGCTGCGCCTTGCGGATCAGCAGGTGGCCGGGCTGTTGCGCCTCGCGGAGGAGCAGCCCGGGACCCTGGTCGCACTCGTCTCCAGCATGGGCCAGGCGGCCCTCGACGACGACCAGATTCGCGAATGCCAGCTGGCCCTCGCTGACCTCCCGCTCTTCATGGAGGCGCTCGGCCTACCCGCCGAGGCCTGGAGCCGCCGGCGCGCCATGGAGCCGCGAACCGTGGTGCAGGTGGGTGAGGCCTGGCGCTCCGCCTTCCGGGAGGCCCTGGGCTCGCTTCGCATCCAGGGGGAGCCCCTGGTCTGGGCGGAGCACGATCAGGGCGTGTTCATGGTGCAGCTCGGCCAGCGCAACCTGCGGTCCGACCAGATCCGGGTAGAGCGCGCTGGCGTGTCCGTTCCGCACGCGAGCCTCGGCCTCACGAGCCTCGAGATCGAGGACCGCACCGGCGCCTACGCGTACCACCGGCCCGAAGGCGTCCTCGCGATCCTCGATCCCTCCCGGCCGGGTCAGGTCCAGGGCACCTGGAGCGGGGGTGAGGAGCCCGTCGACACGCGCGCCCTGGCCCCGGCCTTCCTCGAGGCGCTCGGGGTCGAGCCCCCGGAACCCATGCAGGTCCGCGGGCTGCGCCTGGGGCCTGGCTAGCGTCGCCTGCGCGCGCGAAGGCTCCTTTCAGGTGCGAGCGGAGGAGCCCCCCTCGAGAGGGACTCCTCCGCTGCCGGGAGCCTTGCGGGCCCCGGGCCCGGGCGACCTCAGAAGGTGACCGTGATCCCGTTCGAGAAGTTCGAGACGCCGCCGAGGTCGCGGTACCACAGCTGGAAGTGCCAGGTGGAGCCCGTGACGATGGTGCCGCCAGGAGGCGCAGGCAGGGTCGCTGGGACATCGAAGCCCGTGCCGACGGTCGAGTTGCCGAAGAGGCTCTCGAACACGCCGCCGGCGTTGAACTTGCCCACCGAGTTCAGGGTCGCGCCTGCGGAGGGCGTGTAGCGTCCCAGGGGCGGGGCGAGGCAGAGCAGCCCCTGGCTCACCTGGACGCCCGCCGTGTTCGGCGTGGCGGCCACGACGAAGGCCCCAAACTGGTCGATGGGGCCGCCCTCGGCCTCGAGGTGGTACACGCCGGGCCCGCTGAAGCCGGAGCTCCCGAGGGTGACGGACATGCCCGTGCTGTTGGCGTTGGCCGGGTCGCAGAACAGGTCGGGGCCACCGCCGACGACATCGTCGAACTCGACGATGAAGGAGGTGGTGGTGAAGACATCGCTGTTGGTCAGGTCGTTCCACTCACCGCCCCAGCCCGCGAGCATCTCGCCCGCGTTCTCACCGGCCGGGTTGT
This sequence comes from Planctomycetota bacterium, assembly GCA_016779205.1. Taxonomy (GTDB): domain Bacteria; phylum Planctomycetota; class UBA1135; order UBA1135; genus Saltatorellus. Next base: position 9,206 of record JADHOC010000035.1, on the reverse strand, counting down.
CGTTCGGCTCTCCCGCGTGCCAGTTGCTGTAGACGAAGGGCTCGCCGTTGACCCACTCCCAGCCGCCCGCGGGCTCGCTGTAGGTCGGGGAGGAGGTGTTCTGCACGAGGCCGATCCAGCTGCGGTCGTACGGCAGATTGGCCTGGATCCAGTCCATCTCGGCCTGATCCGTGATCGTCACGAGGTGCCCGTTCAGGCCGTTGTAGGCGAAGCCCTCAGCGAAGGTCCTGGCGTTGTCGAAGTTGAACGAGCGGTTGTCGACGTAGTAGTAGTGCCCGTTGTTTGGGTTCTGGATCACCCCTGAGAGGGCCTCGATGGTGAAGGTCCCGGAGCCAGCCTCGCCGGCCTGGCGGCTGCCGAGGCGCACCAGGTACTGCTGGCCCGCGACCGCGTTGAAGTTCAGGGTCGTCTGCCCGTTGCAGGTCGCTGCGGCGCAGGCAACCTGGGGGAAGTTGACGCAGTCGAACCCGTCATAGATCACGATCCGCGTGGAGAGGGCCGTCGCACCGCAGGTCGAGATGGTGTGCGTCGAGGTCGCCGCTGCGGTCCACAGGTACCAGAGGTCGCGGCGCACGGGCTGACTGTTGCAGTCCGCGGGACCGTCGATGGTGAACCCGTTGTTGTCGAAGGGCCAGGTGCCGAGCCCTGCGATGGGCGTCGCGCTGCCGCAGTCGTCCGTGCCGTTCTGCGCGGCTGCGGGGACACCAAGGGCTGCGAGGGTGGAGAGGAGGAGGATGGAAGAGGAGAGCTTCATGGAGGAGGGCCTGCGTACAGCGCAGGCTCCATCACTATGGACGAAGCTCTCCGATCGCGCCTTCGATCGCTCGATCGGCACTGCCTGGGAGGCAGCAGGGGGGCCGGAGCCTGGACCGGGCGGGCAGCCATCTTGCCCGCGTCCCGCGCTAGAACACGACCGAGACGCCGTCTGAGAAGTTCGAGGCGCCCCCGAGGTCCCTGTACCACAGCTGGAAGTGCCAGGTGGCCCCGGGAACCACGACGCCTCCGGGCGGCGTCGGCAGGACCGCGGGCATGTCGAAGCCCGTGCCGGTCGCGCTCGTCCCCGCAAGGTTCTGGAGGATGCCCGCGGCATCGAAGCGGCCGATCGAGTTCAGCCCTGGCCCCGCCGTGCTGCCGTAGCGCCCGATGGGGGCGCTGAGGCACAGGCGGCCCTGGCTGATGACCGTGCCCTGGGGCTGGATGCCTGCAGCGATCAGGAGAATCGCGAACTGGTCGAGGGGGCCGCCCTCGGCCTCGAAGTGATAGACGCCGGGTCCGGTGGGCGCCGAGCTCGCCAGGGTCACGGAGCTGCCGCTCGAGTTGGGATTCGCCGGCGTGCAGAAGGTGACCGGCCCGCCCAGCGTGTCGAACTCCACCAGGAAGGAGTCGGCCGCGGTGGCGGTCGCCGCGTTGTCGTTCCACTCCCCGGTCGAGTACATCTCCGCCACATGCTCCTGGCCCGCGTAGTCGTTGGGCTCGGCCGGGTACCAGCTGGTGAAGGCGTAGGGCTCGCCCGTCACCCAGGACCAGCCGCCGTCCGGCTCGGCGTAGGCCGGCGAGGCGAGGTCCTGATAGAGGCCGATCCAAGGGCGCGAGATGGGCAAGGTCCCGATCACCCAGCTCACCTCGTTCCAGTCGGTGAGGGTCGCCAGGTGCCCCCCGAAGCCCGACCAACTCATCCCCTCCGCGGCGGCGCGCGCCTCGTCCCAGGTGAGGTCGGCAGGCACCAGCAGGTAGCCGTGCCCATTGGCGGGATTGACGACGGGCGTCAGCTCCTCGATCGAGAGCGTTCCAGTCCCCGGCGTGGCTCCAGGGTAGGTCCCGACGCGCACCAGGTACTCCTGTCCCGCGACGAGCGGAACCTGAACCGTGGACTGCAGGCCGCAGGTGTCGTCGTTGCAGGCGAGCATCGTCCCTCCGCAGCTCCCGCCCTCGTACACGGCCAGCCGGGTGTCCACGCTCGTTCCCCCGCAGGTGCTGAAGCTGGCTCGCGTCCCGACGGTGGCGGTCCAGCGGAACCAGACGTCGTGCTCGATCTGGTTCGATCCCGCGAACGCGCAGAGGGGGTCGAGGACGCCGTCCGTCGTGGCGCCTGAGTTGTCGAACGCGAACACTCCCGTGCCCGCGATGGGGGTGGCCGCTGCGCACGAGTCCGCGCCCTGGGCCAGGAGCGGTCCAGACAGCACGGGGACCAAGAGCATGAGGGGGCGCAGGCGCATCGGGTGGGGCTTGGGCGCGGCGGACGCCCAACTCCTCCATGAGTACCACGCGGGCCCGGGTCTGCAAGGGGACGCCTGGGCTCGCGAGCGCCTCCCGGGCCAGGAGCTCGAGCCGCACAGGGGCGCCTCGCTGCGCGGTCTTGATCGCACCGAAGGGGCCGCCGTCCAGGGCGCTCCCCGGGGCGCAGCCAGTCGTCCCGGGGCTGCCCGAATGCGAGCGGGGCGGGGTGCGTCCTGCACCCCGCCCCGCCCGGCGGCATCTGCCTCGAATCTCAGAAGGTGACCGAGATTCCGTCGGAGAAGTTCGAGGATCCGCCGATGTCCCGGTACCACAGCTGGAAGTTCCAGGTCGCCCCCGAGACGATCACGCCGCCCGGAGGGGTCGGCAGCACCGGCAGCACGTCGAACCCGGTGCCCACCGAGCTCGAGCCCGCGAGGTTCTGGAACACGCCGGCGGCGTCGAAGCGTCCAATCGAGTTGAGGCCCGGGCCGGCAGTGGCGCTGTAGCGTCCGATGGGGGCCGAGAGGCACAGGAGGCCCTGGCTGACCGGGATCCCGGCGGGGATGTTCGCCGCGGCCACGAGGAAGATGCCGAACTGGTCAAGGGGGCCGCCCTCGGCCTCGAGGTGGTACACGCCCGGTCCGCTCGCGTCGGAGCTGGCCAGGGTCACGGAGTTCCCCGTGGAGTTCGTGTTGGCCGGCGAGCAGAACAGGGCCGGTCCGCCGCCCCCGTCGAACTCGACGATGTAGCTGTTGGTCCAGGCGTTGGCGGGCAGGATGTCGTTCCACTCGCCGTTCCCGAACATCTCGGCGGCGTTCTCACCGACCGGGTTGTCGTTGGGCTCGCCAGCGGCCCAGTTGTCGAAGGTGAAGGGCTCGCCGGTCACCCACTCCCAGCCCCCGGCCGGCTCCGAGTAGGAGGACGACGCGGTGTTCTGGTAGAGGCCGATCCAGGGCCGGCTCACGCTCAGGTTCCCGAGGATCCAGTCGAGCTCGGCCTGGTCGCCGATCGTCACGAGGTGCCCCGAGAAGCTGCCGAAGGTCATGCCCTCCGCGGCGAGCTTGGCCGAGTCCCAGTCGGTGGCCTGGTTGACCACATAGTACGCGTGCCCGTTGTTCGGGTTGATCACGGGCGCATCGACGGAGATCTGCAGGTCGGCAAGACCCACGATGCCCGCATCCCAGGTCTCGACCTGGATGAGGTACGACTGGCCCGCATTGAGGCCCACGGTCAGCGTGGAGGCCCAGTTGGTGCCATTGCTCATGGCGCAGGCGTCGTCGTTGCCCGCGATGCAGAGACCGCCGCAGGTCGTATCGTCGAACACGCGGATGATCGTGTCGAAGTCGCTGCCGCAGGTCTGGAAGACATGGATGTCGGAGGTCGGCGGCGTGAAGGTGAACCAGATGTCCTCGAAGCCGTCCCGCGCGACGCAGGATCCGTCGTAGAAGAACGAGTCCGAGTAGAGCGAGAGGTCGAAGGGATTCGATCCCATCGACGCGGTCAGCGGCGCGGAGCAGTCGTCGCCCTGGGCCTGGGCGGCTCCGGCGAGGATGAGCAGGGTGGGGAGGATGTGCAGAGTTCTCATGGCAAGCGTGGGTGCGCGCGGCACCTCCCAAAGAGATACCACGCGGGGTCCGGATTCGCTCGCTCCAGGGGCCCCAGGGCCCGGTGAGCGTCGGTTTCAGGGCACACGGACCCGGAGGAGCCGGGTCCTCGCGGTCACGAACAGCACCTCGGGATCCGGTCCGAGGCACACATTTGTGGGGGCCTCGGGCAGGGGGATCGAGCCCAGGATCGCGCCATCGGGCCCCAGCAGCACGAGCCCCTCGCGCGCCGTGGTCCAGATCCAGCCTTCGGGCGTGACGCACATGCCGTCGCACAGGGAGGCCGTCTCCCACAGGGGCTCGGGGTCGAGGCCTGCGTCGGTCACGCGGTACGCCCGCACCTTGGCGGGCCCCTCCTGCAGCGCCTCCACGGGGTGGGACGGATGCCCGCCGGTGTCCGCGACATACAGGGTGGCGCCGTCCGGGGACAGGGCGACCCCGTTGGGCATGCACAGGCCGTCGAGCAGCAGGTCGACCGCGCCGTCCGCGGGGTCCAGCCGGTAGACCCCGTTGAAGGGGAGCTCGCGCCCCTCGGTCTGGCCCGGCAGCCCCCAGGGGGGATCGGTGAACCACAGCACGCCGTCCGGACCGCAGGCGATGTCGTTCGGCGAGTTCAGGCGGCGCCCCTCGAACTGCGTTGCGAGGGTCATGAGGCTCCCGTCGTGCTCTCGGCGCACCACATCACGCGCGCCGTGACGACAGGTCAGCAGGCGCCCCTCCGCGTCGAGGAGGTTGCCGTTGGGGTTCGGGGACGCGGTCGAGTCCACGAGGCCCTCGCCCTCGCGCCATCGCAGCAGGCGTCCGGCGGGAATGTCGCTGAACAGCAGGCACTCCTCCTCGGGCAGCCAGACCGGGCCCTCGGTGAACCCAAGGCCTTCTGCGAGCACCTCAACCTCAGCGCGCGCGCAGTCCGGGCGAAGGGCGTCGGGCCGCACGGCCCTCGCGCACGAGACGGCCCCCGCGCAGGCAGCCAGGAGACCAGGGAGGCAGAGCAGGAATCGCATGGCCCCACCGTACCCACGCGTCCCGCTTGTTTCGCCCTTGCCCGCTTGCTCGACTGGCCCCGTGCCTCGCTCGCTGCTCGTCCTCGGTGCCCTTGCGCTCGCCCTCGGTCTTGGCTCGGTGGTCGTCCCGTGGGTGGGCATGCCTCGCCCTGTCGTGCTCGCGAGCGGGGTCGACCCCCTGGTGGGCGGGGCTGACCTCGAGGTCATGTCCCCGGCGGGGCTTGCCGACGCGGGCGACGCGGGGACGCAGGCAGGACCGGGCTCGCAGCGCGGCCGCCGCCGGCAGAGCGTGGAGCTGCCCGAGGTCGCCCTGGTCGATCCGGACGCTCGCCTCTTGGGGAGCGGGTCCCTGACGGGGCTCTCGGACTCCGTGGGCGCCCTCCTCGAAGAGGAGCTGGGCACACCGACCGAGACCTCCTCCGCGGACTCCCGGGACACGCGCGCCCGGGCGGCCGAGGAGGCGTCCTGGGCCGAGCTGCTCGAGGAACTCTGCGACGACGGCGTCCGCTGGAACGCCACCTACGCCGCACGCGAGCTGCTCTCTCGGCTCTATGCGGGCGAGTTCGGGGAGCAGGACTGGAAGGCTGCCGAGGCGGTCCTCGAGTCTGGCGACCGGCAGCAGGAGGTGCTGACCACCGCTCTGCTCATGCGCATGGTCGACCAGGCGGCTCAGCGCGGAGGGGCCCCGCGTCCCCTCCATCCCGTGCTGCGCGAGCGCACCCTCGCCTGGTTGGACGGGGCTCCCTCCACGGCCTATGTGCCGGGCCTGATGGTGACGCGGGGTCTGGTCACGCGCACCTGCATGGTTCATGTGGTGGATCTGCAGCAGGACCTGGGGGCCCTGGCCTCGAACCCCACACACCGCGCGCGCTTCCGTGCCGCCTTCGTCCTGGGGGCGACGGGGCGCACCGCCTGGAGCACGGTGGTGGCCGAGGCGCTCCTCCCGCACCTCCGCGACAACTTCATCGATGGCGACGCCTGCATGGCGCTCCACGCGCTCCAGCAGCTTGGCCCGTTCGTTGCGCCCCAGCTCGCCTACGCGCGCGCCTCCGCCGACGCCCAGCAGTCCCGCTGCATCGAGGCCCTCCTGGCCGAGTGCAACGAGCTCGGCTCCAGCCAACGCCTCGACCTCAAGGGCATCAGCTGGAGGACCCGCGAACCGCTCCAGTACTGGGGCTATGTGCACGAGTGGGACCGCACCCGCGTCGCGCCCTGGATCCGGAAGGACTGAGGCCGGGGGCGCCCACGGGCTGAAGGCCAAGACGCAGATGAGCCTAATGACCGTTCCGGTCAGTGCCACGTGCTCGGCGTATCGCGTTCCCGAGCCACGAGGAGGCAGGGACGAGAGAGAGTCCCCCAGCCGAAGCTGGTAGGGGGCGGAGGGGGCAACACGAGGCTTCGCCGGGCGGACAAACGCACAGCCCACAGGCACACATGATTTCAAGGTTTGGTGCATACTCTGGGCACTGGCATGAAGCTGACCCCGCAAGCATTATTCCCCTTCTGTCTTCTTGGACTCTTGGCATGCTCAGGTGGAGGCGCAGACGTGGTCTCTCCTCCTCCGCCGGGCAGCGCGGATCAAGGTCCGGATGCCAACGATGACTTTGCTAATGGGATTGTAGGGGAGTTCATCGTTGTTGACCTTCTGAGCAACGATGTCGCGTACGGGGAAGCTAGCCTCGACTTCAGTGCTATCGAGCTGACTGTTCTGGAAGAAGTCAGTGAGAGCGTCTACATCCTCGAAGGCTCTGAACTCCGATTCATCGCGCCGATCGGCAGCATTCCCGCCGGGCAAGTTGAAAGAGCTCGTTTCGGTTACACCGTCGAGGACAGTGCGGGGCGAGAGTCCAACCTGGCGTTCGTGACGATCGAAGTGGCTGAGGGGACGCCAATCGCAAACGGTGACTTCGCAGAGGTTGTTCCTGGGGAGGACATCCTTATCGACGTCTTGGCTAACGACGAAGCCTTCGGAAGTGCCACCTTCCTCGAAGGCGCCATCTCCATTCAAGACCCACCGAACACGGGAGCGGCTGAGGTTGAGTTTGGGCAGGTGCGTTACTCTTGTCCCGTGACTGCCAATGCAGGCCTAGTCGCGTTCCAGTACACAGCGACGGATAGCAACGGAAAGGAGTCGGAGCCCGCAGAGGTGCTGATTGAGATCCTGGGGGGACAGGTGCCGCCGGTCGCGAACGATGACCAGGCGACCATGCTTCTCAATGCTGTCGTCCTTGAGGTCGATGTCCTCGCCAATGATCAGGCGTTCAGCGGAGCTAGTCTCGATCCGTCCTCCATTGAGATCGTCGTGGAGCCTCTGTTTGGAGCGGTTTCGCTAACTCCTCTCGGAAAGCTTCGTTACGAGATCGCAGACGGACAGGCTCCTGACTTTGACGCCTTCACCTATCGCGTCTCAGACACAGCTGGCCTTGAGAGCGACGCAGCGCAGGTTCTCATTGAAGTTCTCGATCCGTCTGATGCTCCTCTGGCAGTCTCTGACGCCGGCGTCGTCGTGGCCGGAGAGTCGATCGAGCTGGCAATCCTCGACAACGATCTCCTCGGAGCCCAAGGGACGCCGCTCGACCCCGAGACCGTTGAGGTCGCAGGCACCCCCCAGGGCGGCGTCTTCACTGTTGATGCGAACGGGGTCATGCTCTTCGAGGCCGCGTCGAGCCCATCTACCTACCGGGACTCCCTGCTCTATCGCGTGGCGGATCAGTCCGGGCTACTCTCCAACTGGGCCCAGATCGAGATCTCGATTACCGGTGGATCCGGCTCTTCTGCTTCGGATGTGACCTTGGTTGCGCCGAACCTCTCCACAACACGGTTCCACCCCTCCTCTTTGACCATCCAGCTTGAGGCCGAGGGCGGCTCCCTTACCCCAGGCCAGGCAGAGGTGTTCTTGAACGGTCTTCGGGTGGCGCCTCTTGCGCTCGCGGTGACTTCCACTGGGATTGAGGCACAGTTGGAATTGGAAGCGGGGTTGAACCTCGTGAGAGTCGTTGGACGCGATACCCAGGGCCGGACCGTTGACTGGCTCGAGCGGCTGTACTCCGGAGAGCGAGAGGTCTTCGTAGATCTCCGCGACAGCAACGGGAAAATGATCGGAGGGACTGTTCGTTTCCTTACGGTCGGCTTTCAGCCGGTGATCGCCGACTACCCCGTCCCCATCGGTGGGACCACGATCTCGAATGTGCCCCCCATTTCTATGGGGATCAGGGCCCGAAACGCGAACAAGCTCGGAGCCGCACATCTCTCCGCCTGGGATCTCCTGGCCGAGATTCGGGTGGACGACATGCTGCCTCCCACGGTCTTCAATGGAGACTTCTCTTCTGGCCTTGAAGGCTGGGATCTGACTCGTGCTGATGACGCGATTCTTGTCGATTCCAAGCTCGAGATCCGCACGGTCAACACCAGCCAGCAGGTCGCCAAGCATGCGTTCATTGTGCCCCCTACGGTCGATGGCCAGTCCGTCAGGCAGGTGACTCTTCGTTACAGCGTGAGGACGGAAGAGCCCGTTGCGGATGTGGTGCCAGTCGCTTACGACGACTACTGGATCGTTTCGCTGCGCTCGAGTTCGAACAGGAGTGACATTCGCCCTGAGACCTTGCGCCTCCTCGGCCCTGCGGCGTTCGATGTCGCAGGGAGCACTCAAACCCGCACGGTCAGCCTTGGCGTGGATCCCGGCGAACTGGTCGAGGTTGATGTCCGCGTCCAGAATGTGGGTGGGGCGGGGACAAACACGACAGTCGTGCTTGAAGAGGTCTTGTTCCAGCCTCTGAATGCAGAGCTCGTTGCGCTGGAGAACCAGGTGGGTGAAGACCTCACTCTGCTCAGCGTGGGGCCAAGCGATTCCTTCTCTGGAACAATGGATGAGGGCTCCGTCTTGGTCCGTGGCCACCTGATCATGCGTTTCGCACCTGGGGTAATTCCCCCAGCCGTTCAACTCGAGGTGTATCGGCAGGACTCATCTGGTCCAGCAGCTGTGGCCCAGGCAAGGCCAGCTTTGCAGGCCGCCCTTCAGGCAGCTGCCGCCACGGGGCAGCTCGAGACGGGTGCTGGCGCAGATCTCTTCGAACTGTCACCCTTCTCCGCTGCACAACTGAGTGACGCGCAGGGCTTTCTATCGATGAGGCTGCGTGTCTTCCATAACGGGCAGACCTTTGAGGAAGAGTGGCCGCACCTGGTGTTCCCGCTGCGCAGCCTGCCCGATGACCCGGCTGTGCGTCTTGGATCCGAGCGGGACTATGGATTGGGTGGCGATGGTTGGCTCCTGAGCCCCCTCGTGGACCTGGTGCAGGCGATTCCCTTCCTCTACATCGATGATTGCAGTCGGATGAATGGAGGAGACTTCCCGGGTCGGCCTGGCCACGAATGGGGTCTGACC
>JADHOC010000003.1 GCA_016779205.1 Planctomycetota bacterium | reverse complement strand
CCCGTCCAGGTCTTCATCCTCGCCGGCCAGTCGAACATGGTCGGCGCCGGGGTGGTCCCCTCGAACCCGGACCGCAACGGCGGCAAGGGCAGCCTCGAGTACCTCGTCACCGCCAAGGAGTCCAAGAAGCGCTGGTCGCACCTGGTCGACAAGAAGGGGGAGTGGATCGCCCGTGAGGACGTCTGGATCAACTACTTCGACCGCCACGGGGAGCTGACCCCGGGCTACGGGGGGAACGAGGATCAGATCGGCCCGGAGCTCGGCTTCGGACACGCCGTAGGCGAGGGGTGCGACGAGCAGGTCCTCCTGGTCAAGGTCGCGTGGGGCGGCAAGAGCATCGGCAAGGACTTCCGGCCGCCGAGCGCGGGCGGTGAGGTGGGTCCGGAGTACACCAAGCTCTTCGAGGAGATCCGCTCGGCCCTGGCGTCGCTCGAGGAGCGCTTCGAGGGATACAAGGGGCAGGGCTTCGAGCTCGCGGGCATCGGATGGCACCAGGGCTGGAACGACCGGGTGAACCAGGCCTTCAACGACGAGTACGAGAAGAATCTGGCCTGCTTCATCCGTGACGCGCGCAAGGAGCTGGAGGCGCCGGACCTGCCATTCGTCATCGCGGAGACAGGGATGAGCGGGAGGGAGGAGAAGCACCCCAGGGCGCTCTCGCTCATGCGAGCCCAGGCCAAGGTCGCCACCTATCCCGAGTTCAAGGGCAACGTGGCCTTCGTGGGGACCCGCGACTTCTACCGTCCGGGGGAGGAGTCGCCGTCGAACCAGGCGTACCACTGGAACAGCAACGCCGAGACCTACCTCCTCATCGGAGAGGGCATGGGCGAGGCCATGCTCGAGCTGCTGCCGAGGTACAGGAAGAAGCGCGCCAAGGCGGCGCGCCGCCGCTAGGCGCCCTCCATCTGCCGCACGAGGTTGCGGACCGTCCGCGGCAGGAAGCGCTGCCTGCGCGCCCGGTGGATCACGTGATAGGCCGTGAGCCGGGTCACGAGGAGAGCCTGACGCGCCCGCGCGGTCTCGAGGGCCCAGGCGTCGGTGTCGAGGGCCACGCCCGTCGCGCGCTGCAGGGCCACGCGGTGCGCCTCGATCCAGCGCTCAGGGTCCTCGGGACCCACGAAGGCGAGGAGCTCCACGAGGTCGCGCTGGGGGACGTCGACGGTGGCGAGCTCCCAGTCGTAAGCGACGAGGTTGGCTCCCGGCAGGCTCACTCCCCCCGGAAGCACCAGAGGTTGTTCTCGGTGCGGATGAAGAGGGACCCGTCCACCACCGCGGGGGTGGCGAAGAGGCCGTCCTCGAAGTCCACGTAGTGCACGATCTCGAGCCCCTCGGACTCCGCGTCCAGCACGTAGAGGGTCCCCTCGGCGGAGCCCACGAGGACGTGACCGGCGAGGCCCATGGGAGACATGTAGTACTCGCTGCGGTCCGGCAGGCGCTCGCGGTCCAGGACGCGCTTCCCGCTCGCCGCGTCGATGGCGCTCACGATGCCGCCGGCCTTCATGAGCCAGATGCGGCCCCGGTAGAGCAGGGGGGAGGCGACGTAGGGGAGGCCGCGCTTCCACGTCCACTCCACGTGGCTCGCGGTGACGTCGCCCTCTCCGCCGCGGCGGATCGCCATCAGGACGTTGGCGCCGGGGGTGTTCGGGCCGCCCGGGGGGCTGAGGAGCTCGGGCCGCTCCCAGACGCCGTTCTTGTTCTGGTCGAGGAAGGTGAAGGCGTCCTTGGCGCGGCACTCGGGGAGCTCGTCCAGCTCCACGGTCCCGTTGTCATTGGCGTCGAGCCGGTCGAAGAGCAGGTTGGGGTCGGCGACCTCGGCGTCGGAGAGCTCGAGTGAGCGGCCGAAGCCCGCGTCCCAGAAGGAACGGCCCGTGGCGTTGGCGGTGCTCCAGGCGCCGAAGTAGAGGGTGTCGGCGTCGGCGGTGGGGGTCGTGCAGCTGAAGACCGTGACGCCGTTCACGTTCCAGAGGGGCTCGCCGGACTTCGGGTCGAACGAGCACACCTGGCTGGTCCCCCCGATGATCAGCTCCTCGCGGTCGGCGTTGCGCCAGACGTAGGGCGTCCCGTGGCTCTCGATGAAGCCGAAGCGGTCGATCTTCCAGGCGACCTCGCCGGTCTCGGCGTCGAAGGCGAACACGGCCGCCTCCGGCGCGCCGTCACGGGAGAGGATCACGTTGCCGCCGGCGAGGATGGGGGAGGTGCCGACGCCGAAGCCGTAGCCGGGGTGCGGCATACGCTCCTCCCAGAGGAGCTGCCCCTCGAGGTCGAGGGCCACGAGCCCGTAGGAGTCCACGTAGACGAAGAGCCGTTCGCCGTCCGTGCAGGGCGTGGAGACGGCCGGGACCGCGTCGGCGTGGGAGTAGGCCGGCGGTTCGTCGGCGAGGAAACTGCGGCGCCAAAGCTCGTGGCCGGTGGTCCGGTCGATGCCGACGACCACCCCGCGCGCGCCGAGCTGACCCGTGAGGAACACCTTGTCCCCGTGGACGCAGGGCGATGAGTGTCCGGCGGGCAGGCTCCTGCGCCAGCTCAGGTGCCGATCGGGACCGAAGTCGATCGGGATGGAGTCGTCCTCCGATACGGGGTGGCCCCCTGGGCCTCGGAACTGCGGCCAGGACGCTGGTTCGTCCCCGCGGGAGGCGGCTTGGTGAATAGCGAGGCTGGCGAGCGCGACGGAGAGCAGACTGGGGATCATCGGTGGGGACTTAGTACGTCGGGGGAAGGGGAGCAGCGGAGCGCAGCGCGTCCTCGATGATCGCCCGACGCCCACGGATCCGGGTCTCCACCTTTGGTGTTCTTTCCCCCTCCGCCGTATTCCCCTTGGCGCTCAGGCCGTTGCAGCCCGCGGGACCGCCGGTGCCACGAGGTCGGCGGCGCCCACGTGACACCCGTCCGCCACAGGTTCGCCGACGACGCCATTCCACTGGACGAGCTCCAGCTGGCCGTTCATCTTCTCGACGAGGGCGGTGCAGCTCTCCACCCAGTCGCCGTCGTTGGCGTAGAGCACGCCGTCGATTTCCCTGAGCTCTGCCTTGTGGATGTGGCCGCACACGACCCCGTCCACCCTCCTCTCGCGTGCCGCGACGGCGACGCGCTCCTCGAAGCGGCCGACGAAGCCCACCGCGGACTTGACCCGGTGCTTCAGCCACAGCGAGAGTGACCAGTACTCAAGCCCGAGCCATCGGCGGACCAGGTGGACCCCCTCGGCGACGACCATCGTCGCAGTGTAGGCGCGGTCACCGAGCGCGACGAGCCAGGAAGACTCGGAGCTGTGATCGTCGAACGCATCTCCGTGGGTGACCAGAAATCGTCTGTTGTCGGCCGTGTGGTGGACGACCTCGTCCCGTACCTCGATGCCAGCGAGCTGGAATATCCCATGTCCTCTGAGCTCGGCGTCGTGATTCCCCGGGAGGTAGATCACCTCGACCCCACCTTCTGCGAGGCGCGCCACGTGGGCTGCCAGCGCCGTGTGGGATGCAGGCCAGCGGACCTGCTTGCGGAGCTTCCAGAAGTCCAGAATGTCCCCGACCAGGTAGAGGCGATCGAATTCCAGGGTGTCGAGGAAGGCCTGCAGCTCCTTGGCCTTCGCGTTCCTCGATCCGAGGTGGACGTCCGAGACCCAGACGGTCCGGACGCGCCGACGGCCGTTTGCTCCCGCCTCGGGACGTACGTTGGGATGAAGAGTTCGGGCAGGCTCAGGGCCGCGAAGGGCGGCCGGGTCTTGGACGGTCATGAGGAGGGGCTCGTGGCCCTTTCAGGTTCTCTGGTCGACGTGGGCGCGACTCGCGCTGAGGCTGCGGACGCGAGGGGATGTTTGAGCGCGTGGAGCGCGAGGTCGCCGGTGTAGGCCGCGCTCGGCAGGATCTCGCACTCGGTCCAGCAGCCGGAGCACTTGGAGACCCAGTCACGCTGCTCCTCCGCGACAGCGCTGTGCCAGAGCTGGTCGAAGGAGGTCTCGCGGAGGTTCCCGGCGAGGCGGCTGTTGTTCTGGCACGTCGGGACGTCGCCGTTGGGGAACAGGCGCAGGTGGGCGCGGAGCGCGACGCACGGGGGCCCAGCGGGCCCGCTCTTGCCGAGAAGACGCCGCCGGAGCCCGCTCAGGTAGTACGACTTCGCGATGCGCTCGGGCCGCTCGAGCTCGACGAGGTCCTCCTCAGCCTCCTCGAGCAGCAGTTCGATCTCGGCGCGCGAGAAGCTCCCGTACGTCTCGTAGGTGTTCTCGCCGTCCACGTCGCGCTCGAGGTCACGCTCGAGTGAGTACGTGGCGCTCTCCTTGTAGGCAACGACGAGGTGGGTCCGGACGTCCAACTGGGCGAGCTCGCGCCGGAGCGGCCGGTAGTGGCGTGCTCCCTCTGCGTCCACGACCGTCTGGTTGACGGCGACGCGGAGGTTGTGGGACTCCCTCATCGCCGCGAGGGCACGAACCGTCGCCACGGCCCGCTCGTAGCTTCGCGGGACGCCTCGGATCTCGTCATGCTTGTCCTCAACGCCGTCGAGGGAGACGAGCATGTGGAGCGGGACGGATCGGTCACGATTCTCGACGAAGGCGACGATCCGTTCCGTCAGGAAGCCATTCGTCGTGACGTGGATGAAGCGCGGACGCAGGTGCTCGATCGCGAGGTCCGCGATTTCCGTCATGTCCTTGCGCACGAACGGCTCGCCTCCCGTGAGACGCACGGCGTCGAGTCCAGGAAGCTGGCGGTAGATCGAGGCGACTTCGTTCGTGGACAGCTCGTCCTGCCGCGGAAGCCTCCAGGAGTCGCACATGACGCACCGAGCGTTACACCGGAACGATACCGTGTGGGTGAGGACGCGCGGGCGGAGCGAGCGCGACTGACGGAGGCCGCCGAGCTCGCTGACGTAGGAGAGGAGGCGCATCAATTGGGTGGTGTGGTGGGTCAGGCGGTCCGCGCGGCTGCGGTACCGTTGGTGGAGCGCGAGCCGCTGAGGGCGCCGGCCATGGCGGACTCCACGAGGTCCAGCGTGGGGCGGGTTCCGTCGACGTCGAGCTGAAGGCAGCGCTGATGCAGGCGGGGCAGGTCCTCGACGAATCGCGCGAGGGTGCGGTCGCTGAGGTGATCGAAGTCGAGGGAGATGCCGGCGCCGCTGCGGTCGAGGAACCAGGCATTGATCTCCTGCTCGCGGTTGCCCGGTTCAGGCATAGCGAGGACGGGCTTGCCGAGGTGGATCGCCTCGCCCACCAGCTGGTTCCCGGCGGTCGAGACGACGCCCTTGCAGGAGGCCAGGTCGTCCAGGAAGCCCCTTTCGCTGACCGTCATCGGCTGGATCGCTCCGCCCGCAGCGAGGTCCGCCCTGCCGTAGACTCGCACGGGGAGGGGGGCTCGCCGGAGGACCTCGAGCGCTGCCGCAGGGGTCCCCTTCCGCACGTAGGCGAGCAGGTGATCACCCTCGGTGGGGATCGCCTCGCGGACCGCCTCCCGCAGGAGGACCCCCACGAACCGGACGGGCTCCGTGGCGCCGGGGCGGAGCCTGGGGCGGTAGAAGCTGGAGGAAACCCGCAGCGTGGGCCGTGGAGTCCAGCGCTTGACGAAGGCGCCCAGGAAGGCAGCGTGGCGACGAAGGTGCCTCGGGAGTTCGCTGAGGTCGCCGAAGGCCAGCACGCTCTGGTGGTCCACAGCGAGCACCGGGAGGCCGGCGGCCCGGGCTGCCCTCGGGAGCGAGGGTTCGAAGTCGCAGAGAACGAGGTCCGCACTCTCCGCCCGAAGTCGCTCCACGAGCCCTCGGTGGCGGCGGACGAGCTGAGCCACCACGGGCAGGTTCTTCGCCGTGGAGTGCAGGTAGTCCACTCGGCCCCGTCGGTCGTACTCGAACCGGAGGCCTGGAATCTGCTCCACCCTGACCCCGGTCCCTGCGTAGAGCGGGGCCAGGAAGGAGAACGCATCTCCAAAGGTGTGGATCGTGACGTCGTGTCGCTTGCGCAGCTCGTCCACGAGGGATCGGGCCCGTGCGGCGTGCCCGCGACCCTCACCGGCGAGGCTGTAGTGGAGGTTGGCCATGGCGCTCCGGGCGGTACTTCGCCTCGGACAGACATGAGGTCGACTGCGATGAGCGGGAACCAACCAAGTCCGTTTCAAGCCTCGGCAAGGATCCGCGCGCCTCAAGGACGCGAAGCGAAGAGCCGATCACCGGACTTGCCCCCTGTCGCTGAACACACGACCCCGATGGTTGACATGACGCAAGACCAAGAATTCAACAAGAAGAAGGCACGCCGATACGCCTTCGCTCTCGAACGCACGTCCAAGGCCCTGGACTCAGGCTTCTACCTGGAGGCCATCACCCTGTGCGAGTCGATGATCGCCGATAGGCTGCTCTCGAGCCTCGCGCGCCGCGAGCAACGCATCGTCCGTCGGAACAAGGGGCTCGGCTGGTTGATCGCCGAGCACATCAATGGGGAGTCGCTCCAGAAGTCCGCGACCTCGAAGGGTAAGACGGAGGCCGACGTCTTCCTTGCGCTCGACCGCTGGCGCGAGGAGCGCAACGAGCTCCTGCATGGGATCGCGAAGTGCGCCCCAGGCGACCAACTCAGCAACCCGCCCGCGCTGATGGCGCGGGCCAAGGGCGCGGCGGAGGAGGGGATCCGCCTCTTCCGCCTGCTCGACAACTGGCACGCGAAGCACACCCGCGGCTGCTCGAGGCCGGGCCAGGCTGACGACGCCGCCTGAGGCGTCCGGCTGGCGCTGCTCAGGCGGTCAGCCCGTCCATCGCGTGGACCGCGGCTTCCGCCGCGGCGCGGGCCCGGGGGAGCTCCTCGCGGCCCTCGTCGCCGTGGCCGTCGGCGGCCATGCTCCAGGCCCGGTTGAGGAGCCGCTCGCAGGTGGCGAAGTGGCTCCACACCGAGGCGTAGGCGTCGAAGCCGACCGAGGCCGCGAAGTCATCGCTCTGGCTCCCCAGCTCGAAGAGGACGCCGCCCCGCAGGTCGTCGATCTCGCGGATGAGCTCGGCGTCGCCGGGGCGGGCCTCGTCGAGGCGGCTCACGGCGTCCCGGACGCTCACGAGCTGATCGCCGATGCCGGCGAGCTGCTCGTGGTCCCCTCCCCCCTCGGTCGTTTGCTGCATCCGCGAGAGGATCCCTCCGGCGAAGAGGGCGGTGAGGCCCACGCCGAGGAGTATCCAGGCGAGGGGTTCGGTGGAGCCGAGCTCCTCCGCGGACGAACCGCTCTCCAGCCGGTCCTGGCCCGCCGCGGACTTCTCGGGGGAGTGGAACCCCGTCGCCCCGATGGTGGCGACGATGAACCCGACCAGGACGAGCGCTTGGTTGATCTTCTGCTGCATGGTGGCTCCTGGGCTCAGAGGGACTGGGCGACCTTGACGACCGCGTTGGTGATGTTCACGAGGGCATCGCCCACGATCAGTCCTGCGGCCAGCGGCACGCCCTTGTCCTCCACGAAGCGCGGTCCCTTCTTCTTGGTGACGAACATGCTGATCAGCCCGCCGAGGCCGAAGACGATCATGTACTTGAAGGGCAGGTACAGGGAGAGCCCGATCATCACGCCCAGGCCCGGGGAGACCAGGAGGGAGACCACCAGGCCCAAGAGGGCGCCGGTGAGGTACTTGCCGAGGGGGATGTCGCCGGACTGGACGATCTCGATCGCCGCCTGCAGGGCGCCAGCTTGCGGCGCGCCGAGGACCGGGATCCCGGCGGCGAGCTCCTGGTCGGAGCCACCGTTGGCGGCGTAGGCCGCCTGGGCCTCGGGGCCAGCCTCCACGGCGCGCTCCCACATGACCTGAGCCTGCTCCGGTCCGAACGCGTAGGCCTCCCAGAGGACGAACACGACGAGGAGCGATACCCCCGGTCCGATCCAGCACGTGGCGATCTGCGCGATCTGCTGCTTCAGGGGGCGTCCGCCCACGAGGTACCCCGTCTTCAGGTCCGCCATCATGTCGGCGCACATGGAGGTCGCCACGCAGACGGCGGCGCCCAGGGTGACCGCGGGGATGATGGAGCTGGTCTCCCCAGGCCCGAGGATGCCCATGAGGATCGCGATGGCGATGAGCGAGAGGCCCGAGAGCGGGGACCAGTCCGTGCGTCCGGTGGTCTGGGCCACCACGAGGCTGGCGAGTCAGAGCCAGGTGATGCCAGCGGCGGTGACGAGGCCCGCCTCGACCCAGCTGACGGCGTCGCCGCCGGAGATCTTCGCGGCGGCGAAGAAGAGGACCCCGCCGATCAGGGTGCCGGTGCCCACGACGTTCATGGACACCTCTTCCCGTCGCCCGCCGGCCTCGTCGCCCCCGCCGCGCAGGCTCGCGAGCGCGGCCTTGAGCGCGGGCAGCGCGATCACGATGCCCGCGATGGCTCCGCCGAGGATCATGCCGATGCCCACCTTGTTGGCGGTGAAGTTACGGAAGCCGTTGGCGAGGGCGTCGGCCGCCTCGTAGTCGTCGCCGAAGACGCTGAACGTGGCGAATTGCGGCTCCACCCAGCCGAGCCAGACGCACGCGGGGATCAGGACCCAGAAGTTCAGCAGCGTGCCGTAAAGGATCGCAAGACCCGGGCGCCCGGCGATGAAGCCGGCGCCGAGGGAGAGCAGGCTGGCGGCGAAGACCAGGCGGATCCCCGCCGGGAGGCCGAGCGCCTCGCCCAGGTGGAACGAGTCGGCGATGACGGCGCCGGACCCCGTCCAGTCGAGGGTGAGGCCGGTGAACACCGCGGCCACGACGATGCCGATGGTCAGCAGCCGTGCCTTCTCGATGCCCGCGCCCGGCGAGCGGAGGATCGTCCCCACCGCGATGGCGGAGGGGAAGCGCAGGCGCTCCAGGTCGATGATTTGCCGGCGCAGCGGGATGATCATCACCACGCCGAGGAGCGAACCGGCCACACCGGCCATCACGACCGAGGACCAGTTCACGCTGTCACTCAGCCGCGCCCCGTTCCGCTCCAGCAGGAACAGCACCGGGATCGTGAAGATGATCCCGGAGTTCACCGTGTTCACGGACGAGGCGATCGTCTGGAAGACGTTGACCTCGAGGATCGAGCCCTGGCGCAGGATGCCGCGCAGGATGCCGAAGCCGATGATGGCGCCGACGGTGGATCCGACGATGGTGAAGCCGATCTGCAGGCCGGCGAACACGATGCCCATGTTGAGCACGAGTCCGACAAGCACGCCGCCGATCAGCGCCTGGGGGGTGAGCTCTCGATAGGTGCCTCGAGGTGTCACGCGCTGCTCCGTGGTAGGGGGGAAGGGAGGTGCGACAGTCTGCACGATCCCGAGTTCTGGCGCACGGATGCCGCCCGGCGAACCCCGTGGAGCCCCTCGACCCTCCCGCAGGGCGTTGGGGCCCACGGGCGGTGACGGCCTCGCGCCCGCCCCACGCTGGCGTTCCATCGTGGGGGCGAGTACACCCGAGCCCATGACTCGCTCTCAAGCCGCCTCCATCGCCCTGGGGCTCGCCCTCATGTCCTCCTGCTCCACCATTCCTGCCGCGGACGAGGTCTTCGAGGAGGGGTCCATGCGGACCCTCGCCACCGGGCTGGGCTTCACCGAGGGGCCAGTCTGGATCGCCACAGAAGACCGGCTCGTGTTCAGTGACATCCCTTCGGCGAAGCTCATGTCCTGGACCGAGGAGGATGGGGTCGCGGTGTTCCGTGAGTCGCCGAACCCCAACGGCAACCTGCTCGACCACCAGGGGCGGCTGCTCACCTGCCGGCACGGCGCCCGCGACGTGGTGCGCACCGAACCCGACGGTTCGATCACGATCCTGGCTTCGGGCTGGGACGGCCGGCGGTTCAACTCGCCGAACGACCTCGCCGTGGATCTCGACGGCGACCTCTGGTTCACCGATCCCCCCTGGGGGCTTCCCGGCCAGCGGGAGGGGCGGGAGCTCGACGAGAACGGCGTCTACCGCCTCGAGGTCGCCACGGGCGAGGTCACCCGGGTCTCCACCCTCCACGCGATGCCCAACGGGATCGCGCTCTCGCCGCTCGAGGATGCCCTCTACGTCACAGACACCGGCGGGCACCCCTCGCACCCCGACGAGGCGAGGCGGACCTCGGAGGGCAACGTGACCTGCTACGCCATGGGCGCCGACGGATCGCTCTCGGTGCGCTGGCAGGCGCCGGTGATCAGCGACGGCCTCGCCGTGGACGAGTTCGGCCGCGTCTTCACCACAACGGGCGGCGGCATCGTCGTGCTCGCACCCTCGACGGGTGAGGTGGTGACGACCCTCGAGGTACCGGAGCAGCCGGCCAACTGCTGCTTCGGAGGATCGGACGGGCGGACTCTCTTCATCACGGCGCGTACCGGGCTGTACAGCGTTCGCACGGCGGCGGCCGGCGCGCGCTGACCGGCGAGGCGGTCGACACCTGGCGGACGGCATTGTGCTGCGCAGGTGTCCACGCGGTAATCCGAGGCGGTTCTTCGCGCGGTCTCGCAGGGCGGAAACAAGTGGTTTGGGGCCGGGATCTAGCGTCCCGGCGCTTCCCACTTCGGGGAGGCGTCACCGCCAGATCCGACCCCAACCATGATTCGTTTCCTCGCCCTCGTTGTGCTCACTGCCACGACGTCCACGGCCTCCGCTCAGACCAAGGTCACCATTCTCTGGGGGGACACCATCGGCTTCGGCGCCGAGGGCGCCCTCGGTCCCCTGAACGATCCGTTCACAGAGGTCGCGCTGCCGACCCGCGCTGGATTCCTCGATACCCAGATCACGGAGTTCGACGGCCTCTACGACATCGCGCCATATCGCACTCACGGCGCAGACTACAGCAATAACTTCTTCGGCAACATCAGCCTCACGAGCGGCGTGGCATACGTCTCGTCGCGCCTCGGCGAAGGTGCGGACCGCGTCGTCGTGAACCTATCTGCACCCTCGACGGACTGTGAGCCGGACGGCTTCTGGGACAGGCAGATCTGGGGAAGCAGCGTCAGGCGTGACGGCGTCACCTTCAACTCCTTCCGAGACCGGCAGCTGAACGTGCAGGCCCAGCTCGTGGCGCTCTTCTCGGGGCCGGGAGACTACGTCATCGATACGATCGGCTTCTCGTGCTTCAACCAGGGGGATTGGGGGGCGACCAGCCCGAACCTCGCTGCGGACAATGCCCGTGAAATGTCGGCCCTGCTCGCCGTCACGGCTGCCGCGCTCCCGAACGTCACGGCGCCGCTCGTCAAGACCGTCGCGATCCGTCGACATGACGTCGGCGCGCTGCTCCTGCCGAGTCCGGGCTTCAACAACCTCGCGTGCAACGCGTGGACGGGGTACGAGGCCGACTTTCGACCGCTCAACCAGTACGTGAGCGCCGACGGTGTGAACCTCGACAGCTTCGGTCTTTGGCGTGCGGGCGTCGCGCTGGGCAAGGCGCTCTATCTCTGAGCGGGGGCCGTGTTCTTCGCGCGCTTGGGGTCGTAGCGCCGCTGGCGTTGTGCTGGCGAAGTGGCCTGGACTCGGAGAGGACACATCTTTGTCCGGGGGGAGTCGACGCGCCACGGATTCAGACCATTAGCCGGCAGGTCTGGCGGTTGGAAACACTCCCACCGGACCCGAGGCCTAGCGTCCGCTGTTGATCTACTTCAGGGTCGAATCACAAACCCAACGACTTCATTCAGCATGAGAATCCTGCTCCTTTCCACCCTACTCACGGTCTCAGCCGCGGGTATCGCAACGGGTCAGACGACCCTCAGCGCCAACGCTGTGTCGAACAACTTCCTCGTCACGCCTGGTAGCGCGCTCTTCTTCGACGTCGAAGCTCGTTTCGACTCTCGAATCACTCACCTCTCCACCGCCAGCTTCAACGACCTCGGAGACAACTTCGACGTCGAGGTCTTCGTGAGGAGCGGCTCAGGGCTCGGTAATCCGGGCCCGGGTCAGGACCCGACCGGTTGGGTCTCGCTCGGCCTCGCGACCGGAACCCAGAACGGCGTCTCCGTCCTGGAACCCTCCGGTCAGATCGACATTCCGGACATCCTGGTCCCCTGCAACACCCTCGTCGGAGTGGCCCTTGTCTTCCCGGACTCGGCGCCGCGGTACTTCGGGACGGGAGCCGCACCGATCCAGACCTTCAGCGACGGAGACCTGACGCTGACGACCGGTGACTCTCGAACGGACCCCTTCACCGCCGGTGGGGGCTTCTTCTCCTCCCGCGGGCTCGTGGGAGACCTGACCTACGAGGTCTCGCCGGTGGCGAGCGCCCTCCGGATGACGGACGCCCTGCCCGGGACGTTCATCGACATCTCGTCGACGGGAACTCCCCTCAGCCTCTCCGACGACGGCGAGGCGGACATCGTCACGGCGATCGGGAACTCGCTCTTCGCCGCCGGTACTGTCCGGGTCGGCAGCAATGGTGCGGTGCGCTTCGCGGGCGCCGGGCAGGATCTCTCCTTCGTTAACGCCGCCCTGCCCTCGCCGAACGCCTTCGGCGGTGACCAGGCGCTGATGCCCTTCTGGGACGACATCAACACCGCCGGTGGCCTCAACGGTGAGATCTACTGGGAAGAGGTCGGCGACCAGCTGATCGTCCAGTGGGATGGCGTGGACTTCTTCGGTGGCGCTCTGGATACCGCGACGTTCCAGCTGCAGGTCAACGCGACCGGGCCGATCCCCGCGCAGTTCGTGTACGCGGACATCGAGGGTGCCCGCGCGGCCGGCGGTGCCAGCGCGACCATCGGCTACCAGGCTGGCGGCGTCTCGGAGACCTACCAATACGGCCTCAATGCTCCCGCCATGGTCCGTGACGGATCGGTGATCTCGATCGTCAACACCCAGGTTCTCATGACGGACGAGCTGGCTGGGTCCTTCATCGACATCTCGGCGACCGGCACGGCGCTCAGCCTCTCGGACGACGGCGAGATCGACATCATCACCACCGTTGGCAATGACCTGCTCGCGGCCGGCACGGTGCGGGTGGGCAGCAACGGAGGACTCCGGTTCGATGGCACGGGCTCGAACCTGGGATTCGGCAACGCCAACCTCCCGTCGGCGAATGCCTTCTCTGGTGACCAGACGCTGCTTCCCTTCTGGGACGACATCGACACGGACGGCGGAGCCGAGGGTGAGATCTACTGGCAGGAGATCGGTGACACGCTGATCGTCCAGTGGGACGCGGTCGAGTTCTTCCCCGGTGGGACCGGCGGCGTCGAGACGGCGACTTTCCAGGTTCAGGTCCACGGTTCCGGGCCCGCCTATGCGCAGTACGTCTACGCAGACGTCTCCAGCGTGCGGGCCGATGGTGGTGTTTCGGCCACCATCGGTTACCAGGGCGGCATGATCGGCCGCGATGCGGCGTACAGCTTCAACATCGCTGGCGCCGTGACCGACGGGACCGTGCTGTCGCTCACTGACGGCCGAGACACACTTGGCACGAACTACTGCGTGGCCAACCCGAACTCGACGGGAGTCGAGAGTCGGATCTCTGCGACGGGGTCGCCCTCGATCGCTTGTGACAACCTCGAGCTGACGGCGTCCAACCTCCCGGCCAACTCGTTCGGCTTCTTCATCTGCTCGCGAGACACTGGCTTTGTCCCGTTCGCGGGCGGCGCGGCAGGCAACATCTGCCTCGGCGGCTCGATCGGGCGCGGCGTGGGCGTTGGCATCCTGAACTCGGGTCCCGACGGCTCGATCACGACCCCGGCCATGCTGAGCAGCCTCCCGACGCCGACGGGGCCGGTCGCGGCGATCGCGGGCGACACCTGGAACTTCCAGGCCTGGCACCGTGATGCCGTCGGCGGAGTTGCGACCTCCAACTTCACCGGCGGACTCCAGGTTCAGTTCATCAACTGAGCCCGGATCCGGGTGCGGCTCTGCGCCGCTCCGACGAGCCCCCCGCCTCCGGCCTCCCGCCGGGGGCGGGGGGCCGTCTTTCTTGGTGAGGGCAGGAGGGTCGCCCGCGAGAGGAGGGCTCCGCACCCGGCCACTGGTGAGGCGCTCTCCATGAGGGGGGGCCCTCTGGATGCCCTGGGAGCAGGACAAGTCGACGCGCTCCACGACGCCTTCGATCCGACCTTCCACAACGAGGCCGCTGCCGCTCAGGGATCCTCGTCCGGGAGCGGGGGTCAGGCGCCGACGGCCGCGCGCAGGAACCTCTCGACCCGCTCGCGCCCAGCGGGCTGGAAGAGGACGCCCGGGGAGTTGTGACCTCCGGCCCCTTCGATCCACTCGGCGGAGGGCCTCGCCTCCCGCGCGAGGGCGGCGCCCATGTCGGCGGGGATCAGCTCGTCATCCGGCGAGTGGGCGACGGCGACGGGGACCGTGACCTCGGCCATCTTGGCCAGGTTGTCGTACTCGATGCCCGGGAACCAACGGAGCGGGATCCACGGGTAGAGGAGCTCCGCCATGTCCGGGATGGAGGTGAAGGTGCTCTCCAGGAAAAGGCCGGCCACGGGCTGGCGGAGGGCGAGCTCGAGCGCGACGGCGCCCCCGAGGGATCGGCCATAGGCGATGACCTTGGACGGTTCGAACCCCGCCTCCGACGTGACCCACCCGTACGCAGCCTCCGCGTCAAGGTAGGTGCCGGCCTCCTCGGGTGAGCCGGTGCTCGCGCCGTAGCCCCGATAGTCGTAGAGCAGGACGGAGAACCCCATGGCGACAAGGGCCCTCGCCGCCCTCGCCCGGCCCTCGATGTTACCGGCGTTCCCGTGGCTGAAGATGACCGCCCCGAGAGGCTCCGTCGCCGGGAGGAACCAGGCCCCGAGGGTCTCCCCGTCGCTGGTCGCGAGCGACACGGCGCGGCAGGGGTACCCGAGGTCCTCGGGCTGCCGGGACGGCGGTGGCCCGGGGAAGTAGACGAGCCGCGGCTGCAGGACGAGCACCGCCACGAGGCCGACGAGGTAGGCGGCGGCCAGCGCGCCGATGATTCGCAGGAGCCGGGGCCGCACGGGGTCAGCGCGGTTCCCGGCGCCCGAGGTTGTAGCCGAGGCCCCTGAGCTTGCGCTCGAGCTCCTCGGAGAGCGGCGCGGTGGTGCTCGGGCGGCGGAGCTTGGAGAACTCGGAACTGACCTGGTCGACGTCCGTGGACGCCGCAGTCTGGACCGGGGTCTCGGGGTCGAAGGCGCGGTGGGAGGCGGCGCGGTCCCCTCCCTCGACCCGCGCGCGCACGGTCACAGTGTCCCCTGCGACCATGCCCTGCTGCTCATCGGGGATGAGGTACTCGCCCCCCTCGATCCAGCCGCCGTTGCCCAGGTGGAGCAGGGACGGCTCATCCTGGCGGAGGTCGCGCTCCTCTCCGTCGGTCAGGTTCGCCGCCGCGAGACCATCCGGCCTGCTGATACCGGCGAGCCCGAGCAGCGTGGGGCCGAGCAGGCGGTTCTCGACTCGCTCCGCGACCCGCGTCCCCGGCGAGATCCCTGGGCCAGTGAGGATCAGGGGGACGTGGACGCTCTCCGGGTAGAGCTGTCCGCCGTGCCCCATGAGGCCGTGCTCCAGGAACTCCTCTCCGTGGTCCGAGGTCACGGCGAGGAGCGTGCGGTCCAGGGGGCCTCGGCGCCGAAGGACCTCGAGCAGTTCCCCGATGGCGAGGTCCGCGTCGCGCACCTCGGCGGCATAACAGCGCCGCCGCCAGTCCACGAAGTCGTCGATGGCTCCCTGGTCATAGGGCGCCCCCTTGATCATGAGGTTGTACGCCCGGGTCACGGCGCCGAGATCCTCCTCCGAGGGGGGCGCCGGGAGGTCGAGGGCCACCGCGGATTCCGCGGTGGGCCGATAGGGCGAGTGGGGCTCCACCAGGTGGACGTAGAGGAAGAAGGGCTCCCCGGGCTGGCGCTCCGCGAGCCACGCCGTCGCGCGCTCCAGGGGGACGGCCGCCTCATCCCAGCTGTCGTCCGTCCCCTCCCACCGGTCGAAGCCGCGGCCGAAGCCAAGCTCGGCGTCCATGATGGGGTTGGCCACGAAGGCTGCGGTCGCCCAGCCCGCGGACTGGAACGCGGCGGCCACGCTGGGGACATCCGGGGAGATCGACGAGCCGTCCTTGCCGATGAGCCCGTGCTCGGGGGGGAGCTTGCCCGTGAGCAGCGACGCGGTGGAGGGCCAGGTCCACGAGGACGTCGCGAGGCAGCGCTCGAAGAGCGTGCCGCCCTCCGCCAGGGCGTCCATGGTGGGGGTGACCGCCTCCGCAGCTCCATAGGCGCCGAGGGCATCGGCGCGGAGGGTGTCCACCACCACGACGACGACGGCGTCCACCGGCGGCGGGGTCGGGGCCGCCGGCTGGCAGCCGCTGACGATCGCCGAGGCGAGGGCCACCGCGACCGGAACCCAGGGGCGGGCTGAATGGGCGCGGCCGGTTGGGTTGGTGCGAGGGGATTGCATGGCGGGTGGTCCTCACGTGGGGGACGCTCGGCCTCCATCCTACTTGGGGAGCGCGGTGATCCTGTCCTGGACCGCCGCCAACCGGGTCGAGGCGCCGGGGCCGTCGGCGCCGCGGTGTGCGGCTTGATCCACGCGGGCTGGTGGCAAAGAATGCTCCCTCGGATGCCCACGACCCTGAACAAGACCATCGCGTGGGCCGGGGCGCTGGCCCTGCTCGTCCTCCACCTCGACTTCTGGCGTGATCGGGGAACGGCGCTGCTCATGGGATGGTTGCCCCAGGAGCTCGCCTGGCGCATGGGGTGGATGCTGCTGTCGACCCTCTACCTGGTGTGGTTCTGCCGGTCCGTCTGGGTGGAGGAGGACTGACCCGTGGATCCCCTCACCTCGTTCTTCATCGCCCTCGTCGCCTACGTGGCCCTCGTGCTCGGCGTCGGGGTCATGGCGACCCGCCGCGCGGGCTCGTCCTCCGAGGAGTACTTCCTCGCCGGCCGGGGCCTCGGGACGCTGGTCCTGTTCATGGCGCTCTTCGGGACCAACTGCACGGCGTTCGTCCTCGTGGGCATCCCCGGCCAGTCGTATCACGACGGGCTGGGCGTCTTCAGCATCAACGCGCCCATCATCGCCCTCGGGATCCCGCTGACCTTCTGGGCCATCGGGTCTCCGGCGCGCCGGCTGGCCCGGGAGCTCGGGGCCATGACGCCCGCGGAGCTCTACTCCCGCCGGTTCGGATCACGGGCGGTCGGGATGGTCATGTTCGCGTTCTTCACCGTCTACACGCTCCCGTACATGGTGACGGCGATCCGGGGGGCCGCGGTCACGCTCACGGTGGTCACCGAGGGCCGGATCCCCGAGTGGATCGGGGGCGCGGCGGTGCTCGTGGTCGCGCTGGTCTACACGTCCCTCGGGGGCATGCGTGCCACCGCCTGGACCAACGTCGTCCAGGGGGCGATCTTCCTGGGGTTCATGATCGCGGCCTTCTTCGTCTTCGCCAACGGGGTCGGCGGCGGCGAGGGGATCGGCGGCGCCATGCGGGCCGTGCGAGACCACGACCCTGATCTCCTCGGCGTCAAGGAGACGGGCCTCTACGCCCCTGCGGCCTGGACGTCCTGGAGCCTCGCGATCTCCCTGACGGTGGTGGCCTTCCCGCACATGCTGGTGCGGCTCATGGCGGCGGACTCCGACCGCACCTTGAAGAACATCTGCCGGCTGTATCCCGTGGCGCTGATCGCCCTGTGGGCGCCGGCCGTGATGGTCGGGGTCTTCGGCGCGGTCGCCTTCCCAGGGCTCGAGGGCAAGGAGTCGGACCGCATCTTCTCGATGATGGTCACCGAGTACCTGCCGCCCGCGCTCTCGGCCCTTGGCTTCCTCGCGGTGCTCGCGGCGGTGATGTCGACGCTGGACGCGCAGATCCTCACCCTGGGCTCGATGCTCTCTCGCGACATCCTGCGGCCGTCGAAGGACCCCAAGGGCGACGTGCGTCGCGGTCGGGCCTTCGGCGTGGTCATCGCGGTGGCGGTGTTCGTGCTCTGGCGGGTGGGGGGGCAGTCGATCTTCTCCCTCGCCTCCGTGTCCTTCTCGGGCTACGTCACCCTGACCCCTGCGCTGTTCCTCGGGCTTCGCTGGCGGCGCTTCAACGCGGCGGGGGCGCTGACCTCGATCCTGGGGGCGAACGCCGTGTACTTCCTGGCCCTCGAGGCCGCGGGCGGGCTGGGCGGCGCCATGTCGCCGGCCTGGTTCGGGTACCTCCCCGTGATGTGGGGCTTCCTCGCGGGGTGCGCGGGCGCGGTCCTGGGAACCTACCTCGGCGGCCAGCGCGGCGCCGGTGTCGCGCCCGCCACCGGTACCTGATCAGCCGCCCGTCTCGGGCCTGCGGTAACGCGCGACGAAGCGCCGGAGGGGCGGGGTCTCTTCGTCGAAGTAGTCCTCGAAGGAGTGCTCGACGAGCCCGAGCTGGGTGAGGTGCGCGAGCTCGGAGCGGAGCAGCGGCCAGGGGAGCTCGCCCGGATCGTCGTCAGCGTCCCGTCCGCGGGCGATGATCCAGAGCTCCCCTCCTGGGGACACCAGGGGCGCGAGTGACGCGATCGCGGCGGCGCGGCGGCCGGGGTGCAGGACCTGGAGGGTGTAGACCTCGACCACGAGCTGGAAGCCCGCGGCGGGCTGGAGGCCGGGGGCGAAGAGGTCTCCCGCGAGCCACCGGATCGGTCGGTCGGAGAACCTCCCGGAGGCCGCGGCGACGGCGCTGGGCGAGACGTCGAAGGCGGTCACCCGCGCGCCCCGATCCGCGAGCCAGGCGGCGTCATCGCCGTAGCCCGCGCCCGTGACCAGGACCTCGGGGTGGGCTGGCAGATCGCGGGACCAGGCCTCCCAGCGAGCGGTGAGGTTGGGGTTGGGGACCCGGTCGCCCCAGAAGACGAGCTCGGGCGCGGACGCTGCCTCGCGGTAGAGGTCCTCGCACCAGCGGTCCGGGGTCCCGGCCGCGGCCGCCCGCTCACGGAGGAGGCGGGCACGCGCCTTCCGGTCAGGCGCGGGCGCGCCCTCGGGGGGCGGGTCTTGCTCTGGGGGTGAACTGGACAACGTCGTGCTCCGGTGACGCCCCAGGGTACAGGCCCGGTCTCCGGGCCCCGCCGAACTGAGCCCATGGGCACGGGGGCCGCGGCTCAGGGGGCGAGGTCCCAGACGACGACCTCGGCCCGCTCCAGACCCTCGATGCGCAGCTCCGCCTCGTCCACCAGGCCCGCGCCGTCTCCCGGTCCGAGGTCGTGGCCGTTGACGCGGACAGCCCCTGAGGCCACGTGGACCCAGGCGCGCCGGCCGGAGAGGGGGAGGTCTGCGGCCTCCGACGCGTCGAATGTTCCCAGGAGGAGCCGCGCGTCCTGGCCGATGGTGATGGGCGCGGGCGACGTCTCGCTCGCCGGGCCCGCCGCAAGCGCGAGGCGCCCCTGGCGTTCTGCGGGGGTGAAGTGGCGCTGGTCGTAGCGCGGTTCGCCGCCGGGCCGCGCAGGCATCACCCACATCTGGAGCAGGTGGAGCGGCTCATTCTCCGACGCGTTGAACTCGCTGTGGGTCACCCCGGTACCGGCCGACATGTACTGCACGTCCCCTGGCCGGATCACCGACCCGTTGCCCATGCTGTCCTCGTGGCGAAGCTCGCCCTCGAGTACCACGGTCACGATTTCCATGTCCTGGTGCGGGTGCCTGGGGAAGCCGCCGCCCCCTCGAATCCGGTCCTGGTTGAGGACGCGCAGGCTGCCCCACTGCATGAACTCCGGGTCGAAGTAGCTCGCGAAGGAGAACGTGTGGCGCGCGTCGAGCCAGCCGTGGTCGGCGTGGCCGCGATCGGCGGAGCGGCGGAGCGTGATCATGGCCCCACTTAGTCCCTCACTCCTCCTCTTCAAGTACGAGCTGGATGGCGCCCGACGTCTCGATCGTGATCGGCTCGAGTCCCTCCCATTCGGGGTCGCCCTGGACGTGCTGGCCGAAGGTCCGAACCGGGGCGGCAAACCCGCTCCCGTCGGCATTGAGCGGGGCCGCGGAGATCCGCGCGTCGGAACTCAGGGTCGGGGGGAGGTAGATCATGAGTCGGCCCCGCACGTCCGACCTCAGGCGATGCCCGCCGTGGAACCCGTAGCTGTTGGTCCAGCCCCTGGAGCGGGTCCCTTCGGGCAAGGAGATCCTGCTGGGGGCCTCGGGCCGGAACTGGATTCGGAAGGCCGTCCCCGGTGTCGGCGGAAGGAACTCCACCAGGTGGACCTCCAGGTTCTCGAAGGTCAGCGCGGTTCGCTGAGCGTCCACCGAGACGGAGGTCTCGAAGATGGTGACGGGACGGTCATGCCCACCCTCCGGCGGCGTCGAGCCGAGGCTGAGGATCGGGTGGCTCGGCACCAACGTCGCCTCGAACGTGGCGTGCCCGTGGTGATCGAGGACGCGGGTCTCCCTCATGGTGACGTGCGGGAGACGGATTCCCGACTGTTGCGCGCCGCCCGCCGGGTCGCTCCAGGTCAGGGTGGCCTCGAGGTGCCCGTCGAGGCCCATGAGGCGGGGGAACTCGACTCGCAGTGGCTGGCTTCGAACCAGCTGGCACACGACCTCATCGTGGGTGACGTCGGGGTCGAGCGGGAAGCCTCGGCTCCCGTAGCCGGGCGCGGAGACGAGGAGCTCCTCCTGCGTCTTCCCGTCGCCCTCGAGCCGACCGAGCCGGACCGAAGGCCGGGGGTCGTCTTCGGAGGCGGTGAGGGACCCGTGCACCTCCGACTCCCCGCGGCGGTGAAGATACGCCGCGGATTCTCCGGGGGAGAGTCCGACGACCGAGAGGCGGACGCAGGGAGCCGAGGAGTCGCCGCTCACCTCGGGAGTGGTGGCCCCAGGCACGCGCGTGGTCGCCGCCTCCCGGAGCCGCTTCTCGGGGGTGGGGAGCGGGGTCGGGGCCTCGGCGGGCGCCCCCTCGCCAGCCGCCGTCCTCGAGACCTCGTCACTCTCTCGGTCCCCCTGCCCCGTGAGGAGGATCGTGAGGACAAGGGCCAGGAGCAAGGTCGCGGCGCCGAGCAGGGCGGTCTGGAGCTTCAAGGGAGGGCAGGGGTCATTGGCGCGCAGGCGAGGGGCGGTACGCGCCCAGGGTCGCCGCGTTGGCGGCTCCGGTCAGCCTGCGAAGCCGAGCTCCTGGAGGAGGTCCAGCCAGGCAGCGGCCTCCCGCTCGGGGGCGGCGAGGGCTGCACGTTCCTTCGATCGTCGCGTGAGCTCCTCGGCGAAGGGGGGCTCGCCCTCGACGCGGAGCATCAGTCGCGCGAGGCCCTCTGCATCCCCCGGCTGGAACAGGCCTGGGTGCCCCTCGCCGAGGAGGCCCGTGTTCCCGGGGATCGCGCTGGCGAGGACCGGGATCCCGAGGGCGAAGGCCTCGGTGATGACGTTGGCGCCGCCCTCGCTGCGGGAGGGCACCACCACGGCCCGGGCGCCGCCGAGCAAGCAGAGCGCCTCCGAGCGTCGGACGTTGCCTCGCCACTCGTAGCGCGGGTTGGCGAGCTGCTCGAGGCGAACGGCCTCGACCAGGGGCTCATTGAGCGCGGCGCCCACGTGGAGCACCTGTACCCTTGAGCGGGCCGGCAGCAGCCGCGCGGCCTGCGCCGGGAGGAGCGGCTCCTTCACGGCCCGCAGGCTCGCGAGGACGGCGATGTCCAGGGATTCCCGGGTGGGGACCGAGCGCGGGGGCATCGACTGATGGATCACGTGGGCGCGTGCGCGCTGCGCAGGGCTGAGCTCCTCCAGGGCATGTGCCTGGAGGACGATGAGCCGATCCGCGCGCTCCAGCAGGGGCTGAGCCTCGTCTCCGAGCTCGTAGATGTCCGTTCCGGTGCAGGCCACGACGAGCTTCGCCGTGGGGTGCTGAGCGAAGAGCCCCTGGACCTCGACCTGCGAATGTACGGCGTGCAACGCGACGATCAGCTCGACCTTCCCGATGGGTGCGCGCGCGAGGGATCGGTCGGCGCGTCGCACGTCCCACCCCATGGAGCGGAGCCGGAGGGCCCAGCGCAGGGCGGTCGTCCGGTTGCCGCCGAGGGCGTCCGTGGGGATCGAGAGGATGGCGGTCCGCATGTTCGGGCGTGGCGTGGGGCTCGAGCCTGCCGGAGCTGGCGGTCCTCCGTTCCCCTTTGACCCCGAGCCTAAGGGTCTGCGGTCGGTGCGCTCACGGACAATACCCTTTCGGCTGATCGGTGACCCGGGGGCTGGCTGCTGCGGGTGCCTACGTCTCACCCCTCCTCGGTGTGCGCGGCGCCCAAGTGGCCGCTCACAGTCTTGATCCTCGGGTTAATCTCTTCGCCTGCCTGCCACGCATCCTTCGCTTCAACCGGTCCCTGTCTGAACCCATGAACATCTCCCCCAAGTCCCTCCTGCCGCTCCTCCTCCTCGCCGCCTGCGCGGGCCCCTCGAACCAGGCCACCCCTGCACCTGCGGAGGGGACCGTGATCTGCACCACCGACGACGCTCGGTCGGTCAAGGTCGCAGAGTTTCTCGACCAGTACGCGGCGGGCGACCTCAGCTTCGCCGACCAGCTCTTCACGGAGGACGCCCGCTTCTACTGGTCCACCAACGAGTCGTCGTTCGGGCTCGCGGAGTGGCGAGAGGGCATCACCCAGCAGCACTCCGTCTTCAAGGAGATCGAGATGATCGACCGGGTCATCACCACGGGTGAGTACCCCGACGGGATCACCTGGACCACGGTCTGGGCGGAGTGGCAGGCCCTCAACGAGTCCACCAACGAGCGCTCGAGCTACCTCATCCACCTGGCCTACAAGTGGGAAGGGGACGCGGTCGTCGCCGAGTACGGCTTCTTCGATCGGGGACGCTACACCGCCGAGATGGAGGCCGCCCTGGGCGGCTGATCGACGGGCATACCAGGGAAAGCCCGGGGGGTCCGGTGCCCCGACCGGTGACGCGCGAGTCGCAGTCGGAGACTGGGCCCTGGGGTGACCTGCACCCATCGTGCGGGCAGCCCTCGGGGCTCTACACGGTCGCCACCGGTGGACCTCCCCCTCGATCAGCTGGACGCCGATGCTACATCGCGGGCCATGCGGTTCGAGCAGAGCCACCTCCCAAAAAAATCGAGATGCTAGTCTGTCACTGGCCCGAACCCGCCAAGCAGGGGGGGGGGCCTACCTGCACGTCCTCTGCCACGCTCTCCACGTGATTCGATTCCTCGATACCCGTCTGGTGCCGCTGATCGCGGCCCTCGCCGTCGCCTGCCCTGACCCGGCCTTCGCCTCGGACCGCGACTACGAACCGGTGCGTCTCGGGCGGGCCAACGGACGGCTCACGGCGATCGAGTTCGCGCCCGGCGTCTCGGACCAGCTCTACGTGGCGTCCAAGTCGGGACGCGTCTACGCCTTCCGGAACGGGGGGATCTCGTCGACCGTGCTCGACCTGACCTCCCAGGTGCTCGAGGCCGGGGAGAGCGGCCTCCTGGGCCTCACCTTCGACCCGGACTTCGAGACCAACCGGCACTTCTATGTGGCCTACACCCAGGACTCCCCCTCGGGGGCCGGGGACTCGGTGATCTCCCGCTTCACCATGCTGCCCGGGTCGGTGGATCAGGCAGATCCGGCCAGCGAGGTGCTGATCTGGGGGCCCTTCCTGCAGCAGACGACAGGCCACAAGGGCGGCGACCTCGAGTTCGGGCCGGACGGGATGCTCTACCACTCGATCGGCGACGGCGACGCCGGCAACTCCGGCAACCTGCCCACGGCCATGGACCTGTCCGATCCGAGGGGCAAGGTCCTCCGCTTCGACGTCCGCGCGCCGTACCCGCACGTCCCGGCGGACAACCCGTTCGCGGGCTCGACGACGGAGAACGAACACGTCTGGGCCTACGGCTTCCGGAACGGGTTCCGGATGGAGGTGGACTCTCTCACGGGCAACGTGTTCGTCGCGGACGTGGGGAGCAATCAGTGGGAGGAGATCACCCGCCTCCCCGCGACGGTCACCCCCGGGGCGGCGCCCTTCGCTGGCTGGCCCTGCCGGGAGGGCGACGAGTGCCGGAACTTCCAGGGGTGCTCCTGCCCCTCTCCGCTCTTCGTGGACCCCATCCACTCCCTGGCTCACGCAGCCCCGGACAACGCCTGCGCGATCATGGGCGGGATCGTGGTGCGGGGCGGAGCGATCCCGAGCCTCGAGGGCACCTACCTCTTCAATGACTTCTGCACGGGGCGCTTCTACCGGATCGACGATCCCAACGGATCGGCCACCGTGGTCGAGATCACCGACGTCCTGAGCGCGAGCGGCGGCGCGCCGATCAACTTCGTCTGTGACTACACCCAGGGACCGGACGGGAAGGTGTACCTGGCGGCGTGCTACAGCGCGGACATCTGGGTGCTCGAACCCCTGAACAACTTCGAGACCTACTGCTCGTCGGCCGTCAACTCCACCGGGGGCGTGGGCTCGATCTCCCTCGGCGGGTCGCCTTCCATCGCGGACGGGAACCTGCGCATCGAGGTGACCAACGCCCCGGCGAACGCCTTCGGCTTGATGCTCCTCTCGCGCTCGCGGGGGAGCGTCCCGAACTTCGGCCAGTCCCAGGGGACGCTTTGCCTGAGTCCGCCGATCTACCGATGGGCGCCGGGCGGGGTCCCGAATTCGTCCGGCGACTTGACGGTTCAGACCGACCTCTCAGATCTGCCGTCGCTGATTCAGATCGCCGCTGGCGAGACCTGGAACTTCCAGTTCTGGTTCCGCGACGCGAATCCTCAGCCGACGAGCAACACCACCAACGGCGCCAGCGTGCTCTTCATGCCGTGAGCGGTTCGCGCCCGAGCGACTTCGCCCGACCCATGCGCGACGCGAGGCGGCACGCTGCGTGAGGGTGTACGGCCCCAGACTGCTGGTCGCCGCGACGGCTCTGCTGCTCGCCTCGGCCGACGAGACGGGCGGACCGAAGGCTGGCGGGGCCGCCGACCTCGCCGTCGAGCGGGCGGTCGCCGTCATGGACCTGAGGGCCGAGCAGTGGGGTCGGGAGCGCAAGTGCGTGACCTGCCATACGAACGGGTTGGCGCTGATTGCTCAGCCGGTGGCCGGGAGCGGTCGGGACGAGATCGAACAGACTCGACAGTTCGCTGCCGCGTACCTGACGGGCTACACCAGCGGGGACCGCAAGCCGGCGGGCCAACACGGCAGCGTGACGGGGCTCGTGGCCACCACGGCGTTCCTCGCGATGGCGGATGCGCGCCTCCCGCAGACTCCAGGGGGCGATCGGCAGGCTGGCTCCGCTGAAGCGGGCGCACCGTCACGCGGCGTCGCCCCGGCGACCCGCGAGGGGCTCGATCACGCCTGGTCGACCCTCGGCGAGAGCGGGACCTGGGAGGGGTGGTTGCGGTGCAACTGGCCGCCCTTCGAGGCCGACCTCGCGTTCGCACCGACGCTGATGCTCGTGGCGCTGGGTGAAGTGGAGGAGCGCTTCGGCGCGGGGGAGCTCAGCCCACGGGATCGCGAGGGCGCCGCCGCGCTCCAGGGCTGGCTGAGGGCGCATCCGCCCGAGGGGCTTCACGATCGGGCCATGCGGGTCTGGGCAGGAGGGCACTTCGAGGGCGTGGCAGAGACGGCTGACCTCGGGACCTGGCGGCAGGAGATCTGGGAGGCGCAGCGCGAGGACGGTGGTTGGCCCATGGGGGCCCTCGCCGCGGAGAGCTGGCGCCATGACTCGGGGCTGGCCCAGGCCGAGCAGAGCGGCGCATACGCCACCGCCTTCTCCCTCTACGTCCTCCTCATGACCGGGGCGCAGGCCGATGACGAGCGGGTCATTCGGGGGAAGGCCTGGCTGAGGGAGCGGCAGCGACCGGACGGGTCCTGGCAGGATCGCTCACCCCGACGGGACGGTCGGCACTTCATCGGCAGGGCAGCGACGGCGTTTGCCGTGATGGTGCTCGCCATGGACGGCCAGCGATCCGGTGCCTCGGGGAAATGAAGGACGCCCGCGGTCGCTCTGACGAGCGACCGCGGGCGTCCGTTGCCTGCCGCGGCGGATGCCGCGGGCGGATCAGTCGAACGTGATCCGCATGGCGCTCGAGAAGTTCGAGACCGGGAAGCCGAACACCGAGTCGCGGTACCAGTACTGGAAGTAGCGGGTGTCGCCCGGCATCACGGCCTCAGTGCCGCTGGGGGTCGGGAAGGCCATTAGGTCCGGGTCGAAGGAGACCTCGCCGGTCGAGCCCGAGTTGAGGACGTTCCCGAGGAAGCGCCCGACCGAGGGGCCTGCGATGCAGAGGTCGCCGAAGCTCCCGCCGGGGTTGATCACCACGTTCGCGTCGAGCGACGTGATGGCGTAGCCGGTGGAGTTGAAGGGCAGCTGGCTGACGCTGACGGTGAGGTCTTGATCGGCGACCGTGGCGCTCCCGGAGAGCTCGAGGCGCGCGCCCAGGCCGAGGGAGTTGACGGCCCCCGGGCAGATCGTGGATGCGAACTGGCCGCCACCGCTGCCGCCGACGGCCACGAGGGCGTAGTCGGCGTCCACGGCAGGCGTCTCGACGTGGCTGTCCTGGACGATGGCGGTCGCGATGATCTCGATCTGCCAGTCGCCGTCGACGGGGTTCTGGACGAACACGTTCTCGATGGAGTTGGTGTTGTCCTCGGAGCCTCCGACGACGGACCACACCCCGCTCTCGAGTCCGTTGTTGCCCCAGTACACGACGCCGGTGGGCGAGGTGACCCGCAGGGAGAGGTTGTTGACGAGCTGAGACGAGGCCGAGGGGTTCCCCGCGGGCTCGTTCCAGTTCAGGCTGACCTTGAAGACGGCCTCGCCGGGCTCGACGCCTGCCATGACCACCTGGGTCTCGCCTTGGGTGATGACCTGGGTCTCATCGATGATGATGGTCTTCTCCCGGTTGTCGTACATGTCCTGGAGGTTGGGGAAGCCCCAGCCGCAGTGCTCACGACGGTTATCCGAGCTGGACGCGGTGAAGCTGTACTGCCGCGCGTTCACGACCTGGAGCGCCTTGAGCGTCGTGAAGTGCGGGCGGTTCTCGTGGGTCGTACCGCCCGGCACTCGAAGCGCCTGGCCGAAGGTGCCCACGCCGGGCAGGATCTCGTCCGTGTACATCTCCAGGGCGATCACGTTGTGTCCCGCGACGATCGGCGTGGCGCCGGAGGTGCCGCCGAAGTTGCTGGTCCAGCTGCCGCTCGAGTAGCCGCTGCCGCCCGTGCGATCCGAGGTACCGATGCCGTCGTAGTACGCGCACATCGTCGGCTTGATCCGGCCGTCCGAGGCGGGGCCGGTGCTGCCGCTGCCGGACCAGGAGTCGTCGTTCGGGTTGCTGTTGTTGTTGTGGAGGACGCCACCGATGGAGAAGACGTTCTTCGCCCAGGCCTGCGGGCGCGAGTCCTGGTTGCCGGCGTTGGACTGGCTTTGGGTCCAGGAGATGTCGTGGTCGAAGACGATGTCGTCCGACTCGGCGGAGGTGGACGTGTAGAAGAACGTCCGGGCGCCGCCCCACGATGCCGTGGTGTGGCTCACGTTGTGGATGTTGACGAGGTCGTCGACCACCTGGTAGCGAGAGCCGTTGACCGAGCCGTAGTTCGTGTAGAACTTGCCCGCGTCGGGGGCCATGCCGCGAACGGCCGGGTTGCTGTTTCCGTTGCCGAAGACGATCCCCGCGGTGGCGTGGCCGTGGGACTGCGCCGCGCCGCTGCTGCGGACGTTGATGACGGGACCCGTGAAGTCAGGGTGCGTGGCCTCGACTCCCTCATAGATGTGGGCGTTGACGCCGGTGCCGGTGTAGCCGCCCATGCTCTCGACGTAGTTGCCGCCGCCCTGGATCCGGGCGTTGTCCATGTCGAGCTCAGGCGCTGACCAGCGGTCGATCCAGAGGACCTCGTCCATGTGGAGGGCCTGGACGAGCTGGGGGCCGCTGAGGGTGACCTCGATCAGGAGGCTGCCGGTCTGCTCGCTGTTGACGATGCCTCCGATGTCCTTGATTCGGCTCACCAGCGAGGGCTTGTCGGTGCGCTTGTTCGCGACCACGACGTTGTAGCGCCCGCGGGCCGGCTGCTGCAGGACCTCTTCGCCCTGGAGGTCCGGGTCGAGCCGGAAGGCGGGGTGGTAGTCTCCGACCCAGCGCACCGAGGCGACGCTCTCGAGCACCTCGATCTTGTCGGCCCCCATGCGAACCACGTAGGCGTTCGACGGGAGGTAGCCGATGATCTCGCCTCGCAAGGCCTCGATGGTGTCCCTGTCGGCCTGGGTGGGGATGCCCTGGAACTGGACGATCCGCATGGAGTCACGGGGCCCGCTCTGCAGGATCTCGGGGATCTCGGGGAGCGCGACCGTCGGATCGAAGGAGGCGTAGCGGAGCTTGATCTGGCTCGAGATCGAGCTGGGAGCGCTCGCGACAATGGGGGACTGCGCGATCGCCGTCGTGGCGATGGCACTGGCGGCGAGCGAGGTGCTGAGGATGAGTCTGAGCATGGGAAGACCGTGTGGAATCGAGGTGGGGAGGCCGGACGACCCGGCGGGGGTCCAGCGCCTTCCAGAATCGGACGGGCGGCGAGGCGGCGCGGATCCCCCTCAAATGTAGAAGGTCGATCAGGGGGGCGGCCCGCTCCTTTGGCCCCCGGGGGGCGAGTTCCCTCGACGGGATCTCGGAGCGGCCCGGGACAGCCGAAAGCTGCCCGAAATGAGAGTAGCCGAAATCCGGAATCGCGCCTCCCATTCGGGTCCGTCAGCGCCCCTGGTGCGTCATGACGCCCGAGAACGCCCATTTGGCGGGGCCCCCGGCCAGGGGCAGCGCGCGGGGGTCAAGGGGCTGCCCAGGGGCGGGATGTGCGCCCCTCAGCCCGTCCGCAGTTGCTGGAGGCGCAGGAGGGCGGAGCCAGGGAGAAGGCCTCGCCTCTGGGAGGCTGGGGAGCGCGGCCCCCGGCGGGCGAACGGTGTCAGGCCGCGGGGGCCTGGCGCTGCTCGGCGGCCTCGTCCGGGACGGCGCGCAGGGCGTGGTCTTCGGGTGAGCCTGTCCCCGTCTCGGGGTGCCCCGTACCCAGCTCCAGCCAGACCGCGGCGCCGCCGAGCTCCACCTCGATGTGCGAGAGGAGTGCACGGATGAAGAGGATCACTCCGGCCATCTCCATGAACTCCTCGACGGCCGTCCAGAGGTTGTAGCCCAGGGTGTTCAGGAGGTCGTTCTGCTCGTGGTAGAGGGTCGCGGCCTCGACCCCGACGGCGCCACCGACATACACCGCGCCTGCGAGCAGGAACAGCCGGCGCGTTCGCGCGGGGAGGGAGCGGAGGAACGGGATGAAGACGATGGCGGACAGGAAGACCGCCATCGCGCCGAACGCGGTCCAGTGCACCGACTTCACGAGGGTGTTGACCGTCTCGTGGAAGCCCGCCACCTCGTCCATGGAGAGGAGGATGAAGCCGGAGCCGAGCAGGGACCACGAGTGGGCCCAGCGGCCCCCGTCGGAGGCCGCGAGGCGACCCGTCAGGATCGTGAGCAGGCCCGCGCCGAACAGGAGCAGGGTGCTGAACCAGGTGCCGATGCTCTCCTCCTCGTCCAGGTCGAAGACGGCGATGTACAGCCAGCGATCCACCGGCAGCACATCGGTGAACCACAGGACCATGACGATGGCGTGGGTGAGCGCCAAGGCGCCGGCGATCCAGAGCAGGCGGCGGGCGGTCGAGCTGGCGTCCACCGGAATGAATTGCATCTTCCTTTTGTTCATCTGAGCACCTTCTGCCCGATTGATCGGACAGATCGGTGCCAGGCCAAAGGACTTCTCCGGTTGCCTCGTCGACGGCGTTCCGGGGCCTCCGGGGCGAGCCCCAGGGCGCCGATTGGGGGCGCGGGAGCCGGTGGCCCCACGACACCATTCAGCGCCCCGTGGCTGCGGGCGCAGCGCCCTGGAGGGCGCGATCCAGCAGGAAGTCCACCAGCTCCGTCGACTGGAACCAGCCTTCCCACATGTCATGCCCGCGGCCCTCGAAGACCCGCAGCGTCACCTGGCCTCCGAGCTCGAGGTACCTCCGCGCCACCTCCGCCGAGTTGGCCTCCAGGGGGACGGTCCGGTCCTGGTCGCCATGGAGGTGGAGGACGGGGACCCCAGCCGCGGCCAGCGGCGCCAAGCGGTTCACGGGATTGAACTCCGCGAGGCGCCCGGAGAGCGCGTCGGGGGTCAGGTCGAACGCGGGCGCCGCGCGCTCGAGCCCGGGGTAGCTCCTGAGGTCGCAGACGGGGTAGATCCCGCCGATGCCCGCCACGAGCTCGGGGTGCGCTGCGGCCCAGCCGTATGCCATGAGCCCGCCCCGGCTCCGCGCCAGGAAGGCGGGGCGCGAGCTGTAGCCGCGGTCGCGGGTCAGGTGCTGGTGGAGGAGGTCGAAGCCGCCCGTGCCGCGAGGGCTCCCGTACGACTCGCCCACGTCGATCCCCGCGATCGCGACGCCCGCCGCGAGCAGGCGGTCGATCATCCAGCCCTCGGCCGCCCCCGGGTAGGGCGCCAGGGTCGGCGCGTACCAGACCCAGGGCATGGCTCCTCCGCGCCTCGACGCGGCGGGCGGCTCGATCACGAACGCCGTGCGGCCACCGAGGGTCAACGTGGTGCCGGGGCGCGGCAGCCGCTTTTGCACCCGGCGCGGGTCCTCGGCGGCGACCTCGGGCATCGAGTCGAGCTCGAGCCGCTCGATCCAGGCGTTCCGGAACCGCACCTGGTTGTGATGTCCCTGGAGCTTGATGGGCCTCGGCTCGGGACCCTCGGGCTTGCCCGCCCCGGTTTTGCGCGGGAGCGCGAAGTCGTCGTGGATGAGGCGGCCGTTGTGGAAGGCCGTGATGCGGGCGGCCTCGGTCTTCGTCTCGCCTTCGAAGCGCGCGGCCCGGAAGACGATGTCGTAGGTCTGCCACGCCTGCGCCGGCCAGCACGCCTGCTGGTCCGGCTTCTTCAGGCGGTAGAGGCTCCCGCACTGCCAGGCTTCGTACTGGTCCCAGGGGGTCGAGAACGAGTCGTGGATCTGGAGCTCGTAGCGCTGCTGGATGTAGACCCCGGAGTTTCCGCGAGCCTCGGGGTTCTCGTCCTCCGAGAGGTTGACCGCGAACTCCAGGTGCAGCCGGAAGTCCCCGTAGGCCTCGGGGGTCACCACGCTGTCCCAGACGGGTGATGCCGTCAGGACGCCCGCCTCGAAGGTCCACTGCCCGGGGCCCTCACCCTCGGGGACGAGTCGGTGCCCCTCCGGGCCGATCAGCTGAACGGTGGCCTCGGATCGGGGGGCGCTGGAGAAGTCGAGCAGGTCGGCCTTCGCCGTGGCGTCGGCCTGTGGCGCGAGCGAGAGGAGCGCGAGGATCGTGAGCATGACCGCAGGGTACGCGATCTCGCGGGGGCCTCGTCCCTCGGCGGAAGCGGAGCGCCGTGGCGAGGCGATCAGTCGGCGATCCAGATCGAGTGGCGGTACCAGCCGCTCGGGAGCTTCTCGCTCACCATCTGGCCGCGGGCCGCCGCGAACTGGCCTGTGCCGCCGATGATCGCCCGCACGATGGGCGTGTCGGTCTCGATCACGCCGTGCTTGTAGGGGTGCGAGCCCGCAACGAGCAGGGAGTCGTCGGAGTCGTCCCAGTCCAGCTCGATGTTCGTCATCCGGTGCTCACGGCCATCCTCGCGCTCCCCGAGGCGGGTCACCTGCATGGTCCCGTTGCAGTGACCGATCCGGGTGGCTTCCTCACCCTCACTCAGGTCGAGGTCGGCGTGCCAGCTGATGAGCTCGCCGTGGGCCCGGTCCGAGTCGCCGAGGTCGAAGTGGCTCACCTCCGGCGGAGCGTTGAAGACCACGAGCGTCGGGTCACCGGCGGTGTCGATCGAGGGGGCGGTGCTGGCGCAGGCGGCGAGGAGGCTCGCGCCGAGGAGCGCGATGAGCGAGCGATGCATGGGGCGAAGGGGGATGGCGTGGTCGGCGACGGGGTCTCCTGGAGCATGGGTGGGCGGGCCAGCGCCGGGTGGCCCGGGTCCATGGGATCGGTTCAGAGCTTGTAGAACTCCGTCCATTCACTGCGCGGCGGCGGGCCGACGAGCATGGCGTTGGCCTTCTCGTTGTTCGTGATGATCTCCTGGTCGCGGTCGAACTCCAGCGTCCCGCCGAGCCGCTGGGCGATCATGCCCAGGCAGAACATCTGGCAGAGCGGGCCGGACACCCGGAAGGGGGAGCGCGTCTCCTCCTCGCCCTTCACACCGAGCACGAAGTTGAGGTAGTGGTTCGAGCCCACCTCGTACGCCGGCAGCTTCGGCGCGAGCTCCTCGCGGCGCTCCTCGGGGATGATCGAGAGCGGGCTGCCGTGGGACGAGCCGATGAAGGTGGTGTCCTTGCCACGGATGATCTTGCCCGCGCGGCCGAGGTTCTGGCCCTCGGGCAGCTCCGTGGGCCGCTCGGGGCGATTGCTGGTGCCGTCGTACCAGGTCACCGAGCAGGGGGGCTCATCACCGCGCTCAGGGAAGTCGAACTGGATCGTGCTCGCCATGGGGAAGATCAGGTCCCGTGGGCCTTCCCGCTTCACCGCGGTGGTCCTGCTGGGGATGCCGAGGTCCAGGAACCGATGCACGGTGTCGAGGATGTGCGGGCCCCAGTCCCCGAAGGCCCCCGAGCCGTAGTCGAACCAGCTGCGCCAGTTGCCAGGGTGGAGCTTGGTGCTGTACGGGGCCTCCGGGGCGGTGCCGATCCACACGTCCCAGTCGAGCCCCTCGGGCATGGTCTCGCCGGTGGGGTAGTCCACGTCCTTCCAGCCATGCCAGCGCCGGCCGGAGTTCATGTAGGCGGTCACCTCGGTGACGCCGCTGATGATCCCAGCCTCGCGCCAGGCCTTGAACTGGTGGTAGTTCTCGCCGGAGTGCCCCTGGTTGCCCATCTGGCAGACCACCCCGTACTTCTCCTCGGCCGCGATCAGCCGGGAGATCTCGCCGTAGGTGTGGGCCAGCGGCTTCTCCACGTAGACCGCCTTGCCGAGGGACATGGCCAGGATCGTGATGGGGAAGTGGGCGTGGTCAGGGACGCCGATCGTGCACGCGTCGATGTCCTTCTCCATCTCGTCGAACATGACCCGGAAGTCGCGGTAACGCGGCACGTCGGGGTACCGCGCCTCCACGCCGGCGGTGTGCTTCGTCCCAAGGGCCACGTCGCAGAGCGCGACGACGTTGACGAGGCCCGTGTTGAACACCTGGTTGCCGTCGTTCCCGCCCATCCCGCCGCAGCCGATGATCGCGACGTTGACCTTCTCGTTCGCCCCGAGGACGGAACCAGGGATCGTGCTGAAGGCCGCGGTCGAGGCGGCGAGCTTGTGGAACTGGCGTCGGGTGAGCGGCTGGGTCATGGGGGCGGAGCTTGGTGGGAGAGAACGGT
The DNA here is from genome assembly GCA_016779205.1 of Planctomycetota bacterium. Classification (GTDB taxonomy): domain Bacteria; phylum Planctomycetota; class UBA1135; order UBA1135; genus Saltatorellus. The sequence goes on along the minus strand of JADHOC010000003.1, from coordinate 213,144 downwards.
CTGGAGCGGTAGCTTCAATCATCTCGACCGCGTCTGCCGCTCGAATCTACTGTCCACCGCCCATCTGCGCTCCATGTCCGGCCAGTCGGGTCGGCCGAGATGAACTCCCGCTCTGTCGGCGTCCTCGCCGGGGCGTGGCGATGGACGCTGAGCTCCTGACTCACGCAGCGGGGCCGCGCGGAGGGTCTCCTCCGCGCGGCCCCGCATCGAGGTCTCCGCCGGATCAGCTCCCGAAGAGGATCTGGAGCGCGTTGGAGAGGTTGAAGCCCATGCCGCCCGCGCTCGGGTCGCGGTACCAGTGCTGGATCTGGAGGACTGCCCCCGCCTCGAGCGGGCCCATGGCGCCCATGGCCGCGGTGTCGAGGCTGAAGGAGCTCATGCCGCCGGCGTCAGCCTGGGTCACCCCGAGGCGAATCAGGTTGGGGTAACCGATGCACAGCGTGCCGTTTCCGAGGGGATACGACGCGGGCGTGAAGCCGTAGAAGTAGATCCCTGCGGCGTTGCTCGGCAGGTCGCTGCAGCTGACCGTGAGGTCATTGGCGGCGATACTCGTGGTCCCGGTGTGCGCCATGCTGGCGCCGTCCACGGAGACCGAGTTCGGAGCCCCCTCGCAGTACGGGAGGACGCCGGGGACGACCTTGTTCAGGTGACCGAGGGTGAGGCTGCCGGTGTAGATGGAGCCGGCGGCGTCGTACACCACGCTCGTGGGGAACTGGAGGTTGGTGGCCATCGGGACGAGGCCAGCGCTCGTCAGCTTGGAGACCTGCCCGCCGTTGGGGTTCCACCCGGCGGGCAACTCGAAGGACGCGAACTGGGCCACCGCGATGTCCCCGTCGGTGGGGTCCACCGCGACGTCCGTGATCACAGAGAGCCCCGTGTACTCCACGGACAGGTTCCCCTGCGGGTCAACTCGATAGAGGGTGGCCACGCCGGGGTTGAAGGGGAAGCCGGTCAGCGTGGAGATCAGGAGGTCATCACCGGCGCGCTCGAGGGCGGTGGGGACGGGGTCGGACTGGGGCGGCCCGATGCCTGAGTTGTTCGGGACCGACGGCAGGGTGACCAGGACACCGAAGGTGGCGGTGTTCTGGTCATAGGTCAGGATCGCGTTGGCGCCCGCGTCGAGGATGTAGAGCAGTCCGTTGTCGCCGAGCTCCAGGTCGAAGAGGTTGGGCTCGTTGGTGATGGTGAGCGAGAAGGTCTGAACATCGATGATGGTGGCGTCCGCGATGGTCATCGGCGGGGTGTTGAACGACCAGCCGATGCTCTGGGTGTCGAAGCGGAGGACGCCGTTCGAGCCGGGCTGGGGGCCGACGTTGCTCAGGGCGACGTAGAGGACGCCGTTGTCGTCGAACTTGGCCTGGGCGGCACCGAGGGGGAACCCCTCCGCGATCACGGCGGGGAGATCCGACACCACGATGTGGCTCTCACCGGTGTCGACGTTGAACGCTCGGATCGCGCCGTCGTCGTTGCCCGAGCCAGCCTCGGTGATCAGGATCCAGCCGGGCCCGAAGACGGATTCGTCGAGCCGGTCGATGTGCATCGGACCTGCGAGGCCCGAGAGGGGAGTCTGGATCGACTGAGCGAGGGCGGTCTGAGGAAGGGCGACGGCCGAGAGGGTGAGCAGGGCAGCGGAAGCGAAGCGCAGCATATTGAAGTCCGGGGAAGGGAAATGACTCTCCAGGAGTCGAGGTCGAGTGGCTTCAGGGCTCACTGCGCCGGACGTCTCCTGGACAAATATCGGAGCCGAGCTTAGCTCCCTCGGGCGGCCCAACGGCTCGCCTAGAAACTCCTAGGGGAAGTGCCCGGGTCCACCTGTGAGGGGACGCACTCGCCTGGGGTTGAGGGGTTCCTCAGGTCGGGCCAGCGCGATCGGCAACAGTGACCCATCGCCTTGGGCACCGGTGGCATCGTGGAGTGGTGCGAGTTGAGCCCCCGGCGGCGTCCGGCTCGCGAGGAACCACTAGGGTGTGAGCGGCACCCCTATCCACGACGATGCCCATGAACGAACCCGATCTGCCTGCCGTACTCCTCGTGATCGGAGACGCCTCCGAGACGGTGGACACGCTCTATCCGCTCTATCGGCTCCAGGAGGCTGGACTCCGCCCCGTGGTGATCGCCCCTGAGCGGCGGACGTACCAGATGGTCCTGCACGAGGTCCGCCCCGGCTGGACCATCACCAAGGAGTGGGAGGGGTACCAGATCACCGCGGATCTGGCCTTCTCGGAGGTCGACCCCACCGAGTACCTCGGGATCTTCTTCAGCGGCGGGAGGGCCCCCGAGTACCTGCGCTACGACGAGGACCTCGTGAGGATCACGCGGCACTTCTTCTCGGCGGAGAAGCCCATCGCTAGCGTGTGCCACGGGGTGGAGATCCCGGCCTACGCGGGATGTGTGAATGGGCGCCGCATGGCCACGGTGGCCAAGTGTCGGCACGACCTCGAGGTGGCGGGCGGGGTCTTCGTGGATGAGCCGTGCGTCGTCGACGGCAACCTCGTGAGCGGCCGCACCTACCACGACCACGGTCACTACATCGGCCCCTGGATTCGCCTCCTCCTCGAGGCTGCGGGCAAGGACTGATTCGCCAGCTGGGCGGCCCGGGGGCTCTGGCAGGGCACCCTGAGGAAGCGTACTGCGGGAAGGGCGGCCGGTTTCAGCCCGGGCGGTGCGGCTGTCGATAGCACCGTCAACATGGCCCCGCGCAACCTGCCTGCCCGCTCCGTCGCCAACGACCCGGCCCCGCCGCTTCCCGTCGAGGAGGCGCCGCCCCGGGGCCCGCGTGCACCGCTCCCGGAAGGGGGCTCTCCGCCGCCGACCGTCGCTCCAGGGGGCCTGCTGGCGGTCCAGGACCCAGCGCGGAGCACGTCGCGGTCGGCGCAGAGGGCGGCCAGCCCGCGGTCGGGCGGCACCGGCTCCGGCTTCATCGTCGGGCCTCGCTACGACCTCTTCTTTTTCCTGTTGCCGCCCGCCTTCGCGCTCCTGGTGGGCGCGGCGATCTCCGGGACGACCCTCAGTGAGGGTGAGTTCGAGTTCCTCGGGGAGGACTTCTCGTGGGCCTCGCTGTTCATCGGCGTCTTCATCCACGCGCACCTCGTGGCGGTGTTCTTCCGCAGTCACGGGGACCCCGAGATCCGGCGGGTCTACCCGGCTCGCTTCCTCGCCGTGCCGGTGGTCCTCTACGGGGCCATGCTCGCCTCACCGTGGATCCTGATCTCGGTCTCGGTCATCGCCACCTTCTGGGACGTGTACCACTCGGGCATGCAGACCTTCGGGTTCGCGCGGATCTACGACATGAAGGCCGGGAACGACCGAGATGCCGGACGCCGACTGGATCAGGTCCTCAATCAGCTCCTCTACGCAGGGCCAATCCTCGGCGGGGTCACGATGATCGATCACTTCGAGGACTTCGAGGAGTTCGAGGAGGTTGGAACCACCGTGTTCAACGCGGTGCCCGCCTTCATGGAGGGGCATCAGGCCTGGTTCACCTGGTCCCTGGTGATCCTCGGCACGGCCTTCCTGGGGTACTACGTCGCGGCCTACGGGCGCCTGCGGCGCGAGGGCTACCGGGTCTCCATGCAGAAGACCTGGCTGCTCGCCAGCACCGGCCTCTGCTCGATCTACACCTGGGGCTTCAACAGCTTCGGGGAGGCCTTCTTCATCATGAACCTGTTCCACGCGCTCCAGTACTTCGGGATCGTCTGGTGGTCGGAGCGGGGCAACATGGCGCGGCTCTTCCGGATGCAAGGGCGGCGCTTCGGCCGGCCCGCAACTCTGGCCCTGTTCCTCGGGCTCTCGTGCGCCTACGGCCTCGGCGTTCAGGTCATGGACACCAGCATCACGGCCCTCTGGGCCCTCACGCTGGTCGTGTCCGTGATGCACTTCTGGTACGACGGCTTCATCTGGTCCGTCCGTCGCCAGCAGGTCTGAGACCCCGCGTCCAGAGCGAACGAGCCGCGCCCGGGCCTTGCGGACCAGGAGCGGCTCGACGCTGCGATTCGATGGAGGGCGTTCAGACCCGGTCTGACTCCCGGCCGAGGATGGAGTCTGCGTCGACCTCGGAGAGCGGGCTCCCCTCGTCAGTCACGATCTCGCCGCGGGCCATCAGGTCGAGGTAGCGGCCGCAGCAGACACGCAGGAAAGAGGTGAAGTTGCCCACGTCGTGGTCGGCGTCGAGGGACTCGTGATAGAGCTTCGTGATGAGCTGGTTCAGGGTCAGCCTGTCGCGGGACGCGATTCGGCCGAGCACGGACCAGAAGAATTCCTCCATGCGGAGGCTCGTGGCCACGCCGTCGATGCGGAGCGAGTGGGTTCGTGAGAGCCACAGGTGAATACCTGCGCCTATGAAGAGTCTGCACATGAAGACGAGAAGGGAAGATGCTAGGTGTTTGCGAGGCTAGCTATGGAGAAGGGCAATGAACTGTGCCAGCCAGGCTTGGTGCGCAAGCCATGCCGGAGCGGTGACGAGGTTGCCGTCAGTGACAGCCTCGTCGAGGTCGATATCAGGGATGGTCGCGCCTGCGGCGTCGACCTCAGGTAAGCAGGTGGGGAAGGCCGAGCAGGTTCGCCCCGCAAGGACGCCCGCTGCCGCGAGGAGCTGCGCTCCGTTGCTGACAGCGGCCACCGGGCGGCCTTCGTCGAAGAAGAAGCGGACCATCGTCAGCACATCGTCGTCGAGCCTCAGGTACGTCGTCGAGCCTCAGGTACTCCGGCGCACGGCCGCCGGGAATCACGAGCGCGTCGTAGTCCTCGACCACCAGGTCCTCGAACGAGGCATTCAAGGTGAATCTGTGACCCGGCCTCTCGGTGTAGGTCTGGGCGCCGTCGAACTCTCGGATCGCGGTGGCGATCTTCTCCCCGGCTCGCTTTCCCGGGCAGACAGCGTGCACGGTGTGGCCGAGCGCCCGGAGGGTCTGGAAGGGCACCATCGCCCCGTAACCCTCGGTGTAGTCACCGGTAATCATGAGGACCGTTCTGGACATCTATTGGAATTAAATAAGTGCGAGACGAGCGCCGAAGAAAGAGCTCCGCGCTCGTCTCTACACAGAACCATCCCCATTGTTTCAGGACCGTAGGCGAGTTGTTTCGGTCGAGGGTGGTAGCCGGGTACTACATCGCCGAATGGACGTGGCCCATCGCTCTCGCCGTAGGCCGCCCGTGGACCCCCGGCGCTTGCTCGAGGCTCACTCCCGGGTGCGACGCCGCGGGAGCTCGACGAGGAGGCAAGGGCCCCCATGGATCACGCAGATACCGAGGGACTCCGCGCGAGCCAAGGCTGTCGCGCTCTCGGCTCCAGGCTGCATCCAGAGCACCTCCACGCCAGTGCGCGCTGCATCCTCCACCACCGCTTCGGTGACATTGGGGGGGGTGACCACCGAGACGTGGGCCACCGGCTCTGGCAGCGCCAGGAGAGATAGGGACACTGGCAGGCCTTCGATGCTTCCCCCGGCGGGGTGGACGGGATGAACGACCTCACCATGGCGGGCGTAGCAGCGAAGCACCTGGTTCCCGAACTTCGCCCGGCCGGCGGAGGCTCCGACGACGGCGTAGGGGCCTGCGGCCAGGAATCTCTCGATGAGGTCGTTCACTTCTTGGGGGGCCTGTGGAGCCAGAAATCGCGTCGCCGCGGAGCCTTCGGCCGGAGGCTTCGATCTTACCGGTGCGGCCTAGATACTATCCCCGGCAGCATGTCTGCCCCCTCGCAGCCCGACTCCGGATCCAACTTCGGCGGCGATCTCTCGCCTGGGGATCTCCTTGACGATCGCTATCAGGTCGTCGCCATGGTTGGCGAAGGGGGGATGGGACAGGTCTACCTCGCTGAGGACAGGGTCCTGGGGCATCCGATCGCGCTGAAGCTCCTGCCCGAGCATGTCGCGGGCCGGGCCGGCGGCCTCGAGCGATTCCTCGCGGAGGTGCGCCACTCGCGCGAGGTGTCCCACCCGAATGTGGCCAGGGTGCACGACATCGGGACCTTCGAAGGGCGGCACTTTCTGACGATGGAGTTCGTCGACGGAGAGACCCTCGAGCGTTTGATCCGGCGCATCGGGACGCTCCCCGGCGAGAAGGCCGCCGAGATCGCCGTCGAGATCTGCTCGGCCCTGACAGAGGTACATCGCAAGGGGATCCTGCACCGCGATCTCAAGCCGGCCAACGTCATGATCGATGGGGACGGGCACGTGCGCCTCACCGACTTCGGGCTGGCGGTGATGGAGGAGCATGGGCGCGAGGCTGGGCTCGCCGGGACGCCCGGGTACATGGCGCCCGAGGACCTGCGGGGCGCCGCTCCCAGCGCAGCGGGTGAGGTCTTCGCCCTCGGCCTCGTGCTCGGTGAGCTCTATACGGGTCGGAGGGTGATGCAGGGGCGCACCTTGGACGAACTGCGCCGCGAGCACGAGTCGGGAGGTCCCGAGCGCGCGGTGAGGCCGCTAGAGGGCCGTGCGCCTCGGGTCGCGGCGATCCTCGCTCGTTGCCTGGCTCCGGACGCGCGAGAACGGCCCGAGCTCGGGGAGGTCCTGCAGCGGTTCGAGGCGGAGCGGGACCAGCGCCCCCTCACCGACGCCCAGCTGAGTCCTGCCGGGAGCCCGAACAACCTGCCCAGGCTCGGCGCTGCGCTCGTGGGTCGTGCCGCCGAGCTGGATACGGTGGAGGAGGCGCTGGCGGGGAACGCTCTCGTCACCCTGGCGGGACCCGGTGGGTCAGGCAAGACACGGCTGGCTCTCGAGGTCGGTCACCGTGCCCTCGAGGGCGCCCCGGGGGGCATCTGGATCGTGGACCTCTCCGGGCTCGGGGACGGCGCGTCGCTCGCGGAGCTGGTCGCGTCGGTGCTGGGCGTCCAGGGGTCCAGCTCGGGCTCCACGCTCGAGGCCGTGTGCGCGCACCTGCGCGCGAGTCCCGGGCTGCTCATCCTCGACAACTGCGAGCACCTGGTCGACGACTGCGCGTCGCTCGTGGCCGAGCTGCTCGATGGGGCGCCGGAGGCCCGGATCCTGGCCACCTCCCAGGAGCCCCTGGGGCTGGCGGAGGAGCAGCTGGTCCGCCTGGCGCCGCTTGAGGTACCCGCGGCGGAGGGGAGGCCTGGGCTCCAGGAAATCGAGAGTTCGGCGGCGGTGCAGCTCTTCGTGGCGAACGCCCAACTGGCGAACGCCGCGTTCGCGCTCACCGCAGAGAATGCCGCCTCCGTGGCAGAGATCTGCCGGCGCCTCGACGGGATTCCCCTGGCGATCAAGCTCGCGGCGGCGCGTGCGGGGAAGATCTCCGTCGCTGATATCGCGCAGCGGCTGGACCAGCGCTTCCGGCTCCTGACCGGTGGGCGGCGCGGCGAGCCCGATCGCCAGCGGACCCTGCGCGGGGCGCTCGATTGGAGCCACGAGCTCCTCTCCGAGGGCGAGCAGCGGGTCTTCAGGTCCCTGGCCGTGTTCGCCGGATCGTTCACCCTCGCCGCCGCAGAGGAGGTCGTCTGGAAGGACGACGATGATCCCTGGAGTGCGCTCGATGACTTCACGCGGCTCGTAGATCGTTCGCTGGTGCTGCTGCGCCATGACCCCGCCGGCGGCGTTCGCTACGTCTTGCTGGAGTCGATCCGTTCCTACGCCGCGGAGCGCCTCGATGAGTTCGGCGAGCTCGACGGGCTGCGGCGCCGTCACAGGAGCTTCTTCGCGGCGCTGGTTCCGGCGCTGGTGAAGAGCGCGCTCACGGGCTCCGAGGAGACCGATCGGCGGGCGCTGCTCGAGGAGATGGACAACCTCCGGCTGGTGCTCGAGGTCAAGGGCCCTGAGGACCTGGAGGCCGGGCTCGTGGTGGGTTCGGCGCTCGCCGAGTACTGGTACAACTCGGGGTTCTGGCGAGAAGGGCGCCGCTACCTGGACCAGCTCCTCGGCCAGGACGCCTCGCAGCTGGACGCCTCGATTCGCCGGGATTCACTCTTCTGGGCGGGCAAGCTCGCGCAGGCCCTCGGCCAGCTGGAGGAGGCGGAGCATCGGCTGCTTGAACTCCTCGAGGTGGGCGAGAAGACCAGTGACCTGTCCTCGTGTCGGATGGCGCTCTCGGGGCTGGGGAACCTCGCGGAGTACCGCGCGCAGTACGAGCGGGCGGAGGAGCTATACGCGAAGAGTCTGGAGCTGAGCCGTGAGGCCGACGATCGGCGCGGCATCGCGTCTGCCATGGGCAACCTCGGGGTCGTCGCCCAGCGGCGCGGCGACCTGTCCTCGGCGCGCACCGCCTTCGAAGCCGCCCGTGAGCACTTCGGCGCCCTGGGTCTCCAGGCCCAGGTTGGCGCGAGCCTCAACAACCTCAGCGTGATCTCGATCCTCGAGGGCGACCTTGGCGCCGCGAGGGGCTTGGCGCTGAAGAGCCTCGAGGTACGGGAGAAGCTGGGGGACACGTCCGGCGTCGCCGGCTGCCACACGAACCTCGCGACGATCGAGCTGCGCGGGGAGGCGCTCCCGCAGGCTGCTCGGCACGCGGCCAAGGCGCTCAGCATCAACCTGGAGCTCGGGGCCATGTACCACCTGACGGGCGTCCTGGATGTGTGCGGAGACATCCTGTTCGCGGCCGGGCGGCCAGAGGTCTCGGCGCGGCTCTACGCGAGGGCGGATCTGATCCGAGACGAGCTCAGGACCCCCCTCCCTGAGGACGACCAGAGGGAACGTGAGCCGGACCGGCGGCGCGTCGAGGAGGCGCTCGGGCCGGAGCGCCTGGAGGCAGAGATGAAGCTCGGTGAGGTGGGGGAGCTGCAGCCCTTCGTCGAAGGCGTGCTGGAGCGCCTCGAGGCGGTCCGGTGACCCTGGTCCCAGGCAGCGAGCCGCGGGCCCGGCCCGGGCTCTGAAGGGCGGGTGTCCCCCTCAAGGCCCTCCTGGGGTGCTCTCAGGTGCGCACCTGGGACTTGCTGCTAGCCTGGAGGGAATGTTGGCGCTCTCGATCCTGGCCGCGCTCCTCCAGGGGCCCGTCTCCACAGCACCCAACGTGGTGGTGGTGCTGATGGACGACATCGGCCGCGACAAGGTGGGCGCCTACGCCGATCACGCGGACGCGCCGCCGACGCCGAATCTCGACGCGCTGGCTGCGCGGGGAGTGCTCTTCCGAAACGCCTGGGCGTACCCCGTCTGCAGCCCGACCCGCGCCGCGCTGCTCACGGGCCGGCACTCGGACCGGACGGGGATCGGGACGATCATCGCGTCCTTCGACGGCGTGTCCACGCCTCTCCCCCTCTCGGAGACGATCCTGCCCGAGGCGCTCCCCGACCACACCTCCGTCACCCTCGGCAAGTGGCACCTGCGCGACGCGGGCGGGAGTGACACCCACCCGATCGAGTCCGGCTTCCATGCGGCGGTCGGCTACGTCGGGTCGCCGACCTACTTTCACTGGACGACCCACGTCAACGGCGTGCGCCGGAACGAGTCGGGGTACTTCCCGTCGGCCCTTGCCCGGCGCGGTACGGAGGTCCTCGAGCGGCTCACCGAGCCCTTCTTCGTCTACTACTGCCCCATCCTCGCCCACTCTCCCTGGCACGTCCCGCCCAGCTACCTGCATACCCAGGGCAACCCCACGTTCGAGCCCTTCATGCACAAGGCCATGGTCGAGGCCTTCGACCATCACCTCGGCAATCTGCTCGCGGCGATTGACCTGGAGACCACCTACGTCTTCGTGATCGGGGACAACGGCTCGCCGAACGTCACCGTGCTCCCTCCGTGGCCTCTCGGGCACGGCAAGCGGAGCCCCTACGAGGGGGGGGTCCGCGTCCCCTTCATCGTCGCCGGGCCGCGGGTGGCCCAGGGGGCCGAGTGCGAAGAGCTGGTCCACGTGACCGACGTCTTCGCCACCGTCCTCGACCTCGTGGGTCAGCCGGCCCCCCAGGCGGTGGCGGAGGACTCCATCAGCTTCGCGCCGCTCCTTGTGGACCCGACCGCGGACGGGGAACGGGATCACCTCTACTTCCACCAGTTCCCGTTCCCCGGAGCCACGTCCCACGTCCCGGAGCTGCGGGCCATTCGGACCCGCCGCTGGAAGCTGATCGAGCGCCCCGACGTTCCTGCCCAGGAGCTGTACGACCTCCAGGCGGATCCCCACGAGCTCCATGACCTCCTGGCGTCGAGCCACGGGCCGGCGGTCCTGGCCATCCGCGATCGACTGCTGGCCCTGATGCCGCAGTTCCCCTGAGGCGGACCCTCTGGAATCCCGCGTAGAGGACGACGCCGTCCCAGAATTCTCCCCGGGGTCTCGTGGGGGCCGTGCAGGGCCTGGTTCCGCCGTCATCGGCCCTGGAGGTACCAGGAGGCCACCTGGCGCCACCCGGAGGTCGAGGAGGACGACGCCGGCCGGGGGCCTCTTCCGTCGGCGAGGGCCAATAAGGGTAAACCCCTATATGGGCCAATCGGCCAGGGCTGGATACGTTTCAGAAGTGTAATCACCCCCTTCCGGAGACATCGCCTGCCATGAAGAACCTGATGCCCCTCGCCGCGCTCGGACTCCTGTCCAGCCTCGGCTTCTCTCAGACCCTCGACGTCGTCCAGCTCCCGGGAGGCGAGCAGCGGCTGACCGTTGAGACCTCTGGCGGCCAGGAGGTCCTCCGGACCTCTCCGGGCGCGATCTTCCAGGTGCGATCGGTGGGAGCCGCCGACCAGGCCGCTCAGTTCCTGCGCTGGCGGGAGGTGTCCGCGGACGGGTCGACCACGGAGTGGTACGCCGCGAGCCCCGATGGTGAGGCCTGGGACATCGTCCGGCCCATCAGCCACGAGCTGGTCCTCCGCTACGGCGCCCACGACCCCCTGCAGGGGGAGCCGGCCGTCTCCGCTCGCCTCGCGGCGCGCCCCACGTCCAACCTGCACCTCGTGCAGCTCGAGGTGCCGCCGTCACCGCCGCTCCAGGAGCGGCTCGTCCAGGCCGGCGCCGAGGTGCACCGCGTGGTGCCGCGCCACGCGCTGCTGGTGACCGCCAACTCGCGCTCGCTCCGGATCATCGCGTCCCTGCCGTTCGTACGCGCAGTCCGAGAGTATCACCCTGCCTACAAGGTCGAGCGCGAGCTGCTGCCGCTCGCGGAGAACGTGACCCCGCAGACCGCGGTCACCGTGAACCTGCTGACCCTCCGCCGCGGCGCGGCTGGCCAGGCCAGGGTCGCAGCTCTCGTGGAGGCCCTCGGAGGCCGCGTGGTCGACGCCTCGAGGGAGACGTACTTGATGACGGTGACCGTGCCGACGCAGGCCCTCGCGGACCTGGTTGGTTCGGACGATGTGGCCTGGATCGATCGTTGGAGCGCACCGGAAGAGGACATCAACAACGCCCGTGAGTTCCACGGCTCCAACTTCGTGGAGAGCACCCTTGGCCTGACCGGCTCCTCCCTCCGGGTCGAGGTGCTGGACGGTGGCTGTGACCTGACGCACCCCGACCTCGCGAACCACGTGGTGCACGGTTCCATGGTCCTGGGGAGCCACGGCACAGCGTGCTCCGGCATCGTCGCGGGCTCTGGAGCAGGGAACGCCTCCGCGCGCGGCGTCCTGCCCGAGGCGCTCCTGATCGCCGCCTACTACAACGGCCTCTCGGGGAGCCGATACAACCACACCAGCGAGCTGGACGATCCGAGCGGGAGCTATCGCGCGATCCTTCAGACCAACAGCTGGGGTAACTCGCGGACCACCGCCTACACGAGCATCTCCCAGGACCTCGACCAGATCCTGTTCGACTTCGAGAAGTTCAGCATCCTGCAGTCCCAGTCGAACGCCGGCAACCAGGACTCGCGCCCGCAGGCGTGGGCGAAGAACATCATCTCCGTCGGCGGTGTGCGGCACTACAACACCCTGAGCGAGTCCGACGACGCCTGGAACTCCGGCGCGAGCATCGGGCCCGCCGCCGACGGTCGCATCAAGCCGGACCTCTCGAGCTTCTACGACTCGACCCTCACCACGGACATCATGGGGTCGGGCGGTTACTCGAGCGGCAACTACTACTCGAGCTTCGGCGGGACCAGCGGCGCGACGCCCATTGTCGCCGGCCACCTCGGCATGCTCATGGAGATGTGGGGGAACGGCGTCTTCGGGAACTCTGCTCCGGCGGTCGACCCCTTCGACGATCGTCCGCATAACACCACCGCCAAGGCGCTGCTGATCAACACGGCGCGCCAGTGGAACTTCAGCGGGACGGGCGCAGACCTGACCCGCGTCCATCAGGGCTGGGGGCGCCCGGACCTCGCCGGCGCTTACAACCTCCGGGACAAGACCTTCGTCATCGATGAGTCGGACGTCCTCGCGCCCCTTGGCAGCACGGTCCACACGCTGACCGTGGAGGCGGGCGAGCCGGCGCTCAAGGCGACGATGATCTTCCGCGATCCTCCGGGGACGACCTCGAGCGGGTTGCACCGGATCAACAACCTCGACCTGAAGGTGACCTCGCCCTCGGGCACGGTCTACTGGGGCAACAACGGCCTCCTCGGCTCGATGTGGTCCAGCTCGGGTGGCCTCGCCAACTCGGTGGACACGGTGGAGAACGTCTTCGTGCAGAACCCGGAGGCCGGGTCCTGGAGCGTGGAGGTCATCGCCACCGAGGTCCTCGTGGACACCCACGTGGAGACCGGCGCCACGGACGCGGACTACGCCCTCGTGGTGACCGGCGCGACGTCAGGTCCCCCGCCCGCCCCGGTGGCCGGGTTTGTGGCGACGCCGCTCACGGGCTTCGCCCCCCTCGACGTCACGTTCACCGACCAGTCCAGCGGCTCGGTCGACACCCGGGCATGGGACTTCGGCGACGGCGGGACCGCGACGGTCAGCGCGCCGGTGCACACCTACACGGCGGCGGGCACCTACACGGTCTCCCTGTCGGTCACGGGGCCGGGTGGTTCGGACGCGCTCTCGAGGACGGACTACATCACCGTCCAGGTCCTGACAGCCCCGAGTGCGCCCGGAAACCTCACGGCGGGGAACCCGACGGCGAACTCCGTCGACCTCGCCTGGAGTGATAACTCGAGCTCGGAGGACAGCTTCGAGGTGGAGCGCTCCCTCGACGGGGTCACCTGGACGGCGGCGCTCAGCGCCCCCGCCGACGCGACGTCCGCCACGGACTCGGGGCTCGCCCCGGGGACGACCTACCAGTACCGGGTCTTCGCGAGGAACGGCGCGGGAGACTCGGCGACCTCCAACGTGGCGCAGGCCACAACGACCCTCGGCTCCACGGAGATCGCCGTCGCGCAGGCGGACGTCCCGGTGGTCGGCACGGTGACGGGCACGGCCGTGAACACCCGCACGGCGGATCTGGTCTATCAGTCCCTCCGGGAGCGCGAGAGTGGCGGCAAGCCGGCCAACCGGACCAGCCGCGGCGAGCACCGCTGGCAGTTCTCCCTGCCGGCAGGCTCTGGATTGAGCTTCCACGCCAACGCCTATCGAACGGACTCATCGGACGGTGACGTCTGGCGCGTGGAGGTCTCCCAGGACCAGCAGAGCTGGCAGACGATGTTCAGCGTCACGAAGACCGGCCCGTCGGAGGTCTATCAGTCGGCCTCGCTGCCGGCAGCCATCGTCGGGACCGTGTACGTCAGGGTCATCGACTCGGACCGGTCCTCCGGGAACCGGAGCCTGGACACGATCTTCGTGGACCACCTGTACTTCGAGGTGACCGGCGTCGGCGCAGGCCTGCCGCCGGGCGCGCCGAGCGGCCTCGGAGCGGCGCCCACGTCGTCCTCCGAGATCGGGCTCTCGTGGTCGGACGGCTCCAGCAGCGAGGACGGCTTCGAGCTCCAGCGCAGCCCGGACGGGGCCAGCTGGTCGACGATCGCCTCGAGCCTGGCCGCGAACAGCACCTCCTTCACGGACAGCGGCCTCCAGGCCGATACCGAGTACCAGTACCGGGTTCGCGCCTTCAACAGCGCAGGTACGTCCGACTGGTCCAACGTGGCCGTGGCGACGACCTTCTCGGTTGGCAACGCCGACTTCGTACCCTTCGGTGAACAGGCCGGCGCCGGCGCGCTCTCCGGGAGCTACGTCAATGTCCAGTCGGCGGACGGGGCGGTGCAGTCTCTCACCGAGCGCGAGAGCGGCGGGAAGCCGGCGAACCGCTACAGCTACGGCTCCCACGTCTGGCTGGTGAACGCGCCCGCAGGGCAGGTCACCCTGTTCGTGATGGGGTCCATGGTCGACGCGGGCGACGGCGAGTCATTCCTCTTCGAGGTCAGCACGAATGGCGGCGGCTCCTGGACCGCCACCTCCGTGGTGATCGACCCTTCGACCTCCGCGGCGGGCTACCAGTCCGGCCTCGCGGTGGCGTCCCATGGGGGCGGCGAGATCCGCGTCCGCGTGAGGGACTCCGACCAGACGAGCGGCAACCGCGGGCAGGAGCGGGTCGACGTCGATCACCTGTTCCTGCGGGTCCAGTAGTCCCCGGTCCGGCGGGCCGCCGGGCGAGCTGTGGCCCAGAGCGAGGGGCCGACCCAAGGTGGGCGCCCTCGCTCTCGGCTGGCCCCTCTCGAGGCAGCCTGTCGCAGCCTGAGTGGTCCGCGGTGGAGCGGTGTACGAGGCGCACCGTCGCTCCCTCCTGAGCACCTCGCGGCGTCGCCCCAAAGTGGAGACCCCGGGGGGTCCAACGAGCCGAGCGCGGCGGCAGAATCTCGGCCATTGCTCCATCCCGTTCCCGCGGCGGTTGGAGCCCGAGCGTCACGAATGAGGCTGTCGTCACCCCGGGTGAGCGGCACCTCAGGACGCCGCCGAGAATCGCGGCCGCATCGACAGGCTGTCCTGCCCCACCTGCATGCTTCGAGTCCTGCTATCGAAGACGTTTGAGATCAGCCACGGCACAAGGAAGCCCATCCTCGCGATGGAGGGGCTGCGAGGGTTCGCCGTCTTCCTCGTCTTCCTCGTGCACTACGTCTCCCAGGCCCTGCCGCTGGTGGGTGATGCCGGATGGAGCGGCAAGATCGCGTGGGGCCTCCAGCGCTACGGCCACACGGGCGTCGACCTCTTCTTCGTCCTGAGCGGCTTCCTCATCTACGGATCCATCATCGAGAAGCCGCGCCCCTTCCTCGGGTTCATGCGCCGCCGCGTCGTGCGGATCTACCCGACGTTCCTCACGATCCTCGCGGTCTACGTCGCGCTCTCCTTCGTGCGCCCCGAGAGCAGCCGGATTCCCGAGGGGCTTGGGGCGGCCACGATCTACCTGATCCAGAACGCCCTGCTCTTGCCCGGGATCTTCCCCATCGAGCCGATCATCACCGTCTCCTGGTCGCTGAGCTACGAGCTCTTCTACTACCTGGTGATCCCGCTGGTCGTCGGCGCCCTCGGGCTGCGACAGCGCTCACGCCTCGCTCGCGTACTGTTCTTCTTCATCGTCTCGATCGGCTGGCTCCTGTCGGCGGACCACATCGGGGCGCTCGGGTACGGCCGGCTTGTGATGTTCGTGTCGGGCATCCTCCTCAAGGAGGCGCTCGACGCAGGCCTGGGTCCACGTGCTGACCTGCTGGGGCTCCCGGCCCTCGCGGCGACGGTGGTGGCGGTCCTGTATGGCGAGGCCCATCACCTGGGTGGCGAGTGGCGATTCGGTTGCCTCTTCGTCGGCTTCCTGATCCTCTGCCTTGCGGCGTTCGGACGGGATGGGTTCACCGCCAGGGTGTTCTCCTGGACCCCGATGCGGTGGCTCGGGAACATGAGCTACTCCTACTACCTGGTCCACGGCCTGATCCTGAGCGTCGTCTTCATTCCCCTCGGTTCGCTCGTGGAGGGCAAGGACCTGGGCGTTGTCGCCTTCTGGCTGTTCCTCGGCCCCATGTTCCTGTTGACGCTCGTGGGGTCAGCCGTCGTCTTCCTCCTGGTCGAGAAGCCAGCCTCCCTGGGAAAGCCGAAGCCGAGGAGCCATCCCGGCCCCTGACGCGCTGAGGCCGTCGGAGCGGGCGCGGGTGCGGTGGTCATGGGGACGTGCGCCGACGCGCGCGTGGCTCGGCGGCCTCCATGCGCTCGCGCCGGCGCTCCAGCGGGACCTTCAAGGGGACCACCGCGAGGGGGCTCAACAGGTGGCCGCCGAAGATGTGGTCGCTGGAGAGCGGGGTCTTCCCTTCCTCGACTCGGTCCTCGAAAAAGCGCAACGGCAGCGCTCCGAATGCGTCATGCTCTTGGCTCCATGGCACACGAGGACGTCCCCACCCATGAGCCGCACTGCGGCCCCAGCGAGCACGCCGAGCGGGCGCCGGCCAAGGTTCCGGAGCGAGCGTTCCGTGGAGCCGTCGCGCTCTTCAAGGCCCTCTCCGACGAGCGCCGCCTGCGGACGCTCGCGTTCCTGAGCGAAGGGGAGGCCTGCGGGAGCGAGATCGCGGCGGTCTTCGACGAGCCCCTCTCCACCGTCTCTCACCGGATGAAGCTCCTGGAGACCGCCGGCCTGGTGGCCCGGCGTCGGGCGGGCAGGCACGTGTACTTCCGGCTGCTCGACGACCACGTGCTCAGCCTCGTCCGCGACGCGCTGGAGCACGCCCTGGAGTAGCTCCGTGGGCCCCGAGTGGGCTCCAAGTGGCCTCCCCCGGGGCCTCAGCTCCGGGAGGGATCAGGGCTGCTGGTCCTTGGCGAGGG
Source organism: Planctomycetota bacterium (assembly GCA_016779205.1). GTDB lineage: Bacteria > Planctomycetota > UBA1135 > UBA1135 > Saltatorellus. The sequence goes on along the minus strand of JADHOC010000003.1, from coordinate 196,621 downwards.
GGCGCCAGCGCGCGGCCTCCGCGGCGTGATCGCCGTCCGGGGAGGCCACGGCCCACCCGGCATGCTGCTGGGCGAGCGCCGCGGCGCGCGCGAGGCTGTCCGGCCCGTTCGCCCCGGTCGTCCCCTCGAGGAGGGCATAGGCCGCCGTCAGGGCCTCCTGGACGGCGTCGCGGGTCGAGATCAGGCCCGGGGAGAGGCCGCTGTGTCCGGGGGATAGCCCAGTCGAGTGGAGCCGCCAGGTTCGCCCACTCAGCGTCCCTCGCGGCCCACCCCCGCGCTCACTGGAAGGTGATCGCGATCGCCTCGGTGAAGTTGCTCGCGCCCACGCCGGCGGACTGGTCCCGGTACCAGCATTGCCAGTACCAGGTCTCCCCGGTGACCGCCGCGACCCCGTAGCCGCCGATCCCGTCGGGGTGGGGGATGTCGGCCAGGTCCACGGAGATGGTGAAGGTCCCGCCGGTCCCGATGTAGACGTCGCTGCCGAACACGTGGCGCCCGAAGGTCCCGCCCGCGATGCAGATATCGCCCGACGAGGCCGGGCCGCCGCCCGGCGCAGGGTTGGAGACCGTCGTGAGGGTCTGCCCCGGACCGAGGAGGGCGTTCACGAGGTAGGCGGTCGTCCCGGTGGACGGGAGCGATGCGACCGTCAGGGACAGGTCGTTCGCTCCGATGGAGGCGCTCCCGGAGGCGGAGAGGGTGGCGTGCACGCCCCCCGAGTGGGTGGTCGTGGCGCAGGTCACCTGCACGTGAAGCGGCCCGTCGTGGGCGCCCAGCCCGCTGAAGTCATCCTGGGGGAAGCCGTCGAACTCGTCCGCGGGATCGAAGGCGTCGCCGCCATCCGTGTCGCCGAAGATGACCGAGGCCCTGCGGCGGAGCGTGTCGTTCTGCGTCGTGGTGGCGCCGCTGCCCCAGGCGGTGCCCGGATCCTGACCCACCTGCCCGATGACGTCGAGGATCTCCCCGCCCACCTCGCACAGGGCCAAGGCGTCGTTGCCGTTGAAGGTCAGGAGCGACAGCGTGGTGTAGGGGACCCCGCGGCTGTTGAGGTCCGCCAGGAGGTTCGCGGCGCCGGAGGAGCCGTTCGTGAAGACCGCGGTGCCGTAGGGCGCGAGGGACCCGCTGAGGGTCGCGCTCGACGCCGAGGCGCTACCGTTGACGTACTTCCGCAGCTCCAGGTCGGCGAGGTCCACCGTCTCATGGGTGGCGTTGTAGATCTCGATCGCCTTGTTGGAGGACGAGCCCTCCACGTACTCGGAGATGAAGATGGCTCGCTGGTTCACCGTGACGCCGCCGGCGCCCGCGGTCGGCGTGGCATTCACCTCGGAACTCTCCGAGGACTCGTTACCGGACGAGTCCTCGGCCGTCACCACGTAGTAGTAGGTGGAGTCATTGACGACGGTGGAATCCAGGAAGAAGGAGGGGGTCACGAGGCCCCCCTGAAGGGCGCTGTAGGGACCCCCTGCGGTCTCCGAGCGGTAGATCCGGTACCCCGCGAGGTCAGACTCGGCGTTGTCCAACCAGTCGATGAAGACCGACGAGTCGCCCGGGAGCGTGGAGAGCCCGGTGGGGGCCGCGGGCGGCGTTGTATCGGAGCCGCAGGACCCGGAGAAGACGCAGGCGACCCATTCAGGATGGTCGATGAAGGGGTTCCGGTTGCCCTGGTAGGCGTACACCTGCTCGTTGCGGTTCTGCTCGGCGGCGTCGACGGGGTCGTCGAGGTGCCACTGCAGCAGGACCGTGAGCATTCCCATGTAGCCGACGGTCTCGTTGGAGCCGGTGTTCGCGCTGGCGATGAGGGAGACGTTGTCGGTGAGGATCAGGTCCGGCTCGCTGACACCCGTTCCACCGTGGGTGCCCCCTTCGTAGCGCACGTCCATGTAGAACAGCGCCCGCGCGATGTCCCCGCGACGGCCGCCCCAGACCTCCCAGGTCCCGGTGGCCCCGGAGCCGGAGGTCCAGTTGCTGTTCCCCGGATAGGTGCCGCTGCCGCCGCCCTGGCTGCCGTTGAGGTCGGTGGGCTTCTCGGTGCAGCTCGAGGTGCAGATCCCGAACGGCTTGTTGCTCCGGGAGGAGTTGTAGCCAGAGTCGCAGATGAACAGCGCGTGGCAGTCCGTGTAGGGGTAGTTGGTGCTGCCATCCGTGGGGAAGCCGTAGGACTTCGGCCAGGAGTGCTCGCGGTTGTAGAACGAGTTCCCTCCGCCCTCCTTGGCGTAGCTCGCGTTCCTGTAGACGTCGAGGACGCTGGAGGAGAGCGCCGGGTCCTCGTCGGCGAGCTCGAGGATGTCCCACGTGTCCGTGGACCCCGACGTGTAAGGGAAGCGGGTGTGATCGTCGATCACCGTATGGAGCGTGGCGCGGAGCGTCGCCCCATCCGTCGCGTCCACGCTGGCGTAGTAACCGGGCGGCCCCTGGCCGAGGGCGGCGGAGGCGAACAGAATCGCCACGAAGGCGGTCCAGAGGGGGGCAGGCAGGCGAAGCATCGTGATCGGATCGGCGGAAGCTGGCCGCGGCGCGAGGCGGCACATCGGGCCGACAGGGGGCTAAGTCGGAACTCTGGCCCCAGAACATGAATACCACGCTGTGGGACCCCGCCAAGGCCCCTGGCTGCGGGATGCCGGGCCTGCTGATTCACTTCGAGCTTGGCGGCCCAAGGAGGCGGGCGTGAGCGCCGTATGGGGCAGGTCCCCCGCTGGCCAGCTGAGTCCGTCGAGGCCCCTCAGTCGTCGAGGTCGAGGACCTGGCCGGCTGCGAGGAGTCGCGGGCGGAGGGTGGCGTAGTCGAGGTCCGGGGCGGAGGCGGTGCCTTCGGCCAGCTGGGCGGCGGCGATGCCAGCGCTCTGGCCGATGATCATCCAGGTGCCCTCGATGCGGAGGGAGGAGATGCCGACGTGGGTGCACGAGAGGGCCACCGGGACGAGGAGGTTGGTGCACTCCTCGTGCCGCGGGAGGATGGCGCGGAGGGGGACGTGGTAGGCGTAGCCCTGTCGGGTGCCCGGGCGCCGCACGGGGAAGATCGTGCCCTCGTTGATGACGGCGTCGGTGCCCCGCGCGACCCGCTGGCAGTCGTGGGAGTCGATGGGGAACGAGGAGATCGCGATCGGGTCGGGCTTGACGGGGTCGTCGATGATGTCCCTCTGGCTGAGGACGTGCTGCCCCCGCATGCGCCGGGACTCGCGCACGTAGAGCGCCGGGGGGAAGTGGTCGTTCTCGGGGAACTCGTCGCGGCACAGCCCGAGGCGGGCGTATCGCTCACGGGTCTCGGCGGGGACGGCGGGGTCGGTGGTCAGGAAGTGGTAGAGCTCGAGGGTGTACTGCTTGTGCTCGTTCCAGATCCGCCTCCGGCCGCGCGGATCCGCGGAGTGCCAGGCCTTGCCGCCTCCCACGAGCCCCAATGAGAACTGGCCGCCGATGGAGTTGTTGCCGTCCAGCTTCCCGCCCGGCAGGGGGTAGAGGTCGAAGCCCGGCCGAACCCCCGCCGCCAGCGCCCGGCGAACGACCTCGAAGCGCACCGGGTCGTAGTGCTCGGGAGGGGGCATGGGGACGCGGTTGGTCGGGTCCTCGGTCAGGCACAGCCGGAAGCTGTACACCATCACGTTGTCGTCGCCCCCCGCCTCGGGGCCGGCGTCGGCGGTGGTGACCAGGGGCAGGAGCTCCCCGGTCCCGTGGCGCCCGTTGATGGCCATGGCCTTCTTGGGGTACTGCTTGCCTGCCAGGGACTCGCCGTAGGCCTCGCGGCCCTCACGGCCGACGGCGTGGGACACGCCCGCCGCCGCCATGAGGTCGCCCTCGTAGGTCCCGTCCACGAAGGCGTCCGCCCACAGGTCCCCCTGGGGCGTGCGGATCGAGACGATCCGAGTCCCTGTCATGCTCACCGACTCGAGGGGGCTGCCCGTGAGGACCTCGACGTCCGCCTCGGCGAGCATTTGCCGCGTCACTCGCATGGCGACGTGCGGCTCGAAGGTCCAGCGCGCCTGGTCCTTGGTGGAGGGGTCGTAGGGGGCCGCGAGGCCGCGGTCCGTGTAGTCCTTGACGATCCGGGTGTGCCACTCATGGAAGAGGCCCATCACCGTCGTGCGGTCCATCTGGTTCGAGTCGCAGTGGCTCAGCCCCCCGGTGCTCAGGCCCCCGACGTGGTCCGTCGGCTCGACGAGGAGGACCCGCGCCCCCTCCCGGGCGGCGCCGATGGCGGCGCAGACCCCGCCCGGGGTGGCGCCGTAGACCAGGACGTCCGCGTGGCGGACCTCGGCGACGGTGGCTGTGTCCTCAGGTTCGGTTGAGGAGCACGCGGCGCCGAGCGGCAGCCAGACGATGGAAGCGAGGAGAAGGAGTCTGAGGATCATGTCCTGGAGCGCGGCTAGAGCAGGGCGCCGAGCGCCCGTGAGGAGCGTCCGGCGTGGGTCATCGAGGGCGCCCTGGAGGGGGGCGGCGAGATCCAGAGCGGTCGCCGATCACATGCCGGGCGGGGTCCCGCCGGTGTGGGTGAAGGCCTTGTTGACGATCTTCCAGCCCTCCTCGAAGCGAGCGAGGGACATCACGTCGGTGAAGTGCACGCTGCCCCAGAAGTTCTTCTCGTCGACGACCGCGACCGCGATGTCTCCGTGCTCCTCGAGGGAGCGGACGTTGGCCTCGAAGGTCCCGTCCACGTCCGCCGGCTGCGCGGCGGCCATGCCGAAGAGGTCGGCGATCGGGACGTCCACGCGCTGGCCCCCCAGGGCTCCGAACATCCGGGCGTCCGCGTGGAAGGCGGCCTCGAGGGCCGCGGTGTTGCCGGAGCGGATGCCGTCGATGTAGAGCTGAACCGCTTCCGCGGCGGAGGGGGCGTGGGACATGGCGGTGAGGCGTGAGTGGGGGGGGAGCGGGTCTTGGGTGCGGGCCGAACTACCCGGAGTCTGCCTCCTGGCCGGAGGGGACGTCGGCGATTTGCGCCTGCATTGCCCTGCGGGACCGGGCCGCTCCCCTTGCTGGCCCTCGGGCTCGCCTTGGCCAGCTTGCCGTCGGGGACTCAGCGAACGGGGGTCGGCATGGCGGCGTTGACCTGCAGACGCCACGCCGCCAGCTGGCGGCGAAGGTCCTCCGCGAGCGCCGGACGGTCCGCGGCCAGGTCGCGCTGCTCCCCGAGGTCGTCCTCGAGGTCGTAGAGCTCAACGCTCCCGTCGTCGAAGCGCTCGATCAACTTGTAGCGCCCGGCGCGGATCGCGCCGCCGAGCCGGTTCGAGCGGTGCCAGGCGTAGTTGGGGTAGTGGAAGTGGATCGCCTCGCGGTCCAGCGCGCCCCCGGCGAGCAGCGGGCCGAGATCGACGCCATCGCCGCAGTAGTCCGCGGGCAGCGGTACGCCGCAGGCGGCGAGGATCGTGGGGAAGAGGTCGGTCGAGAGGATGGGCGTCGCGTCCACCCGTCCGGCCTCGGTGACGCCCGGCCAGCGCACCATGAAGGGCACGCGGATCCCGCCCTCGTAGAGGTAGCCCTTGGCCTTCCGCAGGGGGCCGAGGTCTGCGACGCTCAGGAGCGCGCCGTTGTCGGAGGTGAAGACGACCAGAGTGTCGTCCGCCAGCCCGGTGCGCTCCAGGGCGTCGAGCACGCGTCCAAAGACCTGGTCGAGCGCCTCGGTCATGGCCGCGTACTCGGGCATCTTGACGCCGGGCTGGACCCCCCCGGCCTCGTACTCCTGCACCAGATCCGCCGGCGCCTCGATCGGCCAGTGCACGGTGTAGTGCCAGAGGGCGAGGAAGAAGGGGTCTTCGCCCTCTGCATGGCCTTCCAGGAAGGCGACAGCCTCCTCTCCGAGGCGGTAGGGCAGGTACTCGCCCTCCTCCCGCGACTCGAGGTTGGGGAAGCGGTAGGGCGCGAAGAACCGCCCCGGCCCGCCGGCGCCGTTCCCGCCCACGTTGACGTCGAAGCCCTGCCGGTCGGGGTACCACTCCCGCGCGTCGGGGACCCGCTGCGGCGCGAGGTGCCACTTGCCCATGAACGCGGTGTCGTACCCCGCGGACGAGAGGTGCTCGGCGAGGGTGACCTCCTCGAGGGGCAGCCGGTCGAGCATGGGCGCGGGCTCCAGCACCGGATCGTCGGGCCAGAAACCCCTGTGGTCGGGAGCGTGATTGGTGATCCGGACCCGCGCCGGGGACTTGCCGGTCATGATCGACGCGCGGGTGGGGGAGCAGACTGGCGCCGCCGCGTAGCCGTCGGTGAAGCGCACCGCCTCCTGGCTGAACCCGTCGATGCGCGGGGTCCTCACGGCGGGGTTCCCGTAGCAGCCCAGGTCGAAGTAGCCGAGGTCGTCCACGAGGACGAGCACCACGTTGGGCCGCCTCGCAGGCGCCTCGGGCTCCGGGGCGGGGGCGCAAGCGGTGAGGAGGAGCAGCAGCAGGATAGGCATGGGCCGATCCTAGCCGAGGGCCTGGCTCGCGGCGGCGCCGGTTCCGGCGGTGGCCCATGGGGCATGGGGCCGCGGGCGTCCGACGGGGCCGGGGCGGCCCGGGGCCACTCTCTGTCTCAAGGCAGCGTGTCCGCTCGGTGGAGTACGGGGGAACTCGCCGTCCGTCCCGACAGACACGGCGCGGAGAAGGGCCGCTGAGGACTCGTCGGTGGCAGGCACCCGCCTCAGGAGCCGCCGACGAACCAGTCCTCGACGCGCTGGTTCTCGTCGTACCAGACGTAACAGATGGGCTCACCGAGGATGAAGATCTGCACCGTCGAGGTGATCGGTCGCTCGCGGTGGGCCCAGCCATCGACGTAGTAGTCCTCGGGCGCCGCGTCCGCATCGTAGACGCGGTCCGGCTCACCGAGTCGCTCGACCACCTGGGCGGCGGTCAGGCCGAGCTCGAGTTGGCTCCGGACTCGTTCGCGCGGGAGGTCCACCAACCAGGCTCCGCACCACCAGAAAGCAGCCGCTACCAGGGGGCTCACCAGGAGGGCCAGTCTCTCGCGGTTGCTCATCACGGTGCAAAGGGCTGGGGTCGTCGATGTCCCAGAGGGCGTCGGCGGTTGGCGCTTGGACGCCTGATACGGGCGGTTCCACGGACCCAACGAGGCTATCGGCTGGACCTCGATGGGTTACCGCGCCAGCACGGTGCCAGTCGTCTCCTCCCATGGGAAGAACAGAACTCGCTCTGATCGGGCTGCTCGCGGCTTGCTCAGACCAGGCTCCTTCGGCGCAGGAGGCCGCAGGCCAGCAGCCGCCGGCTCTCGCGGCGCCGTCCGTCCCCGCAACCCCGTCCGCCCCCGCGGCCCCAGGGGCGGCGCCGGCGTCCGAGCAGGACGCCGTGTTGACCCTTGAGCCGGAGCCTCTGGGCCATGTGATCCGGCAGAAGGGCCTGTCGAAGCACGGGCCCTTGAGCGTCGAGATCTCGGAGAAGGACGGCTCGATGTTCTACGAGGTCTCCTTCTTGGTCCGCGTCGATGGAGAGGCGCGGTCAGGAGGTGGCTGTGGATCCAACTTCACCGAGGACCCGGAGGGGCCCTGGTTCGTCTACCTGGTCTCGACTCACGAGCTCTATGCCTACGGCGGCGGCTGGCTCAGCCATCAGATCCTCGAGGTAGAGCCCGCCGACGGCTCGGCGGGTCATGTCGATGGCCCGGTGCAAGTCCATTGCGTGATGAGCGCCCTCACAGCCGGGCCACGCTGGAACCCCGGCGAAGAGCTGCGGGCGACTCTCCCCCCGCCGCTCCTGGAGCTGATCGAGGGGAGCTGATCCCCCCGGAGCCGGCGACCTATCTTCGCGCCGATGTGAACCTCCCAGGCTCATCACGCGGGTGCAGGGGTGCTGTCCCGTACCGGGTGAGCGGATCAGGTGAGCGAGGGGACGGTGGGAGTGGACCCTGTCCACGAAGCGGGCCGCGCCGGGGAGGTCCCCGGCGCGGCCCGCGCGATTCCGTCCTTGGGCGCCCCGGTGGGGGCGCGGAGGGATCAGTGGTGGTGGTGGCCGTGGCCCGCGGCGGCGGGCTCCTCGTTGTCGGGGCTGTCCGAGACGAGGGCGTCCGTGGTCAGCAGGAGGCTGGCGACCGAGGCGGCGTTCATGAGGCCCGAGCGGACCACCTTGGTCGGGTCGATGACGCCGGCCTTGATGAGGTCCTCGTAGGTGTCCGTCGCGGCGTTGAAGCCGTGGCCGGCCTTGCCATTCTGGAGCACGTTCTGAACGACCACGGCGCCGTCGAGGCCTGCGTTGGCCGCGATCTGGCGCAGGGGCGCCTCGATGGCGCGGCGCACGATCATGGCGCCGACGCGCTCGTCACCGTCCAGCTTGAGCTTCTCGATGGTGTCGATGCAGGAGAGGAGCGCCGTGCCACCGCCGGGGACGATGCCCTCTTCGACGGCCGCGCGGGTGGCGTGGAGCGCGTCCTCGACGCGCGCCTTCTTCTCCTTCATCTCGGACTCGGTCGCGGCGCCGACGTTGATCTGGGCCACGCCGCCCGACAGCTTCGCGAGGCGCTCCTGGAGCTTCTCGGCGTCGTAGTCGGACTTGGTGTTCTCGAGCTCGCCCTTGATCTGGTCGATGCGGCCCTTGATCTCGCCCTTCTTGCCGGCGCCCTCGACGATCGTCGTGAAGTCCTTGCTCACGATGACCTTCTTGGCCTTGCCGAGGTCCTCGACCGTCGCGCCTTCGAGGGTCGCGCCGGTGGACTCCATGACGGGGGTCGCGCCGGTGAGGGTCGCGATGTCCTGCATCATGGCCGTGCGGCGATCGCCGAACCCGGGGGCCTTGACGGCCACGCAGGGGAACGAGCCGCGGAGGCGGTTGATCACCAGGGTCGCCAGGGCCTCGCCCTCGACGTCCTCGGCGATGATGAGGAGCGGGCGCCCCTGCTGGGCGACCTGCTCGAGCATCGGGATCATGTCCTTGATGGAGCTGATCTTCTTCTCGTGGATGAGGATCAGCGCGTCCTCGAGGACGCACTCCATCTTGGCCGCGTCGGTGACGAAGTGCGGGGACAGGAAGCCCTTGTCGAACTGCATGCCCTCGACCCACTCGACCTCGGTCTCGACGCCGCTGCCGTCCTCGACCGTGATCACGCCGTCCTTGCCGACGCGCTCCATGGCCTGGGCGATCATCTCGCCGACCTCGGGGTCGTTGTTGGACGCGATGGAGCCGATCTGGGCGATGTCCTTGGTGCCCTTCACGGGCGTGGACATCTTGGCCAGCTTGGCGATGGAGCCCTTGACGGCGGCGTCGATGCCGCGCTTGAGGGCCACCGGGTTGGCGCCGGCGGTGACGTTCTTGAGGCCCTCTTCGAAGATCGCCTCAGCAAGAACGGTGGCCGTCGTGGTGCCGTCGCCGGCCGCGTCGTTCGTGCGCTGGGCGACCTGCTTCACGAGCTGGGCGCCCATGTTCTCGTAGGCGTCCTCGAGCTCGATCTCCTTGGCGACGGTGACGCCGTCCTTGGTGACGGTCGGGCTGCCGAAGGACTTCTCGATGATGACGTTCCGGCCGCGGGGGCCGAGGGTCACCTTGACGGCGCGCGCGAGCTTCTTGACGCCCGCGCGAATGTGCTCGCGCGCTGAGGCGTCGTAGCTGATCTGTTTGGCTGCCATGGGATGGTGGTGGTCAGGGGTTGAGCGGGAACAGCTCGATCAGCCGATGATCGCGAGGATGTCGTCCTCGCGCATGATGATGTACTCCGCGCCGTCGTGCTTGACGTCGGTGCCGGCGTAGGAGGTGAAGAGGACGCGGTCGCCCTTGGAGACGCTGAAGGAGCTCCGGTCGCCGCTGTCGAGGGTCTTGCCGTCACCGGTGGCGACGATGATCCCTTCCTTCGGCTTCTCCTTGGCGCTCTCGGGGAGCAGGATGCCGCCGGCGGTCTTCTCTTCGGCCTCAACGCGCTGGATGAGGACGCGGTCACCGAGGGGGCGGATAGCGACGTTCTTCTTGGTCTTGGTGGCCATGATGGGTTCGCGCCGCGTACGGCGCCGATTGCTTTCGTGGGGGTCTAGTGGAGGGGATGAAAAGAAGATGGCGCCGCGCGGCGGAGGCCGGCGCGACGTCGAACTTGGGATGGGTCTAGCTCGCGCGGCCCCAGACCTCGTCGAGGACGCGCTGGACTTCCTCGCGCAGCTGGAGGGGCTGCACCGGCTTGCGCAGGAACGCGCGGGCGCCCTTGTCGAGCGCCCAGGCCGCGACGCCCTCGGAGGCGGCGCCGGACCAGAGGATGCAGGGGAGCTCGGGGCGCTGGCCCCGGAGCAGGCTGAAGAGGGCCAGGCCGCCGTCGCCAGGCTCGAGCCCCAGGTCGGTGGGCTGCTGGGGGGGCGGCATGTGCACGTCGGCGAGCACCAGGTGCAGGGGCTCTCCCACGTGGAAGGACCGCTCCACCATGACCATGGCCTCTTCACCGTCCCCGGCCTCCACGACGGTGAGGCCCGAGCCGACGAGGAGCTCAGCGGCTCCCTGTCGCACACAGGTGTCGTCGTCGGCGATGAGGATTCGGCGGTCCATGGGTCTGCGGCAGGGGAGCAAACGGCGTGCCGCATTTGGACCGGGGGCCCGCCCCGGGCCAGCGGCCGGGGCCGCCGGGCCCCCCGACGGCCCAGGAGTCCACCCCTGGGCCCTCCCGGGGTGGTTTCCCCGCTGCCAACGTGGCAGGGCCGAACCTGGCCTTCCCCCCATCCTGTCACGCTGGCAGGGCGATCGGCGCGGGGCACCGAGCCCGCCTGACGCTACCGTGGCGGGATGCTGCCCGTCTTCGATTGTCACGCGGACGCCCTCCAGAGGGCCCTCGACCTCGGCCACGACCTGGGACAGGAGACCCACGGGCACCTGGACCTCGTCCGGGGTCGTCGGGGGGGCCTGGCAGCGGTGGTGCTCACGGCCTGGATCGACGGGCCCTATGCCGAGGAGCCGGGCGCCGCCAAGCGGCGGACCAACGCCCTCCTCGACGCCGCCGATGACCTGTTCGCGCGGCACCCCGAGAGCCTCTGTCAGGTGGTGGACGGGGCGAGGTTGCTGGAGCCCGACCCCAGCCGCCTTGCCTGCGTGCTCGCGATCGAGGGCGGGCATGCCATCGAGGACGACCTCGACCAGCTCGACCACTACGCAGGGCGGGGCGTGCGGGTCATGACGCTGACCTGGAACAACCACCTGTCGTGGGCGCGTTCGTGCCGCGATGGCGCGGGCGCGGCCGTGCCGGAGGGGCTCTCCGACTTCGGCGTGCGCGTGGTCGAGCGCATGGGGGAGCTGGGCATGCTCGTGGACCTCTCTCACGCGGGGGAGCGGACCTTCTACGACGCCCTCGAGGCCGCCGTCGCGCCGCCGATGGTGAGCCACTCCGGCTGCCGCGCCCTGAGCGACCACCCGCGGAACGTCACGGACGACCAGCTGCGCGCCCTCGCCCAGCGCGGCGGCGTGCTTGGGATCCCCTTCGCGACGGCCTTCCTGGACGAGGATGAGCGGCGAGCGGAGCAGGCCTTCCGCAAGACCGAGGCGTACCGGAACGCCGGAGGAGATAACGCCACCGAGCGGCTGCTCCTCGAAGGGGACGCGATCCAGTCGGGGATGCCGCCCTTCCCCCTGGAGCGGGTCGCGGATCACGTGCTGCACGCCCTCGAGGTGGCGGGGCCCCGGCACGTGGCCCTGGGCGCGGACTTCGATGGCATCGACCGTCGCCCCGCGGGGCTCGAGGACGCGAGCGGGTACCCCGCGCTCCTCGAGGTGCTCGGACGCCGCGGGGTGGATCAGGAGACCCTCGGGCTCGTCGCGTACCACAACGCGGCGCGCGCCATCGCGGAGGCGACCGCGACGGCTGCGGCGCGGTGACCGCTCCCTGCGGCTCGCCCGGCGCGGCGAGGCCAGGGCGCCGATAGACTGCCCACGTGCGCGTCTTCTATTGCGATCACTTCGAGGTGGTGCTGCCCCCCAAGCACCGCTTCCCCATGCACAAGTACCGCCTCCTCCGCGAGCGGCTGGTGGACGAGGGGATCGTGGACAGCGGGGCGCTCACGCCCGCCGCGACCGCGCCCCTGGAGGACCTCTTCGCGGTCCACGACCCGGACTATGTCCAGGGCTTCCTCGAGGGCAGCCTGCCCCGCAAGGCCGTGCAGCGCATCGGCTTCCCCTGGTCGGAGGAGATGGTCATGCGTTCCCTGGGGAGCGTGGGGAGCACCCTGGCTGCGGTGGACGCGGCGCTCGAGGACGGCCTCTCGGGGACCCTCGCGGGGGGCACGCACCACGCCTACCGGGACTTCGGATCGGGGTACTGCGTGTTCAACGACCTCGCCGTTGCGGCGCGCCGGGTCCTGGACCGTGGCGCCGTGCGGCGCGTCCTGGTGTTCGACGTGGACGTCCATCAGGGCGACGGCACGGCGTCGATCTTCGAGGAGGACCCGCGGGTGTTCACGTGCTCGATCCACGGGGAGCGCAACTTCCCGAGCCGCAAGCAGCGGAGCGATCTGGACGTGCCGCTCCCTGACGACACCGGCGACGACGCCTACCTCGACGCCCTCGACGCCGCGCTGGACGAGGCCATGGAGCGCTCGCGCCCGGACCTCGTGCTCTACCAGGGCGGGGTCGATGTGCTGGCGGTGGATCGCCTCGGGCGGATGGCGCTCAGCGTGGAGGGCGTGGAGGAGCGTGACCGGCGCGCGCTCTCGCGCTTCCGCCGCGATGGGCTCCCGGTGGCGTTGACCCTCGGCGGCGGCTACGCGGACCCGGTGGAGGCGTCCGTGTCGGCCTATGCGGGGACGTACCGGGTGGCGCGCGCGCTCGCAGCGGACGGGGGCTGAGCCGCCCTGCAACCTCCGGGGCACAGGATCGTCTCCGTTCCAGAGGACGGGCGAAGGGGCCCGACCCAGGACCCCCTGAACGGAGTTTGTGCGATGCGGATTGAGGCCAGTGAGGGAGCGGACGTGGACGACTTCGTCGTCGTGGAGGACGGCGAGTACCGGATGCGCGTCGGCGAGGTGCGACCGGTGGAGGGGGCGGCCGGCCGGGCGGCCTGGATGCTCCGCATGGAGCTGGTGGGTGGCGACCTGGCGGGTCGGACCGCGGTGCTCGATTGGCTGAACTTCACCGACCGTGGCCTGCGGCGGGTGCGCATGGTGCTGGCGGCCCTGGGCTTCGACGTGACCGTGTCCATGGATGTGGAGCCCGAGGAGCTCCTGGGCCGGGAGGCCATGGTGCGGATCGCCACCCAGGAGTCCCGGCGGGAGAGCGACGGCCGCCTCCTTCGGCGGAGCCGCGTGGCCTACGACGGCTGGGGGGCGATCCGCTCCGAGCGGGAGGTCGCCGGGCTCCTCGGGTAATGCCGCAGCCCGCCTGGGAACGGCCCGGGGGGCTTGAACACGGGGGCCAAGGGCGTGAAGCTCACGGGGTGTCCCAGTCCCCCGAACCCCATGACGCCGCCGTCGCGCGGGCCCTCGAGGCGGCCCGCTCCGTGAAGGATGCTGCGTACGCGCCCTACTCACGCTTCAGGGTGGGAGCGGCGGTGCTCGACGCAGAGGGGGCCCTCTTCAGCGGCTGCAACGTGGAGAGCGCGAGCTTCGGCCTGACCCTGTGCGCGGAGCGCAACGCCCTCTCCACGCGGCTGGCCACGCTCAGGGCCGCGGGTCCTGACGCTGAGGGAGCCGCCCTCGGCCCGCCGATCACCGTGGTCGCCATCCGGACGGACGCGGACACCCCCACGGCGCCTTGCGGCGCCTGTCGCCAGTGGCTCGCGGAGTTCGCGCCCCACGCGACCGTGGTGGCCGAGGCCGCGGATGGCACCACCGCCCGGTGGTCCGTGGACGAGCTGCTGCCGGACGCCTTCCGGGGCGATCAGCTGGCGGACTGATCGGCGCAGAATCTCCGCCAGGCGGTCACCGATGCCCCCGCGGCCCGTCCCTGCTGCATGGGACCGAGGGAGCAGGGGACGACTCGATGGGCGAGCGAGGGGGCCGCAGGCGGGGGACCCCTACGCAAGGGGCCGGTGGCGCCCGGGGTGCAGGCGCCCCCTTGGCTAAGGGCCGGGGACGGCGTGCTCCGAGGGGGAGCGGGGATCCTGGTCCTGGTCGCGGGCTCCTGCATGGACTCCGCCCCCTCGGTGCGGGACACTCTCGCCCATGGAATGGCGACGGCAGCAGGAGGAGCGCGCGGGGGCCTCGGGGAGCACCGGCCGCGAGGGGCGCGGACAGGAGCGGCAGGCGGGGCGGCAGACCCGGCGAGGGGCTGGAGCGGACCTCCGGCGTCCGACCCCCGCCCTTTCGATGGAGTGGACCCGGTGACGCCCGCGCCGTCCAAGGGTGCGGGGCCCGCAGAGCGCCTCGACTGGCTGCGCGGGGAGATCCTCCGGCACGACCAGCTCTACTACAACGAGGGGCGCATCGAGATCTCGGACGCCGAATACGACGCGCTCTTCCGCGAGCTCAAGGAGCTGGAAGGGGAGCACCCCAAGCTCATCACGCCCGAGAGCCCGTCCCAGAGGGTGGGGGCGCCGCTGCCCGAGGGGGACAGCTTCGACAAGGTCCGACACGCGGTCTCGATGCTGTCCATCGAGAGCCTGCGGAGCGCCGAGGAGGCGCGGGACTTCGCCACCAAGGTGCACCGATTCCTCGGGCTCGAGGAAGGGGAGGAGCTCACGTGGCACGTGGAGCCGAAGTTCGACGGGGTCTCCGCGGCGCTCATCTACCGGGACGGGGTCTTCGTCCAGGGCCTGACCCGGGGGGACGGCACCACGGGCGAGGACATCACCGCCAACCTGCGGACCGTGCGGGACGTCCCCGTGCGCCTCGGCCTCGACGCGCCCCCTGCGCTGCTCGAGGTGCGCGGGGAGGTACTCATCGCGCGCGATCGGTTCGACCGCTTCAACGTGTACCGGGAGGAGCGCGGGCAGCCCACCCTGGCCAACGCGCGCAACGCAACGGCCGGCGCCCTGCGCCGCAGCGACCCCTCGGAGGTGCGTCGATACCCGCTGGAGTTCCACCCCTACGCGATCGTGCGCTGCGAGGGTGTGGACCTGCCCGCCTCCCATGCGGCGCGGCTGGCCCTGCTGACCGAGTGGGGCTTCTCGCCGCCGAGCGAGGACGCCACGGTGCAGGGGATCGAGGGCTGCCTGCAGTACCACGCCTCCATGGAGGAGCGGCGCGACGAGATCCCCTTCGAGATGGACGGGATCGTGGCCAAGCTGGACGACGTGGAGCTCCGGGATCGCCTGGGGAGCACGGCCCGCGCCACCAAGTGGCAGTACGCCCACAAGTTTGCGCCCGTGGAGGCCACCACGATCCTGCGGGCGATCGAGATCCAGGTGGGGGTCAACGGTCGCCTCACCCCGCGGGCCCACGTGGACCCCGTCGAGGTGCTCGGGGTCACCGTCCGGCACGCGACCCTGCACAACGAGGACTACGTCCTGACCCTGGGCGCGAGGCCCGGTGACCGGGTGCTGGTGAAGCGTGCGGGGGACGTGATCCCGCAGATCACCGGCGTCTCCAAGGCGGGCCCCGACCGGGCGCCGGCCGGTTGGGCCGAGGCTATCCCGGAGAGCCTGCTGGACGCGGAGGGCGCCCGTCGGGCCGGCGTCATCGTGGAGCACCGCGAGGCGTTCGCCATGCCCGAGGTGTGCCCTGCCTGCGGCGCCAAGGTCGTCCGAGAGGGCAAGTACGTGCGCTGCCCCAACGTCTACGGATGTCGCCCCCAGGTGATCGGACGGACCGTGCACATGGCGGGCCGGAGCGGATTCGAGATCGACTCCCTGGGCGAGAAGATGATCGTGCAGCTCTTCGACGCCGAGCTGCTGGTGTCGCCCGCCGGCCTCTTCGCCCTGAGGGAGGTGCCGGACCCGGAGCTCGTGGCCCTCGATCGGTGGGGGCAGAAGTCCGTGGACAACCTGAAGCGCGAGCTCGACGAGGCGCGGAAGGCACCCCTGGATCGATTCCTGGCGGCCCTCTCCATCCCCGAGGTCGGCGGCGCCACCGCGCGCCTCCTGGCCCGTCACTTCCATGAGCTGGATCAGGTCCAGGGGGCCACCCTCGAGCAGCTGATCGTGGTGGATGGGATCGGCGAGGAGGTCGGGGCCCGGATCGTGGCGTGGTTCGCCGAGCCCAGGAACCTCGAGCTCATCGAGGCGTTGCTCGCGAGCGGGGTCGAGATCGAGGCCGAGGACGCCTCCTCAGGCGGGTCCGCCTTCGACGGGACGACGGTGGTCTTCACCGGCACCCTCGAGGGCATGAGCCGGTTCGAGGCCAAGAAGGCGGTGGAGTCCCAGGGGGGGCGCGTGGCCTCCTCGGTGAGCGCCAAGACCACGTTCCTCGTGGTCGGGGGCAAGCCCGGCTCGAAGGCGAAGAAGGCCGAGGCGCTGGGCGTCACGGTCCTGCTCGAGGCGGACTTCCTCGGCCGGCTGGCGGGGCAGGGAGCGTCCCCCGTGGAGGCCGACGGCGGTTCGGGCGGCGCCGACGGCTCGGACGGGGACAGGGGCGGAGAGAAGTGGGGATTTGACCGCGCCGAGCGGAGTGGAGCGGACGAAAAAGTCCGTGAGCCGGAGTCCGGTCTCCACCGGGGCACTCCCCGAGGGGCGAGGCTAGACTCTGGACCTGCCATGGCGGACGAGACAAAGAACGAGGGCGGCGACGACGAGGTCAGGAAGCTGGTCGACGCGGCGCACGAGGGCGACGCGGATGCGTTGAACGACCTGTTCGCTCGTTATCACCAGACCATGGTCGAGGTGGCCCGGCGCAAGCTCGGTCCGCGGCTCCGCCTGAAGGAGGACCCGGACGACCTCGCGCAGACCACGTTCCGTGAGGCGACCCGGGACTTCAGCCGGTACCAGTACCAGGGCCAGGGGTCGCTCCTGCGCTGGCTGGTCCAGATCCTGCAGAACAAGATCCGCGACAAGGCCGAGTTCTACTCGGCGGGCAAGCGAGATCTCTCCAAGGAGCGGGCGATGGACGCCGGCGCCTCCGATGGGGGCGAGGCACCCACTCCGATGGAGTTCGTGAGTAGCGACCTCTCTGTCACCAAGGTGGTCCAGCGTGATGAGAACTTCGACCTCCTGAGGGAGTCGTTGACCGAGCTGTCCCCCGAGCACCGAAAGGCCATCTCCCTGGTCTTCTTCGAGGGCCTCCCCCTTCGCCAGGCGGGCGAGCGCATGGGCGGGAAGAGCGAGGACGCCGTGCGGATGATGCTCCGACGGGCCGAGTCCAAGCTGGGGGACAAGCTGCGCTCGACGCTGGGCGAGGACTGAGGCTGAGCGCGGACCGGCGGGGGCCCTCGGGCTCTCGGCTTCGCCATCTGCCCCGTCGTCGCGCCGCCCCGCAGGCGACCCTGTCAACGACCGGGGCAGCGAGCTCTCGAGCCTGGAGGGAGCCATGCTCGGGGCTACTCCGACCGTACCCGCGGGGAGACAAATGGCGGAGGGCGGCGCGGGGGACTCCCCGCGCCGCCCTCCGCGACTCGTGGCATCGGTTGGGAGTCAGTTGATCCCGATGATGCTCACCTCGTCGATGTCGCCGGTCTCGTTGTTCCGGTTCGCGGAGACCTCGAAGCGGACGGTCAGCGAGCTGGCGCCGGCGAAGGCGCTCAGGTCGATGTCAGAGGAGCGCCAACCGCTGTTGCCGGTCAGGGTCTCCACGGTGACGTTGTTGACGATGATCCGGAACGTCTCGCCGTTGTCGAGGTTGCGGGAGCGCCGCGCCGACTCGAGCCGCAGGCCCGTGAAGCCCGAGGCGTCGACGGTGACCTGGAGGTACTGGGACCGATTGATCCGCACGCCGCCGGAGCCGGCGAACGCCGAGCCGCTCCGGAGCCGAAGGAGGCGGTTCGAGGACCAGGCGTTCGAGATGGAGCCGTCGAAGCTGTCGGCGAAGATCACGGTCTCGCCGCCACCGGTGTTGGGGTCGTCCTCCGTGGTGAAGGACCAGACCGTCCCGGTCGTGGTCCCGCCACCGTTCACGGCGTCGACTCGCCAGTAGTACGTCGTCGAGTACTGGAGGGTGCCCAGGGCGAAGCTCGTGCCGCCCTGGCTGCCCTGGAACTCACCCCCGTCCGGGGTCGGGTCCGTGCCGAAGTAGACGTCGTAGCCGGTGGCGCCGGACGCGGCGCTCCAGGACAGGTCCTGGCCGACCGCGATTCCCGTGGCGCCGTTGGACGGCGTCGGGCTCCCGGGCTGGCCCGGGGGCGCTGGCGTATCCGCCTCCGTCGTGAAGGACCAGGTCTGGCCCGTCGTCGTCCCGGAGCCGTTCACGGCGTCGACGCGCCAGAAGTACGTCGTGGAGAACGCGAGGGCGCCGGGGTCGAAGGACGTCCCCGTCTGCGATCCCTGGGAGGCGGGCGAGGAGCTGGTGCCGAAGAACACGTTGTAGCTCGTGGCGCCCGACGCCGCGCTCCAGGAGAGGTCCTGGTTGATGGACACCGAGCCCGCGCCGTTCGAGGGCGTGGGGCTTCCGGGCTGACCCGGAGGCGGCGTTGAGGCCTCGGTCACCGTCAGCGTGCCCGAACCGGTGTTCCCGGAGTAGCCGCCGACTCGGATCAGGACCGTCGTGCCGGCGGTGAGGCCGGTCAGGTCGATCTGGCTCTGCAGGCCGCACGCGTCGTCGTTACAGGCCACCTGGCTCAGGGAGCCGCAGCTGCCGACGAAGATCTGGAGCGCGGTGTCGTAACCGGAGCCGCAGGTATCGACGGTGACATCGGCGGAGCTCGTCGCCGTGTAGGAGTACCACGCGTCGGGGCCGCCGCCGCCGGCGCAGGACCAGGCGACGCCGCTGTTGGTGGCGGTCGTGGTGCTGAACGAGGTGCTCCCCGCGGTGATGGCCTCGGCGTTGGCGCAGTCGTCGTTGCTCAGGCCGCCGCCGCCGCCACCACCGCCACCACCGGTGCTGAGGCACGAGCGGCTGTCGCGGAAGGAGGTGATGCTCCCCCGGGTGACGTTGGGGTTGAACGTGTTCGCCGACGTGATGGACGGGTTCATCGTGTACGACGTGCACGAGCAGTGCTGGGCGTTCCAGTTGTGCCCGAGCTCGTGCGCCGAGAGGTCCGTGGCGCTGGCGAAGTTGTTGTTGAAGTCGGTCTCGACCATGCCGTAGCCGTAGCTCGTGCAGATGGCGCCGACCCAGGCGATGCCGATGGTCCCGCCGACGATGCTCTTGCCGGAGAAGAGCTGCGCCACGTCCCGCTGGATACCGCCTTGGTTGGCGTTCCACTCGTTGCGGAATTGGTTGAGGAGCGTCGAGGCGTCCGAGGACGTGTAGGGCTGGTTGGAGGAGGTCCGAACGAGGATCTGAGTGATCTCGTGAGTGATCGATACCTCGCTCTCGTACTGGAGGTTCATCGTGCCGATGACCGTCTGGATACGATTGCCGACGTTCGTCATGGACGACCCGTAGTCCAGGTAGAACTCGTAGTCCGCGTCACAGGCCAGCTCGGCCGTGAACAGCGAGGTTCCCATGGCCGTGTTGTTTCCGGGCGCCTCCTCGAAGCCGGGCTGCCCAAAGTTGTTGGCCAGCAGATCCGCGCCGCAGAAGTGGTTGGTGCGCAGGACGTCGCCGCGCTCGTAGAGCACGTGATGGAGTGGGCTGGCGCCCTCGACGGACGCGGGCACCGGCTGGATCCAGAACTCGGAGCCGCCGGCGATCATGATGCGGGCATAGAGGCCGTCTTCGAGGAGCGCTCCGGCGACGCGGGCGTCCGGCATCGACTCCACGGTGCCGCGCAGGGTCACCACGGGGCCCGGGGCCACGCTGACCAGCGACCCGTCGGCGCGCTGCTCCACGAGCTCGAAGCCCGGGGCGCGCACGGAGTGGGCGCTGAGGGCGAGCTGGGTGGAGGTCCCGTTCAGCTCGAACGGGATGGTCAGTCCAGTGGCGGGGTCGCCGAACCACTCCAGCTTCTGGACATCACTCTCGGTGAGTCCAAGAGCGCGGTTGACGGCGGGCTCGATGTCCTGAGCGCTAGCGCTCGCGCTCAGGGCGAGACCGATGAGCAAGGCAGGCGTTTTCTTCATGGGGGCGTTGGATGGGGTAAGGAGCGAGCCGGCGGGAAAGCGCCGGTTGAAAGCGAAAATCAACCTAGCAGAACGGGCAAAATGGGGCCGTCTTGATGCCAGAAAGGTTGTTCTGTTGCACAACGGTCGCTGGATGCGATCCGTTATCGGACACGGCCGTCCATCCAGCCTTCCGCGGGTTAGTGGTTTACCCACAGCCCCCGGGGGCGTGCCTGCCTGGCAATTTTCCCCCCAGCGGCCGCAGCGCTGGAGGGGCCAGCGGGAGACCAGGGGCATGCTCGGACGCCGAACACGCGGACCTTGGCGACCGCCGGGCTCCGGGGGGCGTCGAAGCCCGGCCCGCTGCTGCTTCTCTCCACCGGAGATGGAACGACGGGTTCCCAAGGGGCCCACGCCTCGCTATCCTCTCCGCCTCGCTGCGTGGGCCAATAACTCAGTTGGTAGAGTGCCATGTTCACAGCGTGGAAGTCGCTGGTTCGAGCCCAGCTTGGCCCACCACTCTTCCCCTCCCCTCCCCGCTCACCCGGGGGGCGCGACGTGGGATTTGACGGCCGCGGATGCGCGGCGAGGAACGCAGCATGACCGTGAATCAACAGGAGTGGCTCGAGGCCCTCGCCAGATTCCGGGACGAGGGTCGCTCCTGCTGTCAGGTCGTGGTGACGGGCGTGAAGGGCTCCGCGCCGCGTGAGGTGGGGGCGCGCATGATCGTCGCCGACGGCAAGCTGGCCTGGGGCACCATCGGCGGCGGGCAGCTGGAGCACCTCGCCATTCAGCGAGCCAGCGAGCTGCTCGAGGGCGGACGGGCGGAGACGGTGACCGAGTCCGTGCCGCTCTCGGAGAAGGCGGGCCAGTGCTGTGGGGGCGAGGTCAGCCTCTTCCTGGAGTCATTCTGCTGGACACGGCGTCGGCTGGTCATTTTCGGCTGCGGCCACGTCGCCCAGGCCATCGCCGGCCTCGCGGACTACATGGACCTCGACGTGCAGCTCATCGACTCGCGCTCTGCCGAGGAGGTGGAGCCGCCGCTCCCTGCGTCGCCCCCCTACGAGGTCCTCTTCATCGACGCGCCGGAGGAGGAGGTCGACACCATCCCCGCCGACTCGCTCCTCCTGGTGATGACCCACAGCCACGCCATCGACCAGGAGGTCATCGCGCGCGCCCTTGGCAGGGGCACCTTCCCCTACGTCGGTCTGATCGGCTCGGACCGAAAGTGGGCGCGCTTCAAGCGGCGGCTCGAGCAGCGGGGCGTGACCGCCGAGGCGCTCGAGTCCGTGACCTGCCCGATCGGGGTCTCCAAGGGGTCCAAGGAGCCGCGCAAGATCGCGCTCTCCGTGGCCGCGGAGATCGTCGAGGTCTCGGCGCGCCTGGCTGGAGGCAGCAGGGGCTAGGCTCGACGGCCATGGTTCCGGCCCGATCCTCAGCACCCAGCGCCGCCGGTGCCGCGCCGGCGCGCGACGCCAGGCTCCCTGGCGTGGACCCGGCCGCCGCGCTCCGCCGCTTCCACCGCGGGCTGCTCTTGCTCCTCGCGCTGGCGGCGGCCTCCCAGGTGCTGATCGCCTCGGAGGCCTTCAGCGGGAACCCCATGGTGCTCGTCCCGCAGGTGGACGCCGCCGTGGTCTGGTCCCACGCGGGAGAGATCGCCGGGGGGGCGCTCGTGGACGACGCCCCCTTCGAGACGGCGCCGCTCATGCTCTGGTGGGCCGCCCTGGTTCGAGCGCTCGGAGGCGGGCTCGGCGCGTTGGCGGCGGCGCAGACGCTGCTCCACCTCCTGACCCTCGTCTTCATCGGCCGCCTCAGCCGTCGGCTCGCCTCCTCGGTCGGCTCGCCGGGCTTCGCGACCTGGGTCGGTTGGCTGGGGGCCGGGCTCTTCCTCGCGCTGGACGAGCCGGCGGCGGCCACCAGCAGGGTCCTCGCTGGCTCGCTTCAGCTGGCGCTGACCGCCGGCCTCCTCGACGCGCTGACCGGGATCGAGTGGCAGACAGGCCGGAGCGCGTCGCCCTTCAGGGCCGGGCTGATCGGCGTGCTGACGGGCCTGTGCTGCCTCGCCTTCCCGCCCTATCTCGTGTTGCTTCCCCTCGTGCCGCTCTGGCTCTTCGCCAGCGGCGTCGGCGGTCAGCGCGCCGCGCTCATCGCCGCGGCCTTGAGCCTCCTGACGATCGCCCCCGCCACGGTGCACAACCACCGGGCCTCTGGAGAGTTCATCCCCATCAGCTCCCAGGCGGGCCTGACCTTCTATCACGGCAACAACCCGGCGGCCGACGGGACCCTGGCCGCCGTGGGGGTCGTGAACAGCAAGGAGGAGCAGGCGCTCGACTCCCTCCTGAAGGCGCGGGCTGCCCTCGGCGATGGGGAGGCTGGGTGGAACGAGGCCAGCCGCTACTGGCTGGGCCAGGGGCTGGAGTGGTGGAAGAACGAGCCTGGCCAGGCGCTCAAGGTGGGCGCGATCAAGGCCTGGTACACCCTGACCGGGCGGCGATATGGCGACGTCTATCAGCCCTGGATGGAGCGGCGGGACGGCGTGGCGACGCGGCTCTGGCTCGCGCCCCTCTCCCTCGCATGGGTGATCCCCGCTGGCCTCTGGGCTCTGGTCGCCCTGGCCCGACGCCGGGGTCTTCGGAGCGCCGGACCGTACCTGCTCATCGTGGCCGTCCCGCTGATGGTCTGCATCGTGTTCTGGTACACGCCGCGCTACCGGCTCCCCGCGAGCGCGGGGCTCCTGCCCCTCGCCGCGTTGGCCATCGGGGTGGCCGTGCGCGACCGTGGGCGGGCCTGGCCCGCGCTGGTGGCGCTGGCCGCCGGTGCCCTCTTCAGCGGGATCAACACGGCCGTGGGCTTCGACCAGCACGAGCTCCACGAGCGGCGCCACGCCGCCCGGATGGCGGCGGCCTTCGGCCGGTTGGACCGGCACGACCAGGGGCTGCGGTTCCTGCGACAGGACCTCGCCCTCGCCCCCGCCGACCCCGAGGCGACGAGCCGGGTCGTCATGCTCCTGCTGATGCTCGGTCGCGACGCGGAGGCGATGGAGACCCTCACCGGGGCCCCCGCCTCGGTCCGAGAGCTCGCTGGCCCCAGGACCCTGCTGGCCTGGACCCTCGCCACCAGCGCCGACCCCGCGGCGAGGGATGGGGCGCGGGCCCTTACGCTGGCCCAGGGCCTGGTGGGGGACCTGGGGGCCGATCCCGAGCGGCTCGACGTGCGTGCGGCGGCCCGCGCGAGGGCGGGTGACTTCGAGGGGGCCGTGGAGGACGCGGAGCGGGCCGCCTCCGCGCTCACGGAGGGGGACCCACTCCGTACCGAGATCGAGGCCCGGCTCCAGCTTTATCGCTCCGGGTCGCCGTACACACAGCCGATGAGTCCAGAGAGATGATCTTCCCCAGCGCCCCAGCCCGACCCTCGCTCCTGGCGGCGCCGCTGCTTGGGCTCTTGGTCGGCTGTGGGGGGGGAGAGGCGGCCGACCGCCCCAACGTCGTCCTCATCTCCATCGACACCCTGCGCCCCGATCACCTGGGGTGCTACGGCTACGGGCGGCCCACCTCGCCCAACATCGACGCGATCGCGGCCCAGGGCGGGCTCTTCGAACAGCACATCAGCAGCGCCCCCTGGACCCTGCCTGCGCACGCGGCGATGTTCACCTCGGTCCCCGACAGCGTGCACGGCGTCGTGGACGCGGTGAAGTTCCGGCTCTCCGAGGACTTCGAGACCCTTCCAGAGTCCTTCCAGTCGGCGGGCTACTCGACCGCTGGGTTCTTCGCCGGGCCGTATCTGCACCCCGCCTTCGGCCTCGGACAGGGCTTCGACCGCTACGTCGATTGCGTCCAGACGGTCCCGGACGGAGAGGTGGACGCCGACAACGAGTGGTCCATGCGGGACCCTGTCCTGAGGGCTTCGCACCACGGCGTGACCAACGACAAGGTCTACGGCGAGTGGCAGCGGTTCTTCTCCGGTGCCTCGAGGGAGGACGAGCCCTTCTTCGCCTTCGTGCACCTGTGGGACGTGCACTTCGACTTCACGCCGCCGCCGCCCTACGACACGCTCTTCGACCCCGACTACGACGGGCCCTTCACCGGGCGTGACTTCTTCTACGACCCCGCGATCAACGCGGCGATCCCCCGCCGGGACCAGGAGCACATCGTCGCCCTCTACGACGGGGAGATCGCCTGGACCGACGAGATCGTGGGTCGCATCCGCCACGACCTCGGCGCGGCGGGCCTGCTCGAGGACACCATCCTCGTGATCACGGCGGACCACGGCACCGAGCTCTTCGATCATGGCGGGAAGGGGCACCGGACCACCCTGTACGACGAGCAGATTCACATCCCGCTGATCGTCCACTATCCCGGCGTTGTCGGACCTGCCCGCTTCGGGGGGCAGACGCGGATGATCGACCTCGGGCCGACCCTGCGGGACCTGGCGGGTCTGCCCGCCGTGGCGACGACCATGGGGGAGTCCCTCGCGCCCTACCTGCGGGGAAACCTCGCTGGCGGACCGGACCTCCCGGCCGTGTCCGAACTCATGAGCGTGGGGCGCAACCTTCGGAGCCTGCGGACCACCGGCGGCAAGTTCGTGGTCAACCATGACAACGGAGGCAGCGCCTGGTTCGACCTCGCCCAGGACCCGGGCGAGCTGCAGCCGCTCGCGCTGTCGGCCGAGGGAGCAGGCCCCGGCCTGAAGCGGCTCTACGACGAGGCGGCCGAGGAGATCATCTCCGGGATCGAGCGGGCGCCCGCAGGCGCCGCCGCCGCGGATGTCCCGGCCAGCATCCAGCGTTCACTCGCGGCCAACGGCTACGCGGGCGGCGGGGACGAGTGACCCCCTTGGGCTGGGGCGCGCACCGGTGAGGCCGCCCCAACGCGAGCGGCCCCGGAGTTCCAGGCAGGAACTCCGGGGCCGCTCGTCATGGCGCGCCGTGCGACGGAGGCGAGGCCTCGCCGCCCGGCTCGCCCGGAGATCAGTTGAAGGTGATCTCGAGGCCGTCCGTGAAGTTGGACGTGGTGGTGCCGCCGACGGCGTCACGGTGCCAGGTGGTGAAGCTCCAGGTCTCGCCTGCCTGCACCGAGACCCCGCCCGTGGGCTGGGGGGTGTTGGTGAGGTCGAGGGCGAGGGAGAACGCGCCGGCGCTGCCGGAGTTCAGGACCTGACCCGGGCCCACGTAGCGGCCGATGGCGCCGCCGAGGCACAGGTTGCCGGCGCTGCCGCCGGGGTTGGCGACCTGGGCCTGGGTCTGGCTCGTGAGGAAGAAGCCGAAGGAGTTGGGCGGCAGGTCACCCGCGGTGAGCGTCAGGTTGTTGTTCGCGACCTGGTCGGAGCCGGTGGCGGAGATGCTGCCGGTGGCGCCCGTGGAGTTCACGTTGGCCGTGCAGTAGTTCACGCCGAGGCCGCCCGTGGGGACACCCTTGGCGACCACGATGTTGTCCCAGAAGAACAGGTCACCGTTGTTACCTCCCGAGGAGAGGCGGATCTCGTCGAAGTCGCCGCCGGTGACCATCTCGTCGAGGTCAGCGGTGCCCGTCGGATAGTCCGTGGTGGGATCGACCCACATGCGGCAGCGGTTCTGCCCGGACATGTAGTCCATGCGCACCACAAGGCGGCTGGCCACCTGGTCGTTGGTGCCGGGGATGATGGAGGCGGGTGCCGAGCCGGCGAGGTCTCCCTCGTCGTCGATGCCCCAGCCCTGGGCATTCCACGGGGCCCCGAGGAACAGCGACTCGGCCGGGTTCTGACCGGCGCGCCAAAGAGAAAGGCCGCCGTAGTGGTCCTGCGGCTGGCCCTGGAAGTTGACGGTGCTGAAGGAGATCCAGATGGTCTCACCGTCAGCGCCCCAGCGGCCGGTGTTCGGGTCGATGAGCTCGGGGTGCGCACCGAGGTCGAACTGACGGTACGCGGCGCCAAAGACGCCGGTCTGGCCAGCGTAGCCACCGAGGGAGTCGGCAGCGGCGAAGGGGGGCTGGATGGTCTGGTCGAACATGACCAGCTCGTCGTTGGCCCCACCGCTGACCCACCAGGCGTTCGACCAGCCGGTTCCGCCGGCTTGCTGGTAGAGCAGGCCCGGGACGGGGTATTCGAACGACTCGGTGGCGATGGTGGTCACCTGGGCGGAGGCTGTCGCCGCGAGACCGAGTGCGACGACCGAGAGGGAGAGAGAACGGAGCATTTTGAGGGGGAAGAGAGGTGGTGTTGCTAGACGTGGCGCCCCGCTCGGGACGCCTACCGTTTACGAGTCTCCCACGGAAAAACCAGTCCCACACGGGGGAACCAGGCGCTTCGGGCGGGGTGAGACAAAAAGCCGCGAGTGGGTGCGTCGGATCACCGCCCGGGTGATTCAGAACGATGCACTGAACCCCTCCAGATCACCTACAGGGCGGATCCGAAGCGGCTGACGATGCCGTGGGTCATGCCCCAGATCGTCCTGCCCTCGAATCGCCAGGACGGAAGGCGGTGGATCACCTCGCCGTGCTGGTAGCGGTAGGTCTCGTCGAAGTCGCCGGAGATCGCGGGCGCGAGCGGGAGCCAGAACGCCTCGGACGCCTCGGGTCCAAGCACCGGCGAGGCGGGCGCGGGGTGGTGGAAGACGAAGGGGGTGATGAACAGATCGAGGCGTTCCCCCCGCGCCCTGGCCTGAACGGAGGGCAGCTCTCCGATCAGCCGCCCTGCGCCAGCGCCCGGATCCACGCCGACCTCCTCCACGGACTCGCGTCGCGCGGTGGCCACGAGGCTCTCGTCCGCCGCCTCCGCGTGACCTCCGGGGAGACCGATCTGGCCGGACCATCGATCCCCTGGCCGGTGGGCGCGCCGCATCAGGAGCACCTCGAGGTCCCCGGCGGACTCCCCCCTGAGGAGCAGCGCGACGGCCGCCCGCCGGGCGCTCGCCGTGGGGACCTCCCCCGACCCGTCGAGCCGCCGGATGGCCGCCCTCACGGTCTCGCTGATCGGGTCGGTCATCCTCGCCCTTGGGTCTCCCGTCGGGCCCCGGTCTGGACACCCCACAGCTGCGCATAGAGGCCGCCCTCCTGGACGAGGTGCTCGTGCTCACCCTGCTCGACGACGCGGCCCCCATCGAGGACGAGGATCCGATCCGCGCCACGGATGGTGGAGAGGCGGTGCGCGATCACGATGGTCGTTCGGTCCTGCGCGATGCGCTCCATGGAGCGCTGGATGGCGGCCTCTGTCTCGTTGTCCACCGCCGACGTGGCCTCGTCGAGGATCAGGATCGGCGGGTCCTTCATCACGGCGCGAGCAATGGAGACCCGCTGACGCTGGCCTCCGGAGAGCTTCTGGCCCCGTTCCCCGACGATCGTGTCGTAGCCTTCGGGGAGCGTGGCCACCCACTCGTCGAGCTCCGCCGCCTGCGCGGCCGCCTTGATCTCGTCCAGGGAGGCCTCCGGCCGCGAGTAGGCGATGTTCTCGGCGATGGATCCGTGGAACAGGAAGACGTCCTGGCTGACCAGCCCGATGGCGCCGCGCAGGTCGCCCAGCTTCAGCTCGCGCAGGTCCGTCCCGTCCAGCTCGACGGCGCCAGCGGCCGGGTCGTAGAAGCGGAGCAGGAGCTTGGTCAGGGACGACTTGCCGGACCCGGTGGCGCCCACGATCGCCGTGGTCTCGCGGGCAGGAAAGTCGAGGCTGAGCCCCTCGAAGAGCGGCGGGTGGCCGCAGTACGCGAAGTGGACGTCCCGCAGCCGCATCTCGCCGGCCACGTCGGCCGCGGGCAGGCGCTCGGGGCCATCCAGGATGGTGGAGGGGCGGTCGATCAGGCCGAAGATCCGGCGGACGCTGGCCATGGCTCGTTGGTACAGGTCCAGCGTCTCCCCGAGGGAGGTCAGCGGCCACAGGAGTCGCTGGGTCATGAAGACGAGGATCGCGAAGGCGGCCTCGTCGAGGTCGCCGTCCAGCGCCATCCGCCCGCCCACCAGGAGGGTCGCCGTGAAGCCAGCGAGGATGAACATCCGGATCAGCGGTGAGAAGGCGCTGGAGAGGGCGATCGCCCGGCGGTTGGCGGCACGGTAGAGCTCGCTCTGCTCGTCGATCCGGCTGGCCTCGGCCTGCTCGCGTGCGTAGCTCTTGATCGTGGCGATCCCGCCGAGGTTCCCGGCGAGGTCCGCGTTGAGCGCGCCGACGTTGCTGCGCACGTCGACGTAGCGGGCCTGGAGCTTGCGCTGGTAGTAGATCGAGCCCCAGACGATCAGCGGCATCGGGAGGAAGGCGACCCACGCGACGCTGGGGGAGACCCAGAAGAAGATGGCGCCCACCGCCAGAACGGTGGTGGAGAGCTGGATCAGGCTGTTGGCGCCGCCGTCGAGGAAGCGCTCGAGCTGGTTGACGTCGTCGTTCAGGACGCTCATCAGCTCGCCGGAGTCCTGGTCCTCGAAGAACCCCATCTCGAGGCCCTGCACGTGGCGATACGCGTCGAGCCGGACGTCGTGCTGCACGCTCTGGGCGAGGTTGCGCCAGATGATCTTCTGCAGGTACTCGAAGAGCGACTCGAGCACCCAGATGACCACTGTGATGGCCGCGAGCACCAGGAACTGCTGCCACGGATCCTCGACGCCGAGGCGCGCCACCCAGGACGCCTCCTTGTCCACCACGATGCTCACCGCCGCGCCGATGAGCAGCGGCGGCGCGAGGTCGAACAGCTTGTTGAGGATCGAGAAGGCGACGCCGAGCCTCACGCCCCCGCGGTGCTGGCGCACGTGGGCCAGGAGGCGGAGCAGGGGCGACGTGGAGGGGGCGGACATGGGGCGCGAAGAGGATAGCCGCACCCCTGTGGGTCCGGGTGCCCAATGGGCTACGCTCGGAGGCCTGATGGAGCGGGAATCACTCACTCACGCGGGAGGCATCGTGCTGCGCGGCGAGCGCGGCCACAGGGAGGTCCTGCTGGTCCGGCCGCTCGCCCGTCCGGAGGCGCCCTGGGTGCTCCCGAAGGGGCACATCGAGCCAGGCGAGGCGGCCGAAGCGGCGGCGCTCCGCGAGGTGGAGGAGGAGGCCGGAGTCGTCGGCTCCACGCCGCGCTGGGCGGGAGCGGTGGACTTCGTGCTGGGTGAGGCGCGGGTGATCTGCGGGTTCTACGCCATGGAGTTCGGGGCCGAGGTGGGCGCGCAGGAGCCCCGCGACCGCGCCTGGGTGCCCGTCTCCGAGGTCGGCGCCATGCTCCCCTTTCCCGAGACGGTCGCCCTCATCGAGGCGGCGGTCGTCGCCGACCCGGGGCGGTTGGATTGACCGCCACGGCGCGGTCGTCGGCGCGGCCCCTGCAGCGCGGTTACCCTCGACCCCGATGATGAACGAGACCGGATCCAGCGGCCCGGCGGCGGCGCCCTCGCCCTCGACCCCGGCCGAACAGGACGCGGCGATCGCCGCCCTGCGAGCAGGCGCGGAGCGGTGGCGAACGACGACGCCGGCGGAGCAGGTCCGGCTGCTCGAGACGCTCGTCCTCTCCATCGAGGCTGCGGCGGACCGCTGGGTCGCCGCGGGCTGCGCCCTGAAGGGCGTCGCCCGCGGGGCGCACGCCGAGGCCGAGGAGTGGCTCGGCGGGCCCTACACCGTCCTGCGCGCGGTCCGGCAGCTGATCCGTTCGCTGAAGGACCTCGGCGAGCGCGGCGCACCGGCCCTCCCCGGCGTGGTGAGGGCGCTCCCAGGGGGCCAGGTGGCCGCGCCGGTCTTCCCGGCGGATCCCCTGGATCGGATCCTCCTGAGGGGGATCAGCGCGGAGGTGTGGCTCGACCCCGAGGTGGCCCTGGGCGAGGTGAAGGACAACATGGCCGGTGCCCACCGCGGGGGGGCGCGGCGTGCGCGGGTGGGCCTCGTGCTCGGGGCGGGCAACGTGACCTCCATCGGGCCCATGGACGTGCTGCACAAGCTCTTCTCCGAGGGGGAGTGCGCGGTCCTGAAGATGAACCCCGTGAACCAGGCGGCGGGTCCCGCCCTCGAGGAGGCGCTCTCGCCGCTGATCGACGCCGACCTGCTGCGGCTCCTGTACGGGGGCGCCGAGGTGGGGGAGCGGCTCTGTCAGCACGGGGGGATCGACTCGATCCACGTCACCGGGTCCCTCGCGACCCACGACCGGGTCGTCTGGGGAGAGGGCGAAGAGGCGCTGGAGCGCAAGCGCGCCGGGACGCCTCGCAATGACCGGCCGGTGACGAGCGAGCTGGGCAACGTGAGCCCCGTGATCGTCGTCCCTGGACCTTGGTCGAAGGGGGACCTCCGGTACCACGGGGAGAACCTCGCCAGCTCACTCACCACCAACGCGGGCTTCAACTGCAACGCGACGCGGGTGATCCTGACCCACGGGGGCTGGGCGCAGCGGGACGAGCTTCTCGGCGCCCTCCGCGAGGCCCTCGGTGAGACCGAGCCGCGGCCGGCCTACTATCCCGGGCAAAAGGAGCAGCGAGCGGCCTTCCTCGACGCTCATCCGGACGCGACCCAGGTGGGAGACAGCGAGACCCCTTGGCTCCTCGCCGCTGGCCTCGATCCCGCCGAGCGCCTCGACCCCTGCTTCCAGCACGAGTTCTGGTGCGGGGCCATGGCGGAGGCGCCGGTCCCGGCGGCGGACCCCGCCGAGTTCATCCGCAAGGCGGTGCGGTTCGCCAACGAGGTGATCGCTGGGAGCCTGAACGTGACCCTCCTTGTTCACCCCGCCTCGCTCCGCGACCCCGCTGTCGCCCGAGCCGTGGAGCGCGCCATCACCGACCTCCGGTACGGCACTGTGGCGGTCAACCTCTGGGCCGCCGCCTCGTTCCCGCTCGGGGGGACCACCTGGGGCGCCTTCCCCGGAAACTCCCTCGACGACGCAGGCAGCGGCATCGGGACGGTCCACAACACGTTCCTCTTCGATCGCCCGCAGAAGACGGTGCTCCGTGCGCCGTTCCGCATCTTCCCGCGGCCGGCCTGGTTCACGCGGAGCCGCTCGGGGCCGGCGGTGGGGCGCCACATGACCGCGCTGGCGGCCCGGCCCACGGTGACGCGCCTCGTGCGCGTGCTCCTCGCGGCCTTGGGCCTCGGCCGGTAGCCCCCCGGTGGGGCCGGAGCCCCTCGCGGGGAGCGGCGATCACGCCCCGCCGGTCCTCGCCTCGAGGATCGGCGGAGCGGGGGTGCTCACGAGCGGCTCGTGACCTCGAGGAGGTGGTAGCCGAACTGGGTCTTGACCGGACCGTGGACCTCACCGACGGCCTCGTTGAAGACCACGGTGTCGAACTCCTTGACCATCTGGCCGGGTCCGAACTCACCGAGGTTGCCGCCGCTCTTGCCGGAGGGGCAGGAGGAGTGCTGCTTGGCGAGGTCGGCGAAGTCGGCGCCGCCGGCGATCTCCTCCTTCAGCTTGAGGCACTTCTCTTCCGTGTCGACGAGGATGTGGCGTGCGGATGCGCGGGCCATGGGGTTGCTCCTGTGGTTGGTTTCCCTGAAAAACGAGCGAAGAGCATAGCGCCTCCGGGCCCTGGGAGGCGCTGCGATACGGAGGCGCGACGATGGGACGACGGCGAACGGGGCGGCGCGCTACCGTGAGGCCATGGCCCTGCGACATCTACTCCTCCTGATCTACCTCTCCCTCGCGGTGCTGAGCCTCACCGGGCTCCTCTTCCGTGACCTCTCGACCGCGGACGGGCTGATCCTCGGGTTGCCGGTGGGGCTGGCCTGGGTCACAGGCTGGGCCGCGCTGACGCCCCTGGTCATGTGGGCCTACATGGCCACCGAGCCCGGGGAGTCGGGCGCCGCGGAAGGAGGGGAAGAGGCATGAGCGACGAGGCCCAGATCCTCCTGGTGGTCGGCGCCTACCTCGCGCTGAGCCTCTTCGTCGGCTGGCGCGCGGCCCGCACGGCGAGCGACAGCGCCACCGGCTTCGTCGCGGGCGATCGCTCCATGGGCCCCGTGCTCATGTACTTTGTCACCGGCGCCACGATCTTCAGCGCCTTCGCGTTCCTCGGGGCGCCGGGCCGCGCGTACTCCACCGGCGCCGCCGCGTTCCACATCCTCGCCTTCGGCGTGCTGGGCTTCCTGCCCTTCTACTGGACCGGGCCGGCGGCGGCGCGGCTCGGGCGGCGCAAGGGTTACATCACCCAGGCGGAGCTCGTCGCGGGGGAGCTCAGCTTCCGGCCGCTCGCGCCCGTCATGGCGGTGGTCAGCCTGCTCGCCTTCGTGCCCTACCTCGCGCTCCAGATGCGCGGCGCGGGTCACGTGCTCGAGGTCCTCACCTCCGGGGCCATGTCCGTGGAGGTCGGCGCCGCGGTGGTCTACGGCGTTGTGCTCCTCTACGTGTGGCACAGCGGCGTGATGGGGGTCGGCTGGACCAACACCCTGCAGGGCCTCTTCATGATGGTCATGGCCTGGTCCCTCGGGCTCTACCTGCCGCGCGCGCTGCACGGCGGCGTGGGGGAGATGTTCCAGACCATCGACCCGGAGTTCCTCCGGCTCCCGGGGGCGGGCAAGGGCGACGGCGGCCGCTGGTCGTGGCTCGGCTACGGCAGCTCGGTCTTCGTCATGGCCGCCGGCTTCTCCTTCTGGCCGCACCTTTTCCAGAAGGCCTTCGCGGCGCGCAGCGAGGGCGTGATCCGCCGCACGGTGGTGCTCTACCCCACGTTCCAGCTCTTCCTGCTACCCATCCTGCTCATCGGCTTCGCGGCCGTGGGCTTCACGCCCGCGCCGGAGCAGGCGGACCAGGTGCTCCCACACCTCCTGCTCCAGCTGGACCTCCCGGCGCTCCTGATCGGCCTCTTCTGCGCCGGCGCCCTCGCTGCGTCCATGTCCAGCGGCGACGCGATCCTGCACTCCGCCGCGTCCATCCTCGTCCGCGACGGGTGGATCGTCGGCGCCAGGCGGTCGCTCAGCCCCGAGGCGGAGCGGCGCGCCGTGCGCTGGATGCTGCTCCCGATCCTGGTGATCTCGTACGTCACCGCGGTCTCGTTCCACGAGGACCTGGTCGGCCTGCTCTCCTACGCCTACGGCCCGATGGGCCAGCTCGCGCCCCCGGTGCTCGCGGCGCTGTTCTGGAAGCGGGCCACGGGGATCGCCGCGCTCCTCGGTCTGCTCCTCGGCTCAGCGACCACGCTGGCGTGGCCCCATCTGATGCCGCCCTCCGACCTCCACCCCGGCCTCCCGGGCCTCGTCGTCAACACGGCGGTGATCGTCGCCGTGTCGCTCATGACCTCCCGAAGGCCATGACCCTGGCACCGGACTGATCGGTTCGCAGAGGCGCATACTCGCCGGGTGCTGCGCAACGAACGCGGCCCGCCCCGAGTGATTCGGGGCGGGCCGTGGTGGTGGGGAGCCACTGCTGCCTCGGCGCCTCACTCGAAGACGATCTCGTAGCCGTCGGTGTAATTGGAGTTGCCGGCACCGCCGAAGTTCTCGCGGTGCCAGAGCTGGAAGCTCCAGCTCTCTCCCGGCTGGATGCCGACGTGCCCGCTTGGCTGCGGGACGTTCCCGAGGTCCAAGCCGAGGGTGATCAGGCCGTCCGGTCCGGAGTTCTTGATCTGCCCAGGCGCCACATATCGGCCGATGGCGCCACCGAGGCACAGGTTCCCCGCGCTGCCAAACGGATTCGTCACGAAGCCCTGGGTCCTGGACACAAGGAAGAACCCAAAGACGCCCAGGGGCAGGTTGGATGCCGCGAGGGTGATATCGTCTTGCGCCACCTCCGTCGAACCGACGGCTCCGAGGGAGCCGAACCGCCCCGCGGAGTTCAGGTTGGCGGTGCAGTAGTTCGTACCCAGGGCCGGGAAGCCGAACGCGCAGACTGCGCCGTCGAAGGGCGTGTTGCCGACGGGGTATCCGGTCTCGGTGATCAGGGACTGAACGCCGTCCGTTGCCACGGCGAGACCGAAGCAGGCGCTCGCCTGAGGCGCCGAAGAGGCCAAGCGACCGACCAGCGCGCCGGTCGCGGCGTTGAACTCGAACGCCGCTCCTTGGAAGTTGGGTCCCGAGAAGGGGGCGCCGACCACGGCGACCTCACCGGAGAGGGCGACGGCATTGCCGAACAAGGAGTCCTCGGAGGGGCTGGGTGCTGTGAGCTTGCGGAGCTGCTGCGCGGTCGAGACCTCGAAGACGTAAGCGGAGCCAGCCCTGGCGACGCCGTTGAACGAATCAGCCGGCGCTCCGATGACGGCGCGGTCACCGCTCAGGGAGACCACCTCGCCGAATCGATCACCGGGCTGCCGGTCGAGCGCCGTCAGCTTGCGCAGGAACGGGAAGCCCGGGGACGACAGGTCGTAGACGTAGACTGAACCTCGCTCACTGTCGTCGCCCGGTGCGCCGACCAGCATGAGGTTCCCCTCCACCGCGATGTCCGAGGCGAAGTTGTCATTGTCCTCCACGTCGAACGGCTGGAGGATCTCGAGCTCCTGCCGGGTCACCCGATCGAAGATGTGAACCGCGCCGCGGTCCCCTTCGAAGAAGGAGACGTCGATTCTCGGCGAGCCGATGAGGATGTAGTCCTTGTGGAGGGCGACCGCCTTCCCCTGATTATCGTTCGCGATGGGGACGGAGCCCGAGAGGAAGTCAATGATCTGCCCTGTGGCGGAGTCCATGAGCCAGGCGCCGCCGATGTCATCCGTGATGACGGTGGAGATCGGGTTGGTGTCGAGGTAAGGCGCGCCCACGATCGCCAGGTCGCCGTCGAGCGCCACGTCCCAGCCGTAATACACGATGTCGGAGGGATCGTTGGCGTTCGGGTTGGGCAGCTCCAGGAGCGGCGTCCCGGTCGCGGTGTCGATGATCCAGGTCGACCGATCGAGGTTCGAGATGATGGAGCGGCCGCCGTCGGTCGCGATGCTCCAGCCGAAGGTGTTTCCGAAGGGGTCGGGAGCCGGGTTGGCGATCCGATAGGACTCGGAGACGGTCTGGGCGGATCCGATCGAGCAGAGCGCAGCTGCGATGAGGAGGCGTCGGGTGACGGGGAGGTTCATGCCGGTGGGAAGTTGGTGAGCGAGCGAGGAGACCGCGGTTTGGCCGCGTCATCACCAATAGGCACTTCGCGCAGCGGGGTCACACTGGATCACAGCGGCTCTGCAAATTCTCGCAAGCTGCGGCGTCGATCGACCATCGGCATGGGATCGTTGCAGACCCAGGCCCCGAAACGAGAGGAGCGGGCTGATCGCCAGATCAGCCCGCTCCCCGCAATCACGGTCTGGCCCGGTTCAGCTCTGGGCCTTGACCGCCTTGACGGCCTCGGTGAGGGCGGGGACGATCTCGAAGGCGTCGCCCACGATGCCGTAGTCCGCGACCTTGAAGATCGGCGCCTCGGCGTCCTTGTTGATGGCGACGATGACCCCGGAGGTGCGCATGCCGGCGAGGTGCTGGATCGCGCCCGAGATGCCGACGGCCACGTAGAGCTGCGGGGCGACCGTCTTGCCGGTCTGGCCCACCTGCTCGCCGTGGGGGCGCCAGTCCAGGTCAACCACAGCGCGCGAGGCGCCGACGGCGGCGTTGCCGAAGGCGGCGGCGAGGTCCTCGACGATCTTGAAGTTCGCGGCCTCCTGGAGGCCACGACCACCGCTGACGACGACGGACGCCTCGTTGACGTCCAGCTTCGCGTCGGCCTTGGCCTCGGTCGAGGTCACGGTGGCCTTCGCCGATGCGGAGATGGCGTGCTCCGAACAATCGGAGGGCCCGGGGCCGTCGACCGGCTCGAAGACGTTCAGGCGCGTCGTCGCGCAGAGGACCCCCCCGGTGGTGCCCAGGGTCGCGAGCGCCTTGCCCGCGAGCCAGGGGCGCTTGACCTGGAAGGACTCGCCGGCGGCCATGAACTCGATGCAGTCCGCGAAGGGGGAGACGTCGAGGTGGGCGGCGATGCGGGGGCAGAGGTCCTTGCCGCGGTAGGTGGCGGCGGCGAGGAACCCCTTGGCGCCCTCGGACTGGATCACCTCGGTGACGGCGGCCGCGACCGCGTCGGGGCTGAAGGTGGCGTCCCCGGTGAGGCAGACGGCCTTCGCGGCGCCGGCGGCGCTGGCCGCGGCGCCCGAGGCACCCTCTCCCCAGAGGACGGCGACGACCTCGGCGCCCGCGGAAGCGGCGGCGCCGATGGCCTCGAGGCTGGCCCGGCGGACGTTCCCGCCGGTGTGTTCGCAGTAGACGATGACTTTGGACATGGCTGTTGCTCCTTGGATCTTCGGGTCAGCGTCTCAGAGGACCTGGGCTTCGTTCTGGAGGGCGTCGATCAGCGCGGGCACGGCGGCCGCGCCTTCGCCGACGATGCGACCCTCCTTGCGGGCAGGCGGGAGCGCAACCTCGACCACGTCGGACTGGTTCTCCACAACCTCCGGGGCGAGCTCCTCGAGGGGCTTCTTCTTGGCGGCCATGATCCCCTTGAGCCCCGCGGTGCGCGGCTCGTTGAGGCCCTTCTGGCAGGTGATCACCGCGGGCAGCTGAAACTCGACGGTCTCGATGCCAGCGTCGGTCTCGACCTTCGCGCTGCCCTTGCCGTCTGCGATCTCGAGCCCGATGACGTCCGTCACGCAGGGCCAGCCGAGGTAGGTTGCGACCATCGGGCCCACCGCCGCGTTGTCGCGGTCGGTGGCGACGCGCCCCATGAAGACGACGTCGGCGTTCATGGAGGAGAGCTGCGCGACCAGGGCCTTGGCCGTGGAGCGCGCGTCGCGGCTCTGCCAGTCGTCGTCGGTGAGGACGACGGCCTTGTCGCCACCCTTGGCGAGGCACTCGCGGATCTCCTTGGTCCCCGAGGAGGGGCCGAGCGTGAGGACCGTGACCTCACCGGAGCCAGCGGCCTCCTTGGTCTGGACGGCCTGTTCGACGGCGATCTTGTCGTAGAACGAGATCATGTACTGGAACTCGGAGGCGTCGAGACCCTTGCCGTCGGCGGCCGGCTTGGCGACGGCCTCGGTCGTGGGTACGCGCTTCACGCAAGCGACGATGTTCATGTCTGGGCGGGGGAGGGGGCTCTGAACAGGTTTTTCGGCAAGCAGGATAGCCGCCGCCCGTACCCCTTGGGACCCCAGAAACGCCCTTCCCGCCCGCGACTAGTCGATGAGTTCCCGCTCTTCCTGGGCCGAGACCCCCTTCGGGGCGGTGGTCTCGAAGTTCTTGCCCAGGTAGACCTCGCGCACCCGCCGGTCGTTGATGAGCTCCGTGGCGGTGCCCTCCCGCAGGATCTGGCCCTGGTGGATGATGTACGCCCGGTCGGTGCTCTGGAGGGTCTCCCGGACGCTGTGATCGGTGATCAGGATTCCGATCCCCTGGTCCCGGAGACGGTGAATCAGGACCTGGATCTCCTCGACGTTGATGGGGTCCACGCCCGCGAAGGGCTCATCGAGGAGCAGGATCGAGGGGCGGGTCGCCAGGGACCGCGCGAGCTCGAGGCGCCGGCGCTCACCGCCCGAGAGGGTGTCCGCGCCGCTCTTGGCGAGGTGGCTGAGCTCGAGCTCCGAGAGGAGCCGGGCGGCCTCGGAGCGGCGCTCCTTGCGGCTGATGGGGAGGGCCTCCAGCACGGCCAGGACGTTGTCCTCCAGGGTCATCTGGCGGAAGACGCTCGACTCCTGGGGGAGGTAGCCCATGCCGAGCCGGGCCCGGCGGAACATGGGGAGTCGGGTGCAGTCCTTCCCGCCCAGCTGGACCGAGCCAGCGTCGGGCTCGACGACCCCGACGGTCATCCTGAAGCTCGTGGTCTTCCCGGCGCCGTTGGGGCCGAGCAGCCCGACGATCTCGCCGGGCTCCACGTGGAAGCCCACTCCGTCCACGACCCTGCGGCCGCGGTAGGCCTTGATCAGACCCTCGACATGGAGGGGGGGCTGGTCAGCGTTGGACATGGGTATTCGGGCGGGTCGCCTGAGAGCTCAGGCGGCGCAGGATCCGCCAGGTTGGGCGTGGAAGGATGCCGCCTCAGCGGACCCACTTCCAGCGATAGACGTCGTGCTGCGGCGCCAGGGGCCAGACGACCGCCACGGCTCGGCCGCGGATCAGGTCCCGGGAGACGAGCGGCGCCACCTCGTCGGACAGGCGCGTCGCCTCACCTCGCTCGAAGACGTGCCGCTCCCCGAGGGTGTCGCGGAGCACCAGCTGCTCCCACTTGCGCTTGCTGGGGAGGTACAGCGGGTTGGCGTCCGGCCGCGGCGAGCTGCTCTCCCGGAGGTTGCCGCTCACGGTCTCTCCGGCCCGCTCGCCCTCCTCGATCTGGAACTGAACGAGCGTCCAGTCCCGGCCGTCGGAGGAGTCCTGGCTGTTGTCCCCCAGCACCACGTAGTTGCCCGGGGGGATGTTCCAGCGACTCACCTTCTGGCGGGTGGGGTCGAAGGTGTAGTAGATGTCGCGCCAGACCTTCATGTCGTCGACCGTGGTGGTCGACCCCTGGGGCGCCTCGATCCGGAGGGTCACCTTGGAGCGCGCCCGATCCGGCGCGGGGGGGATCTCCGCGGCGGCGACCTCGTCCCCGTCGATCCGCAGTGCCAGCCGGTCGTTGAGGTTCTCCACCTCGACCTCGTAGCGGTCCCCGGTGGTGAGGCGGGCGGGTTCGCCGTCCGGCATCTCGGTCGCCACGACCTCCAGGTCGTCCGAGTCGAGCCCGGTCGCGATGATCCGCGCGCGTTCGCTCGCCGGCGCGGCGGGGCCGGGCAGGATGAACTTGAAGCGGCGCCGGCCCTCGTGCAGCTCGATCGCGACCTCACGGCAGCCAGCGTCCGCCCGGACCTCACAGCGCGCGCGGAGGTCCGAGACGTCGTTGAAGTTGGACCCCTTCTTGAGCGTGATGATCTTGTCCTTGATCCCCTCGGGGTAGCCGTCGACGTAGTTGTCGCGGATGGACTCGTAGGTCCTTGGGAACGTGGCCTCGCCGCGGCCCGTCGCCGAGAACTCGTCGCCCGACGAGCTGGGCTTGATCCTCCAGCGGCCCGCGGTCCCCATGGACATCTTCCACTCACCCTCGGTGTCGAGGCGCCGGAGCTGGGCATCCTGGATCGAGCGGGGGCGGCGGAGGATCGTGAAGTCCTCCTGACCCTCCGGACGGATCCAGGGGTCCCCGCCGCGGATCTCGAGCTCCTCACCGGGCATCCCGATGATGCGCTTGATGAAGTTCTTCGAGCTGTCCAGCGGGTAGTTGAAGACGGCGATCTCGAAGCGCTCGGGGTCCCTGAAGTGATAGGAGAACTTGTCGACGATGACGCGGTCGAAGATCCCCGTCTCGGCGTTGCCCATCAGGGTCGGCTGCATCGACCCCGTGGGGATCTTGTAGGCCTCGACCACGAAGTACTTGAAGAGGACGATCGTGGCGATCGCGACGGCCACCGCCTCGATGTTGTCTCGCCAGGGGTGGCTCTTCTGCTTGCTCGCAGGCTCGGACGCGGCCACCTTCGACATCGCCCCCGTCGTGGGTGCAGAGGAGACGAAGGGCTTGTCTTGGTTCGGCTCGGGGTCAGACACGCGGGAGAGAATAGCCGAGGGAGCGCCCGGGTGCCCGCCAACTGGCGGATCCCGGTGGGCGCTCCACGGGCCGCCGGCGGGGTCCAGGCCGCGGCCGCCCCGCGTTCCGTCGGCCCCGCTGGAATCGAGGTGAGCCGCTTCGGCAGGATGGGGCCATGTTCGAATTCCACGAAGCCGAGGAGCTCCTCAGGACGGCCACGCCGCCGCGGGCGGGCTCCACCAGCTGGTATGACGCCTGCGACCTGGTGGCGACGGAGATCAAGCGCCGGCTCCGGGAGCGGTTCGGGCGGGGCTTCCCCGTCGATGTGTACGGAGACGAGGTCGGGCTCATCGTCCGAGTGCGCGGTGATGGATACGGGGTGACGCCCTGGAGCGTCGACCTGCCCTTCGACCCCGCCAGGCCCCTCGCTCCGCAGACCGCGGCGCTCATGGAGCAGGTGGATCGGGAGGTCGCCGCGGCCTACGTGGTGGACTGACGGCCCCGGGCGCCATGGGGCGGGCTTCGCGGCCGGCTGCGGAGCGAGGGGGAGCCAAAGCCCCTATCCTCGGGGCATGAAGGCCCTGCTCGCGCTGCCGTTGTTGCTCTGGCTCCTCCCTCCCTCCGCGCCCCGGCCGGCCCTGGTCGATGGGGACGCCGCGGCCCTCCTGGAGAAGGCCGAGTCGCGGGCCGAGAGCGGGAAGTACCGCGAGGCGCAGCGCCTCTACAAGAAGCTCGCCGAGGACTTCGCCGGGACCCCGGAGGGCCGGATCGGCGAGCGCCGGTCCAAGCCCAGCGCCTTCCTCGGGGCCGCCGACATCGTCCGGCACGGCGATTCGTCCAACCGCGTGGACATCGTGCTCATGGGGGAGGGCTATCAGCTCAAGGAGATGAAGGCCTTCGCCAAGCTCGCAGATGACCTGCCGGACTACTTCCGCAGGAACCGGACCCTCGGCGAGTACTACAGCTACTTCAACTTCATCCGAGCGGACCTGGTCAGCGCCGACAACGGCGTGGACGGCTTCGGGCGCGAGTACGACACCGCCCTGGGGGGCCACATCCTGGGGACCTACGCCGGGCACGTGGGCGTGAACGGGGGCGAGGTGCGCCGGATGCTGGACGAGCTGCCGGCCCACGACGGGCAGGCGATCGTCTTCGCCAAGCTCGGGGTCCTCGGCTCGGGGGGCGGCGGGATCGCCACCATCGGCGGCCGCAACATGAAGACCACGCTGCATGAGTTCGGCCACTCGTTCGGGCGCCTTTCGGACGAGTACAGCAGCGAGACCCACAAGCGCGGGCCCACCAAGGCCAACGTCAACGTGACCGACAATCCGGACCCCGACAGGGCTCCGTGGAAGCACTTCATCGACGCCAAGGTGCCCGGCGTGGACATGTACCAGGGCGCCGACGGTCGCGCGCGCGGCGCGTGGCGGCCCACCGCCAACGGCTGCATCATGGGCGCGGGCGAGTTCTATTGCCCGGTCTGCCGCGAGCAGCTCGTGAAGCTGATCTACTCGATGGTGGACCCCATCGACAGGGTGGCGCCGGCGCCTCACCGGAGCCGGTCGGACGAGGAGCACGTGGTGGAGGGCAAGGAGCTGGTCCTCGAGGTGACCGCCATGCAGCCGGCGAGCCACATGCTCCAGGTGGAATGGTGGGTCTTCCCCGAGGCCGACGCGCCCCGGTCCACGGTCAGCGATAGCTCGTTCGCGGCCCCCGCGAAGCGAGGCCGGCGGTCGACGCGGAACCCCGTCGAGCTCCCGCCCATCGAGGCCAAGCCGGACCAGCGGAGCAAGGGCAAGCGGGACGGCGAGCACGAGTTCCGCTTCAAGCGCAGCGCCTTCGAGCCCGGCCGCTATCGGGTGGTCTGCCGCGTCACCGACCCGGCCAAGCTGCGGGGGGACCGTCACCCCTGGGTGCTGAAGGACGACCGCGGCCTCCTCCAGAGCGAGGTCGGCTGGTGGGTGCGGGTCCCGGCCGAGTGAGCGCAGGCATGGCCACACGGCCCCAGGGCCGCGCCGCCGCCGGGCGCCCGGCGATCACTCCGAGCCCAGGACGCTGAGGAACGCCTTCTGGGGGATGTCCACGCTGCCCACCTGCCGCATCCGCCGCTTGCCGGCCTTCTGCTTCTCGAGCAGCTTGCGCTTCCGGGTGATGTCGCCGCCGTAGCACTTGGCGGTGACGTCCTTGCGCAGCGCCGCGATGCTCTCGCGGGCGATGATGCGGGACCCGATGGCCGCCTGGAGGCGCACCTCGAACATGTGCCGGGGGATCTCCTTGCGCAGCTTCTTGAGGATCGCGCGCCCGCGGGGGTCGGCGAAGGAGCGGTGGACGATGGCGCAGAGGGCGTCGACCTCGTCCCCGTTGACGAGGATCGACAGCTTGACGAGGTCCGCAGGCTCGTACCCCTTGAGGTCGTAGTTGAGCGTCCCGAAGCCCCGGGTAGCCGACTTCAGCTTGTCGTAGAAGTCGTACATGATCTCCGCGAGCGGCACGTCGTAGACGAGCTGGACGCGGGTGGGGGAGAGGTGCTCCTGGCGGACGAAGATGCCCCGGTGGTCGTTGGAGATCGTCATCGTCACGCCGATGAACTCGGCGGGCACGATCATCGACACGCGCACGATGGGCTCGAGCACCTCGTCGAAGCGGTCAGGGCTCGGGAGCGCGCCGGGGGAGTGGATGATCTCCTCGGTCCCGTCCTTGAGCTGGACCTTGTAGGTCACCGACGGGGCCGTCTGGATCATGTCCAGGTCGTGCTCCCGCTCGAGGCGCTGCTGGATGATCTCCATGTGCAGCAGGCCCAGGAAGCCGCACCGGTAGCCGAAGCCCAGGGCCTCCGAGGTGACCGCCTCGTAGGAGAAGGAGCTGTCGGAGAGCGAGAGCGTGTCGAGCGCCTCTCGCATGGTCTCGTAGTCCTTGGGGTTCGTCGGGTAGAAGTCCGCGAACACCATGTGCCGGGGCTCGCGGTACCCGGGGAGCATCTCCACATCGGGCGTCTTGTCGAGGGTCATCGTGTCCCCGATCCGCACGTCGCCGAGTGCCTTGATGTTGGACACGAAGTACCCCACCTCGCCCACGGACAGCGAGCCGCGAGACTCCATCTTCGGGCTGAAGATCCCGATGTCGACGGCCTCGAACTTCTTGTCGGTGCCCTTCATGAGGACCCTGTCCCTCTTGTTGAGGGTCCCGTCCATGATCCGCAGGTAGACGATGACGCCGCGGTACTCGTCGTACACAGCGTCGAAGATCAGGGCGCGCAGGGGGGCGTCCGGATCCCCCTGGGGGGCGGGGAAGCTCTCGACGATCCGGTCGAGGACGTCGTCCACGCCGACCCCGGTCTTCGCAGAGATCCGGCAGGCGTCGGTGGCCTCGATCGCGAGGCTGTTCTCGATCTCCTCGGCGATCTCGTCGGGGCGGGCGTGTCCCAGGTCGACCTTGTTGAGGACCGTGATGATCTCCAGATCGGCCTCGATGGCGAGGTAGGCGTTCGCCACGGTCTGGGCCTCGACGCCCTGGCTGGCGTCCACCAGGAGGATCGCGCCCTCACACGCCTGCATGGACTTCTCGACCTCGTAGTTGAAGTCCACGTGGCCGGGGGTGTCGATCAGATTGAGCACGTACTTGTGCCCGTCCTTCTCGTGGACAGCCGTCACGGCGCGCGCCTTGATGGTGATGCCGCGCTCG
This sequence comes from Planctomycetota bacterium, assembly GCA_016779205.1. Taxonomy (GTDB): domain Bacteria; phylum Planctomycetota; class UBA1135; order UBA1135; genus Saltatorellus. Next base: position 153,727 of record JADHOC010000003.1, on the reverse strand, counting down.
CGCTCCAGCTCCATGTCGTCCAGGAGCTGGGCCTTCATGTCGCGCTTCTGCACGGTCCCCGTCAGTTCGAGGATTCGATCGGCCAGGGTGGATTTCCCGTGGTCGATGTGCGCGATGATCGAGAAGTTGCGGATGTACTTGGGGTCCACTCGTCTGAGACGCAGCGCGCCTTGTTCAGCTGTCCTTGAGGAGTCGGGAGAGCGCGGGTTCGAGCTCCCGGAGCGCTCGGCCCCGGTGACTCACCGAGGCCTTCTCATCGCCCGAGAGGGTCGCGAACACCAGCCCTGTGACCGGGAACCCTTCCTCGGAGAACTCGAAGAGCGGATCGTATCCGAATCCGCCCTCGCCCTGCGGCTCCCGGAGGATCCTCCCGTGCGTGCGACCGATGGCCTCGTGTGCGATCTCGCCGGTGTCGGGCCGGGCGAGCGCCAGGGCGCACACGAAGGAGGCCTTGCGGTCCCCGTCCGGGACCTCCACAAGCTCCCGCAGCAGCTTGGCGTTGTTGGCCTCGTCGTCCCCGTGGGTCCCGGCGTACCGGGCCGAGTACACGCCCGGGGCCCCGCCGAGGGCGTCGACCTCCAGCCCGGAGTCATCGGCCAGGGTCCAGAGGCCGGAGTGCTGGGCGCCCTCACGGGCCTTCTTCGCCGCGTTGGCTGCGAAGGTGTCCCCGTCCTCGACGCACTCGGGCAGCCCGCCGATGTCCGCAGGCTGGACCACCTCCACCCCCAGGGGCGCGGTGATCCGCTGCAGCTCGATGAGCTTCTTGCGGTTCCCGGAGGCGAGGAGGAGCTTCATGTCAGCCCTTCAGCGCCTCGTTCTGGAGCTCGAAGATCCGCCGGATCCCCGACTCGCCCAGGTCGATCAGCTGGTTCAGCTCGGCGCGGTCGAAGGGCGCGCCCTCCGCGGCGCCCTGCACCTCCACGAACTTCCCCTCGCCGGTCATGACGAGGTTCATGTCGCTCTCGGCCTTGCTGTCCTCCTTGTAGCAGAGGTCCGCCATGGGCGTCCCGCCCACGACCCCGACCGAGACGGCGCCGAGCTGGGACACCAGGGGCCAGCTGCGGAGCTTCCGTTGCTCGTCGAGGCGCGTGAGCGCGTCGTGCAACGCGACGTAGGCGCCGCTGATGGCCGCCGTGCGCGTGCCCCCGTCCGCCTGCAGCACGTCGCAGTCGACCCAGATGGTCCGCTCCGTGAGGGCCTTGAGGTCGACCACCGCGCGCAGCGCTCGACCGATCAGGCGCTGGATCTCCACCGAGCGGCCGTCCACCCGCCCGCCCTTGTCCCGGGACTTACGGTCGTGGGTCGAGCTGGGGAGCATCGAGTATTCCGCGGTGACCCAGCCGCCGCCCTTCCCCTTGAGGAAGTGCGGAACGCTCTCCTGGACGAAGGCGGTGCAGAGCACCCGGGTCTCGCCGAAGCAGGTCAGCACAGAGCCCTGGGCGTGGTTGGTGAAGCCGCGCTGGAAGGTGATCGGTCGGAGCTCTTCAGGGGTGCGGCCGTCGCTGCGCTGCATGGGAATCGAGGGGCGTGGGGGAGGGGAACAGGCCTCGAATCGAGGGCGAAGAGTGTAGTGAAGGGGGCTCCAGGGTGGGTCCTGGAAGGTCCAGCAACCCCGCGCCGTCGCGACCGGGGACGCCGGCCCCAGACGCGCGCTCTCAGGGGGCGGACTGGACGCTGCGCACGTGGGCCACCGGGAGGTGGCGGGCGCGGCCCCCCTCCTCGATCCGGAGGCCCAGGAACGGGTCAAGGCCGGTCCAGGTGCCGGTGACCTGCTGCTCCGCGCCCTCGACGAGCACGCGCTCGCCCCCGAGGGCGCAGCGGTCGAAGAACTCGCCGTAGAGCCCGCCGGGGCCCCGGATCACCTCCGCTGCCCGACGCTCGAGCGCGGCCAAGAGCCCCTCCTCCGCGTCGGCGAGCTCGAGGCCCGGGGCCACCTCGCCGAGCGAGGCCACGGGGCGCTCCGCACGGAGCGCCGACGAGGGGCCGCGGCCACAGACGTTGAGCCCGATCCCCAGGACGAAGGTGGCAGGCCCGTCGGCCCGCAGGCCTCGGGACTCCGCGAGGACCCCGGCGATCTTCGCGCCCGCGGTCGTGGTCACGTCGTTGGGCCACTTGATCACGACGTCGGCGCCGCCCGACGCGGCGAGGTCGTGCACCGCCAGCGCTCCCGCGCAGGTCCACGCGCCGGGGGGCGGCATCGTCTCCGAAAGCAGGACCACGCTGAGGTACAGGCCGCCGACCTCGCTCTCCCATCGCCGGCCCCTGGTCCCGCGCCCCGCGGTCTGGGCCTCGGCGATGAACGCGTCACCGTGCTGAGCCTCACCGGCCTCGATGGCGGCGAAGGCCAGGTCGTTCGTGGAGGCGACGACCCCGTGCCGGAAGCGTCTCCAGGGGGGAGGGGGCATGGGGCTCAGGTCACTCCGAGCCCGCGGCGGGGGGCCAGAGCTCGGCGGCGAGGTGGATCGGGATGCCGTAGCCGATGGTGTAGACCGCCGTCTGGTCGGGGAGCGCCTGGACGCTGACGACGACCCCGACCACGCGGCCTGCGGTGTCGGTGATGGGTCCGCCGCTGTTCCCCGGGTGCACGCCCGCGTCCACCTGGATCTGGTCCCCGACCTTGCGCGACAGGATCCCGCGGAAGATGGAGGAGATGACGGTCTCTCCGTCCTGGACCGCGAGGAACCCCAGCGGGAAGCCGACCAGGAAGATGTCGCTCCCCGGCTCGGGGAGGGGGACCTCCGTGGAGAAGGCCGCGTGGACCGGCATGCCCGCGAACGGCTCGATCTTCAGCAGCGCCAGGTCAACGCCCTTGCTGCTGGTGGAGTGAACCGCGGCGACGTGCCGCTTGGACTGGTCGGAGAACACGACCGTGAGCTCCACGATCTGCTCGAGCAGCGGCGTGCCGCGGATCGCGCGCAGGAGCTCGTTGTCCGGCGGTCCCACCACGTGGGCGTTGGTGAAGATCCAGCCGTCCTCGTCGATGCAGAAGCCGGAGCCCGTGGACTCGAGCACGAACTCGGTGCCGCGCCCCTCGAAGTTGGGCTCCGCGGCGGGGCCCACTCCGTCGAGAAAGAGCAGCTCGCCCGTCTCGACGTTTCGAATCCTGACCTTGTTCTCGATGAGCACCACCGAGCGTCGGACGTCGGCCACGCCGCTCACCCGGGCCTGGGCCAGGTTGACGGGGTCGAGCAGGTCGACCTTCTGCCGGGCGTCGCGGAGCTCGCTGCGCGTGGTGTCCAGGTCCGCGCGCGCGGCCTCCAGGTCCCGGACGACCCGGTCGAGCACGCCCTTCTCGCTGCCGCTCCGCTCGAGCTCCACCACCCGCTCGCGCAGGCGGGCCTCCTCGGCGGCGCGGGACTTGACCGAGGCCTCCAGCGTCTCCGCCCGCCGGAGCAGGTCCCCCTCGAGCGAGCGCAGGGTGGCGAGGCGTGACTCGGACCGATCGGTCTCCTCTGCGGCGCGGTCACGCTCCCGCTGGTCGAGGGCGGCGATCTGGGCGTAGGCGTCAGCCAGGCGCTCCTCGTACTCGACCGAGCGGGCGTCGAGCTGCTCCTTCATGTCGCTCGCGCTGCGCCGGGACTCCCAGGCGAGCCAGGCGAAGGCGCCGAGCAGCAGGGTGACGAGGATGGAGAGCCGCAGCCGGCTGCCGCGCTGGCCCCGCTCGACGATCTCCTCGACCTCGCCCGTGTTCGGGCGCAGCTCCTCGCGGCGGACGAACACCGTGTCGTTCAGCTCGCGGCCGCCGACCACCAGAAACTTCGGCCCCACGCTCCCGAGCCGGACGAGGTCACCCACCGCCAGCTCCACCGCGGCCTGGATCGGCTGGCCATTCACGAGGGTGCCGTTGCTGGAGCCGAGGTCCTCGACCGTGAGCACGCCCCCGCGCCGCTCGAAGCGGCAGTGGTGGGCGGAGACCGAGGGGTAGCGGCCCTCCACCAGCGCGATGTCGTTGTCCTCCGCCCTCCCCGCCGTCAGGCCCGCGTCGGCGTCCCCGCCGCGGTCCTGCCGCAGATCCATGGGGGCGGGGTACCCGATCACGTCCACGGGCTTGAGGCGCAGGGCGCCAGCGGGTGCGAAGGGGTCCTTCATCGGCCTCCAGAGCTTGCCGAGTCCTCCGCGCGGGCGCGATACACTCGCCCCGTTCTCTTCTCCGCCGCTCTCGCCCCAAAGCCATGCTCCTCGCTCCCCTCGCCATCCTCTCTGCGTTCGCGATCCCCCAGGGTGCAGCCCCGGGGCAGGACGTCCTCCGCGATCACGCGCCCATCCGCCTCGGTGACGACGCCGCCAACGAGTGGACGGAGCCGTTCTTCCCCGGAGCGACCTACGACGGGTCGGTGGCCCGGCCCGAGGACTTCCTGGGCCAGCCCGTCGGGAGCCGGCTCGCGAGCCACGACGAGATGCTGCGGATCCTCCGCGCGATCGCGGCGTCCAGTGACCGGGTGACCATGGAGCGGTACGGCCAGACCTACGAGGGCAGGCCCCTGGTGACGCTGGTGATCACGTCCCCGGAGAACCACGCGCGCATGGACGGGATCCGCGCCACCGCCCGTCGGCTCTGGGACCCGCGCGGGGAAGGCGAGGGCCTTGACGCCGCCCTCGCGGATCAGCCCGCGGTGGCCTGGATGGGGTACGGGATCCACGGAGACGAGACGTCCGCGTCCGAGGCGGCGCTGCCGGTGGCCTACCACCTGGCGGCGTGCACGGATGAGAAGGTCTCGGCGATGCTCGAGGAGACCGTCGTGGTCCTCGACCCCTGCCTCAACCCCGACGGTCGGGAGCGTATCCGGTCGATGGTGCTGCAGACCGCGGGCTATCGGGCCAACCTCGACGACGGCGCGATGCAGCGCGGTCGCTGGCCCAACGGTCGGGGCAACCACTACCTGTTCGACATGAACCGGGACTGGATGGCGGGGGAGGCGCCGGAGACGCGCGGTCGCTGGGCGCGCCTCCTGGACCTCCCGCCCCAGCTCTTCGTCGACGCCCACGAGATGAGCGGGCTGGACACCTTCCTCTTCTACCCCCAGAGCGCGCCCCGTAACGCGCACCTCCCCGAGCGGCTCCTCCACTGGCAGGGGGTCCTCGCGGATGACGCGGCGCGCGTCTTCGACGGATATGGCTGGGGGTACTACACCCGCGAATGGGCGGACGCCCTCTACCCGGGATACTCGGACGCGTGGGGGAGCCTCACAGGGGCCATCGGGATGCTGTACGAGCAGGGCCGCACCATCGGCGCACCGCTCAAGCGGGAGTCCGGAGAGATCGTCTCCTACCGCGAGACCGTGCACGGTCAGGTGGCGGCGAGCCTCGCCAACCTCGAGACGTTCGCGGCGAACCGGGAGGCGATCCTGCGCGACTACCTCGCCCACCGCCGGGCCGCCTGTGAGCCGGTCCCCGAGCCCGGGAAGGGCGCCTACCTCGTGGTCCCGTCCGCGGACGTCGAGGTCGACGCCCGGCTGCTGCGCGCCCTGCTCTCCCAGGGCATCGAGGTCTTCCGTGCGTCCGAGGCCTTCGAGGCGTCGGAGGTCACCGGTCCGCTTGGGGACACCGAGGAGAACCGGGCGTTCCCGAAGGGCACCTGGGTCGTGCCCTCCGCCCAACCGCAGGGCGCGATGATGCGCGCCTACCTGGAGTTCGACCCCCGCCTCGACGCGGAGTTCCTTCAGAAGGAGCGTGAGTCCATCGAGCGCGGAAAAGGCTCCAAGGTCTACGACGTGACCGCGTGGTGCCTGGGCCGCCAGCTCGGGGTCCAGGGTTACTGGGCGTCGATGCCGGACGTGGAGCGCACGCCCGCGGGTCCGGTCCAGGCGCCTGCTGGGCCGGTGGGCGACACGGCCGGCGCGTACGCCTGGGTCGTGGACGGTGACGACCGACGCTCCCTGCGTTTTGCCGCGCGGGCCATGGAGCTTGGCCTCCAGGTGCACGTTTCGGACCGGGAATTCGAGGCCCGAGTGCGTGGCGCCGGCGGCGCTCCGGAGCGCGTCTCCCTGGCCCGTGGCTCCCTCCTGCTCAGGCGCCACGAGAACCCCGAGGATGTGGACGAGCTCGTGCGCCAGGCCGCGACCGAGTCGACGGCGGTGGTGCACTCGGTCGTGAGCGGGCGCGCGATCGAGGACGGCCCGGACCTGGGCGGTGGTCACTTCAGGCTCCTCGAGGCCCCGCGGGTCGCCCTCCTCTCCAACTCGCCGGTGTCCACCACCGACTTCGGGCACGTCTGGCGCTACCTGGATGAGGACCTTGGGATGCCGGTCACTCTGGTAGACGCCCAGCGGCCCGGGAGCGTGGACCTCGACGAGTACAGCGTCTTCATCCTGCCGCCGGGCGCGGGCGGGTTCGCCCGCGAGCGCGCCGAGGATCTCGCCCGTTGGACCCGCGCCGGGGGGACCCTGATCGCCATCGGGAGTTCGAGCACGGCGTTGGCGGACCCGGAGCTCGGGCTCTCCGGGAACCGCCTGCGCCGCGATGTCCTGGACGGGCTTGAGGAATACGCCTGGCGCGCGGCGCGGGAGCGGGGATCCATGCGCGTCGAGGTGGACGTCGAGGAGCTCTACGGCGCGCCGCAGGAGACCTCCGACGGGGCGCCGGACCCCGCCGCAGTGGCTCCTGAAGGGGAGGCCGCGGCGGCGTCCGAGCCGGCCGGTGTTGAGGAAGAATCCGCTACGCCCGAGGCGCTGGATCGCTGGCGCCGCCGCTTCTCACCCGCGGGCGTCATCCTGCGAGCCGAGGTCAACCCGGAGTCCTGGCTCACGGTTGGCCTTCGGGGAGAGGAGTTGGCCGTCCTGTTCTCTGGATCCAGCGTGCTGATGAGCGCCTCCCGTCCCGCGATCCGGCTGACCACGGCCCCTCGTTTGCGACTTGGTGGGCTCCTCTGGCCCGAGGCGCGGACGCGGATCGCCGACAGCGCGTGGTTGACCTCGGAGACCCTCGGGGACGGCCGAGTCATCAGCTTCGTCGTATCACCTGTCTACCGAGGGTCTTGGCGCTCCACGGGCCGGCTCCTGGGGAACGCCGTGGTGCTCGGCGGCGGCGCGTCGGATTGAAGGCGGTGCGGGTCGAGCGGCGTACGTAATGGGTAACCGAAATGTGTCGCTTCAATTCGTCGCAAAGGGTCTCCATACTCCGAAGCTGAACCCCCGGGGTCACCCTTGCCGCACCAATCGAACGAGCGCTCCGCTGGAGCCCTGATCCACCTCCTCAAGGTCTGCTTGAGGGACGCCGCCTCGAGTCGCGAGACGCGGGAGGCGCTGGGTGTGTTGCAGGAGTGGCTGGCCAATGAGCTGGAGGCGATGGGGAGCGGAAAGGCGACCTCCCATGGGGTCCTCACTCCGGCGGCTCGCGGGCGAGCCTCGGCGACTGCACCGTCCGACGGGGAGCCGCTCACCGGCGGTCTCGACACGGTCCTGAAGAGGACGAGGTGGAAGGCTGCCGCCTGCCGGGTCTCCGTGGAGCGTCAGGGACTCCGGCACCTCGAAGGCGGCGAGCGAAGCGCCGCTGAGGCCCAGCTGGCGAACCAGGAGCGCGCCCTGCGAGAGTCCCTGCGGGGGCTCCGCGACACCATCCCGTGGATGCTCGATCAGCCCTTCGGGATCCGCGCCAATCAGAGCGAGGCCTTCGACGTTCCGGACGAGTCCGCGGCGAAGCTGGCGGTCGTGGCGGAGTGTTACGAGACGCTCTGCTTCGCCGTTGAGAAGGCGCGGGAGCTCGAGGACGCGGGCCTCTTCCAGGACGGTCCGCCGCGGGCGTTCCTGTACCTGCTCGCCGAGGCGCAGTCGGCTCTCCTCGCGTCGATCGTGGAAGCTCCGGTCCGGAGCGACAGCGATCAGCGGGAGGTCTTCCTCTGGCTCAAGGAGCAGACGACCCGCTTCCGCATCTACGTCGACCGCCACATGCGGCTGGACGACCTCGCCGACTGCTCCCAATCCGCGGACCTCCGGGGACGGATCAAGAAGCTCTGTGACGAGCTCACGCGCGACCGCAAGGACCGGCGGCAGCGGGGTCATCTCCTGGGCAAGGTCCGGTACCACGTGGGCAAGCTGCTCGACGAGCGCGGCGCCACCCGGGCGGAGGCCGAGTCCCTCGGTGAGGCGCTCAAGGGCTGGGCCGTGGCCGGCCTCGATCGGTCCGATAGGGGCCTCTCGGAGGCCCTCCAGGGGCTACGGGGGCGCCTTGGCGGGCTGGACCTGGAGGTCGCGGAGGTCCTGCGGGGATTCCTCGGCAGTGATCGAGCGTCGCAGCCAGCGGTGGACACCGCCGAGAACGAGGAGCGGCTTGCCAAGTCGATGGCGGAGGCCCGTCAGCTCCTCTCCTCGATGGACGTGGTGCTGTTCGCTCCGCCGTCGAGCTCCGTGGATGCGGATGGCCTCGCGGAAGAGCTCGGCGCCAGTACGTTCGACTTCCAGGAGGTGGACGTGGACGGCTTGAAGGCAGAGCGCGACGCGGTCCTTGAAGCCGCGCTCGAGGGTGAGGGCACCAAGCTCTTCCTCCTCGGTGTACGGCTCGAGCCGGAGGAATACAACGCGTTCAAGGAGCGGTGCCTCGAGCTGAAGTTCGCGTTCGTGCGACTCCCCGGTCCCCTGGTCGCGTCCGCGATCGCCCACCAGGTGATGCGGCAGGTCGGCTGGCGCCTCCGTGCCCAGCTGGACGGGGCCGCGAGCTAGGCCTCTACCGTCGCGGGGTCGCGGCCGCTGCAGGCACGCCGCCCGATGGGTGCGCCATCCTGGGACCGCCACCTCGGTCTGGCGCCCCATTTGAGACCGCGGCTGCGTCGCTCCCATTGGGGCACGAGTGGTCCAAGGTCAAATGACGATCCATCGAGCCCGGACCGCCCGTGCGCGGCCGGCGCACGATGGAGATCCGCTCTGGAATGATCATGGCCGCGTTGCTCGGGGCCCTCTGCGGCTGCAGCTCACCCGGGGTTCGGGCGGTCCCCGATGTCAGCCCTCGAATCCACGGGTACGAGGTCCTCTCGGCGGCGCGGACCAACGCGGGTGCCTTCTCGATCTCTGACTTCAACGAGGTCGCCGACGGGTCCTTCCACTCGACGTCCGGGACGGAGGGGGCCACGGACCGGCATCCGCTGCAGCCCGGCGCGGCCGCTCCGCTGGCGTGGGACGAGCCCGCATCGGACGAGCGTCAGGCGTGGGTCAGCCAGGGGTGGCCCCTTGAGGTGGACCTGGGCGCGGGAGAATTCCCATACGACGATGGGATGCACCCCGTGGATGGATCGCCCTTGGGCCAGGCAGGCTTCTCGAGCAGCATCATCCGCTTCACCTGGCGGGAGCCGCTCTCAGGACCCTTTGGAGTCCATGGCACGGCCGCCCTCGCGAGAGCCCAGGAGGATCCTCTGCTGGATGCGCTGAGCGAGATGCGGCTCTCCTGGCTAGCGGTGGGGCTGCACGCCTCATTCTGAGAAGAGGGCGTGCGGAGGCCGAGAAACGGCCCCAGGGAGCCCATTCAGCCGGGCCCCTGGATGGACGTGAGGGGAATTCACCTAACGGCTCCAGCGATGAACGGGGGCAAGTCGATAGTTCCCCTCACCTGGGAGGCGCTCCGGCGCCAGTTCGCCCCTGATCCTGCCGTTCCCTATGTCCGAAACCCATCAATCACTTCGCGAGCAACTCCGTGAACTTGAGCGCTCGTTCATCGCCTTCGAGAACGGTGACCAGGACCGCCTCTATGGCTCCCGGGATGCGCTGAGTTCGCTCGCGTCCTCGGTCGAGTCCGAGGGCTGGTCGCCCCTCGCTGATCTCTGCCAGCTCGCGAGCCGCCTCATCGGCGTGGTGCTGATGGAGCGCGGGCTGACGGACGTCCGTGCCGTGGAGTTCGTCCGGGAGATCATGGAGTTCGTCGAGCGCCAGATCGCGGAGGATCGGGTGGCGGCGGGCAACGCGGAGCCCGGCGGCGTGTTCCACGTGGTCAACAGCCAGCGGATTGGAGACCACCTGTTGAGCATGGGCCTCGTCACCAAGGGAGACCTCGACAAGGCCCTCGTGCTGCAGCGAGTCCGTAAGGGGCGGCGCGTCGGTGAGGTCCTGGTCGCGATGAACGTCATTGACCAACGCACGCTTGACCTCGTGCTCGAGGAGCAGCGCAAGGAGACACGCCTCGAGGAGTCACGCCGTACGCCCACGCGGGCCGAGACGCCGCTGCCCCAGCGGAAGATCGACTTCTTCGACCAGACCGCGGGCGACACCGTGATCCCGCCCCTCCCCGCGAACGAGCAGTTCAAGCCCGCGGCCCCGGTGGAGGAGTCCCCTGATGAAGCACGTGACTTCTGGGACCGCAAGCCCGTCGACCGCCGGGAGCAGAAGGGCCGTCGTTCGAGCTGACGCCAGCCGCCCCCAAAGACCCATGACCTCCTGACCATGCTCTGGCGACTCTTCAGCAAGGCAAAGGCTATCCCCGACCGGAGCCACTACAGGTCTGCGCCGTCCAGGTCGGACGGGGTCGGGGTCCAGATGGTGTCGGGTGATGGGCTCCCGGTCTCCGGAAGGCTGATCGATATGTCGGCCGGCGGGGCTGCCATCGAATTCGACGAGGGCGTGGAGAAGGACCTCGTGTTGGGCGCTGTCCGGACCATCACCTTCTCCTCTCTCAACTCGAGCCCGCTCCGCGTCGAGTCCATCGTCCGTTCCCTCCCCACGCCGGAGGAGCCCAACCGTTACGGGTTCCAGTTCGTGGATGAGGTGGAGCTCGACCGGGAGCAGCACGCTGGCTTCCTGCGGCTCTTCAACCGTCGCCGAGACCGCCGCGCGCGGCCGGGCCTCGACGAGCGACTGGGCGGAAAGATCATCGTTCACGGCGTCTCCTACGACGTCAGCCTCCATGACATCTCGATGGGCGGGGCCTGCATCCGTGTGCCCTCCGACCTGGGACTGGCGGTGGGTTCCGAGTTCGAGTTCCGGGTCTTGATCCCCAGGTCCAGCCACAAGATCGTCTGCCTTGCAGAGGTGAAGAGTGTCAGCGCCGACGCCATGGGCACCCGCGTGGGAGTCGCCACGACGGTGGTGCAGGGGTCGGACACCAAGCGCAACCTCGATCGGGCGCAGGCGGCCCTCGCCGACTACATCGAGCGCCGCGTGACCGACATGGAGCGCTACAACAGCGCCTTCGAATAGGGTCCAATGGCCGCAGGTCGCGCCGGGCGATCCGGAGGAGCTGCTGGTGTTTGAACTCGACGGACTGGAGGTGAGCGGCGTCTCCGTCGGAGGGGTCGCGTCCTGCATTGACCTCCCCGCGCTCAAGGTCTGCGTCGACGTCGGCGTCATCCTCGATCGGACCGTGGCGAGGGATGTGGTGTTGATCACCCACGCTCACGCGGACCACCTGGGCTCCCTCGTCCAGCACGTGGCCCAGCGGGGCCTGCGCGGGATGCCGCCCGCCACCTACGTCGTCCCGCCGGGGATCGAGGAGGACGTGGAGGCGCTGCTCGAGGTGTGGCGCCGGCTCGACGGCGGCGAGCTCGCGGCCAACATCCGGCCCCTGCCGCCCGGCGAGCCCCTGTCGCTCCGGCCGGACCTCCAGGTCACGCCCTTCCAGACCGCCCACCGGGTACCCAGCCAGGGCTACCTCTTCGAGCGCGTCTGCAAGCGCCTCTCCGACTCACTCGCGGGCGCGAATCGGGCGGAGATCAAGGCGCGACGGGAGGCCGGAGAACTCATCCACCAGGCCACACGGGAGCCCATCCTCGCGATCACCGGCGACACCTCCATCGACGGGCTCGTCGCCCACCCCGAGGTGATGGCCGCGCCGCGCCTGGTGGTGGAGGCGACCTTCCTCGACGACCGCGTGACGCCGGAGCGCGCCGCGGCCTTCGGCCACATTCATCTCGACGAGCTGGCCGCGCTCGCCGACCGCCTCACCTGCGAGCACCTGCTGATCAACCACGTCTCCGCCCGCCACAGCCCCTCCGAGGCCCGCCGCCTCGTGGAGGAGCGCCTGCCCGCGGAGCTCGCCGCGCGCACCCAGGTCATGGTGTCCCGCATCCGCCCCAGCGCGGGCTGAGGGCTACGGACGGGGGCGCGTGGCCCAGGTGGGGCGAGGGGGGGCCTGGTAGCGCTCCATGGCGTCGAGGATCCCGTCCAGGGAGGGATCTGCGAGGAGGAGGTCCCGGTGCTCGGAGCGCAACAGCCCCTGGGTCACCACGTGATCCAGGTGGGCCAGGATGTGGTCGTAGAAGCCGCCGTGGTTGAGGACCCCGACGGGGTGATCGTGGATCGCGAGCTGGAGCCAGGTGAGCACCTCGAAGAACTCCTCCAGGGTGCCGTGGCCCCCGGGGAGGACGAGGAAGCCGCTGGAGAGCTCCATCATGCGGGCCTTGCGCTCGTGCAGGGTGTCCACGATCTCCAGCTGAGTCAGGCCCTCGTGGGCCACCTCCATGGCCTGAAGTCCGAAGGGGAGCACCCCCAGGACCTCGCCTCCGGCCTCGAGGGCGGCGTCGGCCACCCGGCCCATCAGGCCGCGGTTGGCCCCGCCGTAGACGACGCCGTAGCCGCGCTCCACCAGGGAGCGCCCCACCCGCGTGGCCAGCTCGGCGTACTCGGGGCTCGAGCCGGTGGAGGAGGCGCAGAAGACGCAGATGCGGCGCGGGGAGGGGCTGCCGTCGGAGGGGCGGGTGCTCATGGGGCGCCAATCTAGCCCCCCGAGCGCGGGCGCCCAGCCCCCCGGCTTCCCTTTCCAGATGCCAGGTTCGATTCCAGATGGGGGGCCAGAGGGGCCGAAGAACGGAGTGAGATGCCTTCACGCCTGTTCGTCCTCACTGGTTGCGCCCGCTCCGGGCTCCGCTTCACCTCGCAGTCCCTGACGGCCCTCGGGGCGCCCTGTGGGCACGAGGACGTGCTGAGTCTCGAGAGCTTCCAGCGCAGCGGCACCATCTTCTGGCCTTCCCGCCTCGCGGGGGACGCATCCTGGCTCGCCGCGCCGGTGCTGGGCAAGCTGCCGGAGCGCTCGGTCATCTTCCACCAGGTCCGCCACCCGCTGGCGACGGTCCACGGCCTCTACAGCTCGGGCTTCTTCCAGCAGCCTTCGGCGCGCCGCTCCTTCGTCCAGGACTTCCTGCCCGAGACGAAGCTGGGCGGACCGCTGGTCCGCTGCATGCGCTTCTGGCTCGAGTGGAACCGAATGGCCGAGGGCGCCGGCGACTACGACGACCTGATCTACCACCGGTTCCTCGCCGAGGAGTTCGAGGGGGACCGGGTCAGCGAGATCGTCGCCCTCCTGGGCCTCGTCCGAGACCGCTCCACGGTTCAGCGCGTCCTCGCGTCGACCCCCGGCAAGGACGAGGTGCTCGATGCCCACGGAGCAGACTGGGACCGGCTCCCCGCCGGCAACCTGCGCGACGAGATGATGGCTGCGGCCAGCCGGTACGGCTACGGCGAGTCCGTCAAGCTCGGCGTCGGCGCCTGACCAGGTGCGGTAGCAGCCACAGGTAGACGCCTGAGATCCACAGGCCGAGCAGGATCACGGCCGCGGGGAGGAAGACCCAGAGCTTGGCTCCCTCCGAGAAGAAGGAGCCGTCGTGGATGGACTCGATCAGGTCCGACCGCCGATAGCTGGCCTGGAGCACCTCGCCAGTGACGGCGTCGAGCTGCACCTCCCAGCGGTTCTTCCCGCGGACCTTGAGCATGCCCTTGGCGGGGCGGACGTCGAGCCGGTCCACGTCATCCCAGGTCCTGATACCCGCCTCCTCGACGCTCGCAGCGCCGGCGAGGATGGTGTCCCAGTCGACCTCCAGCCCGGCGCTCGATCCTCGCGTGGTGGGGGGCTGGACGAAGGCCCAGTCCTTCTTCAGCTGCAGGAAGAGGCCGCTCACCACGACGACCAGGACCGGCAGAGCGGACACGAGGGCGCCGATGCGATGGAGCCGGCGGTTCAGCTTCGGCGCCCTGCTCCTCGGCGCCCTTTTCTTCGGCGATCGCGCCGCCGTGTCGGCCGCCGGAGCGTCTCGGCGGGCGGGGTCCTCGTCGACGGTCATCGGTTCGGCGCGCCGAGGCGCGCGAGGTCAGGGGGGGATCCGGTGAGCGAGCGGAGGAAGGCCACCAGGTCTGCCTCGTCCTCCGCGGTCAGGTCGAGCGGCACGAGGATCTTCTCCGTCGTCCCCGTCTGCCGTGCCCCCTCCCGGGTGACGTAGAACGACACGACTTCCTCCAGGGTCTGGAAGGCGCCGTTGTGCATGTAGGGGGCGGTCGTGGCGACGCTGCGCAGGGAGGGCGTCTTGAACTCCCCCGGGCCGTGGCCGTGGCCCGTGCTCGGCAGGAAGTCCACCTTCACGCCGGCGGGCCCCTCGGGGTCGTCGGACCAGGCCGAGCGGACGCCGAACTCCGAGGCCCGCAGGGCCTCCAGCCCGCGCGAGCGGCCCGGGTCGTCCACGGGAGCCCCCGGGACCTCGGGGACGCCGGTGTCGTGGAACTCGAGGTCGGTGAAGAGCGGGCCGCCGTGGCACGAGATGCAGCGGGCCTCCCCGATGAACAGCTCGAAGCCACGCGCGGCGGCGGGGTCCAGGCTCGCCAGCTTGTCGGCGTCCTGCTCCCGGAGCCCCTCGACGAAGCGGTCGAAGGGCGCGTCCCTGGACTCGATCTGGCGCTGGAACGCGGCCAGGGCCTTGCCCACGTTGACGAAGACCCCCGTGACCGCCGCCTGGTCCTCGGCAGCCATGGCGTCCCAGGCGCGCTGGTGGGGGTGCCTGAAGCCGCTGCCGAAGAGGTGCGTGTGATGCTCGTCTCCCTCGCTGGCGGCGCGTGCGTGCTCGTCCGCGAGCTGGTGGGCGCGGTCGTTGGCGGGGACGGGTCGGGCCACGGCCGGGAAGCGGTCGCCGTCCTCGAGGGGGGGCAGCGGCCCGAAGAGAGCCTCGTAGCCCTGCCGGAGCGCGTCGTCCCCGTGGACCGCATGGGCCACCCCCGCCCGGGTGAAGGCGTGCTCCAGCGGGTCCTCGATAGGCACGAGGGACTGGGACCAGAGGCTATCGGCGCGGCCATCCCAGAAGAACCAGCGCTGGTGCGCCAGGTTCCAGAGGGACATGGTGTGTCGCTCGAGGGGCAGCACGCCGAGGGCGAGCCGGCGGCCGTCCACGAAGGCCTCCTCGGGGAGGTGGCACGTGGCGCAGGAGACGTCGCCGTCCTTGGAGAGCGCGGTCGAATAGAAGAGCAGCCGCCCGAGCTCGGCCGCCCGGGGATCCGCGTCGACCCGGTTGGTCGGGTCCACCGGCGCCGGCGGCACGGGCGACATGCGCAAGGCCGCCTGCACCCCCGCCTCGCTCACGGGCGCCTCGAAGGTCAGCTCGGCTCCGGAGGACGGGGGCGCCTCCCGGCGGCAGGCCGTCAACGCCAGCATCCCCGCGGCGACCAGAGTGGCCATGGGCGCGGCGAGTTGGCGGGCGGCAGGGTGAGCCTTCGGCATCACAGCGAGATGGAGTCGTCGGCGGTGGAGGCGAGCCCGTCGATGGAGGCGCTGATGGAGATCGACCAGTCGCCGCCCATGTGGAGGAGCAGCCCGCGGACGCGGTAGGCCCCCGTCCCGAGGGGTTCCGTCCTCGGCTCGCGCAGCATCCCGTGTCCGTGGTCCGGCATGAAGCAGGTCATCGAGACCACGGCGTCCTCGACCAGCTCGCCCTCTGCTCCAGCCGAGGCCGCGCGTCGCACCGTCACCTCCGCCTCGAAGTGCTCGTTGACCGGCACCTCGCCGCCGACCGGCGCCCAGGAGATGAGGAACCGGCCATCGCGGGTGGTGAGCTCCCGGGGCGCGGGGACCTGGAGGACGTGGGGGGCGGGCTGGGTCTCCCCGGAGCTCGCCGGCGCGGCGTCGCCCTCACCACCGGCGCAGCCGATGAGCAGCAGCGGGAGGAGCGGGAGAGAGAGGCGGCGCCGGGGACCCATGGGGACACTGTAGTCCCGACGGGCCATCCGTTCCCGGCTTCGTCGCCCCTCAGCCGCCCTTCTTCTCGATCTTCGACCAGCTGTCCCGGAGCGTCACGGCCCGGTTGAACTCCACGCCGTCCCCCTCGGTGCGGATGAAGTACCCGAGGCGCTCGAACTGGAACCGCTCGCCAGCCTCGGAGCCCCCGAGCGCGGGCTCCAGCTTGGCGTCCTCGATGGTCTCCAGGGAGTGGGGGTTCAGGTCCTCCTCGAGGGTGCGTCCGTCCGTACCGGGGCGGGGCACCTGGAACAGGTGGTCATAGAGGTGGACGCGGGCGTCCACGGCGTCCCGGGCGCTGACCCAGTGGATCACGCCCTTGACCTTCTTCTCGCCCTCGGGCGTCACGCCGCCGCCGGTGCGGGGGTCGTAGGTGCAGCGCAGCTCGGTGATCTCGCCGTCCGCGCCCTTGATGACCTCGTCGCAGCGGATCACGTACCCGAAGCGCAGGCGGACCTGACCCTCGGGCCGGAGCCGGAAGAACTTCTTCGGGGCGTCCTCCCGGAAGTCGTCCTGGTCGATCCAGATCTCGCGCGTCAGGAACACCGGCCGGGTGGTGCTGTCGGGGACCTGGGGGTTGTCGACGGCCGCGCACTCCACCGCCTCATCCTCGGCGAGGTTGGTGATGACGACCTTGATGGGCCGGAGCACCGCCATGCGGCGCAGGGCGTGCTCGTTCAGGTCCTCCCGGAGCGCGTTCTCAAGCAGGTGCAGGTCATGGGTGGCGTTGAACTTGGTGACCCCGACGCCCTCGCAGAAGTTGCGGATCGCGGTGGGGGTGTAGCCCCGCCGGCGCAGGCCGCGGATGGTCGGCATGCGGGGGTCGTCCCAGCCGGTCACGTGGCCGCCCTCCACGAGGACCTGGAGCTTGCGCTTCGAGGTGATCGTGAAGGTGGGGTTCAGGCGCGCGAACTCGATCTGGCGCGGGCTCGAGATGCCGTCGATGTGCTCGAGGAACCACTCGTACAGGGGGCGGTGGTTCTCGAACTCGAGGCTGCAGAGCGAGTGGGTGATCCCCTCGATGGCGTCCGACTGCCCGTGGGCGAAGTCGTACATCGGGTAGATGCACCACGCGTCGCCCGTGCGGTGGTGGTGCGCCCGCGCGATGCGGTACAGCACGGGGTCCCGCATGTTGAAGTTCGGGGACGCCATGTCGATCCGGGCGCGCAGGGTGCGCGCGCCGTTCTCGAACTCACCCGCGCGCATGCGCCGGAACAGGTCCAGGTTCTCCTCGACCGAGCGGTCCCGGTTCGGGCTGTTCCGACCCGGCTCGGTGGCGGTCCCGCGGTACTCCCGCGTCTGCTCGGCGTCGAGGTCGCACACGTACGCCAGCCCCTTCTCGATCAGCTGCTCGGCGAACCCGTAGAGCTGATCGAAGTAGTCGGAGGCGAAGTGCTCACCGCCCTTCCACTCGTACCCCAGCCAGCTCACGTCCTCGCGGATCGCGTCGACGTACTCCTGGTCCTCCTTCGCGGGGTTGGTGTCGTCGAAGCGGAGGTTGGTCTGGCCCCCGTACCTGGCGGCGATCCCGAAGTTGGTGCTGATGGCCTTGGCGTGGCCGATGTGCAGGTAGCCGTTGGGCTCGGGTGGGAAGCGGGTCAGCACCCGCCCGTCGAACCTGCCGGACTCGATGTCCTTCTCCACCTCGAGCTCCACGAAGTTCCGGTGGTCAGCGGCGTCGGTGCCCTCGGGGGCGTCTTGATTGGGGGTGGCCATGGTGGTCTGGGGGCGCTCTGGAGCGCAGGAGTGTACGCAGGCGCCGCCTCATGCGTACCCTGACCGCCGTGAAGCGCTCCGAACCGCTCGACGGACTCCGCGGAATCGCCGTGCTGATGGTGCTGCTGTCCCACGCCAGCAACGGCGGCCATGACGTGCTCCCGGGCCTCGACGCCGGGGGAATCGGTCGCGGCGGGGTCTTCCTCTTCTTCATCCTCTCGAGCTTCCTCCTCACCTCCCAGGTCCTCGAGCGGGCGGACTCGGGCGAGGGGGTGGGCTGGGGCCGCTTCGCCGTGCGGCGGCTCATGCGGGTCGCCCCCGCCTTCGCCGTGTGCCTCGGCGTCTACGTGGCGCTGGGCGAGTTCTCCCCGAAGGTCGCCCTCCAGCACCTGGTCTTCCTGCGGGGGGAGGCGCACTTCTGGACGGTCCCGGTCGAGGTGCTGTTCTACCTCTCGCTCCCCGCCCTGGGCCTGGTCCTCTCGGCGCTCCCGGGGTGGCCGGCGAGGGCCCTCGTGCTGGTCGCTGGCATCGCCGGCTTCTCATGGGTCTTCCCGCCTGACTACCCAGCCAGGGCGCCGGACTTCACGCCCAACGTCCTGCCGTTCATGCCGATCTTCCTGACCGGTTCCCTGCTGGCGGTCCTCGGGCCCCGCCTCTCGTCGCTCCGGGGGAGGGGAGGGCAGGCCCTCGCCTGGGCCGGCGCGGTGGGCGCCGCCGGCATGCTCCTGCTCACGCCGAGCGTGGCGTCGTTGGTGCTCGGTGAGCCGGTCCCGCACCGCCGCTTCCACCTCTGGTTCCTCGGGCAATCGGCGCTCTGGGCCCTCCTCCTGATGGGGTGCATCGTCCCGTCGGGGGCGCGCCTCCGGGCGGGCCTCTCATGGCGACCCCTGACCGCGTTGGGGCGGATCAGCTACAGCGTCTACCTCTACCACGCCATGGCCCTCGCCCTCGTCGCCGCATACCTGCCAGGCGGCCAGCGGGGCTGGATTGGCCCCTTGGGGGTCGGCCTCTCCGTCCTCTTCGGAGGCCTCAGCTACGCCCTCGTCGAGCGGCCCTCCCTCAGATTCTCTCGAAGTGGGGGAGCCCGACTCCCCCTGCCGAACACCTCCCCGCCCGACTGATCGGTGAGGGCGAGGGGCGGCCCCCTTCGACCTCCCCGGGGGTGTGGCGCCCGGCCGCGGCGATACTGCGACTCAGCCGCATTGGCCCGTATTGAGGACCCCCCCGCAATCTCCGGGAACCGAAGCGGGCTCCCTGCCCTCCGGAATCATGGCGGCCTCCTCCCCACCTGGAGACCCCGGTAGAATTCCGTCATGAACCACGCCGTTCGCACGCCCCTCGTCTCGCTTCTACTCGGTACCGCGCTGGCCAGCGCGGCCTCGGCCCAGGGGTACCTGACGCCCCCCGTCGCCCCGCCCGAGAACCCGGTGACCGCGGAGAAGGCGGTCCTCGGCAAGATCCTGTTCTGGGACGAGCAGCTCTCCAGCGACGGCTCCATGGCCTGCGGCACCTGCCACATCCCGTCCGTGGGAGGGGCCGAGCTGCGCTCCGGGCCGGCGACCCGCTTCCCCGGGCCCGACGGTGTGTTCGGCACCGCCGACGACGGGTTCGGATCGCCGGGCGTGGTCAACACGGACGGCTTCGGCCACTTCGAGCCCTCCGCTCTCTTCGGCCTGGAGCCCCAGGTCACCGGCCGCTACGCGCCGAGCCCCATCACCGCGGGCTACTTCCAGGATCTGTTCTGGGACGGGCGGGCGACGAGCAAGTTCACGGATCCGCTGACGGGCGCGACGGCCATCGCCTCCGGGGGCGCCCTCGAGTCGCAGTCCCTGGGGCCGCTGCTCTCCGACGTGGAGATGGCCGAGCCCGCCCGGGGCTTCGCTGACCTCTCGGCGCGGATCGCCGACGCGCGACCCCTGGCCCTCGCCACCGACCTGCCCCAGGACGTCCAGGTCGCCCTCCAGTCCCACCCCACCTATCCCGACCTCTTCACCCAGGCCTTCGGGACGGCGGACATCACGCCCGTGCGCATCGCCTTCGCGCTGGCGACCTACCAGCGAACCCTCGTCGCGGACCAGACCCCCTGGGACGACTTCCAGCGCGGCGTCCCCGGCGCGCTGACGGCCCAGCAGCAGCGCGGCATGGTGGCCTTCGAGACCACGGCCGCCTGTGCGGTCTGCCACACGCCGCCCCTGTTCGCGAACAACAACTACCACGCGCTCGCGCTCCGTCCCTCGTCCGAGGACATCGGCCGGGCGGCGGTCACCGGGTACCCCTGGGACGAGGGCAAGTTCAAGACGCCCTCCCTGCGCAACGTGGCGCTGCGGAACCACTGGTTCCACAACGGCGCCCCCCAGATGCAGGACCTGCGCGACACGGTGGCGATCTACGGCACCGGGGTCGGCGGCGGCTTCGACAACCTCGACCCGGTGCTCAACGGGCTGATCATCCCGCCGGCCGAGGTCGACGACATCACCGAGTTCCTCCACGCGCTCACCGACCCCCGGGTCGCCGCGGAGACCTACCCCTTCGACCGGCCGACGCTGCGCTTCGAGCGCGCGGTCCCCAACCCCGAGCCCACGGGCCTCGGGGCGGTGGCTGGCAGCGGCGGGACGGCCCCCGAGCTGATCCTGACGCCCGCGCCCTTCCTGGGCTCCGGGAACTTCCGGGTCGGCGTCACCGGCGGCCTCGGCGGGGCCTTCGGCGCCATGCGCCTGCGGGTGCTGGACCTGGGCGGCTTCCCCGCTGCTCTTGGGGTCCGCACCCTCCCGCTCCCCGGTGGACCCATCGTCCTGGACGGCGTGGGACCTGGCGAGGGGTACGCCACCTGGAGCTTCCCCCTGACCACGACCCCCGAGCTCCTGGGGCTGAAGCTCGAGGGCCAGTGGTGGGTCCGTGACGCGGCCGCGCCGGGCGGGGTCGCCCGCTCGGAGCGCTTCGTCATGACGGTGGAGTGAGCGCGAGGGGGCTCCGCTCCCTGGGCTCCTGACCTCCTCCCCGCCGTGGGGAAGCGAGCGGGGGCGAGCGTGCGCCGCTGGCGTATGCTCTGCCCATGAGCTCAACCAACCAAGACCGCGCGTCCACCCTCCGGCGCCGTGACCTGATCGGCGGCGCAGCGGCGGGCGCCGCGCTCGCGTCCTGCGGCGGGAGCGAGGGTGGTCCGGCCGTGCACACCGGCGGCAAGCGCATCCAGTGGCGCATGCAGTCGAGCTTCCCTAGCACGCTGGACGCCATGTTCGGGTCGGCTGAGGTTTTCTGCGACCAGGTCGCCGCCATGACCGACGGGCGTTTCCGGATCCGCCCCTACCAGGCTGGCGAGATCGTGCCGGGGCTCGAGGTGCTGGACGCGGTCCAGAAGGGCTCCGTCCACATGGGCCAGACCGCCGGCTACTACTACATCGGCAAGGCGCCGATGCTGGCCTTCGAGACCTGCGTCCCCTTCGGCCTCAACGCGCGGCAGCAGTCGGCGTGGCTCGACGAGGCCGGGGGCGCCGAGCTCATCGGTGAGGTCCTCGCGGACTTCAACTGCGTCGCCCTCGCGGGGGGCAACACCGGCACGCAGATGGGGGGCTGGTTCCGCAAGGAGGTCAGCTCGGTCCAGGACCTCCAGGGGCTGAAGATGCGCATCCCTGGCCTCGGCGGGAAGGTGATGGCGGAGCTGGGCGTCTCGGTCAAGAGCCTGCCGGGTGGGGAGATCTATCAGGCGCTCGAGCGCGGCGCCATCGACGCCACCGAGTGGGTCGGCCCCTACGACGACCAGAAGCTCGGCTTCTACGAGGTGGCCAAGAACTATTACTTCCCGGGCTGGTGGGAGCCGGGTCCGCACCTCTCGTTCTACGTGAACAAGGACCAGTGGGAGGGCCTGCCGGAGTCGTACCGGGCGGTGCTCGGGGCGGCCTCCAAGGAGGCCGCGCGGACCATGCAGACCCGCTATGACGCCCGGAACCCCGGCGCCCTCGCCGAGCTCATGGCCAGGGACATCACCATCCGGCCCTTCGCCGACTCGATCATGACGGCGGCCCGCGACGCCTCCGAGCAGCTGCTCTCGGACGCGGCGGCCGGGGACGCGGCGTACGGCAAGCTCCTGGCCCACTGGCGGAAGTTCCGCGACGAGAGCTTCGGGTGGTTCGGTTCCGCCGAGCTCGCCTACGCCAACTTCGCCTTCCCCGGGCGCTGAGATGACGACCTTCAGGATCACCACCGTGCTCCGCGGCCTCGTGCTGCTGGCGCTCGCCTCCCTCCTCGCCCCCCTCGCCGCCGGGGACGACCCGGAGCCGGCGCCTCCGGCGATCCGGACGCTGACGGCCAACGTCCGCTACGGGACGGCGCGGGACGGCGCCCACGCCTGGCCGCTGCGCCGCGAGCTCGCGCTCAGCACCCTCGAGGCCGCCCGGCCCGATGTCCTCGGGCTCCAGGAGGCGCTCCGCTTCCAGGTGGACGAGGTGCGCGCGCGCTTCCCGCACCACCTGGTGATCGGCGAGGGTCGAGATGGGGGCGACCGCGGTGAGTGGACCGCGCTGCTCGTGGACGGGCGGCGCTTCACGGTCCGCGCCGCGGGCACGTTCCGGCTGGCGCCGGAGGACAAGCTCGGGGCGGTGGGCTAGGACGCGGCGCTCACCCGTATCGCGACCTGGGCCGAGCTGGCGGACCGCGAGGACGAAGGGCGGGTCATCCGCGTCATCAACACCCACTTCGACCACATCGGCAAGCAGGCCCGCCTGGAGAGCGCGCGGCTCATCGGGCGCTTCGCGGCGAGCCGGGCCGAGCTCCCCACGGTGGTCCTCGGGGACTTCAACGCCGGGGAGCAGAGCGCGCCGCTCAAGGCCCTCGCCGAGGCCGGCTTCCGCGACACCTTCCGCGACACCAACCCCGACGCCACCGAGGTCAAGACCGGCCACGGGTTCCGGGGCGGCCGCCGGGGCGCGATGATCGATCACGTCCTGGTCGACCGCCGCCTCGAGACCGCCGAGGCCTGGATCGACTGGACGGAGGTCGAGGGGCAGTACCCCAGCGACCACCGCTTCGTCGGCGCCGTGATCCGGCGACGCTGAGCCCGAGCCCGGGCCGGGGTCAGTTGAACTGGATCTCCAGCCCGTCGGAGAAGTTGGAGGTGGGGGCGCCGCCGGCGCTGTCCCGGTACCAGGTCGTGAAGCTCCAGGACTCGCCGGCCGTGACCGTCACCGGGCCGGTGGGGGTCGGCTGCTGGGTGAGGTCGATGGCCAGGGAGGCGACCCCGCCGGCGCCGGAGTTGACGATCTGCCCTGGGCCCACGAAGCGGCCGATGGCGCCGCCCAGGCACAGGTTGCCCTGGCTGCCGCCGGGGTTCTGGACGAACCCCTGGGTCTGGCTCGTGAGGAAGAAGCAGAACGAGTTCGGGGGCAGCGCCGTGGCCTCGAGGGTCAGGTCGTTGGAGGCGGCGACCGCGCTACCGGAGGCGCCCAAGACCGCCGTGGCGCCGGTGGAGTTGACGTTGGCGGTGCAGTAGTTCGTCCCGAGGCTCGAGCCCGTGATGTCGCGGATCTGGAAGGCGTTCAGGTGGGGCCGGAGCACGTTGCCCGGGAGCGGGTGCGAGCCCTCGACGAGCAACCAGAGCGGGTCGCTGGTCGTCCGCGTGAAGGTCCCGATGCAGTAGGAGCCCACGATCATGTCCGACGTGCCGGACTGGTTGTTGGGGTCCGCATCCAGGGGACCCGAGAGCGGACCCTGGGTCACGTTGCTGAGGTTGGTGGCCAACCCTCCGGTCGCGACCACGGCGCCGAGCGCCGAGCTCATGGTCATGATGCGGTCGTTGAGCACGTTGGTGGGGGTGCCCTCACGCTGGTCGCAGAACCAGACCTGGATCTCGTAGGTGCTCCCGATCGTGAGCGTGCCGAGGTTGTCGAGGTTGATCGCGCCGAAGCCGGTGGGGTTCCCTGCGCTCCCGCCGCTGGTGACGCGGGCCGAATCGAGCAGGGCGTCGTACTCGGCGTCCCAGGTGGTCGAGTCGACGGTGAGGACCCACCCGCCGTTGGTCCAGCCCGGGGGCGCGTAGGCGGTGAAGGGGACGCCGTTGACCGTGGGCGCGGCGAAGGTCTGCGCCCAGCAGTTCCGTGCGGTGACCAGGGTGCCGTTGGTGCTGACCTCGCTGGCCGCCATCACGTTCTGGACCGGGCCCCACTGAATCAGGTCGGCCTGCGCAGCGGCCGTGGAGCAGAGGGCGAGGGAGAGGGCGGAGAGGGTTCGGAGCTTCATGGGGGAAGGGGGCTCGGGGTCACTGGTTGGCGCGGAGCAGGAACTCCTCGTACTTGCGGAAGCGTGCGAGGCGCTTGACGTGCCCGCCAAGCCCGTGCCCGCCGCTGGGGTCCACGAAGAGCTCCACGAGGGTTTCCTTGCCCGCGTCCAAGAGCTCAGCGTACACCCGCACCGTGTCCTGGTAGAGGACGTTGGAGTCCTCCATGCCGTGGACCAGCAGGAGCTTGCTCTGGAGGTTCTTGGCCAGGGGCAGCAGGGAGAAGGCCTTGAGGTCCGTCTCACCCTCGCGGCTGTTGCCGATGGTTCCCGTGGAGTACCAGGAGTTGTAGTTCTCCCACTCGGTGGGCCCGGCGCCGGCGATGCCGCAGCGGAAGACCTCGGGCTCGGTGTACAGGCACATCTGGGTCTGGAAGCCGCCGAAGCTCCAGCCGTGGATCGCGACGCGATCGGGGTCCACGCCGTGCTGCTCGACGAGGAAGCGCACGCCGTCGGTCAGGTCCTCGACCTGGGGGACGCCGACCTGCTCGAAGTTCGCCTTCTCGAACAGGGCGCCGTAGCCCGACATCCCGCGCGGGTCGATGGTACAGGTGACCCAGCCGTGTTGCTCCGCCATGTACCTGGCGAAGAAGTAACCGTCGGAGCCGAAGTTACCCTCGGTGACCTGCTTCCGTGTGCCGAGGGGGCCGCCGTATACGTAGATCAGGAGGGGCCGCTTCTCGTCGGCCTCGCGCTCCGGCTCGAACATGAGCCCGCGGATCCCCTGACCGTGACGGTTCTCGAACTCGAAGAACTCGGGCGTGACCGAGGTCAGCTCGCGGGTCGCAGCGGGGTGAGAGTCGGTGAGCGCGGTCTCCTCGTCGCCAGCCACGTCCACGTGGACGAGCTCACGGGGGGAACCGAAGGCCGAGAAGGTGGCGAGGACGTGCTGGCCGTCGGGGCTGACGGCCGCGCCGGCGTACTGCCCGCGGCGCCCGGTGAGTCGCGTCATCTCGGCGGTGTCCAGGTCCACGCGGTAGACGTCCTGGCAGGCGGAGTCCTCGCGGGTCGCGGCCACCCACGCGCACGAGCGGTCCTTCGGGGCGCCGATCGGATAGACCTCGAAGCGACCGCGGGTCACGGGCTCCAGGGTCTCGTAGACCGGGTCGAGCACGTGCAGGTGTCGGAAGCCGGTCTGCTCGGTGATGAGCATGATCCGCCGGCTGTCCGCGAGGTAGCGGGGTTCGATCATGCGCGGGGTGTTCGGCCCGCCCGTGTGCAGGAAGCGCTGGGTGACCCGCGCGGGCCGGTCGCTCGCCGGCTCCTCCTGGCCCTCGCTGGCGGTCTCCGCTCCGTTCGAGCCGTCCGATGGCGCCTCGGCGAGGGCCTCGAGCACGTGCACCTCCTCGCTGGCCTGGTCGAAGGCGGCGAAGACCACGCGGCTCGAGTCCGGCGCCCAGTCGGGCACCCGCAGGACGTCCCGGGGGCCTGAGGTCTCCCGCTCGTAGACCTTCACCAGCGCACCGTCCTCGCGGTCCGGGGCGGGGAGCTCGTGCAGGAACACCGCCGTGGTGCGCTTGCTGATGGGGTCGTCCGAGACGGTCCGCGGGACCGTGCGGACCTTCATGAAGCGGTCGTTGTAGGTGGCGATGTCCACCGTGCGGCCGCCGCTCCGGTCCCGGGAGCCGTTGGAGGCCACGAAGGCCACCCGCTTGCCATCGGGGCTGATCTTGTACTCCCGCATGGTCATGCCGCCGGGGAGCTTGGGGTCCAGCTGGTCCACGAAGTGATCGCCGAAGCGGACCCGCACGAGCGCGTCCCCCAGGAGCGCCGTGTAGCCGCCCCCGTCCGGCAGGTACTGGACAGACCGCTCGGACTGACGGGTCTTGGTCAGGCGGACCGGGCGGTCCTCTCCGATGACCCAGCGGTAGATGTCGCCGCCTGAGCTCATCAGGAACTCATCCGCCTCGGGGGCCCAGGTGAATGAGGAGATCCCGCGGTAGCGCGGCGCCTTCTTCTCTTCGGCGTCGCCGTCGTCGACGGTGTCCATCAGCTGGCGCTCCTCGTCGGAGTGCTCATCCGCGCCGCCGTCTCCTCGCGCCTGCCCGTTCCGCGCGAGCTCCTGGAGGTCGGACCAGCTCCCGCCACCGAAGCGGTCATCGTCCGCGCCAGACGGCTCCTCCTTGGAGCTCCCGCCGGCCTTCTTCGCCCGCTTGATCCGGTCCTCGCCGACCTCCTGGGTGCTCGCCTGGAACGGGGCCATCACCGACACCGAGGTCAGGCGGCGGGCCTCTCCGGTCTCGAGGGTGACCAGCCACAGGTCGCTCCCGTGGCGCCGCTCCGGATACGGGCGGTAGAGGTACGCCGCGTAGCGTCCGCTGGCGGAGAAGGCGGGAGCGCTCGCGGAGGGGCCGAACAGCCCGCCCTCGTCGAAGATCGTCTCCAGGTCGAACTTGACCTTGTCCGTCTTGGTGGATTCCGTCTCGGTGGCGTCCGCGGCGTCCTGCAGGGGGAGGCCGCTGGCGTTGGGGGCGAGCGCGACGAGGGGGAGGGAGCAGCAGAGAGCGAGGAGTTGCGTCATGGGAGAGGGCCGCCGCGGGCTACAGGCTCCGCGTTGCGACCCTCCGATGCTAAGTGGCTCCCCTCGATCCGACGAGGTATCGGGACCCCATGCCGGGGTAAGAGGTGAATCAGATCAGCGACGTGACCAGTTCCGGGAAGATGATCACCAGAACGAGCCCCAGGGCCTGAATGCCGATGAACGGCAGGACCCCGCGGTAGATGTCGCCCGTGCGGACCTCGGGGGGGGCGACGCCGCGCAGGTAGAAGAGGGCGAACCCGAAGGGCGGCGTCAGGAACGACGTCTGCAGGTTCATGGCGATCATCACGCCGAACCAGATCATGGCGTCCCCCTCGATCCCCAGGCTCGCGGCCGCGGGCACGATGAGGGGCAGCACGATGAAGGCGATCTCGAAGAAGTCGATGAAGAAGCCGAGGCCGAAGACCACGAGGTTCGCCACCACCAGCAGGCCGATCTTGCCGCCGGGCAGGCCGGTGAGCATGTCCTCGATCCACACGTCGCCGTAGACCCCGCGGAAGACCAGGGTGAAGGCGGTCGAGCCGATGAGCAGGAAGATCACCATGGTGGTGAGCTTGGCCGTCTCCTCGACGCTCTCCCGCAGCTTCGCGAAGGAGATCCGCCGCCGGGACGCGGCCAGGGCGAGCGCGCCCAGGGCCCCGAGGGCGCCGGCCTTGGTGGGGGTGGCGACGCCGAGGAAGATGCTCCCCAGGACGATCAGGATGAGCGCCAGGGGCGGGATGAGCACCTTGAGCACGAGCACGAGCAGCGCGGCGCCCGTGACGTTGCGCTCCTCGGGGGGGAGGGCGGGGGCGCGGCCCGGGTGCCGCCAGGCGACCACCGCCACGTAGACGGCGTAGAAGCCGGCCAGCATGAGCCCGGGGACGAAGGCGCCCCGGAAGAGCTTGCCGGCGCTCACCTCCAGCTGGTCCCCCAGGACGATCAGCACGATGCTCGGCGGGATGAGCTGGCCCAGGGTGCCAGCGGCGCAGATCGTGCCCGTGGCCAGCTCCTTGCTGTAGCCGTAGCGCAGCATCACGGGCAGGGAGATCATCCCCATGGCGACGACCGAGGCGCCGACCACCCCGGTGGCCGCCGCGAGGAGGGCGCCGACGAACACCACCGCCAGGGCGAGGCCGCCCCGCCGGGCCCCGAAGAGCATGCCGATGGAGTGCAGCAGGTCCTCGGCCAGGCGGGAGCGCTGGAGGATCGTCCCCATGAGCACGAAGAAGGGCACCGCGAGGAGCACCTGGTTCTCCATGATCCCGAACACCCGCTCGGGGAAGTTGGCGAGGTAGATCCAGTCGAAGAACCCGAGCGCGATGCCGATGGCGCCGAAGATCAGCGCCGCGCCTCCCAGGGTGAAGGCCACCGGGAAGCCGGCGAAGATCAGCGCCATCACGACGCCGAACATCAGGGGGCCGAGCCAGTCGTTCACGACGCCCCCCCTCGCCGGAGCTCTTGGGCGGCGCGCAGGGTGTTCGCGAGGCCCTGCAGCGCGAGTAGGACGAACGCCACCGGGAGGACCGCCTTGATCGGCCACCTGGGGAGGCCGCCGGGGTCGGGCGAGACCTCGCCGGTGCGCAGGGACTCTGCGGCTGCGGGGAAGCTGACGATCAGCGCGTAGATGCAGAACGGGAGCAGCAGCAGCGCGCCGCCCAGGAGGTCTGTCCAGGCCTTGCCTCGGGGCCCGAGGCGGCCGTACGTCACGTCCACGCGCACGTGGGCGTTCTCCCGGAGCGCCCACGGGGCGGCGAGCAGGAAGAGGGCGCTGAACAGGTACCACTGCAGCTCATCGAGGGCCACGGACGCGAGGCGCCGGCCAGCCAGGGGCTCGAGGTAGCTCGCCAGCGCGTTCAGGGCGCCGATCAGCGCCATCAGGAGCACGGACCAGGCCGCGGTACGCCCCACGAGGGTGTTGAGGCGATCGATCCCGTCGATGAACTTCACACGCACAGCCTACGGCGCGCGCGGGCTCGACCCCAAGCCGCCTCCCCCTTGAGCGCTGACTGCGCCGGGGGGGGGGACGCCCGATCAGAACGGCATGCCGATGCTGAAGTGGATCACCCAGTCGTCCTCGCCCGGGCGCGGGTCGGGGTTGACCGCGCCGTCCAGGCGGAGGGGACCGATGGGGAGGAGGTAACGCAGCCCGACCCCGATCCCGAGGCGGACGTCGTCCACGTCGAAGAAGTCCGCGGCCTGGCGCTCCACGAAGCCCGCGTCCACGAAGGCCGCGGACTGGAGGGCGCCGACCATCTCGTAGCGCAGCTCGATGCTCGCCGTGGAGAACACCTCGCCCCCGAGGGGCTCTCCGTTCACGTCCTTCGGTCCGAGCTCGCTCTCCTGGAAGGACCGGACGGAGTTCCCGCCGCCCGCGAAGAAACGCTCCTGGATGGGGATGGACTCCTCGTCGTAGGCCGGGGCGATCAGGCCCGCGCGGAGGTTGAGGCCGAGCACGGTGTCCGGGTTCAGGCGTCGGAACCAGGAGCTGGAGAGCTTGCCGCGGAAGAACTCGAGCTCGGAGCCCAGCCCCTCGGCGGCGAGCTCCACCGAGGCGTTCATGAACAGCCCGCGGGTGGGGGCGAAGAGGGCGTCTCGGTCGTCGAAGCGCTGGGAGAGCGTCAGGCCCGCCACGTTGACGATGTTCTGGGCGTCCGCCACGTCGTCGTCCACGACCTTGACGTCCTTGGCCTCGGAGCGGCCGAACTGATACCCGAAGGTCGTGGCCATGACGCCGCTCCACTCCTTCGTGACGTAGGCCCCGATGCCGCGGTTCTCCCTCAGGAAGGAGGGCTCCTGGCGGCGCTCGAAGTCCAGCTGGATGTCGCCGATGACCTGCTCGTTGAGGAACCACGGGTCCGAGAGGCGCACGCTCGCCCGGAGGGCCCGGACGGCCACCATCACCTCGGCGGAGCCGTCGATGCCTGACCGGAAGAGGTTCCGGTCCCGCGCGCCGACCGTGCCGCGGAAGAGCTCGTAGCTCCCGAAGCCCGGCTCGAAGTACACCTCGAGGGACTCCTGCTCCACGAGCTGGACCACGAGGGTCCTCTCGTTGCCCTCGCCCTCGACCCGGGAGCGCACCTCCGAGAAGAGGCCCGTGCGATACAGGGCGCGGACGCTCGCGCGCACGTCCCGCGTGCTGAACTCGTCCCCGGGCCGCAGCTGCAGCCGCGAGCGGAGGAAGCTCTCCCGGGTCCGCCCGTCGCTCTCGAAGCGGACCTCGCGGATGGTCACGTGGGGGCCGGGCTCCACGGAGATCTCCATCTGGACGAGGTGGGACTCGGCGTCCACATCGGCCTCCACGCGGACCTCGGCGTCGAGGTAGCCGTGGCTGGCGAGGGCGTCCAGCACGCTGCTCCTGACGCGCCCGGGGATCCGAGGCTCGTAGGGGAGGTCCTCGTCGGGGCGGAGGGGGGTGATGTCTCGCTGGGCCTCCCGGATGGCCTCGAGCACCTCCGGCTCGAGGCCCTCCTCGCCGAGGATCTCCGCGGGCTCCAGCCGGTAGCGGGGGCCCGCGTTCACGTTCAGCTGCACGGTGACGGCGCCGCCCTCCTCCCGGGGGCCCGGGTCGTCCACGCTGGCGGTGGCCTCGAGGTGACCGAGGGCCACCAGGTCGACCACCACGCGCCTGGGGCTCCGCTCGACTCGCCGCTTCACGTAGAGCACGTCACCGCGACCGAACAGGCCGGTCCGGGGCCCGCTGACGTACCGCGACAGGTCCTCCTCGCTCAGGGGGCAGGCTGGGTCAGCGGTGACGTTGACCGGCCCGAGGGTCGAGCGGGCGCCCGCGCTCACCAGGAGCCGGGCCGAGGCGCCGTCCACCTCGTAGGCGACCTCGGCCGAGGCGTAGCCACGCTCGGCCAGGAGCAGCTTGAGCTCGTAGGCCGCGTCGTCGATGTAGACCGCCCGGCCGGCGGACTTGAAGCGCTCCACGTAGGGAGCGGCGACCTCCTCGAGGTCGTCCAGGAGGCCCTCGGGGGCGCCGACGATGGGGACCTCGGACGGCCGGAGGGGCGGCTCGACCAGGGCGCCGCCCAGGACCGCCGGCGCGCCCGCCAGCAGGAGGAGGGCGCTGCCAGTGGTCCGGCCGAGGCGGCCGAGGAGGCGGTGGGCGAGGGGGGGGAGCACGGCGCTACTTGAGCCTCAGGACAAGGCGAAGGCCGACGTTGTAGTCCTCGAAGGAGTCGCGCTCCATGACCAGGTACACCGCGTCGCGCTCGCGGGCGAGGCCCTCGCGCAGCCGGTAGGTGGCCTGCATCGTGAGGACCCCCGAGCGCGACACGTCGCGGCCGGAGACCACCTCGAGGCGATCCACGAACGACTCCCTGTCGCTGTCGTCGAAGCCGCCGGAGTCGAACCAGCCCTGGACCAGGTCGCGGGCCACGTAGAGGGCGACGGTCTGCCCGGCGGCCCGGGCGCCCCGGGCCGTTCCCGGCGGCCGGCCCGACAGCACGAGCATGACGAGGTCGTCGGGGACGAGCGGGGGATACGAGCTGAAGTCGACCACCGCCTGGTCGTAGTCGCCCGAGATCTCGACCGTCACGTCGTAGCCCGCCAGCCGGGTGGTGCCGATCAGCTCCAGCTCCGGGATGTCGGGGTCGGCGGGATCGAAGCGGATGAGGCCCGTGGGGAAGCGCAGGGTCCCCGCGGGGAGCGCCACCTCCAGGGGGGCGACGAAGAGCTGGCCAGAGGGGATGGGGTGGGAGAGGTCTCCGGAGAGGGAGAGGTCGGCGCGGACCTGGCCGCGGGTGAGGCGGCCCTCGATCGCCATGGGATCTGCCGTGGTCACGCGGACGTCGAGGGCCACTGATTCAGGACCCAGGGAGGGGAGCCGCAGCCCGCGACGGACGGCCTCCGGGGTCCGGCTCCCGCCGCTGGCGAGGATGTTCTGGAACTCCACCGGCGAGCGGAGGCGACCACCCACGAGCGCCACCTCCCCGGAGAGTCGCAGGGCGGCCAGCGCCCCCGCGAGGCTGAGGTCGATGTTGGAACGCACCACTGCGTCCTCGGATCGGTAGAGCAAGACCTCATCGCCCCGAAGGCGCACGTCCAGGGTTGGCGACGGGGTGGAGAGGTCCACGGCCCCTGTGAGCCGCACCGGCGCGGCGCCCACCTCGAAGGAGGCGCGCTCGATCACGACCCGGTCGGCGGTGGCGGCGAGGGCGAACTCGACGTTCTTGATGGCCGGGACGTCACGGACCCGGAGCGCGCCTTGGCCCAGGGTCAGCCGCCCGTCGAGGGTGGGCGCACGGAGGGAGCTCGTCGCCGTCCCCGTGAAGGTCAGCGTGCCGCCGGCCTCGCGGATCTCAGGCGAGAGGTCGGCGATCCACCCCAGCTCCTCGCAGGCGAAGCGGCCCGTGGCGTCCAGGGGAGCGTCGAGCCAGGCCCCCGGATTCGCGAGCAGGTCGATCACGTCGAGCGGGCGGTCGACCCGCACCTCGCCGTCCGCGACGCCCAGGTCACCCAGGGCCAGCGCGGACGGGCGGAGGGTCACGCCGTCGTCGATCACCACGGCGATCTCCCCGGAGACGGGGTCCTTGAGGCCGGGCAGGGGGGCGCCCTCGGCGTCGACGTAGCTGACCTCCAGGAGGTTGGCCGTCCCGGCGCCCGTCAGCTCCCGCCAGGTGCCGGAGAGGACGAGCTCAGCCGCGATGGAGCCGGAGACCCGGCGCGAGGTCTCCACGAGGTCCTCCGGGATGGCCGCGCCCAGGAGGTCCCCGCGGAGCGCGTCCGCGTCCACGCGCAGTCGCGCGTCCAGTCGGACGGGCCCTTCGCCGAGGGGCCCTTCGCCGTTGGACCCGCCGTTGAGATGGACCGGCGCGCCCCCGCTCAGGTCGAGGGTCATGTGCGGCAGGCTCGCGGTGACCTCCTTCAACTCCAGGACGCCGTCCTGCCAGGAGGCGTCGATCCGGGCGGCCACGGGCTCCTCGACCCCAGCGATCCGCGCGCCGCTCAGGGTGGCATCGACCTCCGCTCGCAGGGGAGTGCGCTGGAAGAACACCTCGCCGTCAAGGGCGCCCACGCGCCCGCTCCCCTGGAGCACCCCGTCGAGGGCAGCGTCCAGTTGGAAGGCCTCCGCGGTGGCACCAGCCCGCAGCCCTTGCGGTCCGCCCGTCTGGGCCCAGACCGTGAGGCTGCCCAGGGGTCCCTCCAGCCGCACGCCTTCGACCTGCACGCCGTCCCCCTCGAAGCGCACGGTGGCCGGGCCGGCGAGATCCATGTGGGCGGCACCCCGACTCAGGGAGAGGGTCCGCACCTCGACCGCCAGCTCCTCGCCGCCGAGGGGGAGCCGGACCGTTCCGCCCGCGACGAGTTCCCCATGTTCGGTGGTGGCGTTGAGTCGCGTGATGTCGAGGTCGCCTCCCTCGAAGGTGCCCTCGACGGCGAGGGAGCCGACGTTCTCGTCCCCGAACGCGAGCCGCGCCGCGTTGGCGCGGATGGCGCCCACAGGGGCTTCGATCGGACCGGAGAGCCGGAGGTCGACCTCGAGCTGACCGATGAAGTCCGCCCCCGGCAGGAAGACCTCGGGGTCCTCCATGCGAACCGAGAGGGTCACGTCGTCCAGGGTGCGGGACGTGAGCTCCAGGTCGCCGCGGCCTTCGATGGAGACCCGCCCGGGGTCGGTCGCGCGCAGCCCCGTGACCTCCAGGCGCTCGTCGCTGGCGAGCAGCTCCGCCTCCACGGCGCCGAGCCGGACGCCGGCGACGACGATGTCCTCACCCGTGAGCTCCAGCGCCCCGGTGGCGATCTGCCCTGGCGCGGGGCTGAGCGCCGCCGTGCCGCGCACGGCCCCGAAGAAGGAGGGGGCCGGAGTCTGGGGCCCATCCATGGCCTCCCCGCGCACCGCGCGCAGGGTGGCCTCGAGCTCGTCGAGGCGGGGGAGGTCGAGGCGGACGAGCCCGCCGATCGTCAGCCCCTCGGGCCCGCCGAGGGCCAGGACGACGTCGTCGAGGCTGACCCGGTTCGCGCCCACCTGGATCCTGCCGTCGCTCAGGGAGAGGTCGCTGCCGCGGAGCTCTCCGGCGAGGCGATCCGCCGAGAGCTCCAGGTCCTGGACGCGGCCCTCGAGGAGGTCACCCTCGAAGCGCAGGGCGCCCGCGTCGAGGCGGACGCTGGATCGGACGGCGGCGGCCCAGGCGTTGGCCGAGGCTCGGCCCGCGACCTGGAGCGGTCCGGAGTCGCCGGACCCCTGGACCTCGAGCCCCGTGACCTCGATCACGTCGGCTCCGGTGACGACCTGTAGGCGCCCGTCGGTGATCTGGAACGGCGGGAGCGCGGGCAGCGTGGCGCCCTCCGGCTCTGACCCTCCCTCGCCGAGGGAGGTGGTGTCGAGCTGGACCACCGGCGCCGTGACCTGGACATGGGTGAGGGCGGTGGGGTCGGCGAAGCGGGCGGCGCGCAGGAGGTCGCCGGTGGCGACGAGGGTGGTGACGCGGGCCTGGCGCAGGGGGCCGTCCGCCTCCAGCGGGCGGACGGCGACGCCCGTGAGCTTCAGCTCCCCGGTCCAGTCCCCCTCGATGGCCGCCACGGAGACCTCGAAGGGGGTGAAGGCCCGGGTCAGGTCGGGGGTGAAGCGGACCAGGAGCGGGTGGAGCGTCCGCTCCCGCGTGAGGTACAGGGCGGCGACCGTGAGGGCGAGGAGCAGCAGGAGGAGCGCCCCCCGGCGGAGCCAGCGCCACAGGAACCCCAGCGCACGCCGATGCGCGGGCCGGCGCTGTGCCTCCGCGTCCTTGGGTTCCTGCGCTGCTTCCACCACCTTCGCCAGCGCGCTCGCGCCGGCGCACAGGTTAGCGCCGCCCGGCGCGGCCGGGCGGACTATGGGGTCAGGGCGTGGGGCTCGGCCTCAGGAGGCCGGGGCGCCGGTGTCGCGCCGCGGGGCGCGGATGGACTCCACCAGCTCGGTCACCTCGGCGGGCGGGGCGGGCGTGAGGAGCGTGACGCCGACCGTCACCGCGGTGTTCACCAGCACGCCGAGGGCTCCGATGCCCTCGGGGGAGATGCCGAACCACAGCTGGTCCTTGGTGCCCCCGAGGAACTTGAAGTAGACGATGTAGGAAATCGTGAAGCCCAGGCCGGCGATCATCCCCAGCACGGCGCCCGCCCGATTGGTCCGCTTCCAGAAGATGCCGAGCACGATGGCGGGGAAGAAGGAGGACGCCGCGAGCCCGAAGGCGAAGGCCACGACCTGGGCCACGAAGCCCGGCGGGTGGATGCCGAGGATGCCAGCCACGACCACCGCCACGGCGGCGGCGCTGCGGGCGGCGATGAGCTCGCCCCGTTCGGAGAGGTTCCGGGCGAAGCCCCGCTTGAGGAGGTCGTGGCTCACCGCGGAGGAGACCACGAGCAGCAGCCCTGCGGCGGTGGAGAGGGCCGCGGCGAGGCCGCCGGCGGCGACGAGCGCGATGACCCAGTTGGGCAGCGCCGCGATCTCCGGGGCGGCGAGGACCATGATGTCCCGGTCGACGTACAGCTCGTTCTCGTTGGCGGTGGGCGAGTTCTGGAGCAGCCGCTCGCCGTGCTCCCCGCGCCCGAGCGGGTCGCCGGGCGCCTGGGTGAAGATCGGCATGACCTTGGCCTGGCCGGGCAGGGCCTCGAAGGCGGGGCCGGGGCGGTACTGGACGCGGCCGTCGGCGTTCTTGTCGACCCAGGCGATCAGGTCGGTGTCCTCCCAGTTCTTGAACCACTCCGGCAGGGGGGTCTCACCCTCCCTGGCCGCGGCCGCGCGGTAGGGGGCACCCTCCACGGACTCGATCAGGTTGGTGCGGGAGAAGGCCGCGACGGCCGGGGCGGCCGTGTAGAGGATGGCGATGAACAGCAGCGCCCAGAACGCCGACACCCTGGCGTCGCGCACCCGCGGCACCGTGTAGAAGCGGACGATGACGTGGGGGAGGCCCGCGGTGCCGACCATCAGCGCCATGGTGATACAGAACACGTCCAGCGTGGACTTGCTCCCGCTGGTGTACGCGTCGAACCCGAGCTCCGCGTGCAGCCCGTCGAGCTTGGCGAGGAGCGAGGTCCCCGTGCCCACGGCGTCGCCGCCGAAGCCGAGCTGGGGGATCACATCCCCCGTGCTGACGATCGAGAGGAAGATCGCGGGGACGAGGAAGGCCGTGATGAGGACGCAATACTGGGCGACCTGGGTGTAGGTGATGCCCTTCATCCCCCCGAGGACCGCGTACAGGAAGACGATGGCCATCCCGATGATCACGCCGGTGTTGACGGGGACCTCGAGGAAGCGGGAGAACACCACGCCCACCCCGCGCATTTGGCCCGCGACATAGGTGAACGAGACGAACAGCGCCGCGATCACGGCCACCAGGCGGGCGGTTCGGCTGTAGTAGCGGTCGCCGATGAAGTCGGGGACCGTGAACTTCCCGAAGCGGCGCAGGTAGGGGGCGAGGAGCAGCGCCAGGAGCACGTACCCGCCGGTCCAGCCCAGCAGGTAGACCGAGCCGTCGTAGCCCGTGAACGAGATGATCCCCGCCATGGAGAGGAACGACGCGGCGGACATCCAGTCCGCCGCGGTGGCCATGCCGTTGGCGAGCGGGGGGACGCCCCCGCCGGCCACGTAGAACTCGTTCGTGGAGCCCGCCCGCGAGCGCAGGGCGATGTAGATGTAGAGGGCGAAGGTGGCCCCCACGAGGAGGTAGGTCCAGGACTGGACGGTCATCGGGAGCCCCCCGGTCCGTGGATCGACTCGCGCTCCGCGTCCAGCTCCGCGTCGATCCGCGACGCGAGCAGGACATACACCCCGATCAGCCCGACGAAGATCACGATGGCGCCCTGCTGGGCGAACCAGAACCCGAGGGGGAAGCCGGTCCCCGGGAGCGTGAACTGGTCCAGGGTCTCGCGCAGCAGGATGCCGCAGCCGAAGGAGGCGGTGAACCAGATGGAGAGCAGGACGGCGATCAGCCGCAGGCTCCGCTGCCAGTGCCGCGAGCAGGCCGCGCGGTCACGCTCCTCTTCGGTGGGGTGGTCGCTCATGGATGGAGTGTAGGAAGCGGGATCGCCCGGGCGGCGCTTCTCCACGGGGTGGCCTCGCCCGTCGCCTCGGTTGCCTCGCGCTCCGGTCGGCCCCTGGCCGCTCGTCGCTCGTCTGGCTCGGGGAGGCTCGGGACAAGTCACGGGACACGAATGCCTTACAGCCGCCCCCGCCGGCTTCGCTCCAGCCCCATAGACTCAAGGAGCGGGCGCCGCAGGCGCTCGCTCCCGGCTCACCCCCCCCGAGCCGCTCCCCCGAGCCGTCGCCTTCCCCCCCCGGGCCGCGCCTATGACCCCCAATCGCCTCCTCCGTCACGGCGCGCTGCTGCTCGTCGCCCCCCTCTTCGGTGCGTCGTTCGTCTCTGCTCAGGAGGCCCCCGCGCCCGACCCGTTGGACCTGGAGTCGTTCCAGTGGCGGCCGCTCGGGCCCACGGGCTTCGGGGGTCGAATCGTGGACCTCGCATCCCACCCGGACCGGCCGCGGAGCCTGTGGGTGGCGAGCGCGTCAGGGGGACTCTGGGTCACCGCAGACCACGGCACCAGCTGGCGCTGCCTGTTCGAGCGGGAGGGCACGATCTCCATCGGCGATGTGGCTGTGGACCCATCGAACCCGGACGTGATCTGGGTCGGGACGGGCGAGGCCAATAACCAGCGGAGCTCCTACTGGGGGGATGGAGTCTACAAGTCCACGGACGGGGGGGAGACCTGGGCCAACGTGGGTCTCGGCGACTCACACCACATCGGCCGCATCGTCGTCGACCCCTCCAACCCTGATCACGTGCTCGTCGCGGCCCTCGGCCACCTCTACACGCCGAACCAGGAGCGTGGGCTCTACCGGACCACGGATGGCGGCGAGACGTGGAGCTGCGTGCTCCACGTGAGCGAGGACGTCGGCGTCGTGGACGTGGCCATCGACGCCGCGGACCCGCGCTTCGTCTACGCGGCGTCCTACGAGCGGCGTCGCCGGGCCTGGGACTTCGACGGAAACGGACCGGGGTCGGGGATCTGGCGCTCCGAGGACGGGGGCGCCAGCTTCGAGCGGTGCGCCGGCGGGCTCCCCGAGGGCGACATCGGCCGGATCGGCCTCGACATCTTCCCCGGGAGCGGCGAGGTCATCGCCACGGTGGCCAACCAGAACGTCGAGGTGGAGGTGCGTGAGGCGCGCCCGGCCCTCGAGGCGGAGTGGAAGGACGGCGCCCTCGTCGTGACCGACGTCGAGCGCAGGGGGGGAGCCCGCGAGGCGGGTCTGCGCCGCGGCGACGTCATCCGGCGGGTGGGGAAGCGCGCCATCGACTCCGGGTTCCAGTGGCTCAAGGTCCTGGCGCTCGTCGACAAGGACGACGAGGCCGCGGGCGAGACGGTCGAGGTCACCTACGAGCGCGGCGGAGAGGCCCGCACGACCAGCGCACCGCTGGTCGACCTCCTGATCTTCCAGCAGGCACCTCGCGAACGTCAGGTCGGGGGCGAGGTCTATCGGTCCTCGGACCGTGGCGTCACCTGGGCCAAGGTGAATGAGAAGCCCGCAGGCGGCAGCCCGGCCTACTACTACGGTCAGGTTCGGTTCGACCCGACGGACGACCAGCGCGCCTACATGTGCAGCGTCCCCCTCTACCGCACCGAGGACGGCGGGGCGACCTGGGACCGCATCGCCGGATCGGTCCACGTGGACCACCACGCTGTGCTGGTCGACGCAGCGGACCCCATCAAGATCTGGCTCGGGAACGACGGCGGGCTGCACGTGTCCTACGACCGCGGCGACAGCTGGCAGCACATCAACAACCTGCCGATCTCCCAGTTCTATGCGGTGGGCCTCGACATGTCGGAGCCTTTCCGCGTGTACGGTGGGACCCAGGACAACGGGACATGGGGGGGGCCGAGCACCTCCCGGGACCCCAGGGGCATCCACCCCTCCGAGTGGGACTACGTGGGGGGCGGCGACGGGTTCTACGCCCAGATCGACCCCCGGGACCCCAGCACGGTCTACGGCGAGTCGCAGTTCGGCGCGATCTATCGGCGGAACATGGTCACCGGGACCTCGGTGGGGATTCGCCCGCCGAAGCCCGAGGGGGCGGAGGAGTCCGCGCTGCGCTTCAACTGGAACTCGCCGATCCTGATCTCGGCGCACAACCCCGAGATCATCTACTTCGGCGGCAACCGGCTCTTCAAGTCCTTCGATCGTGGGGACAGCTGGCCGGTCCACAGCCCGGACCTCACGTCCAACGACGCCGGCAAGATCGCCGGCAACGTGCCCCACTGCACGATCACCACGATCGCCGAGTCCTCCATCGACCCCGGGCTGCTGCTCGTGGGCACGGACGACGGTCTCGTCCAGATGTCGAGCGACGGCGGGTACGGGTGGTCCAACCTGACCGGTCAGTTCCCCGGGCTCCCCTCGAACTGGTGGGTGAGCCGAGTGACCCTCTCCGCCCACGACCGAGGCCGCGCCTACGCGAGCTTCACCGGGTACCGGGAGGACGACTTCCGGCCCCTGGTCTACGCCACCGATGAGCTCGGCAGCGGGAAGAGCTGGCGGCTCATCAGCGCGGGGCTCGAGGCCGGCGGGCCCGTGAACGATGTCATCGAGGACCCCTCGAATGCCGACGTCCTCTTCGTGGGGACGGAGCTCGGCGCCTACATGAGCTGGGACCGGGGCGCGAGCTGGGCGCCGCTCCAGGGGGCCCTCCCCAGGGTCGCGGTCCACGACCTGGCCCTCCATGACCGCGACGGCGTGCTCGTCGCGGCCACCCACGGGCGCGGCTTCTGGGCCCTCGACGTGGACGGCCTCCGCGGGGTGACGCCGGAGGCGCTCGCCGCCCCCTGCCACCTGCTCCCGGTGGGGGACCTGACGCGCTGGGCGCGGCGGTCGGCCGTGGGCGGCTACGGCGGCGGGGACTCCACGTGGCGCGGACAGAACGAGCCCAGGGACCTCGCCCTCTGGGTCCATCGGGGGGAGGAGGAGCGGGAACTCGCGGTGGAGATTCGAGGCCCCCGCGACGAGCCGATCGCGCTCATCAAGGTGCCGGCCGAGCCGGGGATGCACGACCTCCGCTGGGACGGTGCCTTGGACCGGAAGCTCACGGAGCGGCGTGGTCGGGCCCCGGAGGGCGCCTACGTCGCGCAGCTCGTTGGGATCGCGGATGGCGACGACGTGGCCCGGGAGGAGATCGGCGAGCCGCGGACCTTCCAGGTCCGGCGGGACCCGATGCTGGATGGCGCCACACCGGCGGAGATGGCCGCGGAGGAGTCCGCGGGCTCCACCGAGGGCGACTAGGGGAGGGCGCCCGTGGCGGCGGCTGACCCGCCGCCCCGTTGCGCGTACTCGGCCCAGAGCGCGTCGACCTCCATGAACGAGAGGGCGGCGGGTGCGACCACGACTCGATAGCGCAGGCGGACGCCGCCGTGGCTGTCCACGATCACCGGCTCGTCATCGTCCGGGTCCTCGGTGAACGCTCCGCTCGCGAAGGGGTTGGCGGCCACCAGGCCGTACGGCCGGACCTGCCAGCGGGTC
Source organism: Planctomycetota bacterium (assembly GCA_016779205.1). Taxonomy (GTDB): domain Bacteria; phylum Planctomycetota; class UBA1135; order UBA1135; genus Saltatorellus. The sequence continues at coordinate 113,834 of JADHOC010000003.1, read as the reverse complement.
GGGTGCCCGGCGTTGCGCGGGTCCTCCAGGATGCAGACGGTCGCCACCTCTCCCGAGACCGCCGTGCAGGTCGAGGCGATCCAGCGTGCGCGCTGGCCCCACAGGTCGCTGCCCGTGGCGCCCGTGGATCCGAACGTGAGGGCGCCGGCCGATGAGCGGAAGGGGTCCGCGAGGCGCGCCGCGAAGAAGCCCTCCTTGACGTCGCCGAAGACCAGCCCATTGGCGGAGGCGGTCAGGGACATGTCGAAGTCCACGAGGTGGAGCGGCCCCTCGACCTCGAACCGCACCCGGCGCTGCTCGCCGCAGATCCTGGCGCCTGCGCTGTTCGACCACTCGACCTGGGCGATGAGGGAGGCAGAGGAGTCGGACTCGATTCGCAGGACCTGCTCCCGCACCACGCCGCCGCCGCTGCCATACCACAGGTCGTCGCCGTCCATGTCGCCGTGGCCGAACCAGGCGCCGGTCTGCTCGGGGTGGTCCACGGACTCCCCGGGGCGTGGCTCCACGGGGAACCCGCGGAGCACGTCGATCCCGTTGGAGGAGCGCAGCCGGCTCATGGACATACGTTCCCTGAACCCGACCCGCATGCGGGCCAGCAGGTCGCTCCCGGCGAGGACCGTGATGGAGTCACGGTCACTCTTGGCCGAGAGCGGACGGGGGGCCGCCGCGGGCTCTGTGGACTGGCACCCGGCCATCAGCACGAGCAGCGCAGCCATGTCAAGGTGACGCAGGTCTCGTCGGTACGGTCGGTGTGTGACTTCGGTGAACCGCGCGGGTGCTTGCATCTGAACTTCGGGGCCTCCCGAAAGCTGGCGTACGAGAGGGAGACCGGGCCACGACGCTCGCCGCGCCCATCTCCAAAACCCCTCGCGGACCCCCTTCTGGTCCGCCGATCTTGCCTCAAAACCGGGCCGCCTCAAGGCCTTTCGAACCAGCAATGAAACTCACCTTCGCCCTCACTGGCTTCGCGCTCGCGGCCGCCAGCTTCGCCTCCACCGGCTCCGACGACACTCCCTGCTCCAAGACCTGCAGCTCGACGCCGCGGGCCGCCCTCGCCTCGAACGCCGTGGACGACATCGTGACCACCGCGGTCAAGGCCGGGAGCTTCGAGACGCTCGCCACCGCGCTGAAGAGCGCTGAGCTCATCGGTGCGCTGCAGGGAGAGGGCCCGTTCACGGTCTTCGCGCCCACCGACGCCGCCTTCGCCAAGCTGCCGAAGGGCACCGTGGAGTCCCTCCTCGAGGAGAAGAACCGGGGTGCGCTGACGGGCATCCTCACCTACCACGTGGTCGCCGGCGACGTCCGTTCGAAGCAGATCGCGAAGGACAAGCTCACCACGGCCACCACCCTCAACGGCCAGCGCCTCGACATCGCGATCGATGAGGGCTCCGTGACCATCGACGGGGCCACCGTCGTGACGGCGGACATCGTCTGCTCGAACGGCGTGATCCACGTCATCGACACGGTCATGCTCCCCGAGTCCAAGAACCTCGCCGAGGTCGCCACGGGCGCAGGCTCTTTCGGCACGCTCCTCGCCGCCGCCAAGGCCGCCGGCCTGGTGGACGCTCTCACCAAGGGTGGCCCCTTCACCGTCTTCGCCCCCACGGATGAGGCCTTCGCCAAGCTGCCCGAGGGCACGGTGGCCACGCTCCTCAAGCCGGAGAACAAGGGGCGCCTCGCCGCCATCCTCAAGCACCACATCGTCTCCGGGCGCGTCTACGCGGACCAGGCGGCCAAGCTCGACAAGGCCCCGACCATCGGCGGCACCGAGCTGGCGGTCGCCATCAACAAGGACGGCGCCAAGATCGGCAACGCCAACATCGTCGCCACGGACATCGAGGCCTCCAACGGCGTCATCCACGTGATCGACACCGTCCTGCTCCCCTGAGCGCAGGGTCCTCACCCCGATGGCCGGTGATCCTCGGATCGCCGGCCATTTTTTTTTTGCTGGACTTCGCGGCGCCCGCATCCAGCCGGTGGCGAGGCCCGAAATGAGGCCTGTAAGGAGTTACGAACTGGCTGGGGTTCAGCGCCCGGCGCCCGATGGGCGGCGGATGTAGACACCAGGCATGTCCCCGGGAAGGGACCCAGGCGCCGGACCTCAGTAGAGGCTCGGCGCCTCTTCTTTTCCCATGCTCCCCGCGCGCGGTGCGGCCCGATGTCTCAGGTGCGGGCTCACTCCTCGGCGCGCAGAGTCATGCCCCCCGACTGGCGCAGCTCCAGCCGATACCGCTGGCCGGCGCGTGCCTCCACGGAGGGGGCCTCTGCCTGGATGGCGCGGACCCCGAGCCGCTCTGCCGCGGCAGGATCGTTGGCGTAGTCCCAGACCCTCTCGAAGAGGTCGGTATAGAGGGGGTCCGGCAGGTCGTCGCCTGTGAAGGGGAGGGGGTGCTTGTTGATCGAGTCGAGCTCGACGCCCTTCTCGGGCGCCAGCTCCTCGGAGAACATCCGCTGGAGCAGGCAGATCGAGGTCCCCCGCAACGGGTCACCCTCCTCCACGTAGGTGTCGCTGAACTTCACGACGATGCCCTCGACGTAGAGCCGCGTCCCGGGGAGGGTGACCTCCTTTCCTGGCCCGATGGGCTCCCCGTCGGGGTCGAGCTCGGTGAAGAGGACCTCGGTCTCGACCTCACCAGTGCCTCCGCTGGCGGGCCCCTGGCGGAGGACCTCGATGCGGGCGATCCGGTGGTCGAGCTGGAGGAGCTGACGGGCGAGCTCGAGCCGGGAGACCTCCGCCTCCAGGGACTCGACGGCCTTGTCGAGGGCCTCGATGCGGACCGCCTTCTGCCCGTTGTCCATCTCAAGGTGGGCGATCCGGTCATCCCGGACCCGGAGCGCGCGCGTGGCCTCCGTGGAGCGGTCGTAGTAGATGAAGCTCCAGAAGGCGGCGAGGAGGGCGAATGAGCCTAGGACGAGGTTGCGGACCATTTTGGGGTGCGGTGTTGGCGTGTTCTGACCGAAGGGCATTGTAGCGGCCTAGCAGGGCGCATTGGCGGCCCCGTGGACCAGCAGACTCCATGGGGGCCAGGCTTCGACGGCATGTGTCGAACATCGGTCCAACCCCTGCGCCCTCTCCCCAATCCAATGAATCCCGACCTTCTCATCGGCCGTCTGGAGGCATTTGCCTACCAGCTACGTCAGCTCGTTCAGGGCCTCCCCTCCGATCAGGCCCGCTGGCGTCCCGCCGAGGGGGGGATGTCGGTGCTGGAGATCGTCGGGAACCTGTGTGACCGGGAGGTGCTGGACTTCCGGCCCCGGCTGGAGTTGACCTTGCGTGACCCGGAGAAGCCGTGGCCTCGGGTCGAGGCCGACGACGGGCTCGACGAGCTGAACTACAACGAGCGCAAGCTCGACCGCGAGGCCGAGAAGTTCCAGCGCGAGCGGCTCAAGAGCGTGCAGTGGCTCAAGGGGCTCGGCGCCGCCAACTGGACCGCCACCCACGAGGAGCCCAAGCTCGGCCCGGTCCGCGCCGGTGACCTGCTGGTCTCCTGGGCGAGCTATGACGCGATCATGACCAAGATGATCGCCCGCCGCAGCTTCGACCTGTCCCAGCGCGACGCGCCGGGCTTCGTCTCGTCCTACGCCGGGGAGTGGTAGGGGTGTAGCAATCGGTCTCAGGGGGCAAAAAAAGCCGCCCATCGCCTGAGAACGAGTCTCAATCGCGTAGTCTTCCGGCGGAGGCGCCCGACCGGCGCGGCCCACGCGCTGGCGCGGGGGCCGCGGCATCCGGGGGCGGCACGATCCGCTGGGAAAGAAGAAGAAGAGCAGCCCCAAGGGGGGCCTGAAGAAGAAGTGCTGCGACAAGCCCCTGCGCAAGATGTGCAAGCGGTGCCCGCGGCGCGCGACCTGCTCGCTGGGCTGAGGGGAGAGGGATGCTCCGAAGCGCGACGGTCGGATGCTCTCGCGTCTGAGCGCCCCGGACCGGTGGCGCTGGCGCTACCCTCCGTCCCCATGGTTCGACCCCGGCCGCAGGAGAAGATTCGATGAGCACCAACCGCGTCGCCGTGGTGGAGGCGAATCTCGACGGCTACCTCGAGTCGGCCGAGGCCGCCCCCAGGCTGCTCGGGCCGGGTGACCCCCTTCGGGTGGGGACGACCCTCACGGCTCGCGTGGCGGTGCAACTCTGGGAGGACCAGGTCCTCTCGCGGTGCCTCGACGTCGCGGCCCGTGAGCTCAAGCGGGACGGCGAGGGCTTCTACACCATCAGCAGCGCCGGGCACGAGCAGAACGCGATCGTCGGCGCCCAGCTGCGCACCAGCGACCCGACGTTCCTGCACTATCGCTCCGGGGCCTTCATGGCGTCGCGTCTGCGCCAGGTGGATGACGGCACGCCGCTCTTCGACACGCTCCTCAGCTTCTGCGCGGCCAAGGACGACCCGGTCTCCTCGGGGCGGCACAAGGTCTGGGGCTCCAAGGAGACCTGGGTCCCGCCCCAGACCAGCACCATCGCGAGCCACGTGCCGAAGGCGGTGGGCGCGGCCTACTCGCTCCGGCGCGCCGCCAAGCTCGGGATCGACACGGGGCTCCCCGAGGACGCGATCACCTGCTGCACCTTCGGCGACGCGAGCGTCAACCACGCCACCGCGCTCTCGGGCATCAACTCGGCGCGCTACGCGTGGCGGCGCATGAACCCCACCCCGGTGCTCTTCGTCTGCGAGGACAACCAGCGCGGCATCAGCGTCGAGACGCCCCGGCGTTGGATCCGGGACTTCTTCTCGAGGCTCGAGCACCTGCGTTACTTCGAGGCTTCGGGCGAGCTCGAGGAGATGTGGGACACGGTCTCCCTGGCGATCCAGACCTGCCGGACCACCCGGCAGCCCACGTTCCTGCGCCTGCGGTGCCACCGGCTCTGGGGCCACGCGGGGAGCGACGTGCAGTCGGCGTACATGTCGCAGGAGGAGATCGAGGAGGCGGAGGCGCGGGACCCCGTGCTCACCAACGCCCGGCGGCTGGTGGAGTGCGGCGCCGCGACCCCCGAGCAGCTGCGTGAGATCGTCCGCACGACCCGCGACCGGGTGCGCGCCGGATCCCAGGAGGCGCGCCGTCGACCGCGACTCACGAGCGCCGCCGAGGTCATCGAGCCCCTCGCCCCGGAGGCCCCCGAGGTCTGGAGAGCGGCCGCGACCGCGGCGATCCCGACCGAGGAGCGCGACGCGGTCTTCGGCGCCCGCCTGCCGGAGAAGGCGAAGGCGCCCACGAGGCGGACCCTCGGCGCTCGCATCAACGACGCCCTGCACGATGAGATGATCCGCCGCCAGGGCATGATCTGCTTCGGAGAGGACGTCGGCCGCAAGGGAGGCGTGTACGGCATCACCCAGAACCTCCAGGCCCAGTTCGGCCGGTCCCGCTGCTTCGACACGCTGCTGGACGAGACCACCATCCTCGGCGTGGCCCAGGGGGCCTCACTCGTGGGGCTGCTCCCGGTCCCGGAGATCCCCTACCTCGCCTACCTCCACAACGCGATCGACCAGATCCGGGGTGAGGCGTGCTCCCTGCAGTTCTTCAGCGATCGTCAGTTCGCGAACCCGATGGTCGTTCGGATCGCGGGGCTCGCGTATCAGCGCGGGTTCGGCGGTCACTTCCACAACGACAACTCCATCGGCGCCCTGCGGGAGATTCCGGGGCTCACGATCGCGTGCCCGTCCAACGGCGCGGACGCGGCCCGGATGCTGCGCGGCTCGCTGGCCATGGCCCAGGAGTCGGGTCGCGTCGTGGTCTTCCTGGAGCCCATCGCGCTCTACCACATGCGGGACCTCTACGAGGAGGGGGACGGGCTCTGGCTCAGCGACTATCCGGTGCCGGACGGCTCCGCGGACTCGGCGCTGCTCCCCGGCGAGGTCGGGATCGCGCACGCCGAGCACGGCGATGTGCTCGTGGTCACCTACGCCAACGGCTATCGGCTCGCCCTGAGGGCGGCGCGTCAGCTCGAGGCGCAGGGGGTCAGGGCGCGGATCATGGACGTGCGTTGGCTCAACCCCCTGCCCATGGATGAGATCCTGACCCACGCGGAGGACTGCGGCGCGGTCCTCGTCGCGGACGAGTGCCGCGCGACCGGCGCCGGGATCGCCGACGCGGTGATCAGCGGCCTCGTGGAGCGAGGCTACACGGGGCGCATGCGCACGGTCCGGAGCGCGGACACCTACATCCCCCTCGGGCCTGCCGCAGACGTGGTGCTGCTCTCCGAGGACGACATCGCCCGCGGCGTGAAGGAGGTGCTCTCTTGAGCCGCGCGGTCATCCTCTGCCCCGGGCGCGGGTCTTACACCGAGGCCTCCCTCGGATCCCTGGACCCTGACCACGAGTTCGTGCGGATCGCCGAGCAGTGCCGCGGTGACCTCGGGCTCGAGCCGCTCCTGTCCCTCGATCGCGCGGATCGCTTCGAACCCGCGCGGCACCTGCGACCGGCGCACGTCTCGCCCCTGATCCTGGTCAAGGCCATGATCGACGCGGCGGCAGCCAGCGAGGAGCACGAGGTCGTCGCGGTGGGTGGGAACTCCCTGGGCTGGTACATCGCGCTCTGCCTCGCCGGAGCCGTCACGTTCGAGGAGGGGTTCCGGGTCGTCCAGCGCATGTCGCTGCTCCAGGAGGAGTACGCGGACGGTGGCCAGGTGCTCTACCCGCGGGTCGACGAGGACTGGAGACCCGATCCCGAGCTCGATGCGTCCATCGAGGCGACCCTCGCGTCCTCTGGTGGAGAGGCCATGCGCTCCATCGAGCTGGGCGGGTTCGCCGTGCTCGCGGGCTCCCAGGCCGGCGTGAAGCACCTGCTCACGGAACTCCCCAAGGTGCGCTTCGGTCCGGCGACCTACCCGATCCGCCTGGCGCAGCACGGCCCCTACCACACGCACCTCGCCGCCCCCGTGGCGGAGGCCGCGGCGCAGGAGTTCAGGGACCTGGAGATGGGTACCCCGCGGGTTGCCCTGATTGACGGGCGAGGACGCCGTCACTCCCCGTGGTCCACCGATCTGGGAGCGCTGAAGGAGTACACCTTCGGCCACCAGGTGAGCGCGCCCTTCGACTTCACGGCCACGGTACGGGTCGCCCTGCGCGAATTCGCCCCGGACACCATCATCCTCCCCGGCCCCGGGAACACCCTGGGGGGCATCGTCGGGCAGGTCCTCGTCGCCGAGGGCTGGTCGGGCATCCACTCGAAGGGCGACTTCCTCGCCGCGCAGGCGGGGGACGCCCCCCCCGTGCGGAGCATGGGGCTGGGCCGCTAGCTCGGCCCCGCGGCTTCCAGCTTCGCGATCCGATCCTCGAGGTCCGCGGCCTCGCGGGTCTTCTCCGCGAACCCCTTGATGTCGCCGCGGCGCTGAAGGTCGACGGCCTCAGCCATCAGGCGCTCGTAGTCGCGGCGGAGCTTCGCCGCGGGGTCGCGCTTCTTGAATCCGAACATGGCGCTGGGTTCGCACCGCGGCCTTGGGAGGATGAGCCGAAGGCGATGGGTGTCGACGCCCGGCGTATCGGGTTGAGAGGTCTCCGGTTCCCGTCTCAGTTTGAGTGGGGACAGGGGAAATCGCACTGGTCAGATTCCCAGCGCTCCTCTCAGATAAGTGTGACACTCCGTCCTCCTCCTTGAGCCTCGATTGCCCCATTCAGCTTTGATGATTCGCTCCAGCCTTCTAGCTCTCTCGCTCGTCTCCGTCGCCTCCGGGCAGACCACCTACCAAGTCCCGCTCAACTACAACTTCAACGGCATCGTGCATGTCGGTGAGGGCGGGCTCCCCGACGCCTTGAACGGGTATCGCTCCATCTCGGACCGCGGCCTCGACTTCTCGGCCGGTATCCCCAGCGACCCCCTGATCAACGGATACAGCCTCGTGAACACGGCCGGTGCCCTCGATATCGTCCACCTGGGCAATCGGAACACCGTGGACAACGGGAACTGGGTCTTCGACCCAGCGCCCGATGGTGACGGCATCGGTGTCCAGCCGACCTGGCTCACCACCGTCGATCAGTCCACGCCCCAGACGACGAGCCTCGCCACGCCGATCCTGTTGGAGGCCACCTCGACGGCCTCTTTCTTGATCCAGGTCAGCAACGGCGGCGGCACTTGCGACGTGCTCTTCGGCTTCCAGAGCGGGGCCACCACGACGGGCCAGATCGGCGCAGGCGACTGGTTCGGCGGCGTCTTCCCCGGAACGGACTTCGTGGACCAGGCCAACCCCGCGGTCAACCTCTCCATCACCGAGGCCACGGTCAACCTGAGTGGCTTCGCGGGTGAGACGCTGACCTCGATCACTTTCCAGAACGCTGGAAACCAGAACGCGGGATACGCGATCCTCGCGGCCAACGTCACCGTCGACTCGCGGATCGTGGTCGAGAACCCCGTCCCGCTGAACTACAACTTCAACGGCATCGTCCATGACACCGAGGGCAGCGCCCCGGACGACCTCAACGGTTATCGCTCCATCGCGGACCGCGGCCTGAACTTCACGGCCGGGATCCCCGCCGAGCCGCTCCTCGACGGTTACGTCCTCGTCGACCAGGCCGGGGAGCTGGACATCGTGCACCTCGGGAACCGAGACACGGTGGCCGGTGGTGCCCACGTCTTCCAGGCGACGGCCAACGGCGATGACACCGGCGTTCAGCCCAGCTGGCTCCCGAACGTGGACCAGAGCGGCCCGCAGACCACGACCCTCGCCGCACCGATCGAGATCGCTGCTTCCTCGGAGGCCAAGTTCCTTTACCAGATCAGCAACGGCGGCGGCTCCTTCGATGTGACCTTCGGCTTCCAGGGTGGAGGCACGGGCACGGCGACCCTGAGCGGCGGCGACTGGTTCGGCGGCACGTTCCTGGGAACCGACCGGGTCGACTTCGGCGCCCCCGGCGCCAACCTCAGCATCACGGAAGGCACCGTCGACCTCTCGGTCGCGGCCGGGCAGATCCTGACGTCGATCACGTTCAGCAACCGCTCCAACACGGGCGCTGGCTATGCGATTCTCGCCTGCAACGTGACCACCTTCTCGCTGGGCTCCAACTACTGCGGCCCGGCCGTGGCCAACTCGACCGGCAACCCGGGCTCGATCTCGGCCGAGGGCAGCCCGTCCGCGGCGGCGAACAACGTCACCCTGACGGTCTCTGACCTCCCGGCCAACGCCTTCGGGTTCTTCCTGACCAGCCAGACAACGGCGAACGTCGCGAACCCGGGGGGCAGCCAGGGCAACCTCTGCCTCGGCGGCGCGATCGGACGCTTCGTGGGTCCCGGCCAGATCAAGAACTCTGGCGCCGGCGGCACGTTCGACCTCGTGCTCGACCTCACCCAGCAGCCCTCCCCGACCGGCTTCGTCTCGATCCAGCCGGGCGAGTCGTGGAACTTCCAGGCGTGGCACCGCGACGCCGTGGGTGGCTCGGTGACGTCGAACTTCACCGACGGCCTCACGATCTCATTCCTGTGATCTGACGCCCCCGGTCGCGCCGGATCGGCGTGACCGCTCGAGCGCCCGCAGCCCCTCCTCGGAGCTGCGGGCGTTCTTATTGGTCCCTGGAGGCCTCTGCCCACGCGTCCGCGAAGGAGCGAACCACCTCGGCGGCGGGGACCACCTCGTCGATGGCGCCGGCGCTCTTGCCGGCCTGCCAGACGTCCTTGTAGGTGACGCCCTTCTTGATCGTCTGCTTGAGCTCGCGCAGGGAGCGAAGGGCGTAGAACGTGCGCATCCAGTGCTTGGTGCGGCGCCCCTTCAGGAGCCGTCGGGCGATGGGGCCGGCCTTCGTGCCGACCCGCTGGACCAGCGGCGTGTTGATCACGGCGACCGGGACGCCGGACAGCCGCTCGGTCAGCACGATGTCTTCCTCGCCCGCGTCGATGATGGCCCTCCAGTAGTCGGGGTGGACCTCGCACTCCTCCGTCGCGATGAAGCGGGTCCCCATCTGGACGGCCCCGTAGCCGAGCTGGAGGAGACGCACGTACCCCGCCGGGTCGCCGACGCCGCCGGCCGCCACCAGGGGCAGCCCGAGGTCGCCGCACTCATCGATCAACGCCTCGGGAGAGAGCGTCCCCGCGTGTCCGCCGGCGCGATCGTTGACGCAGATGAGCCCGTCCACTCCCGCGTCCCTGGCCTTCTCGGCCCACCTGCGGGCGGTGACGTCGTGGAACACCGTCCCGCCCGCGGCGTGGACCTTGTCACACACCCAGCGCGGGTTACCGAGCGCGGTCACGAAGAACCGAACGCCCTCCTCGAGGGCCTCGTCGATCCACCGCCGCATGCGGTTTTCGTAGGCCTTGGCGGACTTCTCGATGATGGCATTGAAGCCCACGGGGCGGCCGCCGGAGAGGCGCTGGATCTCCCGCAGACCCTCGCGGAAGTCGCGGCCGTGGACGTAGATGAGCGAGAGCGGCTGCACGATGGCCATGGCCCCCGCCGCGGCCACCGCGCCCACCAGCTCGGGGTTGCTGCAGGGGTACATGGCCCCGCAGATGAGGGGGACCTCGGCGCCGGTGAGGGCGCAGAAGGCGTCGGTGGGGGAGGCGCTGTTGCTCATGACTTTACGGGGCCGATGCGCCAGGTGGCGGTGACGACCGCGACGACGTCGCCGGCCTCGTCGGTGATCGGGGCCAGCACGTCGAGCTCTCGCGCCTCGGGGGTGTCGGGGAGCTCGCAGGTACACGCGGCGGTGAGAAGCCCGCGCGCCTTCTTGCGGTACTCGATCCGCAGGCCGGTGACGATGCCTCGGGCACCCTCGGGGAGGCCGGCGAGCAGCGCGAGGCCGCTCGCCACCTCGCCCAGGTTGACGAGGGCGATCGCATGGACGGAGCGCAGGTGGTTCCGCACGCGGCGCCGGTCCTTCATGGCCACGCGTGCGCGCCCGGGAGCGAGCTCCAGCACGATCGGTCGGATGGAGCCCGTATAAGGCACCGCGCGCCCGAGCAGAACGCTGAAGAGCGCCCGGCCGAAGGGCCACCGCTGGGCGCGCTCCCAGCGGGCGAGGAGCTGCTTGCCGATCATGGGGCGAGCTTAGCGGCGCGAGGGGGGCCGCTTCCAAGGGCGCCCACGATCTCCGGGGCGGTTCAGCGGAGCGGCACGAGCCGGACGGCGCGGAGCTTCATGAGCGGGCCCGCTTCACTCCGGTCGATCACCTCGACCCGTACGGCGCCGCCGTGGAGCCGGGCCTCGCCGACGCGGAGGTCCACGAAGCGGTCCCAGCCGCCGGTGTCCGGGAGGACGCCTGCGAGCTCCAGGTCATCGCCCACGCGGACGACCACCCGCCCGCCCTCGTCGCCGGTGTTGCAGGCCACCTCGAGCACCACCTCGTACCGGCCCCCTTCCCCGGGGATCGCGCTCCACGCGACGCTCTCTCCGGCGCGGCGCCAGTAACCCAGGGCGTCCAGCGCGGGCTCGTAGCGGACGGAGCGGCCCTGGACCCGGGCGGTCCTGGCGGGCAGCCGGACGGAGCCGTCCTCGAGGCTGGCGTGCTCCTCGAGGCGGCCGGCGCCGCGGCCCATGAGGCCTTTGAGCTCATCGAGGTGCTCGGCGTACACCGCGCGCGGGGAGCAGCCGTGCTCCTCGCAGAGCGACGCCGCCATGCCGACGATCTCGCCCATGGCGCCGGTGGTCTTCATGACCCGCACGGCGCCGAGGGCCTCGTGGGTGACGCTGATGTCGCGGCCTGCCATGAAGAGGTTGCCGATGTTGCGGCTGTAGAGGCAGCGGAAGGGGACCCAGTAGGGGCCCTCGTACTCGTAGCCCTTGCCCCGGGTGAAGTCCGCGATGAACTCGTCTCCGTCGTGCCCCTCGGCGTAGCGCTGGTCGGGGTGGTGGGTGTCGATGCCCCAGGTGCAGGGGAAGCAGCCGTCCTCGAACTCGACGCCGTCGCGCAGGTCCTCGCCGGTGAGGATCACGTCGCCCATGAGCCGGCGGGACTCGCGCTTGCCCGCGATGTGGGCCACCCAGTTCAGCCGGTGCGCGGGGTAGCGCTTCTCTACGTTCTTGATGGCGTCCCACGCGCCGTATGCCGCGCGGAAGTTCTGGTCCCGGATGCGCTCCATGTCCGCGATGGGGTCGCGGTCGAAGCCGTTCTCCCAGTACCAGTTGCCGATGCTGATGGGGGAGGCGCCCGGCTCGGGCTCGGTGGAGCCCCAGGTGCGTCCGGGGAACGGCCGCTCGCTGAGGTCCACGGCCCAGGGGCAGCGGGGGAACGTGGCCTCTTCGCAGGCGACGGCGAGCTCGGAGGAGAGGGGGTCCTCGTCCTCGCACAGGCACTGGATGTTCCAGAGGTTGCTGGCGCCCATGTGACCGGTGTCGGTCTGCTCGAAGGAGGCGCCGGCCAGATAGCCGAGGCCCCCGTCCCCGGTGGAGTCCAGGAACAGGTCCCCCGAGACCCGGGTTCGCCCCCCGAAGCGGACGTCCTCACAGATCACGCTGCGGATCGCCCCCTCCTTGACCTCGGCCCCGTTCATGCGACGCCCGAGCATGAGCGTGATGTTCGCCTCGGCGCGCACCACCCGTAGCTTGCGGTCGTCGTCGAACACGTGGGCACCCTGGGCGTTCTTCGAGTCGCTCCGCCGCTCGGGGATGAGCTCCATCACCACGTCGCCGATCCGGGGGTAGGGCTGCTGGTTCACGTGCCCCTCGGGCCACACGCGCACCTCGGAGCTCGAGTTCCCCCCGAGCACCGGGCGGTCCTGGATCAGCGCGACCTTCAGCCCGAGCCGCGCCGCCGTCACCGCCGCGCTGGTCCCCGCCGTGCCGCCGCCCACGACCACGAGGTCGAAGTGGCCGCCGTCCGCGGGCTCCTTGGGGATCCCGAGTAGGGCCCGCCGAAGCTCCTCCAGCTCCCCGCCGCCGTCGGGGGGCGTCCAGTCCTCGGCGGCGGGGGCCAGCAGGATCGCGTCGCAGCGCCCCTCGAACCCGGTGAGGTCGTGGAGCCCGAGGCGGACCCGTGTGCCGACCTCGACCACGCCGCCGTCCTGCCAGTGCCAGGGGTCGCCCTCGACCCCGAAGGTGGTCTCCAGCGGCTCCCCGTCCACCAGCACCTGGAAGCGCCCCGGCGCCCCGGGCGCGCCCCACGGCGCCACCCAGTCCCGGGTCCGCACCCAGACGCGCATGGCCCCGGGCGCCGCGACCTCGACCCGGGTCGACGCGTCGGCGACGGGCACCCCCATGCCGTGGGCCAGGAGGTACGGGGAGCCCATGAGGTCCATGAACTGTTGATCCAGCACCCAGCCGCCGAGGTCGTCGAAGGCCTCGGCCTCGACGAGGACCGGTCGCTGGGAGCCCCCCGCGTTCGAGCAGGGGGAGAGGGGGAGGATCGCGGCGGCGAGCAGGGTGAGGAGCATGGGGCGAGTCTAGGGGAGTCGTCGCGGTCCGGCGTGGCCCCGCGGATCGCGCTCGGTCAGCTGTCGAACGCCTCGACCTCGGTGAGGCGGCTGAAGGAGGGGAACGTGAAGTCCTCGCAGCCGCGGGTCTCGATCCGGATGAGCCTCACGGGGCGGCGGTCGAATCGATGTTCCAAGAAGGGGCGGTCGCCACGCTGCCCTCGGACGGCGGCCCCGACCTTCTCGAAGCGCTCCCCGTCCGAGGAGACGAGGACGCGGTAGTCCTCCCAGCTGCCTCCGACCGCGATCTCGTGGACCCGGATCCGGGCGACCTCGGCGATGGGCGCGAGCTCGATGTCGATCACCAGCGGCTCGGGCTTCGCCGGATAGCCGAGGAAGAGATCGAACCGATCGGTGATGCCGTTGGTGAGGCGGCCCGGACCGAAGTACGGCTGGTGTCGGCCGGCGGTGACGGTGACGCTCGCTCCGTACGCGAGGTTCCCGGCGGCGGCCTGTGGCGGGGCCATGGGTAGCTCGGGCAGCTCGAACCCCGAGATCGCCTCGAGGCGCGGGAGCAGCGCCAGCTCACGCGCGGCGTACTCAGCGAAGGGGAGGCGCGAGTCGTAGTCCCAGGCCCGCGTGGCGGCCGCGGCGTAGCGCTCGACGCAAAGGGGCAGCAGGTTCTGCTCGCGGCCCTCCCAGTAGGGCATACAGAAGCCGAGGACGCGCTCGGTGTCCTCCAGCAGCTGCGGCGCGTGGAACGAGGGGAGGCCCGGGTCCACGTTCTTCAGTCGCCGCAGATCGACCCCGTAGATCTCGTCCACGGGCACCCCGGTGAAGTTGTTCCGGGGGTAGTGGTCGACCACGTAGAAGGGGTCCCAGGCGGCGTTCACCACCTGGTACCCCGCGGCGACCAGCTCAGGGAGGGGGACGTAGCGGCCCTCCCATGCCATCTGGATGACGTCCTCGGAGACCTTCCCCGCGCCCTCGCCGACGCTCGGCCCCTCCCAGACCACCGTCCTCCGCCCGGTGCCGCGCACAAAAGCGTTGATCCGGTTGATGAAGTCGCGCTGCGCTTCCTGGGGAACGCCGCCCACCTCGTCGGCGCCGATGTGCACGTATGGCGTCGCCTGGAAGACGTCGAGCATCTCCGCGAGGAGGGTCTCCACTCCCTCCTGGGCCTCCCGCGTCGTCGCGAGCTGGAGCGGCGTCTTCCCGAACACGTCGGGGCGCCGGCTGCGCAGGAGGCTGGAGTGTCCGGGCACCTCCAGCTCGGGCACGATCGTCACCCCGCGCGCCTCGCTGTAGGCCTCGAGTGCACGGAAGTCTTCGAGGCTCCACCCCGCCTGGGAGCTCTGGAGCTCGGGGAAGGCCGTGGAGGGCCATGAGACGAGCTGGTCGTCCGTGAGGTGCAGCTGCAGGTAGTTCCCGCGGTGGAACCAGATCATGTCGACGACGTGCCGCAGCGTCTCGGGGGACTGGGGATTCCGCCCCATGTCCACCATGAACGAGCGGTAGGGGAAGTCGGGGGCCTCGGCCCGGTCGTCGTCGTCCCAGGTCGCCGCCCCCTCAACCACCGTCGCGCTCCGGACCAGGTCGGCGACGGCGTGCGCGGCGCCCGCGCGGTCCGCCGCGGCCACCTCGACCCTCCCGGCCTCACTCTTGATCCGGTAGCCCTCGGCGGGGAGCCCCGGGTCCAGGCGGATGGCGACGCGGCTCGCCGTTGGCGCCGCCGCGAGCGCGACGCCCTCGATGCCGAGGTCACGGAGCGCGTCGACCAGGACCTGCGCCTGGGGCTGGAGGCTCTCATCCGCTGCATGGATGGGGAGGTCGGTGGCGGGAGCAGCGGAGCCCGTGGCGCAGGCGAGGAGTATGGAGCAAGTCAGCATCATGGAAGGTGGAGCCCGGGCCCAGCCGTCTCGTACCCCATGGAGCATAGGTCCTAGCGGGGCATGTACGGCTCGCGCGCTCGCATCCCTCGCAACGCCACCGTACGGGCGGCCTACACGACTCTTGCCTCCGTCCCGGTAGGGCGGCGGGTAGTCTATGACCCATGAAACTCATCGCGATCACTGCCCTGGCGCTCGCCGCCGGCGCGACCCTCCCTGTCCAGAGCGAAGGCGTCGAGGTCGGCTCCACGCCGGCCTACGAGTTCCGCCAGCCGATCCTGAACGGCATGGGCGCCAAGAGCCTCGCCGACCTCAAGGGCAAGCCGACCCTCATCGACTTCTGGGGCACGCGCTGAGGCCCCTGCATTGGCTCCGCCGTGCCTGCGGGGCTCAAGATGTCGGAAGAGTACGGGGACGCCGTCAACGTCCTCTTCGTCGAGGTCCAGGGCGCTGACGCCGCCAAGGTCGAGCGCTTCGCCCTGGAGAAGAAGTGGCTGGGGACGAACGCCATGTGGACCACCGAGCGGCCGCTCAACGTGGGCCTGCGGGGGATCCCGAACTTCGCCCTGCTCGACTCGAGCGGCAAGGTGATCCTGAAGGGGTACTCGACGAGGCTGCACTCGCAGATCGAGGAGCTCGTGGCGGCCGAGGTGAAGGCGGCGTCCAAGGGGCCCGCCGACCTGCCAAAGTCGCTCAAGAAGGCGTACAAGGCCTTCCACAAGGGCGACCTCGCCAAGGGCATTGCCGAGGCGGACAAGGTCGCGGCCAAGGGCGGCGACGACGCGGAGGCCGCGACGGCCTTCGCGGCCGAGCTGCGCGAGCGGGCCAGCGGCAAGGTCGACCGGGTCCAGTGGATGATCGACCACGGCTTCGTGATCGAGGCCGATGACCTCCTCGGGGACCTGAAGAAGGGGCTCTCCGGTGAAAAGGCGCTCGAGGCGCGTCTTGAGGCGCTCCGGGCCACCCTCGACTCCGCGGAGATGAAGCCCGAGATGGAGGCCGCCAAGCTCTTCGCCAAGGCCGAGGCGACGCTCTTCGACAAGGGCCTCAAGGCCAAGGGGATCGACCGCAAGCTCGCGAAGATCGCCGAGAAGTATCAGGGCACCCAGAGCGCCAAGCGCGCGCAGCACCTGCTCGAGCTCATGAAGGGCTGAGCGAGACCGCCGGGTCCGAATCGCGCGGGGCCCCGCGAGCATCGCTGCTCGCGGGGCCCCGCGTCGTGCTGCACGGCATCGTCCTGCACGGCGACGCCCGGTGCGACGCGGTCGGGAGATGCGAGCGGGACCCCGGCGCGACCCGGCGTCTCCGCCCACCTGGGTTCCTGGACAGGCCATTCTGAGGGATGAGGACTGGAGCGCAAGGGGCGCGATCGCCCGCGGTAGCACGCCATCTCGACGCAGGCGGCGGCTGCCCGAGGGGCACAATAGGCTTCGGCCTCACCGACCTCGACACGGAGGCGACGCGGTGAGGCGCGCCTTCTGTGATGGACCGGAGTCCGAGTGGCGAATGGCTCAGACGTCGTAGGCGAGCCAGGGGGCGAGCCAGCGTTCGGTCTCCTCGACGGAGAGTTCGGCGCGGTCCGCGTACGCCTCCACCTGGTCGCGGTCGATGCGGCCGACGCCGAAGTACTTGGCGTCGGGGTGGCCGAAGTAGAAGCCGCTGATGGACGCGGCGGGGGTCATGGCCATGTGGTCCGTGAGGGCGCAGTCGATCTCGTCCGCCCCGAGCAGGTCGAAGTGCAGGGCCTTCTGGCTGTGGTCCGGGCAGGCGGGGTAGCCGAAGGCGGGGCGAATGCCCCGGTACCGTTCCTGGAGCAAGTCGGTGGGGGAGAAGGTCTCGCCCGTCTCGTAGCCCCAGTCGATGCGGGCCTGGCGGTGGAGCCACTCGGCGGCGGCCTCGGCGAGGCGGTCGGCGATGGCCTTGACGAGGATGGCGTCGTAGTCGTCCTTGTCGTCCTCGTAGCGCTTGGCGATCTCCTCGGCACCGTGGATGGCCACGGCAAACAGACCCAGGTGGTCCTGGAGCCCGGCGTCCGCCGGGGCGATCAGGTCCGCGAGGCTGCGGTTGGGGCGGTCGTCGGGGTGCACCTGCTGCTGGCGCAGCATGGGGAAGCGCGCGGCCTCGTCCTCCGGCGCGTCGGGGTCGAAGAGGACCAGGGTCTCGTCCGCGGAGTGGGCCGGCCAGAAGCCGTAGACCGCCTCGGCGCGCAGGGAGCCCTCGGCGACGATCCCGTCGAGCATCTCCCGGGCGTTCTCGTACAGCTCGCGCGCGGCCGGGCCCTGCTCGGGGTCGTCCAGGATCTGGGGGAACTTGCCCTTCATCTCCCAGGCCACGAAGAACATGGTCCAGTCGATCAGCGACGCGAGCTCCGCCAGCGGGATGTCGCGGAGCACCTTGCGGCCGGTGAAGGCGGGGGTGGGCACCACCTCGGGGGTCCACTCCTGCTGGGTCCGGTTCTGCAGCGCGCGCTCGAAGGACAGCAGCGGCCGCTCCTGGCGGAGGCGCCAGGTCTCCCGCACCTTGGCCTGGCGCTCGAGGTTGGCCGCTCGGACCTCCTCCTTGCGCTCGGGGTCGAGCAGGTCAGAGACGACGTTGACGCTGCGGGAGGCGTCGTGCACGTGGAGCACGGGCTCGTCGTAGCAGGGGGCGATCTTGACCGCCGTGTGCTGCGCGCTGGTGGTCGCGCCGCCGATCAGCAGCGGGATGTCGAAGCCCTCGCGCTTCATCTCCTTGGCCATGTGGACCATCTCGTCCAGGCTAGGGGTGATGAGGCCCGAGAGGCCGATCATGTCCGCGCCGACCTCGCGGGCCTTGGCGAGGATCTTGTCGGCGGGGACCATGACGCCCATGTCGACGACCTCGTAGTTGTTGCAGCCGAGGACGACGCCGACGATGTTCTTGCCGATGTCGTGCACGTCGCCCTTGACGGTCGCCATGAGGACGGTGCCCCCGGTGTTGGTCTTGACGCTCGCGTCGTCGGTCTCTCCGGCCGCCTCCATGGCGGCCTTCTCCGCCTCGATGTAGGGCTCGAGCACGCCGACGGCCTTCTTCATGGCCCGGGCGCTCTTCACCACCTGGGGCAGGAACATCTTGCCGGCGCCGAACAGGTCGCCCACGACGCGCATGCCGTCCATGAGCGGCCCCTCGATCACCTCGAGCGGGCGGGCGTAGCCCTGCCGCGCCTCCTCGGTGTCGTCCTCGATGAAGTCCACGATGCCGTGGACCAGGGCGTGCTCGAGGCGCTTCTGGACCGTGTTCTCTCGCCAGGAGAGGTCCACCTCGCGCTTCTTCCCGCCGCCGGTGAGGGTGGCCGCGAACTCGGTGAGGCGCTCGGTGGCGTCCTCCCGGCGGTTGAAGATGAGGTCCTCCACGCGCTCCAGGAGCGCCTCCGGGATGTCCTCGTACACCTGGATCATCCCGGCGTTGACGATGCCCATGTCCATCCCTGCGCGGATGGCGTGGAAGAGGAACGCCGAGTGGATCGCCTCGCGGACCACGTTGTTGCCGCGGAAGGAGAACGAGAGGTTGCTCACGCCGCCGGAGATCTTCGCCCCGGGGCACGCGGCCTTGATCTCACGGGTGGCCTCGATGAAGGCGACCCCGTAGTCCGCGTGCTCCTCGATCCCGGTGCCGATGGCGAGGATGTTCGGGTCAAAGATGATGTCCTTGGGTTCGAACCCCACCTCCTTCACGAGCAGGTCGTAGGAGCGCTTGCAGATGGCCACCTTGCGGTCCTTGTCCGCGGCCTGCCCCTCCTCGTCGAAGGCCATGACCACGACCCCCGCGCCGAAGGAGCGGATCTCGCGCGCCTTGGCCAGGAAGTCCTCCTCGCCCTCCTTGAGGGAGATGGAGTTGACGATCCCCTTGCCCTGGAGGCAGCGCAGGCCGGCCTGGATGACGCTCCACTTGGAGCTGTCCACCATGATCGGGATGCGGCTGATCTCGGGCTCGGTGGCGATCAGGTTGAGGAACGTGGTCATGCACGCCTCGGAGTCGAGCATGCCCTCGTCCATGTTGACGTCGAGCACGTTGGCGCCGCCGCGCACCTGATCCAGGGCCACCTCGAGGGCGGCCTCGTAGTCCGCCGCCGTGATGAGCTTGCGGAAGCGCGCGGAGCCGGTGACGTTCGTCCGCTCGCCGACCATGAGGAAGCTGGTGTCCTCGTCCACGGCCAGGGTCTCGAGCCCGCTGAAGTACGCCTTGGACTCCCGCAGCTGGCGCGCGCCGCTGCGGTCCCGCCCGGCGAAGCGCTCCACGCGCTCGGCGATCTGGCGGATGTGGTCCGGGGTCGTGCCGCAGCAGCCGCCGACGATGTCGACCAGCCCGCTCTCGGCGAACTCGGCCACCAGGCTCCCGGTGGTCTCGGGCGCCTCGTCGTACTCGCCGAAGGCGTTGGGCAGGCCCGCGTTGGGGTAGCTCGACACGTAGCAGGGCGCGATCCTGGAGAGCTCCGCCACGTAGGGCCGCATGTCCTTGGCGCCCAGGGAGCAGTTGACGCCCACGGAGAGGGGCTGGGCGTGGGCCACCGAGTTCCAGAAGGCGTCCACGGTCTGACCGGAGAGCGTGCGGCCCGAGGCGTCGGTGATGGCCACCGAGAGCATGAGCGGCGGCCGCTCCGAGTAGTCGGAGAGAACTTCGTCGATGGCCACGATGGCGGCCTTGGCGTTGAGGGTGTCGAAGATCGTCTCCACGAGGAGCAGGTCGACGCCCTCCTCCACGAGGGCGCGGGCCTGGTCCGCGTAGGCGGCCTTGAGCTCTTCGAAGGTGACGGAGCGGAACGCGGGCTGGTCGACCTTCTCGGAGAGGGAGAGGGTCTTGCTCGTGGGCCCGATGGCGCCCGCGACGAACCGCGGGCGGTCGGGGGTCTTCGCGGTCCACGCGTTGGCCGCCTGACGCGCGACTCGAACGGCGGCGCGGTTGATCTCCTCCACGGCGTCCGAGAGGCCGTACTCCGCCTGGGCCACGGTCGTCGCGCTGAAGGTGTTGGTCTCGATGATGTCCGCGCCGGCCTCCAGGAACGCCTCGTGCACGCCGAGGAGGACGTCCGGGCGGGTGATGGAGAGCAGGTCGTGGTTGCCCTTGAGGGTCGCCTCGGCGTCGGCGAAGCGCGCGCCGCGGTAGTCCTCTTCGTTGAGGCCCTGCGTCTGCATCATCGTCCCCATGGCCCCGTCGAGGACGAGGATGCGCTCGGCGAGCAGCTCGTCGAAGCGCGCGCGCGGCGCGGAGGGGCGGAGGATGGGGGACTGGGTCGGGTCGATCGTCGTCATCGTCGTGCGGCGGCGAGCTCCGCCGCGTCCGCCACTCTTCCGGTGGCGAGGAGGGTCATCAGGTGCGGGGGCTGCGGGTCCCGAGCGGCGCGTTCCACGGCGACGTTCTCGAATCCTGCGGCCTCGATGTGCTTCTTGAGGTCGGCCTCGGTGAAGCCGAGGTGGACGTGCTGGAGCCGGTCGCGCACCCACTCTTCCCCGTGGGCGAGCAGGTCGAGCACGAGCAGCTGGCCCCCGGGGCGCAGGATCCGGCGCGCCTCGCGCAGGGCCTGGCCCGGATCGTGGGCGTGGTGCAGGGCCTGGCTCAGGACCGCCACGTCGTAGGAGTCCGACTCGAGGGGCAGGTCCACGATGTCCGCCTCGACCGTGTCCACGTTGGTGATCCCCTTGCCCCTGGCCCGCGACTCCAGCTGCCGCAGCATCTCGGGCGAGACGTCCACGGCGGTGACGGACTCGGCGACCTCGGCGAGCATGAGGGTCAGCATCCCGTCGCCGATCCCGAGGTCCACGTACCGGGCGCGGGGCGCGAGGCGCAGGATCCCGCGGGCGAGGCCCTCCCAGGTTCGGCCGGGCAGCACCTGCTCATCGAATGCGGCGGCGACCCGGTCGAAGTAGGAGCGCGACTCCTGCCGCCGCTTCTCCATCGCCCCCTGGTACCCCGCGTCGTCGGCGCGGAACTCATCGACCAGGTCGGAGTCGTCCAGCACCTGCACGATGAGCGCCAGGGAGCGGCAGGTGCAGAGGCTGTAGAAGCTCCGGCGGCCCGCCTTGCGGTGGGCGAGGACCCCGACCTCCTTCAGGTGGGTGAGCTGGGTGGAGATCCGGCTCTGACCCATGTTCAGGATCTCCTGGAGCTCCCCGACGGACAGCTCACCCTTGCGGAGCAGGTTCAGGATCCGCAGGCGGGTCTCGTCCCCGAGGGTCTTGAGCAGGCGTGAGGTGGTGGAGAGGGCCATGGCCTCAGACCATAGCACCCATCGAGATATCTTGATGGGTTCTTATCTGAATGAGACGATGGGTCTTACCCCCTGGGGCGGATGGACCCACGGTGCGCCGCCCCCCTGGCCGCAAGGCTCACCCAGCCCGGGCGGGTCGAGGGGCGCCGGCCTAGCTGGCGGTGGCGCCGTTGGCCGGGGCGGGGAGCGCGGCTCGGATGAGCTCCGTGGCGCCGTCCACCCACGCGGTGTGGGTGTTGAGGGACGGGATGAGCACGAGCCGCTCACCGCCGGCCTCCTCGAAGTCCTCCCGCGCCCGGATCCCGATCTCCTCGATGGTCTCCAGGCAGTCCGCCACGAACGAGGGGCAGAACACGGCGACCCGCTTGGCGCCGGCCTTCGCCAGCTCGGGGACGACCTTGTCGGTGTAGGGGGTCAGCCACGGGGTCCGGCCAAGCCGGGACTGGAAGGCCGTGGAGTAGGTGCCCTCCTCGAGCCCGAGGGCCTCCACCACGGCGCGGGTGGTGGCGTAACAGTGGGCGCTGTAGCACTGACGGTTGGCCGCGCAGATGGACTGGCAGCAGTCCGGCGTCTTGAGGCAGTGGCCGCCGGTGTCGTCGCTCTTGGTCACGTGGCGCTCGGGGACGCCGTGATAGCTGAAGAGGACGTGGTCGGCGTCGAGCTCCTCGAGCACGGGGCGCGCCACGGCGGCGAAGGCCTCGATGAACTGGGGAGCGTCGTAGAACGGCGGCACCACCCGAATGAACGGCGTATTCCACAGCCTGCCCGCCTGGCGGTAGACCTCCTCCACCGCGGAGCCCGTGGAGCTGGAGGCGTACTGTGGGAACAGCGGCATCATCACCACCTCGTCGCAGCCGCGGGCGGCGAGCTCCTTCAGCCCGGACTCGATGGAGGGGTTGCCGTAGCGCATGGCGAGGACCACCTCGGCCTCGGGCAGGCGCTCCTGGACGCCGGCGGCGAGCGCCTTGCCGTGGACGAGAAGGGGCGAGCCCTCCTCGGTCCAGACCTCCCGATAGGCCTCCGCTGATTTGCGCGGCCGGAGCGGGAGGATGATCAGGTTGAGCAGGGCGGCCCGGCCGATGGGATTGATGTCCAGAACGCGCGGGTCCGAGAGGAACTGCCGCAGGTAGCGGCGCACCTCGGGGGTCTGGGGTGCATCGGGCGTGCCGAGGTTCACCAGGAGTACGCCCGGCCGGCCATGTTGGGTTCCGTGCTCTTTCATGGAGGGGGGAGGCTCGACGACCGCGAACTCTCTCGCAAGTCTCGATAGGCTTCCGTGGAACGGATTCGTACGACCGCCTCCCCTGGAGGCTGAATCCTCTCTCCGATGAACGCCGCTGAACAGACTGCCGCAGGCCCCGATGGGGGGGATCCCTCCCCCCCGTCGTCAGGGGGCAGGCGGTCCCGTTGGCCGCGGCGGGTCACGGCGCTGGCCCTGCTCCTCGGCGCGGCCCTGCTCATCGGCCCGCCCCTGGCCGGGGGCTGGCTGCGGGGGGAGTTCGAGCGCCTCGCCTCCGCCGAGATCCACGGAGAGGTCACGCTCGAGGGCCTGAGCCTCCGGCTGAACGGCAAGATCGACCTGGAAGGCCTGCGGGTCACGGACGAGGCCGGGGAGACCGTGCTCTTCTCACCCCGCGGGATGATCGACGTGGGCCTTCGGTCGTGGCTCACCGGCCGCAAGGACCTGGCCGTGCACGTTTACGGGTCGGAGCTGGACCTTGTCCGGGACGCGCAGGGTGGTTGGAACGTGGAGCGGCTCGTGGCCTCCGACCCGGCGAGCAACTCCGACGGTCCCAGCCCTGACGCTCCCGGCGAAGGGCCTCCCTCGGGGGGCGACACGCCCGCGCCGCGCCGCCGGCCGCTGGATCTCCACGGCCGGATCGAGTTCGCGGACTGCACCGTGGTCGTGCGCTCCCCGGAGAGCGCGCTGCAGCTGGCGGACGTCACCTTCACCGTCGGCCTCGATGGCCCGGAGCAGTCCACCGCCGTACGCCTCGAGGGCCACGTCTTCGGGGGCAAGGGCAGCGTCGGGGACTTCTACGCCGACCTCTTCCTGTGGCCCGACGCCGGCCCCGGCCTCGAGATCGACCGGGTGGACGTCACCGACCTCGAGCTCGGAGTCCTCCGGGAGGCCATGCGGATCGCCGGGGTCGAGGCGGACGAGGAGCTGAGCTTCGCCGGGGCCGCCGACATGCACGTGGAGGGTGGCGCAGAGGACCTGCGGGCTGACGCGCCCTACGCCGTCCAGGCCACCGCCGAACTCCGGGGCCTTCGGGTGGAGTACCCCGACGGAGCCGGCGGGCTCGCGTCGATCGTCGAGGAGGCCCCGGTCCGGCTCCGCGCCGAGCTCGCGAGCGCCGGTGAGGGCGCCAGCCCTGGCCTCGAGGGGGTGCTGGAAGCGCGGGGGGGGCAGGTGCGTCTTGACGTGGCCGCCGACCCGGAGCTCCGCGCGGCGCTCCGCCTCGACGGGGCCTCCCTGGATGCGACCCTGGCGCCGCTGGTGGCCAGGCTGCACCCGGCCGCGCCCCTGCCCTCGGGCGCGGCGCTCGCCAGCGGAGCCCTCGGCCTCGTGGACGCGACGGTCACCATGGACGGCGTGGCCCCCGGGCGCTGGTCGGACCCCTCGGCTTGGTCTGGCACGGGGAGCCTGACCCTCCGAGAGGTGGACCTCACGCGCTCGCCGCTGGTCACGGGGCTGCTCGACGGGCTCGGCGCCTCGGGCCTGCTCCCGGCGATCGACCGGGCAGGGGTCGAGACGGCCCGGGTGGAGGCCACCCGGCCCCTCAACGGGTCCCTCGCAGGCGGAAGGGTGACGTACCCGGACCCGTGGACCTGGACCATCGGGGACCTGGAGACCACCTTCACGGGCTCGGTGGGCCTCGATCGCACCGTGGACCTCCGCTGGCACCTCCCGGTGGATGCGGCCCTCGCGGGGTCGAAGGAGGCGCTCCGGTGGCTGGAGGGTGAGACCCTTTCGGTCGAGGTCGGAGGGACCCTCGCGAGGCCAACGCTTGACGTGAATGCGGCGATCGGGGAGCTCCTGGATCGGGCCGCCTCCGGCGGACTCGGCCGGGCGCTCGAGCGAGAGCTCGGCCTCGGTGGCGGCGACAGCGGCACGAGCCCCGCCGCGCTACTCCGGGAGGCGGACCGCCGTTGGTCCGAGGGGGACCGGGCGGGCGCGGCGCCGATCTATCGGAGGATCCGCGACGAGTTCCCCCTGTCGCCCGTCTACCTCCTGAACCGCGATCGCATCAAGGCGCGCCGCAACGGCTGAGCCGATCAAGCACCGACGTCGCGGCGGGCCGAGGCGATCAGGACGCGGTTCATGGGGGAGATGGTGGGGGCGATCGTCTTCCAGCGCACTTGGTGTCCCGCCTCTTCGAGGGCGTAGGTGCGGTGCACGTCGATGGCCTCGTCCGCGCCGAGCGCGAGCTTGAGACCCTCGGGCGCGGGGTGCCCCCGGTGGGGCCGACAGCAGGGGAGCGCCGCGATGCCGCCGCCGGCCTCGACGGCGAGCTCGATGGCCCGGTCGGTGCGCAGGCCGCAGGCGTGGATCGCGACCACCCCGGTGCCCGGCTCGAGGGTGGTGCGCTTGAGCTGCTCCCGGCGCCACTCGACCTTGGGCGGCGCCCACGGAGCCACGTCGTCGGTGGCCTTCAGGATGAGGTCGGCGCTCGCCGGGCGTTCGCGGTCCACGAGGAGGACGCGCTCCACCTCCCGCTCGAAGACGGCGAAGAGGATCCCTGCCAGGCCGTGCCCGCAGCAGAGGTCCGCGACGGCCGGCGCGCGCACGGCCTTGCGCGCCAGGGCGAAGACCTCCGTCGCCTCGAGCAGCTCCTTGATGCAGGTCGCCCTGCGCTCGCAGAGCGCCCGGGCGAAGGCCGCGGGGAGCGAGTCGCCGGGGAAGAGGCGTGCGTCCTCAGGCCGGAGCGTGTTGCGCGAGCCGTGGAGCGAGGGACGGCTGGAGAGCTCTCGGTGGAAGCGGAGCTTCTCGGGCGCTTTCACCCCCTCCTGGATCGACCGTTCCTCCATCGTTCTTGGCTCCCCGCAGACCCCGCAGGCGCCTCGACCCGAGATGGTAGGCCAGCAGCGACCGCATGTGGCGGCTCTGTTGCCAGAGGCGCCTCGGCATGCGAGACCTGAGGAATGGCCGTGATTCAGGGAAGAGGGCTGAGGCGAGCGCGTCCCTCCCCCGCAAGGACGCGAGGCCCGTCGGTCGCAGTGTCCCACCATCCATCACGAAGAACACCGTCATGCGAATCCAACCCATCATCGTCCTGGGATTGACCCTGTCCCTCCTGCACCCCGGTCCCGCTGCTGCTGGTGAGTCGCTCGTCGAGGAGCGCGGTCTTGCGGCTGCCGAGACATCTGTGGCGCAGGACGATCTCTTTCCCGCGGCGAGTGGTCCGCTGGAGATCGCCCTCGATGAGAAGGGCGAGGGGCCGAGCAACTTCTGGCTGGCGCGTCGCTACGGCGAGCTCTCGGGCCAGCACATCACCTTCAGCGCCGAGACCAAGGCGCAGCTCGAGGCCACCCTGGTGCAGCTCGATCGGAGCCTCTCGGTCCCCGCGGCCCAGGTCCAGCAAGCCTTCGAGGTGATGCTCCGCCAGTCCGGCTTCAGCCTCGCGATCGAGAGCGCAGCGGCGCCGAGGATCCTCAGGATCCGTAGCATGAATTCGCCCGAGAGCGCCGAGCTCAGGCAGACGAGCAAGCTGGTCTCCACCGCTCAACTCGATCTGGCGCGACGGCACCCGGCCATGCAGTTTCACGTGGTGGTGGAACTCCCTCACCTTGACGTCCGCCAGGTCAGCAACAGCCTGCGGAGCATCATCACCGACTCGAGAACCACCATGCTGCTCCCCGCGGGGAACAGCCACTCCATGGTCATCGGCGGATTCGGGGACTGGGTGCACGAGAACGCTGGGATGTTGCAGGCCATGGACGCCGCCGCGGCCCAGGTCGACCGGGGTGAGGTCATCATCGTGCTGTCGTCCGTGGACGCGAACGCGATGGCCAGGATGCTCGAGGGGGTCTTCAGCCACCCGGAATCGCCGCCGTCCCAGCGGGTCCTCGTTCGGCCGAACGAGGCCACCCAGTCCCTCCTCGTCAGCGCCCCGAGCGGCCGGATGGACACGATTCGGAGGGTGATCGCAGCCCTCGATCGTTGATCAGCAGCGTCTTGATCCGCGTGCTCCATGGGGCCCGGTGGTGGTCGGCAAGCGACCGCCACCGGGCTTCGTTCATGGAGCGGCTGCCCCCTCTCGTCGCAAAAGGGGGCAGGTGGGGTGCGCGCGATTCGCCGCAGGGGTAAGGCACCGGTGGCGGGAGGGGCGCGGCGGGTGGCGCCCGCCTAACCTGGGGGCTCCCCCAACCGGACCCTGCACCGATGCTCCTCTCCCTCGCCTGCGCCCTCTCCCTCTCCGCTGCTCCCGTCGCCATTCAGGGCGGCTCATCCCCCGCGGAGCTCCTGGAGGGCCTCTCGTTCCGCGAGATCGGCCCCTACCGGGGAGGCCGCTCGGCCGCCGTGTGCGGACTCGACGGCGACCCGGACACCTACTACATGGGCGCCGCCGGCGGCGGGGTTTGGAAGACCACGGACGGGGGGGAGAGCTGGGGCAACGTCTCGGACGGCTTCTTCGGCGGCTCCATCGGCGCCGTGGCGGTGAGCGAGTGGGACCCCAACGTCGTGTACGTCGGCGGCGGGGAGAAGACCGTGCGGGGCAACGTCGGCCACGGGGACGGGCTCTGGCGCTCCGACGACGCCGGCAAGACCTGGCGCATGATCGGGCTCGCCGACAGCCACCACATCTCGCGCATCCGGATCCACCCGCGGGACCCGGACACCGCGTGGGTCGCCGTGATGGGCCACCTCTATGGCCCTCACCCCACCCGCGGGGTGTACCGCACCACCGACGGGGGGGAGACCTGGGACGAGCTCCTGTCCGTCAGCGACGACGTCGGCTGCGTGGACCTCGCCCTCGACCCGAGCAACCCGCGGGTCATGTTCGCCACCTTCTGGCGGATCCGGAGGACGCCCTACTCCCTCAGCTCCGGCGGCGAGGGCTCCTCCATCTGGAGGAGCACGGACGGCGGTGAGAACTGGACGGACATCAGCACCAACGAGGGCCTGCCCGAGGGCACCATCGGCATCGCCGGCGTGAGCGTCTCCGGCGCGGACCCGGAGGTGGTCTACGCCATCATCGAGGCCGAGGAGGGCGGCGTGTTCCGGTCGAACGACGGCGGGGACACCTGGAAGCGCACCAACAGCGAGCGCAAGCTCCGCCAACGCGCCTGGTACTACTCGCGGCTCGTGGCGGACCCCGCCGATGAGGACACCGTCTACGTGATGAACGTGGGCTTCCATCGGTCCACGGACGGCGGCAAGACCTTCGAGCGCATCTCGACGCCCCACGGGGACAACCACGACCTGTGGATCGCCCCGAGCGATCCGGCGCGGATGATCGAGTCCAACGACGGCGGCGCCAACGTGAGCGTGGACGGCGGCGCCTCGTGGACCGACCAGGACATGCAGCCCACCTCGCAGATGTATCGGGTCTCGGTGGACACGGCCTTCCCGTACCGGCTCCTCGGCGGCCAGCAAGACAACTCCGCGGTGCGGATCCGGTCCCGCTCCCTGGACGGCGGCTCCATCGGCGTGCGCGACTGGGAGCCCACCGCTGGCGGGGAGAGCGGCCACATCGCGGCCCACCCCGCCGACCCGGACATCGTCTTCGGCGGCTCCTACGGCGGCTACCTGACCATGCGGAACCACCGCACGGGCCAGCGCCGCAACGTGACCGTCTGGCCGGACAACCCCATGGGCGCCGGCGCGGAGGGCATGCGCTATCGGTTCCAGTGGAACTTCCCCCTGTTCTTCTCCCCCCACGGGGACCTGGAGGTGGCGCCGGGGGAGGAGGGCAGCCCCGCGCTCTACGCGGCCTCCAACGTGCTCTTCCGCTCCACGGACCTGGGCCAGAGCTGGAAGCAGATCAGCCCGGACCTGACGAGGAACGACCCGGCCCTGCTCGTCTCCTCGGGCGGCCCGATCACCAAGGACAACACCGGGGTCGAGTACTACTGCACCATCTTCGCCGCCTTCGAGCACCCGCTGCAGAAGGGCATCCTGTGGTGCGGGTCGGACGACGGCCGGGTCCACGTGAGCGTGGACGACGGCGCGACCTGGGAGGACGTGACCCCCGGCGCGCTCCCCGAGTGGACCCAGGTCAACGACCTCATCCCCGATCCCTTCACCTCGGGCGGCGCGTACCTCGCGGGCACGCGCTACAAGCTCGACGACTTCCGGCCGTACCTCTACCACACCACCGACTTCGGCCGCACCTGGCAGGACCTCTCGGGGGGCATCGAGGGCGACCACTTCGTGCGCGCCATCGAGGCCGACCCCGAGCGGCGCGGCCTGCTCTTCGCGGGCACGGAGCGCGGGCTCTACGTCTCCTTCGATGACGGCAAGGGCTGGGACCCCCTTCAGCTGGACCTGCCGGTGGTGCCCATCACGGACCTCGCCATCGCCGAGGGGGACCTCGTGGTCGCGACCCAGGGCCGGGGCTTCTGGATCCTCGATGAGCTGACGCCCCTCCGCCAGCTGGACGCGGCGTCCCACGCCGGGGCCACGGTGCTCTACGCGCCGATGGACGCCACGCGCGCCATGGGAGGCCGCGGCCGCGGCGGTGAGCCCGCGGGCAGCAACCCGGCCTTCGGCATGACCATCGACTACCGCCTCGCGACCGATACCGAGGACGTCGAGCTGACCATCAAGGACTACGACGGCGCGGTGATCCGCACGTTCACGCCCGAGGGCGAGAAGAGCGACGGGGAGTTCGCCGCCGAGCGCAGCAACGTGCTCCCCACGGGGGCGGGGTTCCACCGCTTCACGTGGAACCTGCGGGCCACGGGGGCCGAGTCCTTCG
Source organism: Planctomycetota bacterium (assembly GCA_016779205.1). Taxonomy (GTDB): domain Bacteria; phylum Planctomycetota; class UBA1135; order UBA1135; genus Saltatorellus. The sequence goes on along the minus strand of JADHOC010000003.1, from coordinate 84,543 downwards.
ACGACATGATCCTGTGGAACGGCGGTCTCGGCGGGCCCAAGGTCCCGCCCGGCCAGTACCGCGTGGAGCTCACCGTCGACGGCGAGACCGCCGGGGTCTCGGGGCTCGTCCTCGCCGACCCCCGCTCCGATGCCACCGGCATGGACCTGGTGGAGCAGTACCGCTTTGCCCGCTCCACCGGCGAGCTCCTGACCCGCGCCCACAAGGCCATCCGTGACCTGCGGGCGGCGCGGGAGGACCTCGAGGGCCTCAAGGGGCGCCTCCCGGAGTCGGACGGAGCCGAGGCCCTGGAGGCCCGCATCGACGGCGCGCTTGAGGTGATGAAGGCGGTGGAGGAGGAGCTCTACCAGACCAAGAACCGCAGCCGTCAGGACCCCCTGAACTACCCGATCCGGCTCACGGACAAGCTCGCCGGCGTGCGTTCCGGCGCGCTCCAGGGGGAGTTCCGCCCGACCGACCAGATGGTCGCCGTGGCCGCCGAGCTCTCTGCCGCCATCGAGGGGGCCCTGGACCGGCTCGCCCCCGTGCTCGGCGACGAGCTGCGGGGGATCGACGCCGCGGCCCGCGCCCTCGAGACGCCGCTGCTGCGGCTCCCCGAGGCCGAGTCCGGGGAGGAGTCGGCCGAGGAGGTCGACGGGGACTGAGCCCGCCTGGGCCCGCCCTCTCGGCCAGCCAACCCGGCCGAGGGGGCGTGCTCAGTCGAGCACGGAGTAGCGCAGGACGACCCTGCGCACCCGGTTGGCGTCACTCGCGGGGAGCACCAGCACGCTGGGCTCGCGCTCCATGGTCAGGGTCCCGCTGCCGCCCGGCAGCTCGGCGAGCACCACCGGGAGCGTGACCGACCCGACGCGCGTGGAGCTGAAGGTCGGGCTGGTGTCGAAGACCGCGAGCTCGATGGTCGCGTCCCCCCTCGCCGTCACCTCGAGCACGTTGCCGGGCGGCGGGGCCAGGTTGTCCTCGATCACCAGGAACGGGGCCGTCGCGCCCCCGCCCGTCTCTGCCACCGTCTCCTCGTCGGCGATGGCCCGCACCTCGAAGTCCGGCTCCGAGCCGTCCCCGGACCAGGGCGAGCCGCCGGGCTTCGGGTCGCACGCGACCTCCAGGAGGACGAAGCGGACGGTGCGAAGATTCCGGCGCAGGGCCACCTCGCGGTCCCCCAGGCGCTGGCGCAGGAAGGCCGCGTCCGCGTGGTCGGGGGCGTCGGTCTCGAGCCGGGTCAAGAGCGCGGCGGCTTCGGACAGGCGCGCCCCGTCCAGGGCGGCGGCGATGGCCCGCACCAGCTCGCTGGGGGTCGCCCCCGAGTCCACCGAATCCGGCGCGCGGTCGGGGGTCAGGCCGGGCCGGAAGAGGCTGCGCGTGTAGCGGACCACGAGGTTCTTCACGGGGGCGTCGGGGTCCTCGAACTCCACGATGCCTCCGGTGAGGTGGGGGAGGGCCGAGACCTCCACGGGCCCGAAGACGACCTCGGGGCCGCTGATCAGGCCGCCGGGTTCCAGCAGCTCGAGGGTCACGCCGCGGTCGAAGGAGGTCCGGACGGCGAAGACGTTCGCCCGCCTGGCGCCGCTGGCGCGGGAGAAGGAGGGGACCAGGAGCCCGGAGGAGTGGACGACCTCCCCCCCGAGGCGGACCCGGGCGAAGACGGCGTCGAGCTCGGTCTCGAAGGACTCGATGCGGAACTCCATGGGGCGCAGGGCGGCCCGGTGGGCGGCGACCCGCAGCTGGATCCGCTGGGCGAGGTCGGCGGCGGGCTCGGAGTCGCCGTGGGTCTCCCGCAGCTCTTCGAGACGGAGCGCCGCCTCCTCGATGAGCCCGCGGTCCAGCGCGTCCTCGGCCGCGAGGAGCGCGGCGGCCACGGGATCCACGGGCGCAGCCGCGGGGGGAGCGTCCGTCCCGTCGGGCGAGGCGGCACCGCCGGTCTCGACCTTCGGGTCCTCGCCGGCCCACACCCGGTAGGCGAGGAGCCCGAGGACGGCGATCGCGCCGAGGACCGCCGCCGTCCACCTCAGGTGGGGCTTCTGCGGCCCGTCGTGCTCGGGAGCATCGTCTCCGTGGGCGGGATCCTCCGGGGCGGCCATGGGGAGGACTGTCCCGTTGGGCACGGCCCGGCGCAAGGGGGAGCCCCTGGGTTCCCGCCGTCGTACCATCGCGGGGGATGAATCAGCCGCCGGGAACCCCAGACGTCGCGATCGCAGCCGCACGCATCCACACCCTCGGGCCGAGGGGCCTGGTCGAGGACCACGCCGTCCTCGTCGCGGGGGGCACCGTCCTCGACGTGGTCCCGCGCTCGGCAGTCCCCGATGCGGTCCCCGTGCTGGACCAGGGCGACGTGGACGTCGCGCCCGGCTTCGTGGACGTGCAGGTCAACGGCGGCGGCGGCGTGCTCTTCAACGACACGCCCGACGTGGACACGCTCCGGACCATCGCCGCCGCCCACCGTCGCTTCGGGACCACCTCGTTGCTCCCGACCTTCATCACGGACTCACGGGAGAAGATGGTCGCGGCGCGTGGGGCCGTGGAGCAGGCCCGCGAGGAGGGCGTCCCGGGGATCCTCGGCGTGCACTTCGAGGGGCCGTTCCTGGACCCGAGGAAGACCGGCGCCCACGACCGCGGCTTCGTGCGAGGGCCGGAGGAGGGCGACCTCGAGGCGATCCTCGGCGGGGCTCCTGGCGTGGTCCTGGTGACCGCCGCGGTCTGCGCCCTGGGGGAGGGGACGCTGCCCAGGCTCCTGGAGGGCGGGGCCCGGGTCGCGCTCGGCCACTGCGCCTCCACCTACGGGGAGGCGAGGGCGGCCTTCGAGGGAGGGGTCACCGGCGTCACGCACCTCTTCAACGCCATGAGCCCCATGGAGAGCCGCGCGCCCGGGCTGGTGGGCGCGGCGCTCGCGACCCCGGGGGTGACGAGCGGGGTGATCGCGGACGGTGTCCACGTGGACTTCGGTGCGCTCCGGGCCGCGTGGCGGGCGGCGGGGCCCTCGGGCCTCATGCTGGTCACCGATGCGGTGCAGCCGGTCGGGGTCGACCTCGAGGAGTTCGAGCTCGGCGGGCAGCGTGTGCGCCTCGACGGGCTGCGCTGCGTCAACGAGGAGGGCAACCTCGCGGGCTCCGCCCTGGACATGGCGACCGCCGTTCGCAACTGCGTGCGGGGTGCACAGATCCCGCTTGAGGACGCGCTGCACATGGCGTCGTCCACGCCGGCTCGATTCCTCGGCCTCGAGGACGAGGTCGGCGCCCTGTGCCCGGGAATGCGAGCGGACCTCGTTGCCCTGGACGACGAGCTGCGGGCGGCGGCGGTGTTCACGGGCGGCGTGCCGCTGACCGGATCCTGGCCCGGGGCGTGAGACCTCGACGCCAACGCGAAAGGCCGCGCTCCTCGAACGAGGAGCGCGGCCTTTCGCTTCGCAGCTGGTCCGAAGACCAGCGGCGCGACTAGTCGCGGCGCGGGGCGCGCTCGCGGGCCTCGCTGATGCGGATGGGACGGCCGTCGACCATCTCACCGTCCATGGTGCCCATGGCGTTCTGGGCTGCGTTGTCGTCGGACAGTTCGACGAAGCCGAAGCCGCGAGGGCGGCCGGTCTCGCGGTCCATCACAATGTGGACGTCGTTGACGGGGTGGCCGCTGGACTCAAAGGCCTGGCGGAGGGTGTCGTTGGTCGTATCCCAGGAGAGATTGCCGACAAAGAGGCGTGAGCTCATCAGAGTTTCAAGATCGAGTGACACTCGCGGACCGATCGATTCTCTGACAGAAGCTCTCGTGGGCGGCGCGGACGAGCGGGAGATTCCAGCTCGGCCCCGACCACGCGTGCTGCGTGAGGGACGGTTCGGACAAGAGTCGAATGCGCCAGAGGCGCGGGTGATGCCGTTCCCGTCGAGGACCATGGGTCCCGAGGTTCAGGCGGAATTATGGGCCCGGGGGAAGGTGAACCTCCTCCCGAGGGCCCAGATCGTCCGCGACGGGTCGCCCCAGCGCAAGCAAGACCCGTTCAATGCGGGGTGGCCGCCTTGCGGCATGGGGGCGGTTCGACCCCCTCCTGGTGGCCCCTGACGGCGGCTTGGCCCCGATGTACGAGAGACCTAGGTCGAGGGCCGGCCGAGGCCAGGGGGGGCCCGTGGCCGGTCCGAAGATGCTCCCTGGGGGGCTCGATCGCGATGCCCTTCATGCCACGGCGGTGGGTCCAGTCCGCAAGGCCTCTCTCCTGCCGCGCAGCGCTGGAGCGCGCGGGGCTCCCTCCTTGTCCCTGCATCCAGGCGGGCCAGGAGAGGGCGGATGCCGCCTGGGATGGTCTCAGATCATGGAAGTTGACTTGAAGAAGCGGGGGGTGCTCTCCGGGCAGGGAAGCCAACCTGCAGACTGGGTCCACCGCCTCCTCCCGTTGCCGTTCAAGCCACAAGCCATGCTCTCGCTCCTCCTCCTGTCGCTCGCGCAAGCTCCTGCACCCTGCCTTCCCTCGGAGATCCTCCCGGCCTCCGGGACGGCCAGTCCCGGCTTCGGTGAGATCATGGCGGTGGACGGGGACCGGCTGATGGTCGCGGCGGACTCCGGCGGCGGGAGCCTCGACGTCATCAAGGTCTTCGAGCGCGACGCGGTTGGAGGAGGATGGTCGGAAGTTCAGGAGGTCGCCCTGACGCCCTCGCAGGGATCGCACGTGACGGACCTCGACCTCGAGGGTGATCGGGCGGTTGTGGTGGCGGCTGACATGGGCTTGCTCGTCTACAAGAGCTGGGGCCTGGAGCGGGACCCTGCCAGCGGGCTCTGGGGATGGGGCCTGGAGATCACAGGCTCCCAGATAACGGGGGTGCGCAGGGCCTCGGTATTTGCAGACGACGTCGCTGTGGCGTCAGCGGCGACGAACCCGCTGTACACCCGGGTTCGCTGCTATCGCAGGGATCCGGCGGGCTGGCAGCTCTTCAAGACCTTTCTGGTTATCGGCCAGTTGAGGGAGATGGACCTGAGCCTGCGCTTCCTCGTGATCTCTACGGGGTCCACCACCTGGACGGGGACGGTGACGAACTACCTCTACGCCTACACCCGTATCCCGGGCCCGGACCTGCTGCCGCCCATCCTCGTGGCCTTCTTGTCCCCGAACACCTCCTTCGGCGTGGATGACGACCGGATCATCACGAGGTTCGGCAACGTGGTCCGCCACTTCTCCGCCAACGCCTCCGGGGACGGCTGGTTCGCGGCCCAGACCATTTCCCCACCGGCGGGCTACTCCTTCGTGCCTCCGCCAGGAGAACCGCTGAGCCTTGATGCCGGTAGTGGGGTCTTCGTGCTGAACGGGACCCAGGGGGTGACGGTTCAGGCGGTCTTCACCTACCGCCGAAATCAGTTCGGGATCTACGAACTGGATTCGATCCTCCAGCCGACTACCCCGCCGGTTCCCCCCTTCGACGGTGACTCGCTGGGACGTAGCATCGCCGTGGGGCGCAATCACGTGATCCTCGGGAGCGTGGGCGCGTTGGGAGAGGGCCGCCTGGCGGCCCGCGCCCTGAGCTCGAACGACTGCGATCAGAACGGCCTCGGCGACTCCTGCGACCTGATCCTGGGGCAGGCCTTCGACGTGAACCAGAACAACACGCTCGATGGGTGCGAGGAGACCGGGGTGCGCTATTGCAGCCCGGCGACGGCCAACTCCTCGGGGGAGGTGGCGCGCATCGGGATCTTCGGCCCGCCGACGACGGCGCTGTTCTCCATCAACTTCTACGCGGAGGGGCTGCCCGATGGCGGGCTCGGGGCCTTCATGGCGTCCCGCGGGAACCAGGTGGTGACGAACCCGCTGTACACGGGGAACTTCTGCCTGGGCGGAGCCCCGACGTACCGGAACCTGGGCGGCCGGCAGTTCATCACCGAGACCGGCCGGGCGCGGGTGCTGCTGAACCGGCCGTTCGTCCCCGATGGCCTCGGCGGTCTCCTGCCGATCCTCCCCGGGGAGACCTGGTACTTCCAGTATTGGTTCTACGACCCGGGAGCCACGCCGAGCACGGGCTTCTCCGACGCGCTGGGCGTGACGTTCACGCTGTTCTAGGGGGGCAGCTGTCGCAGACGGTCGCAGCGAGTGCGGCGGGCCGTCGCGATGGCGGATCCCGATGACGGAAATCGAACGGGCGGAGGGGCCAGAGAGCCGACCTCAGGCCGCAGGCGCGCGTGGTTTGGGTCCATACTGAAGGACCGGGCGAGGAGTCACCGCAGGCTGCGTCCGGGACTGCACCCGTCACGAACCTCAAGGGCCATGATCTCGACCCCCGAACACGACTTCGACGCCATCGTCATCGGCGGTGGCCCCGCAGGTTGCGCCGCCGCCACGGTGCTCGCGAAGAAGGGCCGCCGCGTGGCGATCCTCGAGAAGCAGCCACGGCGGCGCTACAGCGTGGGGGAGTCGCTGATCCCCTTCTGCTACGACGCCCTCGAGCGCATGGGGCTCTCGGGTGCCCTCGAGAAGCAGCGCTTCTCCTTCCCCAAGCACAGCGTCCAGTTCGCGAGCCAGGAGGGGAAGGTCAGCCGCTCCTTCTACTTCTTCCAGCACACCGACCATCCCCGCGCCAAGACCTGGCAGGTGGTGCGCTCCGAGTTCGACAAGCTCTTGCGCGACAATGCCGAGGAGTGCGGCGTGCAGTTCTTCGAGCAGACCCGCGCCCGGGAGCTGATCTTCGGCGAGCGTTGCGAGGTGCAGGGCGTGCGGGCCAATGACCCCGCGGGCTACGAGCTGACCTTCAAGGCGCCGGTGACCATCGACGCCACGGGACGGGACACGTTCTCCCAGAGCCGGCTCGGCTGGCGCGTGCCGGACAAGAAGCTCAGGAAGATGGCCATCTGGACCTACTTCGAGGGGGCCACCCGGGACGAGGGCTACGACGAGGGCACCACGACCATCGCCTACCTCCCCAACAAGGGCTGGTTCTGGAACATCCCCCTGCCCGACGACCGGGTGTCGGTGGGCCTCGTCGCCGACAAGGACTACCTGTTCGGCGAGACCAAGGACCTGGAGACGATCTTCAACCGCGAGGTCGAGAAGCAGGACTGGCTCCGGGGACGGCTCGAGGACGCCCGCCGCACCGACGACTTCCGGGTCACCTCCGACTTCTCCTACCGCTCGAAGCACTGCGCCAGCGACGGGCTCGTCCTGATTGGCGACGCCTTCTCTTTCCTGGACCCCGTGTTCTCCTCGGGCGTGTACTTCGCCCTCACCAGCGGCGTCCTCGCCGCCGACGCGGTCGACGAGGCGCTCACGGCGGGGGACACCTCGGCGGCGCGCTTCGCCGAGTACGGGGAGGCGTTCAAGAAGCAGATGGAGCCCATGCGCAAGCTCGTCTACGCCTTCTACGACGACCACTTCAGCTTCGGCAAGTTTCTGAAGGAGCACCCCGACCTGCGCCCGCAGGTCACCGACGTCCTGATCGGCGACCTCGAGAAGGACTACGACGACTTCTTCAAGGTGATGGGGGAGTTCGCGGACCTGCCCGAGCCTCTCCCGCACGGGGAGCCCATCGGGGCGGACACAACGCACTCCGAACACGCCTAGTCCCGGGGCCGATGACCGCGTTCGGGCGGCGGACCCTAGACTCTTGGGCCGCCCATGTGCCCCTCCGACGTCTTCCTCCCCTTCGAGCGCGCGCGCTTCAAGACGCGCCTCCCGCGCGGGCACTTCTACACCGCCGGACACATGTGGCTTCACCAGGCCGAGCCGGACCTGTGGCACGTGGGGCTGACCCGCTTCGCCCTGCGGATGCTCGGTGAGCCGGTGGACCTGGATTTCGAGATGGCCCTGGAGACCGAGGTCGAGAAGGGCGACGTGGTGGGCTGGCTGGAGGGCTTCAAGGCGGTGACGGACCTCTACAGCCCCATCGACGGCAGGTTCGCCGGCGCGAACCCGGGCCTCGACGAGGGCCTCGACCCGGTGCACCGCTCCTCCTACCAGCGCGGCTGGCTCTTCGCCCTGCGGGGCGAGGTGGACGAGGACTGCGTGGACGCCGAGGGCTACGCCGCCGTCCTCGAGGCGGCCATTGACAAGGTGCTCGGGGAGCAGCCCGAGCTCGCCGAGGCCGAGGAGGGTGCGAGCCATGGTTGAGGACACCCGCGCCACTTACGTCATGATCGGCGGCTTCCTCGGGGCGGGGAAGACCACCGCCGTGGCCCGCATGGGGGCGGTGCTCACCGAGCGCGGCCTCAAGGTCGGGCTCATCACCAACGACCAGAGCTCCGGCCTCGTGGACACCTCCATCCTGCGCAGCCGCGGCTTCGCGGTGGAGGAGATCGCGGGGGGGTGCTTCTGCTGTCGCTTCGGGTCCCTGGCGGAGGCCGCCGAGCGCCTCGAGGCCAACGAGCGCCCGGACGTCTTCCTCGCGGAGCCCGTGGGCAGCTGCACGGACCTGGTGGCCACGGTGAGCTACCCCCTGCGCCGGATCTACGGCGACCGCTTCCGGGTCGCGCCGCTCTCGGTGCTCGTCGACCCCCAGCGCGCGCGCCGGGTCCTGGGGCTCGCGGCGGGCCGTCGCTTCTCGGAGAAGGTGACCTACGTCTTCGAGAAGCAGCTCGAGGAGGCGGACCTGATCGCCATCAACAAGGTGGACACCCTGGGGGCCGAGGAGCTGGCCGAGCTCGAGGCGGCCCTCGCCGCGCGCTTCCCGAGGGCCGAGATCCTCTCGATCTCCGCGGAGCACGGGGAGGGCACCGAGGCGTGGTTCGACCGGATCCTGGCCGAGGAGGCCGAGCCCCAGCCGACCATGGAGCTCGATTACCGGGTCTACGCCGAGGGCGAGGCGCTCCTGGGCTGGCTCAACCTCACGGCTCGGATGGCCACCTCCGGCGAGCCGGTGGACGCCAACCAGCTGCTCCTCGACCTCGCCGCTCAGATCCAGCGCGCGGCCGGCGAGCAGGACGCGGAGATCGCCCACCTCAAGGCCACCCTGGACGCCGGTGACGCCTCGGGGCGCCTGGCGGCCCTCTCGGTGACGTCGGGGGACGGAGAGGTGGACCTGCGGGAGGCGCTGGTCGACGGCGTGCGTGCGGGCGAGCTCATCGTCAACCTCCGCGCCGAGGGCGACCCCGTGGCCCTCAAGGCCATGGTGCTGGCGGCCCTCGAGGCGGCGGCCGCCGCGCGCCCGGGCTGCACCCTGGAGGTGGAGCACGAGGAGCACTTCCGGCCAGCGCCGCCCGAGCCCACCCACCGCGACGAGATCCGGGGGAGCGCCTGAGCCATGGGCCGCCGCATCGTCCACTGCCACTGCGTGTACTCGAAGGTGGTCCCCGCCGACGTGAAGGCCGCCGTCCTGGAGCGCCTCGCGGGCTCGGACGAGGACTTTGAGGCCGTGCCCGACCTGTGCGAGATGTCGGCGGGCAAGGACCCGGCGCTCGCGCGCTTCGCGGGGGACGGCGAGGTGGAGATCGTGGCCTGCTTCCCCCGGGCGGTCCGCTGGCTCTTCCACTCCGCCGGTCACGAACTCGCCGCGGAGGCTAGCATCCACAACATGCGATCATCGACGGCCGACGAGGTCTGCGGAGCCCTTGGGCTCCCGGACCAGGAGAGCACCTCTTGAAGCCGACGGGGGCGGCCCGCCCGGGCCCGAGCGCGCCCTTCGGCGAGCTCCACGTCGCGGTGGATCCGGGCGGCCTCGATGGCGTCGACGCCGCCGACCGCGGCGCGGTCCTCGCGGCGCTGCTCGAGGCCGGCCACCCCGTCTCGCGCAAGGCCGAGGCGGCGGAGGGGGCCCTCGCTCGGCTGGGCGGGGACGTGAGCGTCCTGGACCGCGCACCCGAGGAGGTGGTCGCCGACGTGGCGGCGCGGCGCGAGGCCGCCGCGGCGCCGGCTCCGGGAGCGTGGACGCCGTGGTTCCCGGTCATCGACTACGACCGCTGCACGAACTGCATGCAGTGCCTCTCCTTCTGCCTCTTCGACGTGTACTCGGTGGACGGCGACGGCCGGATCACGGTCCAGAACCAGGAGAAGTGCAAGACCAGCTGCCCCGCCTGCAGCCGCGTCTGCCCCGAGGTCGCGATCCTCTTCCCCAAGTACAAGAAGGGGCCCATCAACGGGGACGAGGTCAAGGCCGAGGACATCGCGTCGGAGTCCATGAAGGTGGACATCTCCTCGCTCCTGGGCGGGGACATCTACTCCGCCCTCAAGGAGCGCAGCGGCTCGGCCAAGCAGCGCTTCTCCACCGAGCGGGACGAGTCCAAGGCCCTGCTGGAGCGCAAGCGCTGCCTGAAGGAGCTCAAGGACAAGCTCGACATCCCCTCGGAGGTCCTCATGAGCCTGCCGAGCGCGGGGGACATCGAGGAGCGAGCGCGACGCGCCCGCGCCAAGCAGGAGGAGCGCATCGCGCGCTCCCGCTCGGCCCAGGATCAGAAGAAGACCGACGGTCCGAGCACCCAGGAGTGGGACATTTGAGCGCCGCCCTCGCCATGCGCGTCCTCCGCACGACCTCCCCGAAGGTCCAGTGGAAGTTCGCCTACAACTTCGGCTGGAAGGGCATGCGCAGCGTGCAGCGCTTCAAGAGCCGCCTCAAGGAGGGGAAGGTCTTCCCGCCCTTCCTCTACATCTCGATCATCAACTCCTGCAACCTGCGCTGCCGCGGGTGCTGGGTGGACGTGGCGGCGCCCCAGAAGAAGATCAGCTTCGAGGACTTCGACCGCATGGTCACCAACGCCAAGAAGCACGGGAACCGCTTCTTCGGCATCCTCGGTGGGGAGCCATTCCTGCACCCTGACCTGATGCGCATGCTCGCGGCGCACCCGGACTGCTACTTCCAGATCTTCACCAACGGGCAGCCGATCACCGACGAGGTCGCGGCCGAGCTCGCGCGCCTCGGCAACGCGACGCCGCTCATCAGCGTCGAGGGCGACACCGTCGAGAGCGACGCGCGCCGCGGGCGCACGGACGTCTACGACAAGACCCTCGCGGGCATCGAGGCGGCGCTGCGGCACAAGCTCCTGGTGGGCGTGGCGTCCAGCGTGTGCGCCACCAACTACGACCAGCTGGTGCGCGAGGAGTGGGTGGACAAGCTCATCGATCTGGGCGTGCACTACTGCTGGTTCCACACCTACCGCGCCGTGGGGCCGGACGCCGCCCCCGAGCTGGCGCTGACCCCCGAGCAGATCCGTAGCACCCGCCAGTTCGCCGTGGACATGCGCAACCGCAAGGCCATCGGCTTCGTGGACGCTTACTGGGACGACAAGGGCCAGGCCCTGTGCCCGGCGGCCATCGGGATCAGCCACCACATCTCGCCCTACGGCGACGTGGAGCCCTGCCCGATCGTCCAGTACGCCACCGAGCGCATCCAGGACAACGACGGCGACATCTACAAGACGCTCACCGAGTCCAAGATGCTCGAGGACTTCCGCCGGACCGCGGCGGAGACCACCCGCGGCTGCATCGTGCTGGAGGCCCCGGACAAGCTGGCCGAGGTGGGCCGGCGCCACGGCGCTCGGGACACCACCGCCCGGGGCGACGCCTTCGAAGAATATGACCGGATGGAGTCCCGGCCGAGCCAGCACGACCCGGGCAATGAGATCCCCGAGAAGCACTGGATGTACCGCTTCGCGAAGAAGCACTGGTTCTTCGGATTCGGCGCCTACACCTGAGCCCGCCGGCGGGCGGCGGCCCGTGTACAGGTTCTTCAGCCCCGGCGGCGTTTCAGCGCACCCGGAGCATCGAGCCCCTAGAATGCGACGAAGCCTTCCCCGGACGCCACGACGATGAACCCGCCCCCCGATCCCGCCACCGCCTCCCCCGACGCGCCGACCGAGGCCGCTCCGGAGGCTACCCCTGCGATCCGGAGCACCCTCTCCGGCGGTGAGACTCGGGTCCAGCTACCCCGCAGGCTGCCCATCGTCCGTGAGCGCACGACCCAGTCCAACATCCCGAACGAGCGCGCCACCCGCGACCGTTTGCGGAGCCTCGCCGCGGCGCTGGTCGCCGAGCGAGCGGTCGTCGCACCCGCCTCGATCCTGCAGCTGCGGGAGCTGGCGGTCGAGGTCATCCGGCGCGCTGACGTGGACGACGTCTTCATCGACTACACCGCGGTCCTCGTGAACAACGAGGTCTGGCGGGACGAGCTGGCCCAGGTGCCCTACGAGCGCCGCCTGCTGCTGCTCCCCAAGTGCCTGCGGGTCGAAGAGCACTGCCCGGCGCCCTTCGATGAGTTCGGGATGCTGTGCAAGGAGTGCGGCCTGTGCTCCATCGAGGACTTCACCCGTGAGGCCGAGGAGCTCGGCTACGCGGTCCTGATCGCCGAGGGCTCGGCCATCGTCACGGCCATGGTGGAGACCGGCAAGATCGACGCCATCGTGGGCGTGTCGTGCCTCAACGTGCTCGAGAAGTGCTTCCCGCACATGGAGCGCGTGGCGATCCCCGGCATGTCGATCCCCCTGCTCCAGGACGACTGCATCGACACCAACGTGGACGTGGACCAGGTCCGGGACCTCATCCACCTCACCGCCGAGGACCGCACCTACCGCCTGGACCTCGAGGGGCTCAAGGGCGACGTCCGCGCGTGGTTCAAGCGCGACGCACTGGACGAGGTCATGGGCCCCGCCGCCGGGGTGGACCCCGCCACGGACGACCTGGCCCGGGACTGGCTCGCGCGCGACGGCAAGCGCTGGCGCCCCTACCTCGCGACGGCCATCTGGATGGCCCTTGAGAGCGAGGGCTGCGCCGAGGCGCCGGCCTTCACCGCCGACGTGCGCAAGCTCGCCGTGGCCATCGAGTGCTTCCACAAGGCGTCGCTGATCCACGACGACATCGAGGACGGGGACGACGTGCGCTACGGCGCGCCCACGCTGCACGCCGAGCACGGCGTCGCGGTGGCCATCAACATCGGGGACCTGCTGCTCGGCGAGGGCTATCGCCTGCTCGGTGAGCTCGAGGTGGACGGGGAGACCCGCGCCCAGCTCCTGTCCGTCGCGGCCCAGGGGCACGCCACGCTCTCCCGCGGCCAGGGCGCCGAGCTCAACTGGGCCCGCGCCCCGCGGCCCCTCAGCTCGCTGGACGTCCTCGGGATCTTCCGGGAGAAGACCGCGCCGGCCTTCGAGGTCGCCCTGCGCCAGGGCGCGCTCCTCGCGGGCGCCGCGCCGGAGGTGCTCGAGGTGCTCGGGCCCTACAGCGAGGCCCTCGGCATCGCCTACCAGATCCACGATGACCTGGACGACTTCACCGGCGAGGGCGACTCGGACGACCTGGCGGACCTGCGCCCCTCGCTGATCATGGCCATCGCCCACAAGCGGGCGGCCGGCGGCGACGCCGAGGCCATGCTCGACGCGATCTGGCGCAAGGAGCGCCCCGTCGGCGCCCCCGGCTCCGATGAGCGGAGGGCCCTCGAGGCGCGCCTGGGGGAGTGGGGCGTGGTCCAGAAGGCCCGCGACCTCGCGGACGCCTACGAGGTGGCGGCGGTGGAGTCGCTGACGCCGCTCCAGCACCCCAGCGTCAAGGGGCTCCTGCGCCGGGTGGTCGGCAAGATCTTCGGCGAGGGCGACCTGATCGAGGGCTACTGCTCCGAGTTCGAGGCGCTGAACCGGTCTCGCCAGGAAGAGGCCCCGAAGACCACCGCTTGAGCCTCCGCCTCGAGATGCTGCAGGTCGCCCGGCTCGCGCCGGGGGTGCTCGGGGACGCGACCCCGCGCGTGGTGGAGTTTGTCCGCTCCCAGCTCACCGCGGAGGGCGGCGGCGCCGACCGCGCCGGGAAGCCGGACCTCTACTACACCGCGTTCCTCCTGGACGCGCTGGTGGCGCTGTCCGAGGAGCTCCCCGCGGCCCAGGTCCGCCCCTACCTCCAGACCTTCGGCGACGGTGAGGACCTGGACCTCGTACACCGCGCCTGCCTCGTCCGCTGCTGGGCGGCGCTGGGCGAGGGGTGGCCCAGCGACACCTTCGTGGCCTCGATCACCGAGCACCTCTCCATGTGCCGGAGCGCCGACGGTTCGTTCGGCATGGAGCCCGGACGCGCCCGCGGCACCCTCTACGACGCGTTCCTTGCGCTGGGGGTCTACCAGGACGTCGGGGTCCCGATGCCCGCGCCCGCGGTGCTCGGCGCGGCCATGGCGGAGCTGCGCACGCCGGACGGAGGGTTCTCCAACGAGAGCGAGTTGAAGTGGGGGATGGGCCCCTCCACTGCGGCCGCCGTGGCGGTGCTCTCCCAGCTGGAGCTGCCGGTCCCCGACGACGTGGCCCCCTGGCTGATGTCCCAGATCCACCCCAAGGGCGGGTACAAGGCGATCCCGGACGCGCCCATGCCGGACCTGCTCTCCACCGCCACGATCCTCCACGCCCTGGGGATCCTCGGCGCGGACATCGGCGGCGCGAAGGAGCTGTGCCTCGACTACCTCGACACCCTGTGGAACGGGAAGAGCTTCTACGGACACTGGGCCGAGGAGGAGCTGGACGTGGAGTACACCTTCTACGCGCTCCTCGCCCTCGGCCACCTGAGCTGACGCGCGCGCCGCGCCCCAGGGCGGCGCTGGGATCGGAGCGAGGGCCTCTCCAGGGCCTCCAGGAGCCGATGTCCTTCATGTTTCGAAGCCCTGCGCTTACGGTCGAGCCATGAAGGTCTTCCCCCTCGCGCCGCTCTCCACCCTCTTCCTGGCGGCCCTCGCGCCGAACGCGGGCGCCCAGGGCGCGGACCTCTGCGTCTTCGCCCAGCCGATCACGGCCACGGGGGCCTTCCCCGTGGACACCTCCCTCGCCGCGACCGACGGCCCCGCGAACGGCTGCGGTGAGAACGGCCAGATCCACAACGACGTGTGGTTCCGGTGGACGAGCACCGTGAGCGGGACGGTGCAGATGGACACCTGCGCCGCGGCGACCTTCGACACGACCGTGGCGGTCTACCCCGACGAGAGCTGCGCGACGGCGGCGCCGATCGTGTGCAACGACGACCAGTGCGCGCTCCGCTCGAGGGTGGCGTTCACCGCGGTGGCGGGGGTGGATTACCTCGTCCGGGTCGGGGGCTGGAACGACGTGGCGCGCGGGACGGCGACGCTCACCATCAGCTCGGTGACGGGGGTCTCGAACGACACCTGCGCGAACCCCGCGCCCATCACGGGCTTCGGCGTCTTCCCGATGGACACCACCCAGGCCATGACGGAGGGCGTGGCGGACGGCTGCGGCTCGGGCGGCCAGATCTTCCGGGACGTGTGGTACCTGTGGACCGCGACCGTGGACGGGTCCACCGAGGTCAACACCTGCCAGGCGAGCTTCGACACGACGATCGCCGTCTATGACGGCGCGGCGTGCCCCACGGCGGCGCCCATCGCCTGCAACGACGACGCCTGCAGTATCCAGACGCGCGTGACCTTCCCGGCCATCGCAGGCAACACCTACCTGCTCCGCATGGGGGGCTTCAACGAGTCCGCGGGCGGGGTCTTCGCCGCCACGATCTCCGCGGGGAGCGGGGTCAACTGCTCCTCCCCGCCCTCGGGCCCGGACGTGATCATCGGCGACCTGCCGGCCATCCAGAGCTACGGCGGCGCGGCCGAGATGAGCGCCTTCGCCCTCGCCACCACCGCCTGCAACGTGGGGGACGCCACCATGAACTGGAACGGGAGCAACCGCTTCCACCCGGTCATCGGCCAGAACCTCTACCGCATCGAGGACGGCGCGATCCGGCAGCTGGGGATGTCGTGGCTCAAGCACGGGTTCGCCTCGGCCACGGGGAGCCTGTGCTGCACCTGCATCAACCCCGGCTCCAATCAGATCATGGGCATCGGCTGCTCGGATCCCTACGGCGCCACCATCAACGGCGCCCAGAGCGGGCTCGGGCCGCGCTCGGAGGTGAACCCCTGGACCGGGCTCTTCGCCTACCCCTTCGGCACCCAGGGCCAGACGGGTGATGTGATCTACAAGCGCCTGCAGGTGCCCACCCAGGACGTGGACCCGGCGCTTCACCCGACGGCGCGGTACGTCGTTGAGGGGCAGTACGTGACCCCGGACGACGCCCAGGCGGGGAACCAGAACAACAACTGCTCCTGGGCGGACGCCCAGCCCAACGGGCCGGTCGCTGGGGGCCTGGGGCTCGCGATCGCAGGTGCCACGAGCGTGGGGGAGCCGGCGATCTTCGCCTGGCGAGCGGACGACCCCGAGGTGCAGATCTCGACCGTCGCGGCGGCGGGGGACGGGGTGATCCACGTGGGCTCCCGCGCCCATGACAACGGGGACGGGACCTGGCGCTACGAGTACGCCGTGCACAACGAGACCTCGGCGCGCGCCGCCCGGAGCCTGCGGGTCCCGGTGGCGGCGGGGAGCACGGTCACGGGCGCGGCGTTCCACGACGTGGACTACCACTCAGGCGAGCCCTACGACGGGACCGACTGGGCGTTCACCGTCGCGGCGGGCGCCATGGAGTGGGCCACGCCGGGGCACGCGGTGAACCCGGACGGCAACGCCCTGCGCTGGGGGACGCTGTACGGCTTCACCGTCACGGCGAGCGCGCCGCCGGTGGCGGGCGCCGTGGACCTGGAGCTGTTCGCGCCGGGGCTCGAGAACCTGCTCACCGCTGCGGCCATCGTCCCCGGGGTGCCGGTGTTGGGGGAGCGCTACTGCTCGCCCGCGATCGTCAACTCCAGCGGGGCGCCCGCTGTCCTCCGAGCCCTCGGGAGCGCCGTGGTCGCCGACGATGACCTGACGCTCGAGGCGAGCTCCATGCCCCTCCACACCTCGGGCTACATGCTCGCGTCCCTGGACGAGGGCTTCGCGGCCCAGCCGGGGGGGAGCCAGGGCAACCTCTGCCTCGGCGGCACCATCGCGCGCTTCCGCTCCCAGGTGATGAGCTCGGGCGCCGAGGGCCGCTTCTCGATCCCCGTCGACCTCTCCTCGATCCCGATCACGCCGCCCACCGCGGTCCTCCCCGGGGAGACCTGGCGGTTCCAGTGCTGGTTCCGCGACCAGCTGGTCTTCGGCATCACCTCGTCGAACTTCACGGACGCCGTGCGGGTCACCTTCGAATAGGGGGCGTCCGGCCGAGGGGGGCGGCGGCGCGCCGTCGAGCCCGCCGCCGCCCGTATACTCCGGCTCCATGGGGGCACCCCTCGATCCCGACGGCCTCCTCTGGCTCGACGACGCGCTCGGCCGGGCGCGGGCGTCGTTGCTCGATCGCCGCGGAGACGCCGGCCACTGGAGGGGGGAGCTCTCCTCCAGCGCGCTCTCCACCTCCACGGCGGTGGCGGCCCTGGCGGGCGCGGCCGGCGCCCTCCCCGGCGGGTCTCCCGAGCGCGCCGACCTCCAGGGGCTCGCCGGGCGCGGACGGGCCTGGCTCGCCGCGAACCCGTCCCCGGACGGCGGCTTCGGGGACACCACCGACTCCCCGAGCAACCTCTCCACCACCGCGCTCGCGTGGATGGCGCTCGGGCCGGGCCTCGGGCTGCCCGCCGACGAGGCCGTGGAGCGGGCGTGGACCCACGCGGACGGCTGGCTCAGGGAGGCCCTGGGCGGGGCGCGCCCGGACTCCACTCGCCTCGCGGCTGCGCTGGAGGAGATCTACGGCGAGGACCGCACCTTCGCCGTGCCGATCCTGGCGGCCTGCACCATCGGTGGCGCCTTCGCGGAGGACCCCGACCCCTGGAGGGTGGTGCGCCCCCTGCCCTTCGAGGTCGCGGCGCTGCCCCAGGGGCTCTTCCGGTTCCTGGGTCTCCCGGTCGTGAGCTACGCGCTGCCTGCGCTGATCGCCATCGGCCAGGGCATCGCCCACCACCGGCCGAGCCGCAACCCCGTCGCTCGCCTCCTGCGCCGGGCCCTGGCGCCGCGCACGCTCCGGGTGCTCACGGGGATCCAGCCCGAGAACGGCGGCTTCCTCGAGGCGACGCCCCTCACCAGCTTCGTCACGCTCTCCCTGGTGGCGATCGGTGAGGTCCAACATCAGGTGGTCTCCCGGGGCCTCTCGTTCCTTCGGGCGTCCGTGCGCGCGGACGGGTCGTGGCCCATCGACACTGACCTCGCCACCTGGGGAACGACCCTCTCGGTGGGGGCGCTCGGCGCGGGCTTCGAGGGCGCCGAGCGCATCAAGGGGTGGCTCCTCGATCAGCAGCACACCGTGCGGCACCCGTTCACCGGCGCGGCCCCGGGGGGCTGGGCCTGGACCGACCTCCCCGGCGGCGTGCCGGACGCGGACGATACGCCGGGAGCCCTGATCGCCCTCCGACTCCTCGAGGGGGACACGCCCTCGCCCGGGGCGCGCGCGGCGGCCGTCGCGGGGCTCCGCTGGGTGGTCGACCTGCAGAACCGGGACGGCGGCATCCCGACCTTCTGCAGGGGGTGGGGCCGGCTCCCCTTCGACCAGAGCTGCGCGGACCTCACCGCCCATGCGCTGCGGGCGTTCGACGTGTGGGAAGGTGCGCTCGACGGGCCGGCGGCGGGTGACCTCGGCCGCCGGATGGAGCGGGCGCGGGTCCGGGCCGTCGGGTTCCTCGTCCGGCGGCAGTCTCCCGACGGCTCGTGGACCCCGCTCTGGTTCGGCAACCAGGAGCACCCGGAGAAGCTCAACCCCCTCTACGGCACCAGCCGCGTCCTGCGCGCGGCCGGGGTGCGGGTCGCCGGAGGATCCGCCGAGGGCTGGCGGGCCGCCCTCGAGCGGGGGGCCGCGTGGCTGCGGTCCGCCCAGGGCGCCGACGGCGGCTTCGGCGGCGCCCCGGGGCTCACCCCGACCGTCGAGGAGACCGGCCTCGCGCTCGAGGCCCTGGTGGACCTCGTGGAGGCTGGCCTGGGGGAGGAGGGTGACCTCGACCGGGTCGGCCGCGCCGCCCGCTGGCTCACCGAGCGGACCGACGGCGGCCGATCGTTCCCGCGCACGCCCATCGGGCTCTACTTCGCGCAGCTCTGGTACCACGAGGAGCTCTACCCGGTGGTCTTCACCGCCTCCGGCCTCAGCGCCGCGCGCCGGCTCCTGGGGCCGTCAGCCCGGAGTTGACGCGTCCGAGGGGGCCCTCCCGCCGTGACCGTGTCGTCGAGGCCCAGGGCGACGTCTATGGTCCGCCAGGTCCGCCGGCGGCCTCCGCCGCTCCGCGGGGGTGAGAAGTTCTGGGCAAACACCGGGAAGAGCGCGCCGAATGCGGCGTCCCCAGAACATCCCAAACGCTCCGCGCCCTCTCGCCTCCGGTCCCATGTCTGAGTCCTCCTCCACCGCCCCGATCGAAGACGATGCCGCCCGCCTGCTGAAGGAGGTCATCCGGCGGCAGAAGTTCCTCGCCGTGCTCCATGCCCCGCTCTTCCGGGCACCAGCCCAGCGCGCCCCGGGGCTCCCGAAGCCCATGAGGCTGCTCTTCCTGTTCTTCCTGCTCCCGGGTGCTGTCGGAATCATGGTCGAGGACCTCGAGCACGCCGTGTTTCTGTTAGGCACCTTTGGCGTTCTGCTGGTCGTCGCGCTGTACCTGGATGTGCGCTGCCGTCAGGATGCTCTTGTGGCGTTGCTGGAGGACAGCGACGTGATCGGTCCTGCGAAGTCACCCGCAGAGTAGCCGTCCGTCGGGTCCGCCGCGCCGCCCGCTGGCTCACCGAGCGGACCGACGGAGGCCGGACGTTCCCGCGCTCACCCATCGGGCTCTACTTCGCCCAGCTCTGGTACCACGAGGAGCTCTACCCGGTGGTCTTCACCGTCTCGGCGCTGGGCGCCGCGCGCCGGCTCCTGGGGGATAAGCGATCCAAGCTGCCAGTTGGCGGAGCAGCGGATCGTGGGGGGGTGGTTGAAGGGGAACAGAAGGGAGGGGCGTCGGCGTCGATCGGGGCGCGCTGCGGTGGCCCTGGAGCGGCGGATCAGGCGAAGCGCAGCTGGGGCTCGGATCGTGCGGGCGCCAGGGGTGGGGGCTCGGCGCGGAGACGCAGATGGTGGAGGATCCGGCGCGCGACGAGCGGGTCGGTGAGGGTGGCGAGGCGGTGGCGGCGGCCGCCGCACGTGGGGCAGCGCAGCACGTCCACCGCGAAGGTGCGTTTTGCGCGATAGTTGCTACGACTCCGTACGTCCTGGGGTCCTCGTGGGACATCTGGGCAGCCGAGGCATAGCCGCGCGCCCCCGGACCACGCGTTGGCGACACGGCGTCAGCGCCGACGGTCTCAACCCAGGAGAGCCTCGCGGATCCCACGCCCGAACACGGGGCTCCCCACCCCGCGGCGCTACAGTTCAGGCGCCCCTCGCCCCCGCCCATGAAGCTCCGCTCCCTCTCCTTCGCCGCCGCGCTGCCGCTCTCCGCGGCGGCGTCGGCCCAGGGCTTCGGCCCGGCCCAGGAGGTGACCTCGGCGGTGGACGGCCCCAGGGGGATCCACGCCGCGGATCTCGACGGGGACGGCGTGCCCGACTTCGAGGACCTCCTGGCCGGCACCAGCGCCGACTGCAACGGGAACACCATCCCCGACGAGTGCGAGGTGGCCTCGGGGGCCGCGGGCGACTGCGACGGGGACGGGGTGCTGGACAGCTGCGAGATCGCGGCGGGCGCCGCGGACTGCGACGGCGACGGCCGCCCCGACGCCTGCGACATCGCCGCGGACCCGACCCTGGACCTCGACGGCGACGGGACCCTGGACCGCTGCGAGGCGGTGGGCGCGACCTACTGCGCCCCCGCGGTCCCGAACTCCACCGGCAGGCCAGGCGAGGTGACGCTCCTGGGCAGCGCCGACGCCGCGCTGAACGACCTGGAGCTCACCGTCCGCGGGCTGCCCCCTTCCACCTTCGGCTACTTCATCACCTCCGCGGTGCCGGCCGCTCTCAGCCCCATCCCGAATAGCGTGGGCACCCTGTGCGTCACGGGGAGCGTCGGCCGCGGCGTCGGGATCCTGAACTCGGGCCCCGCCGGCGTCTTCCGCGGCGTGGTCGACCTCACCGCCCTGCCCCAGCCCACGGGTCCGATCGCCGTCCAGCCCGGCGACACCTGGCACTTCCAGGCGTGGCACCGAGACAGCCTGCTCGGCGGGCTCACGACGTCCAACTTCACGGACGCCGTCGCGGTCACGTTCCGGTGAGCCCAGCGGCCTCCGCCCGACGCCGCACAGCGCCGCCCGCGAGGCGCAGCTCCCGGCCGATCTCGGCCGATGGGACCATGCTCGGACCCGCACTCACCGCTCGAGCGCCCGCGCTGCCGTAGAAGAGGGGGGAGCGGCCGGGCCGCCCAGGCGGCGGAAGCCGTCCCGACGATCGCCGCGAGTCTTCGACCGAACCCACGAATGGACCCGCGGCGTGAGCACACGATGCTCCCGTGGATAGGTGGATAGCCTGCGAGCAGCTCATGCTCAGTGGCCGACGGGATAGACCGGCACCGGGCGTTGTGCGCGATAGTTGCTACGACTCCGTACGCCCCAGAACCGGGCTTCAGAGGCCCCCGTGGATCGACTCTCCCTTGCGTACGTGGATGGTGGAGGTGGAGCCGTCGGCGAAGGTGATCCCGTAGGCGCCGATGGGGACGGTGCACTCCACGAGGGTGCCGGACGAGGTGGTGGCCAGGTTGTCGGCGGCCTTCCAGTCGGCGAGGGTCTGGTCGTACTCGGTGCAGCGGACGGCGCCCAGGTGGTCGGTGGACGAGAGGGTGAGGGTGCCGGTGGCGTGGACGCGGAAGGCGTTACGTCCGGGCTTGAGTGGGAAGCGGGGGGTGGGGGACCACTGACTGGCGAGGTCGAGGACGACCTCGCCCTGGCTGCCCTCGATGAGTTCTGACTCGCGGGAGCGGCCGCTCTCGTCCAGCGCGCTGCCGGCGTAGACGAAGCCTGTCCGAGCGCCTTCGAGTCGGATGATGACGTCGCCCGGGTCGCCGCTGCCGGGCTCCATCTGAAGGTACGTCGTGGTGGTCGGCGCCGTGGGGATCAGGACAGGGCCCTCGTCCAACCGGGCTTCGGAGAGGTCCAAGGGGATGTCGAGACCGAGGATATTCCCTCCTCCCTCGTCAGAGAGCATCAAGTAGTTGGTCCGGGTCCTCGAGAGGTCGATGCTCAGGAGGCCCTCCTCGTCGGTGCGGCCCCCGTCGAGCCACCCCGTGTTTCGGGGCAGGCGGAGGACCTGGACGTGGTGCTTGGCCAGTCCCTTTCCACTCACGTCGACGACCTTGATCTGCGGAGGGGGGCCGTCGGCGCGGAGGATGCAAGCGGTCCTCCCCTCGGGGGCAAGGCGGACCTCCTTGGAGACGTAAGAGTGCAGCTCGGGCTCCCTCCAAGCCTTGAGGCAAACGTCCACGACGTCGCTCTGCGCGTACGGGACCTCGTAGACGCCCTCTCCAGGGATCTCGAGGTTCACGATGGCGTCGTCGCCGTTTGCCATGCGGTGGAACACCACAAGCATGAGCTGCCAGTCTTCCCCAAGTTCGCGAACGGATTCGCCAATCCGGACGTCCACCTCCAGGACCCGAGGCCCTTCGAGAGGGATGAGATAGTCCTCTCCTTCCTCCGGGTGCTGTCCAATGAAGTATTCCAGGAGCGTCCCTTCGCGGTCGTTTACCTCCACGAAGAGAGGGAAATAGTGGTCCGTCAGGGTAAGGACCACCCGTCCATCCGGTCCGAACGGCGTCGTCTCGGGGCGCCAGTGGTACTCGGCGGTGTAGCGCTCTGGCTCGAGCGCGGCGCTCGGAGGGTCGAGGCGCAAGGAGATGGACTCGATCGGGTCGAACAGGATCGGCGTCATCTGCATCCGGCCCTGGGTTCGAATCGATGGCAAGGTGTCTGCGAAGGGGAGCGACAGGTCCCAGTCATAGGACCAGTACTCGTCCGCGATCGAGGTGAGATGCCACTCGCCTTGAACGAGCCCCTCGAGGCGCGCCTTTCCGTCGGGCGCGGTCCTGGACGAGATTCGCCCCGCTCCCGCGAGTCGGGCCGGGTCGTCGGTCCGCTCGACGATGAACTCGACGCCTTCGAGGGGGAGCTCAGTGGACCTTAGGAGCGCCGTCATCCCCAGGTCAAAGCGGTACGGTGCCTCGAGAAGGACGTCGGCACCTCCGTCGGTGACCGCGAAGGTGACCGTGGGCCCCACGCCGACCTCGGGGATCTCGACGGCGGCGAGGTACTCACCCCGCGCCAGCGCGACGTTGAGCTCGCTCTCCGGGGGATACGGCAGGCGTTCGGGGGTCTCCTCGTCAGCGGCCCTCACGAGTAGGTGCGCCGTGGTGTTCTCCTGTATCCCTATTGGGTGGCGAACCGTGAAGACGACCGGATGTACGGCCTCCCCTTCATTGAAGGACTCGGGCCGGTGACCTGCGCCTTCCCCATTTGAACCCGCGCTATCGCCTGCCATCCGCTCGGGTCGAATCGCGATGGGAGCCTCAAGGGAGAGCCCCTCGCCTTCGACGATGGTGGGGCTCCCCGCGCGGGGCGGTGTCCCGGTGGAGCGGGCGGGGTCCGCCGCCAGTGAGGTGGATGGGCTGTCGTTGGTTTCATCCGTAGCCTGGCTTGCCGATGGCATCGCCACCCATGTGAGGGCGAGTACCGCGACAGCCAACAGCGCTGCGAGCAAGCCTCTCACGAATCAGCCTCCAGTCGTGCCGCTCGGCGTTCCTGAGCGTCTGATGCCCTTGAGCCTCCTGGTGGCGCCGCCGGTGCCGTTACCGAGGGCCATGACGAATGAGCCACTCCCCGTTGTGAACTGGGCTTGGTGCTGCGCGGCACCAGAGGAGGGCGAAGGGGAGGCGTACGTCGCGGTTGCGGCCGTCAACGGGAGGGCCAAAGCGGCGGCGAGGGCCGCAAGTCGTCGACGGGTGATCCATCGAATCGAGGGCATGGAAGTGAGGGAGCTGTTGGGGCGGGTCTTGGGGGACATGGGGCGGGATCCGTGCTCAGTGAGTCGGTAGGAGGATGCTTGGTGCGGACAGGGCCCAGTCCGGCGAGTTGGGGCGGCCCTCCGCTTGACGCTGGAGTCGTTGGAGCCACCCGTGGACGGTCGTGCGGCCGCGTCGGCCGCACTGGCTCTCGACGACGCGGACGAGGGCCGGGAGCTGACGCGAGGGGTCTTCGTCGATGATCGCATCCAGGATCCAGTCGAGGGAACTCTCCGACTCCTCGGCCAGGGCCGTGAGGCAGCCGGACGACAGCGCCGCATGTCGAATCGTGGCGATCGGCGATCGTGCGAGGTCGAGGAACGCCGGCGTCGCGGCCTCGCCGCGCAAGTGAGTGAGGAGGGCGCCCCACTGCACCAATTGGCCTCCCGGACCGCGGGCCCCGTGTTCCGAGAGCCCGGCTTGGACGAACCGCCGAGCCGCCGAGCGCGCCTCGGCCGCCATCGCGGAGCTGATCACGAGGAGATAGTCATCCACTTGGGAGCGCAACTCCAGGAGACCTGACCCCCTCCGGACGACGTCCTCGGACGGAAAGGGCAGGTTCTCTTGGGACTCAGGCTTTCGTCGTCCCAGCGGGCGCAGCCCACGGCATGCGCCATCGGGGTCTCGGATGTAGAGGTAGGCGCCCGGGTGGGCGCTGCGGAACCTTCGCAGGTCTCGGGCGCGAGCCTCCGCTTCCAGCTCCCTCTCGGATCGCGGGCGGAGGCTCCGGAGTCCGGTGCGGAGATCGTCCGCGATGCGCGAGATGCGCTCCGGTTCGTCGGTGGTCGTGGCGTTCACGATTCCCCCTCGAGGAGTCGGAGGAGCCGTCGCACCGAGGCGTCCGTGGACGCCATGGGGCGGCGGGTCCGGTTGATGGCGATCTGGTAGGCGAGGAACCTGAAGGGCTCCAGGGGTTGTAGGTGAAGGAGGACGGCGAAGCGCTCCTCCTCTCGCAGCCCGTGAAAGCGCTGGATCAGCTCGGGGGCGCGCTCAGAGCGTATCTCGAAGGCGGCGGCACAGTCGGCGAGGAAGTCGGCCGCCTCGGGCTCCGGCCAGCTCGCCGGGTCTATGGTGAAGTCGTACAGGGCCCTGCTGACCTCGAGACCCCAGCGATCGAAGAGGGTCAGGTCGTCCGCCCCATTCACGTCGTCTTGGAGGGCCAGGCCCTCCAGGGCCCGCTGCAACACTCCACCCCTGGGGGCCAGGGCCGCCTCCTCGAAGAGCAGGCGGTCCACTTCCTCCAGCGCTGCGGTCAGGAACAACCCGCTCTCCGAATGCTCGGCCGGCAGCGCCATGGCGCGGCAGATCGCTTCCGCTTGTCGGGCCGACATACCTTGGAAGTGAGCACAGTTCCGCAGGAATCGAAAGGAAGGCGCTTCTGGGCGGGCCGGAAACCCGCCTGGGATCGCAGCGACACTTCGAATTCCCCGATTCGATCGACGGCTCGGTGGGCGGTCGTGAAGTTATCCACAACCGCTCGGCGGTCTGCTACGACGGCCATGCCCTGACGGCGGGCCTCTGGCTAGGCGCACGAGGGGTGAATCGTCGCAGAAGCCCACGCCCTCGATGCGGGCGTGCCGCTTTCGGTTGTCACGTAGAGGGTCAGGGGTGACGTATCCGGGGCCCCGGTCGTGCTTCAGTTGTGGAGTGGATAAGCGATCCAAGCTGCCAGTTGGCAGAGCAGCGGGTCGTTGGGGGTGCAGGGGAACAGTAGAGGCGGGCGCTTGCTGGCTCATAGAAGGGTCGCTGAAGCGGCCAATGGACCGGTGGTTGCCCATCCAGTCGAGGGCGCGTAGGGGTGGGTTCAGGGCAGGCGGCGGGTTGGGGAAGGGAGCGGAGGCGGATGTCTGCTGTCCGCGCGGGCCAGGTGAGCCACCCAGCCCAGCAAGAGGGGGCGTGCTCTTTGGAGTCCATCGTGGCCGCGACTCCTGGCGCGTCGGTGCCAGCGGAGAGCCGATGGTCGACCCTTTGCGAGGTCGCGCATCCTCAGGACTCGGATCCCGGTACTACTCTCGGGGACCCCTTACCCCCCTGCGATGCCCTCCCCTGCCACCGACTCCACCCGGGCCTTTCCCCTCTGCCAGGGCTGCGGGGCCGCGCCGACCACCCGGGAGGAGGAGGCGTGCCGATTCTGTGGGACGGTGCTCTCCTGGGCGGACTTCGACCTCCTCTCGAGGAAGCGAGTCGTCCTCAGGGATGCGAGCGCTGAGGTCGTGGACGCTGCGCTCTGGAAGGTCGAGACGTCGCCGGAGTTCCTCGAGGCCACGGCGAGGGACCTCCCTGAAGGAGACGATGGTCCGATCCTTGAGCCCCTGGCCATGGTCATCGGCGTGATCTGTGCCCTGGGCGCGACCTGGCTGTTCGGACGCAACGAGGCCCTCGGCTTGGCCGGCTACGACGGCTCATTGTAAGTCGTCGAGGGCGCCAACGAGCGCTTACGGGGTCGGGACAGAAGGGGACGGGGGAAGCGCCAGTGGGCCGCCGCCATCTGCGTCCTGGAGCTGGGACCCCCGGAGACCCTCTGGGGGCTGAGGCCGCGTCGCGTTCGAAGGGTCACGGCACGGCTGACCCGCCAGCGCACGCGGAGGTTCAAGGTGGGGGTGAGTGAGGACCTCCACGCTGGCGACGTGGGCCTGGCTCATACCCTCGGTCATGAGATCGTCAGCTTCGACCGCCGTATGCACCTGTCGGAGGACGTGAGTGCCCTTGCTACCGGACCAGAGCAAGGCGGAGGCCCAAGCCCGATGGCCACGGCCAGGGAGGCGGGGAGCGCCTCCGTTCTCGACGCCGGGGCTCCGGCGCATGGGTTCTCATCCGCAGCTTCCCCCTCCCGCGACTTCCCGCTCTGCGGCGAATGCGGTTCTGCCCCCTCCTCCAGGGGCGAGGAGACCTGCCGGTTTTGCGGAGCCGAGCTCTCCTGGGAGGAGTTCGATCGCCGATCCCAGCGGCAATTTGATGTCCACGAGAACCGCGACCGCCTCATCGACCTGGCGCTCTCTCGGGCGGAGTCATCCCGGGAGCGGCAGAGGGCCAACCGTCCGCCTCGACCGCCCTCCTGGGGGGAAGTCCCGGGACTCAAGAGGATGGTCCTCTTGACGCTGGTCTCGTTCGGCGGCGTGGCCAGTGTCCTGAAGTACCTTCATCCGAGCCTCAACCCGCGACTTGTGTTCGCCGCCGGGCTCCTGCTCCTGGTCTTCCTGATCTTCCGGATTCATGGGCGCGTCGGGTCCATGCCACGGGTTCGCAAGCAGGACATCTCATGCGAGGCCATCGCCGTGCTGGGGGTGGGCCCGCTGGAGACCTTCCGCGTGGGGAGGAAGCGGCGCCATGCCAGGACGATCCAGGCCCGGCTGCCGGGGGGACGGACGGCAGAATTCACCGCCGGAGCACGCGAGGACCTCGAGCCCGGCGACGTCGGCCTGGCCTATGTCGTGGGCGAGCGGATACGGCGCTTCGACCTCACCAAGCACATCCCCCAGGAGTAGCTCCTCCGCCAGGGGACAGGCCCGGGCCGTCTGCGGCTCTCGTCTGCGGCTTCCGTCTGCGGCTAGCGGGGCGCGGCGATGCAGTAGAGGTGCTCGTGGGTGCGGAGGAAGATCTCCCCATCGACCACGGCGAGGGTCGAGTTGGTGCGCTCGTCGATCTCGTTCTCGGCGAGGACCTCGAGCCCCTCCTTGTCCGCCTTGAAGACCACGGTGGTGCCGGACTGGGCCAAGAGGTACATGCGGTCCCCGGCGCTGACGATGGAGCCCCAGGTGCCGCCCCGCGCCACGCGCTCCTTCCAGTCCGGGAGCCCCGTCGCGGGGTCGATGCACCAGAGGATGCCCCGCATGTCCGGGATGAAGATGCGGCCGTTCATGTAGGCGCCCGAGGCGCAGTTGCTCATCTGGCCGGCGTGGCGCCAGAGCTGCCGGGACCCCGGCTCGGGGCCGGTGGCGCCGAGCTTCACGCCGAGGGTCGGGCCTTGCCAGCCGCCCACGAAGACGCAGGTGTCGCCGGCGACCACGGGGGAGGAGTAGGTGAGGTTGCCGCGGGTGCCGCGGATGCCGTCGCAGGTCCAGGCGATGGAGCCCGTCTCGAGGTCGTAGGCCACCACGCGGGTGGGCTGGCCGCAGACGAGGAGGGGGCGGTCCCCGTCTTCGGTGATGATCGGGGTGCACCACGAGCCGGCGATGCGGCGGCTCTCCAGCTCCTCGGGGGTGCGAACGTCGGGCTCGTCCGTCTCCCAGAGGGTCTCGCCGGACTTCAGGTCGATGGCCGTCATGAACGTCCGGGCGCCGGGGCCGGTGTTGAGGTAGACGACGCCCTCGCGGATGACGGGGGAGGTGCCGTAGCCCCAGATATGCCGGAACTCGCCCAGGTCGCGGGACCAGACGGACTCGCCCTCGAGGTCGTAGCAGTGCAGGCCCGCCGTGGCGTGCCACACCACGACCCGGTCGCCGCTCACCGCGGGGGTGGTGCCGCAGTAGGGGTTGGTCTCGTGGGTCGGCATCTTCTCGTCGACCTGCACCGTGCGCGCCCACAGGCGCTTGCCGTCCGCGCGGGCGTAGCACTCCAGGGTGCGGCCCTTGCCCTCGGCGTCCTCGGGGGTGGTGAGGAAGATCCGGTCCCCCAGGACCACGGGGCTCCCGTTGGCGGGCATGCCAAGGGCCACCTTCCACTTCACGTTCTCCTCGGCGCTCCACTTCAGGGGCGTGTTGGAGGAGGGGATCACCCCGTCGCCGGTGGGCCCGCGCCACGACGGCCAGTCGGAGGCCCCAGCGGAGGCCCCAGCGGAAGACACTGCGGAAGACACTGCGGGGGCAGCGAGGAGGGCGAGGAGGGCGAGCTTGGTGGCGTGGCGGTGCGTGAGGTTCATGGCTGAGCTTGAGGATAGCCTCGCGCGACCAATTTGGCGCAGCGTCGCTGGGTCGGCGCGGCCTGGAAGGGGGAGGACTCCCAGCAAAGGAAACGAGGAGGACCTATCCTTCGGCGCGACCCACGGGAGCGCCCCTTGCCGGAAGAACGACGCGACACCATCTACCTCGACCACGCCGCGACCACGCCCCTGGATCCGCGCGTGCTCGAGGCCATGCTCCCCTTCCTCCAGGGCTCCTTCGGGAACGCATCGAGCCCCCATTCCGCGGGCCGCGAGGCCTCCGGGGCGGTGGAGGAGGCCCGCGGCCGCGTGGCCCTGGCCCTCGGCGCCGACCCCCGGGAGGTGGTCTTCACCAGCGGCGCCACCGAGTCCAACAACCTGGCCCTGCGCGGGGTGGCCCGGGCCCAGGCCCACGCCCGGCGTCCGCGCCGGGTGGTCACCTGCGTGACCGAGCACCATGCGGTCCTCGACCCCCTCGCCGCGCTCGAGGCCGAGGGCTTCGAGGTGGTGCGGCTCGGGGTGGACCGCGAGGGGCACCTGGACCTCGGCCGGCTGGAAGAGGAGCTCGCGCGCGGGGTGCTGCTGGTGTCCCTCATGAGCGCGAACAACGAGACCGGCGGACGGCACCCCATCGCCGAGATCGGCGCGCGCTGCAGGGAGCACGGCGCGCTGTTTCACACGGACGCCACCCAGACCTTCGGCAAGGAGCCCCTGGACGTGGACGAGGCCTCGGTGGACCTCCTCAGCCTCTCGGCCCACAAGCTCTACGGGCCCAAGGGAGTGGGGGCGCTCTACCTGCGCCGCAAGCGACCCCGCGTGCGGGTGGAGCCGCTGCTCGAGGGCGGCGGGCATGAGGGCGGGCGGCGCTCGGGGACGCTGAACGTGCCGGGCATCGTGGGGCTCGGGGCGGCGACTCGCCTGGCAGAGGCCGAGCGGAGCGGGGAGGCCGCCCGCGTGGGGGCGCTGCGCGACCGGTTCGAAGGGGCCCTCCGCGACGCCGTCCCCGGCCTGAAGGTCATCGGCGATCCCTCCGATCGCCTGGCCGGGCACTCCAACCTGGCGTTCCCGGGCATCGACGGGGACGACCTCCTCAAGGCGCTGCCGGACGTCTGCGCCTCGACCGCCGCGGCCTGCACCAGCGCGAGCCTGGAGCGCAGCCACGTGCTACGGGCGCTGGGGCACGACCCGGCGGCGGTCGTGGGTAGCGTGCGCTTCTCCCTCGGCCGGACGACCACCGAGGACGAGGTGGAGCGAGCGGTTCGACGCATCCTCGACGGGTTCCAGCGGATGATGGGAGCGTGAGGCTGCCCGGGCGCGTGGCCCCCGGGTGGGCGCTGGCGTCGCTCGCCTGAGGGATCGGCGTGCGGGACCGTTCCCGAGGGGGCGGCCACGCCAGGAAGGAGGCGCTGTGAAAGGTCCAGGCAAAGGGGGCCCGCGGAGGCCTGCGGGCCCGACCCCTCGGCCCCGAGCGAGTACCATGCTGCCGTTCGATCGCGCGCCCCGCCCGACCCGCGCGGCGCGGCTGCTCCCCCCGCATCCACTGGACCGCATGATCCCTCGACCGGCCCTCCACCAGGCGTCCGCGACGCTCCTCGCGCTCGCGTCCCTCATCTCCTGTGCTTCGGCTCAGGAAGGCCCCCGCGGCTGGCTCAGCTGGCGCGGCCCCGACCAGAACGGGACCTCGGCGGAGACGGGCCTGCCGGGCGCGCCGGACCTCGAGAAGAACCTGGCCTGGACCTACGAGATGGCCGGCCGCGGCACGCCGGTCATCGCCGACGGCAAGCTCTTCGGCCTCGGCTACGACGGCAAGGGGGAGACCCTGCAGGAGGTCCTCTTCTGCCTGGACGCCGCCACGGGCAAGGAGCTCTGGACCCGCCGCTTCCCGGACTTCATCAGCGACGTCATCTACACGCGCTACGCCATCGGCAGCCCGACCGTGGATCCCGAGACCGGCAACGTGTTCGCCCTCACCGGTCCGGGCCTCATCCACGGCTTCACCCCGGACGGAGAGCTGCTCTGGCAGCGGTCCATGATGGAGGACCTCGGCCGGCTGACCTTCCCCAACGGGCGGGTCGGCGCGCCGATGATCGTGGGGGACCTGGTCATCGTCCACTTCATCTTCGCGGCGTGGGGGCCGGACTACGGGCCGGCCCGGGACCGGTTCTACGCTTTCGACAAGTTCACCGGCGAGGTGGTGTGGGGCGCGACGCCGGGCGGCCCGCCCAAGGACAGCTCCTTCTCCATGCCCATCGTGGAGCTCCGCGACGGCCGCTTCGTGTTCTACGCGGGCATGGGCGGCGGCTACACGTCCTGCGTGGACGCCATGACCGGCGAGGTGCTCTGGCAGTACCCCTTCAGCATCGGCGGCATCAACTCGAGCGCCCTCATCCACGGGGACAAGCTGATCATCATCCACGGTAAGGAGAACCGTGACTCCAGCGTCATCGGCCGGATGGTCGCCCTGGACCTGACCGCGAAGCCCGGGGAGGACGGCGTGCTCCCGAAGTCGGCGGAGCTGTGGCGTAACGACCTGGTGGCCTTCACCAGCTCGCCGATCCTCGTGGGGGACACGGTGTTCGCCACCACCCTGACCGGGGAGTTGAACGCGATCAACGTGAACAACGGCGAGGTCATGTGGCACGAGAAGCTGGGGGACAGCCAGCTCCACGCCTCACCCGCCTACGGCGACAACAAGCTCTACATCCCCCTCGCGGACGGCACCTTCCACGTGCTCGCCCTCGGCGGGAGCCGGGCGGCCAAGCTCGGGGTCGCCAACCTCGGCGGCAGCTGCCTGGGCGCCCCGGCCATCGCCGGGGGCCGCGTCTACGTCCACAGCACCGAGCGCCTCCACTGCTTCACCGAGGAGCCCGCGGAGCTGCCGGCCTGGCCCGCCCAGCAGTGGGATGCGGCCGCGGCCCCCGAGCTCGGGGAGCCGACCCAGCTGCAGGTGGTCCCCTTCGACCAGTCCGTGCGCGTGGGCGAGTCCATCGACCTCGAGCTCCGCTGGCTCGACGCCTCCGGGCGCGTCGTGAAGCGGGTACCGTCCACCGAGGCGGAGGTCACCGTGGCCGCGCGCCAGAAGGCGCCCCTCGCGGAGAAGCAGGCCGACGGGACCTGGGTCGCGGCCAACCCCGGCGCCGGCAAGGCGATGGTCAAGCTCGACGGGTCGGCGGGCGCCGCCCGGGTGCGGGTCGTGCCGAGCCTCCCCTTCGCCCAGGACTTCTCGGGGTTCCAGCTGAACCAGGGCGAGGGCACCTTCGCCTTCCCTCCGGGCGAGTGGCTCGGCGGCCGCCTGAAGTGGAAGATCATCGACAAGGACGGCGAGCGGCTACTGACGCGCAACATGGCCAACCCGCTGTTCCAGCGGACCATGACCCTCTTCGGCGCCGCCGACGACTCGAACTACACGGTCCAGGTGGACGTGATGTCGGACGGCAACCGCCGGACGCTCTCCTCGCCCGGGGTCGTGAACCAGCGCTACCAGTTCGTCTTGAAGGGCAACTACCAGGAGCTCGAGGTCAGCTCCAACATGGAGCACTTCAAGCAGAGCGTGAAGTACCGCTGGAAGGCGGGCACCTGGTACACGCTGAAGACGCGCGTGGACCTGCAGGACGACGGCAGCGCCGTCGTCCGCGGCAAGGTCTGGCCGCGCGGCGAGGCGGAGCCCGAGGCCTGGACCCTCGAGGCCACCGACCCCCACGGACACCGCTGCGGCGCAGCGGGCCTGTACGGCTTCACCCCGCAGAGCCGCTACACCATCTACATGGACAACCTGAGCGTGACCCCCAATGACTAGGCACCTTCGCACCCTCGCTGGCGTCGCCAGCCTCTCGCTGTTCGCCCTCGGATCGACCGCCGCCGCGTCCGCCCAGGACTGGCCCGCGTGGGGCGGCGGGGAGTCCCGCAACATGGCGTCGACGGTCACCGGGCTCCCCGGCGACTTCACCGCCGGAGACTTCAAGCCGGGCACGGACGAGGTGGACCGCTCCACGACCAAGAACGTCCAGTGGGTCGCCAAGCTCGGCTCCCAGAGCTACGGGAACCCCACGGTCTCGGGCGGACGCATCTTCGTCGGGACGAACAACGACTCGCCCCGGGACCCGCGCTTCAAGGGGGACCGCTCGACGGTCTACTGCCTGGACGAGAAGACCGGCGACTTCATCTGGCAGCTCAACGTGCCGAAGCTCGGCACGGGCAAGGTGTCGGACTGGGAGTACCTGGGCATCTGCTGCTCGCCGACGGTGGACGGGGACGAGGTCTACATCGTCACCAACCGCTGCGAGGTCATGTGCCTCGACGTGCACGGCATGGCCAACGGCAACCAGGGCTACCAGGACGAGGGGCTGTACATGGCCTGGCCGTCCACGGACCCCATGGAGGTGACCGAGACGGACGCCGACATCCTGTGGGTGTTCAACATGATCGACGAGTGCGGCGTGTTCCCGCACAACATCACCACCAGCGCGGTGCTGGTGGCGGGGGAGCGATTGTGGGTCACCTCGTCCAACGGGGTCGACTACGGCCACGTGGAGACCCCGGCGCCCAACGCCCCGAGCCTGCTGCTCCTCGACAAGAAGACCGGCGCGCTGATCGGCGAGGAGGCCTCGGGCTGCTCCTCGCGCATCTTCCACTCCAACTGGTCCTCGCCGGCCTACCTGCGCAAGGGCGAGACCGAGCTGTGCATCTTCGGCGGTCCCGACGGCTGGCTCTACGCCTTCAAGCCGGAGCCCATCGAGGGACCGGACGGCTGGCCGATCCTGGACGAGGCCTGGCGCTTCGACGCGAACCTCCCCGAGTACCGGATGAAGGACGGCGAGCCCATCAAGTACACCGACCGCGACGGTCCCAGCGAGGTCCTCGCCACGCCCATCGTCCACGACGGCAAGGTCTACGCGCCCATCGGTCAGGACCCCGAGCACGGCCCGGGCGTGGGCAACCTCGTGTGCCTCGACCACACGGGCAAGCAGCTGTGGAACTACTCCAAGATCAACCGCTCGCTCTCGACCCTCGCGGTCTACGACGGGATGGTCTTCGCCTCCGACTTCTCGGGCTACGTCTACTGCCTCGACGCGCTGACCGGTGAGGAGTACTGGGTCTACGACACCAAGGGCCACATCTGGGCCTCGCCCTTCGTGGCGGACGGCAAGGTCTACATCGGCAACGAGGACGGCTTCCTGACGATCCTGCCGGCACGCAAGGACGCCGACCCCAAGAAGGAGATGGTCGAGGTCGACATGGTCAGCCCGGTCTACGCCTCGGTCATCGCGGCGAACGGGGTCCTCTACGTGGGCACCCACACGCACCTCTACGCGGTGGCGGCTGGCGCCGGCGCGGCCAAGGACGAAGAGGGGCGCTGAGGGCCGCATGTCGGGCAGCGCACGGTTTGGATGGGGCCTGATGGCCGTCATCACGGTCCTCCACTTCGACCTCTGGAACTGGGAGACCACGTCGGTGGTCCTCGGCTTCCTGCCCACGGGGCTCGCGTGGCAGGCGGGGATCTCCCTCGCCGCCGCCGCGGGCTGGGCGCTGCTGATGAACGTCGCCTGGCCCTCGCGGGTCGAGGAGTGGGCGGCGAGGCCGTCGGCTCTCTCCGATGACGCGGCGGAGGACCCCTCGTGATGGCCGTCCTCCTCCCCGCGGCCGAGGCGGCGTCCCGGACGCCGCTGCTCGTCGTTGGCTTCTACCTCTTCCTGCTGATCAGCCTCGGGGTCTTCTCGAGCCGGCTGTTCCGCGGCACCTCCGCCGACTTCTTCGTGGCGGAGCGGTCCATCGGGCCGTTCCTGCTGCTCATGAGCGTGTTCGGCACGACCATGACCGCCTTCGCCCTGGTGGGTTCCACGGGCAAGGCGTGGGAGCTCGGGAACGGCGTGTACGGGCTGATGGCCTCGGCCTCAGGGATCGTGCACTCGGCGGTGTTCTTCCTGGTGGGGATCAAGCTGTGGGCCATCGGCAAGCGCCACGGCTTCCGCACCCAGGTGCAGTACTTCCGGGGCCGCTTCCAGTCGAACCTCCTGGGCTACCTGCTCTTCCCGATCCTGGTGGCCCTCGTGGTGCCCTACCTGCTCATCGGGCTGCTCGGCGCGGGCGCGGTGATGCGCGGCGTGACCGTGGGCATGTTCCCCGAGACCTTCGCGGGCACCACCCTGCCGAACGGGCGGGTGATGTTCGAGGGCGCCATCCCGCCGTGGATCACGGGGCTCGTGGTCTGCGCCGTGGTGCTCTTCTACATCTTCGCCGGCGGCCTGCGCTCGGCCGCGTGGGCCAACGCCTTCCAGACCATCGTGTTCATGATCACCGGCGTGATCGCCTTCGTCTTGATCTCGAGCAAGCTCGGGGGGATGGACGCGGCGACCCAGGCGGTGATCGACAACTCGCCCGACCACATGACCCGGGCGCGGATCGGGAAGCTGCAGTTCGTGACCTACATGTTCGTGCCGCTCTCGGTGGGCATGTTCCCGCACCTGTTCCAGCACTGGCTCACGGCCAAGAAGGCGTCGACCTTCAAGCTGACCACGGTGGCGCACCCCCTCTTCATCGGGATCGTGTGGGTGCCCTGCATCCTGATCGGCATCTGGGCCGCCGGCGCAGGCATCACGCCCCCGGGCGGCAACCCCAACGCCCTGCTGCCGAACATCGTCCAGACCCTGCTCCAGGACCCCTACCTCACGGGCCTGCTCACGGCGGGCATCCTGGCGGCGATCATGTCCTCCCTGGACTCCCAATTCGTGTGTCTGGGGACCATGTTCACCCATGACATCGTGATGCACGCGGCGGGGGAGGACCGCTTCTCCGACAAGGCCCAGGTGATGCTGGGGCGGGGCTTCATCGTCTTCGTGGTGGGGGTGACCTACCTGCTGACGTTCTTCCCGCCGCCCAAGATCTTTGACCTGGCGGTCTGGTGCTTCAGCGGCTTCGCAGCCCTGTTCCCCCTGGTCTTCGCCTCGATCTACTGGCGCAGAACGACGCGGGCAGGCGCCATCGCCTCGGTCCTGGCCATGGTGGTGACCTGGGGCAGCTTGTTCTACGAAGGGCTCATCAAGCCGACCCTGGCCGGCGAAGAGAGGGAAGGCGACTTCCTGGTGGCCGGAATGATGCCGGTCACCCTGATCTTCGCCGCCTCCACGGCCGCTCTCGTCCTCGTCAGCCTCATGACGAAGCCCCCCTCCGACGAGCACGTCGAGCAGTTCATGGTGGAGTCCTGATCCACCCCTCTTCTCTCCGAGCATGACCGCAGTCTCCAACGACAGGATCGAGGCCGCCCAGGCGGCCCTCGACGCCCACGTCCGCGACATCATCGCGCACCACTTCTCCCCCGAGACCGGCACCCCCGTCTGGCTGGACTACGCCAAGACCGCCGGCTGGGACCCCCGGGAGGAGATCCGCTCCTTCGCGGACCTCGTCGAGCGCTTCGACAACTTCGACGGGGAGCGGCTGCGCACGGACGCCCACGAGATGTGGATCCCCAGGGCCTACGCGGGCCGGCCGTTCACGATCTTCGAGACGGGCGGCTCGACGGGCATGCCTAAGCAGCGCATCGGCTGGGACGACTACAAGCTCGACTACGAGGAGTTCTCCGAGCTGCTGGACGACGAGGCCTTCCCGCCGGGCGGGTACTGGCTGATGGTCGGCCCCACGGGGCCCCGCCGCCTGCGCCTCGCCATCGAGCACCTCGCCAACCACCGCGGGTCCTCGTGCTACTTCGTGGACCTCGACCCGCGCTGGGTCAAGAAGCTCATCTCGTCGGGGCAGGGGGACCAGGCCAAGGCCTACATGCGCCACGTGGTGGACCAGGCCCTGAGCATCCTCAAGCACCGCAAGGTGGACGCCTTGTTCACGACCCCGCGGCTCCTGGAGGCGCTGGGCGATGAGATCTCGATCCCCGAGTCGGGCATCAAGGGGGTCTTCTGCGGCGGCACGGAGATGGACCCCCAGAACGTGCGCTTCCTGTGCGAGGAGATCCTCGAGGGGCAGGTCGGCTTCGTGCCCACCTACGGCAACACGCTCATGGGCCTCGCCTGCCACAAGAGGGGCTTCGAGCAGGAGAACTACTCGATCACCTACTACGCGCCGCAGCCCCGCGCCGTCCTGCGCGTGACCGACCCCGAGGACTCGCGCAAGCTCGTGGACCACGGTGAGTGGGGCCGCGTGGAGCTCACCACCCTGACCCACGAGTTCTTCCTGCCGCGCTTCCTCGAGCGCGACGCCGCCAAGCGCATCGCGCCCTGCGAGGACTTCGCGTGGGACGGCGTCGCCGAGGTGAAGCCCTACGCCAAGAACGAGGAGAAGATCGTGGAGGGAGTCTATTGAGCGCCGCGGCCAGTGACGTCCCGCACTTCCCGGTCCTGCGGGCGGGCAAGGAGTACTCCAGCCTCGACCGCGTCGAGCTCACCTCGCACCGCGACGGCAGCGTCGTCGCCTCGGTCAGCCAGGCGAACGCCGGGCTCGTGCGGCGCGACATGCGCAAGCTGGACCAGAACGCCCAGCGGCTGCGGGCCATGCCCATGGCCGAGCGCATCGAGCGCTGCGGGGAGGCGGCGCGCATCTTCCTGGAGGACGATCTGCCCATCGGCGACGGCGTGATGCAGTCCGCCGACGACTACGTCGCGCAGCTCAGCTCAACGAGCGGCCTGCCCCACGTGATGGTGCGGGCCAACATGGAGAAGTGCGCCTTCGTCCTCGCCGAGATGACCACCATCCTGCGCGGCCTCATGCGTGGGATGGACCCCGGCGTGCTCGACCAGGGCTTCGGTGACCACGACGGCGTGCCCGTGTGGTACACGCCCAGCGCCCGCGCCCTGGGCGCCGTGCTCCCGAGCAACTCCCCCGGCGTCCACTCGCTCTGGATCCCGTCCATCGCCCTCGGCGTGCCCCTGGCGCTCAAGCCCGGCCGCGAGGAGCCCTGGACGCCCATGCGCATCGCCCGGGCCATGATGGCCGCCGGCTTCCCGCCCGAGGCCTTCAGCCTCTATCCCACCGACCACGAGGGCGCCGGAACGCTGCTCGAGTGCTGCGACCGCTCCCTGCTCTTCGGGGACGCACGCGTGGCCGAGAAGTACGCGGGCGACCCGCGCATCGAGATCCACGGTCCCGGCCGCAGCAAGGTGCTGGTGGGGGATGACGTGGCGGACGACTGGGAGCAGTTCATGGACGTCTACGTGGACTCCGTGGCCCGCAACGGCGGCCGGAGCTGCATCAACGCGTCGGCGATCTACATCCCGCGTCACGGGGACGAGCTCGCGGACGCCCTCGCCTCGCGCCTCGCCCAGATCGAGCCCCTCGCCCACGACGACCCGGAGGCCCAGATCGCCGCCTTCGCCAACCCTGCGTTCGCGGACATGATGAGCGGCGCCATCGACGCCGGCATCGAGAAGGGCGGGGCCCACGACGTCACCATGGCGAAGCGCGGTGGGTCCGCGCGCCGGGCGGAGCTGGGCTGCTCGGTGTACCTGCGCCCGACCGTCGTGCGCTGTGACTCCATGGAGCACCCCCTCGCCAACACGGAGTACATGTTCCCCTTCACCAGCGTGGTGGAGGTGCCCCAGGAGCGCATGCTCGAGGTCATGGGGCCGAGCCTCGTGGTGTCCGCGCTGACCCGCGACGCGGGCTTCCTCCAGTCCCTCACCACGAGCCCGCTCATCAGCCGCCTCAACGTCGGCCCGGTGCCCACCTCGAAGGTGGAGTGGGACCAGCCCCACGAGGGCAACCTGTTCGAGTTCCTGCACGAGCGCCGCGCGCTCCAGCGCGCCGCGGGCTGGTAGGACGCGGGCCCATGTTCCGCGACGACGAGCGCACCCGGGTCATCGAGGAGGTCGGCGGGCTCTCCCGCCTCGGCGCCCTCGCCGCTGGGCTCGGTGGCCGGCGGGTGATGCTGGTCTCCGACCCCGGCGTCGCCGCCGCCGGACACGCCGACCGGGCCGCCGAGGTCATGACGGCGACGGGGCTCGAGGTCGCGCTCCACGTGGACGTGGCGGAGAACCCCTCGAGCGCGGACGTGGCCCGGGCGGCGACGGCGGCGCAGGCCTTCGGCCCGGACCTCTACGTGGCGGTGGGGGGCGGGAGCGCCATCGACACGGCCAAGGGCGCGAACTTCGTGGAGGTGTGCGGTGGCCGCATGGAGGACTACCGCGGCCACGACACCGCCACCGTCCCCCTGCGCCCGCTCATCGCCGTGCCCACCACCGCCGGGACAGGCTCGGAGGTCCAGTCCTTCGCGCTCATCGGTGACGGGGAGACCGGGGCGAAGATGGCCTGCGGGGACCCCTCCGCGGCGCCGCGGGTGGCGCTGCTCGACCCCGAGCTCACCCTGACCATGCCCCGGAGGGTCACGGCCATGACGGGCCTCGACACCCTGGCCCATGCGGTGGAGAGCGCGGTGGCGCGGCCCCGTGACCCCTCCACGGACGGACGCAGCAGGGCCTACGGCGGGGCGGCCTTCGCGCTGGTCAGCGCCGGGCTCCCCCGGGTCCTCGAGGCGCCCGGGGACGTGGACGCGCGTTCCCGCATGATGCGGGCCTCGGCGCTGGCGGGGCTCGCCATCGAGCACGCCATGCTCGGGGTCGCGCACTCCATGGCCAACCCGCTCACGCGGCGCCACGGCGTACCCCACGGGCTCGCGGTGGGCGTGACCCTGCCCCACGTGGTGCGCTTCAACGCGGCGGACGACGCCGAGGGCGGGGACGCCACCCGCGCCGTCTACGCCGAGCTGGCCTCGGCGGCGGGGCTCCCCGGGGACGGGGAGCGCGCGCTCGCCGCGGCGCTGGCGGACCGCTGCGCCGAGCTCCTGGAGCTGGCGGGCCTCGGGACCACCCTGGGGGCCCTCGGGGTCAGCGCGGCGGACGTGCCGGGCCTCTCCGCGGAGGCCAACGAGCAGTGGACCGCGCGCTTCAACCCGCGCGGGGTGGACGCGGCGGCCTTCGAGGGCCTCTTGCGCGCCGCCCTCTGAGCACCGACCAAGGGGAGCCGCCGGGGCTCCTGGGCCGGCAGGCCGTCGCGATCTGGGCGCCCGAGGACGCGGCACGGTAGCGCGAGGGGGGGTCCCCACTGATCTCCGGAGAGAGGCCGTGCGCCGCGCGAGGAATCCCGCACACTCTGGGGCTCCGCGGCGCCCCGCCGTGGAGCCAAGAGTCACCTCTCCATGAGCGATTCTCGCGCCCCCAGCTACGGAAGGTTCGGCACCTTCGGCGGTGTCTTCACGCCGTGCACGCTCACGATCCTGGGCGTGATCATGTTCCTGCGCTTCGGCCAGGTCGTGGGCAATGCGGGGCTGTGGTGGACCATCGGGATCGTGCTGCTCGCCAAGGCGATCACCACCATCACCGCCTTCTCGGTGTCGGCCATCGCCACCAATACCGAGCTGCGGGGCGGCGGCGCCTACTACATGATCAGCCGCTCCCTCGGGGTGGAGTTCGGCGGGTCGATCGGGCTGGTGTTCTTCCTGGCCCAGGCGGTGTCGGTGGCCCTGTACGTGATCGGCTTCACCGAGGCCCTGGTCGCGTCGATGCCGGGGCTCGAGGGGTACTCCATCCTGGTCGCGAGCGGGGTGAACGCCC
Organism: Planctomycetota bacterium; assembly: GCA_016779205.1. GTDB lineage: Bacteria > Planctomycetota > UBA1135 > UBA1135 > Saltatorellus. The sequence continues at coordinate 44,440 of JADHOC010000003.1, read as the reverse complement.
TGGTGTGCCTGTGCGTGTTCATCGGCGCCGGGTGGACCATCCGGCTGCAGTACGGGATCCTCGCGGTGCTCACCCTCGCGGTCCTCTCCTTCGTCGTGGGCGGCGTCATGCGCTTCGACGTCGAGCTCCTCCAGAGCAACCTCGCGCCCGATTACGCCCCCGGACAGAGCAAGTTCACGATGTTCGCCCTCTTCTTCCCCGCGGCCACGGGGATCATGGCGGGCGCCAACCTCTCCGGTGACCTCAAGGACCCCGCACGTTCCATTCCCCGGGGGACCCTCGCGTCCATCGGCGTCACGGGGCTGGTCTACATCGGCATGGGCGTGCTGCTGGCCGGGGTGGAGGAGCGGACCTTCCTCCAGTCGAGCAACATGGCCGTGCGGGACGCGGCCGCTGCCCCGGCGCTGATCACCTTGGGGATCTTCGCGGCCACCCTCTCGTCCGCCATCGGCTCGATGATGGGGGCGCCCCGGATCCTTCAGGCGCTGGGGCGGGACGGGATCTTCAAGTCGACGCTCTGGTTCTCCAAGGGCGCGGGCGATAACCAGGAGCCGCAAAGGGCGATCGTGCTGACCGGGGTGATCGCGCAGGTCAGCATCCTGGTCGGGACCCTCGACCTGATCGCGCCCATCATCACCATGTTCTTCATGGTGACGTACGGCTACCTGAACTTCGCGACGTTCAGGGAGTCCTACTCGCGCAACCCCTCCTACCGGCCCACGTTCCGGTACGCCCACTGGTCCCTGGCGCTCCTCGGGGGCGTGGCCTGCGCCGCGGTCATGCTGCTCATCGCGCCCATGTGGGCGCTGGTGGCGGCCGCCATGATGTTCGGGCTGCACCAGCTCATCTCGCGGCGCAAGATCCGGACCTCCTGGGGGAACGTGCGCAGCGGCGCGGCCTACGAGCGGGCCCGCAAGGAGCTGCGCCGGTTGGAGGATGAGCACTACCACCCCAAGAACTGGCGGCCTTCGATCCTGGCCTTCAGCGGGACGGTCACGGGGCGGAAACGGGCGGCGATCTTCGGCAACTGGCTGTGCTCGGGGCGGGGCATCCTGAGCCTCGGGCAGGTGATCCCGGGCGACGTCGAGGACCTCGTGGAGCGGCGGAGGGGGCAGGAGAAGGCCCTCCGGAAGTTCATTCAGAAGGAGCGACTCGACGCCTTCCCCGCGGTGGTGGTCTCTAACGACCGGCAGCGAGGCGTCGAGGCGCTCGTTCAGTGTCACGGGCTCGGAGGCCTCCGACCGAACTCCGTGATGGGGGACTGGATCAGGAACCGTGAGGAGGCCGAGGACTACGTGCACGCCCTGCGCCGGGTGTCCATGCTCGGGCAGAGCCTGCTGCTGCTCTCGTGCCGCGTGGACCCCGAAGCCGACCCCCACGAGGTGCCGACGGGCACGGTGGATGTTTGGTGGCGAGGCAAGAAGAACGGGGCGCTCATGGTGCTGCTCGCTCACATGCTGGTGCAGAACGCGGACTGGCGCGGCCGACACGTGCGGCTCCTGCGGGTGGTCGACAACGAGGCGGCGCTGGAGGAGACGGAGCGTCACCTCGCGGAGCTCGTACAGCGGTCGCGGATCGAGGCGCGGGTGCAGGTGGTGGTCTCAGACTCCGCGGTGCACGCCATCCACGAGGTCTCACGGCACGCTGCGGTGGTCTTCCTCGGCTTCGAGGTCCCGGGTGAGGACAGCGGCGCCGAGGCCTTCGTGGACGCGAATGACACCCTCGTCGGTGGGCTTGAGACCGTCGTCCTCGTGAACAGCGTGGGCGACGCCTCCCTCGAGGTCTGAGTTCGCGGCGGTCCGGCCGACCTGCGCTACCATGGCGCCATGCTCTCACTACTGCTCGCGCTCGCCGCTGGACCGGGGGACTGGACCGACTACCGAGGACCTGGACGGGACGGGCACGCCGATGGTGCCGAGCTGCCCACGGCCTGGAGCGAGGAGGAGAACGTCGCGTGGAAGACGCCGATCCACGGCCGCGGCTGGTCCTCCCCTGTCCTCCTGGAGGGGCGCGCCTGGCTCACCACCGCGCCGCCCACCGGGGACACGCTCTCGGTGCTCGCGGTGAACCTCGAGACGGGGAAGGTCGAGGTCGACCGGGTGGTGTTCGCGATCGACGAGCCCGAGCACAGGAACGGGCTGAACAGCTACGCCTCCCCGAGCCCGGTCGTGGAGGAGGGCCGCGTCTTCGTCCACTTTGGCACCTACGGGACCGCCTGCCTGGACTCGACCTCGGGCGAGACCATCTGGCAGCGCACGGACCTCAACTGTGACCACCTCGAGGGGCCCGGCTCCTCGCCGCTCCTCCAGGGCGGCCGCCTGTTCCTGCATCTGGACGGCGCCGACGTGCAGTACCTCGTGGCCCTCGACCCGGCCACCGGTGAGACCCTCTGGCGCACCGAACGCAGCGCGGACCTCGAGCCCCTCGGGCCCGATCTCCGCAAGGCGTACAGCACGCCGCTGCTGACCCGGATGGCGGGGGAGGACGGGCCGCGCGAGGTGCTGGTGAGCTCCGCGGCTCGCGCCACCTACGGCTATGACCCGGCCACAGGCGAGGAGCTGTGGCGCATGGACCACCCGGGCTTCTCCATGTCCTCGCGGCCGCTCCTGGTGGACGACCGCGTCATCGTCTCCACCGGCTTCAACCGGGCGGAGCTCTGGGCCTTCCGGCTCGGCGGAGCGGGGAACATCACCGATGAGGCCTTCCTCTGGAGGAACACGCGGGGTGTGCCGACGATGCCCTCGTCCGTGATCGTCGGCGCGCGGCTCTTCCAGGTCAGCGACCGTGGCATGGCGTCGGCCGTCGACCTCGAGACCGGCGAGACCCTCTGGCAAGAGCGGCTCGGGGAGGACCACTGCGCGTCGCTCCTGGCCTCGGGCGACCTCATCTACGCCTTCGGCGTGGAGGGCAAGGCAACGGTCTTCCGCGCCGGGGGTGCCTTCGAGAAGCTCCACGAGAGCCAGCTGGAGGCTGGCTTCATGGCGTCGCCCGCCGTCCACGGGGACGCGCTGATCCTCCGGACCAAGACCCACCTCTACCGGATCGAGGGGAAGAAGTGAGGGCGCTCACCTTCCAGGGGGTCAAGGACGTCGCCTGCACGGAGGCCCCCGACCCGACCATCGAGCAGCCCACCGACGCCATCGTGCGCGTGGAGCTCTCGGCGATCTGCGGCTCGGACCTGCACGTGTACCGCGGAGCCGAGGTGGGCCTCGACCGCGGGACGGTGCTGGGGCACGAGTTCGCCGGCGAGGTCCTCGAGGTGGGGAGCGCGGTGGAGGGGATCGCGCCCGGGGATCGGGTCGTCGCGCCCTTCTCCACGAGCTGCGGCGCCTGCCCCGCCTGCGAACGAGGGCTGAGCTCGCGCTGCGAGGTGGGCCAGCTGTTTGGCTGGGTCGAGGGCGGCCAGGGTCTACACGGCGGGCAGGCCGAGCTCGTCCGCGTCCCGCTGGCCGGGAGCTCCCTGGTCAAGGTGCCCGACGGCCGTGATCCTGCGGCCCTGTTCGCGGGCGACGTCATGTCCACCGGGATGTACCTCGCCGCCCTGGGGGGCGTGCGCCCGGGGGACCGGGTGGCCGTCATCGGCTGCGGGCCCGTGGGCTTGATGGCGGTGGTCGCTGCCCTGGACATGGGCGCGGCGGAGGTCTTCGCCCTCGACCTCCTGGCGGACCGCCTCGAGCTGGCGCGCTCGTTCGGGGCCACGCCCATCCTGGCCTCGGACCCGTCGCAGCTCCCCGCCGCGGTGGACGCCTCGCTGGAGGCCGTGGGGTCTCCCTCATCCACACGTCTCGCCTTCGACCTCCTGCGGCCGGGGGGGACCCTCGCGGCGGCGGGGGTCCACGTGGAACCGCAGCTCGCCTTCTCACCTGGTGAGGCCTACGACAAGAACCTCACCTACCGCGCGGGTCGATCTCCGGCGCGCAGCCTCCTGGAGCCTGCGCTGGAGCTGGCGGCGCGCAGCGGGGTCGACCGCATCGTGTCCCACCGGATCCCGCTGGCCGAGGCTGCCCACGGGTACCGCATCTTCGACGGCCGGCTCGAGGGCGCGACCAAGGTGCTCCTGGAGCCCTGAGCCTCCAGGGCCAGGGAGAGCGCGATCAGCGGGCGCCGAGCTCGGCGAGGACCGCCTCGAGCGCGTCGCACACCCGGTCCACGTCCCCGTCCTCCATGGCGGGGAACATGGGGAGGGACAGGGTCCGGCGGTAGTACTCGGCGGCGCCGGTGAAGGGCGCGGGGTCGTAGCCGAGCTCGCGGTAGTAGGGCTGAGCCGGCACAGGGATGTAGTGCACCTGGGTTCCGATGCTCCGCTCGCGCAGCCCCTGCATCACCTCGGCGCGGGTCGTCCCGAGGCCCTCGAAGTCGAGCAGGATGCCGAAGAGGTGGTAGGCGCTGACGCTGCCGTCGGGGCCGGGGTCGTTGATCTCGACGGCGTCGAGGCTCGCGAGGCGCTCCTCGTACAGGCGCGCGAGGTGTCGGCGCCGGGCGACGAAGCCCCCGAGCCGGCTCATCTGCGACGTGCCCAGGGCGCACTGGATGTCCGTGATCCGGTAGTTGTAGCCGAGCTCCTGCTGCTCGTAGTACCAGGGCCCGGGGGACGGCGCCTTGAGCTGGTCGGGCTCGCGGACCATGCCGTGGGAGATGAAGGTCCGGACCCGCGCCGCGAGGCCCTCATCGGCCGTGACCACCGCGCCGCCCTCGCCCGTGGTGGCGTGCTTGACGGGGTGGAAGCTGAAGATCGACATGTCCGACCACGCGCCGCCGCCGATGGGGGTGCCCCGCAGGCTCGCCCCGAGCGCGTGGGCCGCGTCGTCGATGACCGCGGCGCCCCGCTCCCTCGCGAACGCGGAGAGGACCTCCATGTCCACGGGCCGCCCGGTGAGGTGGACGGGGATCACCGCGCGGGTGCGCGGGGTCCACGCGGCCTCGAGGTCCTCGGGGCGCATGAGCCCGCAGTCCGGGCAGACGTCCGAGAAGACGGGCCGGGCCCCCGCGTAGAGCACCGCGTTCGAGGTCGCCAGGAACGTGACGGCGGGCACGATGACCTCGTCCTCGGGGCCGAGGTCGAGGGCGTGGCAGGCCGCGTGGAGGGCGGCGGTCCCCGAGGACATGGCCACGGCGTGGGGAGCCTCGACCGCGGAGGCCAGGGCCGCCTCGAACTCGCCGACGCGGGGCCCGGTGGTCAGGTAAGGGGACCGGAGAGCTTCGACGACGGCGGCGAGGTCCGCGTCATCGATGGACTGCGCGCCGTAGGGGAGGAAGTGGCTCAAGGGGGTGGCTCCTGGGAGGGCGGCAGAGAATACCAGAGGCCCCGTGCTGGGGCCCCTCGATCACAGTGGCTGCCGTGAGGGCCCGCTTCCCGGGGCCGCCGTCAGGGAGCCGGCGCAGGGGCCGGCTGGCCGAGCTCGCTCGCGAGCTGTTGCAGGACGGGGTGCTCCGCGCCCGCGGCCGCCGCCAGCTCGAGGGCCTCCCGGATGGTCTCGGTGTCGCCGAGCTGGGCCAAGGTCTGTACGAGCGCCGACCAGGCCTCGCCGTCCCCGCGGTCCAGCGCCACCGATTGCTGGAGGGCCTCCAGGGCCCCGTCGTGCTGACCCATGGCGGAGAGGCTGCAACCCAGCAGGAGCCACGCCTCGGCGCAGCCGGAGGCGGACTCGATGGCGAGCAGGAGCTCGCGGCTCGCCTCCACGGGCTTGCCGGCGTCCAGCAGCTGAGCGGCGCCGTCGATCCCGAGGTTGAGGGGGTTCTCGGGCACGTCGGGCGCCTCGGCGAGCCAGGGGTAGGTCCGCAGCAGGAAGCGCTCCTCCACGAGGCTGCGGGTGCCCTCGGCGCCCTCGGCGGGGGGGGCCTGGAGCGGCGCCTCCCCGAGGACGAACTGGCAGATCCTGTCGAGCTCCGGGTCCTTGCCAGGCGCCAGCTCGGCGGAGGCCTTGAAGGTGAGGGCGCCCTTGCCGCCCGCCTGCTCCTCGACCCAGGGGAACTCCACGGCGACCTCGTTGTAGAGCTTGCTCATGAAGCGGTGGGCGAGCAGCGCCTTGCGGAAGCTGACGGGCTCACGCACCGCGTCGCGCACGGTGGGGAGATAACCCTCGGGCGACCCGGCGAAGTGCACCATCTCCGTTCGCCCGTACCAGCCCCGGGCGACGGCGACCACGGGCTTGCCGCGGGAGGCCATCTCGATCCCGAGGGTCGTGCCGTAGACCACGCCGCACGCGGCGATGTCCGCGAGGGTGTAGGAGGACACGTCGTCGGTGGGCATCACCAGCCGGCAGTTGGCCGGTAGCTGCGCGGCGAGCTCGCGGGCCTGCTGCATCGCCTGCTCGTTGACGCCGTAGTTGACGAGGTTGGGGTGGAGCCGGATGACCCACTGGAGCTCGGGGCTCTGGCGCGCGGCCTCGAGGGTCGCGGGGATCCAGTCGAGGGAATCGGGGAAGGCACCCTCCCGCCGCTCCGGGAAGGTGAGCCACTCGTCGTCCGAGCTCGTGAAGCACGCGACCACGGGGCGGCTGTCCAGGCTCAGCTTGCGGCGCAGGGTGTCCGCCTCGCCGGGAGGAGGGCTGAAGGACTTCCAGTTGAGGTCCTTGCCGTATCGCCGGTTGTGAAACATCTGCGAGGTGGCGCGGACCTCCTCCAGCGTGAGGGGGACGTCGTGCCAGTCCGACCAGATGCGGTCGAACAGGTCGAGCTCGTGGATCATCCCGCCGGAGCGCAGGAGGGCCGTCGACTTCCGGAAGCCGCGCTCGTGGGTGACGAGCTGGAGGCCCCGCTGGTGGGCGAGCTCCACGGCCACCCGGTGGCTGAAGAAGCGTCCGTTGAAGGTGACGACGACGTCGGGCTGGAATTCGTCGAAGGCGCCGGAGAGGGCGTCGAAGGAGATCGCGGTGCCGACGATGCAGTCCCGCAGGACCTGGACGACCTCGGGATCCTCCAGGGAGATCCGGGAGAGGCGGAACTGGTTGAAGGCCGAGGACTTGGCCCACTCTCCAACGGGCTGGCCGGACCAGCGGGCCTCGAGGAGCTCCTCGTCGGCGAGCCCTGCCACCCACGTCTCGATGCGCGCGATGCGGTCCCTCGTGATCCAGGTCCCGAGCCACTGCCACTCCAGCGAGTAGCTCGCCAGGTGGGTGGACTGCAGGGCCTGGCAGTGGGAGCACGCGTTGGGGGGGCGGTGCCCGTTGGCGTCCCCGGTGGTGTTCCTTCGGAAGATGTCGCACTCCCTGAAGAGCGCGTCACAGAGGGTGAACCGGACCTCGGCGCCGCGCTCCCTGAGGGCGTGGGCGAGGGTGGCCTCCATGGCCGCGTGGTAGCCCCAGACGGCGTAGGGGCTGTGGATGAAGACGCGTCTTGACATGGCTGCGGTGGGGCGGGCGTGCGGCGTGCCCGCCCGCGGATGGTACGGAGGCCAGCGCTCGATCCGAAACGCGCAGCGACGGTTCCAGCGTGTCGCGGACGTCGCGGATGGACACATGACGGGGCTCTCGCGTGTGTTGCCGGTAAGCAACCTCGTCGCCGTGCGCAGGATTCGCCCCTGGGGAGTGGTGGGAACGCGCGGACGGCCCAGAATGTGCGCATGTTGATGGTTCTGGCCCCGTGCTTGACGCTGCCCCTCGCGGGGACGCTCGGCCCCCACGCCCCTGAGCTCTCCGGAGCCGCCACGGCGCCCTCGCGCACAGCGGCCGCGGAGGAGGAGTGGACCCTGTTCCGGGGAGACCCTCACCTCTCCGGGATCGCGGCCGCCGGGCTGCCCGCCGAGCTCGACCTCGCGTGGACCTACGATGCCGGAAAGGCGATCACCTCCTCGCCCGTAGTCGCCGGTGGCCGCGTCTTCTTCGGGGCCGACGACCACGCGGTGCACTGCGCCGACGCCAGCACCGGCGCCCCCATCTGGAAGTTCATGACCGAGGACCTGGTGGAGGCGCCGCCCCTGGTGCTCGACGGGACGGTCTTCATCGGGAGCAACGACACGTTCTTCTACGCCATCGACGCTGCCTCCGGTGAGCTGCGCTGGAAGGCGCCGACCATGGACAAGATCCTCGGCGGCGCCAACCACGTGAAGGTGGGGGAGCGCTCGGTGGTGGTGGTCGGTTCCTACGACAACCGGCTCTACGCCTTCGACGCGGCGAGCGGGGAGCAGCTGTGGGCCTACGAGACCGATAACTACGTCAACGGCACCCCTGCCATCGACCAGGGTCGGGCGATCTTCGGCGGCTGCGACGCGATCCTCCACGTGGTCGACGTCACCACAGGCAAGCGCACCGCCGCGGTCGAGCTGGGTGGGGACAGCCACATCGCGGGCTCCGCGGCGTTCCTGGACGGCCGGGCGTACTTCGGCCACTACGGCAACCAGTTCGTGTGCGTGGACGTGACCAAGGGCGAGGTGGTCTGGGCCTATGACTCGCCGCGCCAGGCGTTCTTCTCCTCGCCGGCGATCACCGATGAGCTGGTGGTCTTCGGGGGGCGGGACCGCCACCTCCACTGCGTCCGCCGCGGGACCGGCGAGCCTGTCTGGAAGTTCCGTACGCGCCGCAAGGTCGACGGATCCCCGGTGGTGACCGGCGACGCGGTCGTCTTCGGCTCGGACGACGGCCGCATGTATGTTCTTGGCCTGGAGGACGGCGCCGAACGCTGGAGCTACGACATCGGCGAGCCGGTGCTCTCCTCGCCCGCGGTCGTGGGCGGCCGGGTGTACGTGGGCGCCAATGACGGACAGCTGTACTGCTTCGCGGCGGAGAAGGCCGCGGACAAGGAGCCCGGGCAAGAGGGGGGCGACCGATGAATCGGCTCGACGAGACAGCGGCCGGGGAGAAGCCGGCTGAGGGTGCGGCGGCGGAGAAGACCACCGTCGGCAACTACTTCATCTCCAACTACCCCCCTTACTCCTTCTGGAACGAGGAGGCGCTGGGCTCGCTGGAGGGTCGCCTCCAGTCCGCGCCGGCGGACGACCGGCCCCTGGGGCTGTACGTCCACATCCCCTTCTGCCGCAAGCGCTGCGACTTCTGCTACTTCAAGGTCTACACGGACAAGAACTCGAAGGAGGTCCGCCGCTACCTCTCGGGCGTCGCGAGCGAGCTCGACAACTACGCCGACGTGCCTTACCTGAAGGGCCGTAGCCCGCGCTTCGTGTACTTCGGGGGCGGGACGCCGAGCTACCTGTCCACGGCTCAGCTGGAGGAGCTCTTCGGCGCGCTGAGGGAGCGGATCGACTGGTCCGACGTGGAGGAGGTGACCTTCGAGTGCGAGCCGGGGACCCTGTCGCTCCCCAAGCTGCAGACCCTGCGCGACCTCGGGGTGACGCGGCTCTCGCTCGGCGTGGAGAACTTCAACCCGGCCATCCTCGAGCGCAACAACCGCGCGCACCGGGCCGAGGAGATCGTGCGGACCTACGGCTTCGCCCGCGAGGTGGGGTTCCCGCAGGTGAACATCGACCTGATCGCCGGGATGATCGGCGAGACGGACGAGAACTGGGCGCACTGCATCGAGCGCACCCTGGAGCTCGGGCCCGACAGCGTGACGATCTACCAGATGGAGGTGCCCTACAACACGACCATCTATCGGCGCATGAAGGACGACGAGACCGAGGAGGCGCCGGTGGCCGACTGGGCCACCAAGCGCCGCTGGGTCCGCGAGGCCTTCGCCGCCCTCGGGGAGGCGGGCTTCGAGCAGTCGAGCGCGTACACCGCCTACCGCGGCGGGGGCACGAGCTTCCTGTACCGGGACTCCCTCTGGCACGGCGCCGACATGCTGGGCCTCGGCGTCTCGTCCTTCTCGCACCTGGGCGGGATCCACTTCCAGAACGAGCCGTCCTTCGGCGGCTACCTGGACCGCGCGGAGCGGGGTGAGCGGCCCATCTCCCGGGCCTACGCCCTCGGGGACGACGAGCGCCTCATCCGCGAGTTCATCCTCCAGCTGAAGACGGGCGCCGTGGACGCGGGCGACTTCCGGGCGAAGTTCGGCGTGGACCCCCTGACGCGCTTCGCGGACGCACTGTCGGCGCACCAGGCGGCCGGCATGCTGACGGTGGAGGGCGACGCCATCCGGACCACCCCCGACGGGCTCCTCGTGGTGGACACGCTGCTGCCGGCGTTCTTCCGCCCCGAGCACATCTCCGATCGCTACGTCTGAGCGCCCTGGGGCCCCGTGCGCATCCTCCAGCTGACCCCCGGTACCGGTGACTTCCTGTGCGGGAGCTGCCTGCGGGACAACGCGCTGGTCATGGGGCTGCGGGATCGCGGTCACGACGCGCTCATCGCGCCGCTCTACCTGCCCTTCGCCCTCGAGGACGGGGCCGCCGACGCCGCGCCGGCCGAGGGGGTCGAGTCCACGATCCACATGGGCGGGATCAACGTCTACCTGCAGCAGAAGCTCGGCCTCTTCAGGTGGCTCCCCCGGGTGCTGCACGACCGCCTCGACTCCCCGCGGCTCCTGCGCTGGGCGGCGGGCCACTCGAAGATGACGGAGACGCCAGGCCTGGGCGCCTTGACGCTCTCCATGCTCCGGGGCGAGGAGGGACGCCAGCGGGCCGAGGTGGCGCGGCTGGTGGAGTGGGCGCGGGAGCTGCCGCGCCCCGACGTGCTCCTGCTCTCCAACGTGATGCTGATCGGGCTGGCCCGGGAGCTCAAGGCGGCCCTCGGCTGCCCGGTGGTGTGCACCATGCAGGGGGAGGCGCCCTTCCTCGATGCCCTGGACGACGCCTACCGTGCGCAGTGCTGGGCGACCCTCGCGGAGCGCGCGCGGGACCTGGACGGCTTCCTCGCCGTGAGCCAGTACACCGCCGACCTGATGTCCTCCCGCATGGACCTGGACCGCTCGAAGGTCCAGGTCGTCTGGAACGGCGCGGACCTCGGGGGCATCTCGCCGGACCCGGCCCGCCGTGACCCCGAGCGCCCGGCGGTCGGGTATCTCGCCCGCATGTGCCGGGACAAGGGCATCGAGGCCTTGGTGGACGGCTTCCTGCGCCTGAAGCAGCGCCACCCCAGAGCTCGCCTGGTGGCGGCGGGGGTGGTGCTGAACGAGGACCGCGACCTCCTCGCGCGCCTTGAGCGCCGCGTGGCGGAGGCCGGCTGGGCGAGTGACGTGGAGCTCCTCGGCCCGGTCACCCGCGAGCAGAAGATCGACCTCCTCCAGCGGGTCGACGTCCTGAGCGTACCCGCCGTCTACGGCGAGTCTTTCGGCCTGTTCCTCCCCGAGGCGTGGGCCGCGGGGCTCCCGGTGGTCCAGCCTCGCCACGGGGGCTTCACCGAGCTGGTGGAGCACACCGGTGGTGGGGTCCTCTACGACCCCGGCGACCCCGCCGCCCTCGCGGACGCCCTCGGGGACCTCCTCGACGATCCCGCTCGGCGAGCCGCCCTTGGTGAGAAGGGCCGCGCGGTGGCGACGGACGAATTCACCCGGGCGCGGATGGCCGAGCGCATCGAGGCCGCGCTTGAAGGGGTGGTGGGCGCTCGCCAGCCCTGAGGGGCGACCAGCCCCTCGTCCGGTGGACCTCAGGGATTGGGCCCCTGTCCGTCCCCTCGGTTCATCCGGATCCAGGTGACGAGCAGCAGCAGGCCGCCAAGACCCATCGTCAACTCGCCGAGGGATCGGTAGCTGTTGGCCCCTTCGACGGACAACAGGACGGCACCGGTCAGGAAGACCAGGGCGGAGAGCAGGGCGTTCACTTGTTGGTTGTTCATCGAGAGATGGCCAGGGGCCTACATGGGGAAGGGCGTCTGCGCGGGGACGCCAGAAGAAGCGCGGCCGCCCGCGTCAGTGGATCCGGGCGCCGTGGGGGCCAGGTTCGAAGAGCAACGCCTCCGCTGGCTCGAAGGCCACTCGGGCCGCGGCCCTGGCCACGGTCCAGCGCGAGAGCTCCCCCGCCGGCCGCCGCGCCACGAGCTCGGCGTGGCCCACCTGCAGGCGGACATCGCATCGGTCCCCGAGGTCCTCCACGCCCGCCACCGTCGCCTCGAGCGCGCACGGGTCCTCCGGCTCCGCCAACCGGAGCCGGTCGGGCCGGAGCCCCAGGACCACGGCGCGCGGTACACCGGCCGCCGCATCCCCCAGGGGGAGCCGGGCCTCTCCGATCGACATGGTCCCATCCGCGACCTCGCCCTCGAGGAAGTTCATGCTCGGCGTCCCCACGAACCCCGCGACGAACCGGTTCGCGGGCTGCTCGTAGACCTCACGCGGCGGCGCGCACTGCTGAACCCGCCCGCCGTCCATGACCACGAGGCGATCCCCGAGGGTCATGGCCTCCTCCTGATCGTGGGTCACGTAGAGCATCGTCGCGCCGAGGCGGTCGTGGAGCGCCTTGAGCTCGGCGCGCATCTCCACGCGCAGCTTGGCGTCGAGGTTCGAGAGGGGCTCGTCGAAGAGGAACGCCGCGGGGCGGCGGACCAGGGCGCGGCCCACCGCCACCCGCTGCCTCTGGCCGCCGGAGAGGGCGCCAGGCTTGCGGTCCAGGAGGTCGGTGATCCCGAGGACCTCCGCGGCCCGCGACACCTCCGCCTGGATCTCCTGGTCCTCCTCGCGCGCGGCGCGCCGGTAGCCCGGGACGATCAGGCGCCGCACCGTCCCGCCGTGGGCCCGCCTCCGCTCCAGCGGGAAGGCCATGTTCTGGCGGACCGAGAGGTGCGGGTAGAGCGCGTAGTTCTGGAACACCATGGCGATGTCCCGGTCCTTGCCCGCCACCTCGTTCACGACCCGGTCGCCGATGCGGAGCGTCCCGTCGGTGATCTCCTCGAGGCCCGCGACCATGCGCAGGGTCGTGCTCTTGCCGCAGCCCGAGGGACCCACGAGGACCACGAACTCCCCGTCCTCGACCTCCAGGTCCACGCCCTCCACCGCGCGGACCCCGCCTGGGTAGACCTTGCCGAGCCCTTGAAAGGTGATGTTCGCCATCAGCCCTTGACCGCCCCGGAGCCGAGGCCCTCGATGAACTGTCGCTGCGCCACGAGGAACAGGAGGATGCAGGGGATCATGGTGATGAGGCTGAGGGCCATGAGGTACTGGACGTCCTCGAGGCCGCCGTACTGGTTGCGGAAGCTGTTCAGCGCGATGGCGAGGGTCGCCTTCTCCTCGGAGTGCAGGTAGATCAGCGGTCCGAGGAAGTCGTTCCAGACAAAGATGAAGGTGAACACGGCCGTGATGGCGATCACCGGGCGGCACATGGGGAGCATGACCCGCCACCAGACGCCGAGGTGGGCGCAGCCATCCAGCCGCGCGGCCTCCACGAGCGCCTCGGGGACCTGGGCCATGAACTGGCGGAACATGAAGATGAAGAACGCGTTCCCGAAGAACGCGGGCACCACGAGGGGCAGGATCGTGTCCACCCAGCCTAGCTCCCGGAAGACGAGGAACATGGGGATCATCGTGACCTGGGGGGGGAGCATCATCGTCCCCAGCATCACGGCGAACAGCAGCCCGCGGCCGCGGAAGCGCACCCGCGCGAGGGCGTAGCCCACGAGGCTGCAGGAGAAGACCGTCGCGGTCACCGTCAGGAAGGTCACCAGGATCGAGTTGGCGAGGGCGTCGAGGAAGCCCTGCCACTCCACGGTTCCCACGGCCCGCATGGCCTCGGTCCAGTTGCTCCACTGCGGATCGGCGGGGAAGGCGCTGATGGCCCCGACCTCGACCGTGGCCGCGCCGGCGTTGCTCGGCGTCTCCAGGGAGACCACGAGCATCCACCAGAGGGGGAAGAGCATCAGGGCTGCGCCCGCCGCCAGGAGGGCGAGGGTGAGGAGCCTGGATCCGCGGCGCTTCATCGGCTCATCCCCTCGTAGTGGACGTGCCGCCGGCTGCCCCGGAGGAACAGCCCGGTCAGCACGAGGACGACCACCAGCAGGATCCAGGCCATCGCCGAGGCGTAGCCCATCTCGTAGAAGTCGAACGCCTGGTTGTAGAGGTAGAGCACGTAGAACCGCGTCAGGTCGCCGGGCTCGCCGCGGGTCATGACGAAGGCCTGGGTGAAGACCTGGAAGGACCCGATCACGGCCATCACCCCGTTGAAGACCAGGACCGGGGACAGCATGGGCAGCGTCACCCTCCGGAAGCGCTGCCAAGCTCCGGCGCCGTCGAGCTCGGCGGCCTCCGTGAGCTCCTTCGGGATGCCCTGGAGGCCCGCCAGGTAGATCATCATCGAGCCGCCCACCATCCACAGGTTCATGATCGCGAAGGCGGGCACGCCGAACGTTGCCGCGTCGCTCCCGAACCAGTCCGGGGAGCCGAGCCCGAGGGGCTCCAGCAGGGGGTCGAGCAGCGCCTTGGCCAGACCGCTGTCCCCGTCGAAGACCCAGCGCCAGAGCACGGCCACGCCCACCCCGGCGAGCACGCTCGGCAGGTACCAGGCACCCCGCCACAGCCCGATGAAGGGCGTGCGGGTGTTCATCAGCAGCGCGGCTCCAAGGGCGAAGGCCTGCCCCAGGGGGACCGCGAGCAGCGCGTAGATCGCGGTGACCTTGAGGCTGGTCCAGAACCGTCCGTCCTCGGTGAAGAGCTGGGTGTAGTTCGCGAGGCCCACCCACTCGGCGGTCTCGAGGCCCGCGATGCCCGTCCAGCGCGTGAAGGAGAGCACCAGCGACAGCAGGATCGGGAAGCCCGTGACGAAGAGCAGGCCGAGGATGAGCGGACTCGCGAGGAGGACGCCGGCTCGCTCCTCGCTTCGCCCGAGGGCCCCGGGCCGTCCCCGCCGCCAGAGCCAGCCGAGGACCACGGCCAACCCGAGCGCGGTGATCGACGCGGCTCTGGCGAGGGCGCCCCAGGGCATGCGCGGGAAGTCCCCGGTCATGAGCGGCGAGTCCCCCTCGGCCTTCCAGGCGTCCGCGAAGTTCCGCGTGGCCTCGTCCACGCTGAGGTCGCCCGTGAGCACCGCCTGGTTCAACCGGGACTCCAGGAGGGCGTCGAACTTGGGGCTGGCGGGGACGGGGAGCAGGCGAGCGACCTCCACCTGCTCCAGGTAAACCCGGTCCCGGGAGGGCGCCGCCGTGGGGTCCACGAAGGCGCTCGACTCGGCGATGGAGCGGCGACTCGGCATGGCGAGCCCCAGCTCCCCGAGGCCGGCCTGGGCCTCCTCGCTGCACAGGGAGCGCGCCAGCTCCCACGCCGCGCGCGGGTGCTCCGTTCGGCTCGAGACGCACCAGGCCACGGACGCCACGACGTTGGCTCGCTCGGTCCCCGAGGGCATGGGGGCGAAGTCCCACTCGAAGTCCTCGATCTGGCGGTAGCTCGGGACGACCCAGCGGCCGAAGGGGCCCGCCATGCCGACTCGGCCGGTCAGGAACACCGTGGCCCCGCTGGCCACCCGTGACTTGCCGCTGGTGAGGGTGTTGTCCTCCTCGAAGCGCCAGCTCGCGAGCTGCTCGAGGGCCGCCAGCACCTCGGGCGACCGCACGGTGAGGGTTCCGCCATCGTCGCCGAGCACGTCGCAGCCGAACGTGGCGAGGTAGAGGCGGAGCATCCGCGGCCACGTCACGAACTCGGCGCCGGTGCAGTCGTCCAGCTGGCCGATGGCGCGGGCGGCAGCGAGGAACTCGTCCCAGGTCCACCGGTCCCCGGGCTCGTCGAGGCCGGCCCGCCGGAAGAGGTCCCTGTTGTAGTAGAAGCCGATCGTGGTGAAGTCCTTCGGCAGCCCGTAGAGGGGCCCGGCGCCGGTCGCGCTCCCGTCCCAGCGGTAGCCGTCCAGCACCACCGGATAGAAGTCGTCGAGCCCTGCGTCCACGCCCTCGGCGCGGTCCTGCTCGATGAAGTCATCGAGCGGCATGAGCACCCCGAGGCTCGCGAGGGAGGGGAGGCGCTCGTCGCCGCAGTAGAAGACGTCGGGGGGCGTGCCCGCCGCCATCATCGTCTGGAGCTTGGTGTAGAAGGACCCCGCGTCCCCCGGATTGATCCGTCGGACGCGGACGCCGGGGTGGGCCTCCTCGTAACCCCGCAGCGCGTCCTCGACGATCCGGTCCTCCTCTTGCCCTGCGTCCCCGGACCAGTGCATCACGGTCAGGACGACCTCGTCAGAGCCCCCGTGGCTCCCCACGAGATCACGGGTGATGACCCGCGCCGCGGCCCACAGGACCGCCACCGCGGTCAGGGCGGCGAGGGTGCGGCGGGCGAGTTGGGTAACGTGGTGGGCCAGCATCTGAACTGGACGCTAGCTTAGGTCTCGCGCGACCCACGCGCCAACGCAAGAGGACCCCATGCTCCCCCTTCTCCTCGCCGCTCTCGCCCTGTCCTGCGCCGCCGATTCGGGGGCCCGTGACTGGCCGACCGCCCCGCCCTTCGTCCGCCCCGACGAGCCCATCGGGCCCCTTCCCTCGTCGGTCTCGGTGGCGCCGATCGGCCCCGGGACATGGCGCGTCCGAATCCACCTCCCCAGCACCTTCCAGGCGAAGAGCGTGCACCTCGCCGGTTCGTTCAACGGCTGGGACGCCGGCGCGCTCCCGATGGAGCGCGGGGCCGACGGCCGGTGGGCGGCCGAGCTCGAGGCCCGGAGCGGGCGCCTGAGCTACAAGTTCGTGGTCGACGGCCAAGGCTGGATCCCGGACCCGTCGAACGGAGAGCGTGAGCCGGACGGCCATGGGGGCGAGAACACCGTGCTGACCCTTGGGGCTGCGGGCGCCTCGGCCGATGCGCTCACGGAGGGGGAGCGACGCCGGCTCGCCTGGGGGCACGAGCCAGGCCTCCCGGTCTACCTCCAGCGGGCGGGGGACGGCGCGGCGCTGATCCGCTACCGAGGGCTGCCCGGGCTGGCGCCGCGGCTGTCCATCGAGGGCGTCGCCGACCCCCAGGCGATGACGGCCGCGGGTTCCCTGGACGGGTTCACCTTCTACGAGTGCCGGGTGCCGCTCACCGAGGAGCCGCGGCGCTACACGTTCCTCGTGGAGACCGAGGATGGCGTTCGCCGCGACCCCGCGATTCAGACCCTGAGCGAGGCGGCGCTGCCCGAGTTCAGGACGCCCGACTGGGCCAAGCACGCCACGTGGTACCAGCTCATGCCGGACCGCTTCCGGAACGGTGACCCGGAGAACGATCGGCCGGGCACGCGGCCCTGGACCAGCGACTGGTACGAGGCCAGCCCCGACGAGTCCGGGGTATCGAGCGACGGCCGGGCCCTGGGCCTCTGGGACTGGTTCATCTACAAGCGACTGTACGGGGGCGACCTGGCCGGCGTCCGCGAGAAGCTGGACCACATCGCGGCGCTGGGCGTGACCGCGATCTACTTCAACCCGGTCTTCGAGGCCGAGTCCCACCACAAGTACGAGGCGACCGACTACCGCCACGTGGACTCCAGCCTGGGCGCGGGCGAGGACTGGTCCGCCGTGGCCGCGGGGGAGGACCTGCTCGATCCCTCGACCTGGACGTGGAGCCCGTCCGACCGTGTCTTCCTCGCCCTCATCGAGGAGTGCCACGCCCGGCGCCTGAAGGTCGTCATCGACGGCGTGTGGAACCACGTGGGCCAGCGCCACCCCGCCTTTGCGGACGTGGTCCAGCGGGGCCCCGAGTCCCCCTACGCGGACTGGTTCGACGTGGTCTCCTGGGACCCGTTTGTGCACCGGGGCTGGGCCGGATACGACGACCTCCCCGTCTTCGCCAAGGACAGCGGCGGGCTAGCCTCGGACGCCGTGGTGGCCCACATCCACGCGGTCACGCGGCGCTGGATGGACCCCGACGGCGACGGCGATCCCTCGGACGGGATCGACGGCTGGCGCCTCGATGTCCCCATGGAGGTCCCCATGCCGTTCTGGGACGAGTGGCGGCGGCTCGTCAAGTCCATCAACCCCGAGGCGTACCTCTCCGGGGAGGTCTGGGATCGCGCCGACGAGTGGCTCGACGGGCGCCGCTTCGACGCGGTCATGAACTACCGCTTCGCCGACGCGGCGGTCGCCTGGATCGGCTTCGACGAGCGGAAGCTCTCGCCCAGCCAGCTCGACCAACGACTGGCGGAGCTGCGCCTCGCGTACCCCGCCGAGGCGACGTACGCGCTCATGAACCTGGTGGACAGCCACGACACGGACCGGCTGGTCTCGATGCTGCTCAACCCGGACCGGCGCTATGACGCGGACAACCGGGAGCAGGACAACCGGGCGTACCTGAACCGCAAGCCGGACCCGCTCCACTATCGCCGCGCTCGCCTCGTCGCCCTCTTCCAGATGACCTACGTGGGCGCGCCGATGATCTACTACGGCGACGAGGTTGGCATGTGGGGCCCGGACGACCCCTCGAACCGCAAGCCCATGCTCTGGCCCGACCTCGGGCCCTACGAGCGGAAGGAGGATCGCGTCGACCCCGAGCACCTCGCCCACTACCGGGCGGTGGGGGAGCTCCGCCGGCGCCACCCGGCGCTCCGGACGGGCACCTTCCAGACCCTCGCGGCCGACGACGAGCAGGACCTGTTCGTCTTCCTCAGGGAGGACGGCGACGAGCGGCTCCTGGTGGCCCTCAACGCGAGTGGTCGCCCCGCGAGCTTCGCGCTCCCCGATGGAGAGTGGCGCGCGGTCCACGGTGAATACCAGGGGGAGGGTGCCCTCCACGTCCCGGCGATCAGCGGCGTCGTCCTCGTCCAGCGTCCTTGATGCTGGGCCCCATGGGGCCTCCCGTGCGGTCGGAGCACCCCCGTTGCTCACGCGACCGTCGGGCGAGGCCGTGGAGGGGGCCTGCTCCATGGGAATTCGGGGACTGGACCCGAGGGCAGGGCCCCACGCCTATCAGAGCGGGGCGCGTTCCGCTGCGCGTGGGTTCACCACGCGTAGCCCAGGCTGACCCCAAGGACCACGACGTCCTCGTCCGGGTGCTTCAGCGAGAAGTCGTAGGCGACCGTGGGGGACACGGCCCAGCCTCCTCCGATCGGAAACTCGTAGAGGCCTCCCACGCGCATGACGCCTTCCCACTCTGCGTTCCTCCGCTCCTCGCCGTAGCCAAGGAAGAGGGAGAGCGGCTCGGTCGGGTGCCAGACCAGGTCCGCGCCGACGATGACCGCGCGACCTTCGCCCGCGATGAACTCGGTGAAGGCGCCGACGCCGAAGAGCTCGCTGAAGCGGTACTCGTAGTCGATGCCCAGGCCGAGGCCCTCCGTCTCCGCGTCCTCGTGGGCGATCCCGGCGAAGCCGTTGAGGATATGGCGCCGGTACTCAGGCCCATGCCCCTCCCCGGCCGGAGTCGGCGGCCTGCGAGTGGTGGTCGCGCAGCTGGAGAGAGCGACACCGAGGGCCAGCAGGCAAGTACGGAGGTGGCTGGAGGTCCTCCTCCGGGCGGGCTTCGGGACGGCCATGGGGCTGGACAGGGGTGGTGGGCCTCGGGCGGGCAGGCCATCGACCGGCCTCGGACGAGGCGAGGGCCACGGCTCGCGACTGTAGCGCGCGGCATGGTCGACGGCACCGGCGCCCTCTCACTCTCGCGGCCCGCCGCTGCACCGCGCCCCGTTGCGCCGGCGCAGGGGGTACGCCGAAATGGCTGTAAGGCTCAGGGATCGACGCGCCGGATCCGGTCCACCCGCAGCCGGTCGCGCTCGTCGAAGACGAGGCGCTCCGCGGCCAGGACCACGCCGATCGTCCCGAGGGCGACGCCGCCTGCGATCGCGAACAGGATGAATAGCTGATATCGCGCAGCGGTCCCCGGGTCCGCGCCTGCCAGCAGCTGGCCGGTCATCATGCCGGGCACGCTGATCACTCCCACCGCGATCATGGCGTTGAGGATCGGGATCATCCCTCTACGCGCAGCGCGGCGCAGGATCGGAGCGGCCGCCTGGCGGCGCGTGGCGCCGTGGGCGAGGAGCAGCTCGACCCGCGCACGGTCCTCGTCGAAGCCCTCCAGCGCGGCGTCCAGGCCGAGGCTGATCCCATTCAGCGCGTTGCCGAGCACCATGCCCAGGAGAGGGACCGCGTACTGCGGGGTGTACCAGGGACCCGGGATATCGAGCACGACGAGCAGCCCGTACGAGGTCACCGCGAAGGAGCTCACGAGCATGACCCCGACGCTGGCGGCGAACACCCCCGGGACCCGGCGGCTGCCGCGGCGGACCGCCTCGATGCCTGCCACGGTCGCCATGACCAGGGTCACGAGCAGGACCGCGCCGGGCCCCTCGGTCTCGAACACCAGCCCCAGCACCCAGCCGAGGAGCGCGAGCTGCACGGCGGCGCGCACGGCGGCCAGGAGCAGGCGCCGCCCGAGGCCCAGCCGCAGGATGAGATCCACGACCGCGTTCGCCAGCACCAGCAGCGCCGCGAGGCCGAGGTCGGTCAAGGTCAGCTGAACGATGGCGATCACAGGCTCACCTCCCGGGCGCCGAGCCGCTCCGCGAGGCCGGCGTCGTGGCTGACCCAGAGGACCGAGCCGCCCTCCCGCGCGAAGGCCAGCACCTGCGCCTCGGCCTCTTCCGCCGCGGGACGATCGAGGGCGGCGGTGACCTCGTCCAGCAGCAGGACCCGCGGGGCTCCGAGCAGCGCACGGTGCAGCGCGAGGCGCTGGGCCTCGCCGCCCGACAGCCGGCTCGCGTCGGCGCGCGGGTCGAGGGCGGGGACGGGAGTGGGGGAGACGTTCAGCAGCGTGGCGATGGCCGCGACGTTCTCCTCGACCGTCCCGGGGAGGCACGGGGCGCCTTGCTGGGCGTAGCGCACCGCCCGCCGCCACATCGGGGGCGGAGTGGCCTCCCGTGCGCGGCCGTCCAGGGAAACCTCGCCGGCGTCGACCGGGTCCAGGTCGGCCAGCGCCCTCAGGAGGAGCGTCTTCCCGCTCCCTGACGGGCCGCGCAGGACCGCGATCTCACCCTCCTTGAGGGCCAGGTCCAGGTCGCGCCACCAGGGCGCGCGGGTGAGCCCGCGTACCTCCAGGGACCCCACGCCTCAGCCCCCGGCCATCGTCCCTGGCCAGCTCTTGCCTCCGAGGAGGCCGCACGTCGTTCGCTCTACCGTCATGGGGGCCATCTTGGCCCCGAGGATACGGGGTGGGAGGAGCGAGCGGAGGCCGGCCACTCCCCCTCAGGGCGTGAACGGGACCCGGAGCCCGTTGGAGAGGTTGAAGCGGTAGGGGAAGGCCTGCACGTCGCGGAACCAGAACTGGAAGTTCCAGGTCTCTCCTGCGGAGATGGCGCCCGTGGGGAGCGAGGTGTTCAGCAGCTCGACCGGATAGGACACCGTCCCGCTCGCGTCGGCTCCCACCACGGGCAGCCGTTGGAGGCTCCCGCCCACGCACCGCAGTCCGTTGCCGAGGCCCAGCTGCACCTGGTCGGGGCCGTAGAAGAAGAGCCCGACCGTGCTCGAGGGCACGCCCGTCACCTCCAAGACCAGGTCGTCGTCGGCGACGCTGGTGGAGCCGCTCCAGCCGATCTCGGCGCCAGCTCCGGACGAGTTCGGGGTCACGGGGCAGTACGCCGAGGGGCCTGCGCAGGTCAGGAGGCCGTCCACGTCGAAGCGCGAGACGAAGTCCCAGATGACCTCGTCCGCGTCGATCGGCCCGGGAAACCCGAAGGCGCCGGGCCAGTCGTGCCCGCCGCCGGTGATGCGGTAGTGCTCCACCTCGAAGCAGCCCTGCTCCGCGGGCCAGACGAAGCGGTCGGTGCTGGGCGTGATCGAGGAGACGTCAGGGGTGGATCGGGCCCCGTTGGCGCCTACCCAGTAGGTGTGGGTCTGGGGCAGAGAGATCGTGAAGGGGGGCAGCCCGTTGTAGGCGTTGTAGGTGTTGTCGGCGGTCCCGTGGATCGTGAGGAGCGCCGTCGGGGACGTCGGAGAACAGGACGTGTACGTCCACTCGAACATGTTCCCCGCCACCGCTGCGATCGCGGCGAAGCGGTCGGCCATGAGGCAGCCCAGGTCGTAGACCAGGTTCCCGCCGTTGGAGAACCCGCAGGCGTACACGCGGCGCTCGTCCACCGAGTAGTCGGCGGCCATCCGGTCGATGACCGCGCCCACGAAGGCCATCTCGTCGGTCCCGTTCGAGTACGGCCCCTCGCTGTTCCAGATGGGACCGCCGCCGGGCTCGGGGAGCCCCTGGGGATAGACCAGCAGGAACGCGTCCGCCTCGGCCAGGTCTCGCATGTCCGACAGCTGGAGCATCTCCTGGGACGTCGTGTCCCCCCCGTGGAAGTTGAAGAGCAGGGGCGCAGGCTCGGCGGCGGAGTAGCTCGAGGGCACGTAGACCAGGTAGGTCCGGGTCACGCCCTGGACGTTGATCGAGCGATTGAGGAGCTGCTGCGCGACGGCCGGGGCCTCGAGGGCCGCGAGGCCGAGCAGCAAGGCGATGGAGGTCTTGGGAAGCATGTTGCGAGACGAGTGTTGCAAGGAGATCGGGACGTCAAGGCCTTATTGAAGCCCGTGATGCCCGATGGCGGCACCCGGGACTATCCCTGACGCTCTCCTCCAGGTGCCCTTGCCCCACGCCGGGATTCAGGACGCCCTGTGGCGGCGCCACCAAACCACGGACCCCGCGGTTCGCTCGTAGCGCCCCCTCCAGCCGCTCGGCCCGATGGAACCAAAGTCCAACGGGAAGAGCGCCGCGGCGGGGAGCCCGTCCCGGTTCGATGAGGGGGTCAGGCGCCGGGGATCGCCGCGAGGACGAGGGCAGTGAACGCCTCGTCCTCGCCGCTGCCGTGGGCGAGAGCTCAGTCCCAGGGTCAGCGTATCCAGGAACGCACTCTTCCTGCTTCTGCCCATGTTCCTCACAGCGACCGCTTGTGATGGGGCTGCTTCCTCCGAACGGGCGCAGGCTTCGGTGACTCGGGGAGACGTCCGTGCGGACCTGCTGATGGGCAGCCCAGCCCGCCGAGGAGGACCGCCTTGATCCGACTCCTCGTGGCAGAGGGGGCGGATTGACAACCGGCGCTAATCGAACGGCTCACTGCTATGGGACTCACCAGAGCGAGGCGAAGACCGAACATGACTGAGCAGCCCGACGCCCCATCGGAGACCACGCCATGAGACCTCTGCCCATCACACTGACTCTCTTCGTTCTGAATGTCGTTGCCATGCTCGTGCTGAGGGAGGTCGGGAGCGTCGAGCTCTTCCATCGCTCGGTCACCAGCACTTGGATCCTGTTCTTGATCGCCGCCGCGGTCGTCCTCACCAAGGAAGCCCGCGCGGTGGACTCCGCCGGGCTCGCGGCTGCCGGGGAGCCTCCTGGATCCGGGAGGGCACCGAGTGTGAGACTCGTCGCTGACATGGAGCGTGGCGGCTCCGACGTCACAGGCAGGGCCGAACGACCGAAGCTGACCCCCTTGGATCGACTCCTCCTGACCTTCGCGGTGGCCTTCGCCACGCTCATGAGCCTTGTGAAGTTCTCGCTCCACTCCGGGGCCTGGGGCAACGGAGTGATCATGGCCTTCCTTATTCCCGGGCTGGCCATGGGGGCCTTGTTCGCGCTTGTCGCAGTCGTTGTGGTCCCGCTCAAGCTCCTCTGGAGGTGGGTCAGGTGGCGAAGGGATTGAGCGGCAGTGGGCGAGACGGTCAGCCAGCTTGAGGGCTCGCAAGGACCGGCACCGGTCGCGGCGGGGGTCAGGTGCCGGGGATCGCGGCGAGGACGAGGGCGGTGAACGCTTCGTCCTCGCCGCTGTAGAACGCCCAGCCGTCGTGGGTATCGACGTCGAGGAGGCCGCCGCGCAGGCGCGCGACCCGGAGCATCTCGCCGCCGGCGCGCAGCTCGACGCGGTGCTCGGGGGTCGGCGGCGCGAACTTGACGAGCCGGACGCCGCGGGTGGGAAGCTCCGGCACGGCCTCGAGGGCGGCCACCCACCGGTCGATCGTCTCGGCGTCGGTGATCTCCAGGGTCCGGGCGTCGGCCGCGTCCAGTGTTCCGGAGGGGCTGAAGGTGACCACGATCGAATCGATGGCGTGCCGGCGGTTCGGCTCGGGGGCGCCGGCGCAGGCCGGCAGGTGGAGGAGGGCGGCGAGCAGCGCGAGGTGGAGGATCAGCTGGTTCATGGGTGCTTTCCTGGCGGTTTCCAACGGTACGTCGCGCTCGATCCGAGCCTTGGCCGAAGTCGCGAGGATGTGGGGTCTGGGGACCTGTGGGGCGCGGGAACCGCCCTCTCAGGTGGCTTCCAGCGGGCCCCTGCTGAGCGGGCCGCTTGCACTCCGATCGACACCTGACGTGGTGGTTCCACCATCGACGCCTGGTGTTCTCCTCCGTCGTTCCCAGCGGCGTCGGGGCCGCGGGGACGCCGCGCGGCGGCTCGGCTCAGCGGTAGCCAAGCTCCTTGAGGCGGTCGGCCTCCTCGGGGGTGTTCACGACGGGGAGGGCCTCGGAGGCGCCGGCCTCGAGCCACATCCAGGCCTGGCCGCGGCCGGGCCAGCCGAGGTCCTCGGCGCGGCGCTCGGGGAGTTCGCTCCGGTCGAACGCGGCGGGGAGCGGCCGGGGGTCCGAGCCGGGGGCGAGCGTGAGCCCGTCCATGGGCTCGCCGTCCAGGGTGGCCTCGACGCGCAGGTCCCTGCCGCGGCACCAGCAGCGCAGCTCGAGGCGGTCGTTCTCGAGCACGGTGTCGAGGGCCAGGTAGCTGCGGTCCAGATCCATCTCGAAGGCGTCGGGCGGCAGCGCGGGGCGGGTGATGAAGTTGGCGTCGAAGAGGTCGTCGGTGGACACGCGCAGCTGGAGGCGCTGGCCCTTGGCGCCGCGCACGCGCAGGTGGAAGCGGCCCGCGGAGAGGTGGGCGAGGCGGAACTCGCGCAGGGCCTCGCGGGCCCGGGCGACCACCTCGGGGTGCTGGTCCTTCACGTCCACGGACTCGGCGGGGTCGGCCACGAAGTCGTAGAGGGCCTCGGTCTGGTAGAGCGGGTCCCACAGGTACTTGAAGGGCCCCTCGACCCAGGCCTTCTGGGCGCTGGAGTCGTAGGTGGGGTACTCGATGAAGGTGGCGTCCACGGCCGGTGCGTCCGGCGCCAGCCGATCCAAACCCTGGGCGTCCTCGGGGGCGGGGATCCCCAGCTGGCCGAGGAGGGTGGGCATGAGGTCGACGGTGGAGACCGGACGCTCGATCACCTCGCCCGCGGGCCCGCCGGGCACGCGCAGGAGCATGGGCACG
The DNA here is from genome assembly GCA_016779205.1 of Planctomycetota bacterium. GTDB lineage: Bacteria > Planctomycetota > UBA1135 > UBA1135 > Saltatorellus. The sequence continues at coordinate 19,479 of JADHOC010000003.1, read as the reverse complement.
TGGACCTGGTCGTCAAAGAGGGTGTAGCCGTGGTGGTAGTGGTCGTGGTCGCCGAGCCCCTCGCCGTGGTCGGCGACGAAGGCGACGATGGTGCGGTCCCACTGGCCCGAGGCGCGCAGGGCCTCGAGGACGACGCCGATGCCCGCGTCCATCTCGGCGATCTCCGCGTCGTAGTAGTCGCCCACGTAGCGGGCGTCCGCCTCGGTCAGGTCGGGGGCGGGGGGCGGCCCTTCGTGGGCGTACCAGCGCCGGCCGGGCCGCGGATCCAGGACCTGGAACGGGACCGTCGGGCCGCCGCGGCCGCCCTCGGCGAAGCGCCCGTCGTAGTCCGCGTCCGTGAAGCGCTCCCGCGTCTCCGCCGGCGTCGTGTACGGCAGGTGCGGATCCATGATGTGCCAGAACATCAGCCAGGGGGTCGTGCGGTGGCCGTCGATGAACTCCGCCACCCTGGGCGCGTCCTTCTCCACGGACTCCATGGCCCACTGGGCCCGGTAGCGGTCGAAGCCCTGGTCCAGGCCGTAGCGCGGCGAGATGAGCCCGTTGGCCACGATGCCCGCGGTCTCGTACCCGTTCCGCGCCAGCACCTCGGCCACCGAGACGGTGGTCGGGTCGATGGCCTCCCACTCGTCGTGCCCGCCGCGGCCGGCGCCGTGGGCGGAGGGGTAGAGGGAGGTGAGCATCGAGGAGAAGCTCGGCAGGGTCCAAGGCGCCGGAGAGCGCGCCATGTCGAAGCGCACGCCCTCGTCGGCCAGCGCCTTCAGGTTCGGGGTCGTGTCCCGCTCGTAGCCGAACGCGGACATGTGGTCCGCCCGCAGGGTGTCGACGCCGATGAGCAGGATGTTCGGCGCGGTGGGGGGCTCGTCCCGGGGCTCGATGCGTGGGGTGCCGACCAGGAGCGCGTCGAGGGGGTCGGGCTGGTCGTCCATGTCGGCCACCCGGAAGGCCAGGGTTCCCGTCCGGCCCGCGGCCGGGCTCAGGTCGAGGGTGACCTCGCGCCAGACCCGCTGATCGCGGTCATTCTTCGCGTCGACGGTGACGCTCCCGACCTCGAGCGCGCCCGCCTCGTCGGTGAACCAGACCCCCATGGTGGCGCCGTCGCCGGACTCACGGGAGGTCTCGGGGAGCGCGGCGACGCCGAAGCGCAGCTGCGGGGCCGTCTCGGTCGGCGGGACCTCGAGGTCGAAGGCCAGCTCGCCCCCGGCGCGCACCAGCACGCAGTCCCGGACCTCGGACTGCAGGCCCACCCGCAGCCGCCAGGGGGTCTGGGATTCCTGGCCGTCGCGCGGCCTGTAGCGCTCGGCGAGGTAGTCGAGGTACGTGGCCTCGTCCAGCGGTGTGACGCGGACCGAGACGTCGTCGATGAGGGTGATCACGTCCTTGGATCCCCCCGTGCGGTGGAGGAAGTGGACCTCGACGGTGGAGGCATCGGAGCTGGTGATGGCCTCACTCCGGACGCGGTCCCACCGGGAAGCATCCACGCGCCGCGACACCCGGTCGAGGCTCCGACGCCGGATGCGGCGGCCGTCGGGTCCGCGCTCGACGCTCGGGTCGGTCACCGGCTCGCCCCGGTGCTCGTAGAGGCGGAGGGACTCGCGCCCGCTGCGCTCGTCGAGGGCCGCGAAGTTCTGCACCTGGATGCGACCCTCGACCACGATCCGGCTTCGGCCCTGGACCGGGATCAGCAGCACCGCGCGGCTGTAGTCCTCGGCGACCCCCGGGCCGAGCTGGAGCGCGCCGCCCTCGAGGCCGCCCTCGGCCACCACGGCGGCGCCGTCGTCCTTCCAGACCAGGTTGCGGCGCTCGGGCTCCGCGAACCAGACGCGCGAGGGGACGCTCCCCGGGGAGAAGTCGAAGCGCTGCTCCTGGGTGGCGCCGCTGGCGGTACCGGCCGCCGGGGCGGAGTTCCGGGCCTCGGCCATTCCGTCGAAGAGGCGCAAGCGGGTGGGCGGGGGCGTCGGAGCGTCCGCCGCGCCCGGATCGGGGGCGCAGGCAGCGAGGGCGATGAGCAGCGCGGCGAGGGTTCTCGGCATGGTCCCAGCGTAGCCGCGCGTGGTGGGATCCGTACACGGCGTCCCCGTGGGACCGGGGAGGGCAGAGGGCCCTCCGCCGGCGGCCGTGCGGTGGGAGCCTCGCGCGCGGGCGGCCCCTCGATAAGCCCAGCGAAGCGGCGCGTGCGGCGCGGTTGCGCCCAGGTGGCGGCCAGCCGCGCCGAGACTGGGGAGGAAGCCGCGGCGCCGTGCCGACGCGGCGTGGAAGTCCTCTGCTGCGAAGTACCGCGCAGCGCTCTGCCCGACAAAGGAGCCCCTGATGTCGACCACCCGATGCCTGCTGATGATCCTCCTGGTCCTGTGTATGTCCTGCATCTCCGTCAAGGAGGTTGAAGGGGCGCTCTGGCTCGCCGTCCACGGCGAGACGGAGGAGAAGATCAGCGACCTGCCTGACGGCGAGCACACGATCCACTACTCGAAGTCCCACCCCGACGAGCGCTGGCGTGGTCGGAAGTGGGGGGAGGGCGAGGTGAAGAACGGGCGGCGCGAGGGACGGTGGGTCTTCTACTTCCCGAACGGCTTCCCGAAGAAGAAGACCACCTACGACCGAGGGTTCATCAACGGGATGACCACGTACTACTACAACCGCGGCTGGCTCAGGTCGCGGGGGATGCAGCTGCGGAGCCAGCGCGTCGGGGAGTGGGAGTCGTGGGAGTGGGGTGAGGCGTCGGACGTGCGGTAGATCCGGACGGGCCAGCCTGCCTCCCCCCGAGCGGTCATCCGGCGACCGCCGCTCGGGGGGGCAGGGGACCCAGGCCCCGGGGTGAGGCGGCGGGGAAGGCTCCGTGGGCCAAGCTGCTACCCTCGGACCTCGATGCACCGTCTCGTCCCTCGCCCCATGTGGGCCGCGCTGGCCGCGCTGATCCTCTCCGTCCCCGCGTCCGCCCAGGACGAGCGCCCCAACGTGCTGCTGATCGCCGTGGACGACCTCAACGACTGGGTCGGCGCGCTGGGGGGGCACCCGCAGGCGAAGACCCCCAACATCGATCGGCTGGCGGCGAGCGGGACCCTGTTCGCCAACGCGCACTGTCAGGCCCCCGTCTGCTCGCCGTCGCGCGCTTCGATGATGACGGGGCGGTTGCCCTCGACGACCGGCATGTACTTCCTCCTGCCCGCGCTGGCGGACGAGCCGTCCCTGCATGGGGTGGTCACGATGGTCCAGCGGTTCGCGGCCGAGGGCTACGCGACGTTCGGGGTCGGCAAGGTGCACCACGGTGACGAGCGTCCCTTCTTCGACGAGTACGGGGGAGCGATGGGTGGCTTCGGCCCGCGGCCTGAGCAGAAGCTCTCTTTTCCAATCGGCCACCCGCTGTGGGACTGGGGCGCCTACCCCGAGGGCGACGCGCAGATGCCCGACCACCGCGTCGCGGACTGGGCGGCGGCGAAGCTGGCCGAGGACCACGACGGCCCCTTCTTCCTGGCCGCGGGGTTCTGGCGCCCGCACGTTCCGATGTACGCACCCAGGCGCTGGTTCGATCTGCACCCGCTCGAGGGGGTTGAGCTGCCCGAGGTGTTGGCCCAGGACCGCGACGACCTGCCGAGCTATGCCAGGGCGCTGACCCTCGGCCTGCCCGCGCCGCGGCACGAGTGGATGGTCGAGAACGGCGAGTGGCGCGACGCGGTGCAGGCCTACCTGGCGAGCACGTCCTTCGTGGACGCGTGCGTGGGGCGCGTGCTGGACGCGCTCGCAGCGAGCCGCCACGCGCAGGACACGATCGTTGTGCTGCTCTCTGACCACGGCTTCCACCTGGGAGAGAAGCAGCGCTGGGCCAAGCGCTCGCTCTGGGAGACCTCGACTCGCGTGCCGCTGATCATCGCGGCGCCGGGGCGCAAGCCCGGGGTGTCTGGCCGTCCGGTCGGCTTGATCGACGTCTACCCGACGCTGCTGGAGCTCGCAGGGTTAGCGCCCGACGCGGGCCTCGAAGGCCGCAGCCTCTCGCCGCTCCTCGACGACCCGGCGGGCGCCTGGCCGCACGCCGCGGTCACGACGTTCGGGCCAGGCAACCACACGGTTCGCTCGACGCGCTGGCGCTACACGCGCTATGCCGACGGGAGCGAGGAGCTCTACGACCACGGCGAGGATCCGCACGAATGGCGGAACCTCGCCGTGAGCGAGCCGCGGCCCGAGGGCCTCTCGCAGGTCATCGCAGAGCTGCGCGAGCGGCTACCCGTGGACGACGCCCCGATCCGCGGCAAGGCGGAGGGGAGCGCCGGCTTGGACGCGTTCAGGTCCGCCCAGGAAGGGCGTTGAGGCAACGGCCGAACACCGGCGAGGGGCGCCGCCCTGGGGGTTACTGGAAGTCGACCGACAGGCCATCCGTGAAGTTCGACGTGGCCACACCGCCCACGGCGTCGCGATACCAGCACTGGAAGTTCCAGGTGTCCCCGGCGGCCACCGAGACGAAGCCGGTGGGCTGGGGGATCTGGTTGAGGTCCAGGGCCAGGGAGATCTCGCCGGCGGTCCCGGAGTTCTGGATCTGGCCGGGGCCCACGTAGCGGCCAATGGCGCCGGAGAGGCAGAGGTTGCCCTGGCTGCCCCCGGGGTTCGTCGTGAAGCCGCTGTCGGTGCTGGCGAGGAAGAAGCCGAACGCGTTGGCCGGCAGGTCGCTGGCGCCGAGGGTCAGGTTGAGGTCGGCTGCCAGGACCGAGCCCGCGCCGCTCATGGCACCGAAGGTGCCGGAGGAGTTGGCGTTGGCGTTGCAGTAGTTGGCGCCGATCGACCCGTCGAGGGCGAAGATGTGCACGTTCCGGTTGCCGAAGTCGAGGATCGCGAGGGTCCTGGAGGCGGCGTCCCAGCTGAAGTCATAGAGGCCGACGCTCGTGTTCGGGCTGAAGCTGCCCCAGTCCACGGTGACCGGGACACCGTCCGGGGTCATGACGTTCACGACGGTGAAGAAGTCCTGTCCGCCGCTCGAGAGGACCCGGTCGTTCCAGATCAGGTAGTCCGTGAAGGCGCCGCCGAGGTAGCTGACGTTCTGGCCGGAGGTGAAGTTGGCGTCGATGGGCTGGTCGAAGAGGATCGCGGAGTTGGTGCAGGCGTTGTCGCCGCTGCGCTCCCACTTGATCACGTTGTTGCCCTCGCGGAGGTAGATGTCACCGCTCTGGTCGTCGAAGTCCATGTCGCGCCAGAAGGTGCCCTCTGGGGTGAGGATGATCATCCCGTTCCCGCTGGACCAGATGTCCGAACCGTCCGCGACGTTCTGCAGGGCGCGGCGGCCCGAGCCGAAGGTGGTCCAGGCCACGCCGGTGCCGAGGGCCGGGTCACCACCCGGGAAGCCGGGATCGAAGGCGACGCCGCTCCCCCCACGGCCAGTCTTGGCCCAGAGGAGGTTGCCGTCGAGGTCGTGCAGGGCGATGCCCTGCGGGCTCGCGGTGCCGTCGTCGAAGGAAGCCGCGAGGCCATCTGACGTGATGTCAAGGCCGATGTAACCCCGGAGGTTGGGCGCGGCGAGGGGCGCGAAGGGGGTCCCGAAGGTGGCGGTTGTGAGGGCGTCCTCAATCTTGAGCAGGGAGACATCGATGGTCTGACCCGAGCCGTTGTAGCCCCCGACGTAGAGGTCGACGCCGTTCCACGCGACACAGAACGGGTTCGACCCGATGTACTCGGCGTTGATCGGGTTGGAGGTGGAGTCGAGGTCGATGGTGACGATCTCGCTGAAGGTCGCCTGAGCGGATGCGTTCGCCGCGAGCAGCGGGAGGGTCGCGATATAGAGAGCTCTCATTGAGATCAGCAATTGGATGGGGTTGGGACGCCGTGGTGGCGCCGATGGGGACGGGTCCAGGGCGGTGGTGAACGCACAGGCACCCATAACATCACACCCTTCCTGGAGTATTGTGTAGTTAGGGAATCACCCATGAGCCTCCCTGGCCCCGCGCTTCTGGCGCAACTCAGGGGGCGGGCGTTTCGGATCGAGACCGACCCACTTGCCGGTGGAGCGAAGTCCCATGGATCGCGGGCGGCACCGATCAAGGATGGCCGCGGCGCTTCCCCGAGGCAGCGTCTCGCTCCGCCGGCCAGCGTCGGCCGCGGGATCCAGGCAAGCCGCCTCGCGTTCAGGGCTGGAAGGAGCGAAGCCGGGCGCCGTGGATCACCCGTGGGTCGCGTGCTCGACGGCCTCTTCCTGCTCCCAACGGGGCAGGGGATCCTCCAACTTCAGCCAGGCCTCCAGGCCAGCCTCCATCTCCTCATCGTTCAGGAGGGCCGCCTCCAGGCGCCCTTCGAGCTCCTCCCTGGGGAGGTCCACGCCGATCAGGACCAGCTCCTGGCGCATGTCCCCGAATTCCTCCTCCCAGACCGCCTCGATGTGAGCGCGGGCGGTGGGGTCGCTGGGCCACTCTGCCTTGTCCACAAGTGACCACCAGGTCCCGGCCGGTTGAACGGTCGCCTGCTGGCCGGCGGTCTGGAGGAGCGCCTTGTCCCCTGGGCGAGAGGCGAACCAGAGGAAGCCCTTGGACCGAAGGACCTGCCGCATGAGCGGCGACTGGAGGAACTCCATGAATCGGGCGGGGTGGAGCGGGCGCCGCGCCCTGAAGACGAACGAGCCGAAGCCGAAGGCCTCGCTCTCCGGGGTGTGATCCTCCGCCAGAGCCTGAGCCCATCCAGGCGCCGCCTGCGCCGTCTCGAGGTCGAAGCTGCGGGTGTCCAGGAGCTCGGTGAGCGGCAGCTGCGCGTGCTCCGCACGCAGGACCTTGGCCGAGGGGTTTAGGTCCGCGATGAGGGCCTCGACCCGCTTGAGCGCGGCCTCATCCACGAGGTCGGTCTTGTTGACGACGATGATGGTCGCGAACTCGATCTGCTCGGCCATGAGGGAGGCCACGGAGCGACGGTCCTCGTCGTCCTCCGCCCAGCCACGCTCGACGATGTCGTCCTCACTCCCCATCTCCTCCAGGAGACGCGACGCGTCCACCACGGTGACCATGGCGTCCACGGCGACGCGGTCGGACACGGAGGGGATGTCGTCCAGGTCCAGGGATAGCGTCTGGGCCACCGGGAGCGGCTCCGAGATCCCCGTGGACTCGATCACGAGGGCGTCGTAGCGCCCGTCATCGGCGAGCCGACCGACCTCCTCGAGCAGGTCCTCCCGGAGCGTGCAGCAGATGCAGCCGTTGGAGAGCTCTACCAGCCGCTCCTCACTCTGGAGGACCTCGACCCCCGCGTCACGGGCGGCGAGCAGGAGCTCGCCGTCGAGGCCCCGCTCGCTCATCTCGTTCACGAGCACCGCGATCCGGCGGCCGTCGCGGTTCGCGAGGAGGTGAGCGAGGAGCGTCGTCTTGCCGGAGCCGAGGAAGCCAGAGAGGACGGTGACAGGGAGCCGTTGCATACGGCGTTGATGCCGGCCGATGGGGAGCGGTTCCTCATCGAACCGAGAAACCTGACCCCGGCCAGGCGCCGCCGCCGGCGGGTGACCTCCGGGCGTTCAGATGCGGGCGGCTCGCAGGAACCGGGTCGAGGCGACCGGCATCAGTCCCGGCGATGGGATCCCCGAAGACCGCCAGATCGTGGCCCTGCCCGCCGGAGCTCACAGGGTCGAAGCGCGGGACGCTCGCACCCTCAGGCGAGGCTCGTCTTGGACCAAGGGGGGCGGTGGTTCGATGAGGGTCGTGATACGTCCCCTCGACTGGGTCATCGTTGGAGGAGGACCGCACGGGCTCTGCGCTGGCCGCGCGCTCTCGGCCCAGGGCGCCTCGGTCCGCATCGTGGAGCCCTCGGGGGCGCTCCTCCAGCGGTGGAGTGATCGGGCGGGCGCTGTGGGCATGACGTGGATGCGGTCCTCCGTGGAGCACCACCTGGACGTCTCGCCGTCGAGCCTGGATCACTTCCTGCATCGCCCCGAGAACCTCGACGTGGCCTCCCTCGCCGAGCCCCACCGCCGCCCCTCCCAGGCGGCGTTCCTCAGGCACGCCAGGGACGTGGCGGCGCGACATGGACTGGACCGCGACCTGGTCTGCGGTCGCGTCGAGTCGATCCGGCGCATGGCAGGGGGCCTCGTCGTCGTCGGCGAGGGGGTGGAGCTGGCGGCGCATCGCGTCCTGCTGGCGACAGGATCCAACGCGCCTCGTTCTCCGGGGTGGGCGCGCCGCCTGCAGCGCGAAGGCGCGCCGATCGACCACGTGTTCATCCCCGGCAGTGCCCTGCACCTGGACGTCCTCGGGGGCGGCATCTCCGCGGTCCAACGGGCGTTGATGGTCCAGCGGGTCACGGGAGAGCCCGTGCGCCTCTGGACGCGGAGGCCGATCCAGGTCGAGCACTTCGACCTGGACCGGTCGTGGATGAAGCACCGCTTCGTCAGCCGCTGGGACTCGACGAGCCTCGCGGACCGGCTGGTGTTCCTCCAGCGGCACGGGCGCCGGGGGAGCGTCCCACCCGGGCTCAACGCCCGCCTGGAGCGGGCAGTGCGTCGGGGCTCGATCTCGATCCATCGGTGGCCCGAGAAGGTGACCTGGGAAGCCGCTGAGGGCCGGCTGCGGATGCAATGCCGCGACCGGGTCCTCGACTCCGGCGGGCTGACCCTCGCCACCGGCCTGGAGCCCGAACGCCTCAGCTGGTGGCTCCGGTCCATCGCCATGGGCCTGGGCCTTCCCACAGAGGACGGCGTGCCGGTGCTGGGCAAGAACATGCACTGGGGGCACGGCATCCACGTGTGTGGACCGCTCGCGCGGCTGAGGCTGGGGCCGATGGCAAGCAACCTCATCGGCGCCCGGTGGGCCGCCTCCAAGCTCCCTTCGGTCCGTATGCAGCCGGTCTGATGGGCAGGCCGGATCGCGGCGCCAGGTCAGCGAGGCGCGCTGACCCGGGCCGTGGGGCTCGACCCCGCGGCCTCTCTTCGGGGCGTTCATGCCTCCGTCTGAGGCGTCGCGCCGACCGCGGTGTGCGACTTCGGACGAAGTGGGGCGTCGATGGCGCTGCCGGGATGCGGGATGCGCCGGGGCGTGTTCCCCTGAAGTCGACGGAGACCACGCCATGCCTGACCACCACACCCCCGCTCGAGACCACGCGCACAGGCCATGCCCCTCGCGCACTCCCTGGGTCGTCGCTTTCACGCTCGGCCTCTGCCTCTCGTCCTGTGATGGCAGCGGTGAATCGGGGCTCCTCGGCGAAGGCGGCGCCGGTGGATCGAGCGAGCTGGAGGCCGGCCGCGACTTCTTCCGTGCAGCGACATTTGGCAACGACGGCTTCTGGACCCAGGCCGCGCAGCTCCCCCAGGGCCTCGCCGAGGTCGGCTTCACGATGAGGGACGCGCTCGGCGCGGGCCTCCAGGTCGACGAGCTCGCGCTCAATCCCGCCGAGACCGCCGACCTCGTCGCGGAGCTCGCGACGGACCTCTCGCCGGCGAGTGCTCCGCTGCTGAACGACCCGCTCTACTTCCAGGAGCTGCTCTCCCGGAACGCATTCATGGGGCTGGTCGCGGACGACGCCGACGGGGACGCGTTCCTCGACGGCGACGGTGGGGACGCGCTGGGCTTCTCGTGCGCGCTCTGCCACTCGGTCTCCGACGGGCAGGTCTTCGATGGTCCTGGCTCAGGTGGGCCGCTCACCGGCTCGATCGGCGGGCCGATCGACGGCCCGGCGAACCTCGACCTGGACTATGGGCTGCTGCTCTCCGCCGCACGCAACTCGCGCGCCCTGTACCCCCAGCTCCCGCTGACGCTCGCCGCGGTCGGCGGGACGCCGATCGCACGAACCGTTGCGACCGCGCCGTTCACGGCGTCAGAGGCGGACGTGGACGCGCTGCTCCTCGACCTGAACGCCTTCCCGATCGGCCAGGTCGACGTCCTGCCCGACGGCATCGGGGCGCCGGTGACGATCCCCGGCGTCTACCAGGTGCGCCCCGCCGCGCCGTATGGCGTCGCGGGCGAGTTCGACCGGCTCGTCGACGCGATCAACTTCAACGCCCTTGTTTGCCTTGACCCCTCGGTGGTGCTCGACGCTGCGGGCGCGGAGTTCCTGGAGGCCTTCGCCCCGGGGATCGGCACGCAGATCACGAACGAGACCGCAAGCATCTACGCCGAGACCGGAGTCGTCCCGCCGCCGGGGGGCTTCCCCTACGTCGACGCGCCGCTGGGACCGGAGACCGGCTCGGCGGCGTACCCCTTCGGGCGTCGCCTGGAGGAGGACACGCTGCAGGCGATGGCGCTCTACATGCAGCAGCTGCGCGCCCCCGCGCCGCCCGCCGGCGATCCGGAGGCGATCGAGCGGGGCGAGGTCGTCTACGGTGCCGAGTGCGCGGGTTGCCATGGCACACCCGCCGAGCCCCGGCCGCTGGATCGGGTTCCGCTCGACGTCCTGCAGGTCAACTCGGCCCCCTCGAACCTGCTCGTTCGCGGCTTCCCTTACTCGAACATGCTCAACGACCTGCTGTCGACCTACGACGACCGGGTCGTGCTCTTCGACCAGATCTACGTGGGGGCGCAGGTCCCGTCCTCGCCCCGCAAGATCGCAGTCCCCGAGCTTGCGGGGGTGTTCCTTCGCAGCCCACTACTCCACGACGGGTCCGTCCCTGACCTCGAGGCGCTGCTCGACGCCGCCCGCGGGCCCGCGGCTCCGCACGCGTTCTATGTGCCCGAGACGGAGAGACAGGACCTCATCGAGTTCCTGACACGGCGGCCCTAGCGCGGGCTCAGCGCGCGCCCCGCGGCGCTCAGCGGACGAGCCGGTCGGCCCAGTCGAGCCACAGGGTCCAGTCCTCGGGCAGCACGCTGTGGACCCCCTCTCTCACGTGATACGCCGGCAGGGTCCCGATCAGCTGGCCGGTCTCGGGGAAGCCCTCGGGCCCGAACTCACCCGCGCCGAGGAGCTCCCACGCGGGGGCGGCGGCCTCGACGGCCTGATACTCGCCGAGGGGGTCGGCCCACCTGTCCTTGATGGCGGAGCAGACCAGCAGCGGGCGGGGGGCGATGAGCGCGAGGAGGAAGTGCTGGTCGAGGGGGAGGTGGTCCTCCCGATCCGCGAAGGCCCAGAAGTCCTCGGTGAACCAGTAGCCGAGCACCCTCACGATCCGCTCGACGGTCTCACCGCGGGCGGGCCGTGAGAGGGCGGCGCCGCCGCAGCCCGAGTGGTTCGAGATGACGCCGGCGAAGCGCTCGTCGTAGGCGCCGGCCACCAGGGCCGTCTTGCCGTTCCTTGAGTGCCCGTGCACGACCACCCGGCTCCCGTCGATCCTCGGGTTCAGGGTGAGGTGATCGAGGGCGCGGGAGAGGCCCCATGCCCACGCGCGGAGGGTGCCCCAGCTGTTGGGCCCAGGGACCGCCGGCGCGGACTTCGCCCGCGGCCCGCGGATGCCCCCCTCCGTCGTCCAGGTGTCGGGGTCGATGTCTCCGTGGTAGATGGTCGCCACGGCCCAGCCCCTGGCGATGGCCTGGTCGTAGGCCCAGCGCTCGGCCTTCATCCCGCGCTGAGCGTCGTTTGCCCTGCCGCCCTCTCCACCGCGACTGTCCGGCATCCACGACTCGCTGAGCAAGACCCGCGGGTCGTCCGTCGTGGCGTGGTTGCCGCAGAAGTTCAGCCCCAGGAAACAGGGCGCGTTCTCGACGCCGACGGGCGAGACGATGAGGACGTCCATCGAGACCCCCTCGCCGAGGTGCAGACGGATCTGTTCCCGCCAGGCCAAGCCGTCCTCGGCGGGGCCTTCCTCCAGGAGAACGGCGCGCAGCTCTGGCGGCGCCCCAGGCGCGGTCCCGTAGACGTAGTGCTCCACCGTCCGGGCGATCTCGGGGCGGCGGGCTTCGAGCCAGTCGCGCTCGGTCTCGACGCGCTCTCCGGTGGAGAGGGTCAGGAGCTCGGGGAGGCCCGCCGTGGCCGGGAGGTCCATGGGGTCGACATAGGGAGCTTCCTGGTCGAGCTCCGGGAGCTTGAGTGGGGCGCTACAGGCGAAGAGCACACTCGCCCCCGCGAGCCATCGGGCCCTCACGAGATCGCCCCGTCGGCGGGGTAGCGCAGTCCCCACTGGCCCCGGAGCTCGTCCAGGGTCCGCGCGATCTCGAGGGTCTCCTCCAGGGGGACCTCGGCGCACTCGAGCGCGCCGGCGGCCAGGGCCTCTCCCACGGCCATCGCCTCGTGGGTGTAGCCGTTCCCCAGGTAGGGGTGGCGCTCCCGCTCGCCGTTGACGATCAGCTCCTTCGCCTGCCAGAAGTCGGGGACCTCGATGGAGCCCTCGGTGCCCGAGATCGTCACCCGGTGGGGCGTCTCGGTCCTGGTGGCCGACGACATGCGCGCCAGGGCGCCGGAGTCGTAGCGGAAGAGGTACGCCGACTGCTCGTCCACGCCGGTCTCTCCGATGTGCGCGGTGGACTGCACCTGCGCGGGGGCGCTGCCGAAGACCATGCGCGCGTAGGCGACGCAGTAGATGCCGACGTCCAGTAGCGCGCCCCCGCCGAGCGCCGGGTCAAAGAGCCGGCCCTTTGGGTCGAGCTCCGTTCGGAACCCGAAGTCGCAGTCCAGCTGGCGAGGTTCCCCGATGGCGCCGCTTGTGAGGAGCTCCCGAACGCGACGGGTCGCGGGCAGGAAGCGGGTCCACATGGCCTCGCAGAGGAAGGTCCCCACGCTGCGGGCGGCGGCGACCATCTCCTCTCCCTCCCGGGCGTTCATGGCAAACGGCTTCTCGCACAGGACCGCCTTGCCCCCTGCGATGCAGGTGAGCGTGTTCTCGCGGTGGAGGACGTGGGGGGTGGCGACGTAGATCGCATCGACCTCGGGGTCTCCGGCGAGCTCGCCGTAGGTGGCGTGCGCCCGGGCCGCGCCGTGCTCTCCGGCGAAGGCCTCGGCGGTCTCGCGCGATCGACTGCCCACGGCGACCAGCTCCGCGTCATCGGCGGCGCGCAGTCCGAGCGCGAACTTCGCGGCGATGGTGCCGGTCCCCAGGATTCCCCAGCGCGTCTTGTTCATGGCGTTCACCTCTCTCCTCTGTGCGATCTGATTCCGTGAAGGGCGGCGATGATGCCTTCGGGGTGGGTGGGCCGTCCAAGGCGCGGGGTCGATTCGATCCGCGGCCTTCGGGAAGTCGGCGGACGCGCCCGCTCCGCCTCAGCCGAGGATGCCCCGGACCACGTCGCCCTCGACGTCGGTGAGGCGGTAGCGGCGGCCCTGGAAGCGGTAAGTGAGGCGCTCGTGGTCGATGCCGAGCAGGTGGAGGATGGTGGCCTGGAGGTCGTGGACGCTGACGCGGTCCTCGGTCGCGCTGAAGCCGAACTCGTCGGTGGCGCCCCAGGTGGTGCCGGGCTTGATGCCGCCCCCGGCCATCCAGACGGTGAAGCCGTAGGGGTGGTGGTCGCGGCCCTGGTTGGGGGCGCCGAGGATGCCCTGGCAGAAGGGGGTGCGGCCGAATTCGCCGCCCCAGACGACGAGGGTGTCCTCCAGGAGGCCGCGCTGCGCGAGGTCCTCCACCAGCGCCGCCGAGGGGGCGTCGGTGTCCGTGCACTGGATCTCGAGCTGGGTGTTCAGGTTGCGGTGCTGGTCCCAGCCGGCGTGCATGACCTGGACGAAGCGCGTGCCGCGCTCCACGAGGCGCCGGGCCATGAGGCAGTTGTAGGCGAACGACCCCTTGCGCCGGACGTCGGGTCCGTAGGACTCCAGCACGTGCTCCGGCTCGGTGGAGAGGTCGGTGAGCTCCGGCACCGAGGTCTGCATGCGGTACGCCATCTCGTACTGCGCGATGCGCGTGCGGATCTCCGGGTCGCCCACCTCCCGGGCGCGCTTCTCGTTGAGGGCCGCGAGGTCGTCGAGCATGCGGCGGCGCAGGCCGCGGTCGATGCCGGCGGGGTCCTTCAGGTACAGCACCGGGTCGCCGGTGCCCCGGAACTTCACGCCCTGGTGGACGGTGGGGAGGAAGCCGCTGCCCCAGTAGAAGTCGTAGAAGATCTGGCCGCAGGAGGCCTCCTTGTCCCGGGAGGTCATGGCCACGAACGCGGGCACGTCGTCGGACATGCGCCCGAGCCCGTAGGAGAGCCAGGCGCCCATGGTCGGCCGGCCCGCCTGCTCCGCGCCGGTCATGAAGTAGGTGATCGCTGGGGCGTGGTTCACCTGGGTGGTGTGCATCGACTTCACGAAGCACAGCCGGTCCGCGATGGCCGCGGTGCGCGGCAGGAAGCTCGAGACCGTGGCGCCGCTCTCCCCGTGGCGGGCGAAGTCGGGGAGCTCTCCGAGCATGGCCCGGGAGGTCTGCCCGTCGAGCATGGTGCTGAAGCGCTTGCCCCCCGCGACGGAGTCGGGGATCGGCTCGCCGTGGCGCTGGCGCAGGATCGGCTTCCAGTCGAACAGGTCCACGTGGGACGGGGCGCCGTTCTGGAACAGGTAGATCACCCGCTTGGCCTTCGGCGCGAAGTGGGGGAGCGCGGGGAGCGCCTCCTGGGCCGAGGCTTCGCGGCCCAGCAGCCCGCCCAGGGCGAGGCCGCCCAGCCCGAGGGACGCGTCCCGCAGGAGGGCGCGGCGGGTGAGGTCCGCGCGCAGCTCGACGTCGGGGTCGTTCATGGCCGGCAGAGGACCTCGTCCAGGTTGAGGATGATGGAGCACACGACCGTCATGGCGGCGTGGAGGTCGATGTCGAGGTCCTCGGCGGCGGGCGCTGCGCCCGCCGCCACCAGTGCCGCGGCGTCCTCGGGGTGGGCGGCGAAGTGCGCCTGCTCCGCGCGCAATCGCTCGAGGAGGACCCCGAGCTCGTCGGCGTCCGGCTCCCGCGCGGCGGCGGCGCGGAAGGCCCAACGGACCGCGGCCGGTGCGTCGGCCTGGCGCTGCAGCGCGCGCGCCGCGAAGCAGCGCGCGGCCTCCACGTACCCCGTCTCGTTCAGGGTGGTGAGGGCGTGCAGCGGTGTGTTGGTCACCGAACGACCCACCTCGCACACCTGCCGCTTGGAGGTGTCGAAGAAGAACGTCGGCCGCACGATCCGGCGCCAGAACACGTAGAGGCTCCGCCGATAGAGGGCGGACCCCGTGTCCTGCTGGTAGCGGATGGTGCCGAAGGTGGCCTCGGCCCACACGCCGTCCGGCTGATAGGGCCGCACGGGCGCGCCGCCGAGCTCGGGCTCAAGGAGGCCCGCGAGGGCGAGGGCCTGGTCGCGGAGCATCCACGAGGAGAGGCGCGTGCGGGAGGCGCGCGCGAGCCGCTCGTTGTGGGGGTCGTCCTGGAAGCCGTTGCCCTCGGCGCTGGCGCAGCGGCGGTAGGCGCTGCTGGTGACGATGAGGCGGTGGAGCTGCTTCAGGTCCCAGCCGCTGCGCACGAACTCGGTGGCGAGCCAGTCCAGGAGCTCGGGGTGGGTGGGGGCGGCGCTCTGGCGCCCGAAGTCCCCGGGGCTGGCCACGAGCCCGCGTCCCATGAGGGTCTGCCAGGCGCGGTTCACGGCGACGCGGGCGGTGAGGGGGTTCGCCGGGTCGACGATCCAGCGGGCGAGGCCGACGCGGTCCCGCGGCGCGCTGGAGGGGAAGGGCGGCAGGAAGGCCGGCGTGCCCGCGGCCACGTCCTCCATGGGCTCGAGGTAGCTCCCGCGGCGCAGCACGCGGGTGATGCGCCGGCGCTCCTCGGGCAGGTGGTCCATGACCATCACCGGCAGGGCCGCGCCGCGAAGCCCGGCGGCCTCGGCCTCGAGGGTCTCGAGACGCTCGGCTCGTGTGGACCAGTCCGGATCGTGCTCCGCGCGGAAGCGGGCGCGGACCAGGGACGGCGCCGCGTCGAGCAGCCCGAGCTCGAGGCCGTCCACCTCCTCCCCGACCCGCTTGAAGTAGATGCCGCTCCGGCCGCCCGTGTTGACGATCTTGATCAGCAGGTCGTTCTCGCCGGAGACGAGGTCCACGGTGACCCGCTCCTGGTCCGGCGCCGCGCCGCGGGCCACGTTCTTCGCGAGGATCTCGGCGCCGTTGACCCAGACCTTGATGGCGTCGTCCGAGCCGAGGGAGAGCTCCATGCGACGGGCGGTGGGGGCGGCGATCTCCCGGCGGAAGTACATGGCCGCCACCTGGGGCGTGGACTCGTGCACCTGGCCGTCCACCAGCTCGGGGGCGTCCGTGTACTCCGCCGGCGCCGCGCCCGCGGGCGCGGCGGGCTCCGGCGCGAAGGCGCGAGCGAAGAGCGAGCCGGGGCCCTCGGCGTCCGGCAGGTAGGGGCCGGACGTGCGCCAGGTCCCCAGGTCCGAGGGCCGCGTGAGCGCGGGCTCCGCGGTCACGCGCGCCCGCCACGCCGCGACCCAGCGGGCCTCGGCGGCGTCCAGCTCGGGGTCCGGCGCGAGGCGCGCGGCCTCGAGGTCGGCGGTCTCCGCCGCGATGGCGTCGAGGCGGGCGCGGTCCTCCGGGCCGAGGTAGGGCAGGGTGGGCGCCGCGCGGCCGCCCTGGATCTGACCGGACTCGGAGGTCTGGTTGAAGAAGTCGTAGAGCTGGAAGTACTCGCGCTGGGAGATCGGGTCGTAGCGGTGGTCGTGGCAGCGGGCGCAGCCGACGGTGAGCCCGAGCCAGGTGGTGGCGGTGGTCTCCACGCGGTCGAACACGTTCTCCGTGCGCGTCTCCTCCGCGATCCGGCCGCCCTCGCCGTTGTACATGTGATTGCGGTTGAACGCGGAGGCGAGCACCTCTTCGGGCGTCGCGTCCGGGAGCAGGTCGCCGGCCAGCAGCTCGACCGTGAGCCGGTCGAAGGGGACGTTGCGGTTGAGGGCGTCCACCAGCCAGTCGCGCCAGGGCCACATGGAGCGCGTGGGGTCCGCCTGGTAGCCGTCGGTGTCCGAGTAGCGCGCGGCGTCCAGCCACTCCCAGGCCATGCGCTCCCCGTAGGCGGGGCTCGCCAGCAGGCGATCCACCGCCCGCTCGAACCGGTCGTCCCAGGGGGACTCAAGGTACGCCTCGAGGGCCTCAGGGGTGGGGGGGAGGCCGGTGAGGTCCAGGGTCACCCGCCGCAGGAGGGCGCCGGGGTCTGCCTCGGGGGCCGGGACGATGCCGTCGCGCTCCAGCGCCGTCAGGACGAAGCGGTCGATGGCGCCGCGGGAGCCTGTGCCGGCAGAATCAGCGCCGGGGGGGAGGAGGGGGGGCGTCGGGCGCGCGGGCGGCACGAAGGCCCAGTGCTCCTCCCAGACCGCGCCCTCTTGGATCCAGCGCTCGAGCAGCTGGACCTCCTCCTCGCTCAGGGCGTAGTTGGAGTCCGGGGGCGGCATCTGCTCCTCGGGGAACTCCGAGCGGATGCGCGCCGCGAGCTCGCTCGCCTCCAGGTCCCCAGGGACCAGCGCAGGGAAGCCGCCCCGGTCGGCGAAGGCGTGCTCCTTGAGGTCGAGGCGCAGCCCAGCCTTGCGCCCGGCCCCGTCCGGCCCGTGGCACGCGTAGCAGCGGTCCGAGAGGATCGGCAGCACGTCCCGGGCGAAGTCCACGGGCGCGGGGTCCTCGTCCACGCCAGCCCATGCCAAGGGGAGGAGCAGAGAGAGGAGGACGAGCGCCGGAGGCATACACCCATGCTAACGGGCGGCTCCCCGTTGGGGCGCGGCTGCCGGGTTCGCCCTCGATCCGATACCCTCGGTCATGCTCCGCGCCGCCCTCCTGCTGTCCGCGTCCGTCGCCCTCGCCGCTGCTCCTGTCCACGGGCCCGCCGCGACGGGGCCGGGTGAAGGGGCCCCCCCGCTCAACGTGCTCTGGCTCTCGGTGGAGGACATGAGCCCGTGGATCGGCGCCTACGGGGACCGCACCGTGCCGACGCCGAACCTGGACGCCTTCGCCGCCGAGGCCCTGCGCTACGACAACGCCTTCGCCGACACCCCCGTGTGCGCACCCGCCCGCACCGCGCTCATCACGGGGATGTACCCCACGCGCATCGGCGCCATGCACATGCGGGTGCGCTCCCGCAGCAAGTCCGCGGGGGACGAGGCCTACGGGGACCTGCCCCTCTACGAGGCCGTGCCGCCGCCCTTCGTGCGCTGCTTCCCCGAGCAGCTGCGCCTCGCCGGCTACCACACCACCAACAGCGCCAAGACGGACTACCAGTTCGTGGCTCCGCCGGCGGTCTGGAACGCCTCGTCGCGCAAGGCCAGCTACGTGGATCGGCCCGCGGGCGCGCCCTTCTTCGCGGTCTTCAACCACACGGGCACCCACGAGAGCCAGGCCTTCCCCGAGGCCCGCCAGCGTCCGAGCGCGGTGGCGCTCGAGGACGTGCCGATCCCGCCGATCTACCCGGATACGCCGACGGTGCGCGACGCCATGAAGCGCACCTACGACAACATCGCCGCCATGGACGCGTCGTTCGGCAAGCAGCTCAAGAGGCTCGAGAGCGCCGGGCTCTCGGACTCCACGGTGGTGTTCTTCTTCTCCGACCACGGGGTGGGGCTGCCCCGGGGCAAGCGCTCGGTCTACGGGACGGGGACCCGGGTGCCGCTCCTGGTGCGCTTCCCGGAGGGGCGCTGGCCGGAGGGGCTCGCCCCCGGCACGGCCACCGATCGCCTGGTGAGCTTCATCGACTTCGGGCCGACGGTCCTGAGCCTCGCGGGCGTCGAGCCGGACCAGCGCCTGGACGGCCGCGCCTTCCTGGGCGAGTTCGAGGCGCCGCCGCGGGAGCACGTCTTCCTGCACGCGGACCGCTTCGACGCGGCGCGGGACCGGACCCGCGCGGTCACCGACGGGCGGCGGCTGGTGGTGTGGAACCTCATGCCCGAGGTGCCGCACCTGATCGCCAACGCCTACCGCGAGCGCATCCCCATGACCCGGGACCTCTATGACCTGCGGGATGGTGGCTCCCGCGCCTCGACCCGGACCCCGGCCCAGTGGCAGACGGGCTCGAGCCGACGTCCTGAGGTGGAGTGGTACGACCGGGCGGACGATCCCTGGGAGGTGCGCGACCTCCACGGCGTCCCCCTGTCCGCGGAGGGACGCGGGGCCTTCGAGGCCCTCGAGGTCGCCATGGAGGCATGGATGAAGAGCACGGGGGACCTCGGCCTGATCGAGCCCGAGACGCGGATGGTCCATGAGCGCCTCTGGGGTGGCGAGACCCAGCCGATCACCGCCTCTCCCGACCCCATGCCCCTCTCCACCGGCGGGCTCATCGGGTTCGACTGCCCGACGGAGGGGGCCTCCATCGCCTTCCGCTTCGACGACTCAAAGGGCTGGACGCCCTTCGGCGGCGAGCCCGTCGAGATCCCGCCCGGCGCGACCCGGGTGCAGGCGGTGGCCCACCGCATCGGCTTCAAGCGCTCCGAGGTCGTGACGCGGGAGCTCTGAGAAGGGCGGGGCCGACAAGCGATCCAAGCTGCCACGTGGCGGAGCAGCGGGTCGTTGGGGAGATGGGTTTCTCGGTCACCACTCAGTCCGCCTCAGGACTCTACTTCTCAAGTACGACGCCTTGCCCTCCGTTCTTGACGCGGATCGAAGGCTCTCCGGCATTCGCGCGTCCCGCGTGCAGCTCGAACGAACCTAGCTCGGACTTCCCACTGAAAGTCAGCTTCGAGAGCTGTCCGTCGATCTTGCCCTCGATCGCAAGGGCAG
>JADHOC010000023.1 GCA_016779205.1 Planctomycetota bacterium | reverse complement strand
GGGCGGGAGCGCAACGGGCGAAGGAGGTCCGCTTGGTGGGTGGACCGCGCAGGTCTGTCGTGGGCCGGCGGGAGGCGCGGTTCAGGGGGCCGGGTCTGGCGCGACGGGGGAGGCGGCTGCGGTGCTCGGGGCGAGCTTTGGGGCGCGGCGCTCGGCGATGGCGGGGGCCGCGCGGAGCTCGTCCTCGAGGAGCTCGGCCCAGGCCTCCATGTACTGGACCGCGTGGTCGCGGTCCTGGCGACGCAGCCAGCGGGCCGGGACGCGGGCGAGGATGCGGGGGTCGGAGAGGTTCTCCAGGTGGCGGAGGTCCCCGATCCGCAGGCCCAGGGCCAGCATCTCGTCGATCACGTGGTCGATGGCGAGGCCGGAGGTGGGGCAGTGCTCCACCGATTGCTGCGACCAGTCCCCGTGTCGCTCCATGGCGCGGCGGTGGATCTCGGCGGGGGAGAGCTCGGTCACCGTCTGGGCGAGGTGGCCGCAGATGCAGGAGCCCATGTGGCCCCACTGGAAGTTCGAACCCTCCCGGAGGCGGGCGGCGGTGGTGCGGAGCGCGGAGATCAGCTTCGGGGTCGCGGTGGCCATGGGGGCATTGTCGGTCAGGAGGGGGGCCTTCGGAAGAGACGATTCGCCGCGGCCTGGGCCTCGGCGCCATGTGAGGCAGCGAGGGAGCCCCGGAGTGGGATCTTCAACGAGTTCGCCGCACCCGGATGGGGCCCTTCGCGGTCGAGGGGTCCACGACCCGGCCTCCCTGGGTGATCTCGACGCGGCCGGCGAGGACGAGGCGGCGGGCCGCCCGGCGGGCCGGCTCCATGAGCGGCTTCCAGTCTCCGGGCTCCACCTCGCGGGCGGCCTCGGAGGGGCAGAGGCTCGCGCTCCGCGGCCGTGCCGCCAGGAGCGCCTCGATGGCCCCCTCGAGGGCGAGGTCCACGGGGCGGACCCGGCGCTTGCGGCAGCCGGCGCTGCAGTAGCGGGCAGGGGTCGCCTGGTCCCTCGTGCTGCGACGGGGTGTCATGCGGCGACCGCAGGAGGCGCAGTGGGGGTCGCGGTCGAGGTCGATGGCCATGGGGAGGCGCCACACAGGCGCGCTCTGTCGTTCGCTCTCCCCCGGGCGCCGGAGGCGGCGTGGAGGTCAGTCGGGCGCCGGAGGCGGCGTAGAGGTCAGTCGGGCGCCAGAGGCGGCGCGGAGGTCAGTCGGGGTTAGCCTCGGCGCGGCTGAGCTCGGGGTCGAGGGCGTGCTGGCCCATGCGGCCCCGCGCACCTCGCAGCTCCACCAGCGCGCTGTGGGTCAGGTTCTGGGACCACTGGATCCCGTTCAACAGCTCCCTGGGTTCGACGAAGGCGTCCGGGCTGGCGCGCAGGCCGCCCGTGCTCACGACCTCGTCCACGGTCACGAGCACCTGGATGCTGCCGCTGCGGCCGAAGGGCTCTTCGAAGCGGAGAGTGTTCACCCCCTCGAGGACGTGGCCCTCGCTGAACAGGAAGAGGGCCGCCTTCCGGTCGGTCCCGCTGCTGCCGTAGGAGAACTTGAAGTAGTCCCCTGCGCCGGCCCCGAGGACCGCGCCCAGGCTGATTCCGAGCTGGGTCTCCTTCAGCCGCACCGATTCATACAGCAGCGCGATCTGCCCACCCCGGGCGCCGAACTCCACGGGGGGGCCCAGCGCTGCGAGCACGTCCCCGAGGGAAGCCTCGCCCTCCTTGAAGCCGTTGCACTCGGCCAGGTCCAGGCCTTGGTCGATCCGAAGCTCGACCACCGAGCAGCTAGACCCGAGCCCTGCGGCGAGCCCGGCCGCGAGCGCGGTGGAGAGGACGAGGGGTAGGCGACGGATCACCTGGCCCCCGCGCCCTCGCTGACGGAGAACTCGGTGAGCACGTCCGAGTCATCGAAGAAGAAGATCGCCCGGTCGAAGTAGGAGCTCTCCACCCGCTGGTTGTAGAAGAGCAGGATGACGCCGTCGGCACGGGAGCGCTCCAGCAGGTAGTAGAGGGCCGTGCCGTTCTCCAGCGCCAGGACCTGGGAGGGGACGCCCACACGGTCGAGCACCTCGGCCCGGGTGGTGTTGCCCACCACGAAGGACGTGGGGTCCATCTCCAGCCAGATCGGCTCGATACCCCGGCGGGCGGAGTTGCGGATGCAGCCTGGCGTGAGGCCCACCGCGGCAGCGAGGGCGAGGGCGAGGGCCAATCGCATCACAGCAGGTCCCACTGGAGGTAGATGGAGGGGTAGTTGCTGCCGCCCTTGATGCGGCCGAACTGGGAGGCGGACTCGAAGATGGAGGAGCGGTGGTGCACCGCGACCCCGAGCCAGAGCGCGCTCATCTTCTCGGCGCCGAAGAGGTCCCCGACGTTCACGTCGAGGGTGAAGTCCAGGTAGTTCATGAGGTTGCTGGGGCGGTAGTCCTTCTCCGCCATGCTGACCCCCTCGATGTAGGTGACGTCCTCGATCCAGCTGACGCCCTCGGCGACGCCGAAGCGCGTCCGGACGGACCAGGGGAACGTGTAGTAGAGGTGGATCTTTGCGATCAGCTCGAAGGTCTCGTCCTGGACGTCGGACTCGTAGTGGTAGGCGAGTCCGGGGCTGAGGTAGATCTGGAGCGGGAGCCCGAAGAGCTGGTCGCTCAGCGGGTGGCCGTAGAACACCGAGGTCATCTTGTTGTTGAACTCGTCGTCCTCGATGTCGAGGGCCAGGATCTCCCCCAGGTCCGACGGGGACGCGAACCCCTGGGCAAGGCGGATGAAGGGCGGCGCGTCGATCTCGCGCTCCGTCCGTTCCTGTCCGTTGGGACGGCCCAGGAACTGGGGCTCACCGCGATCCTGGAAGAACCCGAAGCCGAGGTAGCTCTCGAACGACCCCGAGTCGTCGATCGCGTCCAGCTCGCGGATCCCGCTGCCGAAGGCGTTGTAGCGGAGGGCGCCGACCAGATAGAGGTCGCTCCCCACGTGGTACCGAGCCGCGACCTCCGGGGAGAAGATGAAGGCGCCGTCCGCGCTCTGCCCGGTCAGGGGCTCGACCGCGAAGTAACGGCTGATGAAGTCGTCCGTGCCGTAGCGGATGTTGAGGCCGGGCTCCAGGATCCAATCCTCGCCGGTGAAGGTGGTCCCGCCCCGCAGGTTGCCGTGGACGTTGCCGCTCTGGTCGCTCATGACCTCGGCCTGCCACCAGGCGTCGTCGAGCTCCCTCTGGTACTGCAGGCCGAAGTCCGCGGTGTCCCCCTGGACGGTGTTCTGGAACTCCTTCGGGATGTCGAAGAAGCGCAGGCGCGCCAGGGCGTTGACCTCCTCATCCGCGTCCTTCCAGAGGTGCGCGCCGCCGGAGGTCCCCCGCACGAAGAAGTCGTCCCCCTCGAAGAACATCATCGGCACGAAGCTCGAGACGGACTTGTTGCTGCCGGTGAAGGGGATGGTCGCGGTGCGGACCACCGCCGCGATTCCCCAGTCCGCCTGGATGCTCCGCACCCGGGCGATCTTCTCGGCCGCGGAGAGTTCGGGCTCCTCGTTGACGGCCGTCGTCGCGGCCTCCTGGTCGGGGACGGGGGTCGGGTCGTCCAGGCCGTGACCGGGTGCGGCTGAGGTCCGTCGTGCGCGGGGAGCGGGGGCCGCGAGTGGCCCCGCCGGAGCTCCCAAGGGGACCGAGCTGGGCGCCGATGCGAACTGGAGGGTCTGCTCAGCGCCCGGTTCGACGGCCCGAACGCCCCCGGGGGCCGAGCAGCCCACGAAGGGGAGGAGGAGGGGGAGGAGGGAGTACGGGCGCATGGTGGGTCTCTGACACGGTGTTGGCCGCGTCGAGTCTAGCCCGCCGATCCGCCCTTGGGGGGCGGAGCCGCTGGACGACCACCGCCCGGGGGAATCAGCCGACCGCGGCGGCCTTCTTCTTGGCGCGCTTGCGCTCGTTCTCGTCGAGGAGGCGCTTGCGGAGCCTGAGGTTCTTGGGCGTGACCTCGAGGAGCTCGTCGTCCTCCACGTACTCGAGGCACTCCTCGAGGGACATGATCTTCGGCGGGGCGATCTTGGCGTTGTCGTCCCGGCCGGAGGCGCGCATGTTGGTGAGCTTCTTCGCGCGGCACACGTTGAGCTCGAGATCGCCGTCGCGGTTGTTCTCGCCGACGATCATCCCGGTGTAGACGGCGGTGCCCACGGGGACGAAGAACTGCCCGCGGTCCTGCAGGCCGTCCAGCGCGTAGGCGATGACGTCGCCGCCGCGGTCCGCCACGAGCACGCCGTTGGTGCGCCGCGGGATGGGGCCCCCGTCCTTCTCCCAGCTCTCGAACACGTGGCTCAGCACGGCCTCGCCCTGGCTCAGGGTGAGGAGCGCGGTCCGCGCGCCGATGAGGCCGCGGGCGGGGATCTTGAAGTCCACGCGCGTCAGCTCGCTGGCGGCGTCCATGTGCAGCATCTCGCCGCGACGACGCCCGAGGTACTCGATGATGCGGCCGGCGTGCTCGCCGGGGACCTCGACCGTGGCGCGCTCGTAGGGCTCGCAGCGGGTGCCGTCCACGTCCTTGAGGATGACGTGGGGCTTGCCCACGGCAAACTCGTAGCCCTCGCGGCGCATGGTCTCGATGAGCACCGAGAGGTGCATGACGCCCCGGCCCTTGACCTCGAACGCGTCGGCGCTGCTGGTGGAGGCGAGCTGCAGGGCCACGTCCCGGGTCGCCGCGCGCTCGAGGCGTGCGAGCACCTGGCGGCTCGTCACGTAGTCGCCCTCCTGACCCGCAAAGGGCGAGTTGTTGACGTAGAACACCATGGAGATGGTGGGCTCGTCGAGGGCGATGGCGGGCAGGGGCTCCACGTGCTCGGGGTCGCAGAGGGTGTCGCCGATGCCGAGCTCCTCGACGCCGGTGACGATGGCGATGTCGCCGCAGAGGACCTCCTCCGCGGGGACGCGCTGGAGCCCCTCGTAGCGGAAGAGCTTCTTCGGGAGGACCGAGAGCGGCTTCTCGCGGTCCGGGTTTGCGAGGGCGTAGCGGCGGCCGATCTTGAGGCTGCCCCGCCCGACGCGGCCCACGGCGATCCGGCCGAGGAAGTCGTCGTGGTCCAGGGTCGTGGCCTGGAACTGGACCGGGCCCTCCGCGTCCATGGCCGGAGGCGGGACGTGCTCGAGGATCTGCTTGAAGAGCACCTCGAGGTTGTCGGTCTGCTGCTCGGGGTCGTCCGAGGCCCAGCCGTCACGGCCGGAGCCGTAGACCACGGGGAACTCGAGCTGCTCGTCGCTCGCGCCGAGCTCGACGAAGAGGTCGAAGACCTCGTTGAGGACCTCCTCGGGGCGGGCGTCGGGGCGGTCGATCTTGTTGACCATCACCAGCGCCTTGAGGTTGTGCTCGAACGCCTTGCGCAGGACGAAGCGCGTCTGGGGCATCGGCCCCTCGAACGCGTCCACCAGGAGGAGCACGGCGTCGGCCATGTTGAGCGTCCGCTCCACCTGCCCGCCGAAGTCGGCGTGGCCCGGCGTGTCGACGATGTTGATGCGGGTCCCCTGGTAGGAGATGGCTGTGTTCTTGGCGAGGATGGTGATGCCTCGCTCGCGCTCCTGGTCGTTGGAGTCGAGCGCGCGCTCGGCGATGACCTGGTTGTCGCGGAAGGTGCCCGCGTAACGGAACATCGCGTCCACCAGGGTGGTCTTGCCGTGGTCGACGTGCGCGACGATGGCGAGGTTTCGGATCTCGGGGGCGGTCGACATCGGCGTGGCGGAGCTGCGTGTCCGCAGGGAAGCGGACGGGGGGGGCTTGGGTGGAGCCGGCGGTGCGGCGGACCCGGAGGGCAGGGGACCGCGGGGTTCCTTGGGGACCGCGCGGGTGCGAGCGTCAGCTCACTCCCCCTGTTCGAGGGCAAAGAGGGTACGGATCCAGCCCCTGAACCGGAACCGCTGGCGACCCATCTCGGTGAGGGGCCCCGCCGCCGTCCCGTTCCGGCGCCCCGGCTGAGGGGGAGGCCCCGGCGCCGGACCCGGGCCGCTCGCTCAGTGGGCCGCGGGGCCGATGAGGAGGGAGAGGCAGGTCAGCCCGGCCTCGGCCTTGTGGAACTCACCGATGTCCACGGGGTGGAGCGAGAGGTCGAGGGCGCCCAGGCGCTCGACGGTGCGGGGGGCGGCCTCGGAGACCACCAGCTCCTCGGCGACCTTGAGGACGTTGGGCCCCGCGGGCTCGTCGGGGTCCGCTTCGACGACCTGGAGCCCCGCCATCCCGGCCGCCCCCAGGTCCAGCGCGCGGGGGTCCGCGAGGACCTGATCCCCGCCGAGCCACGACAGCACGGTCTTGAGGTGGAGTGCGCCTTGGACCCGAACGCCGTGGACGGGCCGGCGGGAGATCCGGCCCAGGGCCTCGATGCCGGCCGCGTCCGTGCGGGTGGAGAGCCCGACCAGGATCCGGTCGGGCAGCTGGAGTACGTCGCCGCCGTCGAGGCTCCCGGCGTCCAGGGACTCCACGGGCACGAGCTCCCGCAGCACGCTCCCGAGGGCGTCGACCTCCCCGCGTCGGCTGGCCGCTCCTGGCCGGGTCAGGACCGCGCGGCCGGGGAGGGCGATGGCCGGGTCCTCGACGAAGCAGGCGTCGGGGTAGCCCTCCAGCGGATCGAGTGTCAGGACCTCCAGCCCCAAGGTCGAGAGCAGGCTCGCGTAGGCGGCGTGCTGCTCGGCGGCCAGGGCGGCATCGATGCGGACCCGATCCAGGTGAGTCAACTCGCACTCGGCGAGGGCCGGCCCCGGTGTGCGGAGGATGGCGAGGGTTCGGTCTTTGGGAGTCACGGCTGCTGCCTCGGCTGGAGGTTGGCGCCGCAACCTAACCGGGGATCACGCCGGGGAGCAGGGACCGGCTGGGGGTCCTCGCCGAGGAGCGGGAGCCAAGGCCCGCCGGCCAGGGTCCAGCCGGTGCCCCTGGAGACCGCGTCAGGGGGAGGTCTGGTCCATCGCCTCGGCCGCGGGGGCCACGTACCTCGCCAGCAGTGAGTCAAGCAAGGCGTTGTCCACCGGCTTCGGGAGGTAGGCGTCGCAGCCGGCGTCGATGCAGCGGTCCCGGTCCTCCTTCAGCGCGGAGGCTGTGAGAGCGATGATGGGGGGGGCGCCACCGTGTTCCTTCAAGCAGCGCGCCGTGGTGTAACCGTCTTGGACGGGCATGTGCATGTCCATGAACACCACGTTGAAGGCCTCGTCCGAGCCGGCCACGGCGGTGATGCGCTGGAACCCCTCGAGCCCGTTGACGGCGAAGTCCACCTCGAGGCCCCTCCGGCGGAGGAGCTCGGTCAGGACCCGGCGGTTGATGGCGTTGTCCTCGACCACCAGGGCCCGGCCCTGGAACCTGTTCCTGGTGGACCTGGGCTCCGCGGCGCCGATGGCTGCGCTGCCCTCGTCCCTGTGGAGCGGGATCGAGAAGGTGAAGGTGCTGCCCTCCCCGAGCTGGCTCGTGGCGGACAGCTCGCCGCCCATGAGCTCGGCGATCTCACGTGAAATCGCGAGCCCGAGGCCGGACCCCCCGTAGTGCCGGGTCGTCGACGCGTCCGCCTGCTGGAACGGGGAGAAGATCCGGTCGAGGGCCGCCGTCCCGATGCCGATCCCCGTGTCGGTGACAGCGATCGCGATCGAGGAGCCGATACCCGCCGTCATCACCAGGACCTCGATGCTCCCCTCGTGGGTGAACTTGATGGCGTTGGACAGGAGGTTGATCAGGACCTGCCGGATCCGCATCGGGTCGGACCGGATCGCGGACGGGAGGTCGTCGGCGAAGCTGAGCTTCACTGTCAGCCCCGCCTTCATGGCGCCCGGCCTCAGGGACTGGACGGTCCTCTGGACGAGTTCCCTGAGGTCGAAGGTGATCGTCTCGATCTCGAGCTGGCCGGCTTCGATCTTTGACACGTCGAGCACGTCGTTGATCAGTGCAAGAAGGTGCTCTCCGCTGCTGTGGATCGCCTGCAGAGCGGCCTCGTCTTCGCCGGACACCTTAGCCGTCCCCTTGAGCAGATCGGCGAACCCGATGATCGCCGTCAGCGGAGTCCGGAGCTCGTGGCTCATGTTGGCGAGGAATACCGACTTGGACCGGTTGGCCGACTCGGCCTTGGCCTGCGCTGCCCGGGTCGCCTCCTCCTGTCGTCTGCGCTCGGTGATGTCGCGGGTCACCGCGAGCTGGACCGTCTTCCCCGTTCGGTCGGGGAACGGGACGGCGCTGGTTTCCATCCAGTGGTGCTCACCATCGAGGCCCACGATCTCGAACGTGAGTGAGCCAGGCTCGCCCTGGAGTACCCGGGCGTGCATGTCCCTGTACGCTTCCCGGTACTCCTCAAGGATGAGGTCTTCGACCAGCGCTCCCCGCACCTCGGACATCGATCTCGCCGCGATCATCTGCAGTCCCGCGCGGTTCATGTGGACGAGGTTCCCGTCGGCGTCCACCACCTTCACGCACTCCGGTTGGGCCTCGATGATGGCGCTCAGGTAGCGGGTCCTGGCGGCGAGGTGTCGACCGATGGAGCTGATGGTGCCGAGCTGTTCCGCGAAGGGGCCATGACTCAGCTCATGACTCAGGCCTGAGTCGACGCCCTTCCCGATGGCTAGCATCGTCGCGTGCGCTTGCTCGAGAGCTGCGATCGCCATGCCCCGGACGCGATTCCGGCGGTAGGTGCAGACCACGAACATCAAGGCACCGAACGCAGCGAAGGCGAGGGGCCACGCGAGACCTACCGGGCTCATTGTGTAAGCAGGAGAGGGGGTGAATCGATCTTGGCGGCGGGGGCATTCACGCCTCCCAGACGTCCACAGAGATCGGCTCTCCTGGACCGACCGCTTTAGGAGTCTTCCCGGCCGTGTCGCAGGGTTCCGCGACCAGCCGGGATTCCCTCTCCGGGATCCGTCGTCGATGAGGGGCCAGTGGCGGGTCCCTTCCCCGCACGGCCTGCGCTCAGACCCGCTCGCCGACCACCTTCTGGATCCGGTCCAGCAGGTAGGTCTTGAGCATCCCGGTCCGGGTGCACTCCGCCTCGAGGTAGCTCTTCTTGTGACGCTCGTAGAGCAGACGGGGGAGGACCTGGAGGGAGGCCGGGGCGCCGGAGTCTCCCCCGTAGAGGAGGGTGACCTCGTCGCCGTTCCGCACCGCCTCGGTCAGCGGGCGCAGGCGCGGCTTCATCCGCGCGGGGCCGGGGACGAATCCGGGGACGGTCACCGGTGTCCCGCAGTGGGTCAGCAGCTCGGCCGCCGAGCTGGTCTCCGCCCGGTCCGCGCACTCCTCGAGCACCTGCCAGCACCACACGGCGTCGGCCAGCGCGCGGTGGTGGGTCCCATCCTCGAGGTCGAGGTGCTGGCAGAGGGTCTCGAGCTTGTGATCGGGGGACTCCGGGATGAACTTCCGTGCGAGCTTGAGCGTGCAGAGGAAGGGGGCGGAGGGGAGGGCCACGCCGCTCCGTGCCTGCTCGAAGCCGAAGACGCGGGCGTCGAACCCGGCGTTGTGCGCGCAGAGCCAATCTTCACCGGCCCACTCCGCGAACTGCTGGATGGCAGCGTGGGTGAGGGGAGCCGAGCGGATGTCCTCGTTGGTGATCCCATGGATCTCGGTGGCCTCCGGTTCGACCTCGATCGCGGGCGCCACGAGGGTCTCGAAGGAGTCAACCACCTCACCCCCCTCCACGCGCACGGCGCCGATCTCCAGCAGGTGGGGAGCGCCGCTCAGGTTCGCGGTCTCCGTGTCGACGACGACGATGGGGCGATCGAGCGGCATGTGCGGTGGGTCGGGGAAGGCGGCGCCTCGGAGGCCGGGGCGGCGCTCGGAGCGACGCGGGACTCTAGTGGCCCGGCCCCGATCTCTCAACGTGCTCTTTCGCCGCGTCTCACCCGCGGGATCGCCTGGTGTGGGCGGCGATTCGGGCAAGGGGTCGTCCTGGAGCCGTCATGTGCCGATAGACTCCCCGAGATGTCCCCGGAGATCGAAGCGAACGACGCCCCCCTGCTGCTCTATGACGGGGAATGTGGCCTGTGCTCGCATGCGGTCCAGTTCATCCTCCGCCGGGATCGCCGGCGCCGGATGCTGTTTGCTCCCCTGCAGTCGGAGACCGGGCGCGAGATCCTCGCGGGCGCGGGGCTGGATCCCGTCGACCTGACCACGATGATCCTGCGCACGGGGCCGGGGGCCGTCCTCGTGCGGAGCGACGCCGCCCTCACCGCGGCGGCGGACCTGCGCGGGCCCTGGAGGTGGGCGTCCGGGCTCCGCTGGATCCCGAGACCGATTCGAGACGCGGTCTACCGGCTCGTCGCCCGGTTCCGACACCGGCTCTTCCCGGCGCCGACGGCGTGCTGGCTGCCAGGGCCTGACGACGCCCACCGATTCATCGGTTGATCGGCGTCAGGCCTCGTTGGCGATGGCCTGGAAGCCGGGCAGGCTCCGGAGCACATCGAGGTCCGTGTTGCGGGACAGCTCCCCGAACAGGAAGTAGCCCCGGTCCCGCGCGGAGCCGAGCAGTTCGATCGCGCGGTCGAGGTCGTCGGGGTCGGCGAGCAGCGCGTGGACGCAGGCAGCCTTGTAGCAGGTGAAGCCGTCCCGGGGTCCTTGCTCGAGCGCCACCTCGATCTCGGCGCGGGCCTCTCGCGCGCGACCGAGGCGCGCGTAGAGGGTGGCGGTGCGCACCCGGCAATCGGTGTCGTCCGGCACCTCCTTCAGCCGCTGGCGGCCGGCGGCGATGCCGCTGTCGGCGATCTCGAGGGCCTCCTCGTACCGATCGAGCCGGACCAGCACGCTGTACAGGTGATCGTAGGACGCGACGTGGGAGGGGTTGATCCCGATGGCGCGCTGCAGGAGCCCGGTGGCGCTCTTGAAGTTGCCCTCGCGGGCGTAGATCGAGCCGAGCAGACGGTGGGCGAACCACTCGTTCTGGTCGCTCTGCATGGCGGTACGGTACTCCCGCTGGGCGTCCTCCAGGTGGCCCGACAGGTGATGGGCGAAGCCCAGGGCGGTGTGGGCGAGGGCGTTCTCTCCGTCTAGGGATAGGGCGCGGTCCACGTTCTCCCTGGCCTCCTCGAGGAACGTGGGGTCGCCGTCCCAGAGGAGGTACTTGCGCACCATGGCCTCGCCGAGCACCCCGTAGGCCGACGCGCAGTAGCGGTCCAGCTCGATGGCCCGGCGCAGGAGGCTGGTGGCCGAGATGGCGTGCTTGGAGCGCCCCCTGTGCAGGAGGTCCCTGGCCTTGGCCACGATCCGGAGGGCGTCGTCGCTCCTGCGGGTCACCGGCCGCGTGGGGACCGGGCCCGAGGCGCTGAGCCGAGCCCGGAGGGCTCGCATGGCGACCCGCGCCAGCTCGTCCTGGAGGGCCCACTCGTCGGCGTCCGTGGCAGTGCAGCGGTCCGTGAATTGCTGCGTGTCCCCGTCCCGGTGGGCGACCGTCTCTAGCGCCAGGGTCGCCGCGGGGCCGTCGATGGACAGGGTCGCCGAGACGATGAAGTCGAACTCGCCGCCGTCTCCCGCGCCGTGCACCTGGAGCCCCTTGTTCCGCGACAGGGACGCGTCGAGGTCGCTGCGCAGCCCCCGGGCCATGACGGCTGCGGACTCCGGGGAGCCCTCGCTGACCTGGATG
Organism: Planctomycetota bacterium; assembly: GCA_016779205.1. Lineage (GTDB taxonomy): Bacteria > Planctomycetota > UBA1135 > UBA1135 > Saltatorellus. Next base: position 76,309 of record JADHOC010000023.1, on the reverse strand, counting down.
TCGAGGAGCTGGACCCGACCCTTGAGGGCAGCGGCCCGGCGCTGGCCGGTGCCGGACAGCGCGCCCTCGACGCGCTGGAGCTCCAGTAGCGCCTGGGCCGCGTCCGTGAACCGCTCGGGGGGAGCGGGGGCGAGGCAGCGGATGATGAAGTCCTCGAGCGGCTGGGGGAACCCGGGACGGATGTCCACGGGGCGCCGCCTGGGTGCGCCGTCGAGGATGCCCATGCAGACCTCGGGGAACGAGTCGCCCGGATAGGGGAGCTGGCCCGTGGTGACGTGGTAGAGGACCGCGCCGAGGGAGAAGACGTCGCTCCGGGAGTCGAGGTCGTCTCCGCGCACCTGTTCGGGGCTCATGTAGAGCACCGTGCCGACCAGCATGCCGTGCTGGGTGATGCTCGACTCGTCCGCCGCGCGGGCGATGCCGAAGTCGAGGAGCTTCAGGTTGCCGTCGTCCTGGAGCAGGATGTTGGCTGGCTTGAGGTCGCGGTGGATGAGTCCCCCCTCGTGGACGACCTTGAGGGCGGCGCAGAGCTGGGATGCGATCCGGAGGCACTCCTCGAAGCCGAGGGTCTGATCCTTGATGATCTTGTCGAGGGTGCGCCCCTCGAGGTACTCCATCGCGATGTACGACGTCCCGTCGAACTGGTCGTACTCGAAGATCGTCGCGATGTGCGGGTGGTCGAGCTTCGAGGTGTGCTTGGCCTCGCGGTGGAAGCGCTGATCCGACTTGGGGTCGATCTCCGCGTGGGCCCGGAGGATCTTCAGTGCGACCGTCCGCCCGAGCTTGGTGTCCACCGCCCGATACACCTCGCTGAGGGGCCCCTCGCCGAGGCGGTCCTTCTCAGGGTCGAATTCGAAGTGGGCGAATCTCATGGCGGGCTCCGGGCGGGCGAGCTCCGCCCAGACGATATAGAACCGCTGGGACCTCCCGACTACGGCAATCCCACCCGCCTAAAGGTCGAGCGATGAGGCCGGATTCCTGAACAGCTGGGCGGTGGAAGCGTCAACATCCCTGCCATGTCATCCACAGGAGAATCCCCGGCCCCTCGCCGGGGCGGGTCCAGGGCCCTGGAGCCCTTTGAACCCTGGGATTTCGAAGCCCTGAGGCCGCCCCGGAGCCGGTCCGCGGAATACAACGAGAAGCGGCTGGCGGCCCGGCGAAGGCTCGAGGCCATCGCAAAGGCGCTGACGAAGGCCTCACCGGATGCCGCGAAGCTCGAGGTCCGGACGTCGATCCACAATCCCTTTCCGCCCGTCAATGGAGGCAGCGTGGAGCGCCTCTGGGCGTACCTCTCCCGGCCCAAGGCCCACAAGACCAAGCTCAAGCGGGAGCTGGGGGCGGAGCTGGGGAAGGACCTCGATCAGGCGTACCGGAACGGGTACCTCTGCGTCGCCCTCGAGGCGGACGCCCTCGAGGTCAGCCTCCGCGTTCACCCGGACGCATGGTTCGACGGGAGGAATCTGACGCGGAGGATCGAGGCCGAGGGGCTCCGGCCCCTCCTCTCGCTACTCAACGGCCTCGCGGGCTTCCGACTGCAGCTGTCCGATTGGAAGGGGGAGTGGATCTGCGGCGAGCTTGAGATCGAGCACCTCGAGGAGTTCTTTCGCTACTACACGGCCGGGGAACATCTCCTCGCCGTCCAGCAGCGGATGCCCGTCCCGGAGTCCATGCGCGAGGCCCTGCTGACCCCCGAGCTCCCCGCCCAGCTGGTGGATGAACTTGTCCGCCTTGTTTCCCTGCGACACTTTGCCTGCTGGTCCCCGGAGAACGACTTCCTGTTCCGCTGAGACCCATTTCTGTGGCACGGCAGGTCCCAGCGGCTGGGGGGCAGGGTTCCTTGGGGGATTGGGGCGGATAATAGTCCGGCAAATTCCTGTCACGGCGGGTTCTTTTTTCCCGTCTGCCTGTCAAGATGACGGGAAGTCAGGGAAACTTGACTCGGTCTTCATGCTCCCGCATGGGACGAGCGTTGGCAGGCGCGACTCCCCAGCTTGGCAGGGCTGATCACGACCCGCAGGGTCGTGCGGACACGAGGACCAGGCAGTGTTGGTGGGGGACGTCACCTCGGTGGCGGCCCCCTCCTCTTTTGCCTCCCGGGCCGGTCGAGGTTTGGCCGCCGTTCCTTGCTGTCGGGCCCTCGCGATCGCGACCCAGCGATCTACCTTGCTCGACGTGAAGCGCGCCCTCCTCGGAATCATTCTTGTGATCTCGGCCCTGATGGTGCCGGACTGCAGCGGCCGAACGGGGGACCAGGCGGAGGGCGCTGCGCTACGCGGTCGCGACCTGATCCTGGCCGTGGCCGACTCGCTCGACGGGAGCCACGTCGGGGTCCTCGGCTATCCGCGCGCCACGACTCCGTTCCTGGACGGACTCGCCGCCTCAGGGGCGGTGCTCGAGCGCTCCATCTCGCAGACGTCATGGACGATGTCCTCGGTGGTGAGCCTGTTGACCGGGATGGGGCAGGAGGCCCACGGTGTGCTTCGCATCGAGCAGTCGCTCCCGGTGGATGGCCCCTCGACGCTGGCGGAGCTCTTCCGGAGGCGGGGATACCGGACCGTTGGCCTCGTCCAGAACGCCGTGATCGCGGAGGGGGCGGGCCTCGAGCGAGGGTTCGACCGCTACGAGTCGCTCCCCTTCACCGAGGCGGGCGCGGATGAGCTCATCGCGACAGTGCGAGCCGTGGCCGCCGAGGACGACCGGCAGCGGCCGCTGTTCCTCTATGTGCATGTGGGGCCGCCCCATATGCCCTACCAGCCGCCCGAGCCCTTCCGCTCCCGCTTCACGGCCGGCGGGAGCGAGAGCCAGGTGCAGGGGTCCATCCGCGACACCACGGACATCATGGTGGAGGGGAGCCCCCCCTCGCACGCCGATGTCGTGCGCCTCGTGGAGCTCTACGACGGCCACGTGGCCTACACCGACTCGCTGATCCGCCGTACCGTGGGCGCCTTCGGGTCAGCAGACCGCCCGGAACCGCCGGTGGTGTTGTTCACCTCCGACCATGGCGAGGCGTTCATGCAGCACGGCGCCGTGGGGCACAACCTGTTCTGCTACGAGCCCATGATCCGGATCCCATGGATCATGTGCGCAGAGGGCGTCATCAAGGCGGGCCAGCGCGTCGCGGGGACCGGGTCCCTGCTCGACGTGCTGCCGACGGTGGTCGAGCTGTTCGGGCTGCCGTGGCCCTCCCAGGAACTGGACGGCACCTCGCTCGCGCGGCACCTCGTCACGGGGGCCCCGATCGAGGACCGCGCCCTGCTGATCTCCTCCCGATATCCGAGCGAGGGGAAGCTGCCGCAGCTCGCGCTGGTCGAGGGCCCCTGGAAACTCGTGGTCCGCCGGCGGGGCCAGTCCGCCCAGCTCTTCCACACGGCGGAGGACCCCGATGAGCTGGTGGACCTCGCGGCCTCCTGGCCCGAGCGGGTCGCGCGCATGTTGGCGCTCCTCGAGGAGCGCCGGGAGAGCTCGCGCGCGAGCGGAGTGACCGCTCGCCGCGAGCTTCCCCAGAGCCTCCTGCGTGAGCTCGACGCCCTTGGCTACGGGGGCCAAGGGCGCGACGGCGGTCAGCGTGGCTCGTTGGAGCGCCGGTGATCGCGGCCGATGGCTAGCAGGGTTCAGCTGGCGCGCTGCTCGGGAACCTGCGAGGCTTGACGCATCCTGTAGCCCACGGACCAGACCGTCTCGATGTGATCGGAGTTGCCCTCATCATCCCCAAGCTTGGAGCGGAGTCGCCGCACGTGGAGGTCCACCGTGCGTTCGTCCCCGCGGAAGTCGTGGCCCCAGACGTGATCGAGGAGCTCGGCCCGAGTCCACGCTCGACCGGGATGGCGGAGCAGGAAGGAGAGCAGGTCGAACTCCCTCGGCTTGAGGCGCAGGACCCGCTCACCGCGGCCGGCGACCACGCGCTCGAGGTCCATCCAGAGGTCAAGGTGTCGGACGAATCCGCCGGCCGGCTTCCTGCCGGACCGCCGGAGGATGCTCCGGACACGGGCCAGGACCTCACCGAGGTGATAGGGCTTCAAGACGTAGTCGTCGGCGCCTGCGTCGAGGCCATCGATGCGGGCCTCGGGGTCACGTCGCCCGCTCACGATGACGAGGGGGATCGAGCGGCCGGCGGCGCGGAGCTCCCGGCAGAGGTCGATGCCATCTCCGTCCGCGAGGGCGGGTTCCAGCACGATCGCGTCGAAGTGCCGCTCGAGAGCCCGACGGGCGCCTTCCAGATCGACGGCGGCCTCGGTCTCGTGCCCTTCCTTCCGGAGGGCGTCCATGAGTTCAGCGCGTTCCCGGGGGTCCTGCTCGACCACCAGAACGCGGATGTTCGTCGTTACCATTTCAATTCGGCCCCCGGTTGGGGCCTGCGAGAGTTCGTTGCGAGCCGGGCTTACGAGATGCCCGTGAGGGGATACCCCATACACCGATAGGTATAACCTGGATTGGCCTGTTCCCATCAAGTGTCCGCCCCATGAATCTGGAAACCCAATACGAGACTGCCCCGGAAGGGGCCGAGAAGCCGGTTCTGGCGGCCTGGCAGAAGGTCGCACTGGTCTTCGCCCTGATCAGCACCCTCGCTGGCCTGTCCCTGGGAGGCTTCGGGTCCGAGGCCGCCGAGGTCAGCGCCGCGAGCCCGCAGGCGAACTCATTCGCCGCTGCCGCGGGGGACCCTTCCTCTTCTCCGGAAGATTCCCAGGGGCCTGGGATGTGGGCGCCGCTGCTGGCGAAGGGCGGCCTCAGCTTCTTCCTGGCGTTCTGCGTGGGGTATGCCGTCCGGGCGGCGCTCAAGGTCCTCTTCCTCGCCGTAGGGCTCGCGTCCCTGGCGGTGTTCGGGCTTCAGTACGCCGAGCTGGTGGGTGAGATCCAATGGGAGCGTCTCGGCGAGTTCTGGCAGGTCGGAGTGGCGGCCGCCAGGGATCAGGTCGACGGGCTCCAGGCCTTCATCACCGGCAGCCTGCCCTCCGCGGCCTCCGGCACCCTCGGCATGTTCACAGGCTTCCGGCGGACGGGCTGACCTCTGGCGGGGCGGTTTCGCCGATTCCTGCTCGCCGGGGGCCACTTCAATGCGGTCGAGGCACCAGCAGGTGGCCCTCCTGGCAAGTCGGACCCTCATCCCGGCTTCAACGGGACCTTGTGCCAGGGGGAGTCCGGTGATGCGCTCATCCTGTGGCCGGCGGATGTCCTGGGGGCCGCCTCCACGGCCTTGGACCGCTCCCTCCCTGGATCCGGACCCGGGCATGTGCCCCGTCGGGTCGAGGGTAGGGGCCGGCCCGAAGGGCGGCTGCAGGTCCGCGAGGTCGGGCGAATTCTCAGCGTGGGACAGCGGCACCAGACGCAGCCCGGAGAGTCTCGAGCCGGGGTGAGCCCGGCGGTGCATGCGGGCCTCCGTGCGACCCGGATCCCCAGAATCGACATCGCGGATCAGCGAGATTGGAGACCTTTGGTAGCTTCAAAGCAAGACCTCCCCGGGCGCTCTGCGCCCGGCAGGTCGGTTCCCTTTCGCGCTACCTGCCCTCTCTCTCCACGCGAGGCGAGGGACCCCGGTCCTCCGGGCCGTGGGAGCGCTTCCTTGCCCCCTTACCCAATCCAGCTTCAATGCGTAGCTCCCTTTCCTGTACAGCCGTCGCTGCAGTCCTGGTCGCCTCTGCGAGCGCCCAGGTCACGCAGTACTTCGGCCCGTCGCCGAACCTGCCGACGGTCAACCTCGACTTCGATAACCCCTTCGTCCCGGACGGGCCGATCACCGGCACCGACCCGGCGTTCACCAACGCCGGGATCTCGCAGGTGACCCTGATCACCACGACTGGCTGGACCGACACGGGTGACACGGCTTCGCCCGGCGTCTCCGGCGTCCAGGGCCAAGGCCTCATCACCCAGCTCGGCGGCCTCGCCGTCGGGGGAGCCACAGCGGGAACCTCGCTCGAGAACCCCGGCGCTGGAGACGGCTGGGAGATCTCGTTCGCGAGCCCCGTGGATGAGTTCCAGTGCATCATGACGGACCAGACCGGCATGATCTTCGACGTCGAGCTGCTGTCCGGTGGCGCGTCGCTCGGTACCGGTACGTTCACCTACCAAGGGTTTGGCTCGCTGCTGTACTGGCGCGGCACCGCCGCCTTCGACACGATTCGGATCACCTTCCCGAACGGAACCGTCGGGGTCGGCATCGACGAGTGGTCGTTCGGCAACGGTCCGGCGCCGCAGCCGCCGGCCAACGACGACTGCGCGAACGCCTCGCCCGTCAACTTCGGCTCCAACGCCATCGCGAACCTGCTGGCCACCACCAGCACCTCCGGCTCTGCGTGCGGCGCTGACGGCGCCGACGTGTGGTACTCCTACACGGCGACCTCGGCAGATGATCTTCGCTTCGACACCTGCGGCTCGGGCTTCGACACCGTCCTCGAGGTGTACAAGGGCACCTGCGGAGCGCTGGTCTCCGAGGGATGCAACGATGACGCCTGCGGTACGGGCAGCATCGTCGACGTGATCGGCGTCAACGCTGGGGACACCTTCCTGATCCAGATCGGTGGATTCAGCGGCGCCCAGGGCGCCGGCAACCTCGAGATCGGCAACCCGCCGCCGCCCCCCACGCCCAACTGCGTGACGACGCTCTTCGCCTCCAACAACGGCGGCGCGCAAGGTGGAGCGGTCTTCTTCGACATGACGCTGACTCAAGCCTCGTCCTTCTCGGGCCTCCTCACCAACTCAGGTGTCGCCTCCGGCTCGCCCATCGGCGTCTCGGTCTACACCTGCGCCTCGACCTACCTCGGCAACGAGCAGAACGGCGCTGCGTGGACCCTGGTCGCCGAGGACGACGGATCGATGATCAGCCTCGGTACCGACTTCGGTAGCCCGGCCACCTTCGTGGCGCCCTTCTCGCTCCCGGCGGGTACGCACGGCATCTGCATCGTCGCTGACAACTTCAATACCGGAAGCCAGTTCAACCACCGGTACACCAACGGCAACGGCACGAACCAGAACTCCTCCAGCGCGGACGGTGTGGTGGCCCTTGATCTGGGCGCCGGCCAGAACACTCCGTTCTCCAGTAACACCTTCAGTCCCCGCGTCTGGAACGGCCAGCTCTGCCACGGTGGAGCTGTCGCGCCGGGCACGAACTACTGCACGGCGAACGTCAACTCGACCGGGGCCACCGGCTCGATGGCGGCCAGCGGCTCCAACATCGTCGCCAACAACGACCTGGTGCTTGAGGCCAACGACCTCCCGCTCAGCTCGTTCGGCTTCTTCCTGACCTCGACCGTCCAGGGCTTCGTCGCCAACCCCGGCGGCAGCGAGGGCAACCTCTGCCTCGGCGGCGCCATCGGCCGCTACGTGGGCCCGGGCCAGATCCAGAACTCTGGCACGACCGGCTCCATCAGCCTCGCGATCGACAACACGCAGGTCCCGCAGCCCACGGGCTTCGTGACCATCGCTGCGGGCGAGACCTGGAGCTTCCAGGCCTGGCACCGTGACGCGGTCGGCGGTTCGGCGACGTCGAACTTCACCGACGGCTACGAGATCACCTTCAACTGATCCCGGCGCGAGCGCCTCGGCGCTCCTGACTCGCCCCCGCCCCTGGCCTGCTCAAGGCCGGGGGCGGGGGCGCCTTCGTTCCCCCGAGGGAGTGGCCGGCGGGAACGGCTCTGATCCTCAGAGGTCGAGGCCGAAGTTGGTCCAGATGGCGTCGAAGTGCCGCTGCACGTCGGCTCTGGAGCCCTGGTAGACGGGGTAGTCAGCGACCAGGCGGTGGTCCAGGCAGCCGTTGTTCGGGTCGTTCGAGAACAGGTGGTTCCAGGTGTTCACGTAGAGCACGGGGCGTCCGTCCTCGAGGTCGAACTGGTCCCAGGGGATCTCGGCGGAGTGGTGCCGCGCGAGCAGGACGTCCCAGCGCTGGTCGCCGCTGTAGGTGCCCGGGAAGCGAATGGCGGCGGGGGGGCCCGGCCAGGCGGGGTCCAACTCCACGATCAGGGTCTCCACGTCGGCGATCCGGCGGTACCCGCTGCGGCCGCGGGCGCGGCGGATGAAGGGGAAGGTGCCGGACGGCTCCACCAGGCCGAACCAGCGCTGGGCGTCGTAGAGCTGGTCGACGATGGGGAGCGGGTGATCCTCGTCTGCGGTCACCACGTGCAGCTCGGCGGCCGACGGCCCCTCGAGGGCCACGAAGACCGCCAGGATCGGGCAATCGTCGTCGACCAGGGGGATCCGGAAGACGGGGAGCGGGAACGGGAGGGCGGCGGGATCGACGCGGGCGCAGGACCGACCGAAGTCCGGGCTGGGGCAGTGCAGGGGGGGGCCGAGGACCAGCACGGCGAGGAGGAGGAGGACGTGGTGGGGGGCGAGGAGCACGGTGCGGTGGGGCGGGAGACCCCGTGGATCAAGGTAGCAGGGGGCAGCGGATTGGTCCTATTCCGGCCCGTGGGGCCTCCGAAACCGGGCCTGGCCTACAGGGGGAGACCCCGTGGGACCGACCCCTAGAAGGGTCCAGGAATGAGCACCTGAGGGAATACACTCATGAAAATTGTCCGGCGGCGCCTTGCACCAAGCGTTCCGGGTTATGCTTCGGACCTCGCACCTTTCATTTCTGCCGCGAGCGACCCTACAACTGCCATGCTTTCAAAGCCTTCCACGGCGCCCTCCCGGCGCCTTCACCGATCTGCGCTCATCGCCGGCGGGGCCCTGCTGCTCGTCGCCGCGGTCGAGGCCCAGTCGCGCCAGGGACTCTCCAACATGAACCTGCGGCAGCTGATGCTGCGGTTCCAGACCTCGAACGCTTCGGGCGGTACGGGTGGGTCCACCGGCGGTAACGGCGGTGTGATCACCGGCGGCAACCCGCGCGCCCTCTCACGGGTGACGGTGATCAACCCGGGCATCGCGCCCCCGCCCTGATCCCGTCTGGGTGTTGATCTAGCACGGGCCCTTCCCGCACCGTGCCCTCGGAGTAGGACCTCACAACCTGGAGGTCCTACCTCTGTATCAGGGCTGTTTGTTAGCCTCGTCCAGGCCGCCTGTCTTGCTGCCAACTGCCCCTCTGCCACCGTGATGACGACCTCCACGATCGCGGCCCTCTTCGGTGAGGACCACGGAAGCACCGACCAGTTCGGGCTCTCCATCGTTGGTGGTCCGCTCTCCGGCACCTCTGCGTCCGCGTGCGGTCTCAGCGCAGGGAGCGATGGCGTGCTCACGCGCAAGGGACCGTCGCTGGTCCTCAACGAGGACTGCGTCCTCGCCGTCGATGATGGCCGGCGGGTGATCCAGGCGGTCGCGGACGGACATCACGGGCACGAGGCCAGCCACCTGACGGTTGAGCTCCTCGCCGCCATCGTCGAGGAATCGGGCCCGCTGATCTCTCCGGAGGAGGCCCTCGCGCAGCTTCACCCGAGGTGGTCGGAGGCAGAGACGGGGGGAGAGGACGGCTCCCGCTGCACGCTCGCCCTCCTCTCCATCGATCGCAGCGAGGGGGTCATGGAGGGCGTGTGCCTCGGCGACTCGGGCGTCTTCCTCGGCAACATGGAGAGCGGCGTCCGCCGGGTCGTGCCCCCCAACACCTTCTACACCGCGCCGTGGGATCCGGGATCCCACGGGATTCCTCCGAGCGCCTTCTTCCGCGTGCCGGTGAAGAGCGGCGACTGGGTCGTGACCTGCAGCGACGGGGTGCATGAGTGCCGGTACGAGACCCCGGAGGAGTCCATCGGGATGGAGGAGCTCGAGTCCCTGATGATCGGCGCCGGGCGCAGCCCCGAGGCCCTCGTGGAGGCCGCCGTCCGGCTGGCCCTCGCGGGCGTCCGGGGGCACCCCGGTGGCGAGGACAACATCGCGATCGTCGCCTCCATCGCATGACCCGTGCAGCACGCGGAAGGAAGTCGCTGAGCCCTGGTCACCACCTGGTTTCCCGTGTCCTGGCTCCCCATCTCCAGCCCCTGATCATCCGGTCCTCGACCCCGAGGGCGTGATACGTTTAAGCGCTTCAGTCCTGCCATGGGGACCCGATAGGGTCCCTGCCTGAGACGCTGCTGACCCACCAGGCCTCCGAGCCCGCCGCGAGCTGGCGGAGACCGACACCGCATTGCCCATGACGACCCAAGAACCCCAAGCCTCACGTCTCGCCATCGCCGACGAGGGGCCGGACTCGGATCTCTCCCTGCGCAGCCTCTTCGTGACGGCCTGGCGTGGCCGGTGGATCCTGCTGCTCTGCGTGGGCCTCGGGGTCGTGACCGGGTTCCGGAAGATCGAGGAGCAGGGGGAGGTCTGGCGGGCCCAGTCGCGGCTGTTCGTCCACGGGAAGAGCCGGACCCCGGTCTATTCCCAGGGATTCATCGGCTCGGGCACCTATGAGTTTCTCGGTACCCAGGCTGACGTCCTTCGATCGATCTCGCTGCTGCAGAACGTCGCGGCTCGGCCCGAGGTGGCGCAGAGCGTGATGTTGGCCGAGGCCTCGAACAAGATCGCGGCCCTCCGCGCGAGTCTCGTCGTGGACGTTGGGACGGACAGTGACGTCCTCACGGTGTCGTTGACGTCGGGCGACGTTGCCGAGGCGTGCGTGATCGTGAACACCGTGGTCAGCGAATACCGGCGCATGGTCGGGGTTCGAGGGGAGAGCTCCATCCAAAGGTCGCTGGAGATTCTCGAAGACCAGCGCGTCCTGCTCCAGGTCGACCTCGACAAGGCGTTGAGTGATCGTGACGCCTTCCTGGCCGAGAATTCGCTCGTTGCCCTCGACCCCGAGGGCGCAGGGCAATTCGAAATCCAGCAGCTCAATCAATTCCGGGGACGGCTCGTGGAGGCCGAGCGGGCCGCGGAGGAGGCCAAGGCCAGGCTCGCGGAGGCGGAGCTTCTCCGGGGAGACATCGAGGTCCTGCGGCTCTTCGTGAGCGAGGGCAAGGGCTTCGCCCCCACGGCGACCGCTGACCCCGAGTTCCTGGACCTGATCGCCGACATCGACGAGGCGGAGGACGAGCTGGAGCGCCTCAGCGCCCAGCGCAGCGAGGGCATCCGGGTCCTGAAGATGACGCCCCGGCACGCGGCCATCGTCGAGCTGGACGCCCGGATCTCGGAGATCAACGAGCGCCTGGTCCGGGATCGGGCGCTTCGGGACGGCTCGTCCACCTCGGCGGCCCGCCTCGAGCAGCGGGTCGAGAACATCTTCAAGGTCCTTCGGGAGCGGGCCTCTGCGGCCGAGAGGCTGGCGCAAGTGGAGGCCGACCGCGTGGAGACCCAGCGGGGCATCGCCGCCAGGGCCGGGGACCTTCAGACGGAGTACCGCCGCCTCGAAGGGGCCGTGGCCCGCGCACGGGAGATGGTCGACGAGAAGTCCCAGGCGATCCGGAAGATCGACCTTTCCTCGGCCGAGGCCGAGAAGCTGACGGAGCTCTCGGTGGAGGTGCTCGATCCTGCCCGACCGGACACCGCGGTCCTCGCCAACTCCAAGACCCGCACCCTCGCCCAGTTCCTGATCCTGGGCCTGCTCGCAGGGGCCGGACTGAGCTGGCTCCGGGAGCTGCTCGATCAGCGATTGAGGTCCGAGGCGGACCTCGCCCGTGCGGTGCCCTCGCCGCTGCTCGGTGTGATTCCGCGGACCCGCATCGACCACGGGGACCTGGACGCGATCCGTTCGTGGTCCGAGCACGCTGGCCTCGCCGAGGCCGCGCGCGGCCTGCGGACGGCGATCTACTTCAGCCTGCCGGTGGAGTCCGGGAAGGTCATCCACGTGACCTCCCCGGAGAAGGGGGACGGGAAGTCCACCACGTCCGCTTACCTCGCCATCGCCATGGCGAAGGCGGGGCAGTCGGTGATCCTGGTGGACGCCGACCTCCGATCTCCCAGCCAGCAGGACGTCTTCGGGCTGCACAACAAGGGCGGCCTCGCGGACGCCCTGGTGGATCCCCACGCCCTGCTCGCGGGTCTGATCCAGAAGACGGAGCTCGGCGGGCTCGAGGTCCTTACCACGGGCCCGATCCCCTCCGCGCCCGCGGAGATGCTCAACAGCCGACGCTTCGACGAGCTCCTGGCGGCCCTCGCGGCCGAGTACGACCGGGTCATCGTGGACTCGCCGCCGGTGCTCGCGGTGACGGACGCCCGGATCGTGGCCAACCGGTGTGACGCGACGCTGCTCGTCGCGCGGGTCGACAAGACCAAGCGCGGCGCGGCGGCGGCGGCCTACGAGCGGCTGCACTCCGTGGGCGCCAGGGTCCTCGGGGTCTTGATGAACGCCATGCCCACGGGGATCGGGTACGGCTACGGGTACGGCTACGGCTACGGCTACGGCTACGGCTACGGCTACGGGGCCGACGAGGCCCCCGCGGCGGGTGCTGCGGGCAAGGCGGAGTCGTGGGTCGGGCCCGCCGAGGGTGGAGGGAGTACGTCCCCGGGGTCAGAACCTCGAGTGGCGAGCCCGGGAGCCGACGGGACAGGCAGTGGAGCGGACGACGGACTGGACGATGACCAGCCCCGCCGGATCGACGTGGCCCCCTCGACCAGGCGGCGGCGCTCGGCTGAGGCCGACCAATGAATCCCTGACGCCAAAGGCGCTCTCGCTGAGCGCCCGGATGACGCTCTGCCATGTCGCTCCTCCTCGTTCTCCCCATCTGCGCCTTCCTCGCCGCGCTCCTGATCACGCCGATCACGAGCTCGATCGCCCGACGGAACGGCTGGGTGGATCAGCCCGGGCTCCGCAAGGTTCACCGCGAGCCGGTGGCGTACCTCGGGGGCGCGGCGGTCATGGCGGCCTTCGTGCTCTCCCTGGTCGCCGTTCCCTGGCTCCCGGTCGTACGGACCCTGGACATCCCCCTGGACCGGCAGGTGGTCGCGATCCTCGCGGGCGGACTGATGATGTTCGCCGTCGGGCTCCGGGACGACATCCTGCGCATGGGGGCCATGGCGAAGCTCTTCGTCCAGCTGGCGGCGGCGGGACTCGTGGTGCTCTCCGGGGTCTCCATCGATGGGATCTGGCTCGCACGCCCCGAGAGCATCGGGATCCTCAGCTTCCTGGGGGACTACGACATGGGGGGGACGCGCATCGACTTCGGCGTGTTCGGGGTGCCCCTCACGATCATCTGGATCGTGGGCGCCACCAACGCCCTCAACATCATCGACGGCCTCGACAGCCTCGCCAGCGGGCTGAGCGTGATCGCCTGCGGGGCGATCTCGTGGATCGCGTTCCAGGAGGGGCACGTCGCCGCCGGCCTGATGCTGATCGCCCTGATGGGGTCGATCGGCGGGTTCATGCCCCACAACCTCCACCCCGCACGGGTCTTCCTCGGCGACGCGGGGAGCCTCTCCATCGGGTTCATGCTCTCGAGTTCGGCGGCGCTGGTGGCGTCCGGGGCCTCGTCCCTCTCAGGCTTCACCATTCCCCTCATCGCCCTGGGGATCCCGATCCTCGACACCACCTTCGCCATGGCCCGCCGGTTCATCGAGGGGCGCTCGATGATGTCCGCGGACCGGAACCACATCCACCACCGCCTGATCAAGCTCGGCTTCGGTCAGCGAAGGGCGGTCGCGACGCTGGTGGGGACCTCGGTGGCGGCGACCTCGGCCGTGGTCCTCGCCGCCACCATGGGCGACACCGCGCAACTGGTCGCCCTCGCCGTCGCGCTCCTCGGGCTCTGCCTCCTGTTCAGCGCGTCCGGCGCCATCCGGATCAAGGAGTCCATGGATGCGTTCCGCCAGGTGGCGTCGTCCGCGAGGGCCGTCAGCGATGAGAAGCACGCCGTGGACGAGCTGTCGCTCGCCTTCCGCGAGGCCACGTCCCTGGAGGAGTGGTGGCGCGTGGTCACCAAGGCCGGGCACATCCTCGGGTTCTCCGAGCTCACGATGGAGGGGCAGCGCCGGGACGGCAGCCCGTTCCAGCTGAGGTGGGAACCGGCGGATGTGGGTGACGCCCCTGCGGGCTTCGTCACCCGGATCGAGATCCCGGTCAACGATCGGCGCGAGGGGTCCGTCCTGGTGCTCAAGGCCGCGGTCTCCCACGACTCCTCCACCGCGACCCTGGGCCGCCGGCTGGCGCTCTTCCACCCCTTCCTCTCCTTCAACGGCCTCGAGCGGCTGAAGGAGGGCTCGGTCCGAGGAGAGGAGACCCCGGTCAGCGCAGCGCCCGGGGCTTGACCGAGCGCCGCGAGGGGCCGCCCCTAGAGTCGCGTGGCCTCTCCGAACTCGGCCACGGTGCGCCTGAGTCCGTCGTCGAGGGAGATGGACGCGGTCCAGCCCAGGGAGGTCGCCACGGAGACGTCCAGGAGCTTGCGGGGCGTCCCGTCCGGCTTGCTGGGGTCGAGGGTGATCTCGCCCTCGAAGCCCACCACCCGGGCGATGGCCCGGGCGAGGTCGAGGATGCGCAGGTCCACCCCGGTGCCGATGTTCACGAAGGACCGCTCGCCCCAACGCTCGCGGTCCAGGTTGCAGAAGTAGACGGCGGCGGCGGCGAGGTCGTCCACGTGCAGGAACTCACGGCGCGGCTCGCCGGACCCCCAGAGGGTCACGCTGGGGGCGCCGGCGGCCTGCGCCTCGGCAAACTTCCGGACGAGGGCGGGGAGCACGTGGGAGTTCTCGGGGTGGTAGTTGTCGCCGGGCCCGTACAGGTTCGTGGGCATCAGGCTCCGGAAGTCCGTGCCGTACTGCCGGTTGTAGGCCTCGCACATCTTGATCCCCGCGATCTTGGCGATGGCGTAGGGCTCGTTGGTGGGCTCCAGGTGTCCATCCAGCAGGCACGCCTCCGGCATGGGCTGGGGCGCGTGCTTGGGGTAGATGCACGAGGACCCGAGGAACAGGAGTTGGCGGACCCCGGCGAGGTACGCCCCGTGGATCACGTTGCCCTGGATGGCGAGGTTCTGGTGGATGAACTCTGCGGGGTAGGTGTCGTTCGCGTGGATCCCGCCCACCTTGGCGGCGGCGAGGTAGACCTGGTCGGGACGCTCGGCCTCCATGAACTCCTGGACCGCCCGCTGATCGGTCAGGTCCAGCTGATCCCGGGTGCGGACGAGGAGCTGGTGCCCCCCCAGGTCCTCGAGGTGCCGAAGGATGGCGCTCCCCGCCATCCCTCCGTGGCCTGCGATGAAGATCCGCATGGCCTCAGGACTCCAGCGAGACGGGGACGTCGAGCCCGTGCTGGCGGAGCAATGCGTGGCGGCGGGCGGTTTGGAGGTCCTCGGCCACCATCTCGGCGCACATCTCCTGGGTGGTGATCTCGGGCACCCACCCGAGCTTCTCCTTCGCCTTGGTGGGGTCGCCGAGGAGCGTCTCGACCTCGGCCGGACGGAAGTAGCGCGGGTCGACCCGGACGATGATGTCCCCGGCCTGGACCGAGGGCGCCGCGTCACCGGAGACGGCGGCGACGCGACCGACCTCGTCGACCCCTTCACCCTCGAACTCGAGCTCGATGCCCAGCTCGGCGGCGGACCAGCGGACGAACTCCCGGACCGAGTACTGGACGCCCGTGGCGATCACGAAGTCCTCCGGCTCCTCCTGCTGCAGCATCATCCACTGCATCCGCACGTAGTCCTTGGCGTGGCCCCAGTCCCGGAGCGCCGAGATGTTCCCGAGGTGCAGGCACTGCTCGAGGCCCTGGGCGATGTTGGCCAGGGCCCGGGTGATCTTGCGCGTCACGAACGTCTCGCCCCGGCGCGGGCTCTCGTGGTTGAAGAGAATGCCGTTGCACGCGTACATCCCGTAGGCCTCGCGGTAGTTGACCGCGATCCAGTAGGCGTAGAGCTTCGCGACCGCGTAGGGGCTGCGCGGGTGGAAGGGCGTGGTCTCCCGCTGGGGGATCTCCTGCACCAGGCCGTAGAGCTCGCTGGTGGAGGCCTGGTAGAAGCGGGTGGTCTGCTCGAGCCCGAGGAACCGGATCGCCTCCAGGATCCTGAGGGTGCCGAGGGCGTCCACGTCCGCCGTGTACTCGGGGGCTTCGAAGCTCACCGCCACGTGGGACTGGGCGGCGAGGTTGTAGACCTCGTCCGGCTCCACCTCCCGCAGGATCCGCGTCAGATTCGAGGAATCCGAGAGGTCCCCGTAGTGGAGGGTGAGCTTGGGGTCCGGCGTGTGCGGGTCCTGGTAGATGTGGTCGATGCGCTGGGTGTTGAACGACGACGCCCGGCGCTTGATGCCGTGGACCTCGTAGCCCTTCTCCAGGAGCAGCTCCGCGAGGTACGAGCCGTCCTGTCCAGTGATCCCGGTGATGAGTGCCTTCTTCGCCATGTGGTTGAGTCTAGGGCTTGCCGATGAACTGGCCGATCTTGCTGAGGTTCTTGCAGGCGAGGGTCCCGAGGCCTCCCACGCCGGAGCGGCGCAGGGCGCGGTAGTCCTCCCGGCTCTTGAGGAGGATCTTGCGCAGGGACTGGTTGCTCTCACCGCCGACGCGCATCTTCACCAGGACCCGCGGGACGTAGGCCGCCTTGAATCCGGGGCTGCCGAAGTAGCGCAGGATGGCGTCGTAGTCCGCGGCGATGCGGTAGGTCGTATCGAAGCTCCCGTGCTCCTCGAGGACGGAGCGGCGCAGGTAGAGGGTGGGGTGCGGCGGCATCCACCCGCGCTTGAGGCGTCGCGGGTGGAACGGTCCGGACCGCCAGTGGCGGATCACTCGCCCGGGGTCGTCCTGGGCCACGTACTGGAGGTCACCGTAGACCGCGTCCACGGAGGGGTCCGCGAAGGCCTCGGTGACCGAGCTCAGCACCTCGTCGTCCGCGAACAGATCGTCGGAGTGCATGAGTCCCAGGGCATCCCCCGTGGCCCGCTCGAAGCCCTTGGACAGGGCGTCGTAGATGCCCTCATCCGGTTCGCTGACCAGCACGGTCCGTCCGTCGCGCATCTCCTCCATGATGGCGAGGCTCCCGTCCGTGGACGCGCCGTCGATGAGGACGTGCTCCACCTCGGCGTCTCGCTGCGCCTGGACGCTGGCGATGGCCTCGCGGACGGTTGCGGCGCGGTTGTAGACCGCGGTGATGACAGAGATGCGCAAGTGGGGGAGGCGAGCCGCGCTGAGCAGCAGGCCGGAGTTGGCAGGAAGCCGTTTGGAAGGACCGTCTGCCCCAGCCGACGGCCGCTGATGGCTCAGATACTCTTCGGGTCGATGAAGAAGCCGATGTTGATCCGGAAGACCTCGGCGGCGAAGGCGCGAGTCCACGAGCCTGCGGAGTGGCCGATGTAGATCACGTCGCCGGGCTTGATCTCCAGGGCGGAGGACTCGACGAGGCCGTTGCCCTTGATCGGGAAGGTGGCGGGGAGGATCTCTCCGGTCTCCAGGTCCTTGCGGAAGACCGTGGCATAGGGGGGGTCGGCGATCGTGTCGACCCCGCCCGCCATGGCGATGGCCTGCATCAGGTTGTATTCGATCTCCGGCGGGTACTCGAGCGACCCGGCGCTCTTGACCAGCCCAACCACCGTGAAGCGGTCCGGCTCGTAGCGCTCGACCTCGATGCGCTCCCCGCCCTTGAGGGGCATGTCGTAGAAGGGCACGTTGAGGCCGCGGACCGGCAGGGCCTGGATCGAGGGGGAGCCGTCGCCGCCGGGGCTGTAGACGACGATCCGGCGCGCCCCGAGGATGAGCTGGCCGGACTGGATGATGCCGCCCGCCGCGGAGAGGGCGGCGGAGAGGGTCATCTGGTCGCTTCGGAGCTCGTGGACCCCGGCGGTGCCGACGGCGCCGTAGACGGTGACCGCGATCGTGTTGGGCTCCTCCACCGTCACGACGATGGAGGGGCGCTCGCTCAGGAGCTCGGGGAAGACGCTGTCGGCGATGGAGGCCTCGATCTCCTGCACCGTGAGGCCCGCGACCTCCACGGTGCCGGCGAGGGGCACCTCGATGGAGCCCGAGCTCGCCACCCGGGCGTAGTGCTCGACGCTGGTCTGCGGGAGCCCCTCGGCCACCGAGGTCGCCATGGAGGGGGGGACGCGGACCTTCAGGAGGTCCCCGGCGATGACCGTGTAGACCCCCGGCGGCTGGATGGACTCCAGCAGGCGCTCCTCGTCGAACTCGGGCGTGATCGGGCCCGCCGCCTTGAAGCGCGCGAGCTCCTCCGCGTTCAGGTCGTAGTTCGTGGCCGCGCAGCCGGCGCCCAGGGAGGCAGCCCCAAGGGCGAGGGCCAGCGCGGCGGCGCGGAGGGTGGGGGAGGTGGGCAGTGTCCTCATGGATAGACTCTATCGTCGGGCGGCCGCGGGCCTCAGGAGCCGCTCGGGCCTTGTCGGCTCGAAACGAGCCTCAATTGGATCGATCCCCTTCCAGCTGCTCCAGGAGGCGCGTCGCCTGGGTCATCTCGGGGTGGAAGTTGAGCACGTCCCGGAGCTCCCGGCGCGCCCCGCGGACGTCGCCGGTCTCGGCCAGGAGCTGGGCGTAGGTGAAGCGGGCGCGGGAGGCGGGGTTCGCGCTCAGCACGCGGGCCAGGAGGTCAGCTGCCTCGTCCAGGTTGCCCCGCTCCCGCTCCATCGCGGCGAGCCGCGACAGCTGGCCCTCGGTGGCGCCCGGGCGGGCGCAGGCGGCGATGAGGAGGTTCTCGTAGCGCTCGGCGAGGTCCTCTGCGAGGGGGGCCTGATCGCCCTGGGCCTCGACGATGGAGAGGAGCCGACCCGTGAGGCCGAGGTCGCCCTCCGCGAAGGGGAGGGCGAGGGCCGGGCGCTGCAAGGAGGTCGCGAGGAGGTCGACGATGTCCCGCCGCGGCGCGCCGACGCCGACCGCGCGCTCCAGCTCCGCGACCCCCTCGGCCTCGCGGTCCTGCCGCATCAGCTCGAAGGCGGAGGCGAGGCAGGCCGCGGGGTGGTGGGGCGCGAGCGCTCGGCCGCGCAGGATCCACTCGCCGGCCTCCGCCGTCTCGTCCCCGAGCCAGACCCGCCGCAGCTGGCCCGCGACGGACCAGGAGGGGCCATGGGTGGGGGCGAGGAGGAAGACCTGCTGCAGACCGCTCACGGCGGCCGCGGCGGAGTCCACGAGGTCCGGGTGGGTGATGGGCGTGACCGGCGCGGACTCCCGGTCGAAGCCCCGGGCCGTCGCCACGGCGAGGGTCCAGCGCGCGAGGACGGCGCGGAACGCCACCTCGGCGTTCGCGGGCTCCGCCTCGAGGGCGAGCCCGGTGTGTTCGACCAGGTCGGCGTGTTGCTCGGCTGTCCCGACCCCGCCGGCCCTGGCCACGTCCTCCCTGACCAGCTCGGCGTAGCTGAAGTGGTCCCAGCTCTCCCCTCCGCGGATCGCGGCGGGGACGCGCGTCCCGAGGGCAGCCATGGCCAGGAGGCCGACGCCCATGGCGAGGACGCGGCGGCCGAGGGCCGGCGAACAGTCGGCGCTGCAGCGCCCGAGGGCGGCGCCCGCCAGGGTCGCCGCGAGGAGCCCGACCGCGGGGATCACCACGCCGAAGTCCGTGAGGGAATGGAAGGTGAGGGCGGAGAGGCCAAAGAGGACCCCGAAGACCCCGAGGTCCGCCGACTTCCGGCTCTCCCTGGGGCGGCGGAAGAGGCGCAGGTAGAGCAGCGCGAGGAAGGTCAGGCCCAGCAGGGCGCCCCCAGCCCCCATCTCGGCGAAGAGCTCGAGGTACTGGTTCTCCGCGTGCTCCGCGGTGCCCGAGCGGACGGTGGTGTCGAACCCCGGGAAGCTCAGGGCGTAGGTGCCCAGCCCTGCGCCGGTGGCGACGAAGGCCGCGCCCATGGACGCGCTGTCTCGGATCAGATCGAGGCGCATGGAGAGGGCACCGGACGGGTCCGCGGAGGTGGCCTCGAAGCGCTCGATGACCGGGTCGACCCCGAGGGCCAGGAGGACGGCGGTCGCGATGAGCCCGACGCCCACGATGGACCAGCCGATACCGTCGATTCGCCTCGAGTATTGCATGGCCGCGGCGGTGACGGCGGCGGCGAAGATCATGGAGATCAGGCCGTTCCTCGACGTTGAGAGGACGACGGCGACGACGCCCAGCACCAGGAAGGCGATGAGGAGCTTCTCGAGCCGGGAGGGGCTGCGTCCGGTTCCACCCAGCAGGTCTCGGATGTCGAGCGTGCGCCCCGAGACCCGTGTGCTGCTCCCGACCAGCAGGAACCCGAAGGCGCAGCCGAGGGCGAGGTTGAGGAACTCCGAGTAGTGGCTGTAGGAGGCGAACGGTGCCCCCTTGCTGCCGTTCCCTTCGAAGACCCCGTAGATCATCGTCTCCCCGAGGGCGAGGTGCCCAAGCCCGGTGAGGGCGACGAGGGCGCCGATCACCGAGACGCCGAGCAGCAGGCGCTTGAACGCAGCCCGGTCGCGGTAGACCGTGGCGGCGGTGAGCATGAGCAGGCCGCCCATGATGAGGAGGTCGAGCTGAACCGCCGTCCCGTGGGGGTACACGCTCAGGGTGGTCGAGGCCCCATCGGTCCCCGCGGCGCCGGAGGCGCGGCCCCAGAGGTCCCCAGCCGTGGGGGAGAGGGTCTCCACAAGTGACGCCGGGAGGGCGATGAGCTGGGCGCCCGCCAGGGCGATGAGCCCGGCGAAGGGGATCATGGCGCGCGGGGTGGAGACCGGGCTGGTGCTCTCCGAGAGGCAACGCACGGCGAAGCAGGCCGCGATGAGGGCGCCCGTGCCGGTGATGACCACGCGGCTCATGGGCATCACGCCGCCGAAGGCGAACGGCAGGTACAGCAGCAGGCCGAGGATCAGCACCTCGATGACCTGATCGATCCTCGGGGCCTGGGTCGACCCCTCAGGCTGGAGCATGGCGTCGTGGTCGGGGCGCGGTGTCATCGGGCAGTAGGGGGGAGCGGCGCGCAGAGGATGCGCTGCGGGCGAGGTTGGATCCCGGATTAGGCAGGTCGGGACCCTTCGCGGATCCCTCGCGGCGGCGAACGTGGGCGGGCGCCGCGGAGGGGGAACGCTGGTGCCTCCGGCCGAATTCTATCCCTCCCCTCGCCGCCGGGCGAAGGGCGCTGCCGCAGTCCTGATTCAATGGCCTCCGGCGGAAGGAAGTTCGATATAGCGGAGCGCGCCGCCGGCTTGGCCGGCGGCGCGCTCTCTCGCTCGCTCGGGCCCGAGGGTCGGGCCTGGACGAAGCTCAGCTCACTGGAACGTCACCGCGAGAGCGTCGGAGAAGTTGCTGGTGCTGCCGATGTCCCGGAACCAGTACTGGAAGTTGTAGGTGTCCCCGGGGAGGACAGCGACGCTTCCAGTGGGCTGGGGGAAGGACGTGAGGTCCGTCAGGACCGACACCGTGGTGCCCGATCCGGTGTTGACCACGTTGGCAAGGAAGCGGCCGACCGGGCCACCGCCGATGCAGAGGTTGCCGGAGGAGCTACCCACGCTCGGGACGAAGATCGTGCCCTGGGAGACGAAGAAGTAGCCGCTCGAGTTGTTCGGCAGGCACTCCGCGTTCAGGGTCAGGGAGTTGTCGGCGACGACATTGCTTCCCGTTCCGAACATGTGGGCTCCGAACCCGGACGAGTTCAGCACCGCCGAGCAGAAGTTCGATCCGACCTCGGTCGAGGCGCCGATGGCGTAGTCCAGCACGTATCCGGTGCAGTCCACGCCCGAGTTGAAGGCGAACGTGTCGACCACCAGGATGTAGGACTGCTGCTGGCCCGACTTGTTGGTGTAGAGGATCGACTCCGTCGCGCCCAGGTTGAACGAGCCAGCGATGAGCCCCCCCGGATCGCCGCAGGTGGCGTCGTCCCGGAAGAGGAGCAGGTCGAGGTCAGCCTCGGCGGGGTTGAGCGTCATCTCCAGGTCGATCGTCTCGCCCGGGATGAGGTTCAGACGGTAGTAGTCGCTCGGCGCGCACCGGTTGACCACCAGGTTGATGGACAGGCCCGTCGACAGGTTGAACGCGGTCGCGCAGGAGTCATTCCCCGCGAGCGGATCATCGGAGCAGACCGCCTCGGTGGTGATCACGAGGTCGTAGTCCGAGCAGTCACCGGCGCTCTCCGAGAAGACGACGACCGCGAGCTTCGCCGGGACGGGGGTCGCTCCACAGTTGGTGAAGGAGACCGTCTCGTTGTCGGAGATGGAGAACCCTGAGTCGTAGGCCACGGTGCAGTCATCCGTGAAGAGGTAAATGTCCACATCGGCCTGGGCGTGGGAGAACAGCGCGGACGCCGTCACCGTCGACCCGGCAGGGATGTCGAACGAGTAGTAGTCCGGGTCTGCCTTGGTCACCACGAGCCCCGAGTTGGAGCTCGGGAGCGAAAGAGGCGTCGCCGTCCCGCAGGTGTCGTTGTCCTCGAACCCGTCGTCTTGACCACCCGCGCAGCCGGTGCAGTCGAACCCGAGGTCGGCGCCGAGCACCAGCCAGAAGGACCCGAACGACGGGTTGTTCGTGACCGGGTCGTATCCACCCTCGTTGTAGCAGTTGGTCGAGCCGGTCCCGAACTCGAGCTCAAACCACTGGTCCTCGGTGCCGAGGCCGGATCCGGTGCTGCCGGGGTTCTGGAAGACCGTGCCGTCGCCGGTGGGGGCGAAGGGGCCCGGGCGGGCGCCGATCAGCGGGCCGATCTGAGAGCCGGGGTCCGCGGACATGAGCAGGCCGAAGCCGAAGTTGTCGATGATTCCATCGTCGTACGTCCCGTCACCGTCCGCAGGCATGCAGAACTCGAAGCCGGTCATGTCGACGTCGAAGGTGTAGGGGGTGACCGCGCCCGCCAGGATCGTCCCGGGGAGCCCCGTGATGATCAGGTCGAGGATCGGCGACGAGCCCCCGAGCGGGTTGGAGCACGAGGTGTACTCGGGCAGGATTGTCAGGCGGGCGTTGCCGTCTCCGATCGAATCCGTGGCGTACCCCAGCTGGATGTTGTTGATCCGGTAGCTGTCCTGGGTCCCCGTAATGCTCACCGGGCTGGCAGACGTCGGGGAGGTGGTGCTGGGGATCCGGCCCTCGTCCACGACGAGGCTGGAGGCGTTGATGTCCAGGAAGACGCCGGCGTAGTAGTTGTTTGTATAGACGTCCCCGTTGGCACCCATGGCCGACTGCTGAGACGGGTCAGCGGGAATGAACTGACCGGACGCGGCGTGGAAGGTGCCCGCGTGGATCGGGGCTCGCGCGGGGATCCGCTGAAGCTGGGCAGGCGACTGACCAGGCGCGCCCTGGGTGAGGGCGACCGCTCCGATCAGGAGGGATGCTGTCTTGAGCATGATGCTCTCGGTGGCTGAGGGAAAAAAAAGGGCAGGTAACGGACGAACCCGGCGGGCGGACCCACTGGAAGCGCTGCGGGTGTTCCCTAATGGAAACCCAGCGTCGGCGAGCGACGCCCTAACAACCCGCAAAGTGTACCGCACGCCATTCGCCGCATAGACCCGCCGCCCATAAATCGGCCCTCGTCCTAGGGCGAGACGCCCCCCCCTTCGGAAGGCCGCTCTTCGCTGGATCAATCCTGGACTCGAGGCGGGCCTGGCGGCGGAGCCCCGGACCGGTCAGCCCACGGACCGGCGGGCGGCGACGCGCTGGATCGCTCCTGCCAGCTGGTCCTTCGCGAACGGCTTGGGGAGGTAGTGGTCCATGCCAGCATCCAGGCAGACCTGCTGGTCCCCCTCGATCGCGTTCGCGGTGAGCGCGACGATGGGGAGCCCGCGCTCCGGGCCCGCAGCCTCTCGAATGCGGCGCGTGGCCTCCAGGCCATCGAGGACGGGCATGTTCACGTCCATGAGGATCAGGTCGATCCCCCCGCCCATGGCCGCCTGCACCGCCTCCATCCCGTTGGACACCACCTGGACCTCGTGCCCGAGGATCTCGAGCATGCCGCGTGCCACGCGCTGGTTGACGAGGTTGTCCTCGGCGACGAGCACCCGCATCGGGCCCGCCGCGGGGACTGAGGCGTCGGCGGCAGGGAGGGAGGGGGCCGGGTGGTCCTTCGCCAGCTCGAACCCCAGGGTGAACTCGAAGGTGGAGCCCTCGCCCGGCGTGCTGCGGGCGGAGAGCTGGCCTCCCATTCCTTCCACGAGCAGCTTGGAGATCGTCAGGCCGAGCCCGGTCCCGCCGTAGTGCCGACTCACGCTCGAGTCGGCCTGGGTGAAGGCCTCGAACAGGCGATCCAGCTCCGCTGACTCGATACCGATCCCGTTGTCGACGACCCGGAAGGTCAGCGCCACGTCGTCGCCCTGATCGGCGTCTTGCTCCACCTCGACCCTCACGAGTCCTCCCGGTGCGAACTTGAGGGCGTTCCCTGCGAGGTTGGTGAGGACCTGCTGGATCCGGTGCTCGTCGCCGAGGACCAGTTGCGGGAGGCCCTCGCCGAAGGCGGCGTCCAGCCGCGCCGAGGACTGTCGCGCGGTCGGCCCGAGGGTCGCGACCACCGACTGGACGATGGCCTCGACCGAGAAGGGGGCGCTCTCGAACTCCATGGCGCCGTTCTCGGCCTTGCTGAGGTCCAGGACGTCGTTGATGATCCTGACCAGCGTCGTCCCGGTCTTCTCGATGGTGGAGACCAGGTCGGCTTGCTCCGCATCGAGGATGGTGTCCTTGAGGAGGGCGGCCAGGCCGAGGACGCCGTTCATCGGGGTCCGCAGCTCGTGGCTCATGACCGCGAGGAACATCGCCTTGTCCTCGGCGGAGGCCTCTGCCCTCGCGAGCGCCTGGTCCCGTTCCGTCTGGTCGAGCGCGAGGATGGTGAAGCTCGGCCCGGCCTTCGGCCGGTACATCATCAGGAGGAACGAGCGCTCCTCTCCGTTGACGGAGACCGGGACGGAGCAAGGCTCGGAGCGGTAGAGGCTGGAGGCTGCGAAGGAGGAGACCGCCTCGCTCCAGGCCGCGCCCTCGCCAAGGGAACCCACGGACTGGTCGAGTACCTCGCCGGTCTTCATGCCCAGGCTGCGGGCGAAGTACGAGTTGGAGTCGACGTAGCAGCCCCGGCTGTCGACCCGGGTGACGATCCACGGGGCCGACTCGACCAGGTCGACATAGCGGCCCTGGTGCTCGGTGACGGTCCGGAAGAGCGACGCCTTGGCTGCGATCTCGTCGGCGAGGAGCGACTCCAGGGCTCCGATCCGAGTCTGGAGCGCCTCGACCTCCTGCATCAGGACCTCTCGCTCCTCAGCGGGCGATTTCGGAATCGGTCGCATGGCCGAGTAGGTCCTTGGTCCTGACCACCTCTGCGTAGAGGGGGAAGATGCTCTCGCAGTAGAACTGGTGTTCCGTGTCGTTCCGGCCGGCGGACGCGTCGCTCACGATCGTGACCGCGAAGCCCCGCTCGGCGGCGGCCCGCGCCGTGGAGTCGATGCAGATCGAGGTGACCACGCCGGTGACGATCACGTGATCCACCCCGGCAGCACGCAGGTGCCCGTCGAGGTCGGTGCCGAGGAAGGCGTTGAAGCTCGTCTTTCCCGAGAGGTGCTGGATCCGATCCCCGTACTCGAGCAGCTCCGGAATGGTCTGGCCCCCCTTGGTGTCCCGGCGGAAGGCCCCGGCGTCGCGGATCGCCGCCAGGAGGCCCGTCGGCTGGCTGAGCTCCTCGTAGTCGGGGCTGAAGTGGATCGGGAGGTTGATGATCGGGGTCTCGGAGTCCAGGAATGCGTCCAGCACGCTCTTGGTGTTCACGAGGACGTCGTTGTCGCGGGCGTTCTCCTCAATCACCGAGTGCATGACGCCATCGGGAGAGAAGTAGTCGTTCTGGAATCCGATCAGGAGGATGGCCGAGCGGCGAGGGGTGGACATGGGAAGTTGTCTTCGGTGGGTCAGGTACGGTGGGCGCGCACGGCGAGCAGCTGCGCCCGGAGGTCGTCGAGAGAAAACGGCTTGGTCACCACGGCATCGAATGGGTTCTGGTCCCCTTCGAGCTGCAGGGTGCTCAGAATATCGGCGGTGACTGCGACAATGCGCTCGGATCGCCTGGTGGACTGCGCCCTGATCGCCTCTGCCGCGCTACGACCATTACGCCTGGGCATCTCAAGGTCCAGGAGGATCAGGTCGAAGGGCCGCCTCGCAGCGGCGTCGGTCGCTTCTTCGCCATCTCTGACCAGCTCGAAGTTGACCCCTAGCTGGGCGAGGAAGTGTCCAAAGATCCGGCGGTTGATCTCGTTGTCGTCCGCAGCGAGGACGCGCAAGGCGGGGAGACCCCGCTCGTCGGCCGAGGCGTCGCCGTCGGGGGCGCCTGCGCAGGAGAGCGTGGGCGCGCCGGGGTGCGCGCGCAGCATCGGGATCGAGAACGTGAAGCGGCTCCCTTCGCCGACGGCGCTCTTCACCTGGATCTCGCCTCCCATCAGCTGAATGAGCTTCTGGGTGATGGTCAGCCCGAGCCCGCTCCCGCCATACGTGGCGGCGATCGAGGTGTCCTCCTGCTGGAAGCTCTCCCAGATCCGGTCCAGGTCGCCGATCCCCCGGCCGGTGTCCTCCACAGCGGCGCAGAGCCGCTCGGGCTCTCCCTCAAGCCAGACCCGGAGCCCCACGTATCCGTCGCGCGTGAACTTGATGGCGTTGGAGAGCAGGTTGCTGAAGACCTGGTGCAGCCGGTGGCGGTCCCCGGTCCACCAGGTCGCCGCGCCGGCCTCCACGTCCAGCCGAAGCTCGAGGCCCTTCCTCCGCGCCTGGACGAGGAAGAGCCGATGTAGGTCCTGGAGGAGTACCGCGAGGTCGAAGGGCTCCTCCCGGAGTTCGAGCCTCCTGGACTCCAGCCGGGTCAGCTCGAGGACCTCGTCGAGGACGAACCCCAGATGCTCACCGCAGCGCTTGATGAGCTCCATGTTCTCGCGCTGGGTGGGGGAGACGGAGGTGGACTCGAGCACCTCCACCAGCCCCATCATCCCGCCGAGCGGGGTTCGAATCTCGTGACTCATGGTCGCGAGGAACTCCGACTTGATCTTGTTCGCCGCCTGCGCCGCGAGCTCAGCCTCGCGCTGGGGGGAGATGTCCGTGTGCGTCCCGGTGAAGCGGACGGGCTGCCCCTGGGCGTCTCGCTCGACCACGCGCCCTCGGTCGAGGATGTGGACCCAGTGCCCGTCCCTGTGCCTCATGCGGTGAACGTTCTCGTAGAAGGCGGTCTCTCCTGCGAGGTGGGCCTCGATGGCCTCGTAGCAGGGCTTGAGGTCGTCGGGGTGGACCCGTGACTCCCACTCCTCGAGGCGGAAGGAGATCTCGTCGAGGCGGTAGCCGAGCATCTCGGCCCACTGATCGTTGAAGCAGACGTCGCCGGACTGAGGGTTCCAGTCCCAGGTCCCGAGCCGGGTCCCCTCGATCACGAGCTCCAGCCGTTCCGACTTCTCCTTGAGGGCCCGCTCAGAGCCCTTCAGCCCGCTGATGTCCACGAACGTGGCGGTCACCAGCTGCTGCGCCGCCTCCGGCTCGTCCACAACCGCGGTGAGGTGGAACCAGGCCGGCTCCGGGCCTCCCAGGTCGAGGCGAACGGGCCCGAGGTCGAGGCTCCCCAGATCCTCCTGGAGCCCCGCCATGGCGGCCTCCAGGCGGCGCCGGTCGTCGCCGCCGAGGACTTCATCCAGGCGTTGCACCCCCAGCCCCTCCAGCTGCCTCGCGAGCTCTCCAGAGGCCTTCGTGATCCTCCGCCCGCTCTCCTCGCGCCAACGGACAAGGGAGACCGGACCGATCTCGAAGAGCCGTTCAGCTTGTTGGGTGGGGTGCTCCATCGCTGTCCTTGCCTATCGAGAGGCCCGGCGACAGGCTGAAGCCGCCATGCGGGTTTCTGCCTAATTGGCTACCCGGATGAGCTTCGTGGATGGGGCCGCAGCGGACCTGCCCGGCAGGGGCATGTCTCATTATGGGTCACTCCCGCCCGGGCCGATCCGGAGGCTGCGGGCCCGGTCCGCGACAAGAAACCCGCGGTTCGATGTCGCTCTCCTGGAGCTTCCGCCCCGGAGCCGCTCCATGGGACGGCGTCGGGGTGGAAGACTGCCGCTTGCGCACCGCGAGGGCCCAGCGCCCTTCCCCATCCGCGAGTGCAGGAACCGCTCCTGTCACCGTTGTTCTCCGCGCCTTGAACACACTCGCCCTGCTGGTTGCCGTCGGGAGCTCCGACGTGGTCACCCCCGACTCGCCCCCGATCGATACCGGGACGACCGCCTGGATGCTCGTGAGCACCGCCCTGGTGCTCCTGATGATCCCGGGGCTCGCCATGTTCTACGGCGGCCTCGTCAGGACCAAGAACGTGCTCGGCACCATGATGCACAGCTTCGCGGCGATGGCCATCATCGGCGTGCTCTGGGTCGTGGCGGGCTACGCCCTGGCGTTCGGCCCGACCGTGGGCGGCGTCATCGGCTGGGACCCGTCCAAGCTCCTCCTGGCCGGGATCGACCAGACGATCATGGAGGGTGGGATCCCCGAGTACGTCTTCGCGATGTTCCAGGGCAAGTTCGCGATCATCACCCCGGCGCTCATCGCGGGTGCGTTCGCGGAGCGCGTGCGGTTCCTCGGCTACTGCGTGTTCATCGCTCTCTGGAGCCTCCTCATCTACAACCCGCTCGCCCACATCGTGTGGGGCGGGGGCTTCCTGACCGGGGACGCCATCGACTTCGCGGGCGGCACGGTGATCCACGTCTCCGCCGGAGTCGCGGGGCTCGTCGCTGCCCTCTACCTGGGAGCGCGCCGCGGCTTCCCGCGGGTGGCCATGCACCCCAACAACCTGGTGATGACCATGATGGGCGCCGGGCTCCTCTGGGTGGGTTGGTTCGGCTTCAACGCGGGCAGCTCGGTCGAGAGCGGGCTGAAGACCGCGCAGGCGCTCACCGCGACCCAGGCCGCCGCCGCCGCGGGGGCCCTCGGCTGGATGATCCTGGAGGGCTGGCGGCACGGGAAGGCGACCAGCCTCGGGCTCGTCTCGGGGATCCTCGCGGGCCTCGTGGCGGTGACCCCCGCCGCCGGCGACGTCCTTCCCGTGGGCGCAATGGCCCTGGGACTCCTGGCTTCGGCCGCCTGCTACGGCGCCATCGCCATCAAGAACCGCCTGGGGTACGACGACACCCTGGATGTCTTCGGCATCCACGGCGTCGGCGGGATCATCGGGGCCCTGGGCCTCACCTTCTTCCTGCGCGACGTGCCCGAGGGCGGGATCTGGGTGCAGTTCGGCCACCAGGTCATGGGGGTGCTCGTGGCGGGCGCCGCCTCCGCGGTGGGCACCTTGGTCCTGCTGGTGCTCGTGGAGAAGACCGTCGGCCTCCGACTCGAGGAGCGCGGCGAGCTCGCGGGGATGGACCACAGCATGCACGGCGAGCACGGCTACGGCCTCTTGAACCCCAACTGAGCGAGCAGGAGGAACGCCCCATGAAGCTCATCACCGCCATCATCTGTCCCGAGCGGCTGGACCAGGTCCGGCAGGCGCTCATCAAGGCGGACATCACCCGCATCACCGTCACCCGCTGCTCCGGGCGGGGCCAGGCGGAGAGCCTGGAGATCTACCGGGGGCTCGAGGTGGGGCCCGAGCTCGTGCCCAAGATCCGCGTCGACATCGCCTGCAACGACGAGTTCGTCCAGGTGACCATCGACGCGATCCTCGACGCGGCGCGCCGCGGCGAGGGCGAAGTCGGGGACGGGAAGATCTTCGTCACCGAGCTGCAGCAGTGCATCCGGATCCGCACGGGTGAGTCGGGCGGCACCGCGATCTGAGCCGGGCCCGGCGTCCGGTGAGCCGGCTGAACGCGGCGGGGGCGGCCTTGCCCGGGGGAGCCGCGCTCGTCGCCGTGACCCTCGAGGCCGGGGGGGCAGGTGGGTCGCTGGGCCCGGCCCTGATCCCCCGGCGGCGAGGCCCGACCCGCCATGCTCAGCGAATTCGCCAGCTCACCGACGCGGCCCCGCCCTCCCAGATCCGCAGCTCGCGGGTCGCGGCGTCGTAGCACCAGGCGGGGGGCTTGGCGCCGACGGGGAGGGGGCACGCGGGCGCCACGGTGACCGTCTCTCGCGTGACCTGAAGCGGGGGGGCGGAGACGTCGGAGAAGACGAACTCCGTGCCGAGGGGATCGGCGCCGCTCGTCACCAGGTCGAAGCCCGCGTTCGGGTCCAGCCCGTAGGCCTCGAGGTCCACGGCGACCCGCGCCAGGTTCTCCCGCCCCAGGAGCTGAACGGTGGGGGGAGAGGAGGAGATGTCGTAGGCGGCGGCTCCGAAGGACCCCTGCTGGTGGAGCTCGACCTCGAGCCCACCCCATCGAGCGTCGCGGTCCGCCAGCAGCTCGCCCCTGGGGGGCGCGGCCTCGAGCGTGTGGAGGCTGAGCCAGTCACACGAGGCCGTCGGGTCCAGGATGTCCCAGCAGTGCTCCGAGGGCGTATTGCATGAGCTGGAGGGGCACACCGATTGGGTCTCCACGATCAGTGATGAGGACATCTCGGGTCGCGGCTGGAGGAAGCCGTCGAAGGCGATGCTCTGCTCCCGCAGGTAGCCGATGGTGTCGAGCGCGCTGTAGTGCGTCCGGACGGGCACGTCCGCGAGGTTGACCGCCATGTGGCGACCGCCGGCGACGAGCTGACCGTTGGCGTCGAGGTCGATGAGCGAGGACCGCTGATAGGCGAAGGAGGGGGGAGGAGCGCCGAACGTATCGCGCATCTTCACTTGAATCGGATTCGGGTGAACTGCGCTGCAGGTCGCGGACGGTGGGTTGTTCGTGTAGACGTCGCTGATGCAGACGCTCCCCGTGTGATTGATGACGGCTGCGAAGGCGCCTAGGTCACGGTCTCGATGGCGCGCGGCGTAGCTGAGCGCGTTGCCCCCGCCCATGGAGAAGCCGACGCCGTAGATCCTGTCCAGGTCCACCGCCCAGTGGCTGATCACGTAGTCCATGAGGGCCTCGACGTGGAGCTGGCTCGCGGTCGAAGCCCAGCTGTCATCCCAGGTACCTGTGGCCGGATTGAACTGGGCCGGCGCGAGGACGAGCCAATCCCGGGAGGCGGCTTCCTGAATGAAGTCGGTGTTGAAGTATGAGAAGTCGAGGTGGGATACGCCGAAGCCGTGGAAGCCGACGAGGAGGGGGCGAGAGACGCCCAGCGGCGTGCCGGGGACGTGCAGGGTGAAGACCTCACTCTCCCCGGTCGCCGGGACCGTCAGGCGAAGGACCCAGGAGGTGAATCCGCTGTTCACCAGGCCGCCCGCTGGTGCGCTGACCGCGATGCGCTGAATCCACGCCACGCTCGCGGCGCTGTTGCCGAGCTGGACGGGTGCAGCCTGCCGGCCCGGAGCCGTCGTTCGGCCCAGCAGGGTCCTCAGGCTGGTCGAGGTGCAGGCGGGGGCGCGGTCGGATTGAAGAGCAGAGGCGGCAGGGGCAGCGGCGAGCAGTGACGCGCCGAGCAGTCCACAGCGAAGCAGGTGGAGCATGGATAGGTGGCCGGGGAGGCCGGATGGGCAGGAATCGGGCCGGGAATAGGCAGCAGGGGATAAGGGCGCTGCCTCGAGCGAGCGACCTTGACCCATGGGCCCGCAGCCTAGCCCGGGTCCCTGGCCACGTGTGTGCGGCGCGCGTCCATTGACCGGCTTCTCGGATCGCGAGGCCAGTGGGGGAGGTGCGTCGGTCGTCGTTGGCGCCGGAAGGCGGCGCGGCTCTATTCCCGCGAGGCCCCGAGGGCGGCGATGACCTCGGCCGGCGCCTGGACCAGCTCGAGCAGGACGCCGGTCGCGCCCACAGGGGCGGCCTCGTTCCCACGCGGATGAATGAAGCAGACGTCGTGCCCGGCGGCTCCGGGGCTGATCTCCCCCAGCACCCGGACACCCTGTCCCCTCAGCCAGTCCACGGCGGCGTGGAGGTCGTCGACCCACAGACCGATGTGGTTGAGGGCGGGGCTGTTGACCCGCGGGCTGCGCGATGGGTCCACCGGCTCCATCAGGTCCAGCTCGACGGCGTGGGGGCCCTCACCGAGGGTGAGGATGTCCTCGTCCACGTTGTGTCGCTCGCTCCGGTAGCTCCCGGTCGTCGGGATCCCGAGGGTGTCCCCCCAGAACGAGCTGAGGGCACGCTTGTCGTCGCCGCCGATGGCGATCTGCTGGACCCCGAGGACGCGGAACGGCCGGGGCGAGAGCGGTTGGCTCATCGGTCGGGGATCGGGATGGGGGAGCGGCGGTCAGGGCGTCACGGACCAGCGGGAGAACGACCCCGAGGGCTCGATCATCCGCAGGGTTCCGTCCGCCGGATCGTAGCACCAGTCCGCCGCGCCCGCGCCGGCGGCGCAGCCGCCGGGGAGCTGGAGGTTGTTCCGGCGCACGCTCATGGGGGGGCCGCTCAGCCCGGTGAGGACGAGTTCGACCGGGGCCCCATCGAGGGCGTAGGTCCGGAGGTCGATGGAGGCGGCTGCCCCGAGCTGGAAGTCCTCCATGTCGACGCCCACGCTCCTGAGGTTCTCGCGTGCGTAGACGTCGATCTCAGCCGAGGTGCCGGTCGCGGACTGGGTGTGGTAGTCGAAGGCGGCAAACTGCCCGCCGACCCGTAGGTCCACGTCGAAGCCATTCCAGCGGCAGCTTCGATCCGCCAGGACCGACCCATCGCTCGGCAGGGCGCCGAGGCTCTGGAGCTCGAGCCAGTCGCAGACGTCCTCCTCGTCGAGCAGATCCCAGCAGTGGCCCGAGAGGCCCGAGGAGACGCAGGGAGGCGGCCCGAGGACGACGATCAGCTCGTGGGAGAGGTGGGGGCTCGCCGCCATGAACTGGCTCAGCCGGTCAGACTGGTCGCGCAGGTAGAACTTCGGGTCGTTCACGAAGTAGTGCGTCCGGACCGCGACCCCGCCGAGGTTCACGGCCATGTGGCGGCCGCCAGGCAGCAGGCTCCCGTCGGCCAACGAGAGGTCGACCGTGCCGGAGCGCTGGTATTCGAAGCTGGGGGGCGGGCCGCCGAAGGTGGTCTCCAGGGGGCCCCGGATGGCGGGCTCCTGCAGCCAGACGTCCCCGGGGTTCACGGCGCCGGTGTGATTGACGACGGCGGCGAAGGCGCCGAGCTCACGGTCGCGGTGCCGCGCCGCGTAGCTCATGGCGTTCCCGCCGCCCATGGAGAAGCCGACGCCGTAGATCCGGTCGAGGTCAATCGGCCACTCGGCCATCACGTACTGCATGACCCGCTCGACGTTGAGCTGGCTCTCCACGGAGCCGAAGCTGATGTCCCCGGTGTTGAGGGCCGGGTTGATCTGGAGCGGCGCGAGGACGAACCAGTCCCGGGCCGTGGCCTCCGCGAGGAAGTCGGTGTTGTAGTAGGAGAAGTCGAGGTGCGAGACTCCGAAGCCGTGGAAGCCGACCAGGAGGGGGCGGGCCACGCCAGGGGCGGAGTCCGGTACGTGGAGGGTGAAGAGCTCCTCGTTGCCGGTCGCGGGGACGAACAGGCGGAGGACGTAGGCCGTCCCACCGATCCCGGGGATCAGCGTGGGGGCGGAGAGCGCGGGGGTCGCGATGCTGGTGAGCCACGCGGTCGTGGCCTGGCCCGTCCGCAGCCGCTGCGGGGTCATGGCCGCGGGGTTCCCGCCTGGGCGGCCCAGGAGCGTCCGCAGGCCGACACCCGGGAGCTGGCGGCTCCCGGCGCGCTGGGGCGCAGCGAAGCCAACCGAGGTGAACGCCAGGGCCACGACGAGCCAGAAGGCGACGGTACTGGGGCGGTTGGGCATGGGCGAGGAACGGGCTCAGGGTGCGGTGATGGGGCGGCAGGACCTCTTGATCGAGCCTATCCCGCTGTGGCCGGCGAGTTCCGGACCGGAGCCCTTTGACGGCAAAAAGAACCCGGGGCCTGAAGAGGGGTCATCTCCCGGACATCTGGGGGCGCCTATGGGTGTCCGATCGGGACGGAGCATCCGAGGGCGATCACCGGCTCAAAATCCGAGTGTCTCATGGTGAGACCCAGCCTGCGCAACGGCAGAGCAACGAGTTGTGACCGGTCTCCAACCGACGAGGGGGCCTTGGGCGCGGCGCCCCTCTCCCGCTCAGGGGTTGGGCGCGACCTTGTGCTGCTCGGCGGTCTCCGGCTGCAGCTGGGCGTACTCCTCGGAGAGGTCCTCTTGCGTCTGGCCCGTGGCGCGGACGTAGAGGTCGAAGAGCTTCTGCTCCACCGGGAATCCGTAGACCCCGCGCTCGAGGCGCCGGCCGGCGATGCGAGAGAGGAGCTTGCGCATCCACATGGGCCCCTCCTGCACGTGCATGTCGTAGATCGCCGCGGTGTTGTTGTAGCGGGCCCACGTGTGCCGGATGGACTCGGGGAGCGGGGTGTTCTGCGAGTTGTACTTGTACTCGAAGCAGTTGCCCCACTCGTCGAAGTTGGTGGGCGCCTCGTAGCCGAGCTTGACCGCGTGGTCGAAGTCCTCGGTGCCGGGGATGGGGCGGAACGGGTACACGTCCGAGCCGGCCTCCGGATAGAGGTACTTGAGGTGGGCCGCGGCCTTGAGCGTGGCCGCCATCGACTCCTCGGTCTCGCCGGGGTACCCGATGATCCAGAAGGTGCCCGGCACGATGTTGCGCTTCACGAGCTCGCCGACAGCGATCGGGATGTTGTCGATCCCGATGTGCTTCTTGATGCGCTCCTGCATGTCCGCGGTGCCGGTCTCGGCGCCGAGCCAGAGCAGGTGGCACTTGGACTCTTCGAGGAGGTCGAGGGTCGCCTCCTTGTAGCGCATGATGGTCTCGATCTCGATCGTGCCGTTCCAGTGGATCGGCACCTCGAGGTTGACGAGCTCCTGGCAGAACTCCTTCGTGCGCTTCTCGGCGACGCCGAAGTTGGCGTCCTGGAAGCGGAGCACGTCGAACCCGAAGCGCTGCTGGAGCTCCGCGACCTCCTCGGCGAGCGCCTTTCCAGAGATCGCCTTCCAGCGTCGACCCGTGAGCTTGGGCGAGCAGCAGAAGGTGCAGGGCTCGGGGCACCCGAAGCTCGAGAACATGCTGAAGCCCTTCGGCGGATTGTCCGGCGTCCAGTGCCCGGGGAGCGGGAACCGGTGGCGGACCTTCATGTTCCCCGACGGGGCGAGCTGAAGCTCGACGTACCGGTCGTACTCCAGGAGGTGCCAGGGGACGGGCTCGAACTTCTCGAACCCCACCACGGCGCGGTGGTCGGTGTAGACGGGCTTGCCGTCGCGGTTCACCACGAGGCCGGGGACCTCCTCGAGGTTGCCTCCGCTGGCCAGGCAGTTCACCACGTCCCGGAACGTGAGCTCGCCCTGGCCGATCCCGACGGCGTCGGCGATGCCCTGCTCGATGTAGAGCTCGGGCGTCACGCTGGGGAACCACCCGCCCCAGATGATGGGGAGGTCTGGGTGCTTCTCGCGGACCATCTTCGCGGCCACGTAGCCGTCGTAGACCTGGTATCCGAGGATGCACGAGGACGCGAACAGCAGGGCGCCCTCGCAGGCCTCGTCGATCTTCCGGAGGTAGTCCGGCTCGATCATCGCGTCGATCATCACCACCTCGAACCCGTCGGCCACCGGGCCGGACGCGATCTGCAGCAGCTCGAGCGGCAAGAGGTCGGCGCTGAACCGCTCACCGCGCGAGGGGTCGGCGCGGTGGGGGAGGAACAGGACGATCTTGTTCTTGCGTTGGATCATCGGGAAGGGAGGGGCGTCAGGCAGGCGGACCGGTCAGGCGCCCGGTCGGGTGTATACGGGAGCGCTGGTGGTCAGGCCGACCGTCTGGTCGAGGCCCGGCGCAGCCATCTCCTGCGCGGCGGCGTTCAGCTTGTCCGCCTTGGTCTGCTTGGTGAGCTTGACGTAGGTGTGGAAGGCCTTGTGCTCGATCGGGAAGCCGTAGTTGCCCGTGCGCAGGCGCCAGGCCGAGATCTTCTTCAGCGCCGCGCGGAACCACTCCGCGCCCTCCATCGCCAGCCCGTCATAGAAGGTGGAGGCCACGCCGTAACGCTTCCAGGTGCGCAGGACATCCTCGGGGATCTGGATGTCGTCGAAGGACTCGCGGTACTCGAGGCAGCCGCCCCACTCCTCGAGGGTGCGGGGGGCCTTGTAGCCGAGCCGGACTGCCTTGTCGAAGTCCTCCGTGCCGGGGATCGGCCGGAACGGGAAGACGTCGGAGGCGGCGCGGGGGAACTTCAGCTTCATCTCCGCCGCGCGGCGGAGGGTGGAGAACATGGACTCCTCGGTCTCGCCGGGGTAGCCGATGATCCACGAACAGCCGGTGGTGATGTTCCGCTCGTACATCGCCCGCAGGCTCGTCTCGAAGTGGCCGGTGTCGATGTTCTTCTTGATCACCGCCTGCTGCTCGGCGGAGCCCGCCTCGGCGCCGAGGCTGACCATGTGGCACTTGGACTCCTGGAGCTTGTCCAGGGACTCCTTCTTGTAGCGCGCGATGGTCTCGATCTCATAGCAGCCCGACCACCAGAAGGGTGAGCCGTGCTCGATGAGCGTCTCGGTGAACTCATTGGAGCGCTTCTCCGCCACGCCGAAGTTGGCGTCCTGGAAGCGCATCACGTTGAAGTTGAAGCGCTCCTGGAGCTCGAGGAGGTCCTCGGCGAGCTTCTTGCCCGGGATGGCCTTCCAGCGGCGGCCGGTGACCATCGGGGAGCAGCAGAACGTGCAGGGCTCAGGGCAGCCGAAGCTCGAGAAGTAGCTGAAGCCGCGCACCTCGGTCCCCGCGGGCATGTCCCAGGGGTCCGGATACTTGTGCCGCATCTTCCACGGCCCCGGATTCTGCTGACGCTCGACGTACTCCTCGAAGTCGATCAGGTGCCAGGGCGCGTCGGGGAACTTGTCGAAGCCCACGACCGGCCGGTGGTCGGTCATGATCGTCTTCCCGTCGCGCTCCACCATCAGGCCGGGGACCGTCTCGAGGCTCTCGCCGGAGTCGATGGCCTGGACCACGTCGCGGAAGGTGAGCTCGCCCTGTCCGAGTCCGACGGCGTCGGCGATGCCCTCCTTGAAGAAGAGCTCGGGGGCCACGCTGGGGAACCAGCCGCCCCAGATGATCGGGAGGTCGGGGTGCCGCTGACGGATGGCCTTCGCCACCCGCGCGCCGTGGGCGACCTGGAAGCCGAGGATGCACGAGGTGGCGAACAGCAGCGCGCCGTCGCACGCCTCCATGAGCCGCTCCATGTAGTCGTCGTGGACCATGGCGTCCACAATCACGACTTCGTAGCCCTCCTGGACCGGCCACGCGGCGATCTGGAGCAGCTCAAGCGGCAGCAGGTCGGCGGCAACGCGCACGCCCTCCTCCGGATCAGCCCGGAGGGGCAT
Source organism: Planctomycetota bacterium (assembly GCA_016779205.1). Classification (GTDB taxonomy): domain Bacteria; phylum Planctomycetota; class UBA1135; order UBA1135; genus Saltatorellus. Next base: position 39,350 of record JADHOC010000023.1, on the reverse strand, counting down.
GAACAGCACGATGCGTTTCTTGCGCTGGATCATGGAAGGAACTCGGCGGGTCAGCGGACCCGGTGAATATAGATCGGCTCCGGGGTGGGATCTGGTGAGGGGGGATCTCTGCGAAACCTCTCCTCCCCGCCTGTTCGTTCACCCGAGAGTGCCCAGAGAATACCCGAGCCCCGGGGACGAGGGGGTCGGCTGGGGCCAGCGCCCCCCCGCCGCCGGGGCCATCGGGCGCGGTTTATTGCCCCATGTCCCGCTGGGAGACCCTCGCAGGCGTCCGCCTCGGCGACCAGCCGATGGGAACGGCGTCAGCCCCCATGGGGGAGTCCCTAGTAGGTTTCTTCCACCCAGGCCTTCCAGGCGCGCTCGAACTGGGCGTAGGTCATGCCCAGCTCGTCCTTGAACAGCGCCCGCTGGACGTCGGGGAGCGTCGTGGCGTCGTCGATGTGCTCCTCGTTCTTGATGCCAGAGACGGTCGCCAGGTAGGTCTTCAGGAACTCGGGGTGGACCTGGACGAGGTAGTCGAAGATCGACCAGGTGGCCAGGTGATGGGGCCTCTCCAGCTCCGCGAAGGTCCGCATCTTCACCAGGGAGGCGAACGAGGGCGCGTCGCTGGACTTGACCAGCTTCAGGGTCGGGCCCTTCCAGTCTGACTTCTTGAACATCTGGGCCGCCGAACCCTCGGAGGAGTCGAAGGTGTTGAAGCGCGGGTTGATGTTGCGCTCGAACCAGTGGGCGGCGCCCTCGCGGATCCAGATGGGCTTGTCGTACGAGTAGTGCTTGTACCCGTTCATCATCATCTGGGTGACGTTGAACGCGACGTGGCCATGCATCCCCTCGTCGACGTTGAGCTGGCCTTGCCCCGTGTGCGCGATGAGGCAGAGCGAGTCCCGGTCGCGGATGTTCCACCGCTGGCTGAGCTTCGTGGTGAGCCCGAGCCTCGCCGTCAGGAACCTCGTGGCGGCCTTCTCCGAGGGGAGCAGGAGGACCTCGAACTTCCCCATCTGGCCCATGTAGGGCCCGATGCCCCAGTAGGGGGTCCCGATGTCCCAGATATCCTTGTTGGCGGCGAAGGTCTCGTCCGTCACCCCGAGGAGCTCCTGGACCCGCGCGTAGTGCTCCTCCAGTCGCTGGGCGTAGAGGTGGGCCCGCAGCCACGGGTCCATGACCTTCGTGTCCGGCTTGACGTCGGGCAGGGCCTTGCGGAGCTTGGTGAGCTCCGCCTTGACCTTCTTGTGCTCCTCCTTGGTGACCTTCACCTTCGGCAGGGCGATCCCGAGCTCGAAGTGAGGCGTCTCGATCCACCGGATGTCGACGTCCGGTAGCAGGGCGGACACCTCCGCGGTGGTGTCGGGGGCGGCTCCGAACTCGAAACCGCCCATGGAGGCATAGCCGGCGGCCTGGACGTACTTCTCCTTGCCGCCCCGGGTGTAGGGGTCGTTGGCCGGGTCCGTCAGGGGCTTGGAGCGATCCAGCGGCTTCTGGGCGGTCGCCACCGCGGCGGCGACGAACATGGCGCCGAGGAATGCGGTCACGAGGCGCAGCATCTTGGGTGCACGGGTCATGGTTGCAGGGGCTCTAGAGTCGCGACTTCCAGCGCTGGGCGCGCTCGATGGCGTCGAAGGTGGAGAGGCGTTTCAGCGGCGCGTCGCCGTCGACGATCATTCTCAAGGCGTTGATGGCGGCCACCTTGACCTGGTTCTCCTCGGCGTCGAGCAGGGGCACGATGGGGGAGACCTGATCCGGGGACCCCGAGTAGGTGAGGAGGCGCAGGTAGACGACGCGATCCCCCGGGCTGGAGGCCTTGGAGAGCCCCGTGGAGAGCTCCGCGCCGATCCCGGGACCCGCGGCCTTGGCGTGCTCGCAGGCGCGCTCGATGGCCGCTCCCCAGGTCTTCCACGGCTCCGGTGACGCGAGCTGGATCACGCGCTCCAGCCCCGCGTTCGAGCCCGTGGAGAGGCAGAGCACGGCCGCCAGGTCGAGGTCCACCGGTTCGATGGGCTTGCGCGCGCGCTTGTCGGCGGCCCGCTCCATGAGCTCCGCGAGGAACGCCTCGGAGCGCTTCCGCAGGCCCGGGTCACCGAGCTGGGCGATCCGCCGAGCGGCGTAGCGCCTGGGTGCGTCCGAGTCCTCGTCGAGGGCCTCGGCCAGGAGCCGCGTGTGCTCGGGGCTGGTGATCGAGTCCAGCACCGCCTCCATGCGCCCGCGCGCCTCGCTGTCCTTCTCCGACCGGAGAGACTTGAGCAGGAAGGGCGCCGCGGCGGCGCCGATCTCCTCCAGCTGCTGGGCGCCCTTCGTGGCCATCTCCTCGGTGCGCGCCTTGCGCACCCGGGAGATGCACTGCTTCAGCTCGGGCTTGTTCCCGTACTCCGGCCAGGCCTCCGCGCGCTGGACCTCGTCGAACCGCGGCGCGGCGTACGGCACCAGGGCCGGTGCCGCCGGGGGAGTGGACGCGGGGGACAGGCCCGCGAGGAGAAGGATGGCGAGGGTCATCACTGGGCCTTGGCGGGGTAGAGGAAGGCAGGGGGCACCATGGGCTCCCAGGCGGGGTCCACGATCTCGATCTCGAAGCCCTCCATCGCGGTCTGGAGGAGGCCGCGGACGGCGTCCTGGGGAAGATAGGGGACGTCGTAGCGGAGGATCGTGACCTGGGACCGTCCCTCGAACTCGCCCGGTGCATCGGTCGAGGCCGTGAGCCGGAAGAAGGACCAGGCCCCCGGGGTCTCGTGGAGCTCAGAGATCGTCAGGGGCTCCATCTCGGTGGCGATGGCCCAGGGGATGAGCCCGACCTCCTTGAAGGTCCCGCTCAGGACCTGGGGCGTCGGCGCGTCCGCGGGCAGCTCGCCGGTCTCGCGGAAGGCGGAGAGCAGCGCCTGGGCACGGCTGAAGGCCTCGTCCCGGCTGGAGGGGTCGAGGGCGGCCCCGGCGGCCAGGGGGATGGAGATGTTGCTGATCACCTTCCGCCGGTGGTCACGGAGCACGAACTCGGGCTCGATCAGCGCGACCGCGTCCACGAAGCGGTCCACGTCGGCGGCGAGGATCGGCTGGTCATCGACGACCAGGATGGTGCCCTCGGGGTAGGACCTCGGCTCGGGCTCATCGGGCACGGCCTTCGAGCAGCCGGTGAACGCCACGAGCGGCGTCAACAGGAGGAGGGTGCGGGGTATGGGGGAGCTCATGGTTCGCGCTAGTCTCCGTCCGGGGCGTTGTTTCGCCCACCTTCCCGCCGATCGAAGCTCGAGATGAAGGGCAGGACGCGGCCAGCGAGGAAGTCGTATGTCTTCAGGACGTTCTGCTCCAGTGCCTCCAGCCCGGTCGCGGGGGCCGCCGGGCCGAAGGTGCCCTGGACCTCGATGTAGAGGGAGCGAGGGTCGGCGCTGTAGGACTCGATCCGCAGGCCGAAGGCGCTGTCGTCGCCCGACTCCGGGCCGAAGCCGAGGCGCAGCCCGACCAGCTGGGAGGAGCGTCCCAGGGCCTCCAGCTCGTCCCCGAAGCCGAAGACCCGGTCCTTCAGGAACTCGCGCGTGTCCGTCTGGGTGCGCGGATTCACCAGGCTCTGCAGGACCACCTGCTGGGCCGCGAGCGTCGAGATGTTCCGCAGGGGAGCGGCGCGCTCGGCGATCTCGCGCACCCGGGCCGCGAAGGCATCATGGGTGAGCGTGCCCTTCTCCTCCCTGAACTGGATCCGGTCCGCGAGGAAGGCGACCTGCGACACTGCGCCGGGGGTGGCCATGGGGTTGGACAGCACAGGCCCGATGGGGCTGACCTGGAAGCCCGCGTAGGCGGGCTGCCCGCCCTCGAACATCTCATTATGGAGCCGCTGGATGGGCCGCGGGTCGGGAGCGATCGGCGGATGAAGAAGCTCGCAAAGGAGGGCAATTGTGCGCGTGGGATAGGCCATGGAATGCCGATCAGGGTACGCGGGAGCGGCCCCCGGTGCTCGACCGCGCCCCAGGTACCCGCCAAGCCTTCCGCACCCGCTTTCGCCGCCCCTGTGATCCAGTTCCCGCTTTCTTCTCTCACGTCGAGAGCGGCTCCGTAGGATCCTGTCCCGAAAACCCCATCTGATTGACCTCCGCGCCCGGCCCGTCCCTCGCATTGGGCCCTCCCGGCCGCGTCGTCCGTTGAACTCCCCTGGACCGATGAAGAATCGCCTCCTCCTGACCCTCCCGCTCCTCGGCCTCGTCGGCCCCGCCGCCTTCTCCGAGCCCGCCGCTCCCGCCGCCGCCTTCCAGGCGGATGACGCCGCGGAGGCGACCTCCGAGTTCGGTGAGCCCGTCTTCGTGAACGGCGTGCGCATCTCCGACATGGCGATCAAGCGCTTCCTCGTCTACGGCCCCGGCCGCAACGGCCTGGACGCTCGCAAGCTCCAGATCCTGATGGATCACGAGCGCGAGATCCGCGTCGACGAGGTGCGCGAGGCGGTGGCCGCGGAGATGGCCGGCGCGAGCGATGAGGACATGGCGGCCGAGGTCGCCAAGCGCATGCAGCGCTTCGATCTCGACACGAGGTTCGTCGACCGCCGCCTCGCCGCGGAGAAGGCCAACTTCCAGGAGCGCTTCCCGACCCTCGACCACGAGGTCGAGCTTCGCCGCGCCTACGGCTCGGGCGGCTGGTACCGGGACCAGGTCCGGCAGACCATGGAGTTCGACCAGCTCTTCTTCCCGGATCACCCGGACAGCTGGCCCATGCTGTCGGTCGAGGCCATCCAGGGCGGCTCGCCCCAGGTGGACCTGATCGCGGACTACGCCCGTGAGTACGACCGCCGCCTCGCCGTGGCCGAGGAGACCGGCGAGCCGATCGTGGCCGAGCAGGAGATGATGATGTCGCTCCTGCGTGAATTCGTGATGCAGGCCCTCTGGAGCCTCGCCGAGGTCAAGACCGCGACCCAGGGCATCCCCGAGGAGCTCGCCATGGTCATCGATGGGGGCGACTGGAACGCCGAGATCAAGACCCAGGAGGTCTTCGACGAGATGCGCGTCGCGTTCAGCGAGCAGGACATCGAGGACGCCAAGCTCTGCCTCGCGCTCTTCGAGGCCGCCCGCCAGAAGCTGGCGGCTGAGGGTGTCCTCAGCAGCGACGAGGACTTCCAGGCCATGGTCGCGAGCATCCGCGACCAGATGGCGAACTCCATGTTCAACATGGACTTCCTCGCCCTCCAGGGCCACGGGTTCCCGTCCGCCGAGGCCTACGAGCAGCACCTCCGCCTGGTGGACTCGTTCAAGTCCGGGCGCACCGAGGCCCTCGAGATCGGGGACAACGGGGAGCTCAGCCCGGAGCTTGAAGCACACCTCCCGATCGCCAACGGAATCATGGGGCTGGCCAAGGCCCGCGCCGAGATCCTCCTGGTCTCGGCCTTCGACTTCCCCTCGTACTCCTGGAAGGAGAACGGGTGGGAGAACGCCTACGAGCGCGCGACCGCCCTGCGTGGTCAGGTCGACGAGTACCTCGCCGCTCTCGCGACCGAGGCCGAGGCCCGCGCGGCGGCGGTGGCGAACGGTGAGAACTTCGCCCCCGAGAACGAGCTCCTGCCCTTCGACCGCTGGTGGACCGACCTGCTCCGCCAGAACAGCGACTACTGGGACCCGCCGCTGCCGGCCACCGGCAAGCAGCCGCCGGCCATCGGGCTCAAGAACTTCGGCGCCTTCAACGAGGAGCCGATGACGCGTAACGACATGAAGCGCGCGATCGGCGAGTCCGAGTACGAGCACTTCCTCGCGAACGGGGCGCTCGTGGACGCGATCTTCTTCGACATGGAGCCGGGCACGGTCGCCGGACCCTACCGCGGTCCGAAGGGCTTCTACCTCGTCTACCTGAAGGGTCGCACCCGTCCCACCAACCCGCTCAACCTCCGCACGGAGCGGCACCAGCAGATGATCCAGGAGGACTGGGTCCGCAAGGCCTTCCAGGCCTACGCCCACGAGGCCCTCGCCTCGTCCGAGACGAGCGGACTCTGATCGCTCCCAAGGCCATCGGCCGCCCCGCGAGGCGCCCTCGGAAGACCCGGGGGCGCCTCGCGCCCGTTTTGGGCGATTGGGGGGTGAGTGCTCCCATCAAGCGCCCTAGCTTCGCGCCCCATGAATCGCCTCGGTGATCTCTACCGCCTCCTCAGGCCCCACGCCGGACCGCACGTGGTCGCGCTGCTCGCGGTCGTGTTCCTGGGGCTGACGAGCGCGTTCCTCCAGAAGGGGACGTTCCTCCTCCTGGAGCCCACGTGGGAGGTCCTCTTCCCCGGCGAGGAAGCACCGAGCCTCGCCGACGGCGCCCTGGCCGGCGACCCGTCCGAGGCCGAAGCCACCGGGCCCGCGGGATGGCTCGCGTCCCTCGATGCCGCGTTGGAGGAGAAGAAGGCGGCGGCCAAGGGGTGGATCCTCGGGGACCCCGCGACCCTCGCCGACAGCGACACCCAGCGCCTGCATGGGCTGATCATGGTGGGGGTCATCGTGGCGGTGATGGCGCTGCTCGCGGGGGCGACCCAGTACGGCATGGGCGTGATCGCCGGCAAGGTCAGCCTGCTCCTGGTGGTCTCGCTGCGCATGCAGCTGGCGAGGCACCTGATGGGGCTGTCGCTCCGCTACCACTCGGGGCGCCGCTTCGGGGACCTCCTCTCCCGGATCAGCAGCGACGTCGCGCGCACCACCCAGGTGGTCCAGGTCATCCTCAAGGACCTGATCCAGGAGCCCCTGCTGTTCCTGGTCTCCCTCGGCCTCGCCTTCCTGATCGCGCCGCTGCCGACGCTGTTCGTCGTCCTCGGGCTGCCCATCTTCGTGATCCCCATCGCGATCCTGATGAAGAAGGTGCGCAAGGGGAGCCACCGGAGCGCCACCCAGCTCGGGTCGACGTTCCAGGTGCTGACCCAGATGTTCCAGGGCATCCGCACGGTCAAGGCGTACCGGGCCGAGGAGCGGGAGCTGGAGCGCTTCGAGGAGACCAACGCGAGCTTCGTCCGCGCCACCATGCGGATGATCCGCGCCTCGGCGCTCTCCAGGGCCTGGACGATCTTCTTCACCAACTTCGGCGTGGCGGCGCTCGTCGTGGTCGTGGGCCTCGTGGTGATCAACGGCTACGCCGTCAACAACGGGGGCGAGATGCTGACCTTCTTCATGATGATCAGCCAGGCCTCCTCCCACCTGAAGCGCACCACCCGGGTCGTCGCCCAGGTGGCCGAGGCCCAGGGGGCCGCGCAACGGCTGCTGGACCTGCTCGACGAGCAGCCCGACCTCGTGGAGGCGGCGGGTGCGGTGACGCTCTCGACCATCGGCTCGGGCATCGCCTTCGAGGGTGTCCACTTCCAGTACCCCGCCACGGAGGAGGGTGAGGCCGGAGAGGAGAGCGGCTTCGCGATCGAGGGCCTGAACCTCGAGGTCCGCGCGGGGGAGACGGTGGCGGTGGTGGGCGCGAGCGGGTCGGGTAAGAGCACGGTGCTGGACCTGGTGGCGCGCTTCGTCGACCCGCAGTCCGGGCGCGTGACGGCGGGCGGCCAGGACTTGCGAGAGGTCTCGCTCGACTCCTGGACCTCGCGCTACGCGGTGGTGACCCAGAGCCCGTTCCTGTTCCACGCCTCGGTGGCGGAGAACATCCGGTACGGGCGCCCGGACGCGACGGACGAGGAGGTGCAGCAGGCGGCCAAGGCGGCCCACCTGCACGACTTCATCCTGTCCCTCCCCGACGGCTATGACACCGACGTCCAGGACGCCGGGGCCCGCCTCTCCGGCGGACAGCAGCAGCGCATCACCATCGCGCGCGCGCTGCTCTGCGATCCCGAACTCCTGCTCCTCGATGAGGCGACCAGCGCGCTGGACACCGAGAGCGAGCGGGCGGTTCAGGAGGCGCTGGAGGAGATGATGGAAGGGCGCACGTCCATCGTCATCGCCCACCGCCTCTCCACGGTCCGCAACGCGGACCGAATCCTCGTGATGGAGGAGGGCCGGCTCATCGAGAGCGGGACCCACGATGAGCTGGTGGCGGCGGGCGGCGCCTACGCGCGCCTCTCCCGGGCCCAGTCGCTCTGACCTTGTCCGCTGGGGGCGTGGGAGCCGGCGGGCTCAGCGCACCCGGCGCAGCTCGACCTCGCCGAGGCTCGGCGGCTTCTCGAAGGGACCACCGGCGAACTCGATCCGCAGGGAGCCCACGGGCAACGGCTTCTCCAGCTGGATGACCGTCTTCACCCGGTGGTCAGGCGTCATGCTGCCCTTGATCACGTCCTTGTCCTTGCCATTGATCGTGATCGTGAAGTCCCCGAACCGAGGGCTCGACGGCCTGCCGTGACTCAGCACGATCTGGTTCGTCTTCAGCTTCTTCTTCAGCGTGATCTCGACCCAGGGGGCGGCGTCCGTGGCGGCGGGGCTCCAGCCGACGCCGGTCATCCGGTCGATGGTCGAAGCCGCCTTGCCCTGGGCGCCGGTCCCCTCGCTGGAGGCCGCGGCCTTCACCTGCACGAGGCGCAGGAGGTTCTGGTCCATGTCGGTCGCGTAGCGATCCCACTCCGGGCGGTCCGTGATCCCCACGCGGATACGCAGCGGCTTGGACTTCAGCGGGTCCGACTTCCCGGCCACGAAGACGTGTGCCGTCACGTCGCACATTCGAGGGCCGTCGAGGTCGCACTGCACGGCGTAGCGCTGCTGGGCCGCCGCGCCATCGGTTCCGGGGACGACCTCTGCAATCAGGACCTGCCCGGTCTCGCCCTCGAAGGGCGGCCGCCAGTACTCGACGCGCTCCACCTCGATCGGTCCCTCGCCGTCCTCGCCGGAGCCGTGCTTGAAGGAGGCGTCCTCCCCGAAGGAGGAGATCCAGATCGTGGTCTTGGACCGACCGCTGGCCCGCAGGGAGACGTCGGCCTTGGGGTCATCGGCGCCGAAGGCCCAGCGGTTGCCCTTGACGGCCTTGGTCTTGCCTGAGATCGGACCGAAGGAGCCGGTGGCGCGGGAGAGGAAGAGCATGGAGAAGGCCGTCTCCGCCTCGTTCCCCCAGCGTCCCTCTTCGGATTGCCTGGCGACGAGGTTCTCGGCCCCGAGCTGGTACCAGGGCTTGCCGGCCATGAGTCCATCCTTCAGGAGCGAGCCGACCCGCTCGATGCCGTAGAGGTAGTAGTAGTACCGCCCCATGGAGCCGGACTCGGAGTCGGGCACCGGGTTGCGCTCCACGTCGAAGTGGGTGTCGAGCCAGTGCTTGCCCTCGGCGAGGGCGCGCTCGTAGGGGCCCTTGCGCCCGCGCATCTGCTCGATGCAGATCGACAGCACGGCCACCCCGGCCGCCGTCATGCTGCCGGTCGCGTTGGCCGCGTTGGTGGTGTAGCGGAAGCCGCGGGCCCTGAGCCCGCTCTCGACGCCCTGGACCGGCTCGGCGTAGTCGAGGACCGCGTCAGCGAGGCGCTTCCAGACCTTGGCGGGGATCGAGACCCCTGCCGCTGCCGCAGCACGCAAGGCCATGGCGGCGTACTGGGTGTTCGAGAGGTCGGGGTGGCTGCCCGGGTAGGCCCAGCCCTCGACCACCTGCGTGTCGAGGAGCTCCTCCACCAGCCGCTCCATCCACTCCTCGTCCTGCTCCAGCCCGCGGGTGGCGACGGCGAGCAGCACGCACGAGCGGCTGTAGGTCTTCTTCGGGGGGTGGCGCTCCATGAAGGCGAAGCCCCTCCGCACCGCCGGGTGCTCCGGGGAAAGCCCAGACTTGAGGAGGGCGTAGAGGGCGAGGCCGGTCATCCCGGGCCCGTAGTTGTCCAGGTTCTGGAGCCATGAGCCGTCCATCGACTGGGTCGTGAGCAGGTGCTCGACCCCGAGATCCAGGGCCTTGCTGATGTCGCTCTGGAGCGCGAGGGGGACCTTCCGGAGGCCCGGTGCCGGGCCGTCGTCCGTGTCCTGGGCGGTGGTGCGTGGCGCAAGGACGAGGAGCAGGGCGAGCCAGCAGAGGCTCTGCAGCAGCGCGCGCCGGGCGGGAGCCGGCGCGACCGAGGTCGTCGGGGAGAGGTCGATGGGCATGGGGGTGGGGAAGGGGCAGCGCGCCCGCTCGACCCTAACCACGCGGTGCGGGATTGCCTACAGGGGCAATCCTGTGCCCGGCCATGTGATCAGACGCTCTCGAGCAGGCAGACCGCCTGGACGGCGACCCCAGCGCCGCCCGCGAGGGCGCCCATCCCCTCCAGGGTCTTGCCCTTCACGTTGACGGCGCCGGCGTCCACCCCGGCGAGCTCCGCGATCCGCGCGCGCATGGCGGGTCGATGGGGCTTGATCCGGGGGCCCTCCGTGGCGATCACCACGTCGAGGTTCACCAGCGCCCACCCGGCGGCGTGGACCAGGCGGATGGCCTCGCTGAAGAGCGCGGCGCTGTCCGCGTCCTTCCAGCGCGGGTCGTCGTCAGGGAAGAGCGTGCCGATGTCATCCAGCCCGGCGGCGCCGGTGACGGCGTCCGTGAGGGCGTGGAGCACGGCGTCCCCGTCGGAGTGCCCGGCGGGGCCAGTGGGGTGGGGGAGGGTGACCCCGCCGAGGACACAGGGGCGGCCCTCCTCGAGTCGGTGAAGATCAAAACCCAGGCCGACGCGCATGCTCATGAGTCGCCTCCTCCGGCGGAGTCCAGGACGGAGGCCAGGGCGGCGCCCAGCACGAGGTCGTCCGGCGTGGTCATCTTGAGGTTGTGACGTGACCCCTCCACGACGCGCGAGGGGCCGTGGTAGTGCTCGTGCAGGGCCGCGTCATCCGTGGGGCGGAAGCCATCCCGGTCGGCGCGCGCGAGCACATCGTGGAAGCGCGCGGCCCGCATGCCCTGCGGGGTCTGGGCCGACCAGTACTGCTCGCGGTCCATGGACTCCTCGGACAGGAATCCATTGGGGACGAACTTGAGGGTGTCGCTGACCCGTGTCGCGAGCAGCGCGCTGCCGTGCTCGTAGGCCGCCCTGGCGACGGACTCCACGTGCCCTGGCTCGACGAAGCACCGCGCGGCGTCATGGACCAGGACCACGTCGACGTCGCCCGAGGTGGCGCGGACGCCCTCGCGCACGGAGTCCGTTCGCTCGGCGCCGCCCTCCACCAGGGCGTGGATCGCCCCGCGGTGTGCCGACAGCGCCGCCTCCACCGCGGCGCGATCCGCCTCCCGGATCACCACCACCAGCTCCACGACGGAGGGAGCAGCGAGCAGGGCCGCGGCCGACCGCTCCAGGATCGTGCGGCCGCCGAGCTCCCTGAGGGCCTTCGAGGTCTCGCCACCCATGCGCGTGGAGGCGCCGGCGGCGAGGAGGACGGCGGCGGACCGCAGTGCGGGGCCTTCTTTGGGGTCTCTGAGCTCCATGTGGGGGCCGCGCGGCCCCTTCCCCGGGGCGCGTTGTTGGGCGCGGCGCCGATAACGTAGGCTCAAGTCCCGACCGCCGCACGGTCGCAACGCCCATGTCCACCTCAGAACTTCCTCAGGTGCCAGCGGACCTCGCCTGGCCGGTGATCCTCGGGATCGACCCGGGGACGAGGCTGATGGGCTACGGGGCCATCATCCACCACGCCGACGGTCCCCGGATGCTGGCGGCGGGCGCCATCCGCGGCGGCTCGTCGAAGGACGTCCCCACGCGCCTGGGGACGATCCGGAAGGAGCTGGACATCCTGCTGACGAGGCTCCGTCCGGCGGTCGTGGTGGTCGAGCACGCCTTCACCGCGGTCAACATGCAGTCCGCGCTGCGGGTGGGAGAGGGGCGCGGGGTGGCCCTCTCCGCGGCGGTGGTCCACGGTGCCGAGGTGGTTCAGTACCAGGCGTCCGAGGCGAAGAAGTCCATCGTGGGCGACGGCCAGGCCAAGAAGGAGCGGGTGGCTGCCATGGTCGCGGCGGAGCTCGGCCTCGAGGTCGCCCCGGAGCCCATCGACGCCACCGATGCCCTGGCCCTGGCCCTGACCTACGTCCACCGCCGCCGATTCGCTGACCGGCTGGCCTGAGGGGGCTCCCCGGTGGGCGCCGCCCACGGGGCTCACGGGCGCCGCGGCGTTCGGCTCCCGAGAATTCGACGGGAATTGGGTGCGGAGTCGCCCCTCCTCGGCCGTTGACCCACCTGGGGAATCCCCTCGCCTGGAGCAGGAGTGGGGACGCCTCAGGGGCCCGGTCTCGCTCGCTGTGATCGAGGGCTGTTCTGGAAGAAGTAGGGGCTCGCAGCCAACAGGAGACGTGGATCGATGAACCGATGGGATCATGCGCGCCAGCTGCTCCGGATCGGCCGCCGTGCCGAGACCGGCGAGCGCCTCCCCGTGGAGCCCTTCCGGGCCTCATCGGGTGCTCCGGGTCCGCGGTCGGTCCGCTGCCGCTCCCTCTGTATCGCCAGCGGCAAGGGGGGCACCGGCAAGTCCTCCCTCACCGCCGCGGTCGCCGACATTCTTCGTCTGAAGGGGAAGACGCTCCTCCTCGACGCTGACCTCGGGTGCGCCAACGCTCACATCTTCCACGACGTTCACCCGGAGCGGAGCTTCGCGGACGTGGTCGCAGGGGACCGCGCGGTGCATGAGATCGTGACCCCCTGCTCGGACGGCCTCGACCTGCTCCCCGGCGGCTCCGGCGTCGGCCGACTCGCGGGCCTGCGCGAGTACGAGCTGGAGATGATCGGCCGCGGATTGGGGCGGATCGAGGCGGGCTACGAGTTCCTCCTCGTGGACTCGGCGGCCGGCCTCTCCCGCCAGACCGTGGCCTTCGCCGCCGCCTGTGATCGGACGGTCCTCGTCACGACGCCCGACGTCACGGCGATGACCGACGCGTACGCCTTCCTGAAGGTCTTCGTCCGGCAATGCGCCGCGGCGGGGGTGCCCCGCGAGCTACCGCTGCTCGTCGTGAACCGCGCCACCTCCGACCAGGAGGCCCGGGACGTCGGGGATCGGCTCCGGGAGGTGACGCGCAAGTTCCTGGATCAACGGCTCGAGGTGCTGGGGTGGATCCCCGACGACCGAGCGGTCTTCCGCTGCACCCAGCGGCGCAGGTCCGTCGTCTCGGGAGAGCCGGAGTCGGCCGTGGCGCAGGCCCTCGAACAGATCGTCGCCAGGCTGCTCGATCAGCTCCAGGAGCGCGAGGGCCTGGGCGCGGGGTGGCGTCTCGAGGAGATGTCCACCGGCCCCCGGGCGACCCGGCGCGCCTGACCTCCCCCCTCGTCCCGGTTCGGCTTCGGCAGCCGAGGCCGTCACGTCGAGGGGCGTCGATCGTCCGTGGAACGTGGGGCGTGCTGTGGGTGCATGGACGGGTCGGACGCCGGCCCCGGCGGGTGGGGCCGCCTTGCTCCTGCTGGTCGGGTGGTGGTCCGGGACGCTCGTGGCAGAGCGCAGCGAGGCCCTTGCGGCGGGCCGGTGGGCGCTGTCGCTGGAATCGGGGCAGGGGCGGACATGGCCTGCCCTTCCCCATCCCCGGGCCCTGCGCAGGGCGCCCGGCGTGGGGCCGCGGCGATCCGTGGACCTCGCCCGCCACATCTGGGACCAGGGGCCGGAGGCAGAGCTCGAGGACCTCGTCGGTGTGGGGCCCCGGACGGCCCGCGCGGCCCGGGCGATCCTGGCCGAGCCTCCCATCGGGGTCGACGCGAGCTGGTCCCTGGCTGGGGCCTGTGCCCCTCATCGCGGGGCGACGCCCTCTGGAGCCGGTCCGGGGGGATAGACTGTGGCCCGCGAAGGTGCCCGGCACCGCGCCGACTCCCGAGCCCTGCCCAAGGCAATGATGAACCCTGGAGACCTCCAACAAGCACTCGACGACGTCCTCCGTCGGGCGCTCTCCGAGGACCTGGGCATCGCGGTCGCGGCGGACACCCCGGTGGAGGACCTCGTGCGTCAGGACGTGACGACGCGCACCGCGGTGAAGGCCGGCGTCGTCGGGCGCGCGACCCTCGTCGCCAAGGAGGCGGGGGTCTTCGCCGGTGGGGTGATCTTCGAGCGCATACTCCGGATGCTCGATCCGGGCTCACTCGTGGACGCGGTCGTCCCCGATGGCCAGCTCATCGTCCCAGGGGACATCGTGCTCCACGCGCGCGGCGATGCTCGGGCGCTGCTCGTGGCGGAGCGGACGGCGCTCAACCTCGTGCAGCGGATGTCCGGGGTCGCCTCCCGGACTCGGGAGGCCGTGGACCGCGTGGAGGGCACGGGGGTGAAGATCCTCGACACCCGCAAGACCGCCCCCGGGCTCCGACTCCTGGACAAGTACGCCGTCCGCGTGGGGGGGGGCGTCAACCACCGGGTCGGGCTCCATGACGAGGCGATGGTGAAGGAGAACCACATCGACCTCTCGGGCCGATCGGTGGAGGAGCTCCTCGCTGACCTGCGCGCCGATCTGGGCCCCGGCGTGACCATCACCTGCGAGGCCCGCGATCCGTCGGAGGCCGAGGCCGCCGTGCGGGGAGACGCGGACGTGGTGCTCCTGGACAACATGTCACCGGCTCAGATGTCCGCCCTCATTCCGACGCTGCGGCGACTCGCGGGGGAGCGCGGGCGGCCTGTGGCCCTCGAAGCCTCGGGCGGCATCACCCAGGAGACCCTCTCCGCCGTGGCGGGATCGGGCGTGGACCGGATCTCCATGGGGGCGCTGACTCACTCGCCCAAGGCGCTCGACCTCTCCCTCCAGCTCAGCTTCGCCAGCGGGTCCCCGGGCCCTAGCTCCGAGGTCGAGTGCGTCCAGTCCAGGGAAGGGACCCTCGAGCTGGACCTGCCCGCGACCCACGCCCACGGACGGATGGCGCGGCGCGTCGCGACGCACTTCGCCGAGGAACGCGGCCTGGAAGGGCGGCCGCTTGAGGCCTTCCAGTTCGTGGCGGGGGAGCTCATCGACAACGCGGTCGATCACGGCGGGGGCGGCGCCGCGATGAGCCTCTCTGACCTCGAGAGCGACGTGCGCGTCCGGATGGTCGTGCGGGTCGGCCCGGACGCGGGAGAAGGGCGCGCCTGGGCCCTCCGCGTCGACGACCAGGGTGGCGGTGACGTGGAGACGATCGAGGGGTTCATCCGGCCGGAGAGCGGGTTCCCCGACCTCGAAGACGAGCGGGGCCGCGGCCTGTTCTTGCTCGCCGAGATGGTGGATCACCTCGAGGTGTCGGTCTCACCCGATGGCAAGGGGCTGAGCCTGGAGGCGATCCAGGATGCCGGTGCCTGAGGACGTCCGGCCCTCGGCCGGTGAGCGCTGTCTCCGGGCCGCGGGAGAGGTGCTGCTCGCGCAGCCCCGGTTCCTGGCCTGGCTGGCCCCCGTGGCGTGGGCCTTCCTGATCTTCCGTCTGTCCTCGTCGGACGGCGCCCTGGAGGACCTGCCGGTGCTCCCGTTCCAGGGGTTCATCTGGAACTTCGCCCACACGGTGGTCTTCGGCCTCCTGGCGTTGCTGCTGGTCCCGGTCGCGCCGAGGCGGACCTCGGCGGGCCGCAGGTGGACGGCCCTCACCGGGGTGGGGGCCCTCTGGACGGTGCTGCTGGTGACCCTCTATGGCTTCACGGATGAGCTCCATCAGTCCACGGTGCCCGGCCGGGATGCCTCGCTCTTCGATGTGCTCTCGGACGGCGTCGGGGCGGCCTCGGTGATGGTCATCGTGCTCTACCTTGGGCGCCCGGGGAGGGGGCCCGGGGGGCTACGAGCGCGCCTCCTGGGGGCGGCGGCGGCCTGCGCGGCGGCCGCGGGGCTGGCGACGGCATGGGATGTGCTCAAGGGCGAAGGGCTCTGGCCGTTCTGAGCCCTCCCGGGCGGGTCCGGCGCGTAGACTCTCGCGCCGAGCCATGAGCGAAGAGCAGTACATCAGCCCTCTCGGCGCGCGCTACGCCAGCCGGGAGATGCGCGTCAACTTCTCCGACCGCACCAAGTTCACCACGTGGCGACGGCTCTGGATCGCCCTCGCCGAGGCCGAGCAGGAGCTCGGCCTCGCGATCAGCGACGAGCAGCTCGATGAGCTGAGGGCGCACGCGACCGACCTCGACCTCGAGCTCGCGGCTCGGTACGAGAAGGAGCTACGGCACGACGTGATGGCCCACGTGCACGCCTGGGGGGACGTCTGCCCGAAGGCGCGGCCGATCATCCACCTGGGGGCCACCTCGTGCTACGTCGGTGACAACACCGACCTGATCGTCATGCGCGAGGGCCTCCGCCAGCTCCGCGGTCAGGTGGTCGGCGTGCTCGGGGAGCTCGCGGCCTTCGCCCGTGAGTGGAAGGACCTCCCGACCCTCGGGTTCACCCACTTTCAGCCCGCCCAGGCGACCACGGTCGGCAAGCGCGCCTGTCTCTGGATACAGGACCTGGTCCACGACCTGGATGACCTCGAGCAGGTGGAGTCACAGATCCGCTTCCGGGGCGTCAAGGGCACGACCGGAACCCAGGCCAGCTTCCTCGAGCTCTTCGAGGGGGACCACGAGAAAGTCCGCAGGCTCGACGAGCTGGTGACGGCCAAGATGGGCTTCGATCGGACCTTCGGGGTCACGGGCCAGACCTACCCGCGAAAGCTCGACTTCCGCGTGCTCCAGGTGCTCTCCTCGATCTCCCAGTCGGCGCACAAGTTCGCCACGGACCTGCGGCTCCTCGCGAACAAGCGAGAGCTCGAGGAGCCGTTTGGCAGCAAGCAGATCGGGTCGTCGGCCATGCCCTGGAAGCGCAACCCGATGCGCTCCGAGCGCATCTGCGCGCTGTCGCGCTTCGTCATCGAGCTGGTGGGCAACGCCGCCCACACCGCGGCGAATCAGTGGCTGGAGCGGACCCTGGACGACTCGGCCAACCGCCGCCTCTCCATCGCCGAGGGATTCCTCGCCACCGACGCGGTGCTCAGCCTCTACTGCGACGTGGCCGGCGGGCTGATCGTCCACCCGCCGATCGTGGCGCGGCACCTCGACGCCGAGCTCCCCTTCCTTGCGTCGGAGGCGGTGATGATGGAGGCCGTGAAGGCCGGGGGTGACCGGCAGGACCTGCACGAGCGGATCCGTGTGCACAGCCACGCTGCCGCCTCGGAGATCAAGGCCGGCCGGGAGCCGGACCTGCGGGAGCGCCTCGCGGGCGACCCCGCCTTCGAGGCCGTCGCGGGGAGCCTGGACGACCTCCTGGACGGCCGCCGCTACGTGGGCCGAGCCCCCGAGCAGGTGGAGGAGTTCCTCGAGGCCGAGGTGGACCCGATCCTCAGTCGCTACGCGGACATCGCCCGGACCGAGGCCGAGATCCGTGTCTGAGAGTGGGATGGGGCCCCTTGGCCCCTTCGGTCGGCGGTCCCGCGCCATTTGTCGCAGAGGGTTACGGACTCCAAGGCCACGGATTGACACACCGCCGTCCCCCCTGCAACCTCCCCGCGAGAGCGCGGGCCGCTAGTTCCGACCCCGTCCCCCGGAGCCGGATAGCGTTTCGAGCAGAAGCTACCCGGAACGACCCCATCTTCCTCCCCAGACACCCGTGACCAAGCCTGGAATCCCCAACGACCTCGTCCTCTCGACGTCGTGCTATGGACCTCGGCTGCGGTCGATCGAGGACCAAGCGTTCTCGGCGGTGGCGATGGGCTTTCGGAAGCTCGAACTCGGCCTCTCCGCGACTCCTCCCGAGCTCCGCGGCTGGGAAGCCGCCCGGCGTGAAACAGGGATCGAGATGTCCTGCGTGGTCGTCGGCTCCCTCAAGCCAAAGACCCCGACCATGACGGGCAGCATGCTGGGGAGCCTGGAGTCCGACCAGCGCGAGATGGCCCTCAACAGCTCCCGCCGCCACGTTCAGCTCGCCCAGAGCCTGGGCGCGCCGGTGGTGATCCTGCGGGGGTGCGCGGTGGAGGACTCCAAGCTGGAGGCCGAGGCCGCCAAGCTGCTCGAAGAACACGCGAACACCCATTTGGACGACCTGGACATCGTCAAGGAGCGCACCCGCGACTTCGTCCACCGCCTCCAGGCCAAGTCTCAGCGCCAGATCGAGCACTTCTGCCGGTCCGTGCACACCCTGTGCAGCGAGTTCCCCGAGACCTCCTTCGCGATCGCGCCGGGCAACGACCTCAACGACCTCTTCGGCTTCGAGGCCGTGCAGTGGATCCTCGATGACCTCGCCGCCCACAAGGTGGGCTACTGGCACGACACCGCGCGGATCCACCGGCGCGGCAAGCTCGGGATCCCCGACCAGGGGGCCTGGCTGCAGAGCTTCGCGAGCCGCGCCCTTGGGGTGCACCTGCGGGACGCCACCGACTCGGACTTCGGGCTCCCGCCGAGCCTCGGCGAGGTGGACTTCAAGCTCGTGAGCGAGTACCTCCCGAAGGGCTGCGCCCGGGTCGTCGACGTCGACCCGACCCACGGCCGCCCCGAGGTGCTCGCTTCCGTGCAGTTCCTCCTCGGGCTGGGCTTCTGACCCGGCTGAGGGGGCTGCCAGGCCGCCTCGCCCCCTCGCGCGCCCCCCGGACCCGTCTCGCAACGGGCTGCATTCGGTCTTGCGGTGTAAGTCGCTTAGGCGTCGCCGCTTGAGTGCTGATGAGGGAGGAGATCTCGGAGAGGGTCATGGCCTGGGCCCCCCGCAAGACTCGATAATGCTCCGTCGCGCCCCGCCCTCTCCGGCGAGCGCCCAGTGCCATGACCGAACTCTCCAACGGCCCGACGACCGTGCCGGCCGGCCGCCCCGACGGGACGGCCAGCGCCGCAGAGCCCGGGGAACCGGAGCGCTTCGGTGGCGCCTCGCCCGTGGCGCACCTGCGCGCCGCCCTCGCCGCCTGCTGCGAGGCCAGCGCACCGGACGTGCGCGGTCGGTTCCTGATCCTCACCCACATGGGGCCTGATCCCGACGCTCTCGGCGCCTGCGAAGGCCTCCGCCTCCTCCTGGAGCAGGGCTTCGGCCACGAGTGCGTGGTCGCCACCCACGGTAAGGTCCATCGGGCGGAGAACGTCGCGCTGCTCGAGACCCTGGAGCTCGACCTCGCGGACTACGAGTCCACCGAGATGAGCGCCTTCTGCGGCGTGCTGCTGGTGGATACCCAGCCGGCGTTCCGGCACACGGTCGTCCCCGAGGACCCCGCGGTCGTGGCGGTCTTCGACCACCACCGCTCACCGCAGTCCGAGGGCGGCGGGGAGCCGGTGCCCCATGAGGACGTCCGCATCGACCTCGGCGCCACCTCGTCGATCCTGTTCGAGTACCTCCGCGATGCGGGTGTCGAGCTTGACCAGCGCACGGCCTCGGCGCTCTTCTGCGGGATCCGCTACGACACCGCCGACCTGTCCAGGAACGCCTCCCCGCTCGACGAGGAGGCGTACATCGAGACCTTCCGGCGCGGGGACCGGCCGAAGATCGCCGCCATCGACAACCCGCCCCTGTCCCGTAGCTACTACCGGCACGTGGCCCAGGCGCTGACCACGGCGCGGCAGCACGGCCCCCTGATCATCGCCCTGCTGGGACGGGTCGAGAACCCCGAGCACGTGGCCGAGATGGCCGACTTCTTCCTGCGCATGAAGGGCTGCTCGTGGGTCGTTGCAGGGGGAGCGTTCGAGGACTCCTACGTGCTCTCGCTGCGCACCGACTATGCGTTCGGGAAGGCCTACCCCTTGATCGAGCGCGTGCTCGGGGACGAGGGCTCGTTCGGCGGGCACGGGCACATCGCCGGCGGGCGGATCCCCATGGAGGACCCCGGCCAGAGCGCCATCGGGAGCATCGAGCGCCGCCTGCTGAAGAACGCGCTGGCGGTGATCTCCGCGTCGAGCGAGGAAGGGGCCGAGGCTCCCGACGGTCGCCGACTGGATGAGTAGGTGCCGGCCCGCCGGGTCGGATAGGCTCTGCCCATGAGCAGATCAGATGCAGAGGGCCTCCCCGGTGTGCTCTTCGTCGGAGGGGTGGACTCCTCCGGTGGAGCGGGCCTCGACGCCGACCGGGACGCCGCCGGTGTCTTCGAGTGCGTGGCCCACGAGGTCGCCAGCGCCCTGACCGACCAGGACCTCTTCGAGGTGCGGCGAGTCGAGGAGCGGATGATGTGGGCCGGGGATGCGGAGGGGCACTTTGACGGCGGGGCGCTCGCGGCCATGAAGTTCGGCCTCCTGCCCGGCGTCGCCTCCATCGTGGAGGCGGCCCGCCTCATCGCCCGGGCCCGCCACGGGGCTCGCCCGATCCCGGCGGTGGTCGATCCGGTCATCAAGGCCTCGAGCGGGTACCGATTCTGGTCCGACAGGGAGCTCGTCCAGGCCCGGGACAGCCTGCTGGTCTCGGGGCCCATCGTGACGCCTAACCTCGACGAGCTCGCGGAGCTCACCTGGTCCGACCGGGCCGAGATCGAACGGTCCCCCGAGGCCAGGGTCGAGGCGGCGAGCCGCCTCCTTCGCGCGGGGGTGAGCGGGGTCGTCGCCACGGGCGGCCACGCCGCGGGAGGGGAGGAGGTCCGGGATCTCGTCCTGGAACCGGGCTCGGCGCCCGTCTGGCTGGAGCGTTCCCGGGTCCCGGGTGAGGGGATCCGTGGCTCGGGGTGCCGATTTGCGGCCGCCCTCGCGTGCGGCCTGGCGCGCGGTAGGACCCTGTCGGAGGCGGCCCAGGCCGCCGGAGACTTCGTCGCGGGGCGGATCCAGGACTCGAACTCCTAGGGCTTGCCCAGGTTCTCGGACCTCGGGGTTGCCTCTCCCGGCTCCCGAGCTATCCTTCTGCGCGACGCGGCTGTAGCTCAGTGGTAGAGCGCAACCTTGCCAAGGTTGATGTCGTGAGTTCGAATCTCATCAGCCGCTCCACCGTCCACCAGAACGCCGCTCCGACCCAGGTCGGGGCGGCGTTTTGCTTTCCGCTTCCCAGGGCGCGCCCCCTCGGGGGTCAGCCGACCTCGATGGTGCCCCTGAGGTAGATCCGTGCGCCGCCGGCGAGCTGCACCCGGTCATCGTCGAGGCGGCACCGCAGGCGCCCGCCGCGGGTGGAAATCTGCCGGGCGACCAGCTCGCGGGCTCCGAAGCGAGCGGCCCAGTAGGGGACCAGCTGGCAATGGGCGGAGCCGGTGACCGGGTCCTCGAGCACGCCCAGGGTGGGAGCGAAGAAGCGGCTGACGAAGTGGACGTCGTCGGCGTCCGCGGGCGCCGTCGCGATGATCGGGATCCCGGCGCTGCGTAGCAGGTCCTCCCGCGGGCTCAGCCCGCGGACGTCGTCCTCGGAGGGCAGGATGGCCAGGGCGTAGCGGTGAAGAAAGACGGACTCGATGGGTGCGTCGAGGGCCCGCTCGATGGCGCCCAGCTGCTCCGGGCCTGGTGCAGCCTCGGGCAAGGCCGCCGGGAGGTCGATGGAGACCTCCTCGCTTCCCTCCAGGTGGGCGACCAGCGGCCCGCTTCGGGTGGAGAAGTGCACCTGGCTCGCGCCCTGCAGGGCTCCCATGTCCCGCAGCGCGGCGGCCGCGGCGAGGGTCGCGTGCCCGCAGAGGTCGACCTCTGTGGTCGGGGTGAACCAGCGCAGCGCGAAGGAGGGCGCCGCCGTGTCCGCGCCTGGGATCGGCGCGGTGAACGCCGTCTCCGACAGGTTGTTCTCCTCGGCGATCCGCTGCATCAAGTTGTCCTCGAGGGGCTCCTCCAGGGGAACCACCGCGGCGGGGTTCCCGGTGAAGGGGCCTTCCTCGAAGGCGTCGATCTGGAAGAGGGGGAGTTGCACGGGGGAGGGCATGGGCGTTCAGGAGGTGCTGTCCTGGATCAACAGGCCGAGGCCCCCGACCACGCGCGCCTCGGATCCGGGCGGGAGGACGGTGGTCCCGGAGTACTCCTCGATGATCGCCGGGCCCCGGACATGGTCCCCCTCGCGGAGCTGGTCGCGCTGGTGGACGTCAACGGTGAGCTGTTCTCCGCCGAAGACGACGGGTCGCTCCTCGATGGGGGCGGGGGCCGGGCCCGGGGCGCTGGCCGCGGCGTCACCGCCACCGGGGGGGAGGACCTCCGTCGCCCGCAGGCGGACGTGGACGAGCTGGACCTCCTGGTCCTCGAGGGTCCACCCGAACCGGGCGTGGTGCGCGCGGTGAAACTCCGCCTCCGGGTCCTCACCGTCAGGGATCGAGAGCTCGTAGGACTGACCGCGGTAGCGCACGGAGAGGCTCGCCTCGTAGCGAGGCTCCTGGGCGAGGGGCTCGCCCTCCGACAGCGCCGCACGGGCCTGCCGCTGGAGCTCCTCGACGAGGGCGGACCGCGCCTCGCTGGTGACGCTCCCCAGGGGGCGCAGCACCGAGGCAGAGCGGTCGACCGAGCGCTCCGCGCGGGTCATGCCGTGGGCGGACAGGACCCCGGGGGAGGCGGGGATGAGGGCCGCCGGCATGCCGAGGCCCCGGGCCAGCTCGGCGGCGGCGAGGCCGCCTCCGCCGCCGAAGGCGACGAGCGGCGTGGAGCGTGGGTCCCGGCCGCGCTGCATGGTCATGACGCCCAGCGCGCGCCGCATGGAGGCGTTGGCCGCGTCGATCACCGCCTCGGCGGCGCGCACGCGGTCCACGCCGAGGGCGGCGCCGAGCCGGTCGTAGGCCGCCATCGCGGCGTCCACGTCCAGGTCGAGCGAGCCTCCGAGGAAGCCACCGTCCACCTTCATCGGCGCGATCCGTCCGAGGACGACGTGTGCGTCGGTCACCGTGGGCTGGGTCCCGCCGCGCCCGAAGGCGACGGGGCCAGGGTCGGCGCCGGCGCTCTCGGGCCCCACGCGGAGGACCCCGCCGGCGTCCACCCTCGCGAGGCTCCCGCCTCCGCAGCCCACCGTGTGCATGTCGAGGGTCGGGACGGAAATCGAGTGGCCAGCGACCCGCACCTCCTCCGCGAGGCCGGCGAGCTCGGCGCCGGGGGAGTGGAAGGCCACGTCCGTGCTGGTCCCGCCCATGTCGAGCGTGGCAATGGCGCCGAGGCCCGCGGCGGCTGCGGCGCGGGCGGCGCCGACCACGCCCCCCGCCGGGCCCGAGAGGAGGACGCGCACCGGCTCACTCGCCGCTCGGGCAGCGGAGAGGCCACCCCCCGAGCTCTGGAGGACCTCCAGCCTCGCGTGCGGCAGCGCCCCGTCGAGGCGCTCGAGGTAGGCGCGGACCACGGGGATGAGCGCGGCGTTGCAGGCGGCGGTCGAGAAGCGCTCGGCCTCGCGGTACTCGGCGACGAGCCCCGATGAGGTGGTGCACTCGAGCCCACGGCCCCGGAGGGCGCGCGCGATCCGTCGCTCGGGTTCGGGGTCGGCGTAGCTGTGGAGCAGGCACACCGCGACGCTGCTCACCCCGGACGCCTCGACGCGGTCGCAGAGCGCGTCGAGCTCCTCAGCGGTCGGGCAGATGGCCTCCTCCACGGCGCCGCCGGGGCCGGGGGAGGGCCAGCTTCGCTGTCGGACCCCGAACCTCCGCTCCCGGGGGATGAGCGCGGCCGGGCGCTGCGGCTCCATGGCGTAGAGGTCGGGGCGGGCCTGGCGATCGATCTCCACGAGGTCCTCGAAGCCCTCGTTGGTGACGAGGGCCGCCTCGCCGGTCCTCCCCGTCAGGAGCGCGTTGAGGGCGACGGTGGTGCCATGGACCACCGTCGCCCCCGGGGCGCCGGGGACGCCGAGGGCCTCGAGCCCCTCCAGGAGGGCCCGGCCGGGGTCGTCGGGGGTGGAGGGCACCTTGGCGATGCGCAGCGGCTCCCCCGGGATCGCCAGCACCAGGTCGGTGAAGGTCCCGCCGGTGTCCACTCCCACGCGGGTGCCCGGCGGCAGACGGTGGCTGGTGGGGTTGTGGGGGAGGTTGGCCATGGGATCCGGACGCGAGTGTACGCGCGGGAGCGAGCGGGAATAACATGGTCGCCCCGCGTTCCTCGCCGCCCGATTCCTCCGCCATGCTCGCGCCCGCCCTCGCCATCCTCGCGTCCTATTTGCTGGGCTCGGTCCCCTTCGGCCTCGTGATGGCGCGGGTGATCAAGGGGGTCGATCTGCGAGAGGTCGGCAGCGGGAACATCGGCGCGACCAACGCGATGCGGGTGCTCGGCAAACCGCTGGGCCTCGTGGCGTTCCTGCTGGACTTCGGGAAGGGCCTCGTCCCCACCCTCGTCCTCGCGCCCCACGCGGCGGTCCTGGATGAAACGACCCCGTGGCTGGCCGCCTCCATCTGCGGCACAGCGGCGGTCATCGGCCACTGCTTCCCCCTGTACCTTCGGTTCAAGGGAGGCAAGGGCGTCGCCACCGGGTGCGGCGCGATCGTCGGGGTCGACCCGATGATCTTCATCCTGTCCGGGCTCGTGTGGGTGGCGTGCCTCGTCACGACCCGCTACGTGGGGCTGGCGTCGATTGCCATGGGGCTCGCGTTTCCCGTTTTTGCCGCCCTGCGCATGGACGACGCCGCCGCCTTCGTCTTCGCCTGCGCGCTGCTCTCTCTGCTCGTCGTGGTCCGGCACCGGGCGAACATCAAGCGGATGTTCGCCGGAACCGAGCCGCGCATCGGCCGCAAGGCCAAGGGCGCATCTGAGCCTGACGAGGATTCATGACCATGACTGACTCGACCGCTGATCCCGTGAAGAAGGCCCTCGTCATCGGCGACGGCTCATGGGGCACCACGCTCGCGCTCCGGCTCGCGAAGAACGGGATCGACACGGTGCTGTGGAGCGCCTTCCCGGAGCAGGCGGCGGCCATGACCGACGCGGGTTCGAACGAGGCGTACCTGCCTGGTGTCCCGTTCCCCTCGAACCTGGTCGCCAGCGCGGACCCGTTCGGGGCGGCGGAGGGTGCGGACCTCGTCGTGTCGGTGGTGCCGACCCAGTTCGTGGGGCAGGTGGCGCTCCGGTTCGAGGACGCGCTCCCCGGGGGGATCCCCCTCGTGACCGCCTCGAAGGGCCTCGAGATCGAGACCTTCCGGACACCCAGCCAGATCCTCCGCCGGATCCTGGGCGAGCGCCCCGTCTGCGTCCTGACCGGACCCAGCCACGCGGAGGAGGTGGCCCATGACCTCCCGGCCTCGGTGGTCGCCGGCTGCGAGGACCGCGAGTTCGCCCTGCGGGTCCAGGGGGCCTTCAACAGCAGCGCCTTCCGGGTCTACACGACCCCCGACGGCTACGGCGCGGAGCTCGCCGGCGCGCTCAAGAACGTGATCGCGATCGCCGCCGGGATCTGTGACGGGCTCGCGCTGGGTGACAACGCCAAGAGCGCTCTGCTGACCCGTGGCATCGTGGAGATGGCCCGCTTTGGCAAGGCGCGCGGTGCCGACGTGCGGACGTTCTTCGGGCTCGCAGGGTTCGGCGACCTCGTGACCACGTGCACCTCCAAGCACTCCCGGAACCGCTCTGTCGGGGAGGCGGTGGGGAGCGGCAAGACCCTCGAGCAGGTGCTCGGCGAGATGAACATGGTGGCCGAGGGGGTGTGGACCACCAAGGCGCTGTTCGGCCCCGAGGCCAACGAGGACGACGTGTCCATGCCCATCGCCGAGCAGGTGCACGCGGTCCTCTTCGAGTCCAAGGACCCGCGCGAGGCGGTCCTCGATCTGATGAGCCGCGAGCCGACGGACGAGATGGCTGGCCTCTTCGAAGGGATCGGTCGAGGCTGATGGGGCCGGTCGCAGGGTTCATCGCCGCGCTCCTGGTCACGGTCGGCTTCCTCGTGGGCGCCGCGCTGACCGGTCGCTTCAGGCGGATCCGCGCGCACGTGTTGATGGTGCTCGGGTCCGTCGTCTCCCTCGGAGTAGCGATCTACTACGCCCTCAGCGTGGGGGACGTCTACGACCTGGAGGCTGCGGGGGTCATCACGCCGATCCACCTCGGGCTGGCGAGGCTCACCACGGCGGCCTACCTCTGGCCGCTGGTCACAGGCCCCCTCGCCGCCCGGGGCAAGGTCCCTCGCCGCGTGCACCACATCGGGGCCTACGTGGCCCTCGGCTTGACCGTGGCGGCCACGGTCACCGGGGTGATGATGCTGATGGGGGCGGAGCCCCTCCCCGCCAGTTGAACCGCTCTCCCCACGCGGGGGGTCAGCGCACGAGCGCGGCGCGGATCTCCTCGTCGAAGAGCACGGGCAGCGCCAGCAGCGACGCGTTGGCGAACAGGGCCACCGCGGTCATCATGACCCAGGTCTTGCGCGCCCGCATGGTGGTCAGAGCGAAGAGGACCCCGACCGTGGCCGGCACCCCGGAGACGAGGTAGACGACGCTGGCGGGGACCGACCAGCCCCACTTGGACGCCGCGAGCGAGCACCAGACCACGGCCCAGCCCAGGGTGGCCAGGGTCATGGAGCGCATCCAGCTTCGATGCCTGGAGCGGACCCTATTGGTGGGGACCGCCTGGGAGCGCATGGTGCGGGGCATGGGGTCCGTTGTAGCCCATGGAGGGAGCCTGGTGCCCCCGGAAGGCGGCTTCCGCTCCAATCGTCCTGGCAACCCCCTTCCCTGGATTGACGCGCACCCCTTCCGGCCCTAACCTTCTGCCCCCAACAGGTCGGGCCGTGGCGCAGTTTGGTAGCGCGCTGCAATGGGGTTGCAGAGGTCGGAGGTTCGAATCCTCTCGGCCCGACCATCTCTCCGCTCCGCGGAGGAAGTCGAGGCGGAACCGGTGGTTGGGGTCGAGGGAGCCCCGGGTCAGTCTCGACCAGCGGCGTCCGGGAGCGGCTCCTGGCCCGTGGACACGCGCTCCACCGTCGCCCCCGACTCGGTGAGCAGGTCCATGAACGCCACGAGGACCCTCTCGCAGCGGTCTGCGTGCTGCCGGGGGCCCCAGATCACGACGAGGACAGCGTCGGTCCCCTGATGGGTCTTCGTCGCGTGGCAATCCTTGACGGCGTTGGCGCGGGGCCCTTCGGCGTCGATCAGGCACAGCAGCCCATCGAGCCGGATCTCCTGGCCGCTCGAATTGAAGACGTAGCTCCCGTGGTCCACCGTGGCGACCGTGAAGGGAGGCTTCAGCAGCTCCAGGTCCACCACGCTGATCGGGAGACCGGAGTGGAGGCTCAGGGCGTTGCAGGCGTCGACGGCGACGTTGATGTTCGGGAGGTCTCCGCTGCGGTTCGCGCGGACGAGGTACTCCGACGATGGCTTGCCGCGGCCGGACGGCTTGTATCCGCCGTGCCTCAGCAGCGTCCGGGTATCGCGCTGGATCGCCTCGCGCGACTCCGGGTCGAGGCGGTCGATCCCGAGTTCAGCGTCAGCCTCCACGGCCCCCATGGACAGCGCGGCCTGGACCCGCGGGTTGGCCTCCAACCCGCCGAGCGGTCCCTCGAACCGGGCGATGAACGCGGCCGGCCAGAGCAGCGGATGTGCGGCGAACTCGATCATGGGCGCCCGGTCGGATCACCCGGTCGGATCACCCGGTCGGATCACCCGGTCGGATCACCCGGTCGGATCACCCGGTCGGATCACCCGGTCGGAGATCCCTAGGAGTCGAGCCCGTTCTGGACCGCGAACTTGATCAGCTCAGCGGTCGACCCGAGCTTGAGCTGGCTCATCATCTTGTACTTGTGGTACTCGACGGTCTTGCGGGAGATGCCGAGGTCGCTCGCGATCTCCTTGGCGATCTTGCCGTCCACCAGGGAGCTCAGGATGCGCTTCTGGCGTTCGGTCAGCGAGGCCACCGGAGTGGCGCCCGAGCCGTCCTCGTCATGGTTCTGGTTGCGGATGATCTTCGCGGCGAGCGCCGGGGAGATCCAGCAGCCGCCTGCCAGGGCCTCTTCGATGGCCGAGACCAGCTCGGAGGTGGCGGCGCGCTTGAGGACATACCCATCGACGCCGCTCTCGATCGCCTGCGACGCGTAGGCCGGGTCCTCGTGCATCGTCAGGATGATGCACTTGGGGGACAGCCCCTTGTCCCGGATCGCCTTGACGGCTTCCAGCCCGCAGAGATCCGGCATGGCCCAATCGGTGATGATCAGGTCAGGGCTGCACTCATCGGCCATGGCGACGAGCTGAGGCCCGGATTGGGCTGAGCCGACGATCTCGAAGTCTTTCTCGAGCAGTCGCTCGAGCCCTTCAAGGAACATCTGGTGGTCGTCGGCGAGGAGGATTCGCTGGGTCTTCATGCAGGTCTCCGATGGGGGAGCGTCGCCGGAAGGCAGGCTCAGTTGGCAGGCGGGGTTTTCGGATCTGCAGGGCGAGATCTCCGCTTGAACCGATCGTAAGGACTCAGTTCAGTTGCACGGATGTGAAATCGAAACCTGACACAGCGTTACTTCTGCCTCCCAGGCGGTTCTAGCCGCCTCAGCCCGTGTTTCGGAGGCCTCGGGCGATGCCCCGGACCGTCTCAATCAGGATCATCTCGAGTCCACGGTCCTGCCGGCCACTCTCTCTCCACCGCCTCAGGCGGTCCACCTGGAGGAAGCTCATGGGGTCGACGTAGGGGTTCCTCAGCTGGATCGAGCGCTTGAGGATCGGGTCCCGCTCCAGCAGCGTCGACGCTTCGCGCAGGTCGAGGATGACAGCGCGCGTTCGGTTGAACTCCTCCTCGATCTCGGGGAAGAGCCGCTGGCCGGGCTCGCCGGCGAGCTCGGCGTAGCGGGCGGCGATCCCCAGGTCGGCCTTGGCGAGGACCATCTCGATGTCCGCCAGGAAGGTGTCGAAGAAGGGCCAGCCCTTGGCCATCGCCCGGAGCGTCTCGACCCCGTGGGAGGCGACGGCCTGCTCGAGGCCGGAGCCGACCCCGAACCAGCCGGGGAGAATGACGCGGGCCTGGGTCCAGGCGAAGACCCAGGGGATCGCGCGCAGGTCCTGGACGCCGCGCATCTGCCGGCGCTTGCCCGGGCGCGAGCCGATCCGCAGCCGCTCGATCACGTCGATGGGCGTCATGCCGCGGAAGAGCTCGGGGAAGCCGGGGTCTTCGTGCACGAGCTTGCGGTATCGGGCGCGGCTCGAGACCGCCGCATCCTCGATCGCCGCCACCCAGCTCTCGTCAGGCACGGGCGGAGCGTCGCCCGTGGCCGTGCGCTCGAGGACCGCGCCGAGCACCAGCTCCAGGGTGCGTAGCGCCGTCCCGCGCAGGCCGAACTTGTCATGGATGACCTCGCCCTGCTCGGTCGTTCGCCCGCGGCCGGCGATCGCCCCCGCTGGTGCCGCCATGAAGGCCGCCCGCGGCTTGGAGCCGCCCCGGCTGGCGGAGCCGCCGCGGCCGTGGAAGAAGGTCAGCTCCAGGCCCGCGGCTCGCGCGGACTCGACCATGGCGGTCTGACCCTTCTGGAGGGCCCACCGCGAGGCGGTGATCCCGCCGTCCTTGTTGCTGTCGGAGTATCCGAGCATCACCATCTGGCGGCGCCCGCGACTCTCCAGGTGTCCGGCATAGACGGGCTCGGCGGCGAGCACGTCGAGCACCGCCGGGCCGCGCTCGAGGTCGTCCACGGTCTCGAAGAGCGGGGCCACGTCCAGGGGGACTGCGCCGTCTTTGTCCACGAGGTCGGCCAACCGGGCCAGCCAGAGGACCGCGAGGGCGTCGTCGGGGCCCTCGGCCATGCTGACGACGAAGGTCCCCACGGACTCGGGCCCGTGCCGGTGGCGCGCCTCGGCGAGGGTCTCGAAGACCGCCAGCGTCGCGACAGCCTCCTCGGAGAGGGGCTCGACGGCGACGAAACACTCGCTCTCGGACACCTCCGCCGCGATCGCCTCGGCGAGCCGCGCGGTCCGCTCCTCCCTCGAGAGGGCCTCGAACCCCTCGACCTGGAGCAGCTCTCCGACGACCCGCCGGTGGACCTCGGCGTCCTGCCGGCAGTCCAGGGTCGCCAGGTGGAAGCCGAAGGTCGCGACCCGCATCAGCAGCCGCTCGACGAGCTCCATGCCCGCCTTCGCTCCGCGGTGTTCATCGAGGCTGGCGGCGATGAGCCGCAGGTCCGCCTCGAACTCGCTGGGCCCTCGGTAGGCCTCCGCGTCGCCGCTGCGGGTGGCGCCCAGGCGCGCGTGGATCCCCTGCAGGGCGAGCCGGTAGGGCATGTCGGCGTACCGGTCGGGCACCTTCTCGAAGGCGCCGGGGAATCGCTCCCGGTAGTCGCCCACGAGGGCGAGGAGCGCGTCGCTCGCGCCGACCCGGCTGGAGGACTGGGAGAGGTGGCCGAAGAGCTCTGTGACCTCGGCGCGGTATCGCTCCACCACGACCTCGAGCTGCCGGGCGAGGGTGGCGCGGATCGTCTCCGCGCCGACGTTGGGGTTGCCGTCCATGTCCCCGCCGACCCAGCTCCCGAAGCGAACGAGGGGGCGCTCCAGGACGAGCGGTCGGCCGTAGGCCTCCTCGAAGCCGCGCTGGATCTCCGCGTGGAGCGCGGGGACCACCCGGTAGATCACGTCCGTCAGGTAGAAGAGCACGTGCTCGAGCTCCTCGCCCACGGTCGGCTTGTCCTGCAGCTGCTCGTCGGTCTGCCACGCCGTGGCGATGTCGAGCTCCACCTGTTGCCTCGCGGTGGCGATCTCCTCGGGGGTCATCGTGCCCTGGTGGAAGCGCTCCACCAGGACCCTGGCGATGCGCTGCTCCTTGCGGAGGATCGTCCGGCGTACGGCCTCGGTGGGGTGGGCCGTGAACACGGGCTCCACCAGGAGGCCGTCCAGGGCCTCCTCGACCTCCTCCGCTTCCACGCCCGCTGCCGCCAGGGCCTTCAGGACGGCGCGGACGCCCCCGGGCTGGGGCTCCCCGTTGCGGAGCCGATCCACCCGCCTGCGGATCCGGTGGACCCGCTCGGCCATGTTGACGAGGCCGAAGTAGGCGGAGAACGCCCGGACCACCTCGTGGCTCATGCCGTCGTCGAGGCCGTCGAGCAGCTTGATGAGCTGCGCCTCGGCCTCCTCGCTGCCGCGCCGCCGGCGGCGGGCGAGCAGCCGCGCGCCCTCGACGGCGGGGAACAGCTCCTCGTCCCCCAGTTCCTGCAGCAGCCGACCCAGGAGCTGGCCCAACCAGCCCACGTCACGGCGCAGGGGGAGGTCCTTGGGCTCGAAGAAGACGCCGCCTTCCGGGGCCGCGTCGAGGGGGGCTTCGGGGTGGCTCACGGGCGCACCTGACCGGGGCCCACGGCCTCCAGAAGTTCTTCGGCGGCGGACACGAGCTGTTCGGGCGTGATGCGCGTCATGCAGCGATGGTCGGTGGGACAGACCTGGTGGTTGCAGGGCCGGCAGTGCACGTCCGCCATGAGGACGCGCTGCCGCTTGAGGTGGTGTCGCGTGTGGGCGTCGGCGATGGGGCCGACCGCCACGACGACGGGGAGTCCGAGGGCCACGGCCATGCTCCGCGGCCCGGTGTCGTTGGAGACTACCAGCTGGGACCGCTCCAGCAGCGCGGCCAGCTCGCACAGATCGAACACTGGGTGGGCGACCGAGAGCACCGGGTGCCGGGCGAGTCGGACGACCTCCTCGGCGAGCGCCTCCTCCCCGGGCCCCGGCGCGATGACCGCGCGCCACCCGTGGCGCTCGAAGAGCGCGTCGCAGGAGGCGGCGAAGTGTTCAGGGGGCCACATCTTCGAGGAGCCGAAGGCCGCGCCGACCACGACGGTGACCAGGGGGGCGTCGGGGCTCACCCCCTCCGCGGTGAGGCGAGACTCCACCGCGCTTCGTGCCGTCGCGGGGACCTCGAGGTCCATGTGGGACCCGTCGTCCTCGAGGCCGAGGGCGCGGGTGACGCGCAGGTACCGCTCGACCATGGAGAACGCGAGGGGCACCCCGCCCGAGCCCATCGGCCGCGGCAGGCGGTGGGTGAGCATGGCGCGCCGCAGGAGGCCGCGCCCGTACCCTGCACGGACGGGGATGCGCGCGAGGAAGGCCGGGAGGGCGGCGCGCTCCGACTCCCCCAGAAGGACGGCCCAGTCGAAGCGGCCCCGGGCCAGGCGGCGACCGTGGCGGACCAGGTCGGCCGGGCGCCGGCCGGGATCGGGGATGAACCCGTCGACGGTGTCCAGCGCGGTGACGATGTCTCGCTGGAACGCCCGGCCCTCGACGATGATCTCGGCCCCGGGGTAGCCAGCCCTCAGCGCCCTCAGCGCGGGCGTGCACATGACCACGTCCCCGACCCAGTTGGGGAGGCGGACGTAGATCCGGGACGGGGTCGGCGGCGCAGCGGGCATCGGACGGGATTGTCCGTCCGGGTGGCCAGCGGCGTCGAGCCCCAAGGCCGGGATCCCGGGCTCGGGGAGCTCCTAGAGGAAGTAGTCGGCGTTCTCCGCGCCGACCTCAACGGGGTCTCTGCCGTCCTTCACCATGCCCTCGATCCACCAGTTCACGTCGTGGTACAGGCAGGTGACGTGGCGGCACTCGTGGCTCGCGTCGAAGCCGTCGAGCAGCCCCGCGACCGCCTCGCCCGTGGCGGCGGCGTTGGCCTCGCTGGCGTAGGCCGGCTTGTCCCCGACGCGGGCCTTGTCCACGCCGCGGTGGGCGGGGCAGTTGTAGACCCCCATGGGGGTCAGGACCTGCCGCAGGGCCTGCATGTGGCAGGTGGCGGGCTGCCTGGTGGACTGCCGCCAGGAGCCGTCCTCGAGCATCCTGAGGTTGACGCTCTCGTAGACGTCGAAGGACTCGCTCGCGAACTCCTTGGCCTTCTCCACCTCACCCCGGATGCGGACCGCGACCTCCTGCTCGGCCTCGGCGGCCTTCGTGGGGTCCATGACCTCCGCGCCGTCCTCCTGGCGCTCGAGGATCGGCTTGAACGAGATGTAGTCGAACCCCGCGTCGGCGGCGCGCTCCGCGGCGAGGACGATCTCGTGGATGTTCTCGTGGAGCGGGTTCTCGTCGCGGGTCGCGCCCTGCCAGACGATGATGTAGCTGAAGCCCAGGCGCGGCGCGGGGTTGGCGGCCTTGATGCGCGGGACCCACTCGCAGATGGCGTCCAGGGTGACCTTGCTGGAGGTCGGCTTGTGCATGGCGGCGAAGAGCTCGTTGGAGCCGGAGTCCAGGGACATCCGGATCCAGTCGCGCTCGTCAAGGAAGCCCACCACCTCCATGAGCCGGTCGCCGCGGCTCCCGTTGGTGACGATCGCCACCTGGAGGCCGAGGTCCTTCAGGAAGTCCACGAACCCCACGAAGCCGGGGTAGAGGGTCGGCTCGCCGCCGCCGATCAGGATCACCGACTTGAGCCCGCGCTCGCGCATGAGCTCGATGGACGCGCGCAGCTCGTCCTCGGCCAGGCGGTGCTTCGTATTGAGCACGTCCCAGTCGATGCAGTGGGTGCAGCGGTAATTGCACGCCACGGTCAGGTCCAGGTTGATGGACACCGGCGCGATGGGGGGCATGGCCGGCTCGGGCGCATCGTCCGCACGCGCGGCCTCGACGGCGCGGCGCCACTCCACGTAGGCCTGGAGCGTCGGGGCCACCGAGGGCTGCCGCAGCTTGGCGGAGAAGTCGTGGATGGCGTGCTTCATGGGCGCGATCGGGGGACGATCATAGGGGGCGGCGGCGGTCCAGGAGCGGTGGCCCCGCGATTGTCGCCCGGGGTGGATCAGAGCCGGATGGAACGGAGTGGGGCCGGGCGGCTCGGTGGGCGGCTCAGTGGGCGGCTCAGTGGGCGGATCGGTGGGCGGCGGTCGCGGCCTCGA
Source organism: Planctomycetota bacterium (assembly GCA_016779205.1). Taxonomy (GTDB): domain Bacteria; phylum Planctomycetota; class UBA1135; order UBA1135; genus Saltatorellus. Next base: position 6,065 of record JADHOC010000023.1, on the reverse strand, counting down.
GCATGGTGGCACGTCGACCGAGGTCGCCTGGGCGGGTCCAGGGGCAGGGGGCGCCGCTGCGGACCTGCTCCACGAAGGACGCGACCCGCGCCGTCAGCGGGTCCGGCAGGGGCACCAGCGTGTCCCCGGACTGGAGGGAGAGCGAGTAGTCCGCCGGGTCGATGAGCCGATCAGCCCGCCGCCCGTCCACCGAGTACCAGGCGGCCCTCGGTCCGGGCGCCTCCGTTCCGTCGAGGAGGACGCGGACCTTCATGGCGCCGCGGGCGCCCTCCAGGAGCAGGATGACCTCCATCCGGTTCTGATCCGGCTCGTGGATCTCCACCGCGGCCGTTCGCTCGAGATCGGGGCGCAGGGCCTGGGCGAGGCTGAGCGGGTGGGGGAGCGCGTCCCCGATCATCTGCAGCCCCTTCGACGCCGGGGTCAGCCCCATGACCAGGGTGCGGACCGGGTCCTCCCGCCGGCCGGTGACGGCTCCGTGGGCGTCGAGGGTCCAGGGCCACTGTGCGTTGACGGCGAGCACTCGGCCGGCGGCGCGGAAGCGCGCTTCGAGCTCCGAGGCCGTCTCGCCCCAGCGCGGCTCGTGGCCCCAGAGGAAGGGCTTCTCGCAGAGCACGTGGCGGCCGGCGGCGAGCGCGCGCTCCACGTGGGGGAGGTGGGTGCCGGCGGGGCTGAGGACACAGGCCAGCTGCAGGTCCGCGGCGTCGAATTCGTCGGGGTCCGTGGTCCAGCGGGGCGGCGGGGCGCCGCTGGCCCGAGCGACCTGTTCGCCCACCTGCTCGGCGGCGGCGCGGGCGGTCTCCTCCGTGGTGCCGAGCACCAGGGCCACCTCGACCCCCGCGGCGGCGAGGTCCCGGGCCACGAACGGGCCGAGGCCCTGGCGGACCCGGCGGGCGCCGACGATCCCCGCGCGCAGGGCGGCGCCGTGGGAGGAGGCGCCGCTCATCGGGCGGGGAGGTCCTCCACGAAGGCGTCCAGGGCCGGGACGTAGCCCAGGTGGTCTGCGAGGCGAAGCAGGGCCACCTCCGTCTTCATGTCGGGGATCCGGCCGTCCCGGCACATGGCGATGGCCTCCCCGAGGCTCACCAGGTGCACCCGCGACCACTCCTCCATCACCGTCCCGTCACCGACGGCCTCTCCCCGTTCGGCGAGCGGAGTCTCGACGGCGCAGAAGTAGAGCTTCTCATCGGTGGTGCCCGGGCTCGCGAAGGTCTCGCCGCCCAGCATGACGCACGCGGACGGGGCGACCTCGACCCCGGCCTCCTCGCGCGCCTCGATCACCGCGCGGGCCCGGAGGCCGTCGGCCCCGGGGGCGTCGCCGTCCTCCACGAGGCCCGCGACCACCTCCAGGATGGAGATGTACTCGCGGGGGTCGGGGTGCACGAACGCCTTGTGCTTGCGCAGGTACACCGGACCCCGGGGCGCCTCCCGGAGAAGGACGCGGATGCCGCCCTCGTGGCGCTCGTAGAGCACGGCCACCACGGCGTCGCTTCCCGGTCGCTCGAGCACGTCGCAGGGGTAGGGCGCCGATGAGCTGCCGTCACCGTAGACGTTGCGGAGCACGAGCCGCCGCAGGGTCAGGAACCCCTCGTCGCAGCGCGCCCCGTCGGTCCGGTCCTCCATGACCTCGAGCCCAAGAAGTGCCTTGCCATCCATGGGGCCCAAGGTAGTCGCCCGCGACGGATCGACCTACCGGGACCCCCCGATCCCCGCCCGGTCTCCGGCCGAGCCTCTCGGCGTTCGCTCCCGGGCCTGCGGCAATGGCCCGCGGTGAGATCCCGGGGCCGGGTGGGGGGCGGTCTGAGACGGCCCCGCCACGGAATCGGCGCGATCGCTCGTCGGACCGGGGCGGTCGGTAGACTATGGACCTGCGTCGCCTGCGCCACGCGGGCCCATCCTCCGCGGCAGCTCTGGCTGCTCTCCCCAAGGCCACCCCTCCAGCCGACTTCCCCAGCCGGCTCGATTCGTTGACCGACTCCCGCCCCTCGTTCCTGAATCCGACGGACACCTTCGTCCGCCGCCACATCGGCCCCGACGACCAGCAGGTCGGAGAGATGCTCGTCGCCTGCGGCGCCGATTCTCTCGAGGAGCTCGTCTCCCAGACGGTGCCGGCGGGCATTCGCCTCGGCCGTGACCTCGACCTCGGTCCCGGCTTCGAGGACGGGAAGGGCGAGCAGCAGGCCCTCGAGGAGCTGCGCCAGATCGCGGGCAAGAACGTGGCCATGCGCTCCCTCATCGGCTGCGGCTACGCGGGCACCATCACGCCGCCCATCATCCAGCGGAACATCCTCGAGAACCCCTCGTGGTACACGCAGTACACGCCGTACCAGGCGGAGATCAGCCAGGGCCGCCTCGAGGCGCTGCTCAACTTCCAGACGCTGATCTCGGACCTCACGGGCCTGCCCCTCGCGGGGGCCTCGCTCCTGGACGAGGCGACGGCTGCGGCGGAGGCCATGGGGATGGCCTACAACGCATGCCGCCAGAAGAAGAAGCGCTTCTTCGTCAGCGAGGACTGCCACCCGCAGACCATCGCCGTCATCCGTACCCGCGCCGAGGCCCTCGGCGTGGAGGTCGTCGTGGGGGAGGCCCGCACGGCTGACCTCGACGACGTCTTCGGCGCGGTGGTCCAGTACCCGACCACCTACGGCACCATCGAGGACTACTCGGCCTTCTTCGAGCGGGTCCACGCGGCGGGCGCCCTCACGATCGTGGCCGCGGACCTGCTCGCCCTCACGGTGCTCCGCGCCCCCGGCGAGTTCGGCGCCGACATCGTGGTCGGCAACAGCCAGCGCTTCGGCGTCCCCTTCGGCTACGGCGGGCCCCACGCCGCGTTCCTCTCCACGTCGGAGAAGCACAAGCGCAGCCTGCCCGGACGCCTGATCGGCGTGAGCCGGGACTCCGCCGGTGGCCGTGCCCTCCGCATGGCGCTGCAGACGCGTGAGCAGCACATCCGCCGGGACAAGGCCACGAGCAACATCTGCACCGCGCAGGTGCTGCTGGCGGTCATGGCCGGGATGTACGCCGTCTACCACGGCCCCGACGGCCTGCGCGATATCGCGAACCGGGTCCACGGGATGACCGAGACCCTCGCGTCGGGCCTCCGCGCCGCGGGCGTCAAGGTCGGAGACGGCCCCTACTTCGACACCCTGCGGGTCCACGTGGACGACGCCGAGCGGATCCACGAGTCCGCGCGGAGCCACGGGTTCAACCTCCGACCCATCGACGCCACCAGCGTCGGGATCACCCTGGACGAGCGCGTCACCTCGGAGGAGGTCGCCAGCCTCCTCGCCGTCTTCGGGGCCGGTGACCAGTCCGTGGTCGAGCACAGCGAGAAGGCGGAGCTCGGCTTCGCGGCGCCCCACGGGCGCACCAGCGAGTTCCTGACCCACGAGGTCTTCAACGCCTACCACGCCGAGCACGAGCTGCTCCGTTACATCCACCGGCTGTCGGCCCGCGACCTCTCGCTGACCACGTCGATGATCGCGCTGGGCTCCTGCACCATGAAGCTCAACGCCACGAGCGAGATGCTCCCGGTGACCTGGTCGGAGTTCGGGGACATCCACCCCTTCGTCCCGGTGGACCAGGCCCAGGGCTACGCGGAGATGCTCCAGCGCCTCTCCCATGCCCTCGAGGAGATCACGGGCTTCGACGCCATCTCCCTCCAGCCCAACGCGGGCTCCCAGGGCGAGTACGCGGGGATGCTCTCGATCCGCGCGTACCACCGCGCCAACGGCGACGAGGGCCGGACGGTCTGCCTGATCCCGACCTCGGCCCACGGCACGAACCCCGCGTCCGCGGTGATGGCCGGCATGAAGGTCGTCGCGATCCGCTGCGACGACGACGGCAACATCGACGTCGAGGACCTGCGGGCGAAGGCCGAGAAGCACAAGGACGAGCTCGCCGCGATCATGGTCACCTACCCGTCGACCCACGGGGTCTTCGAGTCGGCCATCAAGGAGATCTGCCAGATCGTCCACGACAACGGCGGGCGCGTGTACATGGACGGCGCCAACATGAACGCCCAGGTCGGCCTGTGCCGCCCCGCGGACTTCGGCGCGGACGTGTGCCACCTCAACCTGCACAAGACCTTCTGCATCCCCCACGGGGGAGGCGGCCCCGGCATGGGGCCGATCGGAGTGGTGGCAGACCTGGCGCCGTTCCTGCCGAGCCACCCGCTGGTGGAGATGGGGGGCGAGCGCTCCTTCGGCACGGTCGCGGCGGCCCCCTGGGGCAGCCCGAGCATCCTGCCGATCTCCTACATGTACATCGCGATGATGGGGGCCCAGGGCCTGCGCCGCGCCACGGAGATCGCCATCCTCAACGCCAACTACATGGCGAAGCGCCTGGAGGGCAGCTACGACGTGCTCTACCGCGGCGAGAGCGGCCGCTCGGCCCACGAGTTCATCATCGACCTGCGGCCCTTCGAGAAGACCTCCGGCGTCGTGGCCGAGGACGTGGCCAAGCGCCTCATGGACTACGGGTTCCACGCCCCGACCATGTCCTTCCCGGTGGCGGGCACGCTGATGATCGAGCCCACCGAGAGCGAGACGAAGGCCGAGCTCGACCGCTTCTGCGACGCCATGATCTCGATCCGCGCCGAGATCGCCGCCATCGAGGCGGGTGAGGCCGACCGCGAGGACAACGTGCTCAAGGGCGCGCCGCACACGGCTGCGGCGGTCACCGGGACCACCTGGAACCGCGCCTACTCCCGCGAGCAGGCGGCGTTCCCCGCGGCCTGGGTCGCCGACTTCAAGTTCTGGCCCTCCGTGGGCCGCATCGACAACGGCTTCGGCGACAAGAACCTCATCTGCACCTGCCCCTCCGTCGAGGAGCTGGCGGAAGAAGAGGTGCCAGCGGCGGAGCCCGCGGCCATCTGAGCCCCGCCTGGGCGGGCGGCCCTCCCCAGGGGCGCTGCTCGCCCGGAGGCGGTCAGTCCACCCGCAGCTCGAAGGCCTCGACGAGGTCGTCAGGGGTGTACTTGAAGCTCGCGCGGAGGGTCTCACCGCGGAGCTCCTTGATGCGCCCCTTCGAGTCACGCCGGACCCGCAGGGTGCCGGCGCTGAACTCTCCACCGGGCGCGAGCCTGTAGGAGGGGACGGTCGGGCCACCGTCGCTGAGGTACTCGGCGATCAGCAGCATCTGGTCGGCGCAGGCGGGGAAGCCGGCGTCAAAGCGGACCTTGGCGAACTCGACCATGAGCTCGCTGTCGGTGAACCACTGGTTGGCGAGGGTGGCGAACGCCTCCTGGGGGGCCTTCAGGAAGAACTCGACGTTGCCCCGGACGTGGGACCGGTCGAAGCGTCGCTCCTCGTGGAAGTAGCGCGTCCACGCGGCATCCCAGGAGTCGTCGGCCCCGTCCCACAGCCCGAGCTCGCGGAAGCGCGCGCGGGTCGCGTCCCTGTCGAAGCCGCGGGTCAGCTCCTCGTGGAAGACGATCGCGTCGCCGGCGGCGCGCTGGAGGCCCTGGAACTTCCGGCGGAAGAGGTCGGGCCGCCGCCGCTGGCCGACGGTGTCGAGCATGTTGTGGGCGACCTCGTGGGCGAGACAGATCAAGTAGACGTCGGTGACCCCGCGCCGGGGCGAGTCGGGGCCGAAGCTGTTCTCACGCACGCCGAGGTCCATGGCGAAGATGTTCACGCCGCTACGGCCCTTCACCCCCGGGTTCTTCGCGCCCGGGCCGACCCAGTCCGCGACGCCGATGACCTCCACGTCCCAGACGTCCGGGGGCATGGCAGAGAGGACCTGGTGCATGGCCTCGAGCTGGGCCTCGCTGGCCCTGGCGTTGTCCACGAAGACCACGCCGAGGTCCACGAGGAGCCGGGCGTAGCCCTCTGACTCCCCGAGGGCGCGCGCGACGCTCCTTCGGCCCTGCGCGGTGTCCGGCGCGGCGCTCTTCAGGACGACGGCGAACTGCCCGAACAGCGGGGTGCTGAAGGGGTCCGCCTCGGGGTCCCGCTGTGCCCGTCGCAGGGCGGCGGGGTGCTCCTTGGCGAGCTGCAGGAGCGCGCGGAGGAGCTCCCTCCTGGCGGCGTCGGTCAGGAAGCCTCGACCCAGATCGTTCCGGAGGG
>JADHOC010000034.1 GCA_016779205.1 Planctomycetota bacterium | reverse complement strand
TACTCGTAGACCTTGACCGCGACGCTCTTGAACTCGATGGGGTGGCTCTCCGCCTGGAGGGAGATGGTCCCCCGCGAGAGCATGGCCGACTGGCCGAGGTTCATGAGCAGGCGGGCCTTGTCGTCACCCGGATCGAGCTGGGGCTTCTGGTAGGCGAGCACCGGCTCGCCGTCGATGAGGTGGGTGATGCTCTCGTTGCCGCGCACCTGGAACTCCACGGTGACCCACTCGTCGTCCATGTAGGTCTTGCTCGTGGAGTTGGTGCAGTGCTGGGTGTGCAGCTTGTCGTCCATGACCACGTGGGTGGCGGGGGTGCACAGGTTGGCGGTGGGCCGGTCGCCGCCGCCGGTGACCTGGCCGAGGAACTGGCCCTCGATGGAGACGGGGAACTCCTGGTCCTTGGGCACGCTCTCCGCGGACTGGCCGTGGAGCATGACGCCGCTGTTGCGGAAGGCCCAGCCGGGGCCGCCGGGGCACTGCTCCCCGACGAAGCGGTAGGTCACCCGCAGGTCGTAGGACGAGAAGGGCTCTTCGTAGAAGATGTGGCCGAACTTGCCGTCGAAGCTCTCGTACTGGTCGTAGCTGACCTTGAGGAGGCCGTCCTCCACGCGGAACGTGTCCCCGTGGTTGTCGCCCAGCTCGTACCCGCGGATCTTCACCTGCCAGCCGGTGAGGTCCTGGCCGTTGAAGAGCTCGGTCCACTGGGGTCCGGAGGCCACCTGCTCTTCCCCGGAGGAGGCGCAGGAGGCGGCGAGGACGGTGAGGGCGCAGGTAGCGAGGTGGCGGAGGATCATGGGGGGCTTTCCTGGGAGTGGTCGGACCGGCGGGGGTCCCGTGACGGAGCGCGCCGATGGTAAGCCACCATCGCGGAACGGGGTGGCCCCCAAGGCGATCGCCCGCGCGCGCGGCGGCGCCGTCTAAGCTGGGCGGCTCCCGTGGCGACTCCCCGCCCATGACCCCACCAGGCCACCGATGCGACTGACTCCCCTCGCCCTCCTGCCCCTCGTCGCCTGCGCCTCAGGGCCAGCCGCCGTCGAGGACCCGGCACCCCTCCGCAACGAGTCGCCGGCGGCGGACCTCGTGGAGCCGCGGGTCGTCTCTCGGGTGGCCTTCGGATCCTGCGCCCGTGAGGACCGTGACCAGGACATCTGGTCGTCGATCGTCGGCGTGGAGCCGGACCTGTTCCTGTTCGCCGGCGACAACGTCTACGTGGACCTGCTCGAGGTGCCGACCCGCCGGGAGGAGTTCACGGCCTCCTACGCGGCGCTCGGCGCGAAGCCCGGCTGGCAGGCGCTCCAGGCGACCTGCCCGGTGCTCGCCACCTGGGACGACCACGACTACGGCAAGGACGACGCCGGGGTGGAGTGGGCGCTCAAGGGGGTCGCCCAGGAGGTGTTCCTCGACTTCTTCGGCGTGCCCGAGGCCTCGCCGCGCCGCGCCCGTGAGGGGGTCTACCACTCCTCGCTCCACGGGCCGGAGGGGCGGCGCCTGCAGGTCATCCTGCTCGACACCCGGACCCACCGCACCGCGCTGACCCGCAACCCCGGCGACCGTGGAGGACGCGGGCCGTATCTCCCCGGGGACCGGCTGGATCAGACCATGCTCGGGGCGGAGCAGTGGAGCTGGCTCGAGGACCAGCTCCGGACCCCGGCGGACCTGCGCCTCATCGTGTCCTCGGTCCAGGTGGTCCCGGACGAGCACGGCTGGGAAGGCTGGTGCAACATGCCCGCCGAGCGGGCGCGGCTGTTCGGCCTCATCGAGGACACCGGCGCCGCGGGCGTGGTCTTCCTCTCGGGGGATCGCCACCTCATCGAGCTCTCGCGCCTGGAGGGTGGGCCCTATCCCCTCTGGGACTTCACCTCCTCGGGCTTCAACTGGGGCTCCAAGGCCATCGAGGAGCCCAACCGGTTCCGGGTCGGCCCGGTGATGCGGGTGCCGAACTTCGGGGTCATCGAGGTGGACTGGAGCGCGCAGGACCCCGAGGTGACCCTGACGGGGAGGGGGCTCGAGGGCGAACGGCTGCTCGGCGCCCGCTTCCCCCTGAGCTCGCTCCAGCCAGGCACCTGAAGCCAGGCACCTGAAGCCAGGCATCTGAAGCCTGGCACCTCAAGTTCGGCACCTGGGGCCCGGCGCTATGCTCGAAGGACCATGAAGCTCCTCCGCCTGCCCCCGCTCCTCCTCGCCCTCGCCCTCTCCGCCTGCGCCGCACCCCAGCAAGAGACCCGAACCGCCGTGCCCGAAGGGATCAACGACAGCTTCCTGGCCGAGGACGCCGACGTGGACCGCTTCGCGGAACGCTGGGAGCTGGAGAGCCGCGAGGTCTACGCGAACCGCGAGGAGATCCTCGCGACGCTCGAGCTCCAGCCGGGCGAGACGGTGGCGGATATCGGGACCGGGACCGGCCTCTACGTGGAGCCCTTCGCGGCCGCGGTGGGGCCCGAGGGCCGGGTCCTGGCCGTCGACATCTCCCCGAAGTTCATCTTCCACGTGCGCGAGCGCGCGGAGGCGGCGGGCCTCGGCCAGGTGGAGGTCCTGCTCTCGAACGAGCGCTCCGCGGAGCTCCCCGAGGCGTCCGTGGACGCAGCGTTCCTGTGCGATGTCTACCACCACTTCGAGTACCACGAGGACATGCTGCGCTCGATCCGCCGCGCCCTGAAGCCCGGCGGTCGCTTCGTCGTCGTCGACTTCGACCGCGTGCCCGGCGTGACCCGGGAGTGGCTCATGGGCCACATCCGCGCCGGGAAGGACGTCTTCGTGTCCGAGATCGAGGCGGCTGGCTTCCGCATGGACCAGGAGATCGAGATCTCGGGCTTCGAGGAGAACTACTGCGTGCGCTTCGTCCGGGACTGAGCGGCTCGGGCGGCCCGTTGATTCGCCCTGCGATGCGACCCGCTCAGCCGGACTTCGGCCCACGCGGGCCCTCCCGGGTCGATGCTGTGTGGGTGCAAGGAGGTCCCGTTCACCCCGTAGAAGGGTGAAGCGCCCACGGTTGCACCGAGCGTCTCCCACCAGGCGGTCCACCCGCTTCGACACCCATGTCCACCTTCGACCGAGTCCTGACCCCACTCCTCGTGCTGGCCGCGTGCCTGTCGTGGTTCGTTCCCCCTCTTCTGGGCTGGCTGACCATCGGGTGCCTCTTCGCGGGGTTCTGGAAGCCTGCGCGACGGATCTGGACGATCTGGATGCTCCCATCCCTCGTGGTGGTCGCCGTGCTCCTGTGCTCCCCGTTCATGGGCAGTCACGCCCTCGGGCCGCCGATGCTCGCGGCCCTCGCCCTGCTGTTCATGGGGTTCACGTCGCCGCTGCTCGCCATCGCGTTGATCTTGGGACCCATGAGGGGGGACCGATCCTCTGACCCGGGCCAGGCGATGTCGATGGCTCCGCCCTCGCAGATCTGACATGTACACGTTTGGCCTTCTACCTGCCTCCGCCCGCGCCATGGCCCGAACGGGCCTCCGCCCTCTGCTGCTGGCGCTCCTCGGGCTGGCTGCGCTGACGGGCGGCACGCACGCCCTCGCCGCCGGATCCGACCGCACGCTGCCGAACCTGGCGCTGCCCACCCTGGGGGGGAGCCAGCTCTGGGCGGACCTCGCCTATGAGGGTGGCTGGCGCGTCCAGCGCCACGTGTGGACCGGGCACGCGCGCCTCCTGGACGAGGACAACGTTCGTCGTGCATGGGGATCCAAGGCCGCCTGCCTCGAGGCCCTGCGTGACCAAGCGAAGGTGGTGGAGGATCAGGAGCGCCCGGTGGTGGTGGTGCTCCACGGGCTGTGGCGGACCCGCCGCTCCATGTCGAACCTCGCCGGCTCCTTCCGGGGTGCGGGCTACGAGGTGATCGACGTCACCTACCCGAGCGCCCGTGCGTCCATCGAGGAGCACGCGGCCCAGGTCGCGGGGCTCCTGGACCGGCTGAGCGGCACGGATCGCGAGGTCTCCTTCGTGACCCATAGCCTCGGAGCGCTCGTGACCCGTCAGCTGCTCGCCCGCGAAGGGGACGCCTGGAGGGGCCGCCACCGGGTGCACCGCGCCGTGTTCATCGCGCCCCCCAACCGAGGCGCGCGCCTGGCGGAGATCGGTCGGAAGGTCCCGCTGCTCCCCTGGATCTACGGCGAGCCCATGCGGCAGATCGCGGGCGGCTTCACCCGCGACCTTGCCGGGCCAGGGGTCCCTTTCGCCACCATCGCCGGTGGGTGCGGGGACGACGAGGGCTGGAACCCCCTGATCCCCGGGGACGACGACGGCGTGGTGGCCGTGGCCGAGACCCGCCTCCCGGGCGCCGCGGGGGAGCTGGTCGTGCGCAGGCTCCACACGACAATCATGAAGGACCCCGCGGCCATCGACGCGGCGGTCGAGTTCATCCGGCAGGGCGCGTTCCCCACCTCCGGGGCTGCCGCATCAGGTGCGGCCGGCCGCTAGGGCTCAGGCCAGGGACTGGCGATGGGCGGCCCACAGGAGGGCCACGAAGCTCGACCGGGCGTCCCTTCGGGGGGGGCCGTTGGGGTCAGCCGCGGAGCTCCTCGAGCGCGCCTGCGACCCGAACCTGTCCGGAGCGGTCACACAGGCTGACGGTGACGGCGACGAGGAAGCCGAGGGCGAAGGACGGGAGGAGCACGTCCAGGGACGCGAGGTACCCCGACCACTCCTGCAGCTCCGCGCGGTCCAGCAGCGCGGGCACGAGCCACTTGAAGACGGGCACCCCGATGAACCCTGCGACCATTGCGCACTTCGCGCCGAGCGCGGTGAGGCGGGACCAGCAGAGGCTGAGGATGACGGTCGGGCAGAAGGTGGCGGCGATGCCTGACCAGCCAAAGATGATGGTCCAGAAGACGCCGTTCTCCCGGTCCACCATGATGATCCCGATGCCGATCAGGAAGGAGACCAGCGACAGCCCCAGGGTCACCTTGCGCGTCAGGCTCATGAGACGCTCGTCGTCCATGCCCGGGTTCTTCGACTTCTGCCAGTAGTCGCGCACGGCGGCGCTCGAGGCCACGAGGAGAAGCGAGTCGATGGTGGACATGATGGCGCTCAGGGCCATCGCGATGAAGAGACCCGCGAAGAAGGCGGGGAGCAGGCCCTGCGCCATCTCCGGCAGGATGTTGTCGGGGTTCCCGCCCAGCGCCGCGGGCTCGTAGAGGGCGCGCCCGAACAGGCCGACCAGGACGGCCCCGGAGTCCGCGAGGACCGTCCAGGTACCGGCGGTGATCGTGCCCGGCAGGATCTGCTTCTCGTCCTTCATCGAGATGTAGCGCACGAACACCTGGGGCGAGCCGAGGAAGCCGATCCCGATCGCGGCCATGCCGACGACGGTCACGATGCTGGCCGTATCCCAGCCGCCGCTGCTCGGCCCCCCCTCGCCGGGCCCATGCCATGCCAGGAGGTGGGGGTCGATGGCCTCCAACGCCGAGGTGACCTCGGCCAGGCCTCCGGCGTGGGAGAGGGCGACCAGGGGGAGGCCGACCAGGCCGATCACCATGAGGCTGCCCTGGAAGACATCGGACCAGACCACCGCGGTGAATCCGCCCTGGGTGATGTAGAGCAGGACGACCGCGAAGCCGACCGTGGCTCCGGCGTAGTGGTTCCAGCCGAGGAAGGCGTGGAACGCGGTGCCGGTGGCGAAGACCTGCGCGCCGGCGTAGATCGGCACGAAGACCACCAGCGCAAACGCGGCGATCAGTCTCAGCGTGTGGCCGGAGTCTCGCAGGCGGCTCTCCAGGTGGTCGGGGACGGTGATGGAGTCGTAGCGGTCCGTCAGTCGCTTGAAGCGGCGGGCCATGAGGATCCATGCCCCGCAGACGCCGAGCACCTCACCGAGCACCACCCAGAAGGCCTGAACGCCCACGGCGAAGCCCATTCCCGTCAGGCCCAGGAGCAACCAGGCGCTCTCTCCCGTGGCGCGCGCCGAGAAGGCGACGTTGAAGAACCCGAGGGACTTGCCGGAGGCAAAGTAGTCGCGGATGTTCTTCACTCGCTTCGAAGCGAGGTAGCCAATCAGGATCAAGACGGCGGCGTAGAGGCCGACCGCCAGCAACTTCATGGCGAGTTCAGGAGGCATGACGGTTCGAGCGGGCTGCGCTGGAGGTGGGGAGGTCTGTGACGGTGTCGACCGTCGCGGGTCCGCTCACGGGGGCCAACGTTCCGCTTACGGCGCCACGATGGCGCGCCGAGAAGTGAGGTGGATCCGGCCCGATACATCCTGCCCCGCTGGAAATTAGGGCGTGGCCGGCTAAACTGAGGCTGCAAGGACAAGAAGCGGCTCTTCCGCCTGTGGCGCCTCCCCGCCCGCCGTTCAGATCCCTTGGAGTTATGGCACTCGAAAGCGCCCCGCTCGAAGACGTCGCCCACCTTTTCACCCAGATCCTTCTGGAGCGTGAGTCGCAGGAGACCTCGAAGGGGGTCCTGCCCCGCGAGGACCCTGAGGGGCTGCGAGAGCTGCTGAAGCTCGAGCTCCCCGAGCAAGGCCTCGACCTGCAAGAGGTCGGTGAGCGCCTCAGGGCGCTCGTGCGGCACACGCCGATCACCGCGTCGAAGAGCTTCTTCAATCAGCTCTATGGCGGCCGAGAGCCGGCCTCGCTACTGGGAGAGGTCGTGTCCGCCGCGCTCAACAACTCGATGTACACCTACAAGGTGGGTGGCGCGCAGGTGCTGGTGGAACTCGAGCTGCTGAAGCAGATGGGCCGCCGGATCGGGTTCGACGACGCGGACGGTGTCTTCACCCCGGGCGGCTCCCTGTCCAACCTCACCGGCCTGCTCCTGGCCCGTGACCGCGCTCGACCGCGGGCGCGCGAGGAGGGCGTCGGGGGCCGGCGCCTGAGGGTCTACACCTCCAGCCACAGCCACTACTCGGTCACGAAGGCGGTCGGGCTCATCGGGATCGGCCTCGACAACCTCGTCCGCGTCCCTGTGGACGAGCGGGGTCGGATGGATCCCGTGGCCCTGGACGCGGTCATCTGCGCGGACCTCGCGAGGGGCGACCAGCCGATGATGGTCAACGCCACGGCGGGGACCACCGTCCTCGGCGCCTTCGACCCGCTCGAGGAGCTCGCCGACGTCTGCGAGCGGCGCGGCCTCTGGCTCCACGTGGACGGCGCCTTCGGCGGGTCCGCCGTGCTCGACCCTGGTCAGGCGCACCTCCTCGCCGGGTGCCAGCGCGCGGACTCCGTGGCCTGGGATGCGCACAAGGTGATGGGCGCCCAGCTCTCCTGCTCGGTGGTCCTCGTGCGCGAGCGGGGGCTGCTGTCCGCCAGCCTCGACGAGAACGCGAGCTACCTCTTCCAGGGGGACGACGAGGAGCTGAATCCTGGGACGCGCTCCCTGCAGTGTGGTCGTCGAAATGACGCGCTCAAGCTCTGGACCCTGTGGCAGTCGCTCGGAAACCAGGGCATGTCGGAACGCGTGGCCCGTCTCCGGCGGCTCGCCCTGTATGCGGCCCAACTCGTCCACGACGCGCCTGACCTGCACCTGGTGAGGGACCCGGAGTTCCTCACGGTCTGCTTCCGGGTGGACGGTATCGGGGCCAAGGACCTCTGCGCCGAGTTGACGGAGCGCGGCCTCGCCATGGTCGGCTACGCGATGGTCGATGGGGAGGCCGTGGTGCGGCTGGCCCTCGTCAACGCGCAGACGGACGAGGCGGAGCTCGAGCGGCTCTTCGAGGGGCTGCGCATGATCGCCAAGGACGTCCAGGCCGCTCTCGTGGCCTGATCCGTCCGGTGCCCTAGGGCCTCGACGGATCCGTTCGCTCCGGCGCGCTGGAGGAGCCCCCCGTCGGCGCGTTTCAGGGTGACCGTGGTGCCGCAGGCGACACGGGAACCGACCGCGCACCTCCGGAGCACGCGACGCAGAGGTCGGTCTCGACGGGTGAGAGCCTGCTCGACCTTGCTGGTCGGTGGGGGCAGTGGGTGGGGGGTGTGCTGAGTTGCTGACTCGGTGTCAAGCCCCCATACTCCCCGCTCTTCAGTCAGGAGGTGGACCGGGCCAGCGTCGTGGTCAGCGGTTGAGCAGAGCGCGCGGCTCCCCACCCAAGGAGAAGGAACATCCATGCAGTCGATTCACACACTTCCCCTCCCGCTGGCCTTGCTGGCAGCCGCCCTGGGCGCTTCTTGCGCGTCGCTCAACGGCGCCACGTCCGGAACGCAGAGCCGTCTCGTCATCGAGTACGAGGACAACGGCTACCTCGAGCCGGCGCTCGTCGACCCGGTCCGCGACGAGCAGCTGCGCGCGCAGGCGATCTCGGCCCATGAATACGCGTTGCCGATCGTCGGACTCGAGCGGTGGCACGCGGGCTTCCTGAAGGAGGCGGACCACGGGGATTGGCTGATCTACGAGCAGCGCGATCAGAAGATCCCGATCCTGACCGCCAACACGACCACCCCGTACGTGCTCACCTTCCTCGACCTGTCGGAGGGCAACTACTACCTCGACATCCCGGCGGGGCCGATCGGCGGGATGATCATCGACATCTATCAGACGCCGCAGACGGACCTCGGCGTCGTCGGACCGGACCAGGGGAAGGGCGGTCGCTACCTGGTGGTTGGGCCGGAGTCCGTGGTTCCCGAGGAGCACGACGCTGACTTCGTCGTGTCGTCCAGCAGCAACCTCGTCTTCATCGGCAGCCGGATCATCGGCCTCGAGGGCGAGGCGTACAAGGCGGTCTTGAACGCGCACCAGCTCTACCCCGTTGGCTCGAAGCCCGGTGGCCAGAAGTTCATCGCCGCGACCTCGTCGCCCACGTGGATGGGGGATCAGTCGCGGGGCCTGGAGTACTGGCAGGATCTGAACCGGGTCCTGCAGAACGAGCCGGTCGTCGACCGAAACCGCTTCATCCTGACCCAGATGCGGCGCCTCGGAATGGTGAAGGGGCAGCCCTTCGAGCCCGATGAGCGGCAGACCCGACTCCTCATCGAGGCCGCTGAGATCGGCAACGCGGCCGCGATGGTGAACAGCTTCAGCCGGGACGCCGTCAAGGAGAAGCACTGGCCCGACCGGCGCTGGCTCTACGTGCTCAACATGAACTACCTCGACCATGTTGCGCCGGGCTACTACGAGACGATGGAGATCGGGGCCTACGCCTACGAGGCGATCACGACTTCGAAGGCGATGGTGCTGAAGAACGTGGGCGCTGGCTCGCAGTACCTCGGCGCGTATCAGGATGCCGAGGGGGAGTGGCTCGACGGCCGACACCAGTACGAGGTGGTCGTTCCGAAGGACTCGCCGGCCAACCAGTTCTGGTCCATCACGGTGTATGACAACGACACCCGGACCCTGATCCAGAACGATCAGGGGAAGTCCGACATCAGCTCGGTTCAGAGCGGGCTGAAGGTCGAGCCTGACGGGAGCACGAAGGTCATCGTCGGCGGCAGCCCGCCCGAGGGCTACGAGAACAACTGGATCGAGTCGAATCCCGAGAAGGGCTTCTTCGTCTACCTCCGCCTCTACGGCCCGCTCGAGCCGTACTTCGACAGGAGCTGGAAGATGCCCGACGTGATGCGGGTGGACTGACCAGCATCAGGCCCGGGGCTCCGCTGCGGAGCCCCGAGCCTGGTCCTCCACAGCCCGGCTCGATCGCCCATCTCGGTGGGAGCGGACGAGCGATCCAGGCCTGGGGCCTGGCGCGGCCGCGGGCCGGTGGGGTGAACGGGGACAGAAGGGTCCTGCGATGGGCGGCCCCGGGAGGGGCCGCTCCACTCCCGCTGAGTCGCCGGTTGGGGGAGCCCCCGTTGGGATCCGGGCCCGAGGGCCGCAGGGGGTCAGTCCCGCTGGAAGAGGACCTCGCCGCCGACCACGGTGAGGTCCACGCGCGCGCCGAGGATCTCGTCGTCGGGGCAGGCGAGGATGTCTCTGGAGAGGACCACGACGTCGGCGAGCTTGCCGGGCTCGAGGGAGCCCTTGAGGTCCTCCTCGAAGGCGGAGTAGGCGCAGGCGATGGTGTAGGAGCGCAGGGCCTCCATGCGGGTCATGCGCTGGTCGGGGAAGAAGACCATGCCGTCGGAGCGCCTGCGGGTGACCGTGGAGTGGTAGCTCGCGATGGGGTCGAGGTCCTCCACCGGGGCGTCGGTGCCGTTGGTGACCACGGCGCCCGAGTCCAGGAGGTCGCGCCACATGTAGGCGCCGCTCTCGGCGCGCTCGGGGCCGAGGCGCCGCAGGACCCAGGGGGCGTCCGAGGTGCAGTGGACGCCCTGCATGGCCGCGATGACGCCGAGCTGGGCGAAGCGCGGGAGGTCGTCGGGGTGGATGTGCTGGGCGTGCTCCACGCGCCAGCGCAGGTCGGCCTTGCCGCCCTCTCCATCGGGACCCTCCGGCAAGAAGCGCTCGAAGATGTCGAGGGTCTCGCGGTTGGCGCGGTCACCGATGGCGTGCACGCACAGCTGGACGTCGTGCTCGAGGGCGAGCCGGGCGCAGGCCTCGACCTCGTCGATGGGCACGGTGTTCAGGCCCGCGCTGGCGGCGAGGTCGGCGTAGGGCTCCAGGAGCCACGCGCCGTGGGAGCCCAGGGCGCCGTCGATGGAGCGCTTGATGCCGCGCACCGTGAGGTGCTGGTTGGCGTGCCCGACGACGCGCGTCGCGGCGAGCCGCTCGGTGAGCTCGGCCACGGGCTCGCGGAGCATCATCCACACGCGCACGTCCAGCTCGCCCCGGTCTGCCATGCGGCGCAGGAGCTCGGCGTCCTCGAAGGAGCTGCCCGCGTCCTGGAAGGAGGTGACCCCCTTGCGCAGGCACTCCTCCACGGCGTAGGTCGCCATCTGGCGCGGGTCGGCGCCGCGGGAGCGGAGGTAGGCGGGGCCGAGCAGGCTCGACGCCGTCTCGCGGAAGGCGCCGGTGGGGGCGCCGCCTGGGTCGCGGATGATCTCGCCGCCCTCCGGCGGCGCGGTGTCCGCGTCGATGCCGCTGAGCTCCATGGCCTTGGCGTTCGCGAAGGTGGCGTGGCCGCTGGCGTGGGTCAGGATCACGGGGTGCTCGGGGGAGGCGGCGGAGAGATCCTCGTGCCGCGGCAGCCCGTCGATGGCGCCGCGGGGGGCGGTGGTCCACTTCTCCTGGTGCCAGCCGCGACCGCGGATGAGGGTCCCGGGCTCGAGGGTGGCGGCGGCCTTGGCCACCAGCGCCACGATCTCGTCCCAGGTCTTCGCCTGGCGCAGGTCGAGCTGCATGGCCGAGTCGCCCACGCCGAGGAAGTGGCCGTGCCCCTCGATGAAGCCAGGGATCGCGAGGCGCCCATCGAGGTCGATGACCCGGGTGTCCTCGCCGATCAGCCGCCGGATCTCCGCCTCGCTTCCCACGGCGAGGACCCGGTCCCCGCGCATGGCGATGGACTGCCCCTCGGTGCCGGCGGGGTCGACGGTGACCACCCTCCCGCCCGCCAGGACGAGGTCGGCCAGCTCGCCGGGCTCCTCCTGGTAGAGGGGCGTTCCGGCGGCGGAGAGGAGAAGCGCGGTCAGGGGGGCGAGGATCATCGGGGGCTCCGTCTTGGGGACGGCCCGAGGATAGCGGGGCGCGCGGACCCCGCTCGATTCCCGTCGGGAGGCTTGCGGAGCCCCCCGTGGCGGTCCTCAGGGGGTGCGGCCCGCGGCCTCGAAGACGTAGGACGCCACGTCCTCCATCTCGCCGGGCTTCAGCACCTCTTTCTGGGTAGGCATCACGCCGACCCCCTGCTGGACGGAGCGCAGGATCTTCTCGCGGGAGGGGCGCATCACGTCGAGGTTCGGGCCCACGTTGGCCGTGGTGCCCGCGTCCTTCAGGGTGTGGCAGGTGCCGCACTTCGGCTCGGAGTGCTCCAGGAACACCTCCCGTCCTCGCTGGGCCGCGCGGCTGAAGGGCTTCGGTCCGTCACTGCACGAGACGGTGATGCTGGCCGCCGCGAGGGCGGCCAGGGCGAGGGCGGGGACGGGTCGCATGGGCTCAGCCGACGTTGACCGTGATGCTCGGGTCGCTCCAGCCGTTGTGGGCGTACCCGCGGTGGTTCTCCACTCGCTCCTTCGGCTGGACCTTGCCGTCCGCCGAGGTGGCGCGGGAGGCGATCACGTGCTGGCCCGGCGCCGCGTCCCAGCGGAACCGGAAGCGCCGCCAGGCGTAGGGGCCCATGTCCGTGCCGATCATCTCCGCCGGCGACCAGGTGGCCCCGCCGTCGGTGCTGACCTCCACCGACTGGATCGGGGACTCCCCGCAGAACGCCACGCCGGTCACGTCGACGATCCCGACCTTGAGGGCCTTGTCGCCCAGGGGGTCGTCGACCCAGGACTTCACGTTCATGGCCCACATGGACGGCTGGTCCGCCGCGCCCTTCTCGCCGATGGGCCGCACGCGGTACTTGGACACCTGGATCTTGGCGTCGGACTCCTCGGCGGTGGCGGCGAGGCGCTTGAGGTACTTGACGTTGTTGACCCCGTAGTAGCCCGGCACCACGAGGCGCAGGGGGCCGCCGTGGGAGATGTTCACCGGCTCCCCGTTGAGCTCCCAGGCGAGGATCGCGTCCTCCATCCCCTTCTCCAGGGGGATCGAGCGCTCGACCACGAGGTCGCGCTCGTTGAGCGCGGCGGGGATGGGCTCGCCGCCGGTCCCCGTGAGGAAGCGGGCGCCATCGGCGGCGCCGCCCATGGCCTCGAGGACCTTCTTCACCGGGACCCCGGTCCACTGGACGTTGGCGGCGGCGCCCACGCCCCAGGCGGAGCCCGAGGGGCCGTGCTCGAAGAAGAAGCGCCCGTTGCCCGAGCACTGCAGGACGGCGGTGATTGTCGTCGAGCCCAGGGCCTTGAGGTCCTTGATCGTCATCGAGCCGGGCTTGGCGACCCCGTCGATCTCCAGGGCCCAGGCGTCGGCGTTCTCGAGGATGCTCTTGTCCGGGAAGCCCAGGTTGCCCCGGACGAAGACCTTGTCCGTGGGGGTGATCTCGTCCCGCAGCACGCTCCGCTTGGACTCGATGGTCATGGGCCCGTGGACGATGAAGTTCTTCGGGTCCATGCCGTCGGGCAGCATGACCACGCTCTCGCTGACCTCGGAGCCGCAGGAGGCGAACCAGAGGGCCCCTGCGGCGACGCCGAGGGTGGAGCCGAGGAAGCTGCGGCGGTCCTGGAGGAGGCGTGATTCGGGCGTCATGGGCGCTGGGGGAAGGGGGCCGGAGGCCCACGGGGCGATGGGGCCGCCGCGGGGAGGCTGAATGTACGCGAAGCGTCACGGGTGCGCCCAGGGGCTGCCGGGAGGTCGCCGGAAAGGGCGACCCGGTTCGCGTGGCGATCCGGATTGCGACGGGACCTCCCACGGTGGGCTGCCAGCCTGCATCCAGGGGCATCCCCCGCGCGACTTGTCACAGGCTGGCCCGAACCCTCCCGAAGACATGATGATCCTCCCCATCCTCGCGCTCCTCCCCCTCGCCGGGGTCTCCGCCGTCCCCCCCGTGGGGACCCCCAGCTCCGACTCGGACGCCCCCGTGGGCGACGAGCTGCCGGAGTTCACCGTCTGGAACCAGTGGCGCGGCGCCGCTCGCAATGGCGTGGTCGGCGGGCCCGAGTGGCCGGCGACGCTCACGGATGAGAATGTCACGGCCGTCTGGGCCATCGAAGGCCTCGGCGATAGCTACGCCACGCCCCTGGTGGCCGAGGACCGCGTCTTCACCGTGTCCACCGTCGACAAGCGGGAGGAGGTCGCCCAGGCCTACGACCGCAAGACGGGGGAGAAGGTCTGGGAGACGCGCTGGGACGGCGCCATGAAGGTGCCCTTCTTCGCGGCCAAGAACGGCTCCTGGATCCGGAGCACGCCCGCCTTCGACGGCGAGGCCCTCTATGTGGGCGGCATGCGCGACGTGGTGGTCTGCCTCAACGCCAGCGACGGGTCGGTCCGCTGGCGCGTGGACTTCGTCAAGGAGTTCGACGCCAAGCTGCCCTCCTTCGGGCTCGTGTGCTCGCCGCTGATCGTAGACGACGCCCTCTACATCCAGGCCGGCGAGTCCATCGCGCGCCTCGACAAGCAGACGGGCGAGACGGTCTGGCGCTCCACCGGAGGCAGCAACGCGGGCGGCATGGATAGCGCCTTCAGCTCGCCCATCCTGACCACCCTCGCCGGCCGCGAGCAGCTCGTGGTCCAGTCCCGCAGCCACCTCAGCGGCATGGACCCGGAGACGGGCAACGAGCTGTGGACCCAGCCGGTGAAGGCCTTCCGGGGCATGAACATCCTCACGCCCCAGCCCTACGGCGACGCGATCTTCACCTCGGCCTACGGCGGCCGCGCCCACCTCTACTCGGTGGCCAAGGGCGAGGAGGGCCTCGAGGTCAACGAGGCGTGGACCGCCCGCGCCCAGGCGTACATGACCTCCCCCGTCGTCGTGGGGAGCCACGCCTTCCTCTTCCTGCGCAGCAACCGCTTCACCTGCGTGGGCCTGGAGGAGGGCACGGATGGCTGGGTCTCCGGTCCGACGGGCGACGAGTACTGGTCGCTGGTGGCCCAGGGCAAGCGCATCCTGGCCCTGGCCAACACCGGGTCGCTACGCCTCATCAACGCGAACCCCGCCGAGTACGACGTGGCGGGCCAGGTCGACCTCGTGGAGGGCCCGAGCTGGGGCCACCTCGCGGTCACCGCGCCGGTCGAGGGAGAGGAGGGCACCATGATCTTCGTGCGCGCCCAGAACTCCCTGCACGCCTTCAGCTGGAAGTGATCCCGCGGCCCCAGGGCCCCCCGACCCCATGATCCTCTCCCTCCTCGTCACGGCGCCCGCCGCGCTCGCGCCCCTGCAGGACGCCACCTGGCCCTCCTTCCGCGGCCCCTCCGGGAACGGAGTCGTCGCGGCCCACCCGCTGCGCTGGAACGACAACGAGAACCTCGCCTGGAAGGTCGAGGTGCCCGGCGGTGGCTGGTCCTCCCCCGTGGTCGTCGAGGACCGGGTCTTCATCACCACGGCGGTGCAGCCGGACAAGGAGGGCGGTGGCCGGCCCCTGGGCTTCATGGGCGGCGTGCGCATGCCCGAGAGCCGTGGTGGGGGCGCGAAGGCCCCCGAGAAGCCCATGTCCTTCCAGGTCCGGGCCTACTCCCTCGAGAGCGGTGAGCTGATCTTCGAGAAGGAGCTCGCCAGCCGCGCCCCGGAGCACGGCATCCACCCCTGCAACACCTACGCCACCGAGTCCCCCGCCACCGACGGGGAGCGGGTGGTGTGCTACTTCGGCGCCATCGGGCTCGTGGCCTGCGTGGACCTCGAGGGCGAGCTGATCTGGGAGCAGGAGCTCGGCATGTTCGAGATGAACGCCGACTTCGGCACCGGCAGCGCGCTCGCCATCGGCGGGGGCAACGTCTTCATCCAGAACGACAACAACGAGTCGAGCTTCGTCGTTGCCTTCAGCATGGAGGACGGCAAGCAGGCCTGGCGCGTGGAGCGGCCGAAGGGCACCGCCTGGGCCAGCCCCACCATGTGGACCCACGGGGACGCCACGGACCTGGTGGTCTGCGGCCCCGACTCGGTGACCGGCTACGCGCCCGCCAGCGGCGAGCTCCGCTGGCGCGTCGAGGGCATCGGCGGCACGTTCAGCGCCTCGGCGGCGGCCTCCGGCGACCGACTGATCTTCGGCAACAGCGCCCAGATGCGCCGCGGCCCCCTGATCGCCATCGACGCCACCGTCGATGGCGTGGTGGACGTGGACGCGGAGGGCGAGGAGAGCCCCGTGCTCTGGAACATCGGCCGCGCCGGCCCGGGCTTCTCGTCGCCCGTGACGGTCAACGGCCTCGTGTGGGTCGCCAACTCCCAGGGCATCCTGACCTGCCGTGACGCGGCCACCGGAGAGGAGCTCTACGACGAGCGGCTCCCCGGCCTGCGGAACGTGGTGTCCTGCCCGTGGACCGACGGGGAGCACGTGTTCGTCCTCTCGGAGGGCGGCACCACCGTCGCCGTGAAGGCGGCCCGGGAGTTCGAGGTCGTGGCCACCAACGAGGTGGACGGGATCTTCTGGGGGACGCCGTCGGCGGCGGAGGGCAGCCTGCTCCTGCGCAGCGCCGACGCCCTCATCTGCGTCCGCGCCAAGGACTGAGCGCTCCCAGCCGGGCCCTTCGTCTACCGGCGCGGCGCGAGGCGCGCGCCTCCGCCGGGGTCGCGGCCGGCCAGGACGTCGAGGGTTCCTGTGACCGCTGAGGCGCACAGCGCCGCGTAGGTTCGGCCCGTGAGGGCCGCCACGTGGGGCGTGACGATCACGCCGGGGTGCCGCAGCAGCGGGTCATCGGCGGGGGGCGGCTCGGGGTCGAAGCCGTCCACGGCGTAGACCGCCACGTGCTCCGCCTCGAGGGCCGAGAGCATGGCGTTCCGCTCGACCACGCCGGGCCTTGCCGTGTTGACCACGACGGCGCCGGGGGCGAGCAGGGCGAGCCGGTCGGTGTTCATGAGCCCGCGGGTGTCGTCGTCGAGGGCCACGTGGAGGCTGACCACCTCGGCGCCTGTGAGGGCGCGGTCGAGGTCCGCCTCGAAGCCGTCCACCCCGCGGGGGGAGCGGTTCCACGCGGTCACCTCGGCGCCCAGCGCGACCATGAGGGAGCGGGTCCGCTCGCCGATGGCGCCGAGCCCGACCACGGTCACCCGCGAGCCGGCCAGGGACTCCCCGCCGAACCGGTTCCGGTCCTCCCAGCGCCCGTCGCGGGCGGACCTGGCGCTGGACACGACCTCCCTGCGGGCGGCGAGGGCCAGGGCGAGGGCGTGCTCGGAGACGGTCTCGGTCAGGGCGTTGGGGACGTGCACCACGGCGACCCCGCGGGCGGCGGCGGCGTCCCGGTCGACGTTGTCCAGGCCGACCCCCGCGCGGGTCACGACCTTGAGGTCGGGGCAGCGTGCGAGCAGCGCCTCGGTCACCTGGCCTCTGCCGCGGGTGACGATGGCCTCCACCTCGGCCAGGACGGCGTCGTCCACGGGGTCACCAGGCGCCTCGAGGGCCACGACGTGGGCGTCCGCATCCAGCGCGGCGCGGGCTGCGGGGTGCAGGGACTCGAGCAGGAGGACCTTGGGCACGGCGCGCCTCCCCTCAGACGGGGACGGTCCACTCCTCGAGGAGGTCCCGGCGCGGGCGGAAGCCCAGGCCGGGTTCGGTGGGCGCGTCAACGCCGCCGTCGGTCACGGCGGGCTCCACCTCGGGCAGCTGACGCAGGAGCGGGTTGCCCCCGAGAGAGACCTCGAGGATGCGGGCGGCGGGGCTCGCGAAGGCCACGTGGAGCCCCGCGAGGTACGAGACGGCGGAGCCCCAGAGGTGCGGCGCGAGCTCGAGCTGGGCGGTCTCCGCCAGGGTGGCCACGCGCTTCGCCTCGGTGATGCCGCCCACCAGGGCGACGTCGGGCTGGAGCACGTCGGCGGCGCGCAGGCGCAGCACGTCGGCGAAGTCGAAGCGGGTGGAGAGGCTCTCGCCCACGGCGATGGGCACGTCCGTGGTGGCGCGCAGCTCGGCGGCGGCGGCGTGGTCGTCCAGGGGCGTGGGCTCCTCGAACCAGCGCAGGTTGGCGCTCTCCACCAGGCGCATGAGCCGCTTGGCCTCGGGGAGGCTGCAGGTCCCGTGGGCGTCGATCATCAGCTCGATCTCGGGGCCAAGGGCCTCACGCGCGGCGAGCACCCGGGCGGCGCTGGTCTCGACGCGCCGGTCCATGGCGCCTACCCGCATCTTCACGGCCCCGAAGCCGAGGTCCACGAAGCGCTGGAGCTCGGCGCCGATGCCCTCGGCGTCGGCCCAGCCGCCCGAGGCGTAGGCGGGCAGCCGGTCGTGGCAGGCGCCGCCGAGCAGCTCCACCACGGGCACCCCGTGGGCCTTGCCCGCGAGGTCCCAGAGCGCCGTGTCGATGGCGCCGATGGCCGCGACCCGGGGGCCGCGGCGGGCCACGTCGGGGAAGCTTCGCCCGCGGGAGAGGGCCAGGTCGCCCCGGCTCCCGCAATACATGCGCTCCCAGGCGCGGGTGATGTGGCGCGGGTCCTGGCCGATCAGCGCCGGCCCGAGCTCACGCTCCACGATGGTCACCAGGGAGGCGCAGTCTCCCGCGCTCCCCACGGCGGCCTTGGCCTCACCGAAGCCCTCGGCCCCGTCCTTGGTGCGCACGGTGACGAGCACCGCGTCGAAGGTCCGAAGCCGCCCGAAGTCGGACGTGTGCTGCTTCTCCTCGGGGATGGGTGCCCGCAGCCAGCGGGCCTCGACGGCGGCGATTTGCATGGTTCAGGGGTTCTCCGAGGCGATCTCCACGGCCTCCTCTTCGCCGCGTGTTCGGGACCAGCCTATCAGGAGCGGTTCGCAGGGGAGCATGGCCTTCGGCGACACGTGAGGCGCCGGCGTCCCCGAGTGGGAACGCCGGCGCCTTCGGTGCACGCTGGGCGTGGTTCGATCAGACGAGGTATCGCAGATAGATGTAGACCGTCGCGATCGCGACGGAGAACAGCATCAGCGGGAACGCGTGCTTCAGGAACGTCAGGAAGCGGATGGGCGACCCCGCTCGCTCGGCGAAGCCGGCGACGATGAGGTTCGCGCTCGCGCCGATCAGCGACCCGTTGCCGCCGAGGCAGGCGCCCAGGGACAGGGACCACCAGATGGCGTGCTGCTGGTCGAGGTCCAGGACGGAGCCCTGCTCGGAGAGCTGGATGAAGGCCGTCTTCAGCGTGGGGATCATGGTCGCCACGAAGGGGATGTTGTCCACGATGGCGGACGCCACCGCGGAGACCCACAGCACGGCGATGGAGAGCCGCGTGGTGACCTCTGCGCTGTCCGCGGCGCCCTCGGTGAACCCGACGACCTTCTCGGCGAGGATGTCCAGCGCGCCGGCGTTTTCGAGGCCGTGGACGATCACGAACAGGCCGACGAAGAAGAAGATGGTGACCCACTCCACCTCACCGAAGGTGTGGTGGACGTTCTCGGACTTCTCCTCGGGCGTGCGGGAGAGGTTGTCCAGGAGCAGCAGCAGCGCGCCGCCGACCATGGCCACCGTCGCGGGCTCGAAGCCGAGGGGGTGCCCGACCATGAAGCCCAGGAGGACGAAGGTCAGGACGGAGAGGGACTTCTTGAGGAGGGGGACGTTGGTGATCGCCTCCTTTGCCTTGAAGTTCATCACCCGGGCCATGGCCTCGTCGCTCGCGGTCAGCTTGCGGCCCCACATCACGTAGATGGGCAGCAGCGTCATGAGGAAGATGAGCGGCACGATGGGCGCCACCTCCGTCAGGAAGCTGTTGAACGTGATCGTCTCCACCTGGGATCCGATCAGGATGTTCGGCGGGTCACCGATCAGGGTCGCCGTGCCGCCGATGTTCGAGAAGAGGATCTCCGCGAACAGGAACGGGTAGGGCGCGATCTCGAGCTCCTCGGTGATGAGCAGGGTGACCGGCGCGATGAGGAGCACCGTGGTCACGTTGTCCAGGAGCGCCGATAGGACCGCCGTCACGATGGAGAGCATCACCAGGATGCCCCATGGCCGTGCGTTCACCTTCTTGGCGGACCAGATAGCGAGGAACTGGAAGACCCCGGTGCGCTGGGTCACGGCCACGATGACCATCATCCCGGTCAGGAGCCCGATGGTGTTCCAGTCGATGCCGTGGATCGCGGCGGTCTGGTTCGGGTAGACGCCGAAGAGGATCATCGCGCCTGCGCCCAGGAGGGCGACGACGGCGCGGTTGTACTTCTCGGTCATGATGATCCCGTACGTGAGCACGAAGATCACCCCCGAGATCCAGAGCGGATCCCAACCGAACAGGGGCTCGACGCCGTGGCCTTCGCCGCCGCCGCCGAGGAGGGTCGTTGCGAGCGACAGGATCATTTGCTGTCCCCCAGGATGCGACCGATGATGTCCCAGTAGCTGACCATGCCGATCAGCTTGCCGGAGTCCTTATCGACGACCGGCAGGTTGTTACGAGACTCGGTGAGGTGGAAGACCACCTGCGAGATGGCCGTGTCCGGGTGAAGCACGGGGCCGACCTCCTCGGCGTACTTGCCCACCGGTTGGTCGTGCTCCTCGACGAGGCGTCGCTGGAGGTCAGCGAGGTCATCGTTCAGGTAGCGGAGGTTGGAGAGGTGATCGTCGGCCACCGCGGCCTTCGGGAGGATCAGAGCCAGGAGCGCCTGGATGCCGAACTGGCCCACCATCTTCCCGGCGTCATCGACGACGGGGACGCTCCGGAAGTGGTTGTCGCGGAGGAGGGCGGTCGCGGCGGCGACGGGCTGGGTGTCTCGAACCGTTACCGGGTTCGAGGTCATGATTTCGCTGCAGGTCATGGTCGTGCGGGACGGGTGACGAGTTCGGGGTAGCGGGCTGCCGGTGAGTCGAGATGACCAAGGGCCCCCGGGGCCTCGGCTGATTTCATCGGCAGGAGACGCCCTGCGGTCACCGGAAGAAAGCGGGAACCGCGCGGATCTCGATCAACTTCAGGTGGCCATAGACCCCTCGCTCGGGCCCTCCCCGGGTCCGTTGGTGGGGTCGAGAGGTTGGGGCGCGAGGGGCCACCAGAGCTATTCGGCCGGTGCGTCCCCGGAGACGGGGGGGGCAGCAGCCCTCGAACCAGGGGCGCCCGGGCCGGGCCCGAGGCTCACTGGAAGGTCACAGCGACCCCGTCGGTCAGGTTCGACGTGACCGACGGATTTGCGTCTCGGTACCAGGCCTGGAAGCTCCAGGTCTCCCCCGCAGCCGCCACGACGAATCCCGTCGGGCTGGGCAGGGCGTTCAGGTCGAGGGAGAGCCCAAAGGAGCCGACCGCCCCTGCGGACTGGATCTCGCCGGGCCCGACGAAGCGTCCGATGGCGCCTCCGAGGCAGAGGGCTCCCTGGGAGGCGGGGACCGGGAACGTGAAGCCCTGGTCCCGGGAGGTCAGGAAGAACCCGAAGGAGTTCGCCGGGAGGGAGGAGGCGGAGACCATCAGGCTGTTGTCCGCGACGAGGTCGCTCCCGAGGGCGTGGACCCGTGCGGGGGCGCCCGTGGAGTTCGGCACTGCCGGCGAGCAGTACCGGTCACCGACCTCCTCGCAGAGGTCAAGCACGCCGTTGCCGTTCGTGTCGGCGCCGGGGTCCGCGGCGATCTCGCACGCGTCGAGGATGCCATTGCCATCGCAGTCGGCGGCGCCTGCGGCGATCTGGCACTCGTCGGGGACCCCGTCGAGATCGCAATCGGCGCTGGTTCCGGCGGCGATGTCGAAGGCGTCCTCCAGCCCGTTCCCGTTGCAGTCGACCTCACCCGAGCGATTCTCGTACCACACCACCCGGTCTCCGGTGCCCGCGGCCGCGGCCACGTCCACGTCTCCGTCGCCGTCGAGGTCCGCGAGCTCGACCGCCGCTGCCCCGTCGAGGTCGTTGGCGATCACCCGCGCGCCACCGAAGGACCCGGAGCCGAGGTTCTCGAACCAGAGCACCTCGTCGAGGAGCGGGGCGGTCGCCACGACGTCGAGGTCCCCGTCTCCGTCGAGGTCAGCCGCCTCGGCCGCGTTCGCGCCCATGACGTTGAGCCCGATCGAGGTCTGGGGGCCGAAGTTCCCGGCCCCGAGGTTCTGGAACCAGACCACCTCGTCATCGCTCCCCAGCGCCACGAGGATGTCCAGGTCATTGTCCCCATCGAGGTCGGCCGTGCGGGCGTATTGCGCGCCCCCGGCGCTCGTGGAGAGGGTCACCCGGCTTCCCCAGGAGTTCCCCGGGAGGTTCTCGAACCAGGAGACGCGGTTGTCGATGAAGGACGCGACCACGAGGTCCGCATCGCCGTCCCCGTCGAAGTCTCCGGTGTCCACGGACCGGGGGGAGTTCACCGACGTGGTGATCTGCCTCGACGAGGCGAAGGACCCGCCGCCCTGGTTGGGGAACCAGGAGATGGTGTTGGTGGGCGGGGAGGCCACGACGATGTCCTGCCTGGTGTTCCCGTTCAGGTCGCCCGATGTCAGCGCCGCGGCGCCGGGGACCGAGCTGGAGATCACCTGCTCGGACGCGAAGGACCCGGTGAGGTTCTCGTACCAGGCGACCTTGTTGTCGCCGCTGGACGCGGAGACGACGTCCAGGTTGCCGTCCTGGTCCACGTCCACCGTCTCCAGCTCCAGCGGCTGGACGGCGCTGGAGCTCATCACCTGCTGCGATCCGAAGGCGCCGGAGCCGAGGTTCCGGTACCACGCGATCTTGTTGTCGCCTCGGGAGGCCGTGACGAGGTCGAGGTCGCCGTCGGCGTCCACATCGACCGTTCGGATCGAGGTGGGGTCGTCCACCTGATCCGTGATGAGCACGGCCCCCGCGAAGAGAGAGAGGTCGCACTCGTCGGGGATGCCGTTGCCGTTGCTGTCCAGCGAGAAGCCGCTGGCGAGGTCGCACTGATCGAGGATGCCGTTCCCGTTGCAGTCGAAGCCGATCCCCGCGGCGAGCTCGCAGCTGTCGGGGACGAGGTTCATGTTGCAGTCGGACTCGAGGCCGGCGGCGATGTCGCAGCGGTCCGGGATCCCGTTGCCGTTGCAGTCGTTGGCCGCCCCCGAAGCCAGCTCGCAGGAGTCCGGGACGCCGTTGGCGTCGCAGTCCGCCTCGGAGCCGGCCGCGATCTCACAGGCGTCGATCAGGCCGTTCCCGTTGCAGTCCGACGCGGCGCCGCTGGCGATCTCGCAGCTGTCGAGCACGCCGTTGCCGTTGCAGTCCTGGGCGCTCCCGCTGCTGATCTCGCAGTCATCGGGGACGAGGTTGTTGTTGCAGTCGACGGCGAATCCGGAGGCGATGTCGCACTCGTCGGGGACCCCGTTGAGGTTGCAGTCGGCCTTGACGCCGCTGGCGATCTCGCAGCTGTCGAGCACCCCGTTGCCGTTGCAGTCCTGCTCGGTCCCTGCGGCGAGGTCGCACTCGTCCGGGATCCCGTTGGCGTTGCAATCGTCAGCGGCTCCAGCCGCGATCTCGCATGCGTCCGGGACGCCGTTGCTGTTGCAGTCCTGCTCGCTGCCCGACGCGATTTCGCAGCTGTCGGGGATGCCATTGCCGTTGCAGTCCTGTTCTGAACCGGCTGCGATCTCGCAGCTGTCCGGGACGCCGTTGGCGTTGCAGTCAACCTCGGTCCCGCTCGCGATCTCGCACTCGTCAGGGACGCCATTGGCGTTGCAGTCCAGCGAAGTCCCTGCGGCCAGGTCACACTCATCCAGGACGCCGTTGCCGTTGCAATCCTCCGCCGAGCCGGCCGCCAGCTCGCAGCTGTCGAGGACTCCGTTGGCGTTGCAGTCCGTCTCGGCGCCGCTGGCCACCTCACATTCGTCGGGGATGCCGTTCGCGTTGCAGTCCTCCGAGGTGCCGGTCAAGAGGTCGCACTCGTCCAGGACGCCGTTCCCGTTGCAGTCACTGGCCGTGCCGGCGGCGAGCTCGCAGCTGTCGAGGACGCCGTTGGCGTTGCAGTCGGACTCGGCCCCGCTGGCGATCTCGCACTCGTCCGGGATGAGGTTGCCGTTGCAGTCCGTGGCGGCGCCTGACGAGATCTCGCAGCTGTCGAGGACGCCATTGGCGTTGCAGTCCACCTCGGCGCCGCTGGCGACCTCACACTCGTCCGGAATCCCGTTGGCGTTGCAGTCGTCCGAGGTCCCGGCGGCCAGGTCGCACTCGTCCAGGACGCCGTTGCCGTTGCAGTCGGTGGCCGTGCCGGCCGCCAGCTCGCAGCTGTCGAGGACCCCGTTGGCGTTGCAGTCCTGCTCTGTCCCCGCCGCGATCTCGCACTCGTCCGGGACTCCGTTAGCGTTGCAGTCGTCCGAGGTACCGGCCGCGATGTCGCACTCGT
>JADHOC010000022.1 GCA_016779205.1 Planctomycetota bacterium | reverse complement strand
TGAGCAGCTGAGCGAGGCCATCGAAGCGGCGGTCGCGCTGCTCCTCGAGCGCCAGGAGAGCTACGAGGCCGACCGGCCCGTGGGCACGCTCCCCGACGATGAGCTGGAGTCCTGGCAGGAGGGAGAGCGGGAGCGGCTCTCGGAGCTCTACGGGGACAAGGACGCGGCCGAGTGGCCCTACGAGGGCGTGTACCGCGTCCGGGGCGGCATCATCCCGTCGGGCTATCGGGTCGGCGGCACGTCGATCGTCTGCGACACGCTCCTGCGAGCGGGCGCGGGCGGCGAGGACGCGGAGGCGCTCGAGGAGGCCGTCGAGCGCTCGGCGGACTTCGTGCTCGACATGATCAAGCGCGACAAGGGCATGGCCATCGGGCCCAAGCGCGGCTACGACGTGCGCGGCTGGGGCCACGCGTACGCCCTGCAGTTCTTCCTCACCCTGCGGGAGGTCGGGCCGTCGAAGCTCAAGAAGAGCAGCAAGATCAAGGGCTCCATCAAGGAGCTCATCAAGCGCCTCGAGGCGAACCAGACCGCCATGGGGGGCTGGAACTACGCCAACGACCGCGCGGTGAGCCCGTTCATGACGGGCTCCACCCTGCTGATCCTGTTCGACGCGAAGGAGGCGGGCCACGACGTGGACGAGGACATGGTCGAGCGCGCCCTCGACGCCCTGGAGGCCTGCCGCACCGAGGCGGTGAGCTACGCCTACTCGGGCAAGGCCCGGGGCGAGGTCCTCATGCCGGGCTCTTCCGCCCGCTCGGCCTGCGCGGAGCTCGCCCTCTACAAGGCCGGGCGCAGCGACGCGGACGAGCTGCGCAAGGCGGTGGTGGGCTTCTTCGAGGGCTACGACGACCTGCTCGTGCGCAAGAGCCAGCAGGGCACCCACGTGGGCAAGTACGGCATCGCGCCCTACTACTTCTTCTTCGGGCACACCTACGTGGCGCTCGCCATCGAGGAGCTACCCGAGGCCGAGCGAGACGCCCACCGGGCCGAGCTGCGCCGCTTGATCTGGAGCACCCGCAACGACGACGGGTCCTGGAACGACCGGGTGTTCCCGCGCACGGCGTCCTACTCCACCGCCATGATCCTTCAGGCGCTCAAGGCCCCCGAGCGGGGCGCCTTCGCGGGCTGGGAGTCCTCGGCCAAGGCGAAGAAGCGCCGCCGCTGAGGGGTCAGGCGGGGCCCTTCGCGGCCTCCAGGTCCGGGCTCGCTGAGTCCGCGGCCTTGCGCCCCAGGGCCACGCGCAGGATGGCGATGGCGTCCTCACGGATCAGGTAGAGGCTCGGCACCAGCAGCAGGATCACCAGGGTCGAGAAGAGGACGCCGAAGCCCAGGGAGATGGCCATGGGCACCAGGAAGCGCGCCTGGGTCGAGGTCTCCAGCATGATGGGCAGCAGGCCCATGGAGGTCGTGAGCGAGGTGAGCAGGATCGGTCGCAGGCGGCGGACCGAGGCGTCCCTGACGGCCTCGAAGGCGGCCATGCCCTTCTCGCGGTAGCGGTTCGCGGTCACCACGAGGATCAGGCTGTCGTTCACCACCACGCCGGTCAGCGCGATCATTCCGAACAGGGACATCAGCGAGAAGCCGTAGCCGAGCGCGAAGTGCCCGAGCAGCGCGCCGATGATGCCGAAGGGCGCGCCGGAGAGGACCACCAGCGGCAGGCTGTAGCTCTTCAGCGGGATCGCGAGCATGGCGAAGATGGCGAAGACCGCCAGGGTCAGGCCGATGCCCAGGGCCGCGATGGACTCGCGCTGGCTCTCCTGCTCGCCCTCGAGGGAGTACTCGAGGCCTCCGTGACGGGCGAGGATCTCCGGGAGCTCGTTCGCCTGCAGGGCCGTGAGGATCGACTCCGCGTCGGTGACCTCGGTGTCCACGTCGCCGGACACGGCGACGATCCGCTGGCCGCTGCGCCTGTCGATACTCGTGTAGCTGCGGCCCTCCTCGACGACGGCCGCCACGGAGAGGGGGACCTCGCCGCCGCTCGGCGTGCGCAGGATCAGGTTCTCGACGGTGCTGAGTCGCTCACGCTCCTCCCTGGGGAGCCGGACCAGCACCTTGACCTCGTTGCGACCGCGCTGCTGGCGGAGGGCCTCGGCGCCGTAGAAGGCGGCGCGCACCTGGCTGGCCACCTCGTTGGAGGTGAGGCCCGTGCTCCGACCCGCCTCGGTCAGGGTGAAGCTCAGCTGGCGCTTGCCGCTCGCGGTGCCGTCGTCCACGTCGCTCACCCCGGAGTAGCCGCGCATCGTGGTGGCGATCTCCCGGGCCGCAGCCTCCAGCGCCGTTTGGTCCTCGCCGGCCAGCTGGATGTCCAGGGCCTTGCCCGACGGCCCGAACGAGCGCCCGCTGAACGAGAGCGCGTCCACGCCGACGACGTCCCCGGCGACCTGCCGCCAGCGCTTGTTGAACTCGATCCCGCCCACGGCCCGGTCCTCGGGGGGGCGCAGCGCGGCCTGGATGGAGAGCTCGCTCGCCGAGCCGCCCACGCCGCCGATCTTGGTGAAGATGCCGCTGATCACGTCCCCGCCCAGGGCCTCCTCGGTCTCCCGCGCCGCAGCCTCGAGGATCCGCTGGACCTCGCGGGTGGACTCGATGGGGACGCCCACGGGGAGCCGCGCGGTGGCCTGGGCCAGGTCGGAGTCCACGCGGGGGAGGAAGCTCGTCCGGATCAGGCCGCCGCCCAGGACCCCGGCGGTGATCAGCAGCATCGCGACCCCCGCGGCGGGGATGAAGTAGCGCTGGTGCAGGGCGAAGTTCACGAACGGCGCGTAGACGCGCTCGCTGAAGCGGTCGAAGAGCCACGCCACCGCCCGGTTGGGAGCCCCGAGGAGGTGCATGAGGCGACCGGTCTCCCCCGCGTGGGCCAGGTGGGCGGGGAGGATGAAGAGGGACTCCACGAGGGAGATCGCGAAGACCGAGACGACCACCGCGGGGATCTGGCGGAAGATGTTCCCGCTGGCCCCCGGGACGAAGAACAGCGGCATGAAGGCCGCGATGTTCGTCAGGACGGCGAAGGTCACCGGCGTCGCCATCTCCTTCGCGCCCTCGATGGCCGCCTGCAGCGGCGGCTCTCCGGCCTGCCGCCGCTCGAAGATGTTCTCGCCCACGATGATCGCGTCGTCCACGACGATGCCGAGGGTCACGATGAACGCGAAGAGGGACACCATGTTGATGGAGGCGTTCGTCGCGGGGAACACGAGGAACGAGCCGACCACCGAGATGAGGATGCCCACCGTGACCCAGAAGGCCACGCGCGGCTGCAGGAAGAGGCCCAGCAGGAGCAGCACGAGGCCGAGGCCGAGCAGGGCGTTGCGGCCCAGCAGGTCGAGCCGCTCGCTGTAGGCGACGGACTGGTCGTTCCAGGCCTCGAGGCCGACGCCTGCGGGCAGCTCCTCGGCGAGCTCGGCCAGGACCTCCCGGGTGGCCGAGGCGATGGCGATGGGCGTCTCGCCGCCGACCCGGCGCACGAAGATCTCCAGGGCAGGGGCGCCGTTGAAGGTGGCCTCGATGTCGGCCTCGCTGAAGCCGTCCTGGACCGCGGCGACGTCGCGCAGGCGCAGGACGGTGCCCGACTCGGTCGTGACCAGGGGGAGGTCGGCGAACTGGCTGGCGAGCTCGCGGCGCTCCTGGGTCCTGAGGAGGACCTCGCCCGCGTCCGTGTTGACCTCACCGCCGGGCAGCTCCAGCGCCGCCTGGCGGATGCGGTTGGCGACGCCGGGCAGGGAAAGGTCGTAGGCCCGCAGCTGCTCCTGGGGGATCTCGACGGCGATCTCATGCTCGCGCGCCGCTCCCAGCTCGGCGAGGGTGATCTGGGGGTGCGCGATGAGCCGGTCGCGGACGCGCTCGGCCAGCAGGCGCAGGGAGGCCGGAGAGAGCTCCCCGTGCACGATGACGCTCAGCACGGTGCGCTCGGCGTTCGCGATGGAGACCACCGGCTCCTCGGCCTCGGCGGGGAACGTGATGATCCGGTCGACCTCGTTCTTCACGTCCTGCAGGACGCGCCCGCGGTCGGCGCCGGTCACCAGCTCCAGGGTCACCGTCCCGACGCCCTCCAGGGCCTGGCTCGACACCTTCTTCACGTCGACGATGCCGGCGGTCCGGTCCTCGACGGCGAGCAGGATGCCCTGCTCCACCTCCTCGGGGCTCGCGCCGGGGTAGGGGACCCGGACCGTGATGCTGTCGAGGTTGAACTCGGGGAAGGTCTCCTGGGTGACCCGCGTGCTGAAGATGAGGCCGCCGATGACCAGGATGAGCATCGAGAGGTTGGCGGCGATGCTGTTGCTCGCCATCCACGCGATGGCCCCGCGCGGGCGCTCCTTGCCGTCGCTCATCGGCCGGCCTCCTCGAGGGACCCGGCACCCACCTGCTCGGCGCCGCGGGTCCTGGGGGCGAGCTTGAGCCCGGGGATCGGCACCGCGACGGCGCTGGTGATCACGCGCTCACCTTCCTCGAGCCCGGCGACGACCAGCACGTCGTCGGGGCGGCGCATGACCACGTCGACCTGGCGGATCTGGAACTCGTCGTTGGCGTCGGCGACCCAGACCGTGTCGCCCTCACGCAGGGCCGCACGGGGGACGGAGATCGAGCCCCCGATCGGGCGGCAGGGCAGGAGGACCTCGGCGTAGGCGCCCAGGAGGGCGGAGGCGCCCTCGGCGCTGAGCGGGTCCGCGATGGTGACCTGCAGGCGCGTCATGCGCCCCTCGGGGTCCACCTCGCCCAGGACTCGCTCGAGCGTCCCCTCCCGTTCCCCGTCCGGGAGCAGGATCCGCGCGGCTGCCCCCGCGGGCTGGAGCAGGTCGAGCCGCTCGGCGGGCACGCTCACCTCGACGGAGAAGCGGGAGCGGTCCACCATCCGCGCGAGCTCGGCGCCCACCACGGCCTGACCGCCGACCTCGACGCTCTCGCTCAACACCAGCGCGTCGAAGGGCGCCTTGATCTCCGTGCGCTCGAGGTCGAGCTGGGCCTGGGCCACCCGGGTGCGGGCGCTCTGAACCTCGGAGCGGCGGCGGGCCAGGTAGGGCTCGCGCAGCGCGAGCTTGCGCCCCGCGTCGGTCACCTCGATCGAACCCTCGAGGAGCTTCCACTCCCGCTCGGCGACGGCGGCGTTCCCGAGCTCGATGTCCAGATCCGCCTCGGCGGCGACGAGGTTGGAGTTGGCCACGTCCAGGGCGAGGAGGTAGTCGCGGCGATCCACCCGCAGGATCGTCTCCCCCTCGCTGATGCGGCCGCCCTCCAGGAGCTCGGGGTGGATCTGCTGGATCGGGCCGCCCACGGTGGGACGGAGGACGAGGGTGCGCAGGGGGCGGACGGTCCCGAAGACCTGGAGGCTCGCGGGGTTGTCCCGTCGCTCGACCGTGATCACATCCACGGGCAGGACGCGGGGGGGCGGGTCCACCTTGGGCGGCGCCTCGCGCCGGTCGATCAGCTCCTTGGCGATCAGGGCGCCGCCGGCGATGACGACGACGGGCGCCGTCCAGCGGAGCAGGGTTCCAACGACCTTGATGGGGGAGACCATGGGCAGATTCGTGGCTCAGCGAGCGCCAGGGGTGGGGGCGGTGTCGTTCGATGCGGCGGGCGTGGCGCTTGCCGTTGGGTCCTCGAGGTCCTCCGTCCAGGAGCCGCCGAGAGCGCGGAGGAGCTGGGCGCGGGCCCGGAGGACGCCGGCGCGCTCGGTGATCAGGAGACGCTGAAGGGCCTGCTCGGTCTGGACCGCCGCCAGGACCTCCAGGTAGCTCTCCACCCCGCCCGCGTAGCGCAGGCGGGCCTGGATCAGCTCCTCGGCCGCGAGGGTCTCCTGCAGCTCGAGGACCGCGATCCGTTCGAGGCCGCGGCGCTCCAGGGAGAGGGCGTCCTCGACCTCCTGGAGGGCCGCGAGGATGGACTGGTTGAGGCCGTCGATGGCGCCCTCGAGGACCGCGCGCTGCCGGTCCACCTCGGCGCGGCGGGCGCCGCCGTCGACGATGGGCCCGACCACGTTGGCGGCGATGGACGAGATCGTCCGGTCGAAGATGTCGGCGAGCTCGTTGGCGTCGAAGTTGTAGGCGGCCGAGAGGTCGAGGCGGGGGTAGCGCGCGGCGATGGCCGCGGCGACGGAGGCGTCCGCGCTCTCGACGCGCAGGCCCGCGGCGATCACGTCCGGTCGACGGGTCAGCAGGGCCGAGGGGACGTCGAGGACGGGGAGCGGTGGGAGGGCGGGGAGCTCTCGGGGAGCGTCGGCCGCCTGATCGGAGGGGGCCTCGCCGGTGAGGACCGCGAGCTGGTAGCGCGCGCGCTCCACCTCTCCGGCGAGCAGCGGCAGCTCAGCGCGCGTGCCCTCCAGCTGGCGGCGCTGCTGGAGGACGTCGAGGGCCGAGCCCGTGCCGGCGGTGGCGAAGCGGGCCTCGGTGAGCTCGAGGAGCTGCTCGCCGGCGAGGACCTGCTCGCCCACGAGGTCCGTGAGGGCGCTCCTCTCGACGATGGTGAGCCACGCGTCCACGGCGCGCCCGCTGAGGGCCAGCCCCGTGGCTCGGACGTCGGCGGCGGTCGCGGCCTCCTCCAGCCGAGCGGCCTTCAGGGTGCTGTCGATGCGGCCGAACAGGTCGACCTCGTAGCCGAGCGAGAGACCCAGGGAGTAGGTCTCTCCGGTTCGGATGGGGATGTTGAAGCCGCCGTTGCCGCTCTGCTGGATCTCCTGATACCGCGCCGATGCGGTGGCGTCGAGGGAGGGGATCCGGGGCGCCCCCGCCGCGCGGGCGCTGGCCTCGCTCTGGCGTAGCCTGGACCATGCCTGGCGGAGCTCGTAGTTCCCGTCGAGGACCCGGTCCACCGACCGGTCGAGGCTCTCGTCGCCGAAGGTCCTCCACCAGGGCTCCGCGCCGACCTCTGCGCCCTCGGCGGTCGGGGCGCTCAGGGTCGCGGGGAGGGCGATCTCCACCGAGTCGGCGGCCGGCTCCGGCGTGGAGCGGCAGCCCGCGGCGACGACGAGGACGACCCCGGCGAGGGTCAAGCGAGCGGGGCCGAGCTCATTCATCGATGTCCACCTCGAAGTGATCCGCGTCCACGTTCTCGAGCATGTTCATCAGCACCTCGTGGAAGACCGCGAGGCGGTCACCGGGGATCCCGGCCTCGAACAGCCGCTCGACCCTCCGAGCCGTCTTCGAGAGGCGCGGCAGGAGCTCCCGGGCAGCGGGGGTGAGCCCGATCAGGTGGCGCCGGCCATCCTCGGGGTCAGGCTCGCGGGTCACCAGGCCCTTGTCGCGGAGCCGGTCGATCATCCTCGTCACCGCCGTGCTGTCGACCCCCATTTGCCGGGTGAGCTCGGAGGCCGTCGGTCGTTCGGCGCGGGCGATGAAGTGCAGCATCCCGACCTGTCGGCGGGTGAGCTCGAACTCCCTAAGCTCACGGTCGACCTCCGTCCGGAAGGCCGAGCCGAGTCGGTTCACCCAGTACCCCGTGACGTGGGGGAAGGGCAGCCGCTCGTGGGCTCCGAAGCGGAAGGCAGTCATGACCGCGAATTCTCGGTCATGACTGAGGATCGAGGGCCGTGAATCCAACGCTTCGCTCGTAAGACTAATGCTCTCCGCCTCTCGGGCCGATGACGGCAGCGGACGCCTGCATCACCGAGCCCGCCTCGATCAGGGCCTTCGGGGTGCCAGCGTCTCGAACGCGCGCCCCGATCTGCGTTCGCCCGCGAGGCACGCCCCATGTCCAGCAAGGAAGTCCCCGATCCATCCGGCCCGGCCACCGATCCGCCCCCTGCGGCGGGCGGCGGCGGGTGGCTCGAGCGCTTTCATCGCGCGCTGCACCAGCGGGTCGACATCAGCAGCCTGGTGTTCTTCCGCATCGCGTTCGGCGCGATCATGGTCTGGGAGGTGACCCGCTACTACGGGTACGGCTGGGTCGAGCGCTACTTCATCGAGCCCTCGTACAACTTCCCCTATCCCCTCTTCGACTGGGTCAAGCCCTGGCCCGGGGATGGGATGTACTACCACTTCATCTTCCTGGGGGCGATGGCGTTCTGCGTCATGATCGGGCTGATGTACCGGCTGAGCGCCGCCCTGCTCTGCCTCGCCTTCACGTACGTGTTCCTCCTCGAGGAGGCGCGATACCTGAACCACTTCTACCTGGTCTGCCTGCTCACCTTCCTGCTGGCGATCGTGCCAGCCAACCGGAGCCTCTCGGTGGACGCCCGCTTCGAGCCGGCGCTCCGCAGCAGGACTGCGCCGGCCTGGGCGCTCTGGCTCCTGCGGTTCCAGGTGGGCGTCCCATACTTCTTCGGCGGCATCGCGAAGCTCAACAGCGACTGGTTGCACGGCTCGCCGATGCGCTACTGGCTCGCGTCGCGGGATGACTTCCCGATCATCGGCCAGACGTTCCACCACCCCTTCACGGCCTACTTCTTCAGTTACTCCGGCCTCCTGATCGACCTGCTCGCGGTGCCGCTCCTCTTGTGGCGTCGGACGCGCGTGGTGATGTTCGTGGTGCTCGTCGCGTTCCACTTCACCAACACACGCCTCTTCAACATCGGGATCTTCCCGTGGACGATGATGGCCGTCACGACCATCTTCTTCCCGCCGGACTGGCCTCGGCGGCTCGTGGGCGACCTCCGTCAGCTCTCGGGCCGGAGCATCGCCGCCTTCCTTGGCGCCGCCCTGGGCGCCGTGATGGCCGCGGCCTTCAGGGGGGACTGGACCTTCGTCCCGTCCAGCGTCGGGGCGCTCGCAGGCATGGTCATCGCATGGAGCCTGTTCCCGGCCATGCACGACGAGCGGGACCCCGGTGGGCCCGCACCCGAGGGGGTGACGCGCGCGCGCGGGTCGCGACTGATCACGCTCTGTGTCGTCCTCTGGATGGGGTCACAGACGCTGATTCCCCTGCGGCACTACCTCATCCCAGGCGTGGTGCACTGGACGGAGGAGGGTCACCGCTTCTCGTGGCACATGAAGCTCCGGGGCAAGGATGGGCAGCTCATGTACATCATCCGGAACCCCGCTGGCGGCGCGGTGCGGACCGTCGACCCGTCCGCGCGCCTCGAGGACTGGCAGGTCCGAAAGATGGCCACACGCCCGTACATGATCCGGCAGTACGCCCAGGACCTCGCCCGTGAAGCCGAGGCGGACGGCTGGCCGGGGGCCGAGGTCTTCGTCCGCTCACGGGTACGGCTCAACGGGCGACCGTCGCAGGTGATGATCGATCCCGAGGTCGACCTCGCGCGGGCGGACATGCGCTACATGGCGCACAACGACTGGATCACCCAGCTGGCGAACCCGCTTCCCGAGGACTGACCTGGCTGGCGCGGGCCCGCCGTCGGTGGCCCGCCCCAATGGCTGCGGGCCGCCGCCTCCCCGGAGGGAGGTCGACGGCCCGCGAGATCAGGGCGCGGCGGCCCGGCGGGAGACGGGGCCCGCCCTCAGGGCGTGAAGGTCACGCCGACGGCGTTCGAGGAGCCGGAGAGTTCGGCGCAGGGGCCGCCCATGTCGCGGAACCAGAACTGGAAGTACCAGGTCTCGCCGGGATCGATCTCTCCGATGGGGAGCTCGTTGTTCGCCTTGGCGAAGGCGACGATGCCCGGGCCCTCCTCGAAGGTGCCCATGTTGCTCACCTGGCCCGGCATCATCCGGAAGATCTTCTCCCCGTACGGCGGGGCGACGCAGAGCAGGCCACCGCTGTTGGAGAGCGGAAGACGGGTGGTACCCCGGGCCATCAGGAACTGCCCGAAGGTCCCCGGCGGCAGGCTGAAGGCCGTCAGCACCAGGTCATCCGCGGCGACGCTGGGGCTGCCCGCGCCTGTGATGAAGGACCCCTGCCCTGAGGCGTTGACGCAGCCGCCGTTCGGGTCGTTGTTCCCGCAGGGGCAGTCATTCTCGTCGGCGAAGCAGAAGGGCGTGGTCGGGTCGCAGTGACCTCCGCAGCCGCCGCTGTCGTCGTCGTCGGACTTGCCCGACTTCCCTGACTTCCCGGACTTGCCCGACTTGCCGGATTTACCCGACTTCCCGGACTTCCCGGACTTCCCGGACTTCCCGGACTTCCCGGACTTGCCCGACTTCCCGGACTTACCCGACTTCCCGGACTTACCCGACTTGCCGGACTTACCCGACTTGCCGGACTTACCCGACTTGCCGGACTTGCCGGATTTGCCCGACTTCCCGGACTTGCCGGATCCACCGCTGTCGTCGTCGTCGGAGACCAGGACGGTCGGGTTGGAGGAGGTGGCGCTCGCGTTGGGGCCAAGGAAGAGCGGGACGGCGAGTGACACCGTGATGATGGCAACCCAGGTGATCAGTGATCGAAACATGGCAGGTGAAGGGCAGTAGGGTCGTGGGCAGAAGAGGTGAGCGATGGCGCGAGATGCTGTCCCGGGGGGGCGTGGCAGTCGCGTCTGTTCGGTGGACGGCGGGTGAACGAGGGGTCGGTTGGACAGGGCGCCGTGGAGCAGCCGCTGGGAGCGCAGGTGGAGGGAAGTGGTGTGGTCGCGGGCTCAGCGCACCTCGAGTTCGATCGCCGCTCGCTTGCAGTCCTCGAGGATCATCCGGAGGGACCAGGCCTGGTTGCGCAGGTCCAGGGCCTCCTCGGTGAGCTCGCTCGGCTCCGGGTGCTCCGGGAGGGCCTCCAGAATCGCGTGAAGCTCCAGGTTCAACTCCTCGTAGGCGTCGAGCGCGGCCACGGCGGACGCCTGGTACTCCAGGAACTGCTCGAGGTCGACCTCGAGCCTGGCCGCTTCAGCTGCTCGGAGCACGGGGTCCTCGATGTCGAGGAGGGCCGCCCTGCGACGTTCGAAGAAGGCTGCCCCTTCCTCGTCGAGGCCGGGGAGCTGCTGCTCCAGCTGGTGGGCTTGCTGCTGGCACGCCTGGGTGGCGGCGTCGAGCTGCTCCCGGGCCGCGGCGGCGGCGCCTTCACCGCGGGTGGTGAGGATCGGCTGAAGCCGCGTGAGCATGGCCTGCACGGTCTCGTTGGACCGGTCGGCCTCCATGTTGACGCGCTGGATCTGATCGGCGAGCTGCACGCTCTGCACGGCACCGCCCCCTGCCCCGAGCGACCCGCAGGCGCTGGTGAGGCAGCTGCTCAGCGCGATGGCGCTGAAGCCGATGAACCGTCTGTTTCTAGGTGAGTCCCCGCGCATCTCCGTCTCCTCGCTGGCCGCTCCTGGCCGGGTGTGCCCTGGCAGGGGCACCGATC
Organism: Planctomycetota bacterium; assembly: GCA_016779205.1. Taxonomy (GTDB): domain Bacteria; phylum Planctomycetota; class UBA1135; order UBA1135; genus Saltatorellus. Next base: position 79,084 of record JADHOC010000022.1, on the reverse strand, counting down.
GGGTCTCCTCGAAACTCCCGCGAGGTGGTCTTGAGGTCGCGCGCGGTTCGATGTCGCAAAATCCCCATTCAGGGCAGACGCCAGAGGCAGAATGGGACGATGCCCCATCCCAGCCGCAAGGACGCCCCTGCCACGGGCTCCCCGTCCGCCTCCGCCCTCAGGAGCCTGGATCGCCGGGACCCCCTGCTCGGGAAGGCCCGACGCCGGCTGGCGCCGTTCCCCGGATTCCCGACTCCTGGTCAGGCGGGGTCTCACTTCCATGCGCTCGCGCGATCGATCATCTACCAGCAGCTGGCCGGGGCCGCGGCGCGCACGATCCACGACCGCGTCAGGGACCTCACCCCCGGAAGGCGCTTCCCGAGGCCCGAGGAGATCGATGACCTGCCGGATGGCGTGCTCCGGGGCGCGGGCCTCTCGGCGGCCAAGCTCGCGGCGCTCCGTGACCTGGGCGACCGCGTGCAGCGTGGCGCGCTACCGCTTGCTTCGATCGCGCGCCTACCCGACGACGAGGTCGTGGAGCGGCTGGTGGAGGTGCGTGGCATCGGCCCGTGGACCGCGCAGATGTTCCTGATGTTCCGGCTCGGGCGACTCGACGTCCTGGCCCCGGGGGATCTCGGGCTGCAGGAAGGGCTGCGTCGCCTGGAGGGGCTGGAGGACCGGCCGAAGCCGCGGGAGCTCGCGGAGCGCGGCGAGCGTTGGGCGCCGTTGAGGTCCGTGGCATCGTGGGTCCTCTGGAGGCTCAGCGAGGAGTAGGCGCGACCCGCAGGTGGGCCGACGAGCTCAAGCGCTCCTGGGGAGCTGGCCGACCCCTTCAGCGCCGCTGACGGGAGGGGCCACCTGCCGGTCCTGCATCACCACCGCGCCGCTGGCGAAGGAGACCTGCCACCCGGTGGGGAGCAGCAGGTAGGGCGCGATCTCGGGGCGCCTGCTCATGATGGTCCACAGGCTCACCAGCTTCAGGTTCTCGGGCGCGGCGACGTCGAGCTTGGAGTCGTGGGCGCCGATGTACCAGCCGGAGCGGTCGCCCATCTCGCCCGCGAGGCGGTCGATGAACGTCGTCTGGCACTCGTCGAGGTCTCGGACGATCAGCACCGTCTGCCTGCAGTTGCAGAGGCCAGCCTCGGGCCCGAAGCGCTCGAGCATCTTGCGCTGCATGGCGACCAGCCGGAGCGCCTCCGAGCAGTCGTCCGTGTAGATCAGCGCGGGGTCGCCGACCCTGGGGGCGGTCACCCGGAGGCCCTTGTGGTCGTCGGCGATGCGGAACCAGATGAAGCCCAGGCGGAACTCATCACCGTCCTCGAAGGGCTGGCCGCGCGCGGCGGTCCGCTCGATCCACGTCTCCATCACGTCGATCACGTGACGGGGGGCATCGGGGGCGTGGACCGTGGGACGGGCCACCGAGCGGGACATGAAATCGGCCAAGGGGAACTCTCCGGGCCCTCTGGCCCTATCTCCATTTCGGACGTCCGAGCGCCGGAGCCTCAGGCCCATTTCCGGGAAACGGTGGGCCGCGGACGGCGTTTGGCCCGGGGCTCGCCACCGGGGCTGGGGGCCCTCTGGGGGTCCTTGGGACCGCCTCGGGTGGCCATATGTCCCAATCTGGGACATATGGCCACCCCGCCCGTCAGAGCTCGTCGTACATGCGGAGCAGCTGCTCCGCCTGGTCTCCGTCGGCGTTGACCCGCCGCCAGGCCGGGGCGGAGCGGGCCAGGAAGGCGGCCGAGGTCGCCAGGCAGGCGAGCTGGAAGGCCACCGCTGGACCTCTCTCCGTCCCGAGGAGGGAGATCGAGCCCACGCTCGCGACGGTGGCGAGGGCAAGAAACCCCGCTGTCGTGGTCGCGAGGACCATGGCGGCCCGCCGACGGGCAGGCCTCGCTCCCAGGACAAAGAGCAGGCCCATCACCGCGCCTGGCGCGCCGGGCAGGATCGCCGCCCGGGGGTCGCCCGTCCATGAGGGGGCGTTCCAGGCCAGCAGGGCCAGCGCGGCGGCGAGGGCTGCGCTGGATTGCCACACCCCCCGGAGCGCGGAGCTCCTGATCCGGTCGGGGTCTGGCCTCGCCCCGTGGCCCTTCTCGCTCTCGGTCCCCACGGCGCCGTCTTCGTGGGCACCGGTCCGGTGGATCCGAGCCGGAGAGGAGAACAGAAGTTCTTGGCCCCCGGAGTGCCGCTCAGGGGGCATTCCAGCCGATGTAGCGAGGAGGTCGCCCTCCCTCTCGGCACCATCCCAGGCCGCGCTCGATGGCATCGAGCGCTGGCCCCCTTCCCCGACTGCCTGCTTCCCTTGCTTCTGCCCTTCCTCATCCTCTGCGTCCTCCTCCTCGCGGCGCTCACGCTGCGCTTCGAGGGTGAGTCCGGCGCGACCCGCGAGGCCGACTCGGCGGACGTCGAGGCGTGGCCGGGGCTCGAGCAGATCGACATCGGTCTGGGGCAGGCCGGACGCCTGCCCGAGTCCGTCGAGGTGGACGAGGAGCCGGGGGCCGGCCGCTGGCGCGTGGTCTTCACCCTGGCCTCCGACCGCGACGCGGAGCGGGTCTCCCTCGCGGGGGACTTCAACGGGTGGAACCTCGAGGCGGCGCCGATGGAGCGCGCCGCCGACGGGCGCTGGCGGGCGGAGGTCAGCCTCCGCAGCGGGGCCTACCGCTACAAGTTCTGCCTCGACGGGCGGGAGTGGGTCCCCGACCCGACCAACGCCGAGGCCGAGGACGATGGGTTCGAGTCGTGCAACTCGATCCTCCGCCTCGGATCCCTCGGCCAGCCCGACGGGCTGGACCTCGGACCCTCCGTGGGTGGCATCCGAACCGAGGGTCTGACCCACGACCCCGAGGAGCCGCTCTACCTCCATCGCCTCCCCGGTGGCCAGTGGCGCGCGCGTTACCGCACCCTCGCGGGGGACGTGACCGGGGTGTCGCTGCTCGTGGATGGAGGGGCGATCTATCATATGGAGCGCGTGCCCTCCCCTGACCCGTTCCAGTTCTGGCAGGTCGACATGGACCGAGCCGAGGAGCCGGCCCGCTACACCTTCGGGCTGGAGACGGAGTCGCTCTGCGTCGCGGACCCCAGGGTCCACGACTACGACCCGGCGGCCTACGCCACGCTGGAGACCCCCGACTGGGCGAAGAACGCGATCTGGTACCAGATCTTCCCCGAGCGCTTCCGCAACGGCGACGTCTCGAACGACCCCGAGCCCGTCCGAGCCTGGACGAGCGAGTGGACGGAGCCGGCGGAGTGGGAAGGCGCCGACGGCCAGACGTTCTGGGAGTACTACGTGTACCAGCGCATGTACGGCGGGGACCTGGCCGGCATCGAGGAGCAGCTGGACCACCTGGTGGAGCTCGGCGTCACGGCGATCTACCTCAACCCGATCTTCCAGGCCGCGGGACCCCACAAGTACAACGCCACCGACTTCCGTCACGTGGACACGGGGCTCGGCGCAGGAGAGGACTACGAGGAGGCCACGGCCGGCGAGGACCTGCTCGACCCCGAGTCTTGGACGTGGACCCCGTCCGACCGTCTCTTCCTCGACTTCCTTGCCACGTGCAAGAGCCGCGGCCTGCGGGTCGTGCTGGACGCCGTCTTCAATCACGTCGGCGTCGCCCACCCCGCCTTCCAGGACGTCCAGGAGCACCGGGAGGCCTCACGCTTCGCGGACTGGTTCCAGATCCGCTCCTGGGAGCCGTTCGAGTACGTGGGCTGGGCGGGTTTTGGCGACCTGCCGGTCTTCGCCAAGGAGGGGGGCGGGCTGGCGTCGGCCGCGGTGAAGGAACACCTCTTCGCGGTGACCCGCCGCTGGATGGACCCGGACGGCGACGGGGACCCCTCGGACGGGATCGACGGCTGGCGCCTCGACGTCCCGATGGAGCTCCCCGCGGGCTTCTGGGAGGAGTGGCGCACCCTCGTCAAGTCCCTAAACCCCGACGCCTTCATCTCCGGTGAGATCTGGCACCGGGCCGACGAGTGGCTCGGGGGCAAGCACTTCGACGCGGTGATGAACTACCGCTTCGCGGACCCCGTCGTCGCGTGGGTGGGGAACGTCGAGCGCAAGCTCTCGGTGTCCGCGCTCGACGCGCGCCTCGCGGAGCTGCGCCTCGCCTACCCGGACGAGGCCACCTACGCCCTGATGAACCTGGTCGGGAGCCACGACACCGACCGCATCGCGTCCATGCTCCTCAACCGCGACCGGCCCTACGACCGGAGCAACCAGGTGCAGCGCCGTGACGACTACAACAGCGGCCGGCCGGACGAGGTTCACTTCCAGCGCCAGCGGCTGGTGGCCCTCGCCCAGATGACCTACGTCGGCGCGCCGATGATTTACTACGGGGATGAGGTCGGCATGTGGGGCGCCGACGACCCGACCAATCGAAAGCCGATGCTCTGGGCCGACCTCGGCCCCTACGACCGGCCCGAGCAGAACTTCATCATGGAGGATCACCACGCGTTCTACCGCGGGGCGATCGCCCTGCGCCGGGAGCACGAGGCGCTGCGGGTCGGCGGCTTCAAGACCCACCTCGCTGACGACGACCAAGACCTCTGGGTCTTCCTGCGGACGCTTGGGGACGAGGTGCTCCTGGTGGCGCTCAACGCTGGATCCGGGGCCGCGAGCTTCACGCCTCCGGCCAGGGGCGGATCGTGGTCGCCCGTCTTCGGAGAGGCGCCGGATGGGGAGGAGCGCGACGGCTCCAAGATGGCGGTGGGCCCGATCGCCGGCCGCGTCTGGCGCTGGACAGCTCCGGGTAGCTGATCTCCCATGAGCGGGTCCTTCACCGATCTGTTTCCCCGCGCCGCGGGGGTGCTCATGCCGCTGGCGTCCCTGCCCTCGCGGCACGGCATCGGCGACCTCGGCCCCGAGGCGTACCGCTTCGTGGACTGGCTCGCGCGCGCGGGGGTGACCTGGTGGCAGATGCTCCCCGTCGTCCCCCTCGGCCCGGGCAACTCGCCCTACGCCTCCAGCTCGGCGTTCGCCTCCGAGCCGCTCTACCTCTCCCTCGAGCGGCTCGCGGATGAGGGGCTCCTCGACCGCGCGGACCTCGCAGGGCCGCGGGAACTACGGGAGGGCAAGGTGCGATACGCGCAGGCCCGACGGTTCAAGACCCCGCGGCTCGCAAGGGCCTTCGGGACGTGGCGGGCCCGCCGCCGCCAGCGCGCGGCCTTCGAGCGCTTCTGCGCCCGCGAGGCCGACTGGCTCGAGCCCTTCTGCGTGGCCGGTGGGGCCAGCGCGGAGGAGGCCGACCTCGCCCGGTTCCTCCAGTTCCAGCTGAGCCGCCAGTGGGACGCCCTGCGCACCTATGCCAGGGATCGCGGGGTGCTGCTCATGGGCGACGCGCCCATCTTCGTGGCGCTTGACTCGGTCGACGTGGGGGCCCGCCCCGAGCTCTTCCGGCTCGACGCGGACGGCGACCCCCTCGTGCTCACCGGGTGCCCCCCGGACTCCATGAACGAGGACGGTCAGCTCTGGGGTCATCCCCACTACGACTGGGCGGCCCACCGGGCCGAGGGCTTCGGCTGGTGGCGCGCTCGCATGCGCCGGCAGATGGAGCTCTTCGAGGCGCTCCGGATCGACCACTTCATCGGCTTTCGCAACGCCTGGGAGGTGCCCGCCGGGGCCGCCAACGCCCGCGACGGCGCCTGGGTGGAGACCCCCGGGGAGGAGCTGCTCGAGGCCGTGGAGGACGAGCTCGGCGGCCTCCCCCTGATCGCAGAGGACCTGGGCTCGGTGACGCCTGAGGTCCACGAGCTGCGGGACCGCTTCGGCCTACCGGGGATGCGGATCCTCCAGTGGGGCTTCGGCCCGGGGTCCTTCCACGCGCCCCATGCCATCGGCCCCGACTCGGTCGTCTACCCGGCGACCCACGACAACGACACCTGCGTGGGGTGGTGGCGCAGCGCCGACCCCGCGACGAGGCGGCGCTTTCGAGCCGCCACGGGCGGCGGCGGTCCGACGGTCGGGATGGACATGGTCCGAACCGCGTGCGCCACCGGCGCCCACACCGCGCTCTTCCAGCTCCAGGATGTCCTCGGCCTCGGCCGCGCCTCCCGCATGAACACACCCGGCACGCCCTCCGGTAACTGGGCCTGGCGCGTCTCGCGCCGCGACCTCTCCGCGGCACGCGCGCGTCAACTCCATGAACTCCTTGACGCCACCGACCGGTTGGCGGATCGATGAAGACAAAAGCCCTCGCCAAGCGCCTCTCCGCCCTCGCCCTCGACCTCCGCTGGTCGTGGTGCCCGACCACCCAGGCCGTGTTCGCCGCGCTGGATCCCCTGCAGTGGGAGGCGACCCAGCACGCCCCCCTGGAGACCCTGCGGCGCGTCCCCGCGGCCCGCCTGGACGCCTGCGCCGCCGACGAAGAGTTCGTCAAGCTCCTCGACGCGGCGGAGAAGGCCGGCGCGGACTACTACGGCGCCAAGACCTGGTTCGAGCGGAAGATGGCCCCGCGCAACCCCGGCCTCAAGGTCGCGTACTTCTGCAGCGAGTTCGCGATCCACGAGAGCCTCCAGCAGTACTCGGGCGGCCTCGGCGTCCTCGCGGGGGACCACGTGAAGTCCGCCTCCGACCTCGGCATCCCCTTCGTCGGCGTCGGGCTCCTTTACCGCCACGGCTACTACATCCAGGAGCTGCGCGGCGACGGGTCGACCCGCGTGCTCTACCCGACGGTGGAGTTCGGCGACCTGCCGATCGTCGACACGGGCAAGGAGGTCCAATGCCCCATCGGTGGGAAGATGGTCCGGGCCAAGATCTGGAAGCAGCAGGTGGGGCGGGTCTCCCTGTACCTGCTGGACGCGGACATCGAGGGTGAGCCCAAGGCCCACCGCCAGCTGACCGAGGGTCTCTACAAGGGAGAGCCGGACCTGCGCCTTCGCCAGCAGGTCCTGCTGGGAGTGGGGGGCGCCCGGGCCCTCGAGGCCATGCGCTTCAAGCCCACGGTCGTCCACCTCAACGAGGGCCACGCGGCCTTCGCCGCGGTGGAGCGCATGCGCGCGATGATGGCCCGCGGCAAGAGCTATGACGCGGCGTTCGCGGCGGTCCGCGAGAGCACGGTCTTCACGACCCACACGCCCGTGCCCGCGGGGCATGACCGCTACGGCGCGAAGGACGTGGGCAAGTACCTGCGCCCGATCCTCAAGGAGTTGGGCCTCAGCGCGGAGGCGTTCGCTGACCTGGGCCGCGAGAACCCCGGGGATCGTCTCGAGCCGGTCTGCATGACGGTGCTTGGCCTCAACACGGCGCGAAACGTGAACGGCGTGGCGGAGCTGCACGGTCACGTGAGCCGGGAGATGTGGAAGGGGGTCTTTGACGTGGAAGAGGTCGCGGACGTGCCCATCGGGCACGTGACCAACGGCATCCACGCGCGGACCTGGCTCGCGCCGGAGGCGGACGAGCTCTATCGCCGCTACCTCAAGGTCAAGTGGAACGGCATGGGGCCGGACGACGACCCCTGGAAGAGGGCGTCCAAGATCCCCCTCGAGGCCCTCTGGGAGCTCCGCAAGACGCTCCGCAGCCGACTGGTGCACTTCGTTCGGACCCGCCTCGCGCGTCAGGCGGCGCGGCGCGGCGAGGGGGCGGCGGCCGTGGCCGAGGCGTACCGCGCCTTCGACGAGGACGCGCTGACCCTCGGCTTCGCGCGACGCTTCGCCACCTACAAGCGCGCGCCGCTGATCTTCAAGGAGGCCAAGCGCCTCGCCGCGCTCCTGGGTGACCCCGACCGGCCGGTGCAGCTCGTGTTCGCAGGCAAGGCACACCCCCGGGACGAGGGGGGGCAGGAGCTCGCGCAGATCATCCACACCCAGGCTCGCAAGGCGGGCTTCAAGGGCAGGGTCGCGCTGCTCGAGGAGTACGACATGCAGGTGGGGCGCATCCTCACCAGCGGCTGCGACGTCTGGCTCAACAACCCCATCCGCCCCAACGAGGCCAGCGGGACCAGCGGCATGAAGCCGCCCCTGCACGGCGGCCTGAACGCCTCGATCCTCGACGGCTGGTGGCCCGAGGGCTTCGACGGCGAGAACGGCTGGGCCATCGGCGACGGCAGCGAGTTCAAGAGCCGCCGCAAGCAGGACGCCTACGACGCGGACGCGCTCGTGGAGCTCCTCGAGCGTGAGCTCGTGCCCGAGTTCTTCGACCGGGACAAGGCCGGGATGCCGCGCCGCTGGATGGAGCGGGCCCGCCGCTCGCTCGTGACGATCCCCGGCCAGTTCAACACCCACCGGATGGTGGGGGAGTACGTTGAGAACGTCTACCTCTGAGCCTCGTCCAGGGCGCCCTGGCGCGCCCCGGACCCGTCCCGCGGGTCGTGCGACCCGGGACCGTGGGACAGGCTGCCGCGGCCGCGGATTGGGCCCAAAAGTTCTCACCCAGTTCCCGGCTGGTCGTATCCACTTGGCACCCCGATGAGACCCTGGCCGACCGGGCCCGCCTGACCGCCTGCGTCGGCGGACGCCCTGCGCCCACGACACCCCATCAGTCGATTGAGTCACACCCCTGAGAGCGCCCCCAGGATTCGCCGGCCGTACGTGCCGGCGGTGAGTCCACGCCTGAACAAGGTGCTGGCGGTCGTGCTCGGGCTCTTCGCGGTGCTCGCGGTCAACTCGGTCTACCTGGTGAGCGTCAGCGTGGCGGGTTGGTGGAGCGGCAAGAGCTTCGAGAACCTCACCTACCTCTACATGTTCCTGCTGCACCTCGTGCTGGGGACGCTCATCGTGACGCCCGTCATCATCTTCGGCGTCGCGCACATGAGGGCGGCGAGGGGCCGGCGGAACCGCAGGGCGGTGCGCGTGGGGTACGCCCTGTTCGCCGCGGCCATCCTCCTCCTCGTCACGGGGATCGTGCTCACGCGGATCGAGGGCGTCATCGTCGTCAACGACGCGACCGTGCGGGCGATCGCTTACTGGAGCCACGTGCTCCTGCCGCTCTTCTGCGCCTGGCTCTTCGTCCTGCACCGCCTCGCTGGGCGGAAGATCAAATGGAAGGTCGGGGCCCGGTGGGCGGGCGTCGCCGGCGTCTTCGCCGGGGGCATGCTCATCCTCCAGGTGCAGGACCCCCGCCAGTGGGACGAGGTGGGGAACCCCGAGGGGTCCAAGTACTTCTTCCCGTCGCTCGCGCGGACGGTCTCGGGCGACTTCATCCCCGAGCACATCCTCCAGAACGACCAGTACTGCGTCCGCTGCCACGAGGACGTCCACGAGAGCTGGATGGCGAGCGCCCACCACCTCTCGTCGTTCAACAACGAGCCGTACCTCGCATCGGTGGTCGAGACGCGCGAGTTCTCCATGCAGCGCGACGGGAACGTGAACGCCTCGCGCTTTTGCGCGGGGTGCCACGACGTGGTCCCCTTCTTCAGCGGCAAGTTCAGCGACCCGAACTTTGACATCCGCAACGACCCCACGGCCCACGCCGGGATCACCTGCACGGTCTGCCACTCGATCAGCGCCATCAACAGCCCGCGCGGGAACGCGGACTACACGATCGACACGCCGATCCACTACCCCTTCACCTTCACGGACAACCCGCTCCTCCGGTGGGTCAACGAGCAGCTCGTGAAGGCCAAGCCGGAGTTCCACAAGAAGACCTTCCTCAAGCCGCTCCACGGGACGACGGAGTTCTGCGGGACGTGCCACAAGGTCCACCTCCCCGAGGAGCTCAACGGCTACAAGTGGCTCCGCGGCCAGAACCACTACGACTCGTTCCTGCTCTCCGGGGTCTCCGGGCACGGGGTCAGCAGCTTCTACTACCCCGGGGTGGCGGAGGAGAGCTGCAACGAGTGCCACATGCCGACCATGGTTTCGGACGACTTCGGCGCGCGGGTCCGCGATGAGAGCGGGCTCACCAAGACCCTCGACCACCTCTTCCCCTCGGCGAACACGGCGGTCTCCCAGATCGCGGTGGACTACGGCCACGTGACCCAGGAGCAGGCGGACGCCGCGGTCGCGCGGCACCGGGAGTTCAACGAGGGCGTGATGCGGCTCGACATCTTCGGCATCCGCGAGGAGGGGGCCATCGACGGCGAGCTCGTGGCGCCCCTGCGCCCGGCGGTGCCGGCGCTGGAGCCGGGCAAGACGTACCTGCTCGAGGTCGTGGTCCGGACGGTCAAGATGGGCCACGAGTTCACCCAGGGCACCGCCGACTCGAACCAGGTCTGGCTCGACGTGGCGGCGGAGCACGGCGGAGAGCTGATCGGGCGGAGCGGCGGCATGGAGCCCCGCGACGGGAGCGTCGACCCGTGGTCGCACTTCCTCGGCGCCTTCGTGCTGGACCGGGACGGCTACCGCGTCGCCCGTCGCAACGCCGAGGACATCTTCACGCCGCTCTACAACCACGGCATCCCGCCGGGGGCGGCGGACGTCATCCACTATCGGCTCGAGGTCCCCGCCGACGCCCACGGCTCCGTGACCTTCGAGGCCCGGCTCCGCTATCGGAAGTTCGACACGGAGTACATGCGCTTCGTGATGGACGACCCGGCGTACGCCAATGACCTGCCCATCCTGGAGCTGGCCTCGGACACCATCACCTTCCCGATCGTGGGGGGCGAGGCGATCGAGGCCGAGGCGCCGGAGATCCCGGAGTGGCAGCGCTGGAACGACTACGGGATCGGCCTCCTGCGGAAGCGGGGGACCGGGCAGCTCCGTCAGGCCGAGGTGGCGTTCCAGCGGGTGGAGGAGCTGGGCCGGCCCGACGGACCCATCAACCTCGCGCGGGTGTACCTGCGCGAGGGCCGGGTGGCACGGGACGCCCCGGACGCCCTGCGCCGCGCGGCGGCCTTCGATCCGCCGGCGCGCGAGTGGTCGGTCCTCTGGTTCACGGGGCTCGTGAACAAGCAGAACGGCAACTTCGACGCGGCCATCGCCAACTTCGAGCAGATCGTCGAGGGGGGCTTCGCCCAGGCGAAGGGGCGCGGCTTTGACTTCTCGAAGGACTATCGCCTGCTGGTGGAGCTCGGCAACACGGTCTACCAGCGGGCCCGTCAGGAGCGCGGCGAGCGGCGACGGGACGGCCGGGAGCGCATGCTCCGCGAGGCCGCCGGGTGGCTCGAGGCGGCCCTCGAGATCGACCCGGAGAACGCGGCGGCGCACTACAACCTCGAGCTGGTCTACGGGGACCTCGGCGACGAGGAGCGCTCCCGCCACCACGGCGAGCTCCACGCCCTCTACAAGCCCGATGACAACGCCGCCGACCGTGCGATCGCCGCGGCCCGCAAGCGCTACCCCGCGGCGGACGTGGCGTCCGAGGCGGTGGTGATCTACGACCTCCACCGAGCCGGGGCGCCCGGCATGGACGGCGAGGCGGAGGAGCGATGAGCCAGCAGGAGCACCCCGACGACCAGTTCGTCCCCGAGGATGACGCGGTCATCGGACGCGCCTTCCGGGCCTCCGCGCTGGTGATCGCCGCGATCGCGGCGGCGGTGGCCGGCGTGCTGCTCCTCGGCGGCGAGGAGCAGGCCGAGGAGGAGGTCCGGGAGAAGGAGGTCGGGCCCATCGAGGACCTCGAGGCCCCCATGGAGGCGCTCCCGTCGGTGCGCTTCACCGACGTGACGGCCGACTCCGGCCTGGGCTTCAGGCACCGAAATGGCGCGGCGGCGGGGGGCGAGCTCAAGCTGCTCCCGGAGACCATGGGCGGCGGAGCCGCGTTCTTCGACTACGACGGGGACGGGGACCAGGACCTGCTCCTGGTGGACAGCGGCTCGTTCGGCGGCGGCGCCGCCCGGAACGCCCTGTACCGCAACGACGGGTCCGGGCGCTTCGAGGACGTGACCGAGGCCGAGGGGCTGGGCGGCGCTCCCTACGGCATGGGCGTCGCGGTTGGCGACCACGACGGAGACGGGGACGTGGACGTCTTCCTCACCGGGGTCGGCGGCAATCGGTTGTTCCGAAACGACCCGCAGGGCTTCACCGACGTCACCGAGGCGGCCGGGGTCGGGGGCCGAGAGGACGCGTGGACCACCAGCGCCGGGTTCTTCGACGCGGACGGGGACGGGGACCTGGATCTGTTCGTGTGTCACTACGTGCGGTGGTCCCCCGAGATCGACGCGGACATCGGCTACACGCTCAACGGGAAGGACTCGGCCTACGGCTCGCCGCTGAACTATCAGGGCACCTTCTCGAGCCTGTACCGCAACGACGGCGACGGCACCTTCACCGATGTCTCGGCCGAGGCGGGGATCCAGGTGGCGAACGCCGCCACGGGCGCCCCCATGGGCAAGGCCCTGGGGGTGGCGTTCCGTGACCTGGACGGGGACGGGAAGATGGACATCCTGGTCGCCAACGACACGGTGCAGAACCACCTGTTCCTCAACGAGGGCGGCTGCCGCTTCAAGGAGGTCGCGGACCGCACCGGCTTCGGCTTCGACAGCAACGGGGGCGCGACGGGCGCCATGGGGATCGACGCGGCCGACTTCCGCGGGGACGGCTCCCTCGGGGTCTGCATCGGTAACTTCGCCAACGAGATGTCCTCCCTCTACGTCCGCCAGCGCGGGCGCCTGCGCTTCAACGACGACGCCATGGGGGAGGGGATCGGCTCGCCGAGCCGCCTGCGCCTCTCCTTCGGGCTGTTCTTCCTCGACTACGACCTGGACGGCCGGCTCGACCTGCTCCAGGTCAACGGCCACCTCGACGAGACCATCAATGAGGTGCAGCCGAGCCAGACCTACCGGCAGCCCGCGCAGCTGTTCTGGAACCAGGGGCCGGACGCGCGCTCGTGCTTCACGGAGGTCCCCGCCGCCGACACCGGCGACCTCGGCCGCGACCTCGTGGGTCGGGGGTCGGCCTACGCCGACATCGACGGCGACGGCGATCTCGACGTGCTGCTCTGCCAGGTGGCCGAGCCGCCGGTCCTGCTCCGGAATGATCAGGAGCTCGGTCGCCGGGTCCTGCGGATCCGCCTCCGCCAACCCGGGATGAACCGGGACGCCCTCGGGGCGAGGGTCGAGGTGGACGTCAACGGGCGGACGCTGGTGCGCGAGGTCACGGCGACGCGCAGCTACCTCTCCCAGTCGGAGCTCCCCCTGACGTTCGGTCTGGGCGCCGAGGGGTCCGTGGAACGGGTCGAGGTGATCTGGCCGGACGGGGCCCGTCAGCTCGCGCCGCTCCCCGAGGGCGACCCGGTGCCGATGACGATCGAGCGCTCGGTCTGAGCGGGCTCAGGTCGTGTACTCGGCGTTGAGCCGGACGTACTCGGTGGAGAGGTCCGTGGTCCAGCGCCGCGCGGATCCGTGGCCGAGCCCCAGGTGCAGGACCACCTGCACCTCCTCGGCAGAGAACGCAGCGTCCACGGCCTGGCGGTCGTAGACGGTCGGGGCGCCATTCTCGAAGACCCGGTGCCCGCAGATCTCGAGGGAGGGCGCCGCGCCCTCCAGCGAGACGCCCGCGTTGGCCGCCGCGGCCAGGATGCGGCCCCAGTTGGGGTCCCCGCCGGCGAGCGCCGTCTTGACGAGCGAGGAGCATGCGACGCTCTCGGCCACGCGGCGGGCGCTCGCCGTGTCGGCGGCCCCGGTCACCCGCAGCTCCATGAGCCGGGTGCGACCCTCGCCGTCGAGCACGATCGCCCGCGCGAGGCGCTGCATGACCGCGGTGACGGCGGCCTCGAGGGCTGGGAGGCGCGGGTCGCCATCGGTGATGTCCTGCGCTCCGGAGGGGCCGCCGAGGAGGACCACCGTGTCATTGGTGCTGGTGTCGCCGTCCACGCTGATCTCGTGGAAGGAGGCGTCGGTGGCCCGCCTGAGGAGCCCGTCGAGGGCCCCGGTCTCCACCGGGGCGTCGGTGGCCACGAAGGCGAGCATGGTGGCCATGTTGGGGTGGATCATCCCCGATCCCTTGGCCATGCCTCCCACGCGCACCACGCGAGCGGGCTCACCCTCGAGGGCGGGCAGCTCCACCTCCACGGCGCAGGCCTTGCGGCACGTGTCCGTGGTGAGGATCGCGTCCGCGAGCTGGGGGCAGGGGGCGGTGAGGGAGCGCGCGGCCTCCTCGATGCCGGGCTCCACCAGCTCCATGGGGAGCGGCACGCCGATGATGCCGGTGGAGACCGCGAGGGCGGGGCCCCCGGCGTGGCGCTCGACCAGCTCCACGATGCGCTCGGCGTCCGCGCGGCCCTGGGCGCCGGTCATGGCGTTGGCGTTCCCGGAGTTCACGCAGAGGGTGCGGAGCTCCGGGCGGCGGGCCATGGCCTCGCGGCCGAGCAGGACGCAGGCGGCGGGCAGCTCGTTCCGCGTGAAGACGGCGGCTGCGGGCCTGGGGCTGTCCGCCTGGAACAGGGCCAGGTCCGGGGCGCCGCTCTCCTTCACGCCGGTCCTGATGCCCGCCCCGCGCCAGCCGGGGACGGAGAGGAGGTCGCCGTCGGCGAGCCACTCGAGGTGGGGGGAGGGAACCATGGGAGAGCGGGGGGAGCTGGGCCAGAGGTGGGCCAGAGGTGGGCCAGAGGTGGGCCAGAGGTGGGCCAGAGGTGGGCCAGAGGTGGGCCAGAGGTGGGTTCGTGGGAGCGGAGACCCTACCGAGAGCTTCGCCTTCGCGCCCCGACTTCTCCTCGCCGCGCCCCCCGATCAGGTGGAGAGCGAGCCGGTGTTGAGGATCGGCTGGGCGCTCTCCTGGCCGCAGAGGACCACGAGCAGGTTGCCCACGAGCGCCGCCCTGTGCTCGTCGTCGAGGGTGACCACGTCGCCCTCCTTCAGCATCTCAAGGGCCTCGTGGACCATGCCGACGGCGCCTTCGACGATCTGGCGCCGGGCGGCGATGATGGCCTGGGCCTGCTGGCGCTGAAGCATGACCGAGGCGATCTCTGGCGCGTAGGCCAGGTGGCTCAGGCGCGCCTCGACCACCTCGACCCCGGCGCGCTCGAGGCGCTCGGAGAGGGCGACCTGCAGCTCGCCGGTGACCTCATCGCGGTCCCCGCGGAGGGAGACGGTCGACTCGTCTCCGTCGGGTTCATCGTAGGGGTGGGCGCTCGCGAGGGTGCGGACCGCGGCCTCGACCTGGATGTCCACGTACTCCGCGTAGTCCTCCACATCGAAGCTCGCCTGGGCGGTGTCGTGGATCTTCCAGACGACCACGGCCCCGATCTCGATGGGGTTGCCCACCGAGTCGTTCACCTTGATCTTCTCGCTGGACACGTTGTGCGCGCGGAGCGAGAGCTTGTTCTTCACGGTGAAGGGGTTGGTCCACCAGAAGCCGGGCTTGCGCACCGTGCCGCGGTAGTTGCCGAAGAGCACCATCACCCGGCTCATGTTCGGGTTGACGATGTAGAAGCCGCAGAGGCAGATGAACCACGCCACCCCGACGAGGGCCACGCCGAGTCCGATCACGCCCTCGGGGACGTCCGCTGCGTCGAGGCCGGCCCCGCCGAGTAGCAGGAGAGGCGGGGTCGAGAGCACGGCGATCAGGACGGGCCAGCCGGAGGCTGGCGTCATGGGGCTCTCGATGGAGGATCGGCTCGGGGTCATCTTGTACGGGAGGTCAGGGTGCGGCGGGGAAGAGGTCGGCGAGATGGCTCTGTACCCCCGGACCCGCCCCATATTCCATGCCCCACGACAAATCGCCGCAGAGGGCCCCTCTCAGGGCCCCCTCGCGGCGATTCATGGCGGTCGGGACGGCGGCGGCCAACGGTCAGCCGCCGCGCGGTGCGGCGGGGATCAGGCTCCCAGTCCCTCGATCTTCCAGCCCGCGCGCTCGTTCGGGTAGAGGAAGGGGTCGGCCTCGGGCCGGTCCGGGAAGCGCATGGCGTCTCCGTCGTAGGTCAGGGTCTCGTGGGGGAAGCGCAGGGCGATGTTCCCCAGCAGCGCGACCTCGGTCAGCTTGGCCGCGTAGTCGAAGGGCGCGGAGGCCTCGCCCTCTCCGCGGCAGGCGTCGATCCACTGGTGCCAGTGGTTCGTCCCCTTCACGTCGGGCAGCTCGACCTCGGCGTAGCCCTCCGCGGGCAGGAGCCGCGGCTCGCCGTAGGGGTTGGCGATCAGGGCGCCCTTCGTGCCCACGAACAGGCAGGCGTTCTTCGGGAGCGAGGCGCGGTCGGTGCCGAGGGAGGCGAGCAGGTCCTCGGGGGGCAGCATCCCTCCGTCGTGCCAGGTCACCGGGAGCGGGCCGCGGGTCGTGAGCCTGTTGGGCGCGAAGGTGTAGTGCACCCGCGACCAGAGGGGGAAGCTCTCCCCGTTGGGGGCGGGGCCGTCGGAGCGAATCGTCAGCGGCGAGTCGAGGCCGAGGAACCACGGGACCGGGTCCATGAGGTGGCACGCCATGTCGCCCTGGGCGCCGGTGCCGAAGTCCTCCCGGCCGCGCCACTTGAAGGGGTGGTACTCACCGGCCTTGAAGGGGCGCTCCGGCGCGACGCCGAGCCAGGCGTCCCAGTCCAGGGTCTCGGGGATCGGGTCAGACCCCTCGGGCCGCTCGACGCCCTGGGGCCACCACCCCGCGGGGCGGTCGGACCACACGTGCACCTCGTGGATCTTGCCGATGAGGTCCTGGCGGAAGAGCGCCAGCGCGCGGGCGTAGTTCTGGTTGGAGTGGTTCTGGATCCCCATCTGGGTGACCACGCCGGTCTCGGCCGCCATGCGCCGCATGGCGCGCGCCTCGGCAACGGTCTTCGTCAGGGGCTTCTGGCAGTACACGTGCAAGCCCCGGGCCATGGCCGCCATGGCGATGGCCGCGTGCATGTGGTCGGGGGTCGAGACGTGGACCGAGTCCATCTCCCCGGCCATCTCGTCGAGCATCACCCGCCAGTCCTGGAACTCGCGGGCGTTCGTCCCGAACTTGCGTGCGCCCTCGATGCGGGCGGTGTCCACGTCGCAGAGCGCCACGACCTCGATCTCGGGGTGGCTGGCCAGCGCACGCAGGTCGCTGAAGCCCATGCCCCCGCAGGCGATGGCGCCGTGCCGCAGCTTCCTCCCTGCGGCGCGGGGGGCGACCTGTCGCTGGGTCTGGGTGGCGCACGCGCCGAGGAGGGTGGCGGTGGCGGCACCGGCGGTGACGAGGAGGGAGCGGCGGTCGAAGGTCTGGCTCATCGCGGGGGGATGGGGCTTTGGAGAGGGATGGGCTTCGTGGCGTTCCCGAGTCTATCCGCAGCCGGGATACTCGCTCCACCGCCTCCCGGTTACCCTCGCGGCGTGAGCACCCTCGACGTCACCCACCTCTTTCGCACCGCCCTCGCCGCCGAGCCCGAGCGGCTGCACTTCGCGGCCCACAGCCACCACCTGTGGCCCGACGCGGCGCGCGCGGCGCACCTGCGGGCCTTCGAGGACGCGGTCACTCTCGCGGACGAGAAGTGGGGGCGCTTCTTCTCCGAGGTCTATCCCGCCTGCCAGGCCGGCGTGGCGAAGACCCTCGGGGTGGCGGACCCGAATCGCGTGGCCTTCTCGGCGAACACCCACGATCTGATCCTGCGCCTCATGAGCGCGCTGCCCGCGTGGAACGAGCACCGGCCCCTGCGCGTGCTCTCCACCGACGCCGAGTTCCACAGCTTCACGCGCCAGATGCGGCGCTTCGAGGAGAGCGGGCGGGTCCATTGGACCCAGGTCGCCGCCGAGCCCTTCGACACCCTGCCCGAGCGCTTCGAGGCGGCCGCGGCGGACGGCCCCTGGGACCTCGCCTTCGCGAGCCACGTGTTCTTCTCCTCGGGCCACGCCTTCGACGAGGTGTTTGAGCTGCTCTCTGCGCTGCCCGAGGAGACCGCCTGCGTGGTGGACGGTTACCACGGCTTCTTCGCCCTGCCGACCGACCTGGCACCCCACGCCGACCGGCTCTACTACATGAGCGGCGGCTACAAATACGCCATGGCGGGCGAGGGGGTCTCGTTCATCGTGGCGCCGGACGGGCGCGAGGAGCGGCCGGAGTTCACGGGCTGGTTCGCCGGCTTCGGGTCGCTCGATGGGGAGCAGGGGGGGCAGGTGGGCTACGACCCCGGCGCCTCCCGGATGCTGGGGGCGACCTTCGAGCCGACCCCGTTCCATCGGCTTCAGGCGGTCTTCGAGCTCCTCGAGGCCGAGGGGGTCACCGTGGCCGCCATCCACGATCACGTCGTGGCGCTTCAGGAGCGGTTCCTCGACCGGGTCGGCGCGGGCGACGCGGGGCCCCTCGACCTGTCCGAGCTGATCCCCGGCCGCCAGGGGGTCCCGGGCGCGCGCCGCGGCCACTTCCTGACCTTCCGACGAGGTGACGCGCGCGACCTCCAGCGGCGCCTCCTCGAGGCCCGCGTCATCACGGACGCGCGGGACGACCGGCTGCGCTTCGGGTTCGGGCTATACCAGGTCGAGGCCGACGTGGATCGCCTCGTGGAGCGGCTCGCGGCCCAGGGCTGAGCCCCCGCCCGGTTCGGTCCTCGCTGTCCCGGGGCGCCCCGGCGCTCCCGTCCCGCGGCCGCGTCTCGCGTCCGCGGCCGACGCGGCCACAGGGATCCCTGAGGATCCCCGGTTCGATCGGAACCGGCGCTCCGTGCCTGGGTTCAAAGCACCGCCCACACGGCCCACACGGCCCACACGGGCACCCCAGCGAACCCGCCGACTCTGCCTGCATTGCCCTTGGCACCAAGGGAGAAGAGCCCATGACCAACACGATCCTGATCGCGCTCCCTGCCAGGAGCATCGTCGCCCTGGCCCTCCTGTTGACGCCCGCGGCGCTCTCGCAGAACACGGTGTTCTCCGACGCCACGGGCTCGGTTCAGCTCAGCGGCCCCACCCTCGACGAGCCCTTCCACATGCCGACCATGACCGACGTGAGCACGTTGGACGTCGTCGTCTTGGAGGACTGGCACGTCGACAGCGTCGGCGGCACCACCCGCCAGAAGCTCATCGACATCCACGTCGACGACTGGTGGGCCGGCGTGGAGATCCGAGTGCCCGTCAGGCTCGTGGTCCCCCTCACGGGCACCGTCAGCGGCTTCGTGATCGGGGGGGGGGATACCGTGGGGGACCAGCAGCTCTTCGTGAGCGACGGGACCGCGCTGGCCATCGACGGCGGCGTCGGGGTCGTCACCCCGATGATCACCGGGCTCGGCAACTACCCCGATCTCCCCTCAGAGTTCGTGCTGAGGGGTCGCTTCATCGAGACCCTCGACTACCGCTACACGGAGTTCTTCCTGTGGAGCTCCATCATGATGCGCTCGATCACCGCGGCCTTCGACGATTCGCTGTTCGAGCCTGGCCCGGTCATCGCGCACGGCAACTCCAAGAACGGCATCGCGCCCCTGATCTCGTCCATCCACGACGTGCGCATCACGGCGGTCCGGAGCACACACGCGTTCACGGCGCTCACTCCCGTTCGAGCCGGGGACCCCGACGCCGTCGCCGAGGTCGTCGCGGCGGACGAGGAGTTCGACCTGGCCGTGGCCGCGGGCCTCCCGGCCGGCGATCAGCCATGGGACCACTACTTGAAGGGCTTTCGGTCCGGGGCCGAGTTCCGCGCGGCCGTCCGTGCCTACGGGTGGACCGAGGCGGAGATGCGGGCGGCTTTCGACGGCGTCGCCGACGACCTCTACGTGAGCGAGAACTGGGAGCAGCTCACGGACCGGGGTGTCGAGATCTTCAGCCTCCCGGGCTCCCACGACTGGGTCGTGCACGACGTGCACGACACGAGCACGGTCCTGCCCGGCCTGCGGACCTACATCGTCCCCAACGGCGGGCACGCACGCGGGGGTCACCCCGAGGCGCCCAGGAGCAGCGTGAACCGCGCCTTCTTCGCCGAGCAGCTGTTCGGCGCCGAGGGCGGGCTCGAGACGCCCGAGATCTCCGCCGTGGTCAACGGCGCCGAGCTCGACGTCACGGTGACCTTCCCCGAGGGCGGCGAGCCCGAGGAGAGCCGCGTCTTCTGGATGTACGACCGCGGCCCGGACGGATCGTCCTGGTATCTCTACGACCTCTTCCCTGCGGAGAACTGGGCCGAGATGGTGGGGAGCGGCAGCACCTGGACCGTCTCGATTCTGCTGGAGCCGGGGCGCACGTCCATCGACCTGATCACCACCCACACGGCCACCGTCGATGGCCACACGCTCCCGATCAGCGCGCCCTACACCCGGGTGACGCTGGACGGCACCGGTCCTTGCTTCGACGTGGTGTCCTTCTGCGACCAGGGAGCCGGCGCGCCGCAGCTCGAGCTGATGCCGCCCCAGGCAGCGAGCAGCCTGCACTTCGTGCTGACCGACGCGGCGCCCGGCGCCACCGTCGCCCTCGTGGGCGGCCAGCGCGGCCTGCCGATGGGCGTGCCTGCGGGGAGCCTCTGCCTGGGCGGCGGTCGCCGCGTGATCGCGCACGGGCAGGCCGGGCCGGGGGGCGCTGCCCTCCTCCCGTGGCACCCCGGCGCCGCAGGATGGACGGCGCTCTCCAGCGGTCAGTTCGCGGTGCAGGCGCTGAGCCAGGGCCTGGCTCCGAGCCTGTCGAACGCCCTCGCGATCCAGACCTGCCCGTGAGGTGAGACGGGGGCGTCGAGCTCCTCTCCGTCGCCGCGCCGCACGGAGCCTCGAGGGCTCCCGTCCGGGCGGCGGAGGAGATCGGCCCGCGTCTCGCCTTCTGGAGTCGTCGGGTGCGTCGTCGCTGCTTGGCGCGTCGCCCCTCTGATCGAGCTCGACCAGGTCCGATCCGCCCGCTCAGCCCTTGTCTGCGTCCGCGTCGCCCTCGGTGGCCTGTGAGGGGGCAGCGGGGGCGGGCGTCGACGACTCATCCCCCTCGGTCGGCTCCTCCTCGGTGGGAGGCTGCTCCTCGGCCTCGGGCTCCGCCTCGACCTCCTGCGGGTTCCAGCCGCCGCCCATGGAGCGGTAGAGCAGGACCAGGGCGCTCGCGGCCTCACCGCGGGCGTTGAAGAGCTCGATGTCCTGGGTGAGCAGGTCCCGCTGGACGTTGAGGAGCTGCTCGTAGTCGATCAGCCCCTGCTCGTAGAGCCCGGTGGCGAGCTCCAGCGCCTCGTTGGACGCTGCGGTGGCGCGTGCGAGAGCGTCGACGCGCGAGCCCTGCTGGGTGAAGGAGGCGAGGGCGGTCTCGACCTCCAGGAGGGCATTCAGGACCGTGCTCTCGTAGCGCAAGAGCGCCTGCTCCACGCGGATGTCCTCGGCCTTGATGAGGTTCCGGATCCTCCCTCCGCTGAAGAGCGTCCAGTTCGTGAAGCCAGGCCCGACGGTGTAGGCGGTGTTCCCCGCACCGAGGAGGCTGCCGCCGGCGCGGTTGCCGATGCCGAGGGTCCCCCCGATCCCGAAGGTCGGGTAGAGGTCCGCGGTGGCGACGCCGACGCGGGCGGTCTGGGCGGCGAGGCGACGCTCGGCGCCGCGGATGTCGGGGCGCTGCCGCAGCAGGTCCGCGGGCACCCCGACGGTCACCCCACCGGGGGGGACCGGGATGGGGGCGGGGGCCCTGAGCTCCTCCTGGAGCGCGGTGGGGTTCTTGCCGATCAGCACGCCCAGGGTGTTGATGGCCTGGCTGAGGCTGACCCGTAGCGGGGGAAGCGCCGCCTCCGAGGCGGCGTAGAGGCTCTCGGAGCGCTTGAGGTCCAGGTCCGAGGAGATCCCGTTCGCCGCGCGAGAGCGCGTCAGCTCCAGGATCGTCTTTTGGCTCGCCAGGTTCTCCTCCGCGCTCTTGAGCTGCATCTGCAGGGCGCGGACGGAGATGTAGGATCGCGCGACCTCCGCAAGGAGCGAGACGCGGACGTCCCGGAGGTCCTCCTCGCTCGCCTCGAAGCTCGCCTGATCGGACTCGATCTGGCGCGCGATGCGACCGAAGACGTCCAGTTCCCAGGCGGCCTCCGCCTTGATCGAGGACACGGTCTCTGACTTGAAGCCGGTGAACTGGTTGCTCGAGACCGCGGCGCCGCCGCCGAAGGAGAGGACGGGGTAGCGCGCCCCTCTCGCGAAGTCGACCCGCGTCCTCGCCTCCTCGACCCTGGCGAGGGCGACCTTGAGGTCCTTGTTGCCCTCCTCGGCTCGCTCGATGATCGAGGTCAGCACCGGGTCGTTGAAGACCGTCCACCACTGGGAGATGTCGGTCTCTCCCGACTGGAACGCCGGGTCCGTGGACGAAGCGAACGACTCCTCGAGGACGCCCTCCTCGAGGACGGGCTCCTCGTAGTCGGGCCCGACCTTGCAGGACGTGACGAGGGTTGCGCCGGCGAGGGCTGTCAGGACGAAGCTGCTTCTACGCGGCTGGGCTTGGGTCGACATCGCGGCAAACGGTAGCAGAATTGCACCGGGCCTCTGTGGCGCGCTCGCCATTACACCTACCCTCTTGGAGCAATGAAGACGGTCACCCTACTCATGACGGCCGGGCTCCTGGGCAGCCTCGTCGGATGCAGCGAGAAGCCCGCGCCCATCGCCCCCAAGCCCCCGCTGGTCGAGGTGCAGAAGCCCCTCGTCAAGGACATCACCAAGTACGAGGTGGTGAGCGGCCAGACGGAGCCGGTCCAGACGGTGGAAATCCGCGCCCGGGTGAACGGTGTCCTCGAGGAGATCGCCCACAAGGAGGGGGAGCCGGTGAAGGCCGGGGACCTGATGTTCCGCATCGACCCGGCGCCCTTCGCCGCCGCGCGGGACGCCGCCGCCGCCCAGCTCCTCAGCGCCAAGGCCCAGGCCGAGCTGGCGGACGTGACGGCGACCCGGCTCGAGAAGGCCTACAAGGACCGGGCGGTCTCCGAGCTCCAGGCGCTCGAGGCGCGCGCGAAGCACAAGGTCGCCGCTGAGAACGTGAAGGTGGCCACGAAGAACCTGGCCATCAAGCAGCTGGACGTCTCCTACACGGAGATCTACGCCCCCATCGACGGGCGCGCAGAGCAGAGCGACTACTTCGTCGGCAGCCTCGTGGGCGGTCTCGGCACCTCCGCGCTGACCAAGATCTACGATGACTCCAAGGTCGACGCGTGGTTCACGCTCCCCGACCGGGTCATGCTTGAGTACGCGGCCAAGGATGAGAAGGAGGGGCGCGTCCGCGAGGCCCTCGACTCGCTGCCGCCCATCGAGCTGGCCCGTGAGATCGACGAGGGCTTCCCCTTCTCCGGGCGGGTGGACTACGTGGACCCCGAGGTGGACCTGGAGACCGGGACGCTGCGCATCCGCGCCGAGTTCGACAACGCGGAGGGCAAGCTCAAGGGCGGCCTCTTCGTGCGGATCCGGCTCCAGGCGGGCGAGATCAAGGGCGCGACGATGGTGCCGGAGGTGGCCCTGGGTCGCGACCAGCAGGGGCCCTACCTGCTCGTCGTCGGCAAGGACGACGTGGTGGAGCGCCGCTCCGTCAAGGTCGGACAGCAGACCTCCGACGGGCTCGTGATCCTGTCGGGCATCGATGGGACGGACAACGTCATCGTCAACGGCATGATCTCCGCGCGGCCTGGCGCCCCGGTCCGGATCAAGCAGGACAGCTGACGGAGCCCTCCAGATGCTCTCCAGATTCTTCATTCTCCGTCCGATCTTCGCGACGGTGGTCTCGATCATCGTGATCACCATGGGGGCGACCGCGCTGGTCAAGCTCCCGATCGCGCAGTACCCCGACCTCGCGCCGCCCACGATCGCCGTGAAGGCGAACTACCCGGGCGCGGACGCCAGCGTGGTGGCCGACACGGTGGCGGCGCCGATCGAGCAGGAGGTGAACGGCGTCGAGCGGATGCTCTACATGTCGAGCATCTCGGCGTCGGACGGCAGCTACACGCTGACCATCACCTTCGAGCCGGGCACGGACCTCGACATCGCGTCGGTCCAGGTGCAGAACCGCGTCTCCTCTGCGGAGCCGAGCCTCCCCGAGGACGTCCGGCGGTTGGGCATCACGACCAACAAGAAGATGCCCGACTTCGCCCAGATGATCTCGGTGTACTCGCCGGGCGGCAGCCTGGACGACGTCTATCTGAGCAACTGGGCCTCCCTCAACCTGCGCGACGAGCTGAAGCGGATCAGCGGCGTGGGCGACGCGCAGATCTTCGGTGCCTCGGACTACTCCATGCGCCTGTGGCTCGACCCGTTCGAGCTCGAGGCCAGGAGCCTCACGCCGGCGGATGTCCTGGCCGCGATCCAGGAGCAGAACGTGCAGGTGGCGGCCGGCAAGATCGGCGAGGACCCGGCCCCGGCGGGGACGACCTTCGAATACACCGTCTCGACCAAGGGGCGCCTCGTGAGCGTCGCCGAGTTCGAGAACATCGTCGTCCGGACCGGCAAGGACGGCCGCGTCCTGCGCGTGGGCGACATCGCCCGGGTCGAGCGCGGCGCCCAGAACTACGTCATGGGTTCGTCCCTGAACGGGCGTCCGGCCGCGAACATCGCGATCTATCAGCTCCCCGGCGCCAACCTCATCCAGATCTCGGACCAGGTCTCCGAGCTCATCGAGACGACCCGGTCGAGCTTCCCCAACGACCTGAGCGCCCAGGTCACCTACGACGCTGCGGACGTGGTGCGGGCCTCCATTGAGGAGATCATCAGCACCCTCTTCATCGCGGCGCTGCTGGTCATCCTGACGGTCCTCATCTTCCTCCAGGACTTCCGGGCGACGCTCATCCCGGCGGTGACCATCCCGGTCTCGCTGATTGGCACCTTCGCGGTGATGTCGGCCCTGGGCTTCTCCCTCAACACGCTGTCGCTCTTCGGCATCGTGCTCGCCATCGGGATCGTCGTGGACGACGCGATCGTGGTGGTGGAGAACGTGGCGCGGAACATCGACACCGGGCTCTCCAGCAAGGACGCCGCGGTCAAGGCGATGGAGGAGGTGACGGGGCCGGTCGTCGCGACCACGCTCGTCCTGCTCGCGGTCTTCGTCCCGACGTCCTTCATGCCAGGCCTGGTCGGCGTGATGTTCAAGCAGTTCGGCCTGACCATCTCGGCGGCCACGGTCTTCAGCTCGATCAACGCGCTGAGCCTGAGCCCCGCGCTCTGCGCGATCCTCATGCGGCCGTCGAAGAAGAAGAAGAACTTCTTCTACCGCGGCTTCAACTGGACCCTCGACCTCGCGACCAAGGGCTACGTGGGCGTGGTGGGCATGGCGGTGCGCAAGTTCGCCGTCAGCCTCGTGGTCTTCCTGGGCGTCGTCTTCGCCGGCGGCTACACGTTCAGCAAGCTCCCCACCGGCTTCGTGCCCCAGGAGGACATGGGCTACCTGATCGTCTCGGCGCAGCTGCCCGACGCGGCCTCCAAGGAGCGGACCCGGGCGGTGGGCCAGAAGGTGGACGCGGTGCTCGACAAGACCCCCGGGGTCGACGCGAGCGTGGCCTTGATCGGCTACTCGCTGATCGACGGCGCCGCGAGCTCCTCGACGGTGAGCTTCATCGTGACCCTCGACCCCTGGGACGAACGCACGACGAAGGAGACCAGCCTGAGGGGGATCATCATGGGGCTGATGGGACGCTTCCAGCAGATCCCCGACGCCCAGATCTTCGCCTTCCCCGTGCCCTCCATCCCCGGCGTGGGCCTGGTCGGCGGCTTCGACATGCAGCTGCAGGACCGCGCCGGCGGCGGCATCGCGAACCTGTCGAAGGCGGCCAACGCCCTGGTGGACGCCGGCAACGAGCAGCCCACGCTGATGCGGGTCAACTCGGGCCTCCGCGCGACCGTGCCGCAGCTCTACGTCGACGTGGACCGGGACAAGGTCAAGCAGATGGGGATCTCGCTGCAGACGGTCTTCAACACGCTCCAGACCTACCTGGGCTCCGCCTACGCCAACGACTTCAACGAGTTCGGGCGGACCTACCAGGTGCGCCTGCAGGGCGAGTCGGAGACGCGCTCGGTGCCGGCGGACATCGGCAAGCTCCGCATGGGCACCAGCGACGGGCGCATCGTCCCCATGGCCTCGGTGGCCACGGTGGAGGAGCGCGTGGGGCCGGCGTCCATCGTCCGCTTCAACCTGTATCCCAGCGCCTCCATCAAGGGCAGCGCGGCGCCGGGCATCAGCTCGGGCCAGTCCCTCGACATCATCGAGGGGGTCAAGGACCAGGTCCTGCCGGGACCCAACTTCGGGATCGCCTGGAACGGCCTTTCGTACCAGGAGAAGGAGGCCACCGGCGGCGCCGGGGCGATCTTCCTCCTCGCGATCTTCCTCGTCTTCCTCGTGCTGTCGGCCCAGTACGAGTCGTGGATGCTCCCCGTGGCGATCATCCTGGCGGTGCCCCTGGGCCTGCTGGGCGCCGCGCTGGGCACGATGCTCACGCCGTTCGGCAACAACGTCTACACCCAGATCGGCATCGTCCTGCTGATCGCGCTCATCTCCAAGAACGCGATCCTGATCGTCGAGTTCGCGAAGGAGCAGCGCGAGTCGGGCCTCGGCGTGGTGGACGCCGCGATCGAGGCCTCACGCCTGCGCTTCCGACCGATCCTCATGACCGTGGTCTCCTTCGTCTTCGGCACCGCGCCCCTGGTGCTCGCCACCGGCGCGGGCGCCGGTTCGCGGGTGGCGCTGGGCGTGACCGTGTTCTTCGGGATGATCCTCGCGACGATCCTCGGCCTCGTGCTCACGCCGTCGCTCTACCGGATGATCCAGGGGCTCGCCGAGCGCTTCGGCGGCGGCGGCGCCCCCGCGGTCGCGGAGGGCCCGTCCGACGCGGAGGCGCCGGCCGCCGAGGGTGACGGTACCGCGGCGGACGAGTGAGCTGGTCCCGACTCCTTCCGGGGGCGGCCCTCGCGTGGGCCGCCCTCGCCTGTAGCGCGCCCCCTTCGATGCCTCCCGCGATGGTCCCCGCAGGGCTCCCGACCTCGGCCTCCTACCTGCCCGACCTCCTCGACGTGATGGAGGCCGGCCTCGATCGCACCGAGCCCAGCGCCAACATGGTCAGCCGGGCCGCCGGGGAGTCCCTGTTCGGGGGCTCCTACGACTGGCACTCCTGCATCTTCGCCCACTGGGCGCTCCTGACCCAGGCGCGGCGCGACGGGGACGTGGAGCGCGCGGCGCGGATCCTGGAGCGGCTCTCTGACGAGGCCCTGGCAGGGGAGCGGGCGCGGCTGGCGGAAGCTGGCCTCGGGGGCCGCCTGACCTACAGCTACGGCCAGTGCTGGCTCCTGCGGCTGCTCGCGGAGCTGGAGCGCCACAGGGCCGTGGCCCCGTCCACCCGTGCCTTCCGGGAGGAGACCGAGCGTGCGCTCCTGGAGGTCCTCGACCAGGCCCCGTTCCCCGAGCTTGAGGGGGACCGCCGCCTGGAGGGGCGGGGGGTGATCGGCTACTACTCCTCCTGGGCCTTCACCTGGTACCAGGTCATGGCCGCGGGCCCGGTCACCGAGGGCGCCGGGGCGCGGCTCACCCGGATGCGGGAGGAGCGACTCGACCCGTGGCGCGAGCAGCTCGTCACGCCCGTGGACCCGCGCTCCTTCGAGTTCCTGTGGGTCCCGACCCTCGGCTACCTCGTGGACTCGGTCGAGCCCTTCGACCCGCCGCTGGCGCCCTACGTCCTCGATCGGCGGGAGGTGCTCCCCGCCGAGGTGACCATGCGGACGACCCACCTGCTCGGGGTGCACGCCTCGCGGCTCTGGCCGCTGGCCCTCCGCGCGGCAGAGGATCCTGCGGCGGCGGCGGAGCTGGACCGGGCCCTCGCGGAACTGCTCGGCCGCAGGGAGCTGTGGGACGGCGACTTCGCCGTGGTGTCCCACTGGATGCCGCAGTTCATCTGGCTGAACTTCTACCTGGCGGGGGTCGCCTCGCCCTGAGGGCCAGCGGCCCGCTCAGCTCGCCAGGTGCGCCGCGCGGATGGTCTCCGCCAGGTCCCTGAACTCCGCCTCGCGGGCCGAGCTCTTGCGCCAGGCGACGCCGATGGAGCGGGACGGACCGCCCTCGTCGAACGGCCTGAAGGCCACGCTCGGGTTGCAGTTGCTCTCGCCCGCGACGGCCATCTCCGGGACGAGGGTCACGCCGAGCCCGGCGCCCACCATCTGGAGCAGCGTCCCCAGGCTCGTGGCGCGGAAGTCGGCGTACTCGGTCATGCCCGCTGACTTGCAGATAGGCAGCGCGTGGTCGCGGAGGCAGTGGCCCTCCTCCAGCAGGAGCACGGACTCCCCGTCGAGGTCCGACTCGGCCAGCACCTCCCTCGAGGCGAGGGGGTGGCCCGTCGGGCAGGCCAGCACGAAGGGGTCGCTGAAGAGGGCCAGCTCGGCCGCGCCGCGCAGGTCCACGTCGAGGGCGAGCAGCAGGAGGTCGAGCTCGCCGGAGTGGAGGCGCTGGACGATGCGGTCCGTCTGGTCCTCCTGCAGCAGCAGGACCAGGTCGGGGTGGGCGTCGCGGGTGGCCTGCACCACGGAGGGCAGCAGGTAGGGGGCGACCGTGGGGATCACGCCGAGGCGGAGCCTGCCCGAGAGCGGCTCCCCGGCGGCCCGGGCCGAGTCCAGCAGGTGGTCGGTGGCCGAGAGGATCCCGCGCGCCTCCTGGGCGAGCTTGAGGCCCGCGGCGGTGGCGACCACGCGGCGGGTGTCGCGCTCGAAGAGCTGCACCCCCAGGAGCGCCTCCAGCTGTTGAAGCTGGGTGCTTAGGGCCGGCTGGGTCACGTTGCACGAGGCGGCAGCCTCGCGGAAGTTGAGGTGGTCCGCGACGGCGACGAGGTACTCGAGCTGCCGGATGGAGGGGCGTTCCATGGTTCAGTGGGGGGGGCTCTCGCCCCTCAGTCGGCGTCGACGTCCGCCGCCGGGGTGACGCCCTCCAGGGCGGCCTCGAGGCCCTTGAGCTTCAGGGCGGAGTAGCCCTGGTCGTAGAACCACCGCACGATGCCGTTGGCGTCGAGGAGCAGGACCCGGGCGTTCCGGGGGCGCTCTGTCCCGGTGAACTGCCCGATGGCCTCCGCCGCGTCCCCGTAGGTCGTGGTGACCGCGCCCCACTCGTCCTTGGGGATCCCGCGCTGCATGCCAGAGTCGATGAAGCCCTTGGCGAGGCTCGCGGCGGCGCCCCGGGCGGCGGGGACCTCCCGCAGGGCGACCTCGAGGTCGGCGTCGATGGCACCGTAGAGCCACCGATCGATGTCAAACTGGGAGCCCTGGACGTAGCCGACGAGCAGGAGCACCGGGGCGCCGGCGAAGTCCTCGGGGATCCGGACCGTCTCGCCCGCCAGGGAGGTGGCCTCCACCGAGGGGAACGGCTCGCCGGAGGGGTCGCGATTCTCGATGGTCGACGAGCAGCCGCCGAGGGTGGCGGTGGCGCCGGCCAAGAGGGCGAGGGAGATCAGGACCAGGGAGAGCTTCTTCATGGGGGAGGGGCCGCAGGGGAGGCGGCGCTGCCGGAGAGATGTAGCACATCCTGCGGGCCGCCAGCGGCAGGATCGTCGCAGACGAGGAGAGCCCCCGGCGGAAGGATCCGCCGGGGGCTCTCGATGGGGCGTGGGCGCCAGGATCAGGGGCAGAAGTTGACCTCGATGCCGTTGCTGAGGTTGAAGCCGGCACCGACCGAGTCGCGGTACCACAGCTGCGCGTTGTAGGTGTCGCCGGGGCTGAGGAGCAGGCCCCCGGGGAGGTTCTGGTTGTCGATCGTGAGGAAGCTCGTCCCGAAGATGTCGGCCTGGGCGATGCCCAGTCGGTACACCGGGCTGCCGCTCACGCAGAGGAAGCCGTTGCCCAGGAAGACCTGGGTCTGCTGGTCCCCGAAGATGTAGATGCCGAAGCTGAGGGTCGGGCAGCTCGCGGTCAGGAACGTGAGGTCGTTGGCCGCGAGGCTGGTGCTCCCGAGGATGGAGATGTTCGCGCCGTTGATGCTGACCGAGTTCGGGTTGGCGAAGCAGTAGTTGGACACGCCCCCGCAGGTGTTGTCGGACACCTCGAAGTCGTCGATGTACCAGTTCTGGCTGCCGCTATCCACGTCCGCGGTGATGCGGATCTGGGCCTCGTCGAAGTACGCGCCGGCCGGCACCGCGATCTGGTGGAAGTTGAAGTTGCTCTCATCGACACCGTCGGAGACGACGCGCTCGAGCAGGATCCAGTCGTTGTTCGAGTCGAGGATCTCGACGTCGATGGCGCCCCCCGCGGGGACCCCGCGGTGCTGGGAATAGAACGAGACCGAAGCGTTGTTCAGGCCGGCGAGCAGGAGCTTGTTGGAGATCAGCCGGTCGTCCTTGAGCGTGGAGTTGCTCAGCGCGTTCAGGCGGATCGAGTACGGAGCAGAGGGCTCGTTGACGGCGGCGTTGGTGATCTCCGTGCCCTGGAAGCTGATCCAGATGTCCCGGTTCAGCTGGGTCGCGGGGAACTCGTCCACCACGGGCAGCGCCAGGGGCGGGGAGAGGTCCAGGAGGCACCCGCGGCTGATGGCGTAGTTGCGGATGCCGTTCGCGCTGGCGGTCCCGAAGCGCGAGACGTCGTTGTTACATCCCCCGAGGCCGGAGCACATGATCCGGCAGTCCCCGTTGCCGTCGCAGTGGTTCGAGTTGAAGTTGTGGCCCATCTCGTGGGAGGTGAGGCCCGTGCGGTTCACCAGGTTGTTGGTGAACCGGGACTCCGAGAGCCCGTAGCCGACGGTCTGGCTGCAGACCACGCCGAGGTACGCGACGCCAATCGTGCCGCCGTTGACGTTCCGCCCGGTGAAGAGGTGGGCGAGGTCGCGGCGGATGCCGGTGAAGTTCTGGTTCCAGTGGTTGCGGAACTGGTCGAGGAGCTGGCCGGCGTCGTTGCTCGTGTAGGGATCCGCGGAGGTGCTCCGCACCACGATGCCCGTCAGCTGGATCGTCACGTCCACGTCGCGCACATAGATCGTGTCGACCCGGTTCATGATCCGTTCGATGTCATCGATCGTGGCCTGAACGCTGTTGCCGTTGCGCTGGAAGAACTCGAAGTCCGCGTCGAAGGCGACCTCGCAGAGCTGGAGGCCCGTGCCGAGGTTGCTGGTGGCGGGGCCCGTGTTGGAGCCCTGGAACCCGACCTGGTTGCCCACGCCGCACACGCCACCGGTGACCGGGAGGTCGCTGGAGCGCGCCACCGAATAGGTCCCGGCGGGCATGCCCGCAGCCGGCTGGATCTGCCACTCGCGGTCCGTGGCGTAGTCGGCCACGATCGCCGAGAGGCCCTCGTGGTTGATGGTCGCGGTCACGATGGTGTCAGGCCACCCGGGGACCTCGCCTCGCCAGGTGTTGGGGCGCGGCGCCGGCATGGGGGCCACGGATCCGTCGGGCCGGGAGACCAGCAGCTGGAAGTCTCCGGCGCGGAGCGAGTGGCGCTCGAGGACGAGGTCCGCGGGCTGGCCGTCGAGCTCGACCGAGATCACGACAGTGCCCTCGGGGTCGGTCGGAATGGCGAGCCGCTGGAGGCTGCCGATGGGGTCGACCGCTTGGGGTGCGGCGGCGAGAGCGAGGGTCGTGAGAATCGACAGCATTCGAGAAGATCAGGCCGGACGGTTGGGAGCAAGGCGTCAGAGGACGCCGCTGCCCGCGAGGGTGGCGGAGAATCGCCCCCCTAAAAAATACGCGGTCCTCGAGCCTCGTGGCGCCAGGGACCGCGGCGTCCCAGATGGACGCAGTCGGCGGGGCTGGGGTTCCCCGTGGCTCCCCCAAGCGCCGGAACCCCTCGTCTTGGGCGCAACAGGCCACTTCGCGGCGGATTCCGCCGCGGCCCGCTCACCGGGCGCTCCTCTCCAGGTGCGAGGCAATCTCACGGGATTCTCACGCGTAGACGGCGTCCTTGCTGCCCGACCTCAGGCGAGGCGGCGGCATTCTGGTCCGCATGTTGATGCCGATCCTCACTCCCCTGGCGGTCCTCGCCGTCGCGCCGCAGCTGGATTCCGTCGGGCTCGCCTCCGGGGTGCCTTCGCTGGCGAGCGGCGGGCACGCGCAGGGGCGCGCCGCGGAGGCGCAGGTCGACGGGGGCTTCGAGGGGGCTCGCCTCGGGCCATTCTCGGAGCTGGCGTCAACGCTGGGCACCTGGAGAGTGACCCATGGGGTGGCGGCGATCCAAAGCGAGCATGTCCGGTCCGGCGCTCGCAGCCTGCACCTGACCGGCGGCGAACGGTGCGAGGTCGAGCTGGACTTCGAGGACCTGGGCGGCGCTGGCCGCGTGAGCCTCTGGGCGGAGCGCTGGACCCGCGCCGCTCCCTTCGAGTTCACCCTGGCGGTCCGCGTGGGGGGGGAGTGGTCCGCGCTCCTGGACGCCTCGGACGAGGTGGTCATCGGTGGCTTCCGTACGGAGGTCTCCGCCGTGCTGCCCCGGGGGGCGGACGGGCTCCGGGTTCGGTGCACGTCGCCGCCAGGCAAGGGGGTCCTGATCGACGATGTGGTGCTCGAGCCGGCGCGGCCGATGGTCATCGTGGGATGTCGAGCGCGCCAGCCGGTCTCGCCCGTGCTCGTGGGGAACGACCTGAACCCCATCCTCGCGGTGGAGGTGGAGACCCGAGGGCTCCTCGCGCCCCTCGAGCTCGAGGCGATCCGCTTCGACCTCGGCGGGACCTCCAGCCCGGATCAGCTGCAGCGCGTGGAGGTCTTCCAGGGCGGCTCCAGCCTCGAGCTCAGCTACGATCGACCGGACGAGGTCTTCGGCGAGGGCGATCGGTTCGGGGCGGCGCGGCGGCCGGGCGAGGATCCCTCCCGTGTGTACACCGTGCGCGGCCGCCGGGCGCTCGCGCCGGGCCGCAACGTGTTCTGGATCTCGGTGGCGCCGTCGGCGGACGCGGACCTGGACGGCCGGGTGGACGCGAGGGTTCAGTCGGTCACGGTCGGAGGCGCCGAGGTCCAGGTGGAGGATCCCAGCCCGGACCCCGTCCAACGCCTCGGCCTCGCGCTCCGCAGCGCGGGCTCCGGAGGCTCCCGGGCCTACAGGATCCCCGGCCTGGTCACGACGCCCAGGGGGACCCTGATCGCGGTGTACGACATCCGATGGAACGGCTGGGGTGACCTGCCCGGTCGCATCGACGTCGGCTGCTCCCGGAGCGAGGACGGGGGGCGGTCCTGGTCACCCATGGAGGTGATCATGTCCCAGGGGCCCGGCGAGGGGTGGCGGGGGGACGGCGTGGGCGACCCCGCCGTGCTGGTGGACCGGGAACGGGGGCACGTCCACGTGCTGGCGGCTTGGAGTCACGGGGACCGAGCGTGGCGGGGGAGCGGGCCGGGGCTCGCGCCGGAGGAGACCGGTCAGCTCATGCTCGCCACGAGCACCGACGACGGTCGGAGCTTCGGGCCGCTCCGAAACCTCACCGGGATGGTCAAGGACGCCGCCTGGTCCTACCTGCTCCAGGGGCCCGGACGCGGGATCACCATGGGCGATGGGCGCCTCGTCTTCCCAGCCCAGTACCAGCTCAGCCCCGGCGAGGGGCGCACGCCGCACTCGACGGTGCTCGTCAGCGCGGACGGCGGAGAGACCTGGAGCATCGGGGTCGGCGCGCGCGCCGATACGACCGAGTCGGCGGTGGTGGAGCTCGCCGATGGGGAGCTCATGCTGAACATGCGAGACAACCGCGGGGGCTCGCGCGCGGTGCACACCTCGGTCGACGGGGGCGTGACGTGGCAGGCCCACGGGAGCTCGCGGTCGGCGCTCACCGAGCCCGTCTGCATGGCGAGCCTGATCCACGTGGGGCGGGAGCTCACCGGGGAGGCCGACGGCCGGCTGCTCTTCTCCAACCCCGCGGTCCCCGCGGCGCCCCGGCGCCGGATGACGATCCGCGCCTCCAGCGACGGTGGGGCGTCATGGCCGGAGGAGCGCTGGCTGCTCCTCGACGAGGGGAAGTCGGCGGGCTACTCCTGCCTGACGATGATCGACGGGGCCACGGTGGGGATCCTCTACGAGGGGAGCCGGGCGCACATGACGTTCCAGCGGGTGCCCCTTTCCGAGCTGTTTCCCGGGTCCCTGGACGATGGGTCGCGGGGCGGGCGCTGAGGGGGCTCGGAGAACCTCCGGGGATTCGGCTCCCGCAGCGAGACTGGTCCAGCGGAGCGGGGCCGTCCGACGCATAATGTCGGGGCGCCGAGCGGCGCACCGACCCGACCCATCATGAGCCGACACGACGCTGCCTCCGTACCCGACCGTCTGCGCGAAGCGGGCGGACTGCTCGAGGGCGTGGCCCGTGACATCGCGAGGGAGACGGGCGTCCCCGAGGCGCACGTCTGGGGAATCGGGAGCTTCTATCACATGCTCTCGCGCTCGGACGCCAAGGTGCGTGTCTGCACCGGGCTGAGCTGCCTGCTCGGCGGCGCCCAGGACGTGCTGGATGCGGCGAAGGCCCAGGGCCTCCCGGTGGAGGAGGCCTCCTGCCTCGCCGGCTGTGATGTGCCGCCTGCCGTGCTCCGCGATCGGCGGACGATGCCGCACGTGACCGTCGAGGACGTGAAGGCCGCCGGCAGTGATTGGTCCAAGCTCGACAGCGCCGCGGCCCCCGGCGAGACCGAGTGGACGGGCGTGGTCGGGCCCGAGGGCGCCGCGGACGGTGAGCTCGCCATCGACCTCAGCAAGCCAGCGGCTCCGCTGGGCGCGGCCTTCAAGGCGGCGGCGGAGCTGGGGCCCGACGGCGTCATCGACCTCCTCGAGGCCTCCGGGCTCCAGGGGCGCGGCGGGGCCGGGTTCCCCGCGCACATCAAGTGGCGCGGCGTCGCGGGTCAGGCGGAGCGGGAGCGCTTCGTCGTGCTGAACGCGGACGAGGGCGAGCCCGGCACCTTCAAGGACCGGGAGTGCATGCTGCGCCGCCCCGACCTCGTGCTCGAGGGCCTCGCCATCGCGGCCCACGCCATCGGCGCCAAGGACTGCTACCTCTACCTGCGCGGCGAGTTCGAGGTGCCGCTCGGGATCGTCCGCCGCATGATCGAGGACGCCCACGCGTCGGGGGTCTACGGCGACATCCGCTTCCACACCCACGAGGGCAACGGCGCCTACATCTGCGGCGAGGAGACCGCGCTCCTCGAGGCCCTCGAAGGCAAGCGTGGCATGCCGCGCATCAAGCCGCCGTTCCCGGTCGAGGTCGGGCTGTGGGGCAAGCCGACCCTGATCCACAACGTCGAGACCATCGCCTGCGTACCGGGGATCGTCGAGCGCGGCGGGGACTGGTTCCGTGGGCTCGGTCGGACCGAGGCGGGCACCAAGCTCTACTGCGTGAGCGGCCACGTACAGAACCCCGGGACCTACGAGCTCCCGCTGGGCGTCTCCCTGGACGAGCTGGTGGAGGCGGCCGGCGGATACGTGGGGACCCTGAAGGCGTTCAGCCCCGGCGGGGCGAGCTCGGGCTTCCTGCCCGCCGATCGGCGCGGCGACCCCCTGGACTTCGCCCACCTCGGGGGCCTGGGCTCCATGCTCGGCTCGGCGGGGGTCGTGGTCCTGAACGACACCGTCGACATGCGGTGGGCGGCGACCCAGCAGCTGCGCTTCTTCGAGGCCGAGAGCTGCGGGCAGTGCGCGCCGTGCCGGATCGGGACGCGCTACCTGCGCGAGTCGGTGGAGCGTCAGGCGCGCGGGGACGCGGTCGACGGGCCCCTGGCCAACGCGGCGGACGCCGCGTGGCAGATGAACGAGGGGTCGATCTGCGGGCTCGGCCAGGCGGCACCGTTGCCGCTCACGAGCGCGCTCAAGTACTTCCCCGAAGCGTTCGAAGAGGAGACCCCCAGCGAGGGCTGACAGATGATCGAGCGAAGCGAAGCTGACCTGCCCAAGCGGGCTCCCAGGTCCATCCAGCTGGACGGGCGGGAGATGGCGTTCCAGGCGGGCGAGACGATCCTCGAGGTCGCCCAGCGCGCGGGCGTCGAGATCCCGACCCTGTGCCACGATCCGCGCCTCGAGCCCGCCGGCGCGTGCCGGACATGCCTCGTTGAGGTGGAGGGGCAGCGCCGCCTGCTGCCCGCCTGCAAGACGCCCGCCCAGGACGGGGCCGAGGTCCGCACGGAGACCGAGCGCGTCGACCGGCACCGCAAGACCCTCTTCGCGCTCTACCTCACCGACCACCCCCAGGACCCCGAGGTCGCCGAGCGCGGGGCGCCGAACCAGCTCTTGGAGATGGCGGCGCGCTACGAGGCGCCGAGGGACTGGGGCTTCATGGAGTCCCTCCGCGACAACCGGGACGCCGACCGCAACCCGTACATCCACTTCAACGCCGACACCTGCATCTCCTGCGCGCGCTGCACGCGCTACTGCGAGGAGGTCGAGGGCGTCAGCGCCATCAGCCTCGCGGGCCGCGGCGCCGAGACCACCATCGCCACGGCGGACAACCTGTCCCTGCTGGACACCACCTGCGAGATGTGCGGCGGCTGCGTCGACGTGTGCCCGACGGGCGCCATGGGGGAGAAGATGCCCCTGACCCGCGAGGCGAAGCCCGAGCGCGAGCTGACCAAGGTCCGCAGCACCTGCAACTTCTGCGGCGTCGGCTGCCAGCTCGACCTGAACGTGGACCCCGACGGCAACGACGGGCGCGGTGAGGTTGTGAAGGTCACGAGCCCGCCCGCGGGCACCACGACGAACGACGGCAACCTGTGCGTCAAGGGCCGCTTCGCCTACGACTTCATCCACCACGAGGATCGCATCACGAGCCCGCTCGTTCGGAACGAGGCGGGGGAGCTGGTGCCCACGAGCTGGGAGAACGCCCTCTCCGTGGCCGCGGCTGGCCTGCACGGGGTGAGTGACCGGCACGGAGCCAACGCGCTGGGCTTCGTCAGCTCCTCGCGCTGCACGATGGAGGAGAACTACCTCGTGCAGAAGCTCTCCCGGGCGGTGTTCAAGACGAACAACATCCATCAGTGTGCAGCGACATGACACGCTCCGACGGTGGCCGGTCTGGTCACCACCTTCGGAGCGGGCGCGATGACGAACTCGATCGGGGAGATCCGTAACGCGGACTTCCTGTTCGTGATCGGGAGCAACACGAGCGAGGCGCACCCGATCATCGCCATGGAGATGAAGCGGGCCGTGCGGCGCGGCGCGACCATGGTGGTCGCGGATCCGCGCAAGATCTGGATGTCGACCATCGCGGAGAAGCACCTCCAGCTGAAGCCGGGATGCGACGTCTGGCTCTTGAACGCCATGGCCCACGTGATCTGCGAGGAGGGGCTCGTGGACGAGGCCTTCGTGGCCGAGAACACCGAGGGCTTCGAGGCGGTGCGGGAGACCGTGAAGCGCTACTCGCCCGAGGCGGCGGAGGAGCACACGGGGATCTCCGCCGAGGACATCCGCTGGGTCGCGCGCAAGTACGCGACCACGGAGAAGGCCGGGATCTACTACACCCTCGGGATCACCGAGCACACGCACGGCACGGACAACGTCTACGCCCTCGCCAACCTCGTGCTCATGACCGGGCACCTGGGCAAGCCCTCCTCGGGGATGAACCCGCTGCGCGGACAGAACAACGTCCAGGGCGCCAACGACGCCGGCGCGACCCCGATCTTCCTCCCGGGCTACCAGCGGGTCGACGACCCCGAGGCCCACGCGAGGTACGAGGAGGCCTGGGGGACGACCTTCCCCTCCGAGCCGGGGCTGAACCTCAACGTGATGATGAAGGAGGTGGGCAAGAGCATCAAAGGCCTCTTCGTCATGGGGGAGGACGTGGTCCTCTCCGAGCCGAACTGCATGGAGCTCGAGAAGGGCATGAACGCCGCCGAGTTCGTCGTCGTGCAGGACGCCTTCTTCAACGAGACCTGCCGCTTCGCTGACGTGGTCTTCCCCGCCTCGGTCTTCGCCGAGAAGGAGGGAGTCTTCACGAACTCCGAGCGCCGCGTCCAGCGCGTGCGCAAGGCGGTCGAGCCGCCGGGCGAGGCGCGCGAGGACTGGCGCATCCTGATCGATCTCGCCAACGCGAGCGGCGCGGATTGGAGCTTCGACTCCCCGGCCGAGGTCTACGACGAGCTCGCGCGGGACGCCGACAAATTCTCAGGGATCAGCCACGCGCGCCTCGACGCCACGGTGGAGCTCCCCAAGACCGGGCTCCAGTGGCCCTGCCCGAGCCCGGAGCACCCGGGGACGACCTTCCTCCATGAGGAGGGGATCCTGCGGGGCAAGGGCCTCTTCCAGGCCGTGGACTATCGGCCGCCGGCGGAGCTCCCGGACGAGGACTACGGCCTGCTGCTCTCCACGGGGCGGACCCTCTACCACTACAACTGCGCGACGCAGACCCGGCGTGAGTCCGGCCTCGACGCGAAGCAGTCCGAGGCGTGGGTGGAGATGCACCCGCGGGACGCGAAGAAGCGCGGCATCGAGGACCGAGACCTGGTCGAGATTTCGACCCGGCGCGGCTCCATCCAGGTCCGCGCGCTCTACTCCCGTCAGGTGCAGCCGCGCTGCATCTGGATGCCCCTGCACTTCTTCGAGGCGCGGGCCAACGTGATCACGAACGACGCCGGCGACCCGGTGACCGACACAGCGGAGTACAAGGTCTGCGCCGCGGAGGTCCGCAAGGTCGAGGAGGGGGAGGTCCGCGAGGGGCTGTTCCCCGGGACCTTCTACGGCGTCGACGCCCCCGCCTGAGCGGAGGCGAGGGGGCGGGCCGGCGGGCTCAGTCCGTCGGCGCCTCCGTCCTGGCGAACGCCGTCACCGCCCGCAGGATCGAGCGGCAGGAGACCTGCCCGACGAACTTGCCCTCCTTGACCACAGGGAAGCGGCGTCGGTGACCGTCGATGAGCTTCTGAGCCACGTCCACGACGCTGGCGCCGACCTCCACCGACTCCACCTCGGTGGTCATGATGTCGGCCACGGTGCCCCCGGCCTCGCCGTGGTAGGTGCCGCTGAGCACCGCCTGGAGGCAGTCCATCTCGGAGATGACCCCCACCACGTTGCCGTCGTCGTCGAGGACCGTGGCGCCGGAGATGCTGCGCTCGGTGAGCGCTCGGATGGCCTCGAAGATGTGGGTCTCCGGACTCAGGGTCACTGGTGACCGGGTCATGTGATCCTCGGCTTCGACAGAACGCAGCATGGCGGACTCCTCGCTGTTTGAGTTGTAGGTGAGCTTCGCCGCTCGGCGACGGCGAACACTCGATGCTAGGTCCGCGCACCGCATCAAAGCAAGGCGACCGCCTGCTACGGGCTGTGGGGCGGGTTTCGTCCCCGCCTGGGACGAGGCTCCGTCGCCCTACTCGGCGGACGTGCGGTCGCCAGGGGTGGGCAGCACGCGCAGCTCGAACACGTCGGGCCTCGCGTAGTGGCCGGCGACGTCGAGGTCGAAGCGGCCGCGGATCACGGCGCCGGGATCGACCTCGGCCACGAGCACGGCGTCCTCCTCGAAGACCGGGCCAGCGAGCACCTCTCCGAACGGATCGACGATGACGCTGCCGCCTCGGATCAGGACCTCATCGGGCGCGACCTGGCCGCCGCCGAGGTCGGGGTGGAGGTCGCGGCCACGCATGTGCTGGCAGGCCGCGAGGACGTGGCAGCGGCCCTCCACGGCCACGTGGCGCATGGTGGCCTGCCACACGTCACGGTCGTCCACCGTCGGTGCGCAGTAGACCTCGGTGCCCCTCTCGAAGAGGGCGGCCCGCATGAGGGGCATGTAGTTCTCCCAGCAGATCGCCGCGCCGATCTTGCCGCGGGGCGAGTCCACGACCGTCAGGGTGGAGGCGTCGCCGCGGCCCCAGACGCAGCGCTCCAGGGCCGTGGGGACGAGCTTGCGGTGCTTGCCGCGCAGCTCGCCGCCCGGTCCGACGAAGAGCACCGTGCAGTAGAGGGTTCCTCCGTCCCGCTCCACGACGCCGATGACGAGCTCCACACCGTGCCGCGCGGCGATCCCGCCGAGGCGGTCCACCGCGGGCCCCGGGACCTCCACGGCCCCCGCGTGGTAGCGCTCGAAGGCGGCGCGCCCGGCCTCACTTCGGGTGCCCAGCCGGACGCCGAAGTCGACGCCCTTGGGGTAGCCCCCGACGAAGGCCTCGGGGAAGACGACGAGGGAGGCCCCCTCCGAGGCGGCGCGGCCGGTGAGCTCGTCCACGCGTTCGAGGGTGCCCTCGAGGTCGAGGGCTGCCGGGGCCGCCTGGACGACCGCGGCCCTGTAGGGAGCGTTGGGCATGGTGGGAGCTGTGGGGGTCAGGCGAGGGCCTCGTGGCCGCGGGCGGCCACCTCGACCCGCTCGATGAGCCTGCCGTCCTCGACCAGGAGGGCGTGGGTGGCGAGGTTGACGGTGGGGCAGACGTGACCCGGGATCAGCCGCAGCAGGGCGCCGCGCTCCGGGCGCTCTCCGCCCTCGGCCATCAGGACGGTGTGCTCCTCGCTCTGGCTGATGGCCTTCAGGTGCCCGTGGTCCACGACCTCGGCGATCCGATCAGGGCCCGTGCCTTCGACGGACTTGGAACCCGCGTCGCAGGTCACGCGGTCCGTGCCGGGGAGGCTCGCGACCCGAGTCAGGACGGTGGCGGCGAACTCGGCCTCGAGGTCGGGGAGCTGCTCCACGGATCGCAGGTCGTGGTAGACCACCGTGCCGGGGGAGACGCGGTGGACGGACCCGGGCAGGGTGGCCAGGCCCACGTGCTTGAGGGCTGCGGGGAACGCCGGGGTGCCCGCGGTGATGACCTCGGAGGGCGCGAGGTCCGCGTCGCGGAGGGAGCCAGCCAGCGAGACCAGCTCGTCGTAGGAGGCGTGGATCAGGCGAGCGCGCTCGTCGAGGTCGGCCTCGTGCCGGTGCCCGTCGTAGGCGTGGAGGCCCCGGAAGCGGTCGCCCGCGGCCCTCGCGATGGCGCGGATCTCGTCGCCCTCGCCGATCCCGATCCCGGTGCGGCCCATCCCGAGGTCCACGTCGATGAAGACACCTGGGCCGGGCGGGAGCTCCGCCACCTGGTCCACGGACTCCACCAGGGTCGAGAATGAGACACCAGGCCAGCGGGCGGTCAGCTCGGCGAGCCGGTCGAGGCCGCGGCCGTACAGGTGGTGAGCGAGGAGGATGTCCCCGGAGGGGGTGGACTCGGCCTCCAGCACCCCGGCGAGCACGTCGGCCTCCCGGGCGGTGGCGCACTTGAACCGCCTGATGCCCGCCCTCGCGTAGAGCGCGAGCACCTCGGGGATCTTCGCGGTCTTCACGTGGGGCCGCCAGCGCGCGGGCCCCGCCGTGAGCCGCAGGACCGCCTCGATGTTCCGCCTCGCGGCCCCGAGGTCGACCAGGAGCGCGGGCGTGAGGATGCGGCCTTCGAGGCCGGGCTCCAGCGGAGCGGGGAGGGGGGCAGCCATGGACGTCAGGCGGCGACCGAGGCCGTCGCTGTCATATATCCCCCATGGATACACTCGCCGCACTGGACGGGATAGGGTTACGGCGAACGAATGCTGGACCACCGCACGAACCAGTTTCTCCTCCTCGCCGGGCTCGGCGGCCTCCTCGCGGCCTGTGGCGGCGGGGGTGGAGATGGTGGAGGGCCGTCCCCCGCGACGGTCTTCGCCGGGGAGGACGTGTCCACGTTGTCCCGGTCGAGGGTCAGCCTCGAGGCCTCCGTCGTCGAGGGAGACGGCGTGGCATCCTTCCAGTGGACCCAGGTCACCGGCGCCCCGGTGCAGCTCGAGGACGTCCCGGGCGGGCCGGACGGGGCCATCAGCTTCCTGGCCCCGGACATCGGCGGTGACCTCGAGTTCGTGGCCAGCGGCCTCTCCGCCGGTGGGGCGACCCTCGGGTCCGACTCGGTGACGGTCACGGTCGATGCGCCGCGGCTCCAGCTTGCCCCGACCGTGCTCTCCACGATCGACCTTGGCGGCAGCGGCCGCGCGCTCCGGTCGGCCTACCACCCCGCCACCGCGCGGGTGTTCATCATCGACCCCGTCCTCGAGGAGGTCACGGTCTTCGACCTGACCGATCCCACCAAGCCGATCCCGGTCGGGAGCATCAGCGCTCCTCCGCCCTCGCTCGGGTACATCCCTGGACCGCCCCTCGACGTGGACTGCGGGGCCTCGGGGTCAGTGGTGGTCACCTGGAGTGGCGAGACCATCGAGTACCCCGGGCGGGTTCAGTTCATCGACCCCCTGACCCTCGCGTCGCAGCTGGCCACCTCGTCGGTGGGGTCCAACCCCGTCGGGATCGACGTGACGGCCGACGGCCTGGTGGTGGCGGTGGCCTGCGCGGGTGACCCCCCCTTTGTCGGGGGAGGCGAGGGCCTCGGATACGTGACGATCTTCCGGGTCCCCCCCGGCGGACCGTCCTTGCTGAACCCGTCGACGGACGTCGCCCCGATCCCCTTCACGGCCTTCGACGGGGATGAGGCGGTCCTCGAGGCGGCGGGCGTGCGGTGGTTCGACGGCGGCTCCCCCCTCGCCT
Source organism: Planctomycetota bacterium (assembly GCA_016779205.1). GTDB lineage: Bacteria > Planctomycetota > UBA1135 > UBA1135 > Saltatorellus. The sequence goes on along the minus strand of JADHOC010000022.1, from coordinate 37,109 downwards.
CCCTCGAGCTCACTCCCCGCGCGGTCGCCCTGAGCGCCGACGGGACGCGCGCGTGGGTCGCCTGCCCGGAGAACGACGCCCTCGTGATCGTGGACACCGTCGAGGAGCTCGCGACCCAGTGCTTGCCCCTCGCCGACCGTGAGTGGGGGACCTTCCAGGCCGGCGCCTTCGCCAGCGGCCAGCGCGTCCAGTGGAGCGCGCCGCCCGCGCAGCTCACGACGGCCGCGGGGGACGACGTTGAGGTGGGCGGCTTCACCGGAATCGTCGCGGCCGTGGACGCAGGTGGCGGCCGGGTTAGAGCCACCGTGATCGACGGCGCCGGGCCGGTCCTGGCCCCCGTGGATCTGGACGGGGACCTCTCCCTGGAGCTTCCCATGGTGGCGCCTGACCAGCAGCTCCGGGTGCGGGTCGTGGAGGTCGATCCCCAGACCGGCGGCGTCTCCCTGGTCTCCGAGCTCCCGCTCTCCAGCGGGGCCGGGGCACCGGTGGTGGGCCGGCCAAGCCTCTTCGCGTCCTCCACGGGGCTCGCCTTCCAGGACGAGCCCACCGTGGACACGAGCGGCAACCTGGTCGGCGCGTCGGCGCTCGGCGCCCGGTTCTGCGGTGCGGCCGCCGTGGCCTCCGGGGGCTTCTGGCTCGCGGATGCGCGGCGCTGCGGGCTCTGGGAGTTCGACGCGACCGGGACCCTGGTCCGGCGCCTGGTCCCGGCCGGGACCCCCGGGTCCCTCGGGAGCCCGACCCTTCCCGCGGCGTATGCCGCGCGCCGATCCAACCTCGACTTCGGCCTCGGGCGCCGCTTCGGGGGCTTCGGCGCCCTGGCCCACGACGGGGTCTCGGGGCTCCTCACCGCCGCCACGCGGCTGCCCCTGGACAACCCCGATACCGCGGCGGATACGACCTCGGCGGCGTCGGCCGTGATCCGGCTGCTGCAGGTCGACGCGGCCACGGGCAACACGGTGGGCGAGTATGCCCTCGTGCTCGACGCCGCCGACCACGCGGTCGAGGGGCTCTGCGTGTCTGACGGTCCGGCCTTCGGTGGGCTCGCGCTCCTCGAGGTCGCCGCCGACCCCGAGGGGTTCCGCGGCGTCTACTCCCTCGACCTGTCCGCGGCGACGAACCTCCAGAGCCTGTCCCCTGCGGACTATGCGACCGTCTCGGCACAGCTCGAGTCCACCCCGCCGGATCAGCTCGGGGGGCTGCCGGTCCCGGTGGTCCCGGCGAGCAAGGTGCTGCGCGCAGACCTCTCGGAGGCGGGGCTGGGCGGCAGCGGCCGCGCCAGCGGGCTCGCCGCCCTGGGGGACCGCCTCATCGTGACGTTCGACAACGGCGCGGGGCTCGACCTGGCGGCAGCCGCCCCGGGCAGCGGCGTGCTCTCGGGCGTCGGTGGGCCCGCCACGGCCTTCGCGGTGGTGGAGATGGAGCCGGAAGGTCTCGACGCCTCCAGCGTCGCCGGTCCCTTCGATCCGAAGCCCCTCCCGGTCCACGGCCTCGTGCAGCCACTGGACCTGCTGACCTTCGAGGATCGCGGAGAGACCCGGGTGGCCCTCGCCAACGGCGGCGTGGCCAGGGTCCTGCCCCCTGGCTCGGGGTCCGGGTTCGACGAGCGCGTGCGCGTCGGGGACCTGAACCTGGACACGATGACCTTCCCCACGGCCCTGGAGCTCCAGCAGGCCGCAGACGCCGGAGACCTCATGGTCTCGAGCGTCGGATCGGACCCGGACGGCGACGGCCTCGTCAACGCGCTCCTCGCCTTCGGGTCGCGCTCGATCGGCATCCGGGGCGCGGACGGTGCGCCGCTCTGGGAGACGGGGCAGCGCCTCGTGGGCCAGGCCGCCGTCCTCGACCCCTCCGCCCAGCGCGCCGCGGCGACCATGAGCGGCGTGCGGCCGGTCTCCATCGCCCTGGGCGAGACCGGCGGCGTGCCGTTCCTCGCGGCGGCCCTCGAGGGTCCGGGCGCCGTCGCCGCGTTCGACATGTCGAACCCGTCGGCGCCGGTCTTCGCCGGATGGCTCACGGGCGCCCAGTCGGTGGAGCAGGTGGTCGCCTCGGGCGACCTCGTGATCGTCACGGACCCGTCCGCTGGCCAGGTGATGGTCCTCGGCGTATCGCGCCCCTGAGGCGTTCGCCGGGCATCCGGCTGTTCACCGGGGTCGGCGCGTCCGAACCGGCGCCCGGCCCCAGTGCCACCGCGCGGAGGTGGACGGCGGGTGGCCGCCCTGCTCCAATCGGCCCATGAGCTCGCTGGCCGAGATCCTGCAAACGCCGCAGGGGGAGCGAGTCCTCCGGCTCCACGGGGTCCTCGCCCTCGACGACGCGTCTCGCCTGAGGGCCGAGTTGACGGCGGCGCTGGACGAGGGGCCGGTGGGCGTGCTCGACCTCGGCGGGGTGGAGCGCATGGAGGGGGCCGCCGCTTCGGTGCTGGCGGACGCGCTTTGCGCGTCGGGGGATCCGCCGCGGGTGGAGGGCGCCGCCGAGGACGTGGCGTCCATCGTGGCCCTGTACTGGCGCGACGGCGCACCGGAGCGCCAGGAGCCCCGGCGTCGCCACGGGTTCATCGCGGAGGTGGGGGAGTCCACCCTCGAGCTGATCGCGAGGCTGCGGGACATGCTGTCCTTCGTGGGGCAGCTCTCGGGGGCGCTCCTGGCGGGCCTCCGGCGGCCGGCCTCCATCGAGTGGGGCGCGGTGGGGCGCCAGGTGGAGCGGCACGGCGCGGACGGCCTACCGATCGTGTGCGTGATCGGCTCCTTGATGGGGCTGATCACCGCGTTCCAGGCGGCGATTCAGCTCCAGAAGTTCGGGGCTGACGCCTTCGTGGCGGACCTCGTCAGCCTCTCCCTGACGCGCGAGCTTGCGCCGCTGATGACGGCCATCGTCGTCGCCGGTCGCTCGGGGGCTGCCATCGCCGCCGAGATCGGGACCATGAAGGTGTCCGAGGAGGTGGACGCTCTCCGGACCCTCGGCATCTGCCCGCACCGGTTCCTGGTGTTCCCGCGGATGTTAGCGCTGCTCCTGGTGCTCCCGCTCCTGACCCTCGCCGGGGACCTGGTGGGGATCCTCAGCGGTGCGCTGGTGGCGACCTCGACCCTGGAGATCGGCCTGCGCAAGTTCCTCATGTCGACGCAGGAGGCGCTGGTCCCCGCGGACATCCTCGGCGGCATGCTCAAGGCGTCGGTGTTCGGCGTGTTCATCGCGGGCATCGCCTGCGAGCGCGGCCTGGCCGCGCGCGGCGGCGCGGAGGGCGTCGGGCGCTCCACCACGTCAGCGGTGGTCTCCATGCTCTTCTGGCTGGTCCTCCTCGACGCGCTCTTCGCCGTGTTCTTCAACATCTGGGGGATCTACTGATGGCCTTGATCGAGGCGAGAGACCTGACCATCGGCTACACGAAGCCGCTGATGGAGCACCTCGACTTCAACGTGGAGCGGGGTGACGTGTTCCTCGTGCTCGGCGGCTCGGGGACCGGCAAGTCCACGATGCTGCGGACCATGATCGGGCTCCAGCCTCCGCTCGGCGGTTCCATCGCGCTTGAGGGCGTCGGGGACCCCGCGTTGCTCGATGGCAAGCGGCCCCGCTTCGGGGTCAGCTTCCAGGCCGGCGCCCTGTTCGGCTCCATGACGATCGCCCAGAACGTGGCGCTGCCCCTGGAGCAGTGGACCGATCTGGATGGGGCGACCATCGACGGCATCGTCGCCGGAAAGCTCCGCCTGGTCGGCCTGGAGCAGGCGGCCAATCGCCTACCCTCTGAGCTCTCGGGCGGCATGCTCAAGCGGGCGGGCATCGCCCGCGCGCTGGCCCTTGAGAACGACCTCCTCTTCCTGGACGAGCCGTCGGCGGGGCTGGACCCGGTGACCGCCTCCGAGCTCGACGACCTCCTCCTGACCCTGAACCAAGCCCTCGGCCTGACCCTCGTCGTCGTGACCCACGAACTCGAGAGCATCTATCGCATCGGTACCCGCTGCTTCCTCCTGGACCGGGACACGAAAGGCATCATCGCCGAGGGAGACCCGCGGGTGCTCCGGGACGAGTGCACGGACCCGCGGGTGCGGGCCTTCTTCCACCGTGAGTCCGTGACCGGCGAGGTGCCCGCGTGAGCGTCAATCGATCCAACGAGTGGAAGGTGGGAGCGTTTGTGGTCGGCGGCGTGGTGGCCGCCGTGGCGACGCTCTTCTGGCTGGGCGCCAACCGCTTCAACTCCGAGACCATCGAGCGCGTGACCTTCCTGGACGAGTCGGTCCAGGGCCTCGAGGTCGGCGCGCCGGTGAAGGTGCGCGGGGTGACCATCGGCAAGGTCACCGACATCCGCCTCGCCCAGGACCGCCGCCTCGTGGAGGTTCACGCCAGCCTCCGGGTGGAGGCGATGCGGTCCCTCAACGTGCTGGACAGCGACCAGCAGGCCAGCGACGAGCTCCCCGATGTCCCCATGGACCTGCGCTTCACCATGGCGTCCCAGGGCATCACCGGCATCAAGTTCCTCGAGGCGGACTTCTTCCCCGAGTCCGCGCCCACGATCGAGGTGCCCTTCGATCCGCCGCCCGGTTTCGTGCCCGCCACCCCCTCCACCCTGAAGGGGCTCGAGGACGCCCTCCGCGGGCTGGCCGAGGACGTCCCGAAGGCGCTCGCTGACTTCCGTCGCCTCACCGCGACCGTGGATCGCAAGCTCAATGAGATGGACGTGGAGCGCCTGTCCACCTCGATCTCGTCGGCGGCGGACAGCCTCAGCGTGACCCTCGACCGCGCGGACCCCACGAAGCTCATGGGCGAGACCGAGGCCCTGGTCCAGGAGCTCCGGGCGTTCGTCGGAGACCTGGACGGGGCCCTCACGAGGTTCACCGGGACAGAGGGGGTCGTCGAGCAGAGCGCGAGCGAGTTCCAGGCGCTGCTCGTGGACGTCCGGGCCCTGGTGGCCTCGGCCGGCGAGGCGCTGCGTTCCACGGAGGGAGTCCTGCGTGACGCCGACCTCGCGGGGACCACGGCATCGCTCCGAGGGGCGGCCGACTCCACCAGCGCGTTGGCGCGCAGCTACGAGCCCACGGGCGCCGAGCTGACCGCGACCCTCATGGAGGTGCGGCGGGCCCTGAAGAAGATCGAGGAGCTCGCCGGCCTGATCGACCGAGACCCAGGCGTCCTGCTCCGGGGCCGCTCAGGCGGCGCTGAGCGCTGAGCCCAAACGACAACGACCATGAAGCTCTCCCACTGGACCCTCGCGCCGCTCGGGCTCCTCGCCCTCGCCTGCGTGGACCTCAAGCCCGCCCCGGCTCCGCCCATTCACTGGCTCGACCTCAACCCGCCGGCGGAGGCGATGGCGCCCGCCGAGGGCAGCGCCGGGTCCACCACCCGGGACAGCGTGAGCCTCGGCCGCGTGGCGGCTTCCGAGGCCGTGACGGAGCGACTGATGAGACGCACCGCAGCCCACGAGGTCCGCTACGACGACTACTCGCGGTGGGCCGAGGACCCTGCTCAGGTGACCCGGAGGGCGCTCGAGGAGGCCCTCTACCGGCAGCGCTCCCTGGCGCGGGCCTCCACCCTCAGGCTCCAGGTGGAGCTCGTGCAGCTCGAGATCGCGGGCGGTGCGGAGTCGGCGGCCGCCGTGACGCTGATCGCCCTGGCCGAGGACAGCAGCGGGGTCCTCGTGGACCGCCGCTTCGAAGGGCGCGCGGTGGTCTCGGAGCCTGGCGCTGCGGGGGAGGCGGAGGCCGCGGCCGCGGCGCTGGCTGCCGCGGTCAACGGGGTCGTCGAGGCGGTCATCCACAACTGAGTTGGAACCATGGCGAAGCTCTACTTCAACTACTCCACGATGAACGCGGGCAAGTCGACCGTGCTCCTGCAGGCCGACTACAACTACCGCGAGCGCGGCATGGGGACGCTGGTCATGACCGCCGCCCTCGATGACCGCGACGGCGACGGGCGGGTCTCCAGCCGGATCGGGATCGACACCGAGGCCCGGACCTACCGGCCGGGCGAGGACCTCTTCGAGGTGATCGGGACGGAGATCGAGGCCCGCCTTGGCGCCGAACCGATCGCCTGCGTCCTCATCGACGAGGCGCAGTTCCTGACGCCGGAGCAGGTCTGGCAGCTGGCTCGCGCCGCGGATGACCTCGGCGTTCCGATCATGACCTACGGCCTCCGCGTGGACTTCCGCGGGGAGCCCTTCCCCGGGTCCGCGGCGCTCCTCGCGCTGGCGGATTCCATGCGCGAGATCCGCACGATCTGCCACTGCGGCCGCAAGGCCACGATGGTCATCCGGAAGGACGGCGCGGGGAACGTGATGACCACGGGGGAGCAGGTCCAGATCGGGGGCAACGAGACGTACCTGTCCCTGTGTCGCCGGCACTGGAGAGAGGCCTTCGAGGGCCGCTCCAACCCGAGCGAGCGGTGAGCGCCGCCGCCGGGGGGCGGCACGAAAGAGCCCGCGCCCGCGGGGCGCCCTGGGGCGACCGCGGACGCGGGCGGCGAGCAGCATGGCTCTCTGGCGTTCGCCTACTGGAAGAGGATCTCGATGGCCTCGGTGAAGTTGGAGCTGGGGAAGCCCAGCAGCTGGTCCCGGTACCAGGACTGGAAGTTCCAGGTCTCACCCGCGGTCACCCCGACGAAGCCCGTGGGCTGGGGGACGGCCGTCAGGTCGAGCTGGAGCGAGTAGGTCCCGGCGGGGCCGGAGCTGAGGACCGAGCTGATGTAGCGCCCGATGCTCCCACCGAGGCAGAGGTTGCCCTGGCTCCCGCCGGCGTTGGCGACGAAGCCCTGGGTCTGCGAGGTGAGGAAGTAGCCCACCGTGTTGGGGGGCAGGGACTCGATGGTGAGCGTGACGTCGTTGTCCGCGACCAGCTCGCTGCCCTCGGCCGAGATGGTGGCCGGGCTCCCGGTGGAGTTCAGGGCGGCGGGGTCACAGTAGACCGTCCCGACCGCGCCGCAGTCGATGGCGCGAACCATGAGCGCGTCGAGGCCGGCCTCGACGATGCTCTGGGGGTTGTCGTCATTGGCCGTGAACCGGAGGCGGACCTGGGGCCCGGGGGTCACGCCGGCCGCGATGAAGTCCGCCTGGGTCAGGGTCGCAGTCCGCCAGTCGGTGCCGCCGTCGGTGTCGTGGCGCGTCACCTCCGAGAAGGGGCCGCCGGCGGAGCTCGCCTCGACGAGCAGCTGGTCGACACCGTTCGAGTTGGTCAGGCGCAGGTAGTAGGCGTAACTGAGGGTCGAACCAGGGACGCTCAGGTCGATGGCCGGGGAGACCAGCTGGACGGCCCCGTTGTCGACGTCCGTGTTGCCCGACTGGTTCTGGGTCAGGTAGCAGCTGCCGGAGCCGTCATAGTCGGACGCCGGGTCGTAGGACCAGTTGGGGTCGTTCACCGGCACGCCGCGCTCCCAGTCGCCGGAGCTGGCGCCGAGGTTGGCCTCGGTCCAGCCCTGGTTGGTCTCGAAGTCGTCCGCGAAGAGCACCGTCTCGATGCCGCCGACCGCGGTGTAGGACTCGCCCGGAGCACCAGAGGGGGCCGTGGTGGCGCCGATGCCGGCGATGTCGATGTCGAACCAGTACTCGACCGTCAGGCCGCACTGGACCGCGGGGATGTCGGCGACGAAAGCGCCGCTCCCCATGGGGGTCATGGCGACAGGCGTCGAGGTCGTCGTCCCCGCCAGGCGGTAGTTCATGGTCGCGGAACCGATGGTGCCGACGACCGCCTGAATCATGGTCTGGGTGGGCGAGAGGTCGGAGACGACCTCGGGTGCGGTGACCTGGACCTCGAAGATGGCCGGGTTACAGGCCTCGGACGCGCTGGTGAGGAGCGCGGCCGCCTCGGGGTGGAAGTACGTGGTGATGTTGCCCGTCCCGCCGCTGCACAGGTGGCAGTAGCTCATGATCGTGCCCATGTTCGAGCAGACCTGCGAGTTCTGGCAGCTCCCGAAGTAGCCGTTGGGCGCGCACTCGTCGAGGGGCGGGCAGAAGTCGTGGGTGTGGGGCGAGCTGAAGTTGTGACCGATCTCGTGGGAGACCACGATGAAGTCCCAGTTGGACGGCTGCTGCACGACGGGGAAGTTCACCTGCGCCGCGATGTTGCCGCTGACGCCGAAGTTGAAGCCGCTGCTGCAGAGCACGTCGAGGTAGGCGACCCCGCCGCCGAGGCCGGCGCCGCTCATCATGTGCCCGAGGGTCGCGCCACCGGGGACGTTGCCCTGCCAGGCGTTCACGAACTCGTTGAGCATGTCGATGGAGTTCCCGCCGTTCTCGGGGGTGCTCCAGGGGTCGTTCGAGTTGGAGTAGATCTGCAGGTAGGGGAAGGTCAGGATCGTCGAGGCCTGGGACTCGTAGCGGTCGCTGATGAAGGACAGCAGCGTCGTCAGGTAGGCCGTGGTCGCGTTGACGTCGTTGAACAGCTGGTACAGCTGGTAGTCCGTCTCCATCGCGATCGGGCACTCCCGCAGGCTGACGGAGTCGGTGGTCACCATCTGGGAGGTGGCCGGGCCGGACTGGAAGGGGCGCGGGACCGGCGGGGTGGCGGGGGGCCGCGTCTCGCAGTTCCCCTCGTGCACGTGGCCCTGGGCGTTGAGGCTCTCCTCGGTCACCAGGAGGCCCGGCGCGGCGCGCCAGCTGCCGCCCTCGTGGGGCATGGCGAGCAGGTGGACGAGCTCGTGGCGGCTGCGGATCCAGCCGCGGGAGCCCGTGCTCGAGAAGCCGAGCATGACGTCGCTGTGCTCATCTCCGGCGATCTGTCCCTTCCAGACGGAGAGGCCGAGCCCGTCGGTGATGCCGGGAATCAGCACCCCGTCGACGTGGACGCCGAACTGGCGCCGCTCCACGTCGATGCGCTCCAGGTCGAGGGAGACCGTCTCGCCCGAGGGGAGCGGGACGCCCGTGAGGACGACCTCATCGAGGGTGGTGAGGGTGGCGATGGCCGAGAGGTCGGTCGTCAGCACGGCCTCGCCGAGCTTCAGCTCGGCTCCGGGGGCCGCCTGGAGAGGGAAGGTCTGGGCCGTCTGGGCGGACGTGAGGCCCGCGAGCAGCGCAGGTGCGGCGAGGAGGGCGGCTGCATGAATGCGGAATTGCATGGGGGATCCTGGGAAGTGGGGACTCGGCGGCGCGACCGGAGGTCGCTGCCGCTGCTTCAGCTTGCCCCAAGACGGATCGCGGACACTTCGGGTTCTCTACAACCGTCCGGATTCGAGGCCCGAGTTGCGACACGCTCGCCGCGCCCCGGGACGGGGCCGCGGGTTTTCCCGACGATGCGCCGCGCTCCTCGCGGGGCGGGCGCTCCCTCCCGCTCAGTCGGCGAGCCCGAGGACCCGGTCCATCCGCCTGGAGATGTCGGCCAGTCGCTCCGCGTCCCCGCCGCCGACCTCCGCCGCCGCCCAGCCGTCGAAGCCGATGGCGTCGAGGGCGGCGAGGACCCTGGGCCAGCCGCTGTCGCCGTCTCCGATCTTCACGTCGAAGCCCTTCCACAGGCCCTCGTCGTTCATCTTCTTGCGGCTGTAGTCCTTGATGTCGAGCTTGAACACGTACTCGGCCCCCAGCACCTCGATCCAGTGCTCCGGCCACCCGTAGCGCAGGACGTTGCCCACGTCGAAGTGCCAGCCCACGGCGGGGCTGCCGATCTCCTCGAGATAGTGGCGGGCCTCCACGGGGGAGAGCAGGAAGTTGTTCCAGACGTTCTCGAGGGCGATGCGCACGCCCAGGCTCTCGGCGAGGGGCGCCATCTCGCGCAGCTCGGCCACCGAGTTTCGCCACGCCGTGCCGTAGCTGGTGCCAGCGTTCACGACGGCGGGGACCAGGAGCACGCTGTCGGCGCCCAGGCGCGTGGCCTGCCGAAGGGCGAAGTCCAGGGCCTCGCGGCCGCGGCGGCGGGTCTCGGCGTCGTCGGATCCGAGATTGTCCTGCCAGTGGCGGGAGTCCACGAGCCCCTCGACCACCAGGCCCGTGGCCTCGGCCGCCTCGAGGACCTCGTCCTCGTCGAGGTTCGAGGGGCTGTCCAGCTCGACCCCGTCGAAGCCGAGCCCCTTGAGGAGCGCGAAGCGGTCAGCGACGGTGGGCGCGGAGGGCTCCTGCACCATCCCGTACTTCAGGGCCTTGCGGAAGCGCGCCTTGGGGTTGGGCGCGTCGTCCTGCACCTTCCGGGCGGCGGCCAGGGCCTCGCCCGAGAGGGCCGCGGCGGCCAGGGATGCGGTCAGGAGCTGTCGTCGGTCGATGGGGCGCTTCATGGCCCCATCCTAGTCGCCCCTTCCGCCAGCGCGGTCCCCGTTCAGCCCGCGCGGTTCTCGATCAGCGCCGCGAGCCGCCCGGTGGCCAGCTCCGCGTCGTCGATGGCGCCCGCAATGCTCGCCGCCTCGGCGACGCGCAGGTAGTAGTCGAGGCTGCGGGCGTGCTCCTCGTGGTTGGCGAGCATGCGGTTCTCCTGCAGGCCGTTGAGCCACGCGAGGAACGCGATGCCCGACTTGTAGCGCTGGACCGGCGCCTCGAAGATCACGCGGCCGAGCCGCTCGCAGCGGCCCATGAGCTCGCGGTACCCCTCGACGTCGCCGGCGTCGAGCAGGCGCAGGGCCACCGAGGCGGGGCGCGTCACCGCGGCGAAGATGCCGAGCAGGGCGTGGCTGAAGGGACCGCCCGCGAGGGGGCGCCCGCCGAGGGGCGCGAGGTCACTGGCCGGGCCCGGCTGGCCCTCGATGAGCGCGGCGAAGTTGTAGTCGTCCCCGGTCAGGATCACCTGGCCCCGGGGCGCGAGCTCGGCGCGCAGGGTCTCCTCGAGCTCGCGGTCCAAGAGCGACAGCTTCAGGCCGCGCACCTTCTCCGGGTCGTGGGTCAGCACCCGGCGCAGGGAGTCCCCGGGGAAGTAGCCCCGCATGGAGGGGTGGAACATCTCCCCGAGGTAGTGCAACAGCACCTCACCCTCGGACGCGTCGATGACGTCGGTGTAGAAGCGGACGAACTCCTCCTCGCCCGCGCCGCTCCCCGTGAGCCAGGGCTGGGGGAGGAGGATCGGGATGCCGCCGCAGCCGCGGACGAAGCGCACCTGCTCCGCCATGGCGCCCGCGAGGGCGTCCAGGTCGGGGATGGTGGTGAGCTGATCGGTGGAGGCGGCGCCGACGAAGCCGTTCTCGAGGCCCAGGGCCCCCGTGCGCTCGATGAGGGCGCGGGCGCCGTCCCAACCCAGCTCGAAGCGCTGGGCCGTGTCCATGGCCTCGGCGACGCCCATGCCGCAGCGGTCGATGCGCTCCCGAAACGCCATGGTCGCCTCCCAGTCGATGTGGGCCGCGATCTCGTGGGCCGTGCCCGGCCGCTCCACCGAGTGGGCGACCTCGGCGTACCCCGGGAGCATGGTCACGTGGGCCGCGGCGAAGCAGCGACGGGGGAGGGGTGCGGCTCTGTCGACCCGCGCCTCGAAGGGGGCGAGCACCGTGTCCTCCAGCTGGAGGGTACGCCCGTCGGGACCGTGCACCGTGGCGCTCATCCGAGCTTGCTCCAGACGTAGTCGCCGAAGCTGTAGGTGAGGAAGGCGGTGAAGAGCGCCATGACCACCACCGTGATGGTCCGCGGCCGGGCGGGCCCGGCGGGCGTCCGCCTCGCCCACAGGATCAGGCCCAGGTAGGTCAGCGGCAGGAACAGCCCGCAGATGATGTTGGTGGGCACCACGAGCCAGAGCAGGTTGTCCCAGAGCACGGGGCCGAGCACGCCGGGCACGGGCAGCAGCAGGCCGAGTCGGTAGGCCCTGCTGTCCGGGCCGTTCCCGGTGAGCTCGGCCAGGGCCAGGCCGCTGCACACCATGTGGAGCGCGATGGTGGAGAGGGCCATGCCCACCAGGCCGACGTCGAAGACGAGCCGCCCCGCGGTCGGGCCCAGGACCTCGCCGAGGGCCCGGGCGGCCTCCACCGGCTTCATCTTCTGCACCGCGTCGCCCTCCATCCAGGGGATGGTGTTGGCGGTCGCGATCACCACCAGCGAGGTGGCGACGGTGAAGGGGATGAGCATCCCGGCGAAGAGATCGAAGCGCGCGAAGCCCCGGTGGGCCTCCCCCCAGCCCCGGGCGCCCAGGGAGTAGGGGTAGAGGAACACCATGTTGATGCCCACCGCCGCGGCGAGCCCGCTGGCCACCAGGACCGCGGAGTCGACGCCGCCCCGGGCCTCGGGGAAGGACGGGATGAACCCGGCCGCGACCGCGCCCCAGTCGGTCTCGCCAGCGGTCGACGCGACCACCAGGGCGAAGCAGGCGATGACTCCGATGACGAGGACCTTGACGATGTTCTCGTAGGCGCGCACCAGCCTCGGCGAGCGTCCGTAGAGCTGGGACATCAGGAGGGCGACCCCCAGGACCGGGATCGCGCCCGCCCAGGCGGGAATCTCGGCGCCCGCCACCTGGCTCGCGTCGTTGATCGCCGCGCCGGCGAGGGCGTACTGGGGGAAGTGCCAGATGATCGAGGCCACCAGCGCACCCACGGCCCACATGACCGCGAAGCCCTTGCCCGCGCCCTCGCCCATGGCAACGAAGGGGCGGCGCGAGTCACCGATGGTCAGGCCGCCGAGGACCGCGAGCATCAGGACGCCGATGATCATGCCCACGGGCGCGACCCAGAGCAGCTCGTAGCCGAACATGCGCCCGGCGTAGATGGAGGAGATCGCCGTGCCGCCGCCCAGGGTCATGGCGCTCTGCAGATAGCCGGGCCCGCCGCGGCGGAGGTAGGCAAGGATGCGCTTCGGCGCGGGCCAGGTGCGGGCCTCCTCGATGAACGCCAGCTCCTCGGGGTCCCCTGTCTGACGCTGATCGTTCATGCCTTGCTGCTCTCCTTGAGCGCGCGCTTGATCTCCTCGAGGCGGTCGCGCTCGGGGCGGTCCTTGTAGTCGGGGTCCAGGGGATAGCAGCCGCTGACCATGCCGTTGCGCGGCGCGGTGGTGCAGTCGCTGAAGGTGCGGCAGATGAGCTTGCGCGGCATGGGCCGCCCCTCGAGCACGTCCCTGGGGAGCTCGGGGTAGGAGAGCACCATGCGGCCGAGCCCCACCAGGTCCACGTGCCCGGCGCGCACCTCGGCCTGGGCCACGTTCGGGAGCCAGTCCATGAGGTAGGTGTAGCCCGTGCCCACGAAGACGAGGTCGGGGTGCGCGGCCTTGGCCTCGCGCACGATGTCCAGGTGGGCGCCCACGAAGACCAGTGGGTCCGCGAAGGGCTGGTAGCCGTCGCTGGGGGGGTAGGCCGCGGGGCGCTGCAGGTGCGGGTTGTAGTAGGGCGAGCCCAGGGTGACGTTGACCAGCCGGACGCCGAGGGACTCGAGCAGCGCGAGGAAGCGCCTGGGCTCCTCCATGTCGATGCGCGTCGGATCTTCGTGGTTCACGCCGAAGCCGTGGCGCCAGCTCAGGGCCGCGGGCTCGCCGCGGCGATCCTCGTGGTCGGTGCTCGGCTGGTGGGGGACCACGTCGGCGAGGGAGACGCGGCAGCCGATCTCGAGGTCAGGGAGCTCGGCGCGGATGCGCTGGATGAGCTCCACGAAGAAGCGCGTGCGGTCCTCGAAGTCCGGGCCGCCGTAGGGGCCGGGCCGCTGCCGCGCCCCGAGCAGCTCGTGCAGGAGGTAACCGTGGCACGCCTTGACGTCCACGAACTCGAAGCCGGCGCGGGCCGCCGCCCGGGCGGCGAGCACGTAGCGGTCCTGGATGTGGCGCAGCTCGTCGTCGGTGAGGACCTCGACGTCGGCGCCCGCCCTGGCGTCGAGGAGCTCATCGCGAGTCGCGGGGCGCGAGGCCATGGGGCCATCGGGCCGCGACCAGCGGCCCGAGTGGGTCAGCTGCAGTCCGACGGGCCCGAGGTCGTCTCCGGCGCCGATCTCCCGGCGGCCCTGGCGGATCTCGTCCAGCAGCGCGCCCAGCTCGCGGACGGCCTTCTCCTCGTCATCGAGGAACAGTTGATTGGGGTTGGCGCGCCCGTCGGCCTGGACGGCGTAGGCCTCACCGCCCCAGATGAGGGCCGCGCCGCTGCGGCCGAAGCGGCGCCAGCGCCGCAGGGTGAGGTCGGAGGGCGAGCCGTCCCGCGTCCCGTCCCAGCCCTCCATGGGGTGGATCGCGAAGCGGTTGGCGAGGCGCCGGCCTGGGGCCCACTCCAGGGGCTGACCCAGGGGACCCTCGGCGCCCTCGCAGGCGTCGTCGAGGGCCACGGAGATGCCGAGTTCCCCGAGGCGTGCGCGGAAATCCTCGGCGCTACGGAAGGAGCCGGGCAGCTTGAACTTCATGCGGGGGCCTCCGTGACGGCCTCGCCGAGGGACATGGTGATCGGACCCTGATAGCCGAACCCCTTGACGGCCAGGGACGAGAGGTCCAGCCGCCCGTCGTCGATCAGGAGCCTCCCCTCGGGGGAGTAGAGGGTCGGGTGGGCGGCCTGGAGCCGGGCGCGCTCCTCCTCCGACAGATGGGACTGGCCGAGGAAGTAGTGGTGTCCGTTGCGCTCGACGTGGGGGAGGCCCAGGGCGGAGACCATGGCGAGGTCCTGGTGGAGGGGGAGGACCGGGAGGTTGGTGAGGTCCTCCGCCGACTGCATGCCCTCGCCGTCGGCGTCGATCCGAGCGCGCGCGAGGAGCGCGCGGAAGACACCCTTGCAGGCCTTCATGGAGACGCCGCCGTAGCCGAGGGCGCGGGCGCGCGGGTAGGCGGAGAGGTCCGCGTCCGCCTCGTCGATGATGACCGGCGCGCGCTCCGCGAGCCGCGCCACCCCATCGGCGGTCTCGGGCGCGAAGGTGTTCGCGCGGTGCACGGGCTGTTCGATGGCGAGGAGGCCCGCGAGCAGCCCCGGCGCGTTTCCGCGTTCCTCGAGCTCATCCAGCATGGCGGCGAGCCGGGCGGGATCCTCGTACTGCTCGTTGCCGTCGAGGGTGAACTGGGCGCCCTCGGGGGTGAGGGAGGCGATGGTCTCCAACCGAAGGAGGTCCGCCTCCACGGAGCCCGAGACCTTCAGCTTGAAGCAGTCGAGCCCGAAGGCGGCGATGTCCTCGGCGAGGCAGACGGGATGGTCGTCGGCCCTGCGGTCCTCATCCGGCACCTCCTCGTCGGTCAGGGCGTCCACCAGGCCGACGGTGTGGCGGAGCCGTACGGACTCGGTCCGGCGGCCAAGGGACGCGGCGCTCCAGCCGTCGAGGCGCCCGTCGAAGGCCTCGAAGCGGATCCCGAACGCGTCCTCGGTGAGGGCGTCGAAGAAGGTCGAGGAGAGGGCGGTGCAGGTGGCGTCGATCAGCGCCCGCTCGATGAGCGAGACGCCGAAGGTGCGGACCAGGCGATCGGACGCCCCCACGTCAGGGCGCTCGACGCAGGCCATCTGCGCGTGGGCCCAGAGCTCGAAGGGGGTGGCCCCGTCGCCCACGGATCCGAAGGTCCGGACCTCGTCGAAGGCGAGCCGAGCGGCATCGATCAGGTCGCGACGGTCCTGCTCCAGGGAGCTCTTGGGGTCCTTGGAGAACCACTTGGGGACGAGGAGCTCCGCCGCTCGGCCGACCGCGGGTCCCGCCTCGGTCTCGACCTCCACCTCCGCGATCAGCATCGGCGCCTCCGTCATGGTGGCGATGCCGAAGCGGAACGGCAGACGCGCCTCGCAGCGGCGCGCGATGAGTCGGAGATTCTTGGGGCGGAGGTGCAAGCGGAGGGGCGGGAAGCGCTCCGAGTCTAAGCCCGCGGGGACCGCCCTGGCGGACCTCACTCCGCCGAAGCGCGATCAACTCAAGAGCCGACAGCGAACGCTTCGCGAATCGAGCGAAGCGCCGACTGGATCGACTCTGTTCCCCCGGAGGATCGGGCAATCGACCGCCTGCGCCAGCGGGTGATCGCCGCAGCTGCGATGTCGTAGGACCACGTGAACGTGGCGACGCTCAGCACGGTCGCCGCGAGCCAGGCGGCGCCTGCGAGGGGGCCGGCGGTGAAGGCGAGGACCGTCGCGACGATCACCGACAGGACAGGCACGAGCACGAAGTTGCCAAGCAGGCGGACGGTCACGACCTTGTCGGGCGTCGGCGCGAGGACGGACGCGCGCTCGGAGATGAACACGGGGAGGCCCCACACCGCGAGCGAGAGGGTGAGCAGCGGACTCAAGGCGAGGAGGGGGAGGGCCACGCCGAGGAGGCTCGGCGCGGGGGCGAGGATCTCATCGCCGCTCAGACGAGCCCGCCGGAGCGAGTTGCCGAGCTGGTCGATGATCTCACGGCGCCGCTCCGCGCCCTCGCCGGTGTCCTTGCGCAGGGCCTCGAGGGCCTCCATCTGGCGGATGCCGATGGGTGCGGAGCTCCGCGGCAGGATGCGCTCGAGGCCGACGGCGGCGCTCCACTCTTCCTCCGAGTCCGCCTGGATTGTCAGCTTCTCGAGCCGCGCCCGGGACTCCTTCATGATCGCGCGGATGGCGACGCGGAACTCCGAGCCGGCGCGCTCGATGATCGGGACCACCTCGAACGGCTCCCCGATGACCGCGCTGGCGAGGGAGCGGAAGCGGTCGCGGTCCTCGTAGGTGACCCCGATCGGGACGACGATCGGGTTGAGCGTGTTGTCCGACGCCTCGTAGGCGCTCACGAGCATCCGAGCCATCCCGGACTTGAGCGGGCGCAGGCGGTGGGAGTTGAGGCTCTCACCCTCGGGGAAGATCGCGATGACGGCGCCCTCGAGGAGCGCGTTGTCGATGGCCTCGAAGGAGGAGGCGTTCTGGCGCGTGTCGACCCCGTCCTTCTTGCGGTACATCGGGATCGCGTCGATGTTGCGGAGCACGTACCCGACCAGGGGCATCTTCAGTAGGCTGTACTTCACGAGCACCCGCAGGGGGCGCCGGGTCGCAGACATCGGGAAGTGGGCGTCGCCCAGGCCGTTCGAGTGGTTCTGGATGATCACCACCGGGCCGCTCGTCGGGAAATGCTCGCCGCGCATCTCGATGCGGAAGTGGGTCCGCATCAGGAGCCAGCCCCAGCGGATCATCAGCCGGTACGTCCACGAGCCGATCGCGGGCGCGTCGAACGCGTCCCTGGAGGGCCACGGGTCGCCGCTACCGCGCGCTGGGCCGCTGGCTTGGGTTGCAGACTGGTCCGCCATCGGCGCGACAGTCTGGGCACTGGATACCCGGAACGCCAGCCCGATAGGCGCAAGGGGCTCGCATTTGCTCCCCCGAGCGAGATGCTTCGGACGGCGGGATTCGAGTTGTATGCTCGGGAACATGGCACCCGAAACCATGGAACCCAGGTCCTGGCACGCTCACTACGACGAGGGAGTCCCCGTCGACCTCGCGTACGAGGACATCACGCTCAACGAGTACACCGAACGCGCGGCGAAGACCTGGGGCGACCGGCCTGCCCTGACCTTCCTCAACTGCTCGTTCACCTACAACGAGCTCAACGACAAAGTGCGGCGATGCGCAGCGGCGCTGCGCGGCCTCGGCGTGGAGAAGGGGACGCGGGTGGCGATCCAGCTCCCCAACATCCCCCAGGCGATCATCGCCTTCCACGGGGCGCTGCGGGCGGGGGCAGAGGTCGTGATGACCAACCCGCTCTACACGCTGCGGGAGATCGAGCACCAGTGGAAGGACGCGGACTGCGACCTCGCCATCGTGGCGGACTTCATCTGGGAGGAGACCCTCGAGCCGAACCGCTCGAAGCTCCGGCCGAAGACCTACGTCGTGGCCCACATCCCGGATTACCTCCGCTTCCCCCTCAACCTCCTCGCGCCGCTCAAGCTGAAGCGGGCGAACCCGAAGCGGTATGCCAAGGTCAAGCCGGCCAAGGACGTCCACGAGTTCAAGCCCCTCGTCGAGGGCGCACCGCCGACGCCCCCCTCGCTGGACGTCACGCCGGATGACATTGCGGTCCTGCAGTACACGGGCGGCACCACGGGGCTCTCAAAGGGCGCCGTCCTCACGCACCGCAACCTCTCCTGCAACGCGCAGCAGATCCACGCCTGGTTCCCCAAGGTCGACCCGGGCAACGAGTCGACCCTGATCTGCCTGCCGCTCTTCCACGTCTTCGGCCTCTCGGTCGGGATGAACTGGTCGATCTGGTCCGGCTCGAAGATGGTGCTGGTGCCGAACCCGCGTGACATCCCCGCGCTGGTGAAGGCCATCACAAAGCACAAGGTGACGCTCTTCCCCGGCGTCCCCGCGCTCTTCAACGCCATCAACAACTTCCCCGGGGTGGAGAACCTGGACATGACGAGCGTCAAGTCCTGCTTCTCCGGGTCCGCGCCCATCGCGAAGGACGTGCAGGAGAAGTTCGAGGCGCTGACCAAGTCGACGATCATCGAGGGCTTCGGCATGAGCGAGACCTCGCCCGTGACCCACGTGAACCCGCTCTACGGGACGCGCAAGATCGGCTCCATCGGGATCCCCGTCTCGAGCACCGACTCGAAGATCGTCGACGCCGAGGACGACTCGAAGGAGCTCGGCGTGGGCGAGGAGGGGGAGCTCCTCGTGCGGGGCCCGCAGGTGATGCAGGGCTACTGGAACCGTGAGGAAGAGTCCGCAGAGGTCCTCGCCGGCGGCTGGATGCACACCGGCGACCTGGCCTCCATGGACGAGGACGGCTTCTTCCGGATCTGTGGTCGGAAGAAGGACATGATCAACTGCTCGGGCCTGAAGGTCTTCCCCGACGAGGTGGACGAGGTGCTCATGGGGCACCCCGCCGTGCTCGAGGCGGCGACGATCGGCGTGCCCGACCCCGAAAGGGGCGAGACGGTGAAGTCGTTCATCGTCCTCAACGAGGGCGCCACGCTGACCGCCGAGGAGGTGGAGAAGTACGCCCGCGAGCACCTCGCCGCCTACAAGATCCCCCGCAAGGTGGAGTTCATGGACGAGCTGCCGAAGAGCTCGGTCATGAAGATCCTGCGCCGCGAGCTCCGCGACCGGGAAGAGCAGAAGGGCTGAGGCCGGTCGCCGCGCGCGCCGGGGCTCGACCTGGCGCGCAATGAAGAAGGGCGGGCTCCCGATCATCGGGAGCCCGCCCTTCTTCTTGGCGCGTTGAAGCGGGGCAGCCCTCGCGGGGCTGCGCGCCCTCAGATCAGAACGCCCAGGTGAGCCCGAAGGTCAGGTAGACGCCGGACTCGAACAGCTCGCCGTCGTAGGTGGAGGGCGTCTCGAAGCCCGGGACACCGGGGTAGGGGTCCAGGACGAGCTGGTCCTTGGTCGGGTTGAGCGAGTACTCGTAGAAGGCGCCGAAGTCAGCGGTCAGCCCCTCCTGGATGAGGTACGACGCGCCAGCGACGAAGCCGAGGGTGAAGAACTCGGTGCCCTCGAGGGAGATCTCCTCGGTGACCGGGCCGGAGAAAGGGTTCGCCCCGTACCGAGCCACGCCGTCCGCCTTGACCTCGGGGACGAAGCCGAGCTGGACGCCCGCGAACGGACGCAGGCGGTTGGCCTCGTCGATCGGATCGAGCTGGTAGCGGGCCTCGACGATGAGGTGCGTGGTGCCGAAGTTATCCAGGTCCACGTCCGCGGAGAGCGGACGGGTCGGCTCGGGGTCGAAGATCCGGTGCTCGATGATCGCGCCGAGCAGAAAGTTGTTCGTCAGGTACCGGAAGTACTTGATCCCCATGCCGAAGACCGGATCCAGGTCGGTCGACGACTTGCCGACGTCATTCGGCGGAGTCGCGAGCCCGCCCTCGCCGTTCTCGAGGCTGACGGTCGCTTCGGCGAAGGCCCAACCCGAGGACACACCGACGAGGTTCTTCCCGGTCATGTCCTCCGGCCATGCGATGTCCTTGTGGATCATGGAGCAGGACACCAGGCCGGGGGCGGTGAGCCCTGCAAGGGCGACGACTCGGAGGAGCTTGGTCATGGGGGGGGAGCCCAGGGGGAGGGCCATATCCGGATGGGGATGGAGGAGGCCGTCGCCGCGGGGGGGGGGCGGCGGGCGGCTCACATTGTGCAAAATTCACGCCCGGGTCGCGAGCGACCCGGGCGTGAGTGCACCTCAGTGCCGTCGGGAAAACGCCTTCCCTCAGGCGGCGCTGGTCTCGTCGCCCGAAGTGCCTCCCGCTGGGGCCGGCTCCGCGGGCGCGGGCCTGGAGTCGTCGCCCACGCGCCGCAGGCCCATGGGGACCGTCGGCTCCAGGGCGCGTTCCGCGTAGGCCTCGAGGCTGAAGGAGTCCACCTCGACCACGGCGGCGCGAGCCTCCCCGGCGCGGTCGATGAGCTCCCGCTCCGAGGCGGTGATGACCCCGAGGCGCAGGGCGTCGTCGGCCATGGCGGCGGGCGCGCGCTTGGTGATCTTCTTCTTCTTCACGGCGTCGCGGATCCGGCGCTGGACCTCGTCCGCCTCGGTGCAGAGCACGAGGGCGTGCTCGAGCTGCCCCATGGATTCGTCCAGCGCGGTCGGGATGTACATCCCGCTGGTCATACGGTCGCGCTGCTCGCCGGGCTTCTGCATGGCGCGGGCGACCCGCTGCATCATGCGATCGTTGGGCCCGGTGGACATCACGTTGAAGCGCGACCAGAGGGCGATGGGGCCGCGGAAGAACCAGCCCAGCAGCGGGACGTTGAAGTTGCTGAAGATCCCGTCGAACCCCTTCTGGATCTCGGCCAGGCAGGTCTGCATGGACCAGTGGAGGTAGGGGAGGTCCTCCTTGCGGCGGCCCTCCGCCTCGAAGCGGCGGAGCACGGCGTTCCCCAGGTAGAGCCAGGAGAACACGTCGGCGAAGCGGCCCGTGAGCGCCTCCTTGCGCTTCAGGTCACCCCCGAGCATGGCCATCGCCATGTCGGCCATGGTGGCGAACGACGCCGAGGCCCAGGAGAGCTTCTTGTAGTAGCCCGCGGCCGGCCCCGTGACCGGGGAGGTCGCCAGGGCGCCGCGGGTCATGGACAGCACGACGGACCGCGAGGCGTTCCGGACCACGTGTCCGATGTGCCCGAAGAAGGCGCGGTCGAACCCCGCGGTGTCGCCCTTCTCCACGGCCTGCACCTCGTCCCATGCGTAGGGGTGGCAGCGGATGGCGCCCTGGCCGAAGACGATCAGCGTCCGGGTCAGGATGTTGGCGCCCTCCACGGTCACGCTGATGGGCGTGGCCATGTAGGCGTGGGCCAGGGGGTTGCGCGGCCCCATGGAGATGGCCTTGCCGCCCAGGATGTCCATGGCGTCCGTGAGGGTCTGACGCGCGATCTCCGTGAAGTTGTACTTCGCCATGGCGGTCACCACGGCCGGCTTGGCCCCGTCGTCGAGACCCCCGCAGGTGGTGCGCCGGGCGGCCTCGAGGATGTAGGTCTTGCCCGCGATGCGAGCGAGGCCCTCCTCGATGCCCTCGAACTTGCCGATGGCGATCCCGAACTGCTTGCGGACGGCGGCGTAGGCGCCGGAGAGCCGCGTCATCATCTTGACGGTCGCGGTGCTCGACGCGGGCAGCGAGATGCCGCGGCCGGCGGCGAGGCACTCCATGAGCATCCTCCAGCCCTGGCCGAGGCCCTCGGCGCCGCCGATCACGACCTCGTTCAGGCGGACCTCGACGTCGTGCCCCTCGGTCGGGCAGTTGTAGAACGGGACGCCGAGCGGATCGTGGCGCTTGCCAAGCACCACGCCGGCCGCGTCGGAGGGGATCAGGGCGCAGGTGATGCCCACGTCCTCTCCCTTGCCGAGGTGGTTGTTCGGGTCGCGCAGGCGGAAGGCGAGGCCGAGCACCGTGGAGATGGCGGCCAGGGTGATGTAGCGCTTGCGCCAGTTGAGGCGCACCCACAGCTCGCCGTCGCGCTCGAAGACCTCACCGCTGGAGGACATGGCGCCGGCGTCGGAGCCCGCGTTCGGCTCGGTGAGCGCGAAGCAGGGCATGTCGATGCCCTTGGCCAGGCGCGGGAGGTAGTGGTCCTTCTGCTCCTGGGTGCCGTAGTGGGTGAGGAGCTCGGCCGGGCCCAGGGAGTTGGGGACCATGACGGTGATCCCGAGGGGCCCCGAGCGCGAGGAGAGCTTGGACACCACGGCGCTGTTCATGGACGCCGAGAAGCCCTTGCCGCCGTACTCCTTGGGGATGATGAGGCCGAAGAAGCCCTCGTCCTTGAGGTACTGCCACACCGGCTCGGGGAGGTCGCGCGTCTGGAAGACCTCCCAGTCGTCGGTCATGCGGCAGACCTCCTCGCAGGGGCCGTCGAGGAACTCGCGCTCCTCCTCGGTCAGGTCGGGGTAGGGCTCCTTGACGAGCTTGTTCCAGTCGGGCTTACCGCTGAAGAGCTCGCCGTCGATCCAGACCGTGCCCGCGGTCAGGGCGGTCCGCTCCGTCTCGGAGATCACGGGCAGGAACTTCAGGGCCTTCATGACCGCCATCACCGGCCCGGAGACGAGGACGCGGCGGATCGCCGGGACGTTGAAGACCGTCATGACCGCCGCGTAGGCGAAGAACCAGTTCCAGCTCAGCAGCCCCACGACGAGGGCGCCGCCGAAGGCGGTCCAGGCCAGGAGCGGCGCGGCGACGAACCCGAGCCCGAGGGCCAGGACGAGCGTGCCGAGCAGGAGCCAGAGGGGGCTCACGGCTTGGAGGAATCCGATCAGGGCGTAGGGGGCATTCATGATGGCGGCGGTGGCGGTGGCTTGCGGTGTGGCCGGCGGCCTGGTGGACCCTCAGGTCCCCCGTGGCCGTCGGTGGTTCAGGCGGAGTTGGCTCCGGAGGGGAGCGCGGCGAAGGCGCCGAGGCACGCGGAGTGGATCGAGTCCTCGATGAGCGCCTCGCGGTCGAGGCTGATGTCGATGCGCTGGGCGATGAGCAGCGAGACGAGGCCGTGCAGGGTGGACCAGACGATGGCGCCGCGGCGGGCCGCCTCCTGGGCGGGGAGCGCGGTCAGCTCGGCGAAGACGTCGAGGCTCCGGCGGGCGCGCCGATAGGCGTCCACGGGGTACCGCTCCATCTGCTCGGCGCGCAGCATGAACATGATCTCGTAGTACTCGGGGCGCTCGAGCCCGAAGTCCACGTACGCCCGCGCGACGTCATGCAGGAGCGAGAGGGCGTTCCCGTCCCCCTTGGAGACCTCGACCACCCGGCGGTTGAGCTCCTCGAAGCCCTCGTCGATCAGCGCGTAGATCAGCGAGTCCTTGCTCTTGAAGTGGAGGTAGATGCTGGTCGCCGTGCACCCGACCGCCGAGGCGATCCGCCGCGTCGACAGGGCGGCATAGCCCTCTCCCTCCAGGAGCGTGCGCGCCTCCTGGAGGATGGCCTCCCGGAGCGGGGTCGCCGGGTCACGGGTGGGGCGGGAGGGGCACATGCGGAGGGCGGGCGTCTCGTTGCGGTCTTCTGGGGCCCTTGCAGGCCGGGTGGGCGGCCTCGGTGCCGTCAGGGCCCCGGGCGCTTCAGTCTCTGAATGGGGCACGGGCCGGGCGGCGGGGGGGGCCCCGCGGAAGCCAGATGGGCCGTGAACTCCACTGCATCCATCGGCATTCCAGGTTGACAGCGTAAACTGTAAGACAGCTTCTGGCCGAGAAGGGACCCTGGGTGGGCCCCTGCGGGCCCTGGGCGGCCGTTCACGTCCGCCGCTCGCCCGCTCTCTTCTCGGAACGAGACACCGCCACCGACCGCACCGGAACCGCATGATCCAGGTCCAGAAGGCCGAAGGGCCCGACATCGTCCTCGCCGCCGGCCTGCGCAGCCCATGGGCGCGCGCAGGCGTCCGCTTCCGCAACGAGGACGCGGGGCACCTGGGCGCGCTCGTCGCCCGGGAGCTGCTCGCCCGCACCTCCCTCGACCCCGCCGAGATCGACGAGGTCATCGTCGGCTGCGTCGGTCAGCCCCACGACCAGGCGAACATCGCGCGGGTCATCGCGCTCCGCGCCGGCGTCCCGCGCCACGTCCCCGCCCGCACCGTGGCCCGCAACTGCGCCTCCGGGATCGAGGCGGTCACCACCGCGGCCCAGGCGATCGAGGCGGGCTCGGGAGACCTCTACCTCACCATGGGCGTCGAGGTGATGAGTCAGTACCCGCTCATCGTGAGCAAGAAGATGACCGCGATGTTCGCGAAGCTCGCGGGGGCGAGGTCCCTGGGGCAGCGGCTGGCCGCGCTCGCGTCGTTCCGGCCCTCCTTCCTGAAGCCGCGCATCGCGCTGCTCGAGGGGCTGACGGACCCGACCTGTGACCTGCTCATGGGGCAGACCGCCGAGCTCCTCGCCAGGGACTTCGGGATCACCCGCGAGGAGTGCGATGGCTACGCGGCCCAGAGCCACAACCGCGCGGCCAAGGCCCGCGACGCCGGCCGCTTCGATCGCGAGATCCTCCCGGTCATGCCCCTGGGGGCTCGCGCGGGCGACAGCTCGCTCATCCACGACGACAGCATCCGCGACGGGCAGTCGCCGGCGAAGCTCGCGAAGCTCCGTCCGTACTTCGAGAAGCCCGACGGGGTGGTCACCGTGGGCAACGCCTGCGGGATCACGGACGGCGCTGGGGCCTTGATCGTGACCACCAGCGAGCGGGCCCGCGAGCTGGGGCTCTCGCCGCTCGCCCGGATCAAGTCCTGGGCCTGGGCAGGGTGCGACCCCGAGCGCATGGGGCTCGGACCCGTGTACGCCACGGCGCAGGCCCTGGATAAGGCCGGCGTGAGCCTCTCCGACGTGGGGGCGGTCGAGCTCAACGAGGCCTTCGCCGCCCAGGTCATCGCCTGCCAGCGGGCCTTCGGCAGCTCGGAGTTCGGCTCGGGGCGCCTCGGGCGCAGCGGGGCCGTGGGCGAGCTCGACCTGACCCGCACCAACATCAACGGGGGCGCGATCGCCCTCGGTCACCCCGTGGGCGCCACCGGCGCCCGGCTCCTGCTCACCGCCGCCCACGAGCTCGAGGTGGGGGACCACGAGCTCACGCTCGCGACCCTCTGCATCGGCGGCGGCCAGGGCGGCGCCGTCCTCCTCGAGAGGATCTCCTCATGATGGACATCAGCAGATTCCCCGGGATCGAGAACGCGCCCGAGCCGGGCACGTGCGTCCGCGTGGAGCGCCCCGAGCCGGGGTTGGCCATCCTCGTGATGGACCCCCCGCACCGCAGCTTCCCGGTGCTGGACGCGCCGATGCTGCGGGACATCGACGCGGCGCTGACGGAGCTCGAGGCCGACGCCTCGATCACGGGCATCGTCCTCACCGGCCGCAGGCCCGACCAGTTCCTCGCGGGCGCGGACGTCGAGGCGATCGCCACGGTCACCGACCCGGGGATCGTGCGCGACGCGGTCATGATGGTCCACGAGCTCTTCGGCCGCCTGGAGGGCATGCGCGCGCGCACGGTCGCCGCCGTGGGCGGGCCGGTCCCCGGGGGCGCGTTCGAGATCAGCCTGGCCTGCGACGCCATCGTCGCGACCGATGACAAGAAGACCCGCATCGGGCTCCCGGAGACCCAGCTGGGCATCATCCCGGGGTGGGGCGGTTCGCACCGCCTGCCCAAGAGGGTCGGGGTTCCGATCGCGCTCGACGCGATCCTCACCGGTCGCCTCTACCCGGCGAAGAAGGCCAAGCGCCTCGGGATGGTCGACCGCCTGACCAAGAAGGAGTACCTGGTCCGCGTGGCCAGCGACCTGGCCATGGGGCGCGAGCGGCTGCGGCGGCGGAGCCGCGGCTGGAAGAGCTGGCTGGTGGACCGCAACCCGCTGGCCCGCTTCGTGATCGCGAACCAGGCCACCAAGCAGATCGACCGCAAGGCCCACGGGAACTACCCGGCGCCGTACCGGGCGCTGGACATCGTGCTGAAGGCGCCGACCAAGACCCGCCAGGAGGCGGCGAAGATCGAGGCGGAGGGCACGGTCGACCTGGTCACCGGCAAGGTCTGCAAGAACCTGGTCTCGATCTTCTTCGCGTCCGAGGCGGCCAAGAAGGCGGCGCAGTTCGCCGACGGCAGCGCCCCGCCGAGGATGAGGGGGGCCGCCGTCGTGGGCGGCGGCGTCATGGGGGCGGGGATCGCCAGCCTCCTCGCCGAGCGAGGCCTGCACGTGCGCCTCTCCGACCTCTCCCAGGGGGCGCTCGACGCGGCGACGATCGCGCACCGAAAGGACGTGGAGCGGAAGCGCAAGCGGCGCCGCTATCAGCCCCACGAGGCCAACCAGGCCATCGATCGGCTCGAGGTCTCCCTCGGCATCCACGCCATCGCAGCGGCGGACGTCGCCGTGGAGGCTGTCGCCGAGGTCATGGAGGTCAAGCACAAGGTGCTCGGCCAGCTCGCGGCCGAGATGGCCGACGACGCGGTCCTCTGCACCAACACCTCCTCGCTCAGCGTGACCGCCATGCAGGCGGCCGTGGCCCACCCCGAGCGGGTGGTCGGGATGCACTTCTTCAACCCGGTCAAGAAGATGCCGCTGGTGGAGATCGTGCGTGGGGAGCAGACCTCGGACGAGACGGTGACGCGGATCGCGGCCCTGTCCGTGGCCCTCGGGAAGACGCCCGTGGTGACGCGCGACGTGCCTGGGTTCCTGGTGAACCGTCTGCTGGGCCCCTACCTGGACGAGGCGGTCCGGCTCTTCGTGGAGGGCGTCAGCCCCCTGCGCATCGACCGCCTGCTCGTCCGCTTCGGCATGCCCATGGGGCCCTTCACGCTGCTGGACGAGGTCGGCCTCGACATCGCCGCCCATGCGGCCAGGTCGCTGCACGAAGGCTACGGCGAGCGCATGGCGCCCACCGCCGCGCTGATGGGCATGATGAGCCCCGATCGCCTCGGCAAGAAGTCGGGCACCGGCTTCTACGATCACCGCCGGAAGGGGCGCGGCAAGAAGGGGGCGCCGACGCTGATGGAGGACCTCTCCGGGTTCCAGTCCAGCAGCCGGGCCATGCGCATGAGCGACGTGGAGATCGTCGAGCGCGTGGTGCTCGCCATGGTCGGCGAGGGCGCCCGCGCCTTCGAGGACCGGGTGGTGGCCACCCCGGCCGAGTTCGACCTCGCCACGGTGTTCGGCACGGGCTTCGCTCCCTTCCGCGGGGGGCTGCTCAAGTACGTGGACTCCGTGGGGGCCGCCAACATCTGCGAGCGCATGGACGCCCACCGCGCCATGGCGGACGTGGCCGAGCGCGGCGACGGCGCCCAGCGCTTCGAGCCCGCCGACATCCTCAGGAGGCTGGCCGAGGAGGGGGGCACCTTCCACGGCCTCAAGGACTCGCCCGCCTGATCGGGTCCAGCCGCTAGGCTGGCGGCATGGGTCTCGCCGCGCTCCTCCTCGTCCTCGCGTCCGCCTCGGCGGGCGCGGGGACGATCGCCTTCCCCCCGGCCTCCACGGCGCCGGCGCCTGCTTCGAGCCCCTCGGTCGGGCCTGGAGGGGTCGCCGCGCCTGAAGCGGACCGGCGCCCCAACATCGTCCTGGTGATGGCGGACGACATGGGGTTCACCGACATCGGCTGCTACGGCGGCGAGATCAAGACGCCGACCCTCGACCGCCTCGCGGCGAACGGGGTGCGCATGACCCAGTTCTACAACACGTCGCGGTGCTGCCCCACGCGGGCGTCGCTGCTCACCGGCCTCTACTCCCACCAGGCGGGGATCGGGCTGATGACCTCGGACCGCGGCACCGACGCCTACCGGGGCGACCTGAACCGGCGGTGCGTGACCCTGGCGGAGGCGCTCGGCGCCGGCGGCTACCGGACGTACCTCTCCGGCAAGTGGCACGTGACCAAGCACGTGCGGGCCGACGGCCTCAAGCACAACTGGCCCCTCCAGCGCGGCTTCGACCGCTTCTACGGGACGATCACCGGGGCCGGGAGCTTCTACGACCCGACCACCCTGTGCCGTGGGAACACCTACATCACCCCCGAGAACGACCCGCTGTATCGGCCGGAGCGCTTCTACTACAGCGACGCCATCAGCGACAACGCCTGCCGGTTCATCGAGGACCACTTCGAGGGGGAGCACGCGGAGGCGCCGCTCTTCCTGTACGTCGCCTACACCTCAGCGCACTGGCCGATGCACGCGCCAGAGGAGGAGATCGCCGCGTACCGGGGGGCGTACGACCAGGGCTTCGCGCCCGTCGCGGCGGCCCGCAGGGCGCGGGCGGTGGAGCTCGGTCTGCTGGAGGAGCGGTGGCAGCAGGCGCCGCTCGCGAGGGACTGGGCGGGGATGGCGCACCTGGAGTGGGAGGCGCGGAACATGGAGTGCTACGCGGCGATGGTGACCCGCATGGACCGCGGGATCGCCGGCATCGTGGAGTCGCTGGAGGCGCGGGGGGAGCTGGAGAACACGCTCTTCGTCTACCTCCAGGACAACGGCGGGTGCGCCGAGAACATGGGCTTCCGGTCGAACGCGAAGGACCTGGACGGCGTGAGCTACGAGCCCCTGGGCCCGGACGGGCTGCAGATGAAGATCTGGCCGCCGATGCAGACGCGGGACGGTCGGCCGGTGCGGACCGGGCCGGCGGTCATGGCAGGGCCGGAGGACAGCTACGTCTCCTACGGGCCGGGCTGGGCGAGCGTCTCGAACGCGCCGTTCCGCGGGTTCAAGCACGACGGGCTCGAGGGCGGGATCAGCACGCCCTTCATCGTCCACTGGCCAGCGGGGTTGGGCGCCCAGCGGGCGGGGGAGATCGTGCACGCTCCGGCCCACCTGATCGACGTGATGCCGACGTTCCTCGGGGCGGGGGAGGGGGCGTATCCCTCGTCGTTCAGCGGCGCCGAGGTGCAGCCGATGGAGGGGGTCGACCTCATGCCGCACCTGCGCGGGGGCGAGCTCGAGCGTCAGCGGCCGCTCTTCTTCGAGCACCACGGCAACCTGGCCATGCGGGACGGTCGGTTCAAGATCGTCTCCACCTACCGCAAGGACCAGCCCGTCCGCTGGGCGCTCTACGACATGTGGTCTGACCGCACCGAGCTCCAGGACCTCTCTGCGGAGCAGCCCGAGCGCGTCGCCAGGATGGCGTCCCGCTGGCAGGCGTGGGCGGCCCGGGTCGGGGTCCGCCGCTGGCCCTACTGACCGCCGCCGGGGCAGCTGGCCCCCTCAGAAGAGGAACATGACGCCCTCGAGCTTTCGCAGGGCGGCGTAGATGTCGATGACCGACTGGGCGTCGGGACAGACAGGCTCGAGGGTCACCGATTCGTGCCGCCCGCCCGAGGCCGTCTTCACGC
Source organism: Planctomycetota bacterium (assembly GCA_016779205.1). Classification (GTDB taxonomy): domain Bacteria; phylum Planctomycetota; class UBA1135; order UBA1135; genus Saltatorellus. The sequence continues at coordinate 8,168 of JADHOC010000022.1, read as the reverse complement.
TCGACGGGGGAGGGCTGTCGAGCCCGAGGCTGCCCTGGACGCAGGCGCTGGCGCGCGACGGCAGGTCGGTCCCCGTGGCGCCGATCACCTTGAAGGTGAACGGGCAGGGGAAGCTGTGGCGAGCCTCGAGGAGCTCGACCGTCGGGGGCTGGTGGTCCATGCCCCTATTGTGGGGGACGGGGCCCGAGGTTCGACCCCGGGCCCTCGGGAGTTCGCACGCGCAGGTCAGTCGGCGAGGAGACCGGGCAGGCGCGACACGAGCTTCTTCTTGCCGGACTTCGAGATCGGGTCGTCGCCGAGGTACACGTCGAACATGGCCCAGGCCAGGTCCTGCGACTTGAGGTCGGGCTTTCGCTCCCCGTTGACCACGGTGCACAGCGTCCCGTCCGGGTGCCAGGTGAAGCGCAGCTCGTTCCCCTCCTTCAGCTCGTCGAGGGAGAAGAACCCGCGGAAGGTGGTGAGGTCCTTGAGCTTGTCGGCCTTCGAGCCCTCCATGGCCTTGCGGCGAGAGAGCATGCGGGGCTCGAGGGAGTCCTCGAAGGCCTCCACGATGTCCTCCGCGTCCACGTCGCGGCAGAAGCGCATGCGCAGCTCCTTGGTCCCGTTCGGCTGGAGGAGCTTCGTGTACAGCGCGCTGTCCTTGCCGAGCGCCTTGGCGCTCTTGCCCTTCCACGCCGCGAGGTCCTTCTCGACGAAGGCCGTGTCGGCGTAGACCACGTAGGAGTAGACGTTGACGTTGAAGATCGTCTTCTCACGGATCGCGAGGCCGAGCAGCGCGAGGTCCTGGGGCTTGGCGCCCTCCTTCTTGGCGTCCGCCTCGCTGAGGGTGGACTTGATCGTCACCGGATAGCGGTGCTTGCTCTCGCCCTCCTTGGCGGTCTCCACGTCCTGGACAGGAGCCGGCTGGGGGGTGACGAGGGCCGCGGCGGGGGAGGCGGTGAGCGGGAGGAGCAGCGTTGCGGTCAGGAGCATGGGTGGGGTTCCGGGTTGCGGTGCGGTGCGGGGGATGCGGGGGTCAGGCGACGCCTTCGCTGGGAGTCGACGCCGGGCTCTCGCTCGGGGTCTCCTCGCGACGCTTGTGCGTCCGCCACTTGTTCGGGCTCTCGTCGGTCTCGCGCTTGAAGGCGCGGTAGAAGGTCGAGAGGTCCTCGAAGCCGCACTCGAAGGCGACGGAGAGGACGGTCCGGCTGGTGGACTCGAGCAGCTTCTTGGCGTGGTCGATCCGGAGCTTGCGTACGTGCGCGAGCCAGGACGTCCCGGTGACCTCGCGGAAGAGCTGGGTGAAGCGGCGGCGCGAGAGGCCAAGGGTCGACGCCGCGGCGTCGAGGTTGGTGGCCTCGAAGAAGTTCTCGGAGAGATCCTCCACGTAGCTGCGCATGCGCTCGACGCTGTCCGCGCCGCGAATGGTGCGCTGGTTCGCTCCGGTTCCCGAGGCCTCTGCGTCGCCGGTGCGCGCGAGGTCAGCGATCAGGCGCAGGGCGAGCGCGATCATCTGGGCGCCCGTGGTCGGCATGTCGAGGGTCTGCTCGAAGAGGAGCCTGCGCATGCTGCGCTCCACCTTCTCGGCGGTGTGCGGGTCGAGGTGCACCACGCCCGAGGCGAGCACGGCGGGGTCGAAGCACGCCATCTCGAGCACCCGGCTGCGGACGCTGACGACGTACAGCGAGAGGGGCTCCGAGTCGGAGTCGCAGATCTCGTGGGACCGGCCGGCGGGGATGACGAGGGCGTCGCCGCGTCGACATTCGGTCGCATCCGGACCGCACCTGAGGGTGCCCATCCCATCGTGGACGAGCACGATCTTCAGGAAGTCGTGGGCGGCGGGGGGCATCCTCCAACCTGCGGCATGATGACTCTCGAAGACGTCGACACCCCAGTCGGGGAAGACGTGTTCGACGGGCTGGACGGTGGGCTGGGTGGAGCGGGGGCGAATCGGCATGGGGGCGCGACTTTACCATGCGTTCAACTCTTGAAGGCAAGTCGGGCAACGGGCCGGGCAGCCGCCGGCCAGCGCAGGCGCGGGAGGAGCCTCACCTGGGTGGCGCTCGGGGGACCATGCCCCGCGTGGACAACCGGGGGAGAGCGGGGTGGGGGAGGGGCCGGCAGGGGCTCGATGTGCCCTCCACACGCCAGGGCGGGCTGGGATTTCATTGGGTAGAAATTGGGTCAGGGGCGGGGCAGATGTGGAGAACTGGTGGAGTATTGGAGTGAGATTGGGAGAAAGATCGGGGAATGGAGCCCCTTGCGGGGAGTGCGGTGCGGAGTTGGGATGGGTTCCACTGCCCGACCTGCCCATGTCCAGCTCCCTCTTCCTAGGCACCCACAGCGCGACCATCGACGCGGAGGGTCGGATCCAGCTGCCCGCGCCCCTGCGGGACGAGCTGAGCCTCCGGCAGCCGGAGTTTCGATTCGTGGCCACCCTCGAGGGGGACGGCAGCGTCTGCCTCCGGGAGCGGGAGCACTGGGACCGGTGGGCGCGGGCCCTGGTGGCCGAGGCGCCGCGTGACCAGCAGGCGCGGGCGACACTCCTGACCATCGCGGCCCACAGCGCGCCGGTGAAGTGCGATCGGCAGGGTCGGATCCGGGTCCCTGACTCGCTGCTCGGGCTGGTGGGCGTGGACCGTCGGGTGCCGGCCTCGCGGGAGGTGGTGCTGGTCGGCGGGTTCGAGGAAATCCGCCTCTGGAGCCCCCCGAGCTGGGAGGCCTTCGCGGACCGGGCCCGGGCGGACCTCGGGGTCGGGCTCGACCGGCTCCTCGGGGGCGCGGTCCAGGCCGAGGGCTGAGGCCCGGGACGAGTCTCATCCCTGGACCGAGGGGAAGCGCCTGGCTCAGGGTCCAGTGCTCCAAGGGTCGATCAGTCCCTCGATGGACCCCCTCAAGCAGACCCTGTTCTCCAAGCTCGTCCGCGGCGCCGCCGCGCTCCTCCTCGTCGCCATGCCCGTTCAGGCGCACGGCGATCCGGAGCAGGAGGTGGACGTCTCGCTGGTCGTGGTCAGCGCCGCCGAGGATGCGATCGCGCTGTTCGACCCGGACTCGGGTGAGCGGCGGGCCTTCTTCCGGGTGGGCAACGGCCCCACGTCGGCGGCGGTGTCGAGCGACGGCAGGACGGCGGTGGTCACCCTCCGCGGGCGCGCCCTCTCCGGCAACTCGATCTGCGTCGTGGACCTCCACGCTGCCGCGATCGTGCGGACCATCGCCCTCACGGTCTCGACCAAGAAGGCGGACGGCTCCTCGGTGGTCCGTAGCTACCACCGGCCGGACGACGTGATCTTCCTGCCGGGAGAGGCTCGGGTCCTCGTGAGCTGCGCCGCCGAGGGCGCGCTGCTGCAGGTGGACCTCCTTCAGAAGAAAGTGGTCGGCGTGGCCGAGTTCGGAAGGCCGGGCGCGGACGACATCGTGCTCGGGCACGATGGCAGGGTTGCGTTCGTGACCAACCGCAAGGACGGCGTGATCTACGCGGTCAACCTCGCGAACATGAGCGTCCTGAAGCGCATGGACGCGGGGGGCGGCGCGACCGGCGTCGCGCTCCACCCCACGCGGACCGAGCTCTGGGCGACCAACTCCACCACCAACACGATCAGCATCATCGACTGCGAGAAGCTCGAGGAGCGCATGGAGTTCCCGTGCGGCGCCATGCCGGTGGACATCGCGTTCACCCCCGACGGCAAGAACGCCCTCGTGGTGAACTACCAGGACGGCAACGTCTCGGTCATCGACGCCCGCTCGCTGCGGGTGAGAGCGCTGATCAAGGTCCCGCGCGTCTCCAGGGAGCTGGCCGAGGCGCGCCCCGTCGCCGAGCCGGTCGCCTTCGGCCGTAGCGCGCTGCCGAGCAGCGTCGCCGTGGACCCCGCGGGGGACCGCGGGTGGGTCACCGCGGAGCGCAGCGACCAGATCTTCGAGGTGGACCTCTCCACCTGGAAGGTGCTGCGCGGCCTCAAGAGCCCGGGCGCCCCCGCCCACGTGACGCGCGCTGGCCTGACGGCGAAGGCGCTCACCTCTCCCATCGTGCCGATCGCTCCGGTCGCGGGGCCCGGCGGGGTGAGCACCGATCCCTGGGAGCGGAGCTTCCCCGGCGGCGGGCTGCCCTCGCCGCCCGAGCACTCACCTCGCTGAGCGGCCGACGCTGACCGCGGCCCCTCGCGACGGCCGCGGCTTTCGGGGCCGTCCTTCGCGCCGGCTCTGCCCCTGTGGTGGAATGCCGGCCGGCCGCCCGGTCCCGCGCCCATGATTCGTCGCTTCGAGCCCCCCTGTGAGCCCCCGATATGGGCCCGTGGGGGCCAGGCACAGACCCTCCTGGGCTTCCTCCTCCCCACGCCTGGGGCGGAGCTGAAGGGGAGCGTGGCCGAGCGCCGTGAGGTCCCGCTCGGCGGCGGGGACCGCCTGGTGGTCTTCGACGCGCCGCCCGCGCCCGGCCCATCCAGCAGGCCCCTCACGGGTGTGGTCGTTCACCTCTTCCACGGGCTGACGGGCTCCAGCGACTCCAACTACGTTCGCCTGTGCGCCGAGGCGCTGCGGCGCGCGGGGGCGGCGGTCATCGCCTTCAACCACCGGGGGCAAGGCGCGGGGGAGGGCCTGGCCCGGGGCATCTACCACTCCGGGAGCGCCCCCGACCTCTGGGCCTCGGTCGAGGCCGGGAGAGCGCTCCATCCGCACGCCCTCCACGTGGGCGTGGGCTTCTCGCTGTCGGGCAACGCCCTGCTCCTCGGGGCAGGGAGAGACGGCGGCGCCGGCACGCCGGACGCGGTGCTCGCCGTGAACCCGCCCGTGGATCTGGCCCGCTCGGTGTCCAGGATGGAGCGAGGGCTCAACCGGATCTACGACCGGAACTTCGTGTTGGGCGTGCGGCGGGCCATGGCCGAGCGACGGGCTCGTGGGGAGCTCGACCCGTCCATGGGGGTGCAGCTTCGCTGGAGCCTGCGCGAGACCGATCACCGGGTGACGGCGCCGCTCGCGGGCTTCGCCTCCGGGGCGGAGTACTACCAGCAGTGCTCGGCGGCGCCGTGGATCGGCGAGGTCGAGGTCCCCGCCGTGATCCTCTCCGCGGCGGACGACCCCTTCATCGAGCCGCAGATGATCGAGGACGCCACCCGCGGGACGGCGGCCTTCGTGCACATGGAGCCGGTGGGTGGTCACCTGGGCTACCTGGCGGCGCGTCCTGTCGCCGGGGAGGGGCACGCGGAGTTCGCGGGGCGGCGGTGGCTCGGCGCGGCGGTGACCCACTACGTCACCGAGCTCGCGCGGGTCGCCCGCGTCCGCTGAACGCCGAACGCTGAACGCCGAACGCTGAACCCCGAACGCTGAACCCCGAACGGTGGGCCCAGCCGCGGTGGACCCCGCCGCGCCTCCGGATTATTCGCGGTCTCGTGCCTTCGAGGCATGGGTCCGGGCGAACATGGGGGCGACATGGGTGAACAGCACTTCGAGCGGACCGTCGAGGCTCCGTGCGCCGCGAGCGAGGCGTACGAGTGGCACCTCCGACCGGGCGCCCTGCGGCGGCTGCTCCCCCCCTGGGACAGCGCCCGGGTCGTCTCCGGGAGCGGCCCCGAGGAGCGCCTCGAGAAGGGGGCCCGGACGGTGCTGCGGGTCGGCGTGGGCCCGGTCGGGCTGAACTGGACCGCGGAGATCGCGGACGAACAGCCGCAGAAGACCTTCTTCGTGGACCGGCAAGTGAGCGGCCCCTTCAAGAGCTGGATCCACCGTCACGAGGTCTCCACGAAGGGCCGCACGGAGTCGGTCCTCGCGGACCGGATCCGCTACCAGCTGCCCCTCGGTCCCCTGGGCCAGCTCCTCGGAGGCCCCATGGTCCGCGGCAAGCTCGAGCGGATGTTCGCGTGGAGGCACCGCGTGTTCGTGGGGGACCTCCGCGCCCATGCCGAGGCACGCGAGGCGGGCTTCGAGGGGAAGACGATCGCGATCACCGGGGCGAGCGGGCTCGTGGGCTCCACCCTCGCGGCGTTCTTGCGCACCGGGGGGCACCGCGTCCTCGAGCTCGTACGGCGCGCACCCACGGCGCCCCACGAGGTGCGCTGGGATCCGGCGGGCGGGACGGTGGACACCGCGCGGCTCGAGGGCGTGGACGCCATCGTGCACCTGGCAGGCGAGTCCATCTTCGGGCTGCGCTGGACCGACGAGAAGAAGGAGCGCATCGCCCGGAGCCGGGTTGTCGGCACCCGGACCCTGGTGGACGCGATCGGGCGCATGGAGGAGCCGCCCGGGGTGCTCGTGGCCGCGTCGGCCATCGGTTGGTACGGGGACCGGGGAGACGAGGAGCTCCCCGAGACGGCGCCGCGCGGGGAGGGCTTCCTGGCCGACACCTGCGCGGAGTGGGAGGGGGAGGTGGACCGCCTCCGGCCGGGAGTCCGGGCCGTCAAGATGCGCCTGGGCGTCGTGCTCGACGCAGGGGGAGGGGCGCTCGCCACCATGCTGCCCGCCTTCACCCTGGGCCTCGGCGGCCGCCTTGGCTCCGGTCGCCAGTGGTTCCCCTGGATCGCGCTCGATGACGTCGTCGGCGCGATGTACCTCGCGATGCACCGGCGCACCTTGGAGGGGCCGGTGAACCTCGTCGCCCCGGGCCAGGTGCGCAACGCCGAGTTCACGCGGGCCATGGGTCGAGCGCTGCGGCGCCCCACGGTCTTCCCGGTGCCTCGACCTGCCCTGCGCCTGGCGCTCGGCGCCGAGCAGGCGGACGAGATGTTGCTGTCCAGTGTCCGGGTCGTCCCCGGGGCCCTCGAGCGCGAGGGTTATGGCTACCGCTTCCCCGGGATCGATGCCGCCCTCGGTCACGCCCTCGGGCGGACGACCTGAGGGTGCCGGGGTCCCCCGGCGGGCTGGTTGGAGTTGCTTTAGTATCGGGTGACCCTTCCCCGTGACCGGCTCGAGCCGGGCTAGCCACATGTCTGTCAAGCAACTCATCATCGCCGGGCTCCTCGTGCCCCTGGCCACCCTCACCGCCGCCGCCACTCTCTCCGGAGCCGTCGTCCAGGACGACGCCGACGCCGGGGGGATGCAGATGCCCCAGCCCACCGAGGAGCACGAGCGGATGCTCGCCGGCGCCGGGCTCTGGAAGGGCGTCATGAAGGCGACCTATCCCGGCATGCCGCCGATGTCGAGCGCGGTGACCGAGACGGTCGAGGCCCTCGGTCCCTTCCACACGCTCACGGACTTCCGCGCGGAGTTCATGGGGGTGCCCTACCACGGTCACGGGATCATGGGCTTCGACGAGGCCAAGGGTGAGGCCTTCGGGACCTGGTCCGACAACATGAGCCCGCACACGTCCTTCATGCGCGGGACCGTCAAGAGCGACGGTGACACGACGACCATCGAGATGCGCTACGAGGCGCCCACGCCGACGGGCGAGATGGTGCCCCACCGGAACGTCGGCGTGCACACCGGCGACACCTACAAGATGACGTTCTACATGGGGGAGGGGGACGCCGAGGTGCAGACGATGACGCTGGACCTCAAGCGCGCCAAGTGACCCCGACGGGACGCTGACTCAAGCGCCGAAGCGCTCTCGCATCACCTGCGGGAGGGCTTCGGTCACGTCGGTGGGCTGCATGGCCCCGCCGGCGCGGCCGCTCGCCCAGGCGGCGGCGACGGCGTTGCCGATGTGCTGGGCGCAGACCGCGGCCTCCGCCGGACCCAGCCCCTGGGAGATGAAGCCGGCGATCATCCCTGCCAGCACGTCCCCGGCGCCCGCGACGGCGAGGGAGGAGTGGACCTCCGTGGCGACGAAGGTGGTGCCGTCGGGGAGGGCGGTCACCGTCGGCGCCCCCTTGAGCATCAGCGTGGACCCCAGCCGCCGGGCCCAGGTCGGGGTCAGCCAGGTGCGCTGGTCGAGCTCGGCGTCGTCGAGTGGTGCGCTGGCGGCTGCGGCGAGCCGCTTGAACTCACCCAGGTGTGGCGTGAGCACCCAGCGTGACCGCTGCTCGGGTGAGAAGCGGGCGAGGTCGAGCTTGGAGAGGGCGTTGAGGCCGTCCGCGTCGATCACGACGGGGAGGTCCACGCGCTCCAGCACCTCGCTGACCAGGGCGACCGTGGAGGGCTCCTGACCCAGGCCGGGCCCGATGAGCAGCACGTCCGCCCTGGCAGCGCGACTGACCACCTCCTCGGCGGCATCGGCGGTGAGCCCGCCGGTCGGAGAGGTCGGCAGCGCGACCGTGGCGGTGGCG
>JADHOC010000021.1 GCA_016779205.1 Planctomycetota bacterium | reverse complement strand
AGGGAACAACAGGACTTCTTGGACGCCTCGGACTCCTTGATGTCGACGCCGTTGCGCATGAACAGCCCCACCAGGTCATGACCCGCCTCACGCAACATCCAGGCAACGGCGGAGCTGTCCACGCCGCCGCTCATGGCGACGACGAGCCGATCAGAGGGTTGGAACTGGGTCTGCATGGTGGTGGCCGGGGCGGGTGCCCTTTCGGCGCCGGGCCCATCCTATTAGGCTCCGCGCCCCGGGATCTCCCCTGTGACACCGAGAGATCCACTTTCGCCCGGTGGGACGGACCCTCCCGGCCACCACAATCCGCGGCGAGGGACCCCGAGACCGAGCCCTCCCCTCCCCCAACCACGCCCGGGTCCGTCCGGCGGCCTCCTGTCGCCGTGGCGGGACCATCCAACCATGACCGCACCCCTCCTCCCCCTCACCCCCATGCTGCCCCAGGAGATCCAGACTCCCCCGGAGGGGAGCTCGGGGATCTCGACGCCCCGCCCCGGCGACGAAGAGACCAACGGGGGCGACGCGCCCTCCCTGCTCGACGGGATGCTGCCGTTCCTGATGATCGGCCTCGTCCTCTGGATGCTGATCTTCGGTCCGGAGAAGAAGGCCCGCAAGAAGCGCCAGGCCATGCTCGACGCGGTTCAGAAGGGCGACAAGGTGATCACGACGAGCGGCCTGCACGCGGAGGTCGTCGCCGTTCGCGAGCACGAGGTGGACGTCACCGCTGGTGGTTCGCGCTTCACCTACTCGCGCGCCGCCATCAACGAGATCCTGGACTGAACGGTCCTCACCCCCGGCCCGACCTGAGGGCCCGGGGTGGCGCGCCTCCTCGGGCGGGGCGGATGCGCGCCGCCCTCCAGGAACTCTGGCTACGGGTCGCCCCGCGCCGATGGCTGGAGCTCGGGGTCAGCCGTGAGGCCGCGGTGGACACCGCCTGGCTCGGCCGGGTCGGGGAGGAGCTGGCCTGCCGGGCCCTGCGGGACCTCGGCTGGAGCATCCTGCACCGCAACCTGCGAGCCCCGGAGGCCGAGCTCGACGCGGTCTGCCGGGACGGCTCGACGACCGTGATCGTCGAGGTCAAGACCGGCCGGCGCCCGACGGAGGGGTGGGCGCCCGGGCGGAGGCCCTCGGAGAGGATCATGCCCGCGGATGTCGCGCGGCGGTTGAGGGCTGGCCGACGCCTGGCCCGCAGCGCGGGTGGCCGGTACGGGCTCGCACGCGTGGACCTCGTCGAGGTCCAGGTCGCTCGCCGCCGCAGCGGCCGGCCCCGTCTCCTCCATTGGCGCGACCTGGACCCCCGGGGAGGAGCCGAGGGGTGAGCGGACCCCGTTGGCGCGGGAGGAGCGCGGCCCCTCCCCATGGGCAAGCCCCCCTGGGAGCGCCGGGCGCTCCCAGGGGGGCTTGAGGGGTATCGAGCGCCGGGCGCGAGGCGCCCGGGAGGACTCACTCGTCGGCCGGAGCCTCGGCGGGCTGGGCCGGGGCGGCCTGGTCGAACTCGGCTCCGAAGAGGCCGGCGACGCCCTTGGCGAGGCCACCGGCGTTGCCGGTCCCGAGGGACAGCATGATCGGCATGGCGAGCATGAGCAGCAGGGCGGAGACCATCAGGAGGCCCTTGACCCAGGCGGGCTCCTCCTCCTCCTCCTCCTCCGCGGCCGCGGCGACAGCGGAGCGCTTCGCGGGACGGGCGGAGGCGCTGCTGCGGGACGCGCGGGCGGGCGCGGCCGGCTCCTCGTCGTCCACCAGGGTCTCGACGTCGAGCTCCTGGGTGGCCATGCCGGCGTCGGCGTCGAGGTCCGAGTCGTCCTCGAAGACGAGCTCGTCGACGGTGTCGTCGAGGTCTGCCACGTCCGCGTCCAGCTCGGCGCGGAGAAGCTCCACGTCCGCGCGGCGGATCTTCATGGTGTCGCCCTTCCGGAAGGCTCGGAGTTCACCCTCCGAGACAAGTCGCTTGAGCTCTTCTTCCTTGAGCTTCAGTTCATCGAGGGCTTCATCGAAGCTGTAGAAATCGTCGGCCACGGGAACTCCTTATTGGGGATCTAGGGGGCGGGGCGCCGCGCGTGCGTCGCCCGACCCGGGTCTGGTCCGGTACAACCGGGTCCGGGGAATCGAAGGGGGAGCGAATACTCGCTAGCTAGCGTTCGTCCACCTCGGAGTCGAAGCGTGCTTCGAGCTCCTTGTAGGGGAGCGGACGGCCGTCCAGCGTGGTCTTGTCGTTGAACCCATCGAGCTGCAGGTCGAGGTCGATCCTGCGGGCCGCGACGAGCTTGATGTTCTGGGTCCCCGAGGCTCCGCCGGACGCCTGATACACGGCGAGGTGGGGATTGAGCGAGTCGATGACGTAGAGGACCGACTGGCCGGTGATGTCCACCCCGGTGACCGCGATCATGCGATTGTTGGAGTCCGCGGACATCCCGCTCGCCCCCATGGGGACGGGGCGTACGACCGCCGTCTCCTGGCGAGCCGGAGAGGCGACCGCGGGCCCGAGCAGCATCAGTGACGCGAAGGACGCCACGGCGCCGGCGGCAAACCAGGCGACGCGCTGGGCCCGTCCGGGGGCGGGGACATGGATGCTCTCTTTCGACTCGGGGGACTGCATGGGGGCGCCTAGCCTAACGGGAAGGGCCGGTTGCGGCCACGCTCCGAGAAAAACCGGTCACCGGACCACCTCGTGGGAGATCCGCTCCAGGAGGTCGTTGACCGACACCAGGCCGAGGATCGCGCTCCGGGGCACCGGGCCGGACTCCCCGGCGTACTCCTCCGCCACCACCAGGGCGATGCGCCGCCCGCTGGCGGCGAAGGTGTTGAGCGCCCGATCCACCGGGACATCCCGGGCCAGCCGCGGCAACGGCCGGACTTGCTCGAGCACCTCGGGGAGCTCGCCATTGGCCCCCATGGCGTTCCAGCGGTGGAGGATCTCCATCTGATGGACGTACCCGTCGATCCGCAGCCGATCCCCCTCCGCCTCCAGGACGGGCAGCCTCGAGAAGCGGGACTCCCGCACCTTGCTGAAGTGTTCCTCCCGGGTCGCGCCTCGGTCCAGGCAGGCCACGTCCTCCCAGGGCACCATGCTCTCCGAGACGGGGATCGCCCGGAGCCGCAAGGCGTTCGCGGCCAGGGCCTCCGCGCGCTCGGAGAGCACCCCGTGCCGACGCCCCTCTGCGATGAAGCCGAGGACGGCGGCCCGCCCCCCCACCGGCGCCGTGACCTCGGCGCCGAGGCCCAGGAGCCGCTCGAGGGCGAGGGTGAACAAGCGGAGCGCACGCTCGAGGGGCCAGAAGACGATCCGTGAGAAGGCGATGATCGGCGCCACCAGCGCCGTCGTCCCGTGGGGCCGCTGCCTGAAGACGTCCTTGGGGAGGGCCTCGCCGAACAGGAAGACCAGCGGGGTCAGCGCCGCCGTCACGACGAGCGCCACGGTCGCGGGGTCCTCGGACCCGATGAGCTGCCTCGTCATGGACTCGGCCACGTGGGTCGCCAGCTCCAGCGCGAGGTTGTTGCCAATCAGGATGGTGATCAGCAGGGCGCTCTCGTTCCGGAGCAGCCAGCGCATCATCACCGCACGGCGGGAGCCGCTGCGTGCGTCCAGGTCCACCTGCACCGAGGACAGGCTGTAGAAGCCTGTCTCGGAGCCGGAGTAGGTCGCGCTGAGTCCCACCAGGAGGAGCAGGAGCGCCGAATCGACCAGGAGATTCATCGCGCCGCCTCCCGCTCATCGCGGCCTCGCTCTCCACCGGTCACGGCCTCGCCGCGACGGCTCATGAGCGTGAGCGTCACCACCCGGCGGCCCCGGACCTCGTCGATCACGCCGATGAGGCCGGCCCCCAGGTCCACCTCGTCGCCGGCCTTCGGGATGCGCCCGAGGACCGCGCTCACGAAGCCGCCCACCGTCTCGAACGCGGCGGGGACCACCTGCAGGCCGAAGGAGTCGTTCCAGTCACGGACCGAGAGGCTCCCGGACACCCGGAAGCGTCCCTCGCCCACGCCCACGATCTCCGGGGCCTTCTCCTCGCCCTCGACCCGCAGCTCACCGACGAGCTCCTCGAAGACGTCCTCGAGGGTCACCACCCCCGCGGTGCCGCCCCACTCGTCGATCACGACGGCCTCGGACACGCGGTCGAGGTGGAAGGCGCTCAAGAGGGAGCCGAGCCGCGCCACCTCCGGCACGAGCTTGACCGGCATCACGAGCTCCTCGGGGTCGCGCCCCGGGGCCAGCAGCAGGTCACGGACGCCGATGCCCCCGGCCACGTGGTCCGCGCCGTCCCGGATCGCGAGGACCCAGGTCATGCGCCCCCGGCGGGCCTCGTCGAGGACCCGCTGCCGCTCGGCCGCGAGGTCCTCTTCCCCGAGGTCGAACATGACGAGGTCCACCCGCGGGGTCATGGCCTCGCGCACCCGGAGGCGCTCCAGCTCCACGATCTCCCCCAGCAGGTTCGCCTCCTTCGCCGCCAGCACTCCCTCGCTTCGGCTCCGCTCCAGCACCTCCGCGAGGGCCTCCGGGGTGACGCCCTTCTCGGAGCGCTCGTCCTCGCCGATCAGACGCCGGGAGAATTCCAGGGCGCCGCTCACCAGCTGCCGGGCGGGCCCGAGGGTCCGGACGGCGGCGGTGACCGGCGCCGAGGTCAAGCGCGCCACGGCCCGCGGAGCGCGGAGGGCCAGGGCCTTGGGGAGGATCTCGCCGGAGATCAGCAGGATCACGAGGGCCCCGAAGCCGCCCGCGAACTTCGCCTCCTCCGCTGACAGCCCGCCGGAGCGCTCGATGAATTGCCCGAGGGCAGAGGGCGCCACCGCGAAGAACGCCAGGTTCACGATCAGGTTGCCGAGCAGGATCGTGACCAGGAGCGAACGGGGGTCCTCCAGCAGCCGACGGACCCGCGGGGACGCGAGGGCCCGCTCGCCCTCGTCGAGCTTGAACAGCGCCGTCTCCGAGCTACTCAGGGTGCCGGAGACCAGCACCAGCAGGAGAATCGAGACCCAGATCACGTCGCGGAGTCCCCCGCTCGCTCGAGCGGCATTTCGATGGCGACGCGGAAGCCCTCGCCCTCCTCGCTGGAGACGAGGACGCGGCCACCGTGGGCCGCGATCACGTTGTGGACCATGGCGAGCCCGAGGCCCGTGCCCTTGCCCTGCTCCTTGGTGGTGAAGAACGGGTCCGCCGCGCGCTCGAGGACCTCGGCAGGCACGCCGGGACCATCGTCCTCGAAGACCAGCTCGAGTGACCCGCCCGCCGTCAGGCCGAGCTCCAGCCGGATTCGCCCCCGCTCCCTCGGGATCCGACCGCTCGCCCGGCCCTCCTCGATCGCGTCCAGCGAGTTGACCAGGAGGTTGAGGAAGGCCTGGCCCAGCTCGTTGGCGGCGCCCTGGAGCCGGGGCAGTACCCGCAACCGCTCCAGGGAGCTCGGGAGGAACGGGTCGAGTGGCTCTGACGCCTCTTCAGAGCGCAGGTGAAGCTCGACGGCGACCCCGATCTGCTCGGCCCGGTGGCGGATGAGGCCCAGGGCGTCGGAGAGGGGTCGGTCCACCTCGACCTCCCCGAGCGTGGCCTCCCGGGGAGAGAGGCGCAGGAGGCGCCCGACGGTCTCGCCCATCCGCTGCAGCCCTCCGCTCACCAGCTGGAGATACTCCTGCCGGCGCTCCTCCGGGAGGTCCTCTCGCTTGAGGGCCTCCACGGCGTTGGCCAGCCCGCCGAGGGGGTTGTTGAGCTCGTGGGCGATCCCCGCCGCGAGCTCGCCCGTCGCCGCGAGGCGGCGCTGGGTCATCGCCGCGGCCTCGGCGCTCCGGACTCGATCGGTGGCCTCCTGCACCGCGACCTCCAGGTCCCGGTTGTATCGCTCGAGGCGGACGGCCATGGCGTTGAAGGTGCGAACGAGCCCGCCGAGCTCATCCTCCTGGCGGCCCCGCTCCCTGGCGCGCGCCGAGAGGTCCCCCGCCTCCAGCCGGCCGGCCGCGCGGGCCAGCCCCGCCACGGGGTCCAGGACGGTGCGCCGGATCAGCACGAGGGTGCTCAACGTGACGCCCGCCAGGACGAGCAGGAACACCGGCAGGATCTTCCGGGTACGCGAGGCCGCGAACTCGATCGGCGCCCCCTTGAACCAGGCCGCCCCCCAGGCCGTGCCCGACGTGGTCAGCACCGGCGCCGCGGCGCCGAAGCTGTTGCTCACCAGCGCCCGGCTCTCGATGGCGAGGGCCATCATCGCCAGGGCCTCGTCCTCCTCGAAGTCCACGGGGCGGTGGGCTCGCCCCAGGGGGTTCAGGTAGACGCCCGCCACGTCGAAGGTCCCGTCCGGCCGCCGCTCGGGCGCCTGGGCCACGATGACATCGTCGAAGTACCGCCAGCCGCTCCAGTCCAGCACCTCCGCCGGACGCAGGCGGCCGAGCCCGTCCACGACCGCGTCGAGGTGGTCGCTGAGCTGGAGCGAGTAGTCGTACTCGATCGCCTCACGGTCCAGACTCGCAGCGCGCTCGTTGATGACCGCGATCACCGCGAAGGAGAGGACGTTGGCGGCGATGACCGCCGCGGCGATCGGGCCGCGGATCGAACGGCGCCAGGGCAGACCTCGGCGCGCCTCCCCGGACGCCTGCGCGTGAGCGGGCGCCGAGGTCAGCGGTTCTGGTCTTCGATCTGGATCCAACGTGTTCCTGGCCTGCGATCAGCGCGTCAGCCCTGGCCGCCGATGGTACTCATCATCTTGGTGAGGGGCAGGATGAGCGCGACCACCAGGCCGCCGATCAGCACCGCCATCAGGACGAGGATCGCGGGCTCCAGGACCTTGAAGAGCGCGGCCAGCTTCCTGTCCACCTGATCGTCATAGGCATCCGCGACCTTGAGGAGCATCGAGTCCAGCTCCCCCGTCTCCTCACCGACGTCCACCATGTTGGTGACCACGTCATCGAAGAGGCCGGTCTCCCCCATGGGCCGGGCGATCCCCTCGCCCTCGCGTACGGTCCGCCGGATGTCCTCGACGGCGTCCACGAGGACCTCGTTGCCGCTGGCGTCGCGGACGATGCCGAGGGCGTCCAGGTGGGGCACCCCCGCCTGGACGAGGGTCCCGAAGGTCCGGGCGAACATGGCCGTCATGGACCGGTTGAGCACCGTCCCGAGGAACGGGACCTTGAGGAGCGCCGCGTGCCACCCGCGGCGGTAGCCGCGGTTGCGCCCGACAGCCATCTTGTGGCCGATGAAGGCGAGGATCGGCACGCCGAACACGACGTACCAGTACGACGTCATGAACTCGCTGATCCCCAGGAGGATGCGGGTGGGCTCGGGGAGCTCCACGTCGAAGCTGGTGAAGATCTCGTTGAAGGTCGGGATCACGAAGATGATCACCGCCGACACGACGCCGATGGAGACGAGGATCAGGATCGCCGGGTAGATGACGGCCTGCTTGATCTTCGACCGGATGTCGGCGGCCTTCTCGCGGAACTCCGCCAGGCGATCGAGCACTCGGTCCAGCACACCGCCGACCTCTCCAGCGCGCACCATCGAGGAGTAGAGCGTGTCGAAGACCTTCTCGTGCTTGGCGAGCGCGTCGGAGAGCGGCGCGCCTCCCGACACGTCCTCCGTGATCTCCCGGAGGATGTCCTTGAAGGGGCCAGGCTCGGTCTGGCCCTCGAGGATGGTGAGCGCCTTCACCACGGGGATCCCCGCGTCGGACAGCGTGGCCAGCTGCACGGTGAAGTCGGTGACCAGAGCCGCGTTGACCCGGCCGCCTCTTCTCTTCCGGACGGGGGCGTCGACGGGGCCGCCGGCTGCCTGTGCCCGCTTCGGCGCGGGGGTGGATCGCTGGATTCGCTTGGCCATATCAGACGAGGGTCTCCCGGAGGACTTCTTCGATCGTGGTTCGCCCCTCGGCGGCCGCCCGCAGGCCAGCCTCCCTGAGGGACCTCATGCCGCCCGTGAGCGCCGCCTCCCGCAGCTCCTCGATCGAGGCGTTGGCCTCGATGAGTCGGCGGATCTCGTCGTCGATCGTCATGATCTCGAAGAGCCCGGTCCGCCCGCGGTAGCCGGTGTGGTGGCACTTGTCGCAGCCCTTGCCGTAGGAGAGCGTCCGGCCGCGGACCAGATCCGCGTCGGGGCCGAGCTCCATCAGCACGTCCTCATCAGGTTCGAACTCGACGCGACAGTCCGGACACACCGACCGGACCAGGCGCTGGGCCACCACCGACTCCAGGGTGGCGGAGATGAGGAAGGGCTCCACCCCCATGTCGACCAGCCGGGTCACGGTGCTGGGCGCGTCGTTGGTGTGGATGGTCGCGAAGACGGTGTGCCCGGTGAGGCTGGCCTCCACCGCCGTCGCCCCGGTCTCCTGGTCCCGGATCTCGCCCACGAGGATCTTGTCCGGATCCTGGCGCAGGATGGAGCGCAGGACGCTCGCGTAGGTGACGCCGATCTCGTCGTTGATCGGGACCTGGACGATGCCGTCGATGTCGTACTCGACCGGGTCCTCGACCGTGATGATCTTGGTGTCGGGCGAGTTGGCCTCGGACAGCATCGCGTACAGGGTGGTCGTCTTGCCTGAGCCCGTGGGGCCCGTGACGAGCACGATGCCGTGGGGCAGGTTCGTCATCGCCCGGAGCGCCGCCTCGTCATGGGGTTGCAGCCCCAGAGCCTGGAGGTCCAGGCTCACCGCCGAGCGGTCGAGCACTCGCATGACGCAGCCCTCGCCGGAGGCCCCCGGAAGCGTCGCCACCCGGAGGTCCACGGGGCGACCGTCGATGGCCAGTTCGATCCGTCCGTCCTGGGGGACCCGCGCCTCCGTGATGTCGAGGTCCGCCATCACCTTGATGCGGCTGACCAGAGGGACCGCAAGGTGCGGCGGCGGCGCCTCCACCTCGTACAGCGCACCGTCCACCCGATAGCGGATCCGGAAGACGTCCTCGTAGACCTCGAAGTGCACGTCGCTCGCACGGTCGCGGATCGCTCGGTGCAGGATCGAGTTGAGCAGGCGCACCACCGGCTTGCTCTGGGCGGCGCTCTCCGCGTCGCCGAGCGAGGCATTGGCCGCGTCCGCGATGGCGTCCGCCAGGGTCGACTCCTCGCCGTACAGCTCGAGGACCAACGAGCGGATCAGCTCGCCGTCGGCCACCACGGCGCGGGTCTCGTACCCGGTGGTGAACGAGAGGTCCTCCAGGACCGCGGTGTTCATGGGGTCCGCGAGAGCCACCAGGAGGACGTCTCCCTCCAGCCGCAGGGGCAGCACCCCGTAGGCGTGGGCGGCGGACCCATCGATGGTGCCGACGGCCTCCTCGGTCGGACGCTCGCTGGTGAGATCCACGGTCTCCATCCCGGCCTGCTCGGCCAGGGCCAGGGCGATGTCCCCGGCGGTACAGGCCCCCATCTCGACGAGCGCCTGGCCGATGAGGCCGCCGTGGGTGCGCTGCTCTGCGAGGGCAGCCTGCACCTGGCTCTCACGGATGATCCCGCGCGCCTTGAGGACCTGCCCCAGAAGCGGGCGGGCCGGTGAGGATCCACCGTCGGTCACAGGCGCGCCTCCAGGTCCTTGGGGTCCTGCGCGTAGTCGAGGGCCGTCTGGGCGGAGATCTCTCCGTTGCGCAGGAGGTCCATGAGGTAGTCGTCCAGGGTGATCATCCCCATGCGCTTGGACGTCTGGATGGTGGACTGGATCTTGTTCGTCTCGTTCTTGCGGATGAGGTTGGCGATCGCGGGGTTGTTGATCATCACCTCGAACCCGGCCACGCGCCCCTTGCCTCCGTCCTTCGGCATGAGCACCTGGCTCACCACGGCGACCAGGGAGACGCTGAGCTGGGCCCGCACCTGCTCCTGCTGGTTCGCCGGATAGGCGTCGATGATCCGGTTGATCGTCCGCGCGCTCCCCGTGGTGTGCAGGGTTCCGAAGACCAGGTGTCCCGTCTCGGCCGCGGTCAGCGCGGCGGAGATCGTGTCGAGGTCGCGCATCTCCCCGAGCAGGATCACGTCGGGGTCCTGGCGCAGCGCCCGGCGCATCGCCTCCGGGAAGTCCGGCACGTCCTGACCGACCTCGCGCTGGGTGACGAGCCCCTGGCCGTGGCGGTGGTAGAACTCGATCGGGTCCTCGATCGTGATGATGTGGCGGTCGAGGCTCTGGTTGATCCAGTCGATCATCGTCGCCAGCGTCGTCGACTTACCGGAGCCCGTCGGGCCCGTGACCAGGATCAGCCCGCGCGGCCGACGCAGGAGCTGCTGCACCGTCTCGGGGAGGCCGATCTGATCAAAGGTCAGCAGCTCGCTGGGGATCAGGCGCAGGATGGCCGTGAAGCGCCCGCGCTGCTTCATGCAGCTCACCCTGAAGCGGGTGCCCGACTCGTGCGCGAGACCGATATCCGTGGTCCCCATCTCGAGCAGCTCGGCCCAATGCTTGTCGTCACAGAGCTCGCGGCACCAGCCCTCGACGGTCGCGTCGTCGATCGTGTCCGTGGAGAGGGACACGAGCTTGCCGTCCACCCGCCCCACCGGGGGGCGGCCAGGGTTGAGGTGGAGGTCCGAGGCGCCAACCTCGATCGAAAGGGACATCAATTCCTTGGCATTCATGGGAGCTCGTGGGGCGTTCGCCCGCTGCATCCTCGAAGGCGCCGGCCGTCAGGCCGAGAGGGACGCCTCCTCCTCCGGACTCAGGCCATCGGTGCCCACCACGCGGAGCACCTCCGTCACGCTGGTGACACCCTCGGAGACCTTCCGCGCGCCGTCCTCCACGAGGCCCCGCAGGGCGCCTGAGGCCTCGGCGGTCTTGCGAACGTCCCCCTGGGCCGCGCCCCGGAAGGTCATGTCCCGGATGGTGTTGTCCATGCTCATGAGCTCGTACAGCGCCACCCGGCCCTGGTACCCGCTCCCCTCGCAGCTGCGGCAGCCCCGGGGGCGCTTGAAGCGCACATCGCTGCCGGGGGCGAGGACGGTATCGGGGTCCAATCCGAGCGCGTTCACCTCGGCCGCCGTCGGCGTGTAGGACTCGGCGCAGTCGCCGCAGAGTCGGCGCACCAGGCGCTGGGCGAGGACGCCCTGGACCGAGGCCGAGACCAGGAAGGGCTTCACCCCGAGGTCGGCGAGCCGGGTCAGGGCGCTGGGCGCGTCGTTGGTGTGCAGCGTCGAGAACACGAGGTGCCCCGTGAGCGCCGCCTGGATGGCGATCTCGGCGGTCTCCATGTCCCGGATCTCACCGACGAGGATCACGTTCGGCGCGCAGCGGAGCATGGCCTTCAGGATCCGGGAGAACGAGAGTCCGATGCGCGGCTCGACCTGCACCTGGTTGATCCCGCGGATGTGGTACTCGACCGGGTCCTCCGCCGTGATGATCTTCACGTCGGCGCGGTTCAGCTCCTGCAGGGCCGCGTAGAGGGTGGTCGTCTTGCCCGACCCCGTCGGGCCCGTCACGAGGACGATGCCGTTCGGGCGCGCGATCATCTTCCCGAACCAGCGCTGGTCGTCGATCCCGAGCCCGAGGTCCCCGAGGCCGAGGAGGCTCTTTCCGCGGTCGAGCAGGCGCATGACCATGGTCTCGCCGTGGTTCGAGGGCAAGATCGAGGCGCGGACGTCCACGTCGCGGCCGCCGAGCTTCAGGCCGATGCGGCCGTCCTGCGGCTTGCGCTTCTCCGCGATGTCCATGCGCGCCATGATCTTCAGACGGCTCATGAGCGGCGCCGACAGGTGATCGGGGTGCTCGGCGGCGTCCCGCAGCAAGCCGTCGACCCGATAGCGCACGCGGACCCGGCCGTGCCCGGGCTCCACGTGGATGTCCGATGCCCGCTGGTCCAGCGCCTGCCGGAAGATGCTGGTCACCAGCCGGATGATCGGGGCGTCGCTGTCCTCGTCGTCCCCGTCCACCACGGCGCCCATGGACTCCGCGACGGCGTCCTCGACCCCGGCGCCATAGGCGGTCGAGATGGCCGACTTGAGCGCCGAGGGCGCCGCGATCGCACAGGAGACCTCGAGGTCTCCCAGGAGGAACTGCAGCTGATCCGCCACGATCCGCTTGAAGGGGTCGTCGATGGCGACGATGAGCCGCCCCCCCTTCTCCATGACCGGCATGATCCCCTGCTCGGTCGCGAACTCCGAGGGGACCTGCGCGATCACGTCATCGGCGACCTTGCCCTTGGAGAGGTCGACGAAGGGCATCCCCTCCGCCTTCGCCAGCGCCCGATAGACGGTCGGCTCGTCCACGAGCCCGAGGGAGGCCAGGGCCTCCTCGAGGGCGACACCGCCGTTGCGCTGATGGGCCCTCGCACGCTGGAGGTCCGACTCCTGGAGCGCTCCGGAGGCGACGAGGATTTCACCGAGGTCCTGGCTCACGGAGGGTCTTGGACTGGAGGGGGTTGGCGCGCGGCGGCGCGGGAGGGAACGGGCGAGGGCCGCAGGGGCTATCCCCTGCGGCCCCTGATGGTACCGCCCGCGAGCCGGAAACGTGTCCGCCCTCGGCGACCTGTTGCGGGCCGGGACCCGCCTTGGGGTCATCCCTCTTTCTTGTCGCTCGCCGCAGGTCGCGCCACGCCGCGCGCCGTCTTGCGGCACACGCCGGAGAACCGGACGAAGTCGGTGGGCTTGGTCGGGTGCCCGGTCTCGATCAGGACCCGGCCCCGGAACGAACCGTCGGCGTCCTCGGGGAGCCCGGTCAGGCGCAGCTCGATGTCCACCGCGTTGCTCCCGCTGACCGGCTTCACGCTGACCTTGAAGCGGTCCTCCCACTGCAGGGGCTGGTTGCCCTCGCCCGTGAGCGTCGCCTTCACGTTGGAGAGGTCAAAGTCCGCCTCGTGGCAGGTCAGACGGACGTCGCGGACCACCGGCTGGTCCGGGCGGACGAGGCCGAGGGACAGGTACTGGGTCTGCAGGGAGATCGCGCCGAGGATCGTGTAGTTCACGTTGGCGGTGACCTGGTAGACCGTGGGCGCGCCGGGCTTGGCGGCGGCCTTGGTGGGCAGCTTGTCGTTCTTGGGGAGCTCCACGTCGCTGTCAAGGCGGACCGCGTAGCTCTTGCCCCCTTCGGGCGAGTCCTTGCCCACCGTGAAGGTGGCGCGCCAGACGCTGGCCTTGCCGGACTCATCCGGGTTGATCGGACCGAAGTCCATGGAGAGGCCTGCGGGAAGCGGGATCGGACGGGTGGCGTCCTCCGAGAGCATGATGCGCTCGCCGGTGGAGGTCCGGAAGTCGATGGTGCCCGTGCGCTCGGTCCCCTCGCGGATCTGTCCGAACTGCAGGAACGGGGGCGACGCCACCAGGAACGGCTCCACGTTGGCGGCCAGCGAGAGCATGGTCACCCCGGTCTTGCCGTCGTTGGAGTAGACGTTGATCCGGACGTTGGTCTTGTTCTTCTTGCTCTTCGTGTCGAGCGTCGCGCTGATCTGGATCTCCGACCCGGGCGCGATGGGGCTCCCGAAGCTGTAGAGCTCAGGGATGTCCTGCCCCTCTGCGAGCACCTTTACCTCACCGAGGGTGCACCCGCAGGTCGGGCTCGCCTGGGAGATGACGACCGGCTCCGTCCCGTTGCTCTGGAGCTTGAACGTGTGCATCAGGAGGTCCCCCTGTTGCGCGCGACCGAAGTCGTGCTTGTCCATGCCGAAGGGGATCTCCAGCTTGGCGTTGGGGTTGCGCGGCGGCCGCGGCGCCGCGGTCGGCTTCTTGGGCTGCGCCTGCTTGAGCTTCTCCTCGTACTTCCGCTGCTCCGGCGTCATCTGAACCGGCGACCCGGCCGCGGGCTTCGGCTTGGCGGCGACGGCTGATTTCTGCGCGGCCTTGGCCCCCGGCGCACCGGCGCCGACGCCCTGGACGGGCGCCAGCTTGACGGTGGGCGTCGCACCGCCCGAGCTTGGCCTGGACGAGGGGATCGCGGCCGGCTTCGGCGGAGCCCCGCGCCCGGAGAGTCGACTGCGCCCAACGGGCCCCTTCTTCGCGGCGTCGCCCTGCTTGGCGGCGTCCTGCTTCGCGGCCTCCTTCTTGGCAGCCTCCTTCTTGGCGTCCTGCTTCTGGGCGTCCTGGTCCTGGACCGTGGCGTCGTCCTGGGGGCACGCCGCCGCCTCTGGCGCGGCGATCAGCTGGAGGGCGAGGCCGAGGGATGCGGCGGCCAGGAATCGGGCGGCAGTCCGGACCACCAGGGGCTGGTTTCCGGCGCTGAGGGGTGCGTGATGAAGCATGGGATCTACGAATGGGATTCGGGCGTTAGAAGATTGCCAGCAGTACCGACGGGGAGCGGGTCTTTTTTGAGGTTCCGTCGGACCCGGGATCGCTACAAGGTGTGTGGGGGCCTCCCCCATCGTTATCGGCAGGTCGGGACCCAGAGTCGCAGGCGGGTATGAATCGGAAGCAACAGGAATCGACGGGCGGTCAATCGGCGCACCACCGAGAGAATCCCTCGGGGGGTGGGAAGCCGCGGGGCTCCCGGTGGGCTTCCGCGGCGCTGATCGGCCTTGGCAGGGCCCCTGTGGGCTGGAGGGGCGTTGGAGCCGCTCTGCTTCTGGGACTCGCGCCAGCCTGTAGGGTTCCCTCGCCCTCGGTTCAACAGGGGTTGGAATATGGATTTCGTACGCCCAAGCAGGCGTTCGAATCCTGGCGTACGGCGGTTCAGGGCGACCTGTTGGTGGAAGAGTACCGCTGCTTCTCCCGCCGCTGGAGGGCGCGCAACGGCGTCACCCTCCTCAAGTACGGCGAGGCCCGGGATGAGCTCCTGAGCGAGGTCCCCAAGCTCCGCTGGGCGCTCTATCGCGCCGACGCGCCGGAATTCCTGGACCGCCAGGACCGGTCCGCACTCCTGGTCGCCCGGGTACCAGGCCCCCTCTGGGTGAGCGATCAGTACCTGCTGGTCACCCTGCGGCGACAGGGGTTCTGGGAGGTCTCCGTCGAGGACACTCCCCTCGAGCCCGAGTTCGGCGACCAGGTGGAGGACCCCTTCCGATCCCAGCTGTTCTGGTTCGATGAGGAGGGCGACCGGTTCTTCGTGATCGTCGACGACTTCAGCGACCGCGCCGAGGGCGCCGACCCGGGCTCGATCCACCTCGTGGCCGCGGGATGGGAGTGGAAGATCGACGACTTCACCGTGGTCGACGAGCTACCGGACGGCATCGAGTCGATCGAGTGACCCTCAGCGCGTGGAGTTCACTCGCGCCTGGAACGCGGGCATCGGGAATTCAACCCTGAGGGTGTGGCGCCCTGGCTCCGAGGGGATCTCCAGCGCGGCCGGCGAGCCGTCGATCCTGTAGGTGACCTCCTCGCGGGCGTCGAGGGGCGCGACCCACCACGCCAGCGAATAGGCGCCCCCACGGGCCAGGGAGAGCTCGGCCCCGCGCCCTTCCAGGGCCACCACCTCCGGCCCGTTCAGTCCGCCGGCCCCGGGCCGGTCCGGGGCGTAGTCCAGGGGCGGCTCCAGTCCCACCGGGCGCAGGGAGAGCCGAACGCTCCACCGCTCGGGATCGGGGAGAGCCCCCGTCGCCTGGAACACAGCGCGGACCCCCGGGCCGAGGTGAAGCTCCTCGTCGCCGTAGAGCCCCTCGAAGAGCTCGGTGGCGGCGCCGGGGACGAGGGGGACCACGTCCAGGGACGGCGCGGTGGCTGCGAAGATGGCTCGGCCGCCCTCGATGGCGGCGTCTCCCTCGAACGCGCGCGCCGGATCGGCGCCGGGTCGGGCTTCCCGCCACACCAGGTGACCCGCCCTGGCCGGCGCCCCCGTCTCCTCGAAGATGCGGAGCTCGAACCAGTGCAGGCTCTCCCCGAGCCGGATCGGGTCGAGGCGCGGGTCGAGGGGGACGTCGCGGCCGCAGAGGACGCCCTCCGCCCGCCAGATCTCCGCGCCGCTGCCCAGCTGAACGATCACGGTCCCCGTGCCCTCGGGCAGCCCGAAGACCTCGAAGGCCCCGGTCGGGCTGACCTCGACCACGCGACGAACCGCGAGGCGTCCCTCCCGAGCCCGGGCGTTGACCGCCACGCGCATGCCGCTCAGGGGACGAAGCCCCTCCTCGCCGTCCTCACCGGGGAGCGGCAGGTCGGCCTCCGCCGTCCCCGCCGCGAGGGTGACGCGGCCGCGCATCACCCCTGAGAGATGACGGACGTTGTCGTAGAGGTACTGGGGGTCGCTCCGGAAGACCACCGTCTCCCCACCACACTGAATCGGCAGCGCGCCAACGGCCCACAGCAGGCCCATGAGGCCGAGCAGCTGGAGGAGGGTTCGGGTCGAGAGCGTCACGTCCCCCAGCCTACCCGGGTTCCAGGCCGCGGGTACCACCCCGCGGGCCGGGCGGGTCACCTGGCGCGGGATCTCAGCCAGCGGATGGACGAACCCTGGACCGACTCGAGCGAGGCCGCGTGGCCCTGCTCCCCCGCGCGCTCGAGGTCGTCGCGGTTGGCCTCGCACCACTCGCAGCCCAGCTCATCCACGTGGAAGGCGATGAAACTCGCGGGGCCCGGCTCGAGGTTGCCCGCGAGCCAGCCCGCGATCCAGCGCCGCGACGGGCAGGACACCCGCCGCTCTCGCCAGACGGACTGCACGTCCATGGGCGCGTCCGCGTCCGCCGCCAGCCCGTCGAGGGACGCCGCCACCTCCTCCGCCCCTGGCTTGGAGAGGAGCAGCTCCCGGATCTTCTTGAGCGCCCGAAACTTGATGCCCGCCACCGACACCTCGTCCCGGAGACCAAGCGGCTGCCAGAGGTCGCAGTTCCGCATGCCTCCGCGGAGGATGCCCTCGACCACCATGAGCCGGTTCATCTCACCCGCCGACCACGTCAGCTCCACCCACTCCTGCAGGGCCTCGACCATGAACTCTCGTCCGCGATCGGCCAGGTCGGCGCGCCGGATGATCTGGCTGGGGGTCCGTTCGTCAGCGGCCACGGAGTCGAGGTCGGGGGCAGCCTGCGGGTCATCGTCGTCCCCGCCCCGACCGCGGATCTCCTGGCGCCGGAGCTGATCGATGGTGCGGTTTCGGCAGATGCCGAAGAGGAACTGCTCGAAGCTGTAGGCGGAGTCGAAGCCGCCAATACCACGCACCGCGCCGAGGAAGGTCTCCTGGACCACGTCCTCACGGACCTCCGCGTCCGCGATGCGTCGGGAGACATAAGAGAGCAGGCGCCCGGCGAAGGCGCCCTCCACGAGGGCCCACTCGGCCTCGTCGAAGGCCTGGAGCCGCGCCACATCCGGGCTCCAATCCGCGTCGCTCATGACCCCCACCCCAGCTGCTCCACGGCGTTGATGCCCAGCAGCCCGAGGAGGGTTGCCCCGAATCCGATGGTGGCCAGCAGGAGGAGGAACAGGGCGAAGCGGAAGGAGCGCCCGATCCAGCCGCCCTGCTGACTCTGTACGAGCTGATCGGAGATGGACCGATACCCCGCCAGCACGCCGCCCATGACGGCCACCACCGAGCCCACGAACACGTCGAAGGCGACGCGGTTCGTCTCGGCGAGGGTGCCCGCGAGGCCTCCGGTGACCCGCGGAGGGACGGGGATGACGACCGGGACCGAGGCGGCGGAGGTCTCCTCCAGGGGGGGCGTGTCCTCGTTCGCCCGCTGCTCCCTCGACTCGGCGGCGAGCTCGGCCACCAGCGCCCGGGCACGGCTCGCCGGGCCACGCCCTCCGGCGGCGTCCGACGAACCGGAGCCCGCAGACCCGTCGGTTCGTTCCTCCACCGCGTAGCCGCCATCGAGCAACGACGACGCGAGCCGTTCGGGCTTCGCGCTCCCCGGTGACGCGCTGCCGGTCCCCACGGTCAGGCGCGGGACCTCGAAGGTGATGTCATCGCCGGCGAGGGCGGACTGCCCGAGCATTCCCAGCACCTCCCGCACGCTCTCCGGTCGATCGTCCGGGTCGAGGCGCAGGCACGCCCGCGTGGCCTCGAGGGCCACGGAGGGGAAGCTGTCGGGGACCTCCGGCGGCTCGTCGCTCTTGCGCACGACGAAGGCGCCGCCCTCGCTGCCCTGGAAAGGGACCTTGCCCACGAGGGACTCGTAGAGGATGACGCCGAGGCTGTAGATGTCGGCGCGGTGATCCGCGCGCTGGACCAGCATCTCGGGCGCCATGTAGAGCGGCGTACCGCGCCCGAAGGTGAGCGTCATGCGCCCGCCCTCCAGCAGCTTGGAGAGGCCGTAGTCCCCCAGCCGGGCGTTGTCCCCGCGGATGAAGATGTTGCTGGGCTTGAGGTCGAAGTGAACGATCCGCCGTTCGTGGAGGGCCACGAGCCCCCGCGCCGCCTGGGTCACGTGCCGGAGCGCCTCCGGCATCGTGAGGCGCCCCTCCTTCAACCGCCGGGCGAGGGTCTCCTCACCCGCGTAGCCCATGATCAGGTACGGCACCCCCATGGCCACCCCCTGGTCCTCGATCGTCACCAGGTTGGGGTGGTCGATGGACGCGAAGCTGCTGACGAGGCTCAGCTCGCGCTCCACGGCGGCCAGCTGGTCCTCGTCGTCCACCTTCAGGAACTTGATGGCGTACGCCTTCCCGATGGAGGTCTTCCGCGCCTTGTAGACGTCGCCGAAGGCGCCGCCGCCGAGGCGGTGCTCGATCGTGTAGCCGGGCACGAAGTCCGGCTGCCGGAACGAGTTGTAGAACGCCTCCCAATCCATGACGGCCCCGAGGCTAGCCCGCAGGCCCCCGGAACGCGACGGGCAACCCGCTCAGCGCGGAGCTGACCCGCGGCGGGGGGACCACCCTCAGAGCGCCGAGACGACGATCCCGCCGCCGGCCTCCCGCGCCTCGAGGAAGGCCTCGCGCGCGGCACCGTACAGCTCCTCGCGCTGATCGATGTCGGGGCTCGGGAAGTTGCCGATCCCGATGGCGATGTCGATCCGGTCCCCCACGAGGTCGAGCAGCCGGCGCTCGTCAGCGCTGTCCGCGACGCGCCGCGCCATGATCTCCGCGCCATCCGGGCCGGTGTTCGGCAGCAGGAAGAGGAACGAGTTCTCGTCGAAGCGGCCGAGGACGTCGGTGTCCCTGGACGCGTCGAGGAAGATCGCCGCGAGCTCGCGGAGCACATCGTCCGACGCCTGGCTCTCGAACCCGAGCATGGCGCAGGCCAGCGGGGCGTGGAAGCGCCGCGCGCGCTTGAACTCCTCGTCGAGCTTGTAGGAGAGGAACGAGAAGTTGAACAGGCCGGTCACCGGGTCGATGACGGCCTTGAGCAGGGCGTCATCCCGGGTCTCCCGCGGCGCCGGCGCGGCGCTCGAGAAGGCCGCCCCGGTCACCAGGGTCTCGAGCAGCGCCTCCGGCAGCTGGTCCTCCCGCGCCGTCCCCCGTCCCTGGGTGGGCAGCGCCGGGCGCGGGCCGCCGTTGAGCCCGAGCAACGCGGTCAGCTTGCTGGCGCTGATGGGCCTCGTGAGCGAGCCGGTCGCTCCGCAGAAGCGCGCGATGGACTGGGCCTCCGCGTTGTTCTGGTCCACCAGCAGGAAGGTCCGACAGCGCGTACGCCCCGAGAGCTGGCGCAGCACCTCGTACACGTTGCGGTCCTCGGGCCCGGTGGTCCGCATCCAGGCGTCGACGATGACCACGTCCCCGGGCGCCGGGGGCGCCTCGGTCAGCTCGCGCCAGTTCTCCACGTGGGCCACGCTCCACCCGGCGAGGGCGTCGTCCGCGAGCGAGGAGGACTCGATGGCCGCCCTGGCCGAGGCCAGCACAGAGTCATCGTGGGTCGCGATTCGAATGGAACGGAGGCCGTCGCCCATGGGTGATGAAGGTGCGGTGCCCCGGGGTGGTCGGGGCGATCTGGGGTCTCGTCGCGGGGCCGGCGCCCGCTCTGGGACGAGGTTGCAGATCTGGCACCTCGGATTCAAACGGCACGGGCCCGAATCCGGCCGCGCCGCAGGTGACCGCGACCGGCCACGTGCCCCGTCGCCCCCTGGCTCGCCCCGCCGTGGCGCCCCGGAGGCGGGGCCCTCAGCTCGAGAGCTCCTCCATCCACTCCTCAGGGATGTCGTAGTTGGCGTACACGTTCTGGACGTCCTCGTTGTCCTCCAGCCGGTCGATGAGCTTGAGGATCTTCTCCGCGTCGGACTTGGAGGCCACCTCGATGGTGTTCTGCGGGACGTACCCCGTCTCCGCGGAGAGGAGCACCGCGCCCCCCGCCTCGAGGGCGGTCTTCACGTCGAGGAAGTCGGTCGCGCTGGCGAACACGGTGGCCACGTCGCCCTCCACGACGACGTCCTCAGCCCCACCCTCGAGGGCCAGCTCCATCAACCCATCCTCGTCGAGGGCCTTGCCGTCGAAGTCCTCGGCCGCCTGCTCGCCGGTCATGTCCACCACGAAGATGGACCGGAAGTCGAACATGAAGGACACCGAGCCGCTGGTCCCCATGTTCCCGCCGCCGCGCTCGAGGGCGAACTTGACGTCCGGCGCCGTGCGGTTGCGGTTGTCCGTCAGGCATGAGATGAGCAGCGCCACGCCGCCAGGCGCGTAGCCCTCGTACATGAGCTCCTCGAAGTCATCCCCATCCTTGGACCCCGCCCCGCGCTTGATCGCGCGCTGGATGTTGTCCTTGGGCATGTTGGCCGCCCGGGCCTTCTCCACCGCGTACTTGAGCTTGAGGTTGGTGTCGGCCTCGGCGCCGCCCTGGCGCACCGCGGAGATGATGTTCCGCGCCAGCTTGCTGAAGATCTTGGCTCGCTTGGCGTCCACCGCGTTCTTGCGGTGCTTGACGTTCGCTGCGTGAGAGTGGCCTGCCATCGCTCGGAGAGGAAGGGGGTCGGAGGGGGACGGGCGCCACGGCGCCGGTCTTCCCAGATGGTAGCGGGAGAGGAGCAGAGCACTCCCCATGGGTTTGAAACGGGCACGCCCGCCACCGCGGGGAGCCCGGCCCGGAGGCGGGGACTCGCGCGGAGGCGGGCGTGGAGGGGCGAAGCGTCCGGATGGACGCGGCGCGGATCAGCGCTTCGAGAACTGGAAGCCTCGGCGAGCGCCGCGACGTCCGTACTTCTTCCGCTCCTTCATGCGCGAGTCACGGGTCAAAAGGCCCGCTTCGCGCAGGGCGTCGAAGGACGCCGGGTTGATGTTCTTCAGGGCACGCGCGATGCCGAGGGAGACGGCCTCGCTCTGGCCGGTGGGGCCTCCACCGTTCACGTTGCAGAACACGTCGTACTGGCCCGTGGAGCCCGTGGCCTCCAGCGGTTGGCCGGCACGCTGACGGGTCTGCGTGGTGACGAAGTACGTGTCCATCGGCTTGCCGTTGACGACAAAGCCGCCGGCGCCGGGCTTGAGGCGGACGCGCGCGATCGCGGTCTTGCGGCGACCGAGACCCCAGGTCCAGGGATTGTTGACTGCCATTGGAATCTGGTCCTTGGATCAGAGGGTGTCGACCTTCACCGGCTTCTGAGCACCGTGCGGGTGCTCCTCGCCAGCGTAGACCTTGAGGTTACGGAGGAGGTCCCGGCCCAGGCGGGTCTTCGGGAGCATCCGGCGCACGGCGAGGGTCACGATGTCAGCGGCGCGACGCTCGGCGACCTTCTCGATCGCGACGTGCTTCTGACCATCGGGGTACCCCGAGTAGTGCCGGTAGATCTTGTCGGCGCCCTTGGAGCCGGACAGCTTCGGGCTGGCGCCGTTGATGACCACCACGTGGGCGCCGGTGCGCTCACTCGGAGTCCATGTGGGGCGGTCCTTCCCTTGAAGGACGGTGGCGATCTTGGCCGCCATGCGGCCAAGATTGTTCTCGGAGGCGTCAAAGAGGAGCCAGCGCTCCTCGACGTCGTCGCGTCGTACGTGTGTGGTGGTCATGGGTCGCGGGGCCGCATCGAGAGCGGCGCGGGGGGCCCTGGAGAGGCGATCGCCGGAGGGGCGACCGTCCCCTGGGGACGGCGCTGACGGGGGCCGCCAGACGCGCAGCGCCACGCCGGGACACAGGTCTCGGCGCGGAGCGAGGGCGAGAAGGTTAGAGGGCGAGCCCCGCCGCCGCAACGGTCGAGATCCGAATCCTCGGCCGGAGGCGTCCCGCCGGGACCCGATCAGCGCTCCTCCGGGGCGGGGGCGCCGGTGACCCGGATCCAGGTGTCGCCCCTCTCCCCCGCCCCAGCATCGTCCGCCCCAAGGGCCCCCTCGGGGCCCCCCAGCCCCTTGAACCCCTCCCCGGAGAGGCGTCCGAGGACCACCCACCCGGCTCCCTCCAGCCCCCCGAGGCCCCAGGCGGGCGGCGACGCGGAGGCGGCGGCGTCGTCCGGGCGCCCCGCCTCGGGCCCGGATCGCCCCTCCCCCAGCCGCCAGGGGCCCGTCGCCCGCCACCCTCTGGCTCCCTCGCGGACCCACCCGGGGTCCAGGTCCCCCCAGCCATTGATCGCCGGCTGGAGCGGCCGAAGCCCCGGGTCGAGGGGGCGCAGGAGGTCCGCGACCGCCCCGTCCGCGAGGACCACCTCCAGCCGCCCGGCGGGGCCGGTGAGGTCGAGGGTGCAGCGCCTGGGGGGTCGACCGTGGAGCTCGATGGCGGCGGGCCCTGGCCCGAGGCCGTCCAGGCGGAGGGCGACCCGTCGGCGGTCGACCTGCAGCCAGGGTGAGGCGCCGGCGACGCCCTCCAGCGACCGCACCCCCGGGCCGAGCCCCTCCGGCGACGCCAGCTGGGGTAGCTGGGTGAGGGCCACCGTCGCGCCGAGCCCCACGGCCGCGCCGAGGGCGGCGCCGGTCCAGGGGCGTCGGGGCTGGAAGCTGCGCCGAACGGCGAGGAGGAGCAGCATGGCGGTCCAAGCCCCGAGCAGCCCGGCCGGCGCGGGGGCGCGCCGGACCACGGGAGGGGCGGGCGGACGCGGGCGCGCGGCGAGGGCCGGGTCCGGGGACCACCCGGGGGCCATCACGACCGCCACCCGGTCATCGGCCGCCAGGGGACCCGGCGAGAGGGCCTCGACCCTGGGGACGACTGGCCCGGGGGGGCGCTCGGTGGGAACCGGGATCCACGCACGCAGCCGGCGGGAGGCGCCCACGTCGAGGTTCGAGATGATCTCGAGCGGCGGCGCGTCCCCCACCCTCACCCGAGCGGCCCCAAGCGGCCCCCTGAGGGCGAGGTCCACGGGCAGCATCTCCACCACCGGGCCCGGGGCCGGGCCCCTCCCCTCCCCGCCGCTGCCCCAGCCCAGCAGGGCGACGAGGGCCACCGCCGCCGCGGCCCCGGGCCAGCCCCCGAGGCGCCCGGTCCAGATGAGAGCCAGCGCGAGCCCCCCCACGACGAGGATCGCCTGCGCGGACCCGATGGCCTCCCCGGCCACGGAGGCACCCAGGAGCCCGAACGGGATCATGGATCCGGCTCCCACGGAGAGGTCAAGGAGGGCTTGCGGCCCCCCATGCCGGTCCACGGATGGCCAGCCAAAGCAGACCGCGCCCGACACCAGCAGCACCAACAGGGCGCCATCGATTCCCCGCCAGGGCCCGACGTCGAGCCCCACGAGCCAGGGCCCGGCGAGCGCCGCCGTCGCCGCGAGGCCGAACAGGACCGTGCGGAGCGCGAACCCGCCCTCCACGGCCGAGCCCGCTTCAGTCACCGCCCCCGGCTCCTCCGGGGGTCTCAACGGCCCCCGTCGGGATCCCCTTCCCAGCGAGCCTTGAACTCCAGGACCTCGGCCTCGGAGAGGAGCACCGGCCGGTCGAATCTCGTGTCGAGCAGTCGCCAGGGGTCCCCCTCCTCTCGGCCGCCGAGCGCCGTGCGAACGTGTCCCCACTTCAGGTTGACCGGCAGCTCCCCCTCGTGGAGGGGATGGGGCGGTCGACCGAACACCACGCGCCGCCCCTGCTCGAGTTCGAGCATGACGCCGCCGGGCAAGCGGCTGGGCGAGGCAGAGCCGCCAGAGCGGTCGAAGATCGGCGCGTCCTCCGCGGAGGCGTCGATGACCACGCGCCCCAGCTCCCGGAGGTCGTCGGGTCCGAGGTGGCGCCACATGGAGTCCGCCACGTCCAGCGCCGCGAGGAGCGCGGGGACCTCGACCCGGTCCCCGGGCCGGACCTGCCCCTGCTCTCGATCCAGGAGATCGAGGGGGCCGAGGGCCGGTAGCCAGCCCCCGTACGCGAGGTGAGGGGTGATCGAGTAGCCGCCGAGCACGGTCCCGTCGCTGGCGACGGGGAGAAAGTCGCGGCCACCCACCCTGACGCAGGCCACGGGCTCCCGGACCCGGACCGGCAGGTTGAGCCCGTCCGGCCAGCGGACCATCGGGGGGCCGACCTCCTCGATGAAGGGAAGCGCCTCCACCCGCGCGGCGAGGGCAGCGATCGCCTCCTCGTCGTCGGCGTTCACCGAGTCCGCCTCAAGGAGCAGCCCCTCGAGGTCTTCGAACCACTCGTCATCGAGCCAGGGGGCGTCGGTCTCGAGCCCGTAGCGCGTGACGTCGATGCGAGCGAGGCCGCGGTCCCTGGCATCTGCCTCGAGCCATCGGAGCCCGCCGAGCAGCCCGAGGAAGAGCAGCGCCAGCGGGACCCACGTGGGGACTCGACCGGCCTCCGAACTCCACGCTCTCCCCTCGCCCCCGGCCGGGCAAGATGCGCGATGGTTCGGAAGCGGCGAGTGGACGCTCAACGGCCCGGGAGGACGAGCAGCGGCTTGGATCGTCCGCGCCGCGCTCCTCCCCCGCTCAGTTCCGCGTGGGGGCGAGCTGGGTGTCGATCGTCGACCCCGGGACCTCGATCGGGACCGCGCTCGGGCCCTCGGAGACCGTCTGCGGGCCGAAGTTGCCGCCGGAGCGGCCACCCAGCCTCTTGGTGGCCTCCTCGATGAAGAGGTCGAGGGCGACCTGCATCTCCACCACCTGCTCTCGCGAGAGGGCGACGGCCTTGGCGCCCCCCTGGGAGTGAAGCTCGTGGCCGAGAAGGCGCGAGACGAGCTTGAGTTGCGCCAGGTGGCGCTCGAGGTGAGTTCCGTGTTTGTGCTGTGAGTTCATGATCCCTCCGGGGGTGTGCGGACCCCTGGTCTATCCCATCGGGGGGGTGCGGGACAAGGCCGAGGCTCGAGCTTGGCGAGGATCTCGAGGGGCCACGCGCTGCGCGATGTCGTGGGGCCGCCAAGGACAGGAGCCCCGGGGCACGGGGGGCCGGGCACGCGGGCGTCGCGAGCGGGGGGCTCGGGCGAGGGATAGCGGACTCGAAGGTGGCGACCGGCGGGGCCGAGCGGCACATTCCATCCAGCGATGTCATCCCACGACCAGAGACCGCCGAGCGACCACGCCGGCTCCCCGGGCGGGGATCTTCCATTCGGATACCTTGGCCCGGAGGCCGACGCCGAGCCACAGCAGAGCCCCAGGACCGACGGCGGGGGGGACCCTGACGACCGCGGGGACGGGGCGCAGCGGCGCTCCCGCAGGCGGAGCCGCCGCCGCGGCCGCCGGGGATCCGAGGAAGCGGCCGAGGCCCCCCCCGACGCGCCGGAGCCCCGGCCCGAGCGGCCCCGGGGACGCTCCGAGGAGCCCCGGCGACAGGGCGCCCCCCAGCTCTCCCCCACAGCAGAGCCCCCCGTCAAGGCCGGCGACGCCGAGCTCCCGCCCCCCTCCGAGGTCTTCGGCCCCGATGGCCGCGTGGTGGGCTGGAAGGGCTTCAAGCTCTCCCGATTCCAGCTGAAGGCCGTGGACGCCATCCGCGAGGGACGCAACGTGCTGGTGTCCGCTCCCACGGGAGCGGGCAAG
Source organism: Planctomycetota bacterium (assembly GCA_016779205.1). Taxonomy (GTDB): domain Bacteria; phylum Planctomycetota; class UBA1135; order UBA1135; genus Saltatorellus. The sequence continues at coordinate 65,229 of JADHOC010000021.1, read as the reverse complement.
ACCCTGGTGGCGGAGTACGCCATCGAGGTCGCCGTGCGCTCCGGGAAGCGCTGCATCTACACGGCCCCCATCAAGGCCCTCTCGAACCAGAAGTACCGGGACTTCCGCGACGATCCGATGATCGACGTGGGCCTGATGACCGGGGACGTGACCATCCACCAGTCCGCCCGTGTCCTGATCATGACCACGGAGATCCTGCGCAACGCGATCTTCGAGAACCCCCGGCTCCTCGACGACGTGGCCTACGTGGTCTTCGACGAGGTCCACTACCTCGACGACCGGGAGCGCGGCACCGTGTGGGAGGAGAGCCTGATCTTCATGCCCCCGAACGCCCGGGTCATCGCCCTCTCGGCGACCATCGCCAACGTCGAGGAGCTCGGTGCCTGGATGGAGGAGATCCGCCCCCAGGGGGTCGACGTCATCATCGACGACCGCCGGCCCGTACCCCTCTCCCACTGGGTCCACACGCCGGAGGCCAGCACCTTCGATCCCTCAGGGATCAAGCGCGCGCGGAAGCGTGCGGAGGCCGCGGCGGCCAAGGCGCCCCCGCGACGACGGCGAGGCCGCCGCCGAGGCGGGCGTGGCCGGGGCCGCGGCTTCGGCCGCCCGGAACCGCCGGACCCGCGCCCGCTCTTCGATGAGCTGGTGGACCGAGAGCTCCTCCCGGCGCTCGTCTTCTCCTTCTCGCGCAAGGACTGCGAGCGCCTGGCCAGGAAGAACGCCAAGCGCGACCTCCTCTCGGCGGATGAATCGCGGCGAATGGCCGAGCTCCAGGAGGAGCTGCTCACCTCCTTCGACCTGGGCCGCGGGCACCTCGACGGCGAGGTCTTCGGCATGGCCCGGTCGGGTGTGGCCTACCACCACGCGGGGATGCTGCCCATCTACAAGGAGGTGGTGGAGCGCATGTTCACCGCCGGCCTGCTCAAGATGCTGTTCACCACAGAGACCTTCGCGCTCGGCATCAACATGCCCGCGCGCGCGGTGGTGTTCGCGGGGCTGCGCAAGTTCGACGGCATCTCCTTCGACTGGCTGAGGACCCGCGACTACATGCAGATGGCGGGCCGCGCCGGCCGACAGGGCATCGACGACAAGGGCTTCGTCTTCCAGCTACTCCCCGACCAGGAGCTCAAGGACGCCCCCGTGGAGCGCTGGGTCGGCGGGCGCCCCGAGGCGGTCATGAGCCGCTTCAGGATGAACTACTCGACCCTCCTGCACCTGGTGTCGCGGGTCGGGCGCGACCGGGTCCACGAGGCCTGGGAGAAGTCCTTCCACTCCTTCCAGAACCGGGAGAAGAACCAGAAGGCGCGCGCCCGCCAGCGGCGGGAGCAGATGCGCCTGATCGCCCGGCACCTCGACCTCCTCGAGGAGCTCGGCTACATCAAGGACCAGGCCGTGACGGGCAAGGGCGAGATCGCCCGCTGCCTGGGCGGCTATGAGCTCCAGATGACCGAGCTGCTCTTCAAGGGCACCCTCGAGACGCTCCCGCCCAAGGCGCTGGCCATGGTCTTCGTGGCCATGATCCACGAGGAGCGGCGGGCCGCCCAGCGGCCCTGGGTCCCGGCCTCGATGTTCGGCGGGACGCGGCGCCACATCGACTCGGTGGTCAGCGAGATCTGCCAGGCCGAGGCGCGCTTCGGGATCGAGCCGCCCATGAAGCGGCCCGACTGGGGACTGACCCCCGCGACCCTGGGCTGGTTCGGTGGGCTCTCCATGGAAGAGCTCGAGGAGCAGTTGGAGGTCAACCCCGGGGACGTCTGCCGGGTCTTCCGGATGGCGATCCAGCTCATGCGTAACGTGCGGCGTTCGGTGGACCGGGACTGGGACATCGTCGACCGGCTCGACGAGGCCATCGAGGCCATGAATCGGGACGAGGTGGACGCCCGCAAGCAGCTGGCCCTCGGCTAGCCGCCCCTGGATCGGCCCCCCCAGGAGCCGTCTCAGTTCGCCACGTCGCCGGCCCCGCGGCGCTCCTCTCCGCCGGGCCAACGGCGGCGCGGCCGCAGGCTCGGGGTGGGTCGGAGACTGTCCCCACCGTGGATTCTGGATCAAAAGTGGCAGAACGGTGGGTACCCGTCCGGACGGAGCGTGCCTAGTGGAGTCAATCGTGGGCCGAGGTCTGGTAAGGTCTCCCCACGCAACGCGCGCCCTCCGGGGCTCGCGACTCCAACCGATCCCCCTCCACCCGATGATGCCGGCGACCTCAGGGCTGCCCATCGGCGGGTGATTCGTTGCCCCGCAGATCACACTCCATGCTCTCGAGCCTCGCCCTGGTCGTCGCCGCCGCCGCCGCCGACCCCGCATCCACGACGCTCCCTGCCCCTGCCACCATGGGGGCGCGCGTTGCCCCTGCCACCATGGGGGCACGTGTTGCGACGTCGACCGCGATCGACTCGTCCAACTCGGTCTCCCTCGAGACCAAGGACCGCCAGCTCCTCTCCGCGAGCTTCTACGAGCCGAAGCGGCGCAAGAGCTCCCCGCCGGCCCCGGCCGCCATGCTCATCCACGACGCAGGCTCGTCCCGCGACGAGCTCGCGGAGATGGCCGCCTACCTGCACAAGAAGGGCTTCGCGGTGCTCACGGTGGACCTCAGGGGACACGGGGCCAGCGCCACGGACGACACCAACTTCGAGAAGGCGGACGACAAGACGCGTGAGACCCTCTGGGCCATGAGCACGCGGGACATCGACGCCGCCACGAAGTTCCTCCTGAAGCAAGACGGCGTCCACGCCACCAACCTCTCCATCGTCGGCGTCGGAGCCGGCGCGGCCCTGGCCGTGCGCCGCGCCGCCAAGGACGAGAACGTTCGCGCCGTCGTCCTGATCGACCCGGCCAAGGAGGCCTTCGGCTTCGACGTCAGCAGTGGCGTCGGCGACCTGGGCGGCCTGCCGACCCTGATCCTCGCGCCCAAGTCCAGCCGAGAGGCGGCGGACGAGATCCAGGCCTCTGCCCACGAGGCGAATGACGGCCTGGAGTACGTGGAGATCAACGCGCTCAAGAACGACTCCGCGGAGATCCTCGGCGACAAGCGCCTCAAGTCGTCGGCCTCATCCTGGCTGCGCGACCAGGTGATGCCGAAGAAGTGAGCGCCGCGGCGCCCCCATCCATCAGCGCGGAGCCGTTCACGGCCCCGCGCTGATCTTTTCTTGGGCGCTGTGGCTGACGTGCCGAGGGGAGGAGAGGGTCGGGACGATCTCGGACCGGGAGCCGCCCCGCACGGAGCCGCCCCGCACGGAGCCGCCCCGCACTGGGCCGACGCCAGGACGATCAGCCCGTGCGAATCCGGGGGCCAGCCGGGGTAGACTTCAGCCACATGTCCATTCGAAGCCAGGTACGAGCGCTGCTCCCGGCCTCCTTGCGGGGGCGACTCCGCCACGCCCTCGACGTGGCAGACACCGAGTGGCATCACCTCTTCCGGCGCAGCGCCATCCGCCGTCGGCTCGAGGAGCTCCGGAAGCTCCCGCGTGGACTGCACGTCGAGGGGACCAACATCTGCAACGCCAGCTGCGTGTTCTGCGCCTACCCGCAGATGGAGCGGCGCAAGACCACGATGTCCATGGAGGACTTCCGGAAGGTGGTCGACGCCTACGCCGAGATGGGCGGGAGGAGCGTGTCCCTCACGCCGATCGTGGGCGACCCCTTCGTGGACAAGCACATGTTCGAGCGCCTCGACGACCTCATGGGGCGCGAGGAGATCCGCTCCATGAGCTTCTACACCAACGCCATCCTCATGACGCGCGAGAAGTCCGAGCGCCTCATGGCCTACGCGGACAAGCTCCACGTCCACGTGTCCTGGGGGGGCTTCGACGCGGCGACGTGGAATGAGATCATGGGCGTGGCGAAGTTCGAGGCGGCCCGGGACGCGGTGCTCGACTTCCTGGACGTCAAGGAATCCACCGGCACCGAGATCCCCTTCACCCTCGCCCTGCGCTGCCCCCGCTCCGCCTGCCACGGCGAGCTGTGGGATCGCTTGAGCGAGCTCGAGGCTCGCGGTCTGGTGGAGATCGCCGACATGCCGGACTACGACTCGTGGGCTGGAAAGGTCACCCCTGAAGCCCTGGGCAGCGTGGGGCTCAAGCCGCGCACGATGCCCTACAAGCGGGGGGCCTGCGAGCTGCTGTTCACCAAGCCGGTGGTCCTCGCCAACGGCGACGTCAACGCCTGCGCCTGCCGGGACGTGGAGGCGGAGCTCGTCGTCGGCAACGTGAAGGAGACTCCCCTCTCCGAGATCTGGGCCGGCAAGGGAATCGACGATCTCATCGAGCAGCACGAGGCGGGTGATTACCCGGACGTGTGCAAGCGCTGCACGTACTTCGTCAGCGTCTACAACTCGCGCAAGAGCCGCACGTTCGCCAGAGACGGGCAGCCCTCCGGGAACTGGGCCGAGGACTGAGTCAGCTCAGCGCGTGACGCTGCAGGTCCTCGAGGGTGACGTGCTCGAGCGCGCTGGCGTGGGTGGCCTCGAGCCGCACCGGCGGCGGGCAGCCCGCTTCGAGGGCCTCCCTCCAGCGGAGGACACAGAGGCACCAGCAGTCCCCGGGCTTGAGCCCGGGGAAGGAGTACTCCGGCCGCGGGGTGGAGAGGTCGTTCCCCATGGAGGCGCTGAAGAGAAGGAACTCCTCTGTGACCTTGGAGCAGACGGTGTGCCGACCCAGGTCGTCCGGCCCGGTCCGGCATGAGCCGTCCCGGAAGTAGCCCGTCATGGGGTCGGTGCAGCACGGCGCGAGCGGCTCTCCGAGCACGTTCGTCTCGATCTTCTGGATCATGGGGACAGGTTCTACAGGGTCTGCTCTGCGGGCTGCCGGCCGACGAAATGAAAGGTGGCGACCAACGCGCGGAGACCGCGTTCTTGGCCCCAAGAACGCGCCCTGCGACAGGTGGACGCACTTTTCTGCCCGAAAATCGGGCCGGTTTCGAGACGTGTCAGTGATGCCCCTGCCCGGCTCCCACTATCACCTGCCGGATCGGAGTACGTTTCGAACACGCGCCCACGCGCGAGGTCGAAATCCCCATCGCTCGATCATCGACTCTCAAGCAACCACTCGACTCTCATCACCCGTGCCATGAAGACTCTCTCTCGCATTCTGCCCGTCGCCCTTGGACTCACCTCGGTGGCCGCCGCGCAGGTCACCGTGATCGCCACGGAGCAGTTCGACTACACCGCTCCCGGGCTTCTCCAGAACGCCAACACCGGCACCGGCTGGGCCAACGCCTGGACCCTCCCCGCGGGCGGTGGCAACGAGATCGTCATCTTCGACCCCTCCGTCAACCCGCCGATGACCTGCGCCGACTCCGTGGGGAACTACGCGGGTCAGGCCCAGGAGTTTGTCGCGGCGGCCCGCGTCCCCGATCAGACCGGCCACGCGAGCGTCGTCGACAGCGGGTTCTTCGGCGCCGACGGCTCCACCATCTGGATCTCCTTCCGCACCCAGATGTACCAGCAGTTCGGCAACGGCTCCTTCGGCGCCGTCCAGCTCTTCAGCACCCAGGACCCGAGCAACGAGCAGCTCCTCCTCGGCTCCCCCTGGGGCACCACCTCCTGGAACTGGGGCTGGGACGACGAGGGCGGCGTGGGCCTGCCCCCCGAGTACGACTTCACCACCGACGCCTCCCAGTGCGCGAAGCTCGTCTTCCGGATCGACCACCAGCCCGGGGACGAGCGCGTCCGCATGTGGGTTGACCCGGTCGCTGACTTCCCCACCTCCGAGCTCCCGAACCTCGACGGGCTCATCGGCGACCTCCGCTGGGACGAGATCCGCCTGAACTCCGGCGGCTCGGGCACGCACTTCTTCTGGGATGACCTGGTCATCGCTCGGGGCGAGCCGTCTGCCAACGTGGGCATCAACTACTGCACCGGCGTGGCCAACTCCACAGGCGCCGTGGGCAACATCATCGCCAGCGGCAGCCTCACCCTCGCGGACAACAACATGTCCCTCGTGGCCTCGAGCCTCCCGAACAACTCCTTCGGGTTCTACCTGACGAGCCGGGTGCAAGGCTTCATCCAGAACCCCGGCGGTAGCCAGGGCAACCTCTGCCTCAGCGGCTCCATCGGGCGCTACGTCGGCCCCGGCCAGATCCTCAACTCGGGCTCCGGCGGCACCTTCACCCTCGGCATCGACCTGACGCAGATGCCGACCCCGACGGGCCTCGTCGCCGCTCAGGCCGGCGAGACCTGGAACTTCACGACGTGGTACCGCGACGCGGTGGGCGGCTCGGCGACGAGCAACTTCACCGACGGCGTCGAGGTCACCTTCCAGTGATGCCGCGGCTCCCTCGCTGAGGGGGCCACAAGAAGAGTCTGATCACGCTCATCGTGCCTCCCACAGGGGTGCGATGAGCGTGTCTATAGGTCGCGACTTTCAGGCGAGCGATTGACCGCTCCTGCAGGGCCCCTCCCCATCCTCCGGACGCCGTCGTCCGCCCACGCGCCGCCCCCCACGATCCACTAAGATCCCGGGCCATCATGAACGATCGCTCCAGCTACACGCTCCTGGTCTCGCTGACTGTCGCCCTCGGCGGCTTCCTCATGGGCTTCGACAGCGCGGTCATCTCCGGCGTCGTCGACCCGCTCAAGGACCACTTCGACCTGAGCCCGCGACAGGTGGGGACGGCGGTGGCCTGCCTGACTGCGGGGGCCACGCTCGCCATGGCGTTCGCCGGGAGGGTCGCGGACCGCTTCGGCCGCAAGCCGGTGCTGATCTGCACCGCGGCGCTCTTCTCGGTCTCCGCGCTCTGGAGCGCGTTCGCCGGGAGCTACGTCGAGCTGGTCATCGCCCGCGTCATCGGCGGCTTCGGCGTGGGCGGGGCCCTCCTGATCGCGCCCATGTACATCGCGGAGATCGCGCCACCGGAGAAGCGCGGCCGCCTCGTGTCCTTCAACCAGCTCAACATCGTGCTGGGGTTCTCCGCCGCGTTCTTCTCGAACTACTTCCTGGAGCAGCACTTCAAGATCGCCGCCCCCACAGCGGCGGACCCGAACGCCATGGCCGTGGACCCGGCCGCGTGGCGCTGGATGCTCGGCGTCGAGGCGATCCCGGCGATCCTCTACCTCGTCTCCCTGGTGCTCGTCCCGAGGAGCCCTCGGTGGCTCGCCATCCAGGGTCGCTTCGACGAGGCCCGCACCGTCCTGGCGAAGACCGGCGGCGAAGGGACCGCCGACTCCGCCCTCGAAGAGGTCCGCCAGAACCTCAGCGCCGCCAGTCAGGAGGCGAGCTTCGGTGAGCTCTTCGCCTCCCGCATGAAGAGGGTCATGTTCATCGGGCTCGGCCTCGGGTTCTTCCAGCAGATCACCGGGATCAACGCGATCTTCTACTACGCGACCACCATCTTCGAGATGACCGGGGTCGGCCGTGACGCCGCCCTGATGCAGGCCATCTACGTGGGCCTGGTGAACGTGGTGTTCACTCTGATCGCCATGTGGCTCATCGACCGCAAGGGTCGAAGGCCGCTCCTCCTGGTCGGCACCGGTGCCATGACCGTCGCGCTCCTCACCAACGCCTACGCCTTCAACGCGGGGACCTACCAGCTCTCCGGTGATCGCCTGGCCGCCACCGCGACCGACCTGTCCAAGAAGGCGGCGGGTGAAGAGGGCACACCGGACTTCGAGGCAGCGCTCGCCGCCCTCGCCCCCCTCACCGAGGCCTCAGACTCGCACAAGGAGTTCCTGCTTGCCATCGACGGCGTCGTCGCAAAGGAGAAGCCGAGCGCTCCGGCCCTCGCCGAGGCCATCGAGAAGGCCAAGGGCGATCTCCCGAAGAAGGCTCTGCAGGCCAACGGCGACCTGATCCTCATGGCGATCCTCCTGTACATCGCCGCCTTCGCGATCTCGCTGGGCCCTGTGATGTGGGCGATGTTCTCCGAGATCTTCCCCGCGCGCATGCGCGGCGTGGCGATCTCGGCGGCGGGGTTCTTCAACTCGCTGGTCTCGTACGCCGTCCAGAAGCTGTTCCCCTCCGGCCTCGCCGAGTTCGGGCCCGCGGGCGTCTTCCTCTTCTTCGGCGTCTTCGCCGCCCTCGCGTTCCTCTTCAGCCTCAAGGTCGTCCCCGAGACCAAGGGCAAGTCCCTCGAGGAGCTGGAGGCCCAGCTCCTCGGTTGATCATGCGCCACGCACTCCTCATCCCCCTGCTGCTGGCCTCCTGCGCCGGCGCCTCCTCGTCCGCAGTCAAGGTCGACACCCCGGCCTGGTCCATCCCAGCGATGGTTGCCGACGACGCGGTCTCCGTGGAGGTCCTCTTCCCCGCAGGCTCGATCAGCTCCGCTGGCCCGCTCGAGGGCGGGATCGGCGGCGTGCGCCACCCCGAGGCCTCAGGTTGGATCGACTTCGTCGCCACCTTCCCCGAGTGCGGCCGCTGGCGCACCGAGGTCATGTTCGCCGACGGACCGGACGGGGAGGTCACGACCTGGGTCGAGGACCGCGTGGGGAACAAGGACGGCCGGTCGTACAACGTCACGGGACCCATGGTCGCGTACGAGGCCGCGCCGAAGCCGTCCCGGGACGGCTCCCCCCTCGACGCGGGGCTCCACCGCATGCGCCTCCACCACGACGGGGGCGCCGTGACGGTGACCGGCGTGCGGTTCACCATGATCCGTCCCCAGCAGCTCACCCCCCGCTCCATGACCCAGTCCATGGACGGCGAGGAGTGGGCCGTGGTGTGGGCTGACGAGTTCAACGGCGAGGGCCTCCCCGACCAGACGAAGTGGCTCCACGACGTGGGCAACTGGGGCTGGGGCAACTTCGAACCCCAGTACTACACGGTCGGTGATACGGACAACGCCCGCCAGGAAGGCGGCAACCTCATCATCGAGGCGCGCCCCGACGACGACGGGATGGCCTGGACCTCCGCCCGCCTGACCACGCGTGGCAAGGTGAGCTTCCTGCGGGGGCGCATCGAGATGCGCGCCAAGGTCCCCGCCGCGGACGGAACGTGGGCCGCCGGCTGGCTGCTCGGCGACGACTACCGCGACGAGATCTCGTGGCCGTACTGCGGCGAGGTGGACATCATGGAGGCCGTCGGCAAGGAGATCAGTGACGAAACGGGGAACGGCATCAACCACGGCTCCTGCCACACCCGCGCCTACTACTTCAAGCAGGGCAACCACATCACCAACGTGCTCCCCGTCGACGGGATGAGCACCGACTTCCACGTCTACGCCTGTGAGTGGGACGAGGACGAGGTGCGCATGTATGTGGACGGCGTCCACTACTACACCTACGACAAGAAGGAGTCCGCGGAGGCGTGGCCCTTCGATCGGCCCCAGAACATCATTCTCAACCTCGCCATGGGCGGGGGAATGGGCGGCCCCATCACGCCCGGGATCGGCCCTCAGCAGGTGGTGGTGGACTACGTCCGTGTACTGGAGAAGCGATGACCCCCTTCGCCACCAACCGCCGGGCGATCGCCGGCGACTTCGTCACGCGAGACGCCGCCGGTAGCCCGGAGGGGGCGACGTCGTTCCGCTGGGCCCGGATTCGTTCGGCGGATCGGATGGCGCCGTTCCTCACCACCCTCGCCTCGGGCTCCGACCACTGGGGCTTCATCTCCAGCAGGGGCGCGCTCACCGCGGGGCGCAGGAACGTCAACCAGGCGCTCTTCCCCTACCGGACCGTGGACCGGGTCCACGACGCCCAGGGGTCGGTCGGCGGCTCCACCATCGTCCGCCTCCCGGACGGCGAGGTCTGGGAGCCGTTCACCCAGCGCGGCGCCGGCGCCCACGAGGTGTCCCAGGATCTCGAGCGCTGCACCCTCGGCAGCGCCCTCGCCCTGATCGAGCACAACCACAGCCTCGGGCTCACCGTCCGTCAGTGCTGGACCAGCAGCGAGGCCCACGGAATCGTCCGGACCGTCCGCGTGACCAACACGGGCGAGACCGCCCGCCACCTCGACGTGCTCGACGGCGTCCTCGACGTCATGCCCCCGGCGATCGAGAAGTCCATGATGGACGCCTACAGCGTGCTCGTGGACGCCTACCGGTTCTCCGAGCTCGCCGACGGCGTCGCGCTGTTTGGCCTGGGCTCGATCCCCGTGGACCGGGCCGAGCCGAGCGAGAGCCTCTCCTCCACCACCGCCTGGTGCTCTGCCCCGGGGACGCGCCTGCTCAGCGCCGCGCAGCAGGACAGGTTCCGGCGCGGAGAGGCCCTCACCGAGGAGAACCTCGTGCGGGGCAAGCGCAGCGCGTTCCTCATCGAGCAGGCCCTCGAGCTCGGGCCGGGCGAGAGCGCGGACTGGGTGATGGCCCTGGAGCTCGACCGAAGCGCCGACGACGTGGAGGCGCTGCTCGCGTGGCAGCTCGACTCCGAGGATCCGGGCGCGGACATCCTCGCGGGCGTGCACGAGAGCCGGGAGACCCTGCTTGAGCTCCTCGCCAACGCGGACGGCGTCCAATGCACCGCGAGCGACGCCGAGGACGCAAGGCACGCGGCGAACACGCTCTACAACACGATGCGCGGCGGGCTCTTCCCCCTCGGGACGCGGCAGCCGCGCGCGGCCTTCATCGAGCACCTCGCCACGGTGGCCCCGGCGGTGTTCGCGCGCAACGTGGACCGGATCTCCGGCTGGCCCGAGGAGTGGACGGTGGGCGAGCTCATCGAGGACTCCTCCGCCGACCCGGACCTCGAGCGCCACCTGCGCGAGTTCCTGCCCCTCGCCTTCAGCCGGCGTCACGGCGACCCGAGCCGCCCGTGGAACACATTCTCCATCGACGTCCGCGGAGAACACGGCGAGCTGACCTTCGGCTACCAGGGCAACTGGCGCGACATCTTCCAGAACTGGGAGGCGCTCGGGCTCGCCAACCCCACCTACCTGGAAGCCTTCATCATCCGCTTCCTCAACGCCAGCACCGCCGACGGCTACAACCCCTATCGCATCACCAGCGAGGGGCTGGACTGGGAGGTGCACGACCCCAATGACCCCTGGTCGTACATCGGCTACTGGGGCGACCACCAGATCGTCTACCTGACCCGCCTCATCGAGCGCCTCGAGGAGCACTACCCCGGACGCATGGGGCAGCTCTTCGGCCGCAGCATCTTCGTGCACGCGGACGTCCCCTACCGCATCCGCGGCTTCGACGACCTCGTGCGCAACCCGCAGTCGACGGTGGACTACGACAACGACCGCGCGTGGGTCGCGGGCGAGCGCGTGGACCGTGAGGGCGCCGACGGCAAGCTCGTCCACGACGCCGGGGGCGGCCTCGTGCGCACGACGCTCGAGGAGAAGCTGCTCGTCCCCTTCCTGGCCAAGCTCTCCAACCTCGTGCCCGGCGCGGGGATCTGGATGAACGCCCAGCGTCCCGAGTGGAACGATGCGAACAACGCCCTGGTGGGTTCGGGGGCGTCGATCGTCACCACCTGCGCCATGTTCCGCCACGCCGAGGTCCTCTCGGGGCTCTTCGAGGGCGCCGCTCCCCTCTCGCTCTCCGCGCGGACCGGCCGCTTCCTGGCGGAGATCGTCGAGGCGCTGGAGTCCGGCGATGCCGCGACGGCGACGGTCCAGCCGGCGGCCCGCTGGGCGACCACCGAGGCCCTCGGCCGGGCGGGCGAGCGCCACCGAGCCGCCGTCTATGGCGACGCCGAGGATGGGCTGGAGACGGCGCCGCTCGAGCTGCTGCAGCGGCTCTTCGCCGCCGCGGGTGAGTGGCTGAAGGCCACCGCCGCCGCCAACGTCCGGGAGGACGGCCTCTTCCACGGGTACGACCTCGTCGCGTTCACCGAGGGCGAGGTAGGCATCCGTCACCTGCCCCTCATGCTCGAGGGCCAGGTGGCTGCGCTCTCGGCGGGGATCGTGCGCGGGGCCGACGCGGTCGCGCTCCTGGATGCGCTGCGAGAGAGCCCGCTCCACCGCTCCGACCTGGACACCTACCTCCTCTACCCGGACCGGGAGCTCCCCGGTCTCCTGGACAAGGGGGTGCTCAAGGAGGGCGCAGAGGAGCGCGTGCCGCTCATCAAGGAGCTGCTCGAGGCCGGAGACCGGAGCGTCATCCGCTCCGGGGCCGAGTGCCTACGCTTCGCCCCCGGGCTCAAGAGCGCCGCTGCGCTGTCCTCCGCCCTCGAGGCACTCGAGGACGGTCGCCTGGCCGCCTCGGTGGAGCGTGACCGGGAGGCCCTCCTGGGCGAGTACGAGGAGGTCTTCGACCACGCGGCCTTCACCGGGCGCTCGGGCACCTTCTTCGGCTACGAGGGGCTCGGGTGCACCTTCTGGCACATGACCTCGAAGCTGATCCTGGCGATCCAGGAGACCCTGTGGTGCGCGGTCGACCAGGGCGAGCCGGAGGAGGTCTGCGAGGCGCTCCGCCGGCACTACCGGGCGGCCCGCGCGGGGCTGGGGACCCACAAGTCCCCCGAGGAGTTCGGGGCCTTCCCCACCGAGCCCTACTCCCACTCCCAGGCCGACGGCGGCGCCCGCCAGCCGGGCATGAGCGGGCAGGTCAAGGAGGACCTCCTCTCCCGGCTCGGCGAGGTTGGCCTCCGCATCCGCGAGGGCCAGATCCAGTTCGACGGGTCCCTCCTCCACGAGGGGGAGCTCCGCGACACCGCTGGCTCCCTGCGGAGCCCGTCGGGCGAGGCGATCGAGGTTCCCACCGGAGCCCTGGCCATCTCCCACTGCGGGGTCCCCTTCATCATCCGACGGGGGGCCTCCCCGGGGGTCGACCTGGTCGCCGTGGACGGGACCCGCACGCGCTGCGAAGGGGCGGAGATCGACGCCGCCACGAGCCGCGCGATCTGGGCCCGCTCGGGGGATCTCCAGCGCGTCGAAGTGACGCTGCCGACGACCGAATCGGACTGAGCCGCGAGACTTCCGCGCGGATTGTCTTGAACCGCCACCGCGATGCGTTGGGATCGGTCCCCGTGAGCGTGGGGTATCCGTGAACAGGGGGAATCGATGAGAGGCACCGGCGACGACGCAGGCCTCGGGGGCGCGAGCCCCTGGGAGCTGGAGGGGGCGTCTGCGGAGCCCGAGCCCTCGGCCCATGAGATCGCGGGGCTCTTCGAGGGAGACGACGCCGCCCCCGCAGCGCCCACCGGCGGCGGCCCCGCCCGGGACTACGACGACGGCTGGTTCCTGGCCGACACCCGCGCGCCCGAGCCCCTCGCTCCCCCGGGCCCCGTCGAGGACGTCGACGCGGCCATGGAGGAGCTCCTGCAGCGCGTGGACGAGACCTGGGGCTTCCCCGGGCTACGCCCCTACCAGGACGAGGCCATGCGCGCGTCCCTCGAGGGTCGGGACGTCCTGGTGATCCTCCCCACGGGAGGGGGCAAGAGCCTCTGCTACCAGGCTCCGGCCCTGGTTCGCCCCGGCCTGACCCTGGTGGTCAGCCCGCTCATCGCGCTGATGAAGGATCAGCTCGACGGGCTCCTCGCCAACGGCGTCCGCGCAGCGATGCTGAGCAGCGCCCTTGACGACGATGAGCGCTCCGCGGTCCGAGGCGCCCTCGACCGCCGCGAGCTGGACATCCTCTTCGTTTCTCCCGAGAGGCTCGCCGTGGAGGGCTTCCACGGGGAGCTCGAGCGCGCCGGTCTCAGCTCCATCGCCGTGGACGAGGCCCACTGCATCAGCCACTGGGGGCACGACTTCCGTCCGGAGTATCGCCAGCTCGGCGAGCTCCGAGCGCGCTGCCCCGAGGTCCCCATCATCGCCCTCACGGCGACCGCGACCCCCAGGGTCCGGGGCGACATCGAGGAGGAGCTCGGGCTGAAGGACCCCGTGCGGGTCGTGGGCGACTTCGACCGGCCGAACCTCACCTACCGGGTCGTCCCCAGGCTCGACCTCTTCGAGCAGGTCATGGAGGTCGTCCGCCGCCACCCTGACGAGGCGGGCATCGTCTACTGCATCCGCCGCAAGGACACCGAGAAGCTCGCCCGGGAGCTCGCCCGCGCGGGCGTTCGGGCCATGCCCTACCACGCGGGCCTCGACTCCTCGGAGCGCGCGCGGATCCAGGAGGCCTTCCTGGGAGAGGGCCTCGACGTGGTGGTGGCCACCGTCGCATTCGGCATGGGGATCGACCGGCCGGACGTCCGCTTCGTCGTCCACGCGAGCCTGCCCAAGGGCGTCGAGCAGTACAGCCAGGAGACCGGCCGCGCCGGGCGCGACGGGCTCCCCTCCGAGTGCCTGATGCTCTACAGCGGATCGGACTTCCAGGGCTGGAAGGGGATCATGGAGCGCAGCGCCCAGGAGGCCGAGATGGAGGGGGTCGAGGGCGCCATGGACGAGCTCGCCGGATCCCTCGATCGGCTCGGAGAGCTCTGGAACTTCGCCAACGGCGGGCTCTGCCGGCACCGGTTCCTCGTGGAGTACTTCGGCGGCGAGCTGGCCGAGGGCAAGTGCGGCGCGTGCGATGTGTGCCACGGCGAGCTCCGCCAGGTGGACGATAGCCAGCGCGTGGCCCAGATGATCCTCTCGTGCGTGGTCCGCTGCGACCAGCGCTACGGAGCCGCCCACGTGACCGAGGTGCTCCGGGGCGCTGACACCCAGCGCGTCCGCCAGAAGGGGCACGACCAGCTCACCACCTACGGGATCATGCGCGAGAACGCCGCCAGCGAGATCCGCGCCTGGATCGACCAGCTGGTGGCCCAGGGGCACATCGGCGTGGCGTCGGGGAACTACCCGACCCTCCACCTCACCGCCTCCGGCGTCGAGGTGATGCGCGGCGATGAGGCGGTGACCCTGCTGGTCCCGCGGATCCAGGCCAAGAAGAGCTCCCGCCGCCGGGGCAGCTCCGTCGAGGCCGTCGCGAGCGAGGAGTCCCTGGACGTGGACGCCTCCCTGTTCGAGGCGCTCCGCAAGCTCCGGCGCAGCCTCGCCTCGGAGCGCGGCGTGCCCCCCTACATCCTCTTCAACGACCGCACCCTGGCCCACATGGCGGCTCACAAGCCCCGGACCCCGGAGGCGTTCCTCGCCCTCAAGGGCGTGGGCGAGAAGAAGGCGGCCGACCTGGGCCCGCTCTTCCTCGCGGCGATCGCGGAGCACGTGGGCGCGGAATGAGCCCCTCGGGGCCCGCGGGGTGTCCCGATCCGAGAGGTTGACGCGGAGCGAGCCGTGACGCCCCGCTGGACCCGTCGAGGGCTCCAGCCGGGTGTCCTGGGGGGCCGATACCGGGGGCAAGGCAGCGGCGTGCGCGGCGGCCTCTGGGCCAGCGCCCCATCGACTCGCGACCTGCCAACCACCCCCGTAGACAGATGTTCACAAGGGCGATCCTCCCCACAGGCCTCCTCATCCTCACCGCGACCCTCCTGATGCAGTTCGGGGACGAGGTCCACCCCGCCCGGGCAGCGGCCCAGAAGACCACCCACACGGCCTCGCCCGCGGAGATCCGCTGGGACGGCAAGCTCATCAACGAGGACGAGCGGCGCCGTGAGGCCCTCGGCGCCGCCACGCGTGTCGCCATCAGCCGCTGGTACGACTTCGCGAGCCGCCGCGGCTACCGCATCGATCTCGACCAGGACCAGCGGGTCGTGCTGCTCTCCGACGCCGAGCGCTTCCAGCGCTTCAGCACGAGCGCCGCCCTCGTCGAGCGCACCGTACGCTCCCTGGCCCCCTTCCTGAGCCCGGGCTCCGAGCCGGTGGTCATCCTCCGGGCCACCTCGGACACGGACCTCGCCACCGCCCTCAAGGGAGCCCGCGCCCTCGAGGTCGACCAGCAGTTCGGCGCCTACCTCGAGGAGGGCGACGCCACCGCCCGCCGGGAGGTGGACGCCCGCCTCGTGGAGGCTGTGGCCTCGAAGATCATGAGCACGGAGCAGCCGTTCCTCTCCCGCTGGATGAACGACGGGATCGCCAGCCTCGTGGCGGAGCGCTCCTCCAGCCGGGCCCTGATCCACGGCGAGCTGCGGACCCTCCGCTCGGTCCAACAGGAGGTGTCCCGACGCGCCTCCGAGGAAGGCTGGGAGCTCGACCTCTTCAGGCTCAACGGCGGGATGGACGCGGACGCCGTGATGCAGGCGGAGGCCATGGCCATCATCGCCTTCCTCTTCCGCTACCACGAGTCGGCCCTCGGCTCCATCGTGGCGGACCTGGGGCACCACGAGCCGGACGAATCCCGCCCGAGGTACGAGGCCGAGCAGCGAGCCTTCGACCACCACCTCGGCCTCGCTGGCCAGGACGAGATCGCCCGCGCCCTCCTGAAGGGCCGCGACTACCGCCCCTGAGGGTCCGCCCCCCCACGGGGCCCGGCCTTCCGGGACCACCGCCTCCCCCCGAATCCGTGCGCGGGTCGGGGGGAGGCGTCGTTTTTCGGGCAGTGACCGCACGTCCCTCCACCGAGCGCCGGATTTGGGGGTGCCTCCGGGCCCAGGATCCGGACAATGTCGCCCATGCGCGTGCTGACCCTCGACGTCAACGGCGACCGCCAAGAGACCGCGGCGCCAGACCACTGGACCCTCCTTGAGGTCCTCCGCTACCGGCTCGGACTGACCGGCTCCAAGCAGGGCTGCGACAAGGGCGACTGCGGCGCTTGCACCGTCCTGGTGGACGGCAAGCCGGTGCTCTCCTGCCTCACCCTCGGCTCCCAGGCCCAGGGGTGCTCGGTCCAGACCATCGAGGGCCTCCGGCCTGCCCACCTCAAGCGCAGCGGCGCCCCCGAGGGCACCGCGACCGGCGGAGTGGACCCCGTCCAGGACGCCTTCGATCGCTGCGGCGCCCTCCAGTGCGGCTTCTGCCAGCCGGGCATGATGCTGTCCGCCCGGGCGCTGCTGGACCGGACGCCGGACCCGAGCCGCGAGGAGATCCAGAAGGCCCTGTCCGGCAACCTGTGCCGCTGCACGGGCTACACCCAGATCATCGAGGCCGTGGAGACCGCCATCGCGGAGTCCACCGGCGCCGACACCCCTCGGCCGAGCTGGGTCGAGGACCGCGAGCACCTGCGCGAGGAGGCCCTCTGATGGCGGCGCGAGACATCCACGGCGTCGACGCCCCCTGGGAGGAGTTCCGGGTCGTCGGCAAGAGCCACCGCAAGATCGACGGCGTGGCGAAGGCCACCGGCGAGGCGGTCTACGCCGACGACATCCAGCTCCCCGGGATGCTCCACGCCAAGACCCTGCGCAGCCCCCACGCCCACGCGAGGATCGTCTCCATCGACACCTCGCGGGCCATGGCCCTCCCCGGCGTGCACGCCGTGATCACCGGCGCGGACCTCTCCATCCAGTACGGCGTCATCCCCTGGACCCCCGACGAGACGGCCCTCGCCACCGAGAAGGTCCGCTTCATCGGCGACGAGGTCGCGGCGGTCGCCGCCGTGGATGAGGACACCGCCAACGCGGCACTCGAGCTGATCGACGTGGAGTACGAGGAGCTGCACGCGTTCCTCGACCCGCGGGAGTCCCTCGAGCGGGACGCGCCGCAGATCCACAAGAACCGCAAGGAGAACAACGTCTCCAAGCACGTGGAGCTGGAGTTCGGCGACGTGGACGGCGCGCGCGAGGGCGCGGACCTCGTGGTCGAGGGCTCCTACCGCTTCCACGGCTCCACCCACGCGGCGATCGAGCCCCACTGCGCGGTCGCGCGGGTCGCCCCGGACGGGGTCTTGACCCTGTGGTCCTCCACGCAGATCTCCCACTACGTCCACCGGGCCCTGGCCCGTGTCCTCGAGTGGGAGCCCCAGCGGATCCGCGTGATCCAGCCCTGCCTCGGCGGGGCGTTCGGCGGGAAGTCCGACCCCTTCAGCCTCGAGTTCTGCGTCGCCAAGCTCGCCCAGGTGACCGGCCGGCCCGTGAAGATGCTGTGGACCCGCGAGGAGGTCTTCTACGCCCACCGCGGCCGCCACCCCATGGAGCTCGACTACCGCACGAGCGCCACCAAGGACGGCAAGATCACCGGGGTCGACGCCAAGATCCTGATCGACGGCGGGTCGTACAGCTCCTTCGGGCTGGTGACCACCTACTACTCGGGGCAGCTACTCTCCGGCCCCTACGACTTCCCGTCCTACCGGTTCGACTCGACCCGGGTGTTCACGAACAAGCCGCCGTGCGGCCCGAAGCGCGGGCACGGCTCCGTGCAGCCGCGCTTCGCCTTCGAGTGCCAGCTGGACGAGGTCGCCGAGCAGCTGGGCATCGACCCCATCGAGATCCGCCGCAAGAACTTCCACGGGGAGCACACCAAGACCGTCAACGGTCAGCGCATCACCTCGAGCGGCTTCATGGAGTGCCTCGACAAGGTCGAGCGCGGCTCGGGCTGGACCGAGCGCCGGGGCCAGCTCCCCCGCGGGCGCGGCCTCGGGATCGCGGGCTCCATGTACATCTCGGGCACCAACTACCCGATCTACCCGAACGAGATGCCCCAGGCGGGCATCCAGCTCAAGGTCGACCGGTCCGGCCTCGTGACCGTCTTCAGCGGCGCCAACGACATCGGGCAGGGCTCGAGCTCGGTGGTCCGCTACCTCGTCGCGGAGGAGCTGGGCATGGACCACGAGGACGTGCGCGTCATCGCCGCGGACTCGGACCTGTGCCCCGTGGACCTCGGCGCTTACTCGAGCCGGGTGACCTTCATGGTCGGCAACGCCACCATCGACGCCGCGCGCAAGCTGCGGGCGAAGGTCGTCACGGCCGTGGCGGAGAAGTGGGAGGTCGAGGAGCGGCGCGTGCGGCTGATGGAGGGCAGGGTCATCGACCTCGAGGACCCCGAGCAGGTGCTCACCACCCGCGAGGCCTTCGAGCTCGCCGAGGCCCGCTTCGACACCCTCGGCTCCACCGGTTCCTACAACACCCCCACCCTCGGCGGCGACTACCGCGGGGGCACGATCGGCGCGTCGCCGGCCTACTCCTTCACGGCCCACGTGGTCGAGGTGGACGTGGACGAGGAGACGGGCCGGATCACCGTCCCCAAGGTCTGGTGCGCCCACGACTGCGGGCGCGCCCTCAACCCGCGCCTGGTCGCTGGTCAGATCGAGGGGTCGGTGTACATGGGCATCGCCGAGGCCCTCCTCGAGGAGCACAAGGTCAACCGCTTCGGCCTCCACAGCGGCCCGTCGCTGCTGGACTACCGCCTCCCCACCGCCATCGACACCCCAGACATCGAGACCTTCATCGTCGAGAGCATCGACCCCGAGGGGCCGTACGGAGCGAAGGAGGCCGGCGAGGGCCCGCTGCACTCGGCGATCCCCGCCCTCGCCAACGCCATCCACGACGCCGTCGGTATCCGCCTCAGGGAGCTCCCGTTCACGCCGGCGAAGGTGCTCGCCGCCCTGCGTGAGAAGCGTGAGCGCGAGGCCGGCGGCGGCGCGGCGACGGCCATGGACTCCAAGGGAGGGCTGGGCTGATGCTGCGCCTCCCCAAGTTCAGGCTCGAGGAGCCCACCGAGATCGGCGGCGTCACCGCGCTCCTCGAGGAGCACGGCGACAAGGCCATGGTCGTGGCCGGCGGGACCGACCTGCTGCCCAACATGAAGCACGGGCTCTTCGAGCCCGAGGTCGTGGTGAGCCTCGCGCACGTGGCGGACCTCAGGGGCGTCACGGAGACCGCCGAGGGGGGCCTGCGGATCGGCGCCATGACCACGCTCGCGGACATGGCCGCCAGCGAGGCCGTGATCTCCCGGGCGCCCGCGCTCGCCCAGGCGGCCTCCCTCGTCGCCGGCCCACAGCTTCGGACCATGGGCACGGCGGGCGGCAACGTCATGCTCGACACCCGCTGCCAGTGGTACAACCAGACCCACTTCTGGCGGAAGTCCCTGGGCTACTGCCTCAAGAAGGACGGCACCGTCTGCCACGTGGTCGCCGGCGGCCGCAAGTGCGTGGCGGCCGCGTCCAACGACACCGCTCCGACGTTGATGTCCCTGGGCGCGGACCTCGAGTTCGCCGGCGAGGGCGGGGCCCAGACCCTGAAGATCGATGACCTCTGGAAGGCCGACGGGATCTGGAACAAAGGCGTCGGGCGCGGGGCGCTCCTGACCCACATCCACGTCCCTCCCCAGGCCCCGGGGCACCGCGGCGCCTACGGCAAGCTCCGTGACCGGGGCTCCATCGACTACCCCCTGTTCGGCTGCGCGATCCGCCTCGACCTCGACGGCGACGCCGTCGTCGACGCCGACGTGGTGTGCGTCGCGCTGGTGGCACGACCCCTGCGGATCAAGGGGGTGGCCGACGCCCTGGCGGGTCAGAAGATCGGGACCGCGGGCTTCGAGCACGCGGCCGGGGCCGTCGCGGACCTGGCCCATCGACAGGCCAAGCCCATGGACAACATCCCCGGGGACGCCGCCTACCGACGGGAGATGGTCCCCGTCTACGTCCGCCGCACGATCCTCGCCGCCGCCGCGGGGACGGGCCCGGTGCACCACATCTAGGGCGCGCCGCCGCCGGGATCGACCCCGTTCGCCCGCCCCTCAGGGGCCGACCAGGATCGACGCCGCCGGGGTGGCCTCCTGGCCCCCGATCACGGCGCTGAAGGACAGCGTCGAGCCCACGAAGGGCACCAGGGCGCCGGGATCGAGACCGAGCACGGCCTCACCGCGCCCGTCTTGATCCAGGACCCCCGCGTTGCCGGTGAAGGGGGAGCCCCCCGGCCAGCTGGCCGTGAACTCGAAGAGGCGGTCACGGTTCAGCGGGACGCTCACGCCGCCGAGGACCGCGCCCGGCTGGGTGCCCGAGAGCGACGCCAGCAGGCGGTACGAGGCGCCGCTGTCGGCCGCGCCACGGTCGAGGATCACGGGGACCGGGGTCCCCTCGGCCGCGGAGAGCTCGCCCTGGCCGATGTGCACCTCCGCAGGGGCGGCGGACTCGACGACCAGCGCCGGGTAGAGCTGCACCGGCCGGATCCCGTCGTCCACCGTGATGTGATACGTGCCCACCCCCTGGTTCAGCGTCGCCACGAGGTCGAAGCTGTGGGTCCCGTCCCCGTTGTCCACCATGTTCGTGGCCTGGGCCACGTTCGGGCCAGAGGCCTTGGTCACCGTCACGGTCTGGCCGCCCATGGCGAGGGGGTTGCCGTCGATGTCGCGGAGCCGGATGCGCACGCGGCTCGAGGTCTGACCATCGGCCTGCAGCCGCGGGACCGACGAGGTCACCTCCGACAGCACGTGGTCCGGGCGCGCCACCTGACCCGCTCGCCAGGCGTCGTACTCCTGGCGCAGGCGCGCGATCGGCTCCTGTCCGTTGGGCCCGCCGGCGTAGGTGATGCGGAGGTAGTAGTCCCCCGCCGCGCAGCCCGTGGTCCCAAGGCAGGGCGCGTCGGTGTCGCCGAGGCGCGCGATCGCCATGAAGGCGTTGTAGGAGGCGTAGGTGAAGTTCGCCGGCGGTGAGCCGCAGCCCGTGGGCGTCCCCGGCGCGCAGGAGCAGCGCCCGTCGCCGCCCGCGTCCCGGGCCGCCTCCATGGCCGCCACCATGCGCTCGCCCAGGTCGCCGTTGGTGGCGAGGAAGGCGGCCTCGCAATCCAGCACCACGTTGGCACCCGTGAGCACGTTCCCCTGGATCGCGTACTCGTAGGGGCCGAAGGAGCCGGTGAGCCCGTCGGCGAAGTCACCGTTGAAGTCCCCCGTGTGGGTCACCGGGGCGCCCGAGAAGGCGACGATGCCGAACTGGCGGTTCTCGAAGCCCCCGTCGCTGGCCTCGATCAGGTCCAGGAGCTGCTGGGGCGTGGCGCCCCGGAGCGAGTTGCGGAAGATGCGCCGGCGGTTGGTCGCCTGTGAGATGACGAACGACTGCGCGGCGCCCGCGGCGTAGCCCACGCGGATGACCGGGACAGCGGTCGCGATGTCGAAGCCGGCGATGCACGTGGAGGTCGCCACCGCGAGCTCTCCGGTCTCCCGGTTGATGACCACGATGGACCACGTCGCCTTGGCGGGTGACGCGAGGAACAGGGTGAGGAGCGCGAGGAGCGCGGCGCGAATCGGGGAGCAGGACATGACCCAATAGTCGCCCCACCCCTTCGGAGCCGTCAAGGACCGACCCCCTCCTGGTCCAGCTGTCGCACTCTCACCCGGTGCAGGATGGTCTGAGTGGCGAAGGTCGCGACTCCGAACGGGACGGAGGGGTCAACTTCGGGACGCAGCTCCAGCTCCCGCCCGCGCAGGTCCGCTTCGATCAGCGGCTCCCCGTCGAGGACCACCCGGACCCGCTCGTCCGTGACCGCCAGGGAGACCCGGTAGCGCGAGCCGTCGGGGAAGTTCTTCAAGGTCCGCGTGTCGTTCCCCGACGCGTCCTCCCCGTCGAGGCAGGACAGCCCGCAGACCACGCCCCCCCACCCGCCGAGCACCAGGGTCAGGTGCTCGCCGCGGACGGGGAAGGTCACCGAGAAGAAGAAGTCCGCGCCGAAATCCTTGGTCACGTCGAACTCCGCCTCGAAGGGCGGCGTCGGCGGCGTGCCCTGGTAGGTCAGCCCCGCGAGCGGGACCCCCTGGGGGATGACCACGCCGTCCTCCACCTGATCGAACTCGGGGAACTCGCCGAAGACGCCGGCCTTCCAGGCCGAGAGGTCTCGCCCGTCGAAGAGCACGTCCCAGGGAGCCACCTGCGTGGGCTCCGCGGGGCGCGGCCCATCATCCGGCGCCGCGCACGCGGCGAGGGCCAGGGCGGCGGCGAGGACGGCCGCTCCCCGCTGGCGCCAAGGCGAGCCGTACGATCGAGACGGGAACCTCGCGGAACCTCGGTGAGCTTCGCTATGGTCCGCCCGCACCGCGCCGCCCCCAGGGAGGGATGGCGCTCCCCGCTCCCCGACCCGCAGGACCCCATGACCACCGTCGTCGTCACCAAGAAGAACGGAGTCGCGTGCATCGCCGCCGACACCCTCGCCACCTACGGAGACCTCCGGGAGCCCGCGGACCTCGTCGCCTCCAGCGACAAGCTCGTCCAGGTCGGGGAGGCGTGGGTCGCACCCACCGGCCCCGCCTCGGCCTAGCTGATCCTGGGGCACCACCTCCGCGGGCTGAAGGAGACACCTCAGCTTCGGAGCGCGGACCAGATCTTCGACTTCTTGACGCAGCTTCAGCGCTCCCTCCGGGATGACTACTACGTCCTCGGAAAGGAGGACAGCCAGTACGACTACGAGTCTATGCGCATGGAGCTGATCATCGCGTCGCCCGGCGGCATCTTCGGCGCCTACCCCCAGCGCTCGGTGCAGGAGTTCCGGTCCTTCTACGCGTTCGGGTCCGGCGCGGAGTTCGCGCTGGGCGCCATGAGCGTGGCCGAGGCCAGCGCCCCGGACGCAGAGTCCCTCGCGCGGGTCGGGGTCGAGACCGCCGCGCGCTTCGACGTCTCCACCGAGCTCCCCATGACCGTCCAGCGGGTTCACCTGGGAGCGGCCCACTGAGGGAAGGGGCTCAGATCTTCCGCACCTGCTTGCGCCGCGGGTCCACGGTCCGCCGCCGGAAGTCACCGGCGCTCTCCACCACCAGGCGGGTCCGGCGCCCCTCCCCCTCGACCTTGACCACCTGACCGAGGTGGCGCCCGTCGATCTCCACCCAGTCCCCGCGGGCGAAGGCCGCCTCGGGGTCCGCGGCCAGGGGCGCGGCCGCAGGGGTCGTGGCGGGCGCCGCCGCCCGCCGCTCGAGGTGCGCCTCGCGCCAGGCGGCGGCGTCCTCGGTGTTGTCGCACCCCCTCCCCACCGCGTCCTCGAGGCCGAAGTGCTCGGCCAGGAGCGCCCGCCGGGGGCGGTCCTCGTTCTTCGCGAACTCCACCATGGAGAGCAGCGCCCGGAGGTCGTCCTGGAGCTTCTCGCCGGTGCCCAGGAAGGCGGGGAGCTCCTCGGGATCCAGGGGCCGACGGACCTCCAGGTCGTGCCCCTCGAAGGAGCCCGAGGTCACCCCCAGGACCTCCAGCCAGCGCAGGGCGATCCCCACGCGGTTGTCCCGGCGCTCCTTCACGAGCAGCTCCGCGCGCAGGTCGTCCTCGTCCTTGAGCTGCACGCGCTCCCCCCACCCGGCGAGGGTCTCGTAGACCATGACCACGTACTTGAGGGTGGGGTTCGCCCAGCGCACGAAAGTGTCCTGGATGGCGATGTCCTCGGGGAAGTAGAGCAGCTCGCACCAGGAGGGCGCGCCGTCGCGGCCGGCCCGCCCCACCTCCTGGGTCCAGGCCTCGAGGGTGCGCGGCATCTGCACGTGGAGGACGAACCGTATGTCGGCCTTGTCGATCCCCATCCCGAACGCGTTGGTCGCCAGCACGACCAGCTTGGACGAGGCCATGAAGCGCTCCTGCATCCCGCGGCGCTCCTCTGCCGAGAGCTTGCCGTGGTAGACCAGAGTCTCCACCCCGCGCCGCCGCAGCTCCCCGTGGATCCGCTCGAGGTCCTTGATGAGGGCGCCGTAGACGATGCCCGGGCCGCCGATGGACTGGATGCGGTCCACGAGGACGTCGACCTTCTCCTCCTCGCTGGAGACCTCTGTCACCGCGAGGAAGAGGTTCTCGCGCTCGATCCCCGTGCGCAGGACCAGGGGGTCCTCGAGCTCGAGGCGCAGGGCGATGTCCGCTGCCACCGCCGGGGTGGCGGTCGCCGTGAGCGCGATCGCCGGGACCCCGCCGAGGCGCCGTCGGTACTCCCCGAGCCTGGAGAAGTCGGGGCGGAAGTCGTGGCCCCACTGGCTGATGCAGTGGGCCTCGTCCACCGCGAGCCGGCGCACCGGGAGCTCCGGGAGGGCCCCGGCGAAGTCGGGCTGACGGAAGCGCTCGGGGGTGACGTAGAGGAGGTCCAGGTCACCCGCCGCCGCGGCCTTCAGTCGGCGCGCCCGCTCGGCCGCGCTGATGGAGGAGTTCACGTAGGCCGCGCGGATCCCGCGGGCCCTGAGCGCGTCCACCTGGTCCTTCATGAGGGCGATCAGCGGGCTGACGACGAGGGTCATCCCCTCCTCCACGACGGCGGGCAGCTGGTACACCAGCGACTTGCCTGCGCCCGTCGGCATGGTCAGCAGCACGTCGCGCCCGGCGAGCACGGCGGCGATGGCCGCCTCCTGGGGACCGCGATAGTCCTCGATCCCGAAGACCTCCTGGAGGGCCCGGAGCACCCCGGGGTCACGTGCCCCGCCCTGAACTCCCTCGCCATCCATCGCGCCGATTCTGCGACCCGCGCCGGCCGGCGTCACGGAGTAATCAACGGCCGCTGCGGGACGTGCCTTGCCCCTGGAGGACCCGCACCTCCCAGGGCGCGAACGGCCCCCACACGTCCACGTACCCGCCCGGCTCCGACGGCACTCGATCGTGGCGGTGCACGGCGCGGAGCGGGGCGGGCAGGGCGTCCCCGGCGCGGACCTCGCCGGCGCGGGTCGCCCGGGAGACCTCCTGGGCTCCGGCGACCACGGTCACCAGGAGCGCCGCGCCGATCGCGAGGGGACGGCGGAGCGGAGAGGAGAGATCGAGGGGGCGCTTCATGGGGCTATTGGATGACGTGGGCCTCGGGGTCGACGGCGCTGTTGTTGGACTCGTCGCTCTCCGCGAGCGCCTCGAGGTCGTCGACGAGAACGCCGATCCGCCAGGCCGTCAACGCCACGCCGGGTGGGAGCTGAACGGCGGTGTTGGCCGGGCTGCTGCCGCCGATGGCGAGGCTGGAGAGCACGCGGGTCCCCAGCAACGTGTCCTCCGCCGGGTCGATGACCTCGTCCTCGGAGAGGTAGATGCCCACCCGGAACGAGCTCGCGTCCAGGTCGCCGTTGTTCGTGACCGTGTGCGCCACGCTGATGACCTCGCCAGCGGTGAACGGAGACGCGTCGATCACGTCCACGTCCGAGGCCCTGAGGTCCGGCGCCGGGGGCGGCGGGACCTGAACCCGGAAGACGCCTGCCGCGTTGAGGCTGTTGTCGGTCTCATCCGACTCGGAGACGACGCCTTGCCAGTCAGCGAGGGCGCCGATGGTGTACTCCCCCTCCGGGGTGCCCGGCGGGATCGCGACCGGTGCGCTGGCGACGGTGGCGAACGCGGCCCCCAGGCCGAACGGGACGAGCCGGTCCCCGAGCAGCGTGTCGCTGCTGGTGACGGTCTCGTCCGTCGAGAGGTAGATGCCGATGCGGAACGCGCCGCACGAGGCGTCGCCTGCGTTCGCCACGCGCGTCACCACCTGGAAGGACTCCCCGGGCTCCGCCACCGACGCGGCCGGGTCCATGAGCTCGGTCACCAGGTTGGGCGCGGCGACGCCGCCCTCCAGCACATCAAGGAGCCCCCCGGCGACCAGGAGGTTGTTGCCCTCGTTGAGCTCGGGCTCCGTGTTGAGGTCGTCGACCCACAGCCCCACCCGGTAGGAGCCCGGGGCGATGCCCCCGGGGACCGGCATGCTCAGCGACCTCGACGAGCCGACCCCCACGCTGAGGGGGGAGAGTTCGTGGAAGCCCAGGAGCACGTCGTTGGTCGTGATGGCGGCGTCGCTCGAGAGGTAGACCGAGACCCGCACGGTCGAGCTCGGCGCGAGCCCGAGGTTGGTCACCTGGTCCTCGATGTTGATCGCCGCGCCGGTGCCGGACTGGATGGCCGAAGGCGAGAAGCTGAACTGGCTGGCGACGAGGTCGGAGAGCGGCGGCGCCGAGACCGTCAGGCGACCGAGGCCGATGAGGCCGTTGTTCCCCTCGTCCAGCTCCGCGAGCAGCTCGGAGCTGTCGGCGTACACGCCCACGAAGTACTCCCCAGGGGGCGTGCTCGATGGCACGGGAATGGGCGTCGGACCGGAGTTGGAGACGCTCCCCACCGCAAGGAAGCTCTCGGTGCGGGTGCCGATCAGGATGTCCGTCGCCGGGTCGATCGTCGGGTCGTCCGAGAGGTAGACGCCGACCTGGAACAGGGGCGCCGCGGCGAGCCCCTGGTTCAGGATGGACTCCTCCACCACGATGGCCTGACCGCCCTCCACCGAGGGCGGTGAGAAGCTCACGGAGGCCGCCGCCAGGTCCGGCTCCGGCGCCGCGGTCACGGCCAGGGTCCCGGGCGCGGCGAGCTCGTTGTTCAGCTCGTCCATCTCGATGATGGCCCCGAGATCGTCCGCGATCGCCCCGACGAAGTAGGTCCCCGCCATGACGAAGGCCGGGACCGTCAGGGAGCCGCTGGCGGGGTCCAGCGCGCCGACCTCGAGGTCCAGCACCTGCCGCTGCCCGATGAGGACGTCGCTCGGGGTGATCAGCGCGTCGTCCGACAGGTAGATCCCCACGCGGAAGGCGCCGCTCGTCTCGACGCCGACGTTGCGCACGGCGTCATCCACGAGGATGGGCTGGCCAGCCTGGACCTCCACGGCGCCGAAGTGGACCGACTCGATGACCAGGTCAGGGCGCTCGGCCTCGGCGACCAGGACCGTGGCGGTGGAGGACACCACGTTGTTCCCTTCCGCCTCCTCCAGGAAGGCCCCCTGGTCGTCCGCCACGCAGAGCAGGTAGTACTCCCCGGCCGGGGTCGTGACCGGAACCTGGAGGCTGTCGGAGGCGGAGAAAGTCTCACCTGCGCTGAGCGTCAGGAGGCTCCAGGAGAGCAGCCGCACGTCCTGGGCGTCACGCTCCGTGTCCGCGGAGAGGTAGACGCCGACCTCGAAGGGGGCGGAGGCGACGGTCCCCTGGTTGGCGACCTCGGCGGTCACCACCACGCTTGAGCCCGCATCCAGGGACCAGGTGCTCGGCGTCACCCCCAGGGCCGCCAGGTCCACCCCGGTGGCCGCCACAGCGGTGGATCCTCCCCCGCCACCGCAGGAGGCGCTCATGCCCGCCCCCGCGGCCATCAACAAGACCGCCGCTAGTGAGCGGGGCCACTCTGGGTCGACGCGCGCCATCGCCCGAACATCCGTTCAGCCCCGTCAGGGCGGGGCCAATATTCTCAGGACCCAGGATTCGGCCTCTCCGGGGTGGAGCCCAGGCCCTCTCCGGCGCAGGTTCTTGCCATGTCCAGTCACCCTCCTGATCCCGCCGGGGCCCTCCTCTGCGTCCCCACGGAGCTCGAGCGGTCCATCCTCGAACGCGTCGCGCCGGACCTGTTCGCTGCAAGAGGGGGGCCGGGGGTCGAGCTCGTCGGCTTCGGCCCCGTGGCCGCAGCCGCCCGCACCGCGGCGCTCATCGCCCACCGGCGACCGGCCCGGGTCATCCTGCTCGGGATCGCGGGGAGCCTCGAGGGGGGCCCCGCCGTCGGCGAGGCGACCGAGTTCGGCGCCGTGGCCCTGGACGGGGTCGGGGCCGGCCAAGGGGCCGCGCTGCTGCCCCCCTCGGCCCTCGGGTTCCCCCAGTGGCACGACGCCCAGGGCGAGGTCCACGAGCAGCTCCAGTTGCCCGCAGCAGGCCCCCTCCTGCTCTCCGTCTGCGCCGCGTCCGCGAGCCCCGCCGAGGCCCTTGGTCGCTGCCAGCGGTTCCAGGGCGCCGTCGCGGAGGACATGGAGACGTTCGGCGCCGCGCTGGCCGCCCGCCTGGCCGGCGTCCCCCTGCACGCGGTCCGGGGCATCTCCAACGTCGCGGGGGACAGGGACAAGGACCGCTGGCTCGTGGAGCCCGCCCTCATGGCCGCGGCGAGCTCGGCGAGGTCGATCCTCCAGGGAGGCACGCCGTGAGCCGCCGCCCCCTGCACCTCGGGATCTCCACCTGCCCGAACGACACGTTCCTCTTCCACGGCCTCCTGACCGGCGAGGTCCAGGTGGAGGGCCACGACGTCGAGATCGAGCTGCTGGACGTGCAGGAGCTCAACCAGCGCCTCCTGGACCCGGGGGCTGCGCGGGCCTTCGACGTGGCCAAGGCCAGCTACCACCTCGCTCTCCTCATGGCGGAGGAGCTGGTCGCCCTCCCCACCGGCTCCGCCCTGGGGTTCGGCAACGGCCCGCTCCTGTTGGCCCGGGCGGGCCTCGACCCGCTCACCCCGACTCCCTCGAGCCGGGTCCTCTGCCCCGGCGCCCACACCACGGCGGCCCTCCTGTACCGCCTCTTCTATCCCGACGCCGCGGACGCGGAGCACGTCATCTTCAGCGATGTCATGCCAGCCCTCGAGCGGGGCGAGGCGGACCTTGGTGTCTGCATCCACGAGGGCCGCTTCACCTACGCGGCGTCCGGCCTCGGCCTCGTGGAGGACCTCGGGGCGCGCTGGGAGGCGGAGACCGGGGCGCCGCTCCCCCTGGGTGGGATCTTCGCCCGGCGCACCCTGCCCGAGGAGACCGTCGACGCAGTTCAGGACGCGCTGCGGCGCTCCCTGGCCCTCGCGCGGGCGAGGCCCGAGGCCACCCTCGAGTCCATGCGCCGCCATGCCCAGGAGTTCTCCGACGACGTGCTGTGGAGCCACGTGGACCTGTACGTGAACGAGTGGACCCGGGACCTCGCGGAGGAGGGCCGGGGCGCCCTGGAGGTCCTCTCCCGGCGGGCCGCAGGGGCGGGGCTCGTGCGGCCCGGGACCACCCTCTCGGTCCATCGCCCCCTGCGCGAGCGCCGGCTGTTCCACCTCGTCCCGGAGGCAGACGCTTGCGACCTCCCGCGCACGGGCCCCCTGGAGGTCCCCTCACTCGCGCTGGAGGGCTTCGTGCACCTCTCCTTCGCCGGGCAGCTGGCGGGCACGCTGGATGCCCACTTCGGGGGGGTGGAGCGGGTGGCGCTGCTCGAGCTGGACCGCGACGCGGTCACCGAGGACCTGCGCTTCGAGGCCTCCAGGGGCGGTGCCCTGTTCCCCCACCTGTATCGCCCACTGGACCTCGGGCGAGATGTGACGGGGAGTTGGACCCTGGAGCGCGAGGACGGGTCCTTCCCTCTGCCCGACGACGTGGGGCGCGGCTGACCCCGGGGCCACCTGGCAGGCCGTGGCAGCGCCTCGTGGGGCGCGGCCCACGCCCCAAAATGAGCAGAGAGCGCCGCTCCGTCGACCGGAGGGCGCTCCCTGAAGAGGTCCTGGGGCTCAGGATCAGCCCTGGGAGCCGCCCGAGTCGCGAAGCTCGAGCATCTCCTTGCGGAGCTCCTGGGCCAGGGCCTTGATTTCCTGCATCGACTTGCGGACGCGGGAGGTGGCGGCCTTGTTGCCGGCCTCGGCCTTCTCGACGTCCTCGCGGCAGGCCGAAATGGCCTCCACCATCTGATCGTAGTTCTGGCTCATCGTTGAGTTTGGGGCTTGGGGGAAAGGCTTCCGTGCAGGGATGCCCGGGAGCGGGTGGGAGAGTCCAGGTGAAGCGCTGGAACGCTGGGGCGGGCCACCTGGGGCCGTTCCCGACCTCCACAGGGGGACACAGTCGGGGCCCAGGATCAAGGGAGAAGCGCCCTCAGGACCTCGCCAGGGGGGTGTGACGATTACGCCGAATGCGCCCATCCACCTCCCCCCCCAAGACTTAGGTAGCCTTCAGCCGATTCTCGACGGGGGACCGTTCGACCCCCTTTCCTGGCCCCTCAGGACAGGTCGGCGCCCTTCAGGCCGCCCATCCGGAGCACCTCGCGGAAGTGCGCAGCCGCCACGGGCTGAACGGAGAGACGCTGCCCACGCTGCACCACGGCCATGTCCGCGAGCTTCCCGTTGGCCTTGATGTCATCGAGAGAGACGTAGCTCTTCAGCGCCGCCACCGCCTGGATGTCGACGACGAACCAGCGCGGGTTCGCTTCCTGGCTCTTGGGGTCGAAGTGCGAGTCCTTCGGATCGAACTGGGTCGGGTCCGGATACCCCTCCTTGACCACCCTGGCCACCCCCACGACGCCCGGGGGCTTGGTGTTGGAGTGGTAGTAGAGGATCAGGTCCCCCACCTTCATCTCGTCCCTCATCATGTTCCGCGCCTGGTAGTTGCGGACGCCATCCCAGAGGGTGGTCTGCTTCGGGGCGGCCTCGAGGTGCGCGTAGGAGTACACGTCGGGCTCGCTCTTCATGAGCCAGTAAGAGGGACGTCGTGCCATGGTCGGTGCTCAGAGCAGCTGGTCGTCGTGGGGCTTCACGGAGATCGGCGGGCCGAGGATCTCCTTCATCAGGATGGCCGACCGCCAGGGCGACCGTCCAGCCTGGATCCGATCCAGGGGGGACGCCTGCTCCGACTCCAGCGCGAAGGCCGCCCGCTCCCCTGCGCCAGAGAGCACCTCGAGCCCCTCCTCATCAGGCTCACGCTCCTCCGCGCCACGACGCGCCGGCTGGGGTTGCGCGAACAGATCCGCCTCGAGGGCGTCCTCGCTCGGGACGGCATCCAGGTCATCATCGATCGCGACCTCGAAGCCATCCACGGGCTCGGGGCGCCGACGAGCCCGGGTCGCTGGGACATTCGTTGAAGGCGCGACCGAGCTGGGCTGCTCCTTCGGCCACGCCTCGACCGACGCCTCGACCGGCGCCTCGGTCACGACCTCCTCTCTCCCCTTCTCGAAGGGATCGGCGGACGGGGATAGCCCCGCTCTCTCACGTCGGGCCCGCTGCCTCTCCAGCGCCGCTTCGCGGCGCTCCGCCCGAGCCACCCGCGCGGCGCGGCGCTCCCTGACGACTTCCTCCTCCTCGCCATTATCCTGGAGCCCCTGAAGGAAGGCCTCCAGCGGATTGGGCCGGGTCGGCTCCGACCCGGCCTTGGACTGCGCCTGGAAGTCCTGTCGGTTCGACTTCGCCACGTTCAACAGCCCGCGGATGACCGGCCAGATCACCGCGAAGAACACGATGACCAGGCCGACCAGGCTGTCCATGTCAAAGCCGACGCCTCCCTGGACGGGGAGGGCGCCGAGGAACGAGGGGGCCGCCAGCATCAGGAGGTGGGGCTGGAGCCTCCGTCGGCCTCACCGCCGATGCTGCGGCGCATGGTGGTGTCGGACTCGAGGTTCTTCAGGCGCAGCATGTCCATGACCCCGAGGTTGCCCGACTTGAGCGCCTCGGCCATGGCCAGGGGGACCTGGGCCTCTGCCTCCACGACCTTGGCGCGGTTCTCCTGCACGCCAGCCTTGAACTCCTGCTCGGCCGCGACGGCCATGGCCCGGCGCTTCTCGGCCAGGGCCTGGGCCACGCGCTTGTCCGCTTCCGCCTGGTCGGCCTGGAGGCGGGCGCCGATGTTGTGGCCGATGTCCACGTCGGCGATGTCGATGGAGACGATCTCGAAGGCCGTTCCCGCGTCGAGGCCGCGGTTCAGCACGGTCTTGCTGATCTCATCGGGGTTCTCGAGGACGTGCTTGTGGGTGTCCATGGAGCCGATGGTGGACACGATGCCCTCCCCCACCCGGGCAATGATCGTCTCCTCGCCCGCGCCGCCGACGAGGCGAGCGATGTTGGTCCGCACGGTCACCCGCGCCTTGGCCAGCACCTGGATGCCATCCTTGGCGACCGCGGCCACCTCGCTCTTGCCCTTCGCCGGATCCGGGCAGTCGATGACCTTCGGCGTCACCGACGTGTTGACGGCGTCGAGGACGTCGCGACCCGCGAGGTCGATGCCGGTGGCGGCCTTGTAGTCGAGGTCAAGCCCGGCTCGGTTGGAGGAGATGATCGCGCTCACCACGCGCGGGACGTTGCCACCCGCGAGGTAGTGGGCCTCGAGGTCACTGGCTGCGATCCCGTTGATGCGCGACTGCACGAGGTTGATCCTGCCCACCACGATCACGGAGGGGTCGACCTTCCGCAGGCTCATGGCCAGCATGTCGAACAGCCCCACGCCAGCGCCCGAGAGCACGGACTGGATGTAGAGCTTGGCGTACCGCAGGAAGAGGACGAGGAAGCCGATCAGGAACAGGCCGAGCGCGACGAGGCCGATGACCTTGAGGATGCTGGGCTCGTCGCCGTCCGCCGGGATGAGCGCGATGAGGGAGTAGTGCATGGGTGGGGATTGAAGAGACGAATCTGACGCAGGGGGGGCGGGGCCCGTCCCGGTCATGAGCTGGGGGGGGCGGAGTCCCGGGCCACGATGACCCGGTTGCCCGAGACCTCGACGACGACGATGGGCGCGCCCTTCTCGATGGGCTCGCCGCGGCTCACCACGTCCACGCGGCGGCCGTCGATGCGCGCCATCCCTGCGGGACGGAGGTCTGCCTCCACGACGCCCGTCTTGGAGAGGAGCGTGGCGTCCCGTCGATCCACCGCCCGCCCGTCCTCGAAGCTGAAGCCGCGGGCGGTGAGCTTGCGGCCGATGGGCGTCTTCGGGAAGACTCGCAGCCCGTAAGTGACGATCACAGGCACCAGGACGGCCGTCGCCGCGAGCAGCGTGAAGCCGAGGGTGAAGTCCTCCATGAACGCGAGGACCATGGACCCGATCAGCGCCAGGGCCGCGAGCAGGCCGAGGATGCCTCCGCTCGGAACGAAGACCTCGATCAGCACGAGGAGCAACCCGCCGCTGAAGAGGAGGATGATCTGCGTCACGGCCGGGCCTCCTCAGCTTCGCCAGCGGACTCCACACCGACCGACTCGACGACCAGCCGCCCGGCGTTCACCTCGATCACCCTCACGCGGCCCCCCCGCGAGAGGGCGCCGCCCTCGAGGCGCGCCTCGTGGTAGGTGCCCTCCTCGTCGCCGTCGAGGGCCACCTTGCCCACCGGGCGCAGATCGGTGGAGGCCGTGCCCAGGGCGCCGGGCCGCGCGTGCTGGAGGCGGCTCTCGTCCCGGGCCTCGGGCATGGCGTCTGCGGCGCCGCCGGCGCCAGCGAGCACCATGCGCCCGAGAACGGGCGTCTGCGGCAGGAAGCGAGAGAGGGTCCAGATGGCGAAGACGCCGGCGGCGGCGGTGGCGACCAGCTGGAAGGTCGCGTCGAAGAGGAGCTGGCGGTCCCAGGCATCCCCCATGGAGAGGTCCGGCCCCACCTGGCTCATGAGCAGCCCCACCACCAGGCAGGTCGCCCCCACCAGGCCCGGCCAGATCATCCCCGGCACCACGAAGATCTCGGTCCCCACGAGCACCACCCCGACCGCGGCCAGGACCACGTGAGGGATGTCCGCGAGCCCGATCAGGTACTGGCCGACGAACAGGCCGATGAAGCAGAGGATCGAGAGCCCCCCGGGGATCCCGAAGCCGGGGACCTTGAGCTCGACGTATCCGAAGAAGAGGCCGAGGAAGAGGAGCAGCAGCCGCATGCCGTGCAGCGACGCGAGCAGATCCTCCGAGCGGGTCTTGTCCAGGGGCTCGAGCTGCAGGCCGGCGAGTCCCTCCTTGGCGAGCAGCGCCTCGGTCGTCTCCGCCATGGCATCGGCGAACCCGAGCTCGATGGCCTCGGCCCCCGTGAGCGCCAGCAGGGTTCCCTCGGGCACGACCGTCCGGATCAGCTCGGGCGCCTCGCCCTTGGCCACGAGGTCATCCCAGCGGGTCCCGCTGATGTCCTGCTCGATGCCGTCGATCCTGACGCGGCGGACCTCGGTCCCCGGGTCGATCATGGCCTCCGCGAGGAGCTCGTTCTTCCCGTGGGTCTTGGCCCAGCCCCGGACCCAGGCGCGGTACGCGGATGCGATCTTCTCCCCCGCGGGGACCATGCCCGTCGGCGTGAGCTGTACGGCCTGGGCGGCGCCGATGGAGGAACGCTCGCGCACGTAGAGGCTCTCACATGCGATCGCGAGCCAGGTCCCGGCCGAGAGCGCCTCATCATCCACCCAGCCGATGACCCGCACGCCGTCCTTCACGGCCGTGTCGATGGCGCCCGCGAACTGGCGCATCCGGGTCAGCTCCCCGCCCGGCGTATCGAAGGCGACGATCAGCGGCGCGCCGCTCGCCTCGGCCGACACGACGGCCCGCCGGAAGAGCGCCTGGTGCCCGGCGTCGATGGGGCCGTCCACCCGCATGATGAAGGCCGTCTCCGGCGACACGGGCGCGACCTCCTCGTCGACCTGGGGGGCGGCATGGACCCCTCGCACGCCAAGGCAGAGCAGGAGCGTGATGGCGAGGAGGCGGGCGAGCTTGGCGGTCCGGTGCATGACTTGTGCACGTAACGTGGGACACGACCGACGGCTACGCAAGCGGTAGCCGAGGTTCACTCCGCGAGGAAGGCCGTGGCCGTCTGGATGGCCCCCGGATCCCTCAGGATCCGGCGGTGGCCGAGGCCGTCGAGTTCGACCATGCGGGCGGCCGGCCAGTGGGCGGCGACGAAGCGCCCAGCCTCGATCGGGACGTCCTCATCGTCGGCCGCGTGGAGCACGAGCAGGGGCTGGTCCAGGGTCTCCACGAGCCGACGGAACTCGAACTCCTCTGCCCGCTCCCCGAAGCGCTCCTCCATGAGCCGGACGAGGTCGTCCAGGAGGTCATCGCTGCCGGTGACCAGCTCCAGGTAGTGGGAGAAGTAGACGAGCAGGTCATCGGGCGGGGACACATAGCAGACGCGTGTGTCCCGCCACCCCTCCGCTAGCAGGAGGCTCGACGCGAAGGTCCCCATGGAGTGGGCGACGATGCACGCGGGCCCGGCCTCCGGGTCATCCAGGGTCTCCCGCGCCACCGCCCGCAGGGTGTCACGCATGGTGGGCAGGGAGCAGCGCCTCCCGTCGGACTCGCCGTGCCCCACGTGGTCGAACGCCACCACGTCGAACCCGGCCTCCTGGAGCGGCGCCACGAAGCCGTGGAGCTGCCCCCCACGGCCCTCCCACCCGTGGACGAGGATCGCGGTCCCCCGCTCCCTCCGACCGTCAGCCCGCCGCCAGCGCCAGGTGGCGAGCTGGCGCCCCTTGTGGGTGATGGAGAGGCGCTCCCCCCGGGCCAGGACCTCCAGCTCCCGCGCCGGCGGCCGGTGCCTGCGCGGGGTGACGAAGAGGTGGAGCGCGAGCCGACCGGCGGCGCCGCGGGACACCACCCGCAGGAGCCTGAACCCCAGCCGCATGGCACGGAGCTGCCAGGGCAGGTTCAGGCGATCGACGCCGCGCTGGCTGGCCGGGTGGGCGTTGACCGTCATCGGTTGGGGTTCGGTGAGCAGGACGAGGCGCGGGGAGCCGCGGCGCCTCGGTCGATTCTCCGCCGGCCTGTGCGGGGCCCGGCGGCGGACGTTGGGTCATGGGTCCGCGGATGGTCTCGGACCCCCTTCGCGCGCTGACGGCCGCCCCCCCCCCCGCGGCGGCGCCCACCGGAGATGGGGAGTGGCGGGAGTGCATGGGAATCGAACCCACCGGCCCCGCTGTTCACGAGGCCCTAACCGGCTTTGAAGACCGGGCGGCACACCAGCACCGATCCACTCCCGTCCGGGGGAGGTTTTAGCACACCGTCCCGCGCCCTGCCGGAAGAACTCGTCCCCCCGTGTTCAATCCCCGTCGAGCGCTGCTCCGAGCGCGTCGAGGAGACGGACCAGGGAGGCAACGCCGTGGTCGCCCATGTGCCCGATCCGGATGGTGGACCCACGCAGGTCCCCGTAGCCAGGCGCCAGCTCGTAGCCGCGCGCGCGCACGCGCTCCAGCAATGTGGGGACGTCGCGCCCCTCGACCAGCACGCAGGTCACCGAGGGCGAGGCCGGCCCGCCCCCAAGGGGTCCCAGCCCCCGGGCCACGAGGAACTCGCCGGTGAGGTCTCGCATGCGGGCGTGTCGCCGGTAGCGGCGCTCCCACCCGTTGAGGCCGGCGACGGCCTCCGCCTCGTCCGTCAGCCGCAGCTCCACCTCCCCCGCGGCGATGGCCTCGAGCTGCACCAGGAGCGCCCGGTGGAGCGAGATCGTCGGGGTCATCGGCGGCTTCGCCTCGGCGTGGGCCTCGGTGATCCGGAGGAGGTCCAGGAAGAAGCCGCGGTCCGTGGACCGAACGGCCCCGTCCAGCATGGTCTCACTGACCGCGTAGAGTCCCAGCCCGGGCGGGAGGGCGAGGGCCTTCTGGGTCCCCGCGAGCACGAAGTCGAGCCCGTTGGCGGTCGCGTCGATGGGCGCCGCCCCGAGGTAGGTCACCGCGTCCACCATGAGCATCGCCCCCCCACGGTCGGCGAGCGCGCGGCCGACCTCGTGGGGGCTCACCGCGACCCCTGTGGACGTCTCGCTGAGGCAGACCGTGACCGCATCGAATGGCGACGTCGCCAGCTCCTCGCGGGCGGCGTCGAGGGCTGGCGGCGCGCCCGCAGGGGACTCGACCCGGACGACCTCCTTGCCCAGGGCCTCCGCGATCGTCGCGAAGCGCCTGGAGAACGCGCCGTTCACCAAGCAGAGCACCCGCGGCCCTGCCGCCCTCAGGGCCATCTCCATGAGGCCGGTCGCCGTGCAGGAGTGGACCGCCACCCGGTGGGACGGCGGGGACGCCCCGAAGAGCGCCTCAAGGTGAGGGTCCAGGGCGTGGATCATCCCACGCATCTCCGCAGAGCGATGCCCGATCATGGGCTCCGCCATCGCCGAGAGGACCTCCGCGCGGACCGCGGTGGGCCCCGGGATCCAGAGCTCTGGCCTCATGGGCGCGCCTCCTCAGCGCGGGCGAGGAGGTCGTCAAAGGCACCCCCGGGCGCCCCGCGGAGCGCCTCGAACTCCGCTGCGGAGAGCAGGTGCGGAAGGAGCGCGGCGAGGTCCCCCCGGTCCACCTCGACGTCCGCGCCGGCGACCACCTCCGCACGGCGCTCCACCGCGGTGAACGCGATGAACCGGGCGCACACGTCCATGGCCTCGAGGTCCGTGGCGCCGTCCCCCACGAGGGCGACGTCTCCCTCGGGGAAGCGCGCCTCGAGGAGCTCCCGCTTGCCGCCCGCCCTGGCCAGGGGGGACCGGCGGTCGTAGTCGGCGTAGGCGCCGTCACCGTCGAAGCTGAGGTCGACGGCGTGGATCCGGTCCGCAGGGACCCCGAGCTGGACGCCGAAGGGGCGGACGGCGGGCAGCAGGCCGCCGGAGACGATCTCCACCCTCTTCCCGAGGTGGTGCAGCGCTGCGACGAGCTCCGCCGCGCCCGCCAGCGCCGTGGCCTGGTATCGCTCGGCGATCCTCCCCATGTCGGAGACCACGGGGCGCGCGAGCTCGAGGCGCTTGCCGTAGACCTCCTCGAGGGGGACACGCCCTTCCATGGCGTCGGCCGTCAGCGCCGCGATCTCGGGGTGCTCTGCCGTGAGTTCCTCGATGCCCTCGATGGTCGAGAGCGTGGAGTCACAGTCGAAGACGACGGCCGCGAAGGGCGGGCCATGGGCGTGGCGTGGCATGGGTGCAGAGGGTGACGGGCGGCGCCCGCTGAATCAACCGCGCCCGCGGTCACGGCGCGCGATTCAGCCTGGGGGCTCCTCGAAGGAGCCATCCGTCAGGCTGAGCGCTCGATCTCAACGCTTGAGGCCCGGCCCCCGGGCCTCACGCACCACGTAGCCGAACACCGGCTCGTTCTTGGGCCGGACGCTGGACTCCTCGCGGGCCCCTCCGCCGGGCGCCATCAGGTAGACCAGCAGGGCGCCCAGGCCGGCAGCGGCCAGCGCGACCCCGATCATCCGCCGCCGGACCCCGAGGTCCTCGGCGTCCACCCCGTCCGACTCGGCCGCCCCGCGCTCGCTCTTGGCGCCCAGATAAACCAGCCGCATCCTCTGGGCCGGCGCGGATCGATGCTGCTCGTTGGTCATGTGCGGCGGAGAGCCCTGGCGGGTTGATCGGGAGGGGGCGGGCGGGCGGATCCCCCACCGCGGCCTCTGGCCAGCACCCGGGGTCCGCTCCACGGGGAAATCGGGCTCTCCGGGGGGTGGACTTCGGAGGAAGCCAAAAAAGACGGCAACTCCTCGGATCCACGCCTCGACCGAGACATGCCTCGCGAAGAGAATGTTCGCCGCAACATCCCCCGCACCCCGAGCGCAGCACGTATGAGATTCAAGGACAAGCACGTCGTCGTCACTGGCGGCACCCGAGGCATCGGCCGGGCCGTCGCCCTCGCCTTCCTGCGCGAGGGCGCGATCTGCCACGCCACCTACCGGGGCAACGACGCGGCGGCCGAGTCGCTCGTGGAGGAGGCGGGTGACGCCGGCGAGCGAGTCCGCCTGGCCAAGTTCGACGTCGCTGACCACGACGCCACCGAGGCCTTCTGGCAGGGCCTCGGCGAGACCCCCATCGACGTGCTCGTGGCCAACTCAGGGATCCGGCGCGACGCCGTGCTGGCCATGATGTCCCCCGGGGACTGGGACGCGGTCATCGGGACGAACCTCACGGGCTCCTACACCATGTCCAAGTTCGCCGTCCAGAACATGATGCGGCAGCGCCACGGCCGGATCATCTTCACCACCTCCCCCGCGGGCCGCTTCGGCTTCGAGGGCCAGGGCAACTACTCCGCGTCCAAGGCCGGCCAGGTCGGCCTCATGCGCTCCCTCTGCAAGGAGGTCGCCAAGCGCGGGATCACGGTCAACTGCGTGTCGCCCGGCTTCATCGCCACGGAGCTCCTCGATGACCTGCCCGACGAGCTCGTGAAGTCCTACAAGAAGTCGGTCCCGGCCCGGCGCTTCGGCACCACCGCCGAGGTCGCCTCCGCCGTGACGTTCCTCGCCTCCGACGAGGCCAGCTACATCACCGGCGCCACCCTCGACGTGACCGGCGGGCTCTGAGATCAGCACCATGAGTGAGTCCCATTCGAAGCCCGCGGGCGGCTCGGTCCTCGACCGGCCCCTGACCGACTTCCTCCCCCACCGCCCGCCGTTCCTCTTCGTCACGCGAGTGATCGAGCACGACGGAGACACCCTCGTGACCGAGTGGGACGTCCCCGAGGACCTGCCCGCCTTCGAGGGGCACTTCCCCGGCCAGCCCGTGCTCCCCGGCGTCCTGATCTCCGAGTTCTGCTTCCAGAGCGGGGCGATCCTGATCTACGCCACGAGCCAGGAGGACCAGGACTCCGTGGGGGTCCCCGTCCTCACCCGCATCGTCGACGCGCGCTTCCGCAAGATCGTGCGCCCCGGCGAGACGCTCCGCGCGGAGATCAAGCTGACCGAGCGCCTGTCCAACGCCCGCTACGTCACCGCCAAGGTGACCAGCGGCGGGAAGGCGGTGCTGCGGCTGCAGTGCGTCCTCGCGGTGGCCCCCGCCGAGGAAGGCTGATGGGCGCCGACGGAGCCGCCGGGGACTGGACCGACCTCGCCGGCAAGACGGTGGTGGTCACCGGCCTCAAGAACCGCAAGAGCGTGGCGTGGCACGTCACCCGGCAGCTCGAGGAGGTGGGCGCCGAGGTCATCCTCGTCGTGCGCACCGAGGCCCGCAGGGACGAGCTGGCCAAGCTCACGGGTGACCGGCTCGTCCTGACCTGTGACGTCCGCGAAGAGGGCGACATCGAGGCCCTCCGCGCCGCCCTGGCGGAGACCGGCAAGACCCTCCACGGGCTGGTGCACTCCATCGCGTTCGCCAACTACTCCGACGGGTGGAAGCCCTTCCACGAGACCAACGAGACGGACTTCCTCGAGGCGACGAAGGTCTCCGCCTTCTCGCTCGTCGCGCTCTCCAACGCCCTCAAGGACCTGTTCCACCGGGACGCCTCGGTGGTCACGATCTCCATCTCGAGCACCACGATGGCCGCGGAGAACTACGGCTACATGGCCCCCATCAAGGCCGCGCTCGACTCGGCCGTGGTGTTCCTCGCCAAGTCCTTCAGCGCCTTCAGCGGCGTCCGCTTCAACGCGGTCCGCGCCGGCCTCCTGAAGACCAGCTCGTCCGCCGGGATCCCCGGCTACGTGGACTCCTGGATGCACGCCGAGAAGGCGACGCTCCGCAAGGAGGGCCTGAAGACCGAGGAGGTCGCCGCCACGACCCTGTTCCTGCTGTCGCCGCGCTCCAGCGGCCTGAACGGCCAGGGCCTCGTGGTGGACGCGGGCATGGGGAGCAACTACTTCGACGCCGAGCTCCTCGGCGGCTGAGTCGCGTCCCCGTCGAACGCGAACGCCCCGAGCGCCGGAGTGGAGTACCACTCCCACACCTGCCAGTCCTCGGTCCCGGGGGGGCCTGAGGCCCCCGCGATTCGGCGGCGCGCGATCAGCTCACGGATGCTCTCGAAGCCCAGGACCACGAGCAGCCCGCCCGGGGTCGGCTCGCCGAGCTGAGCGAGGAGGAGGACCTCCTGGGCAATCGCGGGGTGCTGGATCCACTCCACCGCCGCCTCGCCGTCGGGGGCCATGAGGACCACGAAGCGGCGCGAGTCGCCGCCGACGCCGCCCGACTCGCTCACCCGCCGCTGCTCCATCGCGGGGAGCTCGCGGACCTGGGCGAGGGTGATCAGCGGGAAGACCTCGGGGCGGAGCAGCCCCGCCGCCACGGCGGGGTCCTCCTCCAGGATCTCCGACACCTCCCCGGGGTCCTCCACGTCGAAGAGGAGCAGGCCACGCGGGGCGCCCTCTGCGGGCGCGAAGGGACCGGTGACCAGGAGGCGGCCAGCCTCGGCCTCCCGCTCGAGGAAGCGGCGGTGTGCGTCGAAGACCTCCCGCTCGGCGAGGCCGTCACCGGGGTCGAGGGCCTCCCCGCGCTGGACCAGCGCCAGGGTCAGCGCAGCGAGCTCGGGGGCGCCGCCGCCGCCGGTGCGGACGGTTCCGCAGGCGGAGCCCAGCAGCAGCGCGGCGCCCACCAGCCCCAGGAGCATCGGTCGCGGTCCCATGGGGGCATCCTGAAGAACCGACGCGCAAAAGGGAACGTCGCAGCCTGAACCCCGAGGCCCGTCCGGAGCCACCGGTCGGACACCACGGGCGGCGCCAGGGCCCGGGCCTCCGGCGGTCCCTGCCCCTGGTGCTCTCAGGTCGGGACAGTCTTCATCCCGGGGAACCGGACCGGCGCCCTTGGGATGGGGATTCCCGCAAGGCGGCCCAGCGGGTGGGTCGATAGCTGGCATGCCGCGGGGGCTTCGCTCTGGAGGACCCGCCGCACCACAAGCGCGATGAATCCGATCACAAGCACGAAGCGAGTCTCCTCCGTCCTCTTCCTCGGCCTCGTCGCCGCCTGCCAGTCCACCACCATGGACTCCCAGCCGGTGGCCACGCCGGCCGCCGTCGTCCGCCAGCCCTTCACCGACGCCGTGAGCAGCGGCGTCGCCGTGGCGCTCGAGCGCTGCGACGACCTGATCGAGGCGATCGAGGCGCTCGTCGTAGCCCTCGAGACCGGCACGCTCGAGGGCGTGTCCCACGCCTATGCGGAGGCCCGGGCGCCCTACGAGGAGATCCAGGTCCTGGCCTCGGCCTTCCCCGAGCTCGACCTCGCCATCGACGGGCGCTCCTCCGAGTTCGCCCAGGGCGAGCTGGACCCCGACTTCCGCGGCTTCCACCGCATCGAGATCTTCGTCTTCGCCCGTCAGCGCATGGGCGCCGCCATGCCCTACGCGGTCCAACTCCTCGAGGACGCCCGCGCCCTGCGGCAGGCGCTCTCCGAGCGCGGCCGCTTCAGCGCCGCCGAGACCTTCTCGGGGATGGAGCGCCGCTGCATGGACGTCGCCACGCGCATGGTCTCCAGCGAGGAGGAGATGTGGAGCAACCAGTCGCTCCTGGTGATCCACCACGCCTGGCTCGGCTGCTACGCCCAGTACAAGTACTTCGCGGGGGCCGTCCGTGACCAGGACGCCCTCCTCGCCGAGCGCATCGACCGGGCCTACCGCAAGGCCATCGAGGAGGTCGCCGGTGAGTTCTCGTCCGAGGGCGTCGAGGGATCCCCCTTCACGCTCATCGACATGGGCCAGCGCCGCCAGATCGCGGACGCCAGCCTGCAGCTGCGCCGGTACCTCATCCAGGCGCGCAAGGCCCTGGAGCTCGCCGACGCATGAGCGACCCGAGCGCGCGGTCGCTCGAACCGCGCGCTTCCCCTAGGCTGCGGGGCATGACCCGCGCCCAATCACTGCTCGCGCTCACCGCGCTCCTCGCCGCCTGCGCCTCCTCGCCCCCGGTCGACCGCGGGTCAGGCGATGCGGCTCGCCCCAACGTCGTGGTCGTCTTCGTGGATGACCTCGGCGCCGGCGAGCTCGGCTGCTACGGCCAGCAGCACATCGAGACGCCGCGCATCAACTCCATCGCCGAGCGCGGCGTCCGGTTCACGAACGGGTACACCGGCTCGCCGGTCTGCGCCCCCTCGCGCTGCGTCCTCCTCACGGGCAAGCACTCCGGCCACGCCGAGGTGCGCGCGAACTGGGAGAACGGCGGCTGGGGCCCGGAGGAGCCCGAGGGACAGTGGCCGCTCTCCGACGAGGAGGTCACCCTCGCCGAGCGCCTGGGCGCCCTCGGGTACCGGACCGCGGGCTACGGCAAGTGGGGCCTGGGCGGCCCGGGCACCCGCGGCGCGCCCGAGCGCCAGGGGTTCGACCACTTCTATGGCTACCTCTGCCAGCGAGTCGCCCACAACTACTACCCCACCCACCTCTGGCTGGACGGTGAGCGCGCCCCCATCGACGGGGCCGAGTACTTCAAGGCACACCAGAGGCTCGAGGCTCCCCTCGAGAGCGACCGGGCCTACTACGAGCGCTTCGGTCAAGGCAGCGAGCGCTACGCGCCGCAGCTCATCGCGGACGACATGATCGACTGGCTCGACGAGGCCGCGGGGGGTGACGAGCCCTTCTTCCTCTACTACGCGTCGATCATCCCCCACCTCGCCCTCCAGGTGCCCCAGGAGTACGTGGAGCGCTACCCCGCGGAGTGGGACGCCGAGCCGTACCTCGGTCAACAGTCCTACCTGCCCCACCCCAGCCCTCGCCGCGCGTACGCCGGCATGATCAGCTTCCTGGATGACCAGGTCGGCCGGATCCTCGACACCCTCGAGGCCCGCGGGGTGGCGGAGGACACCATCGTGCTGTTCACGAGCGACAACGGCGCCACCTACGTCGGGGGCGTGGACACGACCTTCTTCCAGAGCCACGACGCGCGCCGGGGCCACAAGGGGCAGCTCTACGAGGGCGGGATCCGCGTCCCGTTCCTCGCCAGCTGGCCAGGGCACTTCCCCGAGGGGGTCGTGTCTGATCAGGTGGTCTCCACCGTCGACGTCACGGCCACCGTGCTGGACCTGATCGGCGCGCCCGCGGCCACCGACCCCGACGTGGCGACGGACAGCGTGTCCTTCGCCGCCGCCGCCCGGGGCGACCTGGACGCCCCGGCCCGCCCGTACCTCTACTGGGAGTACCGTCCCGCGGGCGCCCAGGCGGTGCGCCGGGGAGACTGGAAGCTGGTCCGCACCGGGCTGAAGAAGGGCTCCCCACAGCTCGCGCTCTACGACCTGGCCGCCAACCCCGCCGAGTCCCAGGCCCTGGACCTCTCCGGCCAGTTCCCCGAGCTCGTCGCAGAGCTCGCGGCCCTCATGGACACCTCCCACGAGCCCTCGGAGGGATTCCCCCTCCCCACCGTGGACGGGGACGCCGCCGAGATCATGAAGCGAAGGACCAACCCCTGACCCCGCCTCGGGTCCACCCGTTCCTGCCCCACATCCCATGACCAGCACCCAGCTCATCGCCATCCTCGTCATCTTCCTCGTGGGCGGTGGCGGGGCGCTCCTGCCCATAGTGATGCGGACGCGGGTCTCTCCCTGGGCGATGTCCAGGGGCAACGCCTTCGCGGGTGGCGTCCTGCTCGCCGCGGGCCTGATCCACCTGCTGGGCGACGCCGCCGCGGACTTCGGGGAGATCCACCCGGACCTCGACTATCCCATCGCTTACGCCATCGCGTCCGCGGCGTTCCTGCTCGTGCTCGCCCTCGAACGCGTCCTCCCGGGCGCGAGCGCTGCGGGGGCCCCCTCCACCGGAGACCCCGAGGCCGACGCCTTCGTCGGCGCCGCATCCACCTCCAGCTCGACCCCCTACCTCCTCCTGGTCACGCTCTCGATCCACTCACTGATCGCGGGCGTGGCCCTCGGGACCGATGAGGTGCAGTCCTCGTTCCTCGTCCTGCTGGTCGCCATCCTCGCCCACAAGGGATCAGCGGGCTTCGCCCTCGGCACCACG
This sequence comes from Planctomycetota bacterium, assembly GCA_016779205.1. GTDB lineage: Bacteria > Planctomycetota > UBA1135 > UBA1135 > Saltatorellus. The sequence goes on along the minus strand of JADHOC010000021.1, from coordinate 20,707 downwards.
TTCCAGCGCGCCGGCGTCTCCGTCCGACGGGCCCTGCCCGCCCTGCTCTTCTTCGCCTGCACCACCAGCACGGGCGTCCTCCTTGGGCTGTTCGCGGACCTCGAGTTCGACGCGGGACGCATGCAGGTGGTCACCGCCTGGTTCAAGGCGATCGCGGCCGGGACGTTCCTCTACATCGCGGCGCTGGATATCGTCCGCGAGGAGTTCTTCCCCGCTCACGACGATCGACGCTGGCGGTTCGCCTGCGCAGCCGCCGGTGTCTCCGTGATGGCCCTGGTGGCGATCTGGATCTGATACCAGGGGACCAGCTCGCCCCGGGGCGACTCGGCGCCGGGTCAGGTCGGGTCAGAAGGTGATCGACCAGCGCCCGACGGACCCGTCCGGCTCACGGAGCTCGAGCGTGCCCGTCACGCTGTCGTGGCACCACCGCACGCCGGACGCCGCCGCCGAGCAGTCCTCCAGGACCTGGATCCCGTTCCGCATGACGCTGAACGGACGCACCGGGACGCCCTCGATGGTGAGGTCCACCGGAGCGCCATCGATCGCGTCGGTCTCGACCTCGAGCCCGACCGTGGCGTCGAGGTCGAAGTCCTCGAGATCGAGCCCGATGAGGGAGACGTTCTCCCGGTCGCCGAGCAGCAGGGTGGGCTGACCGATAGGGAGAGGGTCGAGGTCGTAGTTCAGAGCGGAGAAGAGGCCCGTCTGGTGCTGCTGCACGAGGAGGCCGTTCCAGCGCTCCTCCCGGTCCGCGAGGACCCTCCCCCGGCGCGGATAGGCCCCCAGGGCCTGCTGCGCGAGCCAGTCGCAAACGCTGGACTCATCGAGCAACTCCCAGCAGTGGTTCGGGCAGTTGGAGTTCCCGGGGCAGGGCGGGGTGAGCTCGACGAAGAGCTCGTGGGAGAGCGTCGGGTCCCCGGACATGAAGGCGTCGAGCCGATCCGACAGGGTGCGCAGGTAGACCTTCGGGTCTCCGGCGTAGTAGTAGGTCCGCACCGGCACGCCCACCAGGTTGGCGGCCATGTGGCGGCCGGCCGGGGTGAGGCTGTAGTCCGCGGCGGGCGCGAGTGAGACGTCGATCAACGAGGCTCGCTGGTATTCGAAGCGAGGCGGGGGCCCCCCGAAGGTGGTCTCCAGCGGGGCCTGGATCCCGGGCTCCTCGTTCCAGACCACGCCCCCATTGATGGCGCCCGTGTGGTTCACGATGGCGGCGAACGCGCCGCCAACCCGGTTGCGGTGGCGCGCCCCGTAGCTCAGGGCGTTGCCCCCGCCCATGGAGAAGCCCACCCCGTAGACCCGGTCCCGGTCGATGGGCCAGTGGCTCAGGACGTAGTCCATCACCGCCTCGACGTTGAGCTGGCTCTCGGCCGCCCCGTAGCTGAGGTCACCGGTGGGCATCCCGTTGCCGTTGGGGACGAGGGGGTTGATCTGGATCGGCGCGACGACGAACCAGTCCCGGGCGTCCGCCTCGCTGAGGAACGAGGTGTTGTAGTAGGAGAAGTCGAGGTGGGAGACCCCGTAGCTGTGGAAGCCCACCAGGAGCGGCCGAGCCTGTCCGGCGGGAGAGTCCGGCACGTGGAGAGTGAAGAGCTCCTCGTTGCCCGTCTGGGGCACGAACAGCTTCAGGACGTAAGCCGTGCCCCCGACGCCGGGGATGAACACGGGCGCGGCAATGGCCGGCATGGCGATGCTCGTCAGCCACGCGGTGGTCGCCTGGCTGGTCCGCAGCTGCTGCGGGGACATGGACCTCGGGTTGCCCCCCGGCCGGCCCAGGAGCGTGCGCAGGCCCACCCCCGGCAGCTGGCGAGGGACCTGGGGACTCGCGTCAGCGCCAGCGCCGAGCGCGGCGGCGAGCAACAGGCCGAGGGTCGGAGTCAACGGGGAGCGGAGAGACATGGCAGGGGGGGCAGGGGCGAGAGCGTCACGGGCTCTCCCCCGATGATACCCCGGGCTCGGAACGCTGGACGGCCGCGGCCGGTCCCGGGAGGTCCGTCCGCCGCAGGCTGTCCCGGAGGCGAGCACCCGACCGCGCTCCAGGCCCCTGCACCTGCTGCGGGCCCCTGAAGAGTGCAGCGGGCTCCCCCGGCGCCTCGCCCTCGGATTCCACCCCGGCGGGTTCAGGCCGGCGTCAGCGAGAGCCGATGGCTCCCCCATGCAGCAGCGCCTCCTTCAATTGCTCCTGGCCGAGCTCCTCGCCTTCGGCAGCTTCGTCTTCGGAGGCCTCGGCGTCCTCGGGGCCCTCGTCACCTGGTCCGGCGACTCGCAGCACGCCCCCCTCCTCTCATGGACCCTGGTCGCCGCCTTCGCGCTCCTTTCCGCGGCGCTCGGTGCGGTGGCCGCGACGCGCCTGCGGCTGGTCCTCTGGCCCCGGCCTGCGCGCCCATCGACCTGGTCCGCCCATGCAGGTGGGACGTCCGTCGATCTCTCCGGAGGCCACCGCAGCCAGGCCTGACCTCCGGGCGCCCCGCGGCCCTAGCGCAGCCCAGCGCGCGGCAGAGGAACCGGCTGGCCCGACCGCAGGTCAAGGGACATGGAGGCGCCCGCCGCTTCCAGGCGCGCGGAGAGGACCTGCGCGAGGGCGGCGAGGGTCGCGGGGCGCTCCGCGGCCAGGTCCCGCGCCTCACCCACGTCCTCCGCGAGATCGTAGAGCTCGAAGCGCGGACCGCCCGTGCGCTTGCCGGTGGCCTCGTCGAGCTGGGCGCCGGAGTGGAAGTAGATCAGCTTGTGGTCTCCCACCCGCACGGCGCTGAAGGGCTCGATGCCCGGGCCGTTGACGCCCCAGAAGTGGGGCTGGTGGAAGAGGAGCGAGCGGCCAGCGGGCGGCGCCTCCCGACCGTCGAGCACCGGACGCAGGTCGATCCCCTCCACCCGCGCCGCGTGATCCGCGGGGATGTCGATGCGCGCCGCGCCAAGCAGCGTCGGGAAGAGGTCGTGGGTCACCACGGGGCCGCGGACCAGCGTGCCCGGCTCCACCACCCCGGGCCAGCGCACGACCATGGGGACGCGCAGCCCGCCGTCATAGGCGCTGCCCTTGCCGCTGCGGGCGGGGAGGTTGTGGGTGTGGCGCTCGCCCCCCCGGGCGTGGGCCGAGAGGCCCCCGTTGTCCCCGGTGTAGATCACCAGGGTCTCCTCGGCGATCCCGAGGTCGTCGAGGGCGTCGAGCAGCTGCCCCGTGGCGTCGTCCACCGCCGCCACCATGGTGGCGTAGGCGAGCTCAGGCCCGGTGAGCCCGCTCCCCTCGAAGCGCGCCTTGAGCCCCTCGTGCGCCATGATCGGCGCGTGCACCGCGTAGGGCGCGAAGTGCAGGAAGACCCGCTCGCCGTCGGCCACGCCCTCCCGCAACGCGCGCTCCGCCTCGTCCGCCAGCACGTCCGTGAGGAACACGTCCTGGCCGTGGTACTCCTCCAGCCCGGGGATGTCCCAGTTGCGGTTGCGCCCCTTGTTGCCGCGACGCTCCTCGCGCTTGGCGGCGCTGAAGTCGTCGATGCCGTAGAAGCTCCCTGGCCCACCGGCGGCCCAGCCGGCGATGTTCACGTCGAAGCCCAGGGTCGTGGGGTCGCCGCCGCCGGCTCCGCCCTCGGGGCTCGTGCCGAAGTGCGCCTTGCCCACGTGGATGGTCCGGTACTCCGGCGTCATCAGTGAGGCCAGCGTCACATCCCCGGGCTGCAGCGCGTCCACGTCCCAGCTCGGCGCCTTCAGGAGCGGGTGCCGCGCGGACTGGTCCCGCCCGTAGAAGCGCGTCCAGTAGGTGATCTGATTCCGGGCCGGCGTGACGCCGGTCATGAAGCTCGTGCGCGTCGGCGTGCACACGGGCGCCGACGCGTAGGCGTCCGCGAAGCGCACGCCCTCCCGCGCGAGCCGCTCGAGGTTCGGCGTCAGGAAGTGGCGGGCTCCCGGACCCTCAGGGTCATCCCAGCAGGCGGGCGAGCAGTCACGCCAGCCGAGGTCGTCCACCATGATGACCACCACATGCGGGGGCTGCGTGGGCTCCTGGGTCCCGGTCGATGAGGGCCCGGTCGGTGAGAGCCCGGTCGATGAGGGGAGAGCGGCGAGGAGCGCGGCGAGTGCGTGGACTTGCATGGGCCCAGGATAGCCCGCCGCCCCGCCGACCCCGCCGCCGATACCATTCCCCCATGGGCCGCCGCCTCCCGCTCCTCTTCACCGCCGCGCTGGTCGTGGCCGGCGCCGCCTGGTTCCTCCACAGGGGCTCCACGGCCGGCGACCCGGGGCTGGTTCGGAGGAGCCCCGCGGCGGAGACGGCGGACCGGGGTGTTGCGATCCCCCCCCGCGATGCGCCCGCGGCGAAGGGCGCCGCGCGCGACCCGCTCGAGGTCAGGGCCGCAGCCGCTGTGCTCCCGCCGGAGGACGACGCCCTCCGCGTCGGCGTCCTGCTCGTCGCCGGCGACACCCAGCAGCCCCTCGCGGGCTACCACGTCGAGGCCTTGCCCGCGGGGACGAGCCCCCTCGTCTCCCCCGGGCGTCGGAGCCCGTGGGTCACCGACCGCGACGGTCGGGTCGCGATCTCCGACCTCGACGGCGACGGCCCCTGGGACATCCACGCGTGGCCGGTGGACTGGGGGGGCTCAGGCTTCGACCCGTGGGCCGAATCCAAGGTGGGTTCTGCGAGGCTGACCCGACCCGACGTCTGGTCCCGCTTCGAGGTGGAGGTCGGGCCCACGGTCATCTACCGCGGCGGGCTTCCGCCGGGCGTGCGGGTCGAGGACCTGATCCTGGAGGCCCAGGCCACCATCTCACCGATCTCCAGCATGCTCGGCGGCTCAGGTGGCACGGCGACCGCGCGGTCCACCGACGAGGGTTTCGCCCTCGCGCGCATCCGGCCGATCATGAACACCATGCAGGAGGACGGCTTCATCGTCCGGGCGGTGACGCGGGACGGGCTGTGGTCGACCATGCGCATCGAACCCGGTCGGCTCTCGAACCGCTCGGTCGTGCACCTGGATGACCCCCTGCGCCCCCGGGGCAAGGTGGCGATCCGGATCGAGTTCGACCCGCCCGGAGACGAGCATGACCCGGAGGTGGCGGTGCGCCGGGTCCAATGGAGCCTGCCCCTGCAGGCCGAGCCGCCCGGGGGCGCCCCCGGGGCTCCTCAGGGTCCCTGGAACACGGGCTTCCACCCCGTCGGTGGCGGCATCTTCGAGCTCCATGACCTCCCCCTCGGGCCCGTCGAGCTCCGTACTCCCGAGGGCGAAAATGAGGGAGGGGTAGCCGGAGAGCTCACCTACAGCCTCGCCGCCCCCGTGCGCCTGGATGCAGTCCACGGGCCGCCGACGCCGCAGACCCTGCGGCTCCGCGGCTCCCTTTGACCCGCCCGCCCCTTTCCAGCGGGGTCATCGGAGACATCCGGCCCTCCGCCGCGGGGAGCGGTATCCTCTTGGCCGCGTCCGCCGCCCGCCGCGGCGACGATCTCCATCGCACGGATCTCCCCGCTCGGATCCCCCACCCGCACGGCCCCTTGACCCTCCAACTGCAAGCGCTCGAGGCGCGCGCCCTGGACCGGACGCGCCCCTTCCGACACCTGTACGGATACGAGCCCCACTTCCTCGACGTCGAGGGGAGGGCCCTGCACTACGTGGACGAGGGAGAGGTGGCCGAGGGCGGCTCCGGCCCGATCCTGTGCGTGCACGGGAACCCCACCTGGTCGTTCTACTGGCGGGCGATCGTCGACGGCTTCAAGGACCAGACGCGGGTCGTGGTCCCCGACCACCTGGGCATGGGCCTCTCGGACCGCGTCCCCGGCGGGACCCGCCTCGCCGAACACGTGGGCGCGCTCGTGGCGCTCATGGATGAGCTCGACCTCCGGGACGTGACCCTCGTGGTGCACGACTGGGGCGGGGCCATCGGCTTCGGCGCGGCCCTCGCGCGCCCGGACCGGGTGAGCCGCTTCGTGGTCACCAACACCGCGGCCTTCCCCTCCTCCCACATCCCCCGGCGCATCGCCCTGTGCCGGGTACCCGGGCTCGGGCGGCTCGCGGTCCAGGGGGGCAACGCCTTCGCGCGCGCGGCGACCTTCATGACCACCGAGCGCCCGCTCACCGCCGAGGTGCGCGCCGCGCTCCTCGCGCCCTACGGCAGCTGGAGCGAGCGCGAGCAGACCTGGCGCTTCGTGGCGGACATCCCCATGCGCGAGGACCACCCCTCATGGGCACCGCTCGCGGGGATCGCCGACGGGCTCGAGAGCCTGCGGGGGCTGCCCATGGAGATCGTGTGGGGCATGCGGGACTGGTGCTTCTCGCCGCTCTTCCTGGCCGGCTGGGAGCAGCGCTTCCCCGGCGTCCCCGTCACGCGCCTCGACGACGTGGGGCACTACGTCATGGAGGACGCGCCGGAGCAAGTGCTCGAGGCCATCCGCCGCGTCCGCCAGCAGTCCGTTCACGCCGAGACGCGCGAAGGATGAGCGACGACACGCGTCCCGCGCGCCCGCCCCAAGGCGCCGCCGACCCGTTCGCCGCCCTCGGCGGAGTCCCGGACGAGGTCAACATCGCCGCCTTCCTGCCGGAGGGCGCCAGCCGTCACCCCGAGGCCTCCGCCGTCGTCTCTCCAGGCCCCGGCGGCCGCGGCTGGAGCGTGCTCTCCTACGCCGAGCTTGAGGAGCGCTCCAATCGCATCGCCGCCGGCCTCGCCGCGGAGGGCGTGGAGAAGGGCATGCGCGTGTGCCTGTTCGTCCGGCCCGGCCCCGACCTCATCGCCATCACCTACGCCGCCTTCAAGCTCGGCGCGGTGCCGGTCCTCGCGGACCCTGGCATGGGCCGTGAGCGCCTGCTCGCCGCGGTGGAGCGCATGGCCCCCGAGGTGTTCATCGGCGTCCCCGCGGCCCACCTGGTCCGGACCCTGTTCCGCGCCCCGTTCCGGAGCGTCCAGGTGTTCGTCACCGTCGGCCGCCGCCTCGCCTGGGGCGGGACGACCCTCGCACGGCTGGAGCGCGCCGGCGCCCCGGACCCGGTCCTGGAGCCCACCCACCGCGACGACCCGGCGGCCATCCTGTTCACCAGCGGGAGCACCGGCCCGCCCAAGGGCGTGCTCTACACCCACGGGATGTTCCACGCGCAGGTGACGGGCCTGCGGGCCATCTACGGGTTCGAGCCCGGCGAGATCGACCTCGCCTGCTTCCCCCTCTTCGCCCTCTTCGACATCGCCTTCGGGATGACCAGCGTCTTCCCGGACATGGACGTCACCCGCCCCGCCCGGTGCGAGCCCGAGAAGATCGTGCGCGCCATCCTGGAGTGCGGCGCCACCACCGCCTTCGGCTCCCCCGCCATCTGGCGCCGGGTGCTCCCCCACTGCCGCGAACAGGGGGTCAAGCTCGACGGGCTCCGGCGTCTCCTCATGGCGGGCGCCCCCGTGCCGCCGGACCTGATCCAGGATGCCCACGCGGTCCTCTCCCTCGACGCCGATGTGCACACGCCCTACGGCGCCACCGAGTCCCTCCCCGTGGCGAGCGTCGCCGGGCGTGAGGTGGTGCCGGGCCTGCTCGAGGCCCTGAAGAATGGCGCCGGCACGTGCGTGGGCCGGCCAAGCCCCACCATCCAGATCCAGCTGATCGGCATCACCGACGAGCCCATCGAGCGCTGGACCGACGACCTCGCCCTGGGCCTCGGCGAGGTGGGAGAGATCTGCGTCCGGGGCCCGGTGGTCACCGCCGAATACGCCGAGGACGCCGCGGCCACCGCCGGCGCCAAGATCCCCTGCGGGGACGGGACCGTCTGGCACCGCATCGGCGACGTCGGACGCTTCGACAGCGAGGGGCGCCTCTGGTTCATGGGTCGCAAGTCCCACCGCATCGAGACCCCCAGGGGCGTCCGCATGCCGGTCCCCCTGGAGAACATCTTCAACCAGCATCCCCGGGCCGCGCGCACCGCACTGGTGGGCGTTGGGCCGCCGGGGGAAGAGGTGCCCTTCTGCATCGTCGAGGCGCTCCCCGGGGAGCACCCCAGGAGCGACGTCATGACCCAGGGGTTCATCATGCAGCTGCGCGAGATCGGGCGGAAGGTCGCCCGCTCCGCGGACATCGAGCACTTCCTCTTCCACCCGGGCTTCCCCGTGGACCCGCGGCACAACGCCAAGATCCACCGCGAGGAGCTGAAGGCCTGGGCGGAGCAGCAGGTCGGATGAGCGGGAGCGCCGCGGTCACCGGGGGCGGAGGCTTCCTCGGCGGCGCCGTCGTGGACGCCCTCCTGGAACGCGGCGAGCGCGTGGCGAGCATCTCCCGCGGCGCCTACCCCGAGCTCGAGGCCCGCGGCGTCGAGACGCTCCGGGCGGACCTCGCCGATGAACCCGGCGCCCTCATCGAGCTCCTCGAGCGCGGGGGGGTGGATACGGTCTACCACTGCGCCGCTCGCCCCGGGGTCTTCGGGCCCGCCCGCGACTACGAGCGCGCCAACGTGGACGCCACCGCCCGCGTCATCGAGGCCTGCCGGGCCGCGCGCGTGCCGCGCCTCGTGTTCACGTCGTCACCGAGCGTCGTCTTCGGCGGCGGCGACCACGTCAACGCGGGGCCCGACCTCCCCTACCCGGACCGCTACCTCGCCCATTACCCCCGCACCAAGGCGGAGGCCGAGCGGCTGGTCCTCGCCGCGGACGGCCCCGGGCTCGCCACCGTGTCCCTCCGCCCCCACCTGATCTTCGGCCCCGGGGACCCGAACCTCATCCCGCGCCTCCTCGAGCGCGCCGACGCGGGCCGGCTGCGGATCGTGGGAGACGGCACCAGCGAGGTCAGCCTCACCTTCGTGGGCAACGCCGCGGCCGCCCACCTCGCCGCCGCCGACGGGCTGCGGGAGGACCCCGATGGGCTCCGGGGGCGCGCCTTCTTCGTGAACAACGGGGAGCCGGTCCGCCTGTGGGACTGGATCAACCGCGTCCTCGAGGGCACCGGCCGGGCCCCGGTGACGCGCCGCGTCCCCGGCCCGCTCGCCTACGCGGCCGGGGCCGCGCTTGAGCTCGGATACCGCGCCCTGCGGATCGGCGGGGAGCCCCCCATGACGCGCTTCGTGGCCCGCCAGCTCGCCACCTCCCACTCCTACGACCTCGCCCCCTTCGTCGAAGCCTGCGGGGGCCGCTATCGGGAGCCGGTCTCCCTCGACGAGGCCACGCGCCGGACCATCGCCTGGGCCGCTGACCTGTGAAGGACCGCCGCGCCACCCCTCCGCCCCGCCGACTCCAAGTGCCGCGCCTCACCTCCCTGGTCACCGCCGCCGGGCTCCTGCTGGCGGCCTGCCCGCCGACCTCCGCCCAGGACTGGTCCTGCTCGTATGGCGCCGCGTCCTCGTCCGCCACGCGCCCCTCCCAGGGCGGGTCCGAGATCCTGCACCTGGTGGGCCACGGCGAACGCCTCTTCGCCGCGGTGGGGTTCTGGGAGGATGGCACCAACGTCTACTACGGCGGGAAGGACCCCCGGCGGGGGTGGGCCAGGGTGATCCGGCTCGACGCCCCCGGCGGTGCATGGGAGGTCGACCTCGAGCTGGGGCCGGGCCACGTCCGCCCCGAGATCCTCGAGGCGGTGACGTTCCATAGCGACGGCGAGGGGCAAGCCCTCGACGAGCCCGTGACCCTGTTGATGGCGTGCGCCTATGCGACGGGGCTGCGGGGCACCGCGGTGCACTGCTTCGTCCGCGAGCAGGGGGGCGAGGGGTGGGCCAAGGTCCGGGTCCTCAGCGGTCCGCGCGGGAGGTCCGAGGCGTACTCCGTGCGCGACGTGCACGTCCACCGGGACGCGGTCACCGGCGTGGACCACGTGATCCTCTCCATCGGGACCCAGGGGATCCTCACCGGGGTGTATGACCCCGACGCCCCGGGCCGGATCGCGTGGCAGGGGAAGCCTGAGTTCGGGCCGCTCCAGGTGCGGCCCCTGGGGATCACCACGGCCAACGGCACGCTGTACTTCTCGGCGGGCAACCGGATCTATCGACGGGTGGACGGGCCGAAGCCACGGTACGAGGTCGCCCACGATCTCTCGGACCTGGCCACGAAGGTGCGCTCGGACGTGGGCGGTGTCCGCGGCCTCACCGCGGTGGCGACCCCCGGCGGCGAGGGCGAGTCCCTGCTGTTCATGTGGTCTCCGGACGCCCGCGCCCAGGGAGAGATGATCCGCCTCGACCCCGCCGAGGGGGGCCGCTTCACGCGCCACCGGGAGGTGGTCCTCGCCGAGCTGATCCAGGCCCACACGGGGGCCTCCAAGGTGCAGTACGTTCTGGGTGCCTACAACCAGATGCTCGAGGTCGGAGCGGGGACGCCGGACGCCTCCCGACGCCTCGTTGGCCTCGAGTTCCAGGGCAGCGGAGAGGGGCTGGCCCAGTGGAAGCGCGGCTTCTACCGCGGCGCCCTCTACGCGATTCGTGACGCGGACCGGGCCTATCGAATCGAGGAGGTCGGGGGCGCCGGAGGGCGCCCGCTGGTGGCCACCCGCTGCTACGTCCGCTCCCCCTTCGAGGGCGACCGCGCCACGTACTTCGGCGGGCATGATCCGAACGGGATCCCTTCGACGGGGATGGCCTGGGTCCACCGCCGGGAGGACCCCCCGGCGTCGAGCGAACGGGACGACTGACCCCGGCGGGATGCGCCCCGGGATGGCGGGGCGACCGGCTCCCCCATGTCCCTCGGTACCCTCCGGGGGCCGGGCAGCTCAGCCCCGGTCCGACGCGTGGCCCGTCTCCACCACGGCCCTATGGCCGGCGGCGCTGCGCGACCGCGCGGGCCACTCGAAGCGTTCCAGCGCGCGCCTCGTCCAGGGCAGGAGCACCACCATGACCAGCACCACGTTGCTGGCGAAGGGGATGCCGAAGGTGAACTCGATCCCCAGGTGCATCCCGATCAGCCCGAGCGCCAGCGGCGCTCGCGTGCGTGGGAAGAGGATCACGAGGAAGGCCAGGCACTCCAGCAGGAGCGCGCCCGCCTGGAGGGCCATGGCGAGGCGTCGGTCAGCGAGGATCCACTGCGTCAGGAGCCAGTCCTCGTCCCCGAAGCGGTACATCCACAGCTGGAGGGAGAGGCCGTCTCCCCATGCGAGGCCCCCCCGCCAGAGCTTCATCACCCCGGCCAGGCCGTAGAACGTCGCGACGCTGTAGATGCCGAGGAAGGGGACCCACCCCGGGCAGACCCTGGCGGCGAGGAGGTCCCCGCGTGCCGCGCGGAGCTCCCTGCGGTAACACTGGAACCACATGGCGTGAACGAACAGCAGCAGCGCCGGGAGCACGAACTTGTGGCGGAACCAGGGGAGGTTCTCCCAGAACATGGAGGCGTGCAGCGTGTAGGCCCCGAAGGTCACCCAGCCCATGAACGGCACGAGGAGGCGCAGGGCCCAGCAGGCCGCCGCTCCCCAGAGGACCCAGCGGCTCGCCTCGAAGAGCCACTCGTTGGCGAGCACGGACTCGGGGAGGAAGGACCCGAGCACGGACACCGGGCTCCCCTTCTCCCAGTCCACGTGATCGATGTGGGTCTCCGTCGAGACCCACACGGCCACCGCGAGCACCGTCCACAGGGAGACGAGCCCGAAGAGGGGCCGCGTTGCCGTGAAGAGACCGGCCCGGTCGCTGCTCCCTGTCGCCTCGCTCACGGCTGACCCACCTCGATGGTGTCGTCGCGCACGACGCCGACCCGGCGGTCATCCACCGCCCCGATCACGAGTCGCTGGACCACGAGCCGCCGGCCCTCAGCCCGCGCCTCCACGTGCTCGCGGATCTCCTCGACCGTGGGCTCGACGTCGTAGAGGTTCAAGGTCTCCGGCGAGAGGCGGCCATAGCCGCGCCGCCCGAAGGTGGTCAGCGGAGGGTCATGGGGGTTGTTGCACTGCAACCCCACCTCGCTCCGCCGGACGCGGTCGCCGTCCTCGTCCCAGACGCGGTAGTGGCAGTAGGACGCGGTGCGCTCCGAGAACATGGTGGGCGCGGAGAAGGGGAACCACTCCCCCGCCACCAGCGGCACGAGGACCGTGGCGCTGCAGAAGAGGATGACTCCCAGCCGCTCGGCCCGCCGGCCTCGCGAACCGGGGGTGGGGACCCGGTCGGACATGGGACCGACTTCGACCGATGGCGCCGCCAAACCTGACCAAAAGGCCGCTCTCGCGCCCGCTTCCGGCCCGCCCGCGGCCGGCCCCTCAGGCGGCCTCGACCGCTCCCTGCCCCTCCCGCAGCGACGGATGAGAGTTCATCTCACCTGGCCAGGCGTCCCAGGCCGATATCCCAACTTCCTGCCCGGCCGCGCGCTTCCCCCTGCGGTCCGCCCTCCCCCATGAAGATGCTCCCCGAGGCGACCCCCTTGCCCTGCCACTCCACGGCCCCTGCCGCGCCGCGCGCGCCGTGGCTGCTCGCTCCGCTCGTCCTCCTCTCCGGCTTCTGCGGGATCAGCTACGAGATCCTCTACGCGAGGATGCTCGCCAACCTCCTCGGCAGCCCCTTCTCGGTGACCGCCACGGTCCTGCTGACGTTCCTGCTCGGCATCGGCGTCGGCACCCTGCACGCCCACCGCTGGAGGCGTCACCTGTGGGCCATCGAGCTCGGGATCGGCCTGTACGCGATCTTGCTGGCCACGACCTATGACGGCATCGACCTCGCCGTCCAGGCCGTGTCCTCCATCGCCCCCTCCGCCGCCACGCCGATGGTGGCGGCCTTCGTCCTCCTGGCCACGCCCGCGCTCCTCATCGGGTGCAGCATCCCCATCTTCGCGGCGATGGTGGCCAGCGTCCGGACGGACCGGGTCTTCTCCTTCGCCTACGGCCTCTACAACCTCGGCGCGGCCCTCACGGCCCTCGCGCTCCACTTCGTGGTGCTCCGCTCCTTCGGGCTGCGCGCCACCACCCTCGGCCTCGCCTCGCTGAACCTGATCGTCGCCGCCGGCATCTTCATGATGGATCGGTCCGGGTCCGTCCGCGCGGTGGAGCCGGAGCCGGCCCCCCGGGCCTCGATCGGTCGCCGCGTGATGTCGGCGCTCGTGCTCGCGAGCATGGCCTCCGCCGTGTTCCAGCTCACCATGATGAAGGTGTGCGAGGCGGTCTACGGGCCCTTCAACGACACCTTCGCGATCGTCCTCGCGGTCACGCTCATCGGCATCACCCTGGGCACCCTCGCCGTCGCGCACCTGGAGCTCTCCTTCAGCGGCGCGCTGACGATCGCGGTCACCGGCGTGGTGCTCTTCCTCGGGCTGTTCCCCGCGTCCGCCGAGGTCTACGCGTCCCTCTTCCCCGCCGCGGCGGAGCAGCACGGCACCCTCGTCACGCTCAAGGTCGGGCTCGCGATGGCCCTGATGGTCCTGCCCTCCATCGGGTTCGGAGCCACGGTCCCCGCGCTGCTCCGGCGCTACTCCGACGTCGCCGTGGAGTCGGGCCGGGTGCTCGCCTGCTCGTCCTTCGCCAACGCAGCGGGCTTCCTCTGCATGGCGCTCCTGCTCCACCCCTACCTCGACTACGGCCAGCTCCTGGCGGTGGTGATCGGGGTCCTCCTGGTGGCCCTCGTCCTCCAGCGCTGGCGGCTGCGGGAGCTCGCCATCGCCGGCGGGCTCGCCTCCTCCGCAGCCCTCATCGCCCTGCCGGCCTGGGACGAGATGCTCCTGTACGTGAGCCACAGCTCGTTCAGGAGCGCCGAGACCCTCGCCTCCACCAAGGTCGACCGCGAGCGAACCCAGCGCTTCAAGGGAGCCCAGGACACCTTCGCCATCGTGGAATCCGGGGGCTCCCCGAGGTTCTTCATCAACGGCTACGTGAGCATCGCCCTCGACTCCATCGCCGAGAAGGCCGTGGGAGCGGTCTCGGCGGTCTTCGCCCCGCGCCTCGACGACGCCCTCGTCCTCGGGGTGGGGAGCGGCGCGACGGCGGGCACGGTCGGGATCCTGTTCGACCAGACCGACGCCGTGGAGATCAACCGGGTGATCCTGGACAACCTCCATCGGATGAAGGAGCACAACTTCGACATCCTCGAGCAGCCCAGCACCCACCTCGTCCACGGGGACGGGATCCGCTTCGTCCGGACGACGGAGAAGCGCTACTCGCTCATCCTGAACACGGTCACCTCCCCGCTCTACTTCAGCTCGTCGAAGCTCTACACCTCGGACTTCTTCGAGCACGTCGAGGAGAAGCTGACCCCTGACGGGATCTACGTCACCTGGATCGATGGCAAGCTCGACGACGAGGGGCTCGACGTCATCCTCCGGTCGATCGACTCCACCTTCGACCACTGCTGGATGGCCTACCTTCGGTCGGGCTACTTCCTGCTGATCTGCTCCAAGGCCCCCATCGCCCCGCGCAGCGCGGCGGAGGTCGTCGCGAACGACCGCCTCGACACCTACCTCAAGGACATGCACGACGTCCCGGCGCGCATGCTCCCCTACCTCGCCCTGACGCCGGACGCCCAGCAGCTCCGCGGCTCCGACCAGGGGCTGACGAACACGATGGACTTCCCCGCGCTCGAGCACCTGATGGCGAGCAACCCCGGGGGTGGGCTGGTCGGCCTCAAGGAGCGCCTGGGCACCGAGCTGGACCTCACCGAGCTCTCCGGGTCCATGGCCCCCCACTTCGATTGGGACCCCAACGAGTTCGCCCTCATGATGTCCCTGCGCCTCTCCGAGTCCTCGAGCCTGTGGCGGCCGTTGCAGGCGGCGCTCGAGCGGCACCAGGGTGTGCACCGCAGCACGTACGCCGACGCCATCGTCCGCTGGGCCGAGGACGTGGACAGCGCCCGGGGGTTCGCGCGGGCCGCCCGGCGCCTCGAGGACCTCGAGAAGTACGAGCAGGCCATGGCCTTCCTCCAGCGTTCCCTCGACCTCGACCCCGACCGCCCCCGGAGCCACTACCGCTTCGGCCGCTGCAAGAGCAAGCTGGGCCTGCGGGCCGCGGCCCTCGACCACTACCTCGCCGAGTGGCGCCTGCACGGCTACGACATGGCCGCGCTGCGGGCCTGCGAGGCGCTGCTGGAGGAGTCCCGGCCGGACGAGGCCGCGCGGCTCCTGGGTGAGGCTCACCCCGACCAGATCGGGCCCTCCGCCCGTCGGTGCTACATCCTCGGCCGGATCGCCGAGGCCCAGGGCCTCCGCGCCGCCGCGCGCGCCCAGTTCCAGGCGGCCCTCGAGCTGGACGACGACTACGACCGCGCCCGGCGCGCGCTGGAGGAGCTCCCCAGCTCCGCGGGGGGCTCGTCGAAGAGCTCCGGGATCAGCAGGTAGGCCCCCACCAGGAAGCAGGCCCCGCCGGCCATCGTGAGGACGTTGGACCAGAGGAGCACGCCGGGTGGCGCGCCGACGTAGCTCGTGCACCCGGAGACCTGGAACGCGACGGAGCCGACCAGGTTGATCACCGCGATCCACCAGGAGAGGCTGTGGGGCGCGAAGGAGCCTGGCCCGTGGGAGACCTCGGCGTAGGCGAGGTAGCTCGCGACGAGGAAGCAGACGCACCCCGCCATGTTCGGCGCCCAGATCCACAGGCTCTCCTGCGCCGACGAGAGCTCCGGTCGCGTGGCCGCGAGCGTGCTCACGTTGAAGAGCAGGGTCCCCGCGAGCTGAATGCCGCTGGCGAGGTAGCCCAGGTTGCGGGGCCGCCACCCCCACCAGCGCCAGCGACGCCTGGCCTCCGCCCTGAGCGCCTCCCGGACGTCCCCGTTGAGCGCCTCCAGCCACTGGAGCCAGGCGGCCCCGGTGAAGAACACCGCCCCCACGGCGAACAGCCAGCCGAGAAAGGTGCCGTCCAGCAGGGCTCCTCCCACGGCGGCGGGGAACGAGGCGGCGAAGGCCCCGACGGTGAAGCAGGAGGACCCGCAGAGGAACGCCGCGGCCACCCACCACCCCAGGCGCCCTGGCGCCCAGAGGTGCCTGAAGGCGCGGGGATCGACGCCCAGCAGGCGGCCCCCGTGCTCGGCGGCCGCGACCCGGTGGGGCCGGAGGCCCTTGCGGTGGCGGCGGGAGTGCGCGACGAGGTGCTGCCCCTCGCGGACGCGCACCAGGCACCAGGTGACGAAGGGCCCGGGACCGCGCTCGATGACGGAGCTCGACGCTCCGGGGTGTGGTTGGTGGCGAGCCATGGTTGATCCCGGCGCGAGGACCCGCTCCCCATCGCGAGTCCGACCCGGGAGCGCCGAGCGACCTCCGGGCTGAGGGGGAGTCTGCTGCATCGCGGGGCGCGGGAGAAGGGAATCTGGCGCGCTGCCCACGGCCTACGCCGAGCGAGTCTTCCATGGGACTTGGCCACGGACTCCCGTAGGCTCGGCGCATGGAGGCACCCGACCAGGCCACCCCACCACGCTTCCCCTGGCGCCGCCGGGCGAGGTACGCGTCGGGAGTCGGCCTCGCGCTCCTGCTCCTGTGGGCCGGCGCCTCGATCGCTGCCGCCGACCGGCTGACGCGACGCTCGCCCTTCATGGCGGAGCAGATCCCCTCGATCGACTGGGCCCGTGGGGCGGAGGTCTCCCTCCACGCCCGAGACGAGGTCACGACCCCCGCCTGGACCTTCGACGTGGACGAGGCCGCCCCGACCGTGGTCTTGCTCCACCCCAACGGCGGCAGCCGCTCCCGGATGATCGGCCTGGCCCGGGTCTGGGCCCGCCTTGGGTACAACTCCATCGCCCTCACCCAGCGAGCCCACGGGGACGCCAGCGGCGAGCGCAACGACTTCGGGTGGTCCGCCCGGCTCGACGTCCTCGCCGCCCTGGATTGGCTCGCGGGTCGCCGCTCCACGCCGATCCTCCTCCACGGGGCCTCCCTCGGCGCCGCCGCCATCTGCTTCGCCGCGCCGGAGATCGATGACGAGCGCTGGTCCAGGATCCAGGGGCTGATCCTGGAGTCGCCCTACTCGGATCTCGAGACGGCCGTGCGCGCGCGGACCGCCATGCACCTGCCCTGGGGCCTCGCCACGGCCGCGGCGCTGGGCCTCGAGCTGGCCGCCCCGCTCTTCCTCCCCGAGGGGGCGGGCAGGGCGCCCATCGAGGGTTTCGACTCGGTGCCGCCGGGTTGCCGGGTCCTGCTCCTCGCGGGCACCAGGGACCGACACGCGCCCCCTGCCGAGGCGCGCCGCTATCACGGGCGACGCCCCGCCGACTGCACCCTGCTCGTCGAGGAGGTCGGGCACGTGGGCTGGCTGACCGACACCCAGCGAGCGGACGGGGCGCGCTACCTTGCGGCGCTGCGACCCTGGGTCACCCCCTCCCCCGCCGGGGGGCCGGGACCCGACGAGAAGTCGCCGGGCGCAGGGCGCCGCACCGGCCCCCGGGCTCGCTAGGCTCTGCGCCATGCGCGTCGTCAGCCTCCTGCCGTCTTCCACGGAGATCGTCCACGTCCTCGGCGCCGAGGGCGACCTCGTGGGGATCAGTCACGAGTGCGATCATCCCGCCTCGGTCCGAGGTCTCCCGGTCCTGACCTCGTCGAAGATCGACATCACCCAGCTCTCCGCGGACATCGACCGGGACGTCCGCCGCGTCCTCACCGACGCGCTCGCTGTCTACGACGTGGACGCGGAGGGGCTCGGGGAGGTCCGACCGGACGTGGTGTTGACCCAGGACCTGTGCGACGTCTGCGCGGTGTCGATCCGTGACGTCGAGGCGGCCCTGCGCGAGATCGCCAGCGAGGGGGTCCAGCTCGTCAGCCTCAAGCCCACCCGGCTCGATGACCTCGAGGGCGCCCACGGGGTCATGGGAGACATCGAGCGCGTCGCCGCGGCGCTGGGCTGCGCCGACCACGGCCGCCGCGTGGCGGACGGCCTGCGTGGACGGCTCCACGCGCTCCGGGAGCGTTCGGAGGCCGCCCTCGCCGCCTCCGGCGCGGCCCGGCCGAGGGTGCTCACCATCGAGTGGATCGACCCCGTCATGGTCGGGGGCACGTGGATGCCCGAGCTCGTCGAGATCGCCGGTGGGGCGGCGATGGTCACCGAGCCCGGCCAGCACGCGCCGACCCTCGACCGCGAGGCCCTGGCTGCCCTGGACCCCGAGGTGATCCTGGTGAAGCCCTGCGGGTTCGACCTCGCCCGCACGTCCCTGGAGCAGTCCACCCTGGACGAGCTCATCGGAGCCATGCCCTGGTCCGATGCCGCGAAGGCGCGGGTCTTCGTCGCCGACGGGAACGCCTTCTTCAATCGCCCCGGGCCCCGGCTGGTGGAGTCCGCCGAGATCCTCGCGGCGATCACCCACCCCGAGGCGTTCGGCGACCTGCGCGAGAAGCACGCCGCGCACTATCGCCCCCTCTAGCCCGGCCCGCGGCGACGAATTCCCCGAGGACCGAAGCCCCCCAAGCTCCAGGAGCCCACGGGCGCGAGGCGTCCGTGGGCTCCTGGAGCGACCGAGGCTTGCGGCCGACCTAGCGCCGCAGCCGCGCTGCCGGGACGAGCTTCACCCTCGGCTTGGCCTTCTCCGCCGCCACGTCCTCGGTGAGCACCTCGACGGCGCGCTCGAGCTGGGCGTCCGTGCCGGCCGCGGTGGCCCAGGTCGGGTCGTTCCAGAACGCGATGTCCGGCTCGCAGCCGTTGAGCTCCATGTCCTCCCCGGTCCCGGCGAGGTACCAGCCGCGGGTCGGCATGCGGATGTAGCTGCCGTCCAGGAGGGTCTGCGCCCCCGTGGAGATCACCCCGCCGGCGGTGCGCATCCCCACCAGCCGGCCGCGGCCGAGGTGCTTGATGGCGTGGCTCAGGATCTCCGCGTTGGAGAAGGAGTGCTCGTTGCACATGACCACGATCGGCTTGCTCCACGAGGCGTAGACCTTGCGGTCCTGGGGGTAGCCCTCGCCGCTCCCGCGGGACTGGGTGATCGCGTGCACGGGCTGGGTCAGGGCCGTGAGCACGTGGTCGGTGGTGCTCCCGCCGCCGTTGAAGCGCACGTCGATGATCATGCCCTCCTTGCCGACGCCCGCGTGGTAGAGGTCCTCCTCCATCTGGCGGAAGCTCGTGAAGTTCATGCCCTTGATGTGCAGGTACCCGAGCTTGCCGCCGGAGAGCTCCTCCACCTTGGCGCGGGTGTTCTCCACCCATTCGTCGTAGAGCAGGCCCGCCACGCTGGTCGAGGGCCGCACGGTCACCTCGCGCTCCTCGCCGCCCTTGGAGCGGACCGTGAGCACCACGTCCCGCAGCTGCTCGAGGGTGAGCATGGCGTCGAGGTCTGCGTCGGGGCCGACGGGCTCGCCGTCGATCGCGAGCAGCGTCTCCCCCACCTTGACCTCGCTGCGCGCGAGGCTGCAGGGGCTCCCGGGGATCACGCTCTCCACCGTCATGCCCGGGCCATCGGCGCCGAGGACGTAGCGAAGGCCCAGCTGATAGGTCGTCGGCGACCACTCGTTCTGGGCGTCGAAGCTGGGCAGCGGATCGCTGCCCCCGCGGTGGCCCATGTGGGACGCGTTGAGCTCCCCGAGCATCATGTTGCACAGGTGGCTGAACTCCGCGGCCCCCAGGCACTCGGCCGCGACGGGCCGGTACTTGGCGCGCACCGCGTACCAGTCACGGTTGTTGTATTCCTCGTCGTAGAACCGGTCGCGCATGGCGCGCCAGGCCTGGTCGAAGGCAATCTGGCGCACCTCGCGCCAGTCCGCGGTCGTGCGGACGTTGAAGGTGAACCCCTCGGTCTCGCCGCTCGCCTTCATGGAGGTCGGGACGCCCATGGTGAGCCCGACAAACTCCTTGGAGTCCTCGATCCAGCGGTCCGTGGCCAGGGGCACCGACGCGATGCGCTTGGGGTCCTCGGGGTTCGGGAACTCCACCGCGTAGAAGCCGCGCTTGCCGTCGACCGTGCCGGAGAAGCAGAGGGTGTTGCCGCCCTTGCCCCAGATCAGGTTGGACTCGGTGGAGCCCGAGATCCGGTAGCGCTGGACCCGGTCGAGGAGCCCGTCGAAGTCGATCTGTACCAGGTCCTCGCCCGTGGCGATGTCCTCCGCTCCCTCGTCCGCGTCGGCCTTGTCCGCCGCGCCCTTGTCCGCAGCGCCCTTGTCCGCAGCGTCGGGCTTGGCCTCGCCCTTCCCGGGCTTCCCGCCCTTGGGCTCCATGGCCTTGAGCGCCTTCTCCAGGGTCTCGTCGCGGCTCGTGGCCTCGCTCGACGCCTTGGTCAGCTCCACGTAGTAGATGTCCGCCTCCTCACCGTCGCGGCGGCCCACCCAGGCGATGCGCTTGCCGTCGCCGGACCAGGCGGGGCTGCTGTCCCAGTCGGGGTGGCGGGACAGGTTGAAGGGCTCCCGCGTCCCGTCGAGGGGGACGATGAACACGTCCGGGTTGTAGTCGTCGTCCTGGGTCACGTAGGTGATCCAGCGGCCGTCGGGGGACCAGGCGTAGTCGGGGCTCGACCACATGGGCGCCACCCGTCGGTGGTCCGTGCCGTCGTCGTCCATGACGAAGATGTCGGTGCCCTTGATGAAGCCGATGTGACTGCCGTTGGGGCTGAGCTGGAGGTCCGACTCCACGGCGCGGTCGTTGGTGACCTGGCGGAGCTCGAAGTCCTCGGCCATCCACCAGATCCCGTCCTCCTGGTCGTGGGTGGCGGCCCAGATGTCGGCCTCGCCGCCGCTGTCGGTCACGAAGTAGAGGGTTGACCCGTCCGCGCTGAACACGGGCCAGGTCTCGTCGTTCGCCGTGCGGGTCACGCGGACCGGCTCCTTCAGGATCCGGTCCATGACCCAGAGGTCCTGCCCCGACACGAAGGCCATCTGCTTGCCGTCCGGCGTGAACGCCACCCGGTCCGCCTTGCTGAGGGACCGTCGCTCCATGGGGCTCACCACCCCGTCCCCGGCGGCGAACAGCTCGATGGGCGTGCCC
>JADHOC010000002.1 GCA_016779205.1 Planctomycetota bacterium | reverse complement strand
CGCCGCCCTCCATGTCCTGGAGGTTGGCCGAGAGGGCCTGGACGTCGTTGTCGAGTTGGTCCCAGTCGCTGTTGTTAGCGACCGCGGTACCGCAGGTCAGGGTCAGCGCGCAGGCGCTGAAGACGAGCTTCTTCATGGGGATTCCACCAGCAAGGTGGTTGGGGGACTGCCGAGAGAGCAAAGGGATTGGTTTCGAGGCGCAGAGGTTGCCGCGGCGAACTTGAGCCGTCGACCTGGCACGCATGAAATCGCTTCAAAGAAGCACGGGAGACATCGGTGTGACCCCGGACGACCCGGACCGATTTCAGCGCAAATCTCAGCCTTGGCAGATGGTCTAAGGCTCAGGCCCTGATTTCCACGGCTCCAGGCAGGTTTTTTGGCCGGGCACCATGAAGTCCGCTTCATGGCCGATGGGCGAATCAGTCCTCCGATCCGCCAGACCGTCGGTCCTTCTTGATCTGGCCGCGGGCCCGTTTCTTGTCCAAGCGGCGCCTCTGGGACCCCCGGGTGGGCTTGGTCGCCCGCCGCGCCTTGCGAATCTGGAGACCGTCTGCCACCAGCGCCGCCAGGCGTTCCCGACACACCTCGAGGTTCTGGTGCTGGGAGCGGCGGGCGCTGGATCGCACCACCAGGGCCTTCTTCTCGCCCACGAGGCGATGGCCGAGGGCGGCCATCAGGCGGTTCCTGTCAGTATTAGCTAGGGCTGTCGACGAGCTCACCTCGAAGCGGATCTCGACCGCGGTCTCCACCTTGTTCACGTGCTGCCCCCCCGGGCCCCCCGCCCGCATGGTTCGCACGGTCAGCTCCGCAGCAGGGATCAGGACCCGCTCGTTCACTCGCAGCGGGTCCATGGATCAGGCCCCTGAGAGACGCCTGAGGGCGGCCCACGTGAAGATCCCTGTCCGGTGTCCGTCGCTGAACGTCACGGAGAGCGCGTAGTTACCCACCAGCTCCACCCCCGACTGGGTGAGGTCCTCGGCCACGGTCTTCGGGTCCAGCAACGCGGCCCCGGTGAACTCGTCCACGCAGCGGGCGCAGGGGCACCCCAGGCGCAGGTCTCGGGCGCTCACGGAGGAGGAAACGCCCCCTGGCCACTCGAAGCCGATGCGCTCAGGCTCCCGCCGCAGGATGCGCTCGGGCGGCGCCACCCGCTCGGGACCGTTCGCCTCGGGGTGCTGCTTGGCACCGCTCACAGGGCTCGCTCCCGGTGTCCAGCACACTGGCGGTCGTAAGTGGTGGCGAGGACCGGATTTGAACCGGTGACCCCTTGATTTTCAATCAAGTGCTCTACCAACTGAGCTACCTCGCCTCTCACTCCCTTGCGGGGCTGGGATTCTCCGTCAGGCCGGGGCGGTCGTCAACGCAAAGCCCCCCCCTTTCTGAAGCCTCTGCTCGAGGGGGGCCACGTTCTGGGCCGATTTCATCCGCCCCGGGCCCCCGGCCATCGCCTGGCCGCGACTCCCTCGACCCTCCGGGAGCCTGGGCGGGGATCCCCCTTGAATCCTACCCCCACGGATTGCTCATCTGGGGCCATGGATACCCTCAGGACTCCCTCCTGGCGCCGGGAGGAGGAACCTCGCCCCCGCCCCGAGCCCGGGCAACCGGACGGACAACCGGAGACGCAACCGGCGGCGCAACCCTCCTCCACCGCCCCGAGAGACCCCGTCGCGCCGGGCAACCGGGTGAGCGGCTCGGGGATCCCCCTCGCGGCGGCCGCGGCCATGGAGGGCGTGCCCTCCGTCCAGGCGCTCCGCAAGCGCATCAAGAAGGGCACCCTCCAGAGCGTCCGGGTGCTGCACCGCGACTCCATCGTGGTGGGCGTGGAGCTCGAGGAGCTGGCGCGGCACTACCCGGGGGCCTTCACGCCCGGGGGGACAACCCCCGCGCCCCCTCCGCCCCTCGATGCGCAACCCTCCAGCCCGCGTGAACAACCGGGCAACCCCCCTGAAGCCCATGAAGAGCACCCTTCGGGCCCTCCGGAGGGGGAGCCGGTTGCCCCGGACGCACAACCTGAGGAACCCGTCGCCGGGCAACCCGAGCAGGCGGGAAGCCAGGAATTACAGACGGTGGATGTGGCGATCCAGGGCTGGCGCGAGGCCAGGGAAGCCCTCGAGGTGAGCCGGCGAGAGCACCGCGAGGAGCTCACCCGAACGATCGCCTCATACGAGGGCCAGCTCCGGGCGAGGGATGCCCACGGGGCGGAGGCCTCCCGGAGCCATGGAGCCAGAGAGGCCCGGGCCGTCCGGTGGGGCCGGGCCGCCGCGGTGGCCCTCCTGGCCGTCCTCGCCATGGGCGTCTGGCTCACGGGGAGGGCCAGCGGTCGACTCGCCGACGAGCGGGTTCGCGCCGGGATCCTGACCGAGCAGACCCGCGCCCTGACCACCGAGAAGGCCGCCCTGGAGGGAGCGCTGGATCGACAGGAGGCTGCCCTCGGCGCCGCTGGCCAGGCGCTGCAGCGGGCCGAGGCCCGGGCCGGCATCCTCGCGGCTGAGCGTGAGGACCTCGAGCAGCAGCTGCAGGAGCTGCTGGCCGAACGGGAGCAAGCTCGGGCTGCCGCCTGGGCCGCGCTGCGGGCCATCGGCGCTCGCTGAGGGGGATCCAGGCCCCGGCGGGTCAGCCCCGGGGCCCCGCTCAGCCGTGAGCGAGGACGGCCCGGGCCCGCTCGACGTCGCTGGCGATGGCGGCCTGGAGCTCGTCCAGGCTCCCGAACTTGACCTCCGGGCGAAGCCGCTCGGCGAACTCCAGCTCGATCCGCTGGCCGTAGAGGTCCCCATCGAAGTCGAGCAGGTGGACCTCCACCAGGGGCCCCGAGCCCTCCGCCGCCACCGTGGGGCGCCGGCCGATGTTGGCGACGGCGTCGAAGCTCCCGACCCGCTCCCTGGGATCCGGCGCCCCCCCCTCGGAGGGCGGCGGGACCACGTGGGACCGACACGCATAGACCCCCTCGGGGGGCCTCAGCTCGTGCAAGAGGTCCAGGTTGGCGGTGGGGAACCCCAGCCGTCGGCCCAGGGCCTCTCCGGGGACCACCTCCCCGTAGATGGTGACGGGCCGCCCGAGCATCCGGCTGGCCCCGGCCAGGTCGCCCAGCTCGACCGATTCCCGGATCACCGTGCTGGAGACGGCCCGCTGCCCAACCATCACCTTCGGCGCGATCTCCACGCCGTGGCCCCGGGCCTTCAGGGACTCGGGGCCGCCGGCCCGGTCCTTCCCGAACTTGCTGTCGAACCCGAGCACAAAGGCCCTGGTGGAGAGGCCGCTCTCGAGGATCCGCTCGCTGAAGGCCTCGGCCGTGGTGTTCCGGAGCTCCTCGTCGAAGGTCAGCACCACCACGTGCCGGATCCCGGCGCGCCACAGGAGGGCCAGCTTGTGCTCCAGCGTCGTCAGGGTGCGCGGCGCGCGGCCCAGGAGGACGGCCTTGGGGTGCTCCGCGAAGGTCACCACCGTGGGCTCGGCCCCGAGGGCTTCGGCCCGGGCGACGTTCGCCTCCAGGATCGACTGGTGCCCCAGGTGGACCCCGTCGAAGACCCCGACGCTGGTCACCGCTCCCCCGGCGCTGGCCTCGAGGTCCTCGGCGGAGCGACTGACTCGGAGACGGTGGGGCACGGCTCAGGGGCGCGCGGCGCGGTACTGCGCCTTGAGTTCCTCGACAGCCGCCCGGTTGCGCATCTTGTCGCTGGGGGTCATCCGGTCCACGAGCAGCACGCCCTGCAGGTGGTCGTACTCGTGCTGGATGATGCGCGAGACGAACCCCTCAACCTCCATCTCGAAGGCCTTGCCCTCGACGTCGTAGGCGTGAACGAGGCACCGGTCCGGGCGGGTGACGTCGCAGTGCACGCCCGGGAGGGAGAGGCAGCCCTCCTCGAAGCGGACCTTGTCGCCCTTCAGGGACTTGATGGTCGGGTTGATCAGCGCGAGGTTCCGATCGGGCTTCTCGGCGTCGCCCTCGTCGTTGAGGACGAAGATTCGCCGGGAGAGGCCCACCTGGGGGGCCGCGAGGCCGACCCCGTGGCTCTCGAACATGCGGGCGAACATCCCATCCACGATCGACCGCAGGTCGTCGTCGAACGAGGAGACCTCCTCGGCCTCCTTCCGGAGAACGGGATCGGGGAACAGGACGACTTCGAAGCTCCGAGGCTCGGACATGGTGCTCAACGAGGGAGGGTTGCCGCCGCTACGCGCCGCGGTATGCCCCTAAGATAGGTCCGTTCCCGTGCCGCTGGGCGGCTTTCGCATTCGATCCGTGGACTACTCAAAACACATCCAAAAGGCCGAAGAGGCCGCGCGGCGCCGTAACTACGACTTCGCCATCGAACTCTATCAGCAGATCCTCGAGATCGACGCTGACATCGGCGAGGCCAGATCCGGCCTCCGGAGCGCGCTCAAGGCCCGCCATGACGCCAAGAAGTCAGGGCGGTTCATGAAGCTCGTGAAGGGCGCCAGCTCCCTGACCGCCGCCAAGGGCCTCGCCAAGGCGTCCAAGTTCGACGCCGCGGCCAAGGCCTGCGAGAGCTACCTCAAGGCGGCCCCCCTCGACGTGGAGGCCAACATGCTGCTCGGCACCTCCCTGGAGTCCGCCGGGCACTTCCGGTCGGCCCTCGCGGTCTACGAGTTCATCGCGCAGATCGACCCCAAGAACGCGCAGGGCCTGAAGCGCGCGGGCGCGATGATGGCGCGGACCGGAGATCCCGTGCAGGCGCTCGCGTTCTACGAGCGCGCGCTCGAGGCGGACCCGAGGGACCGCGACGCGCTCAAGGCGCGCAAGGACCTGGCCGCCGAGGCGGCGATCCAGAGCTCGAGATTCGACAGCGTCGAGCACAGCCGTGAGCAGCTCGTGGACGTGGAGCAGACGCGCGAGCTCGAGCAGAGCCGGCGCCTGCACCGGACCCCCGAGGAGCTCGAGGCCGACCGCGATCGGCTCGAGTCCAAGTTCGCCGAGGACACCTCCAACGTGGACGTCATGGTCCAGCTGGCCGAGGTCCACGAGAAGCTCCGCGACCCCGAGGCGGCCCTCGACGTGCTCGAGCGCGCCCTGTCCTACCGGAAGGGGGATCGGGACCTGGAGGAGCGGGTCGGCACCATGCGCGGCAAGGCCCTCAAGCGCGCCCTCGCCAAGGCGGACAAGCTCGGGGACCAGGAGAAGGCGGACCGGATCGAGGCCCAGCTCCGGGCCCACGAGGTCTCCGAGCTCCAGCGCCGCCTGGCGATCCACCCCGGTGACGCGGCCCTGCGGGTCCAGCTGGGCCAGGAGCTGCTGCGTCAGGGTGACCCGGACGCGGCCGCCTCGGAGCTCCAAAAGGCCCTCTCAGACCCCAGGAAGGCCCTTGAGGCCCGCCTCCTGCTCGCGAAGTGCTTCGAGAGCAAGGGATTCGGGGACCTGGCCGCCAACGAGTATGAGAAGGCCCTCGAGGGGATGGCGGAGAACGACCAGCGCCGGCGCGAGATCCTGTATAGTCTCGCCGCTCTTTCGGAAGAAGCGGGTGATCTCGAGCGCGCACGGACGCTGTACACGCGGGTGTACGAGGTCGACGTGAGCTTCCGAGACGTCGCCAAGAAGATGGAACAGCTGCGCTGAACCCGCCGCCGCCTCCGCCCTCTGGCCTCCGAGAGCCCCATCCAACGTCCCCACCCGGGGACGCCACGAACAACGAGCGCCAGCTGGCGCCCACCGAAATCAGATGCCCAACACCAAGCAAGCAAAGAAGCGCATGGTCACCGACGACGCCCGTCGCGTGGCCAACAAGACCGTCCGTACCTCCATGCGTTCGGCCGTGAAGAAGGTCCTCCAGGCCGACTCCGCCGACGAGGCGAAGGCCGGCATGAGCGAGGCGTTCAAGCGCGTCGACAAGGCCGCCAAGAAGAACATCATCCATGACAACGCGGCGGCGCGGACCAAGTCCCAGCTCAGCCGTCACGTGACGAAGCTCGAGGGCTGAGCCCTCCGCAGGATCTGTTCCATGGGCCGCTTCGCGACCAGCAACGACGCCTCGGACAAGTGGCTGCGCCCCGTGGCGGTCCCCACCAGCAAGGGCGGGGTCTTCGGCACCGTGACCGAGCTGCTCGAGGACATGCCCGGGTGGGAGGTCGAGTCCTGTGACGAGGCCAGCTGCACGGTGCACGTCACCAAGGCCAACGGCTTCCTCGGCGGGACCTCGAAGATCGTCATCACGGTCTCCGGACCGGACGGGATCCCCTCCTCGGAGACGAGCGTGACCTCCGAGTCGGACGGCATGATCTCCCGGGACAAGTCGAACGTCTCGACCTTCTGCCGCAAGCTGTGGATGCGCGTCACCTGACCTGACGGGCCACGGAGCAGACCCAGGCGAGCCCCGGTCGGCGTCCCCCTCGGACGCACCGGGGCTTCTTCGTGGCGCCATCGCCGCCCGCCGCGAAGCACAGCCGTCGGCCCGCGAGCGATTCCGCGCTCCAGAGCGACACCCGGCCACGAATTGACCTACGAATGGGCGGGCCCAGCGCCCCGATCACCGTGAAGAGCCTCCTCGACCTCGACTTCATCAACCGGTTCACCCGCGACCTCCCCGCGGACCCCGAGACCACGACGCGCCCCCGTGAGGTCACGGGCGCCCTGTACTCCAGGGTCTCCCCCACCGCCGTCGCTGCCCCCGGCCTCGTGGCGGGTTCGCCCGAGTGCGCGGCCCTCATCGGGCTGGACCCCGCGGAGCTCGGGAGCGAGGAGTTCGCCCGGGTGTTCGGCGGCAACGCCTTGGTCCCCGGGATGGACCCGTTCGCGATGGCCTATGGGGGGCATCAGTTCGGCCACTGGGCGGGTCAGCTCGGGGACGGGCGCGCGATCAACCTCGGCGAGGTCCGTGGCCCGGAGGGCGAGGGCTGGACGCTCCAGCTGAAGGGTGCCGGCATGACGCCGTACTCCCGCCGGGCGGACGGCCTCGCGGTGCTGCGCTCCTCCGTGCGCGAGTTCCTCTGCAGCGAGGCCATGCACCACCTCGGCGTCCCCACCACCCGCGCCCTCAGCCTGGTCACCACCGGGGACCAGGTGATGCGGGACATGTTCTACGACGGGAACGCGAAGCTGGAGCCGGGCGCGATCGTCTGCCGGGTGTCGCGCTCCTTCGTCCGCTTCGGGAGCTTCGAGCTCCCCGCGTCTCGGGGCGACGAGGCCCTGCTGCGCGACCTCGCGGACCACGTCATCCGCACCTCGTTTCCTGAGCTGGGCGCGCCGCCGTCGGGGGCTCCAATCCCCGCCGAGATCTACGTCGCCTGGGTCCGTGAGGTCGTCAGGCGGACCGCCGTCATGGTCGCCCACTGGATGCGAGTGGGCTTCGTCCACGGGGTCATGAACACCGACAACATGTCGATCCTCGGCGAGACCATCGACTACGGCCCCTACGGCTGGCTCGAGGGCTATGACCCGGGCTGGACCCCGAACACCACCGACGCCCAGGGCAAGCGGTACCGGTTCGGACACCAGCACCAGATCGCCCACTGGAACCTGACGCGCTTCGCGAGCGCCGTGGTCCCCCTCGCCGGCGACGTCGAGGCGCTCCAGGACGCTGTCGACAGCTTCCAGTCCGTGTACACCGAGGCTTGGACGGGCATGCTCGCCGCAAAGCTGGGTCTGCCGGAGTTCGAGGAGGAGCGAGACGGGCCCCTCGCCGTCGAGCTCTTCCGGATCCTCGAGCTGCAGGAGACGGACATGACCATCTTCTTCCGGGAGCTCGCTCGCCCGCTGACGGGCGACCCCGTCGGCGCGCTCGCCGCTGCCGCCTATGGCGATGGGTTCGAGCCGGAGACCCGGGCGGCGTTGGAGGCCTGGATCACGTCGTATCGGGATCGGATGGCAGCCCTCGGCGTCGAGGACGGTCCGCGGCGGGCCCACATGGACGGCGCGAACCCCCGCTACGTCCTTCGGAACTACCTCGCGCAGCTCGCCATCGACCGCGCGGCGAAGGGCGACCCCGAGGGGGTCGCCGAACTCCTCGAGGTCCTCCGGCGGCCGTACGAGGACCAGCCCGGTCGGGACGAGTACGCGGCCCGGCGGCCCGAGTGGGCCCGCCACCGCGCCGGGTGCTCGATGCTGTCCTGTAGCTCCTGAGGGCGCCGGGCCCCGGAGCGGTCTCACATCATCGAGGCGGGGTCCACGTCGATGGCCATGCGCGGCCGCTGGGTCTGAAGGTCGGCGAGGATCGCCCGCGCCCTCGACATGCCCTGGCCCGAAAGGGGCGCCTTCAGGAGGAGGTGCCAGCGGTGCCGGCCGCGCAGGAGCGCCATGGGCGCGGGCGCCGGGCCGAGCACGTCCACCTTGTGCTCCCCGAGGGCCTCGCGGAGGATCGTCGCGGCACGCGCGGCCGCGTCCTTGACCCGGCCCTCCTCCTCGTCCTCCCACACGACCCGCAGGAGCCGGCGGTAGGGCGGGTACCCCAGCTCGGAGCGCGCCCGATCCTCCTCCAGGGCGAAGGACTCGAAGTCGTGCCGGGCGGCGTGCCGGATCGACGGCTCCTCCACCGAGGTGGTCTGGACCACGATGTGCCCGGGCAGGTCTGCCCGACCGGCGCGCCCCGAGACCTGGCTCACCAGCTGATAGGTGCGCTCCGCCGCGCGGAAGTCCGGCTGGTGCAGGGAGGCGTCGGCCGACACGATCCCCACCAGGGTGACCTTCGGGAAGTCGAGCCCCTTGGCGATCATCTGCGTGCCGACGAGCACGTCGAGCTCCCCACGTCCGAAGGCCGACAGGGTCTCCTCGTAGTCCTCCCGGCGCATCATGGTGTCCGAGTCCATGCGACCCACCTTCGCGTGGGGACACACCAGGCGGAGGATCTCCTCCACCCGCTGGGACCCCGCCCCGAGGAAGCGCAGGGCCGGGGCGGTGCACGCCGGGCAGGCCCGCGGCACCTCGATCTCCTGGCAACAGGAGTGGCACACCATGCGCTCGAGCCGCTTGTGCCAGGTCATGGCCACGTCGCAGTCCTCACAGCGCAGGGTCTCGCCGCACTCCTGACACCAGAGGACCGGCGCGAAACCGCGACGGTTGATGAAGAGGATGACCTGCTCCGAGCGGCCGATGGTCTCCCGGAGGAGCTGCTCCAGCCGGCGCGAGAAGAGCCGCGGCTTGCCGCGCTCGTCTCGCTCCCCGCGCATGTCGACCACCTCCACCTCCGGTAGGGGGCGACCGGTGGCGCGGGCTCGCAGCTGCAGGAGCTCGTACCGGCCCTGGCTGGCGTTGCGCCAGCTCTCCAGCGAGGGGGTGGCGCTCCCGAGCACGCAGACCGCCCCCGCGTGCTTGGCGCGCAGCACGGCGACGTCGCGGGCATGATAGCGGGGCACGCTGCCCTGCTTGTAGGAGGGCTCGTGCTCCTCATCCACGACGATCACGCCGAGGTCCTTCACCGGGGCGAAGATGGCGGACCGCGCCCCCACGACCACGCGCGCCTCACCGCGCCGGACCCGCTGCCACATGTCGAGCCGCTGCACGTCGGTCATGCCGCTGTGCAGGACCGCCACGGCGCCGAAGCGGTCCAGGAACCAGCCGACGGTCTGGGGGGTGAGAGCGATCTCCGGCACCAGCACGATGGCCCCCTTGCCCCGCTCCAGCGCGGCCTCGATCAGCCGCAGGTACACCTCCGTCTTGCCGCTCCCCGTGACGCCGTGGAGCAGCGCGGGGCAGAAGCGCGCCTCGTCCAGCGCCTCCGTGAGCCGCTCCACCGCGGCGCCCTGGTCCTCGGTGAGCTGGGCGTGGCGTGGCCGGGCCTCGCGCTCGCCGGAGAGGAGATCATCGGGGGCCGCGACCACGTGCTCGAGCACCGCGAGCCCCTTCTTCACCAGCGTCCGGATCGGAGCATCGGTGACGTTGAGCTTCTTGATGATGTCGACCCGCGCGATCGGCCCGCGCGCCTCCAGGAGGGTCCGCAGCACCCGGTGCTGCTTGGCGTTCGCCGCGCCCTCCAGCTCGGCCAGCCGCGTCTCGTCCACGCCTTCGGCCGGGGCCACCACCACCACCGTCCGGCGACCCCCCTCGCGCTTGAGCGCGGCGGGGAGCACCGCCGCCAGCGCCTCGCCCCACGAGCACGCGTAGTAGTCCGCCATCCAGCGGGTGAGGTCGAGCAGGTGCTCGTCGAGGACCGGCTCGGCGTCGAGGACCTCGGCGATGGGCTTGAGGCGGCCCGCCGGGACGTCGGTGGACCCCTGGGTGGAGACCACCACCGCGATCTCACGGCGGCCGGAGAAGGACACGACCACTCGTACGCCAGCCTCGACCCGCTCCTCGAGCTCGGCGGGGACCGCGTAGGTGTACTCGCGCCGCATGGGCCGGTTGAGGGCCACCTCCACGAAGAGGTTCGCGGTGGCCGCTGGAGACGCGGGCCGCGCGGGCGCCTGGCGGCGCTCGGGCTCACGCACGAGCTCGGGCCCGAAGAGGCCTTCCACCTTCTTCGTCGCCCCCAGTCCGTTACTCCTGCTCCTTCCTCGACCCATCCTGCACCGCGCGGCCCTGACGATACCCCCGGCCCTCCGGCGCCGCACCCTCCGCTCCCCCGGCTCCCGGGCCCCCCGGGTGATTCCCCCGGGGGCGTGCCTCAGGCGGCGCCTTCGGGGTCCCGACCCAGCACGATGATGGACACATCCGCCGGGAACGGCTCCTCGTCGGCGAAGGCCTCGAGCGCGGTCAGGATCCCATCCAGCGCTACCTCCGTGTCGTCCTCCGCGTTGCGAAGGAAGAGCTTGTAGAAGCGCTTCTCCCCGATCTCCTCCCCCTCGAGGGAGGCCACCCGGACCGCGCCCGTGCCCGCCAGCGCCACGCGGTCCCCCGGAGCCAGGGGGACCTGACGCGCGGAAATGCTCCGATCGAAGACCGGGCCGCGGTCGAACCCGAGGGCGATGCCGTCGGGCTGAATGGCCCGGATGACGTTCTCCTCCCTGGACCAGTGAACGAGCGGGAGCTTGTGGCCGGCGGAGACCACCTCCAGCTCATGGCGTTCGTGGTCCAGGGCCGCGGCGAGGACGGTCACGAACATGCCCCTGCGGACCTCGCCGGCGAGGATCCGGTTCACGCCCTTGAGGACATCCTCCAGCGCCCCGCCCTTCCGAAAGGCGGTCTTGAGATAGGCCCGCGCCATGGCACCCACGAGGGCGCCCGGCACGCCAGCGCCGCTCACGTCGCAGGCGAAGAAGACGAGGCGGCCGTCTTCCGCCTCGACGAAGTCGTGGAAGTCTCCGCCCGGCTCGGCCGAACCGACGTGCTCCGAGGCCACGTCGTATCCGTCGGGAACGGGGATGTCCGTGGGGCGGAGCGCCTCCTGGACCTCGAGGGCCACCTCGCGCTCGCGCTCCCTCACGGAGAGCTCCACCTCGGCGTCCCGGGCCTCGCGCAGGGACTCGGTCATGCGGTCCATGGCGCCGGCCAGCAGCGCCACCTCGCCGCCCCCGTGGGCCCGCACCCGGTGGTTGAGGTTCCCGTTGGCGATCGACCTCACGTCGTCCACGAGCGAGGTGATCGGCCGACTCACACGGTTGGCCACGCCCACCGCCACCGCCGCGGCGACCATCAGCACGATCATCGTGAGCGCGATGACGAGGCCGTAGAGCTTGGCGAGCGGGTCGTCGTCCACCGACGCCGCCGCGGTGACACCCACGATCCGGTTCTCCGTCTGCGACTCGCGGAAGTAGGCGTAGCCGTCCTCGCCGCCTCGATTCTCGGAGGTGAAGGTCACCCGGCCCCGGAGGATGCCTGGCGCGACCCGCACCGCGCTGCTGTCCGTCTGGGTGAAGGGGAGGTCCCCGTCCTGATGCTCGGCCAGCGCCACCGCCGCCTCGTCGCGGGCGTCCTCGACCGCGGTGCCCAGGATCTCGCCCGTGGCCTCCAGCAGGAGGTAGGAGAACACCACCAACACCAGCGTCAGCGGGATCATGATGGCGACCACGAAGCGCGGCGCGATCCTCAGCCCGATGCCGCGGGAGGCGCCGCGCTCCCGCCCCGTCTCCTCACGAGGGGGCGCCATCAGAACAGCGGGGCGCCGAGCGCGCCGAGGGCCCCGGTGAGCTCCTCTCCGGCGCCGAGGCTCCACGCCCCAGGCTCCAGGAGGAAGGTGCGAAGCAGCGCCATGACCGCGAGGCCATAGACACCCGCGACCACATCGTCGAGGAGGATCCCGTCCCCCCCGGGGATGCGCTCGAAGCGCTTCACGGGCGGCGGCTTGGCGATGTCGAAGAAGCGGAAGACCACGAACGCCACGAAGAGCGCCAGGGGCGTCGGGGCGCCCACCCACGCCACCGTGACCAGGTAGCCGATCACCTCGTCCACCACGAAGAAGCCGGGGTCCTTGCCCGCGTGCGCCTCGGCCCAGGGCGCCACGGCGCGGCCGAGGACGTAGAAGGCGAGCGCTGCCACCAGGACCGACAGCAGGAAGTTCGGCGTCCCGGAAAGCAGCCAGGCCACCAGCACGCCGCCGAGGGTCCCGAAGGTACCCGGTGCCACCGGTGCGAGGCCGAGCCCGCCGAAGGTGGACACGCCCATGCAGGCGACCGCCTTCGGGGTCCAGCGGGTGCCCTCTGCGCTCAAGCGTCGACCTCCCGGAGGATGTCCCGGGTGCGCAGGCAATAGGTGACGCCGGAGCCGATGGTGGTCACGAGCGTGAGCAGCACGAGGCCGCGAACGAACACGTCCCAGAAGCTGAACCAGGCGTCCGGCCAGGGGAAGGCCTCCAGCCAGATGAGGCCGCCCACCGCGATGCTCTGCACGATCATCTTGATCTTGCCGAACCCGTCCGCGGGGAACTCACGCCCCAGGCTCTCGATGTAGCCGCGCAGGCCCGTGACGAGGAACTCCCGGGCGAGGATCACCACGACGTAGGTCGCCGGGAGCCGGTCGGCGGACCAGGGCATGACGCACAGGTAGACCATGGAGCCGAGGATCAGCACCTTGTCCGTGAAGGGGTCCGCGATCCGCCCGAAGGCGGTGATGATCTGATCCCTCCGCGCGAGGTAGCCGTCGAGGTAATCGGTGGCGGCGACCACGACGAAGAGCCAGAAGGCGACGAAGAAGGGCGCGCGGTCCTGCTCGATGGCCGCGGCGTCCACGTCACCCCATATGGCGAAGATGGCGAAGAGAACCAGGGAGCCGGCGAAGCGGATCATCGTGATCCGGTTGGGCCAGTGGGCGAAGACGCCGTCGCGGTCCGCTGCGGTCATGCTCGGTCTCCGTCCACCTGGGTGGCGATCCAGTTGTGCTCCTCGTCCGTGGCCTCGATGCGCACGCGGATCCTGTCGCCCACGGCAGCCTCGGGCGCCTCGGCGAAGGTGACCATGTCCACCTCGGGGGCGTCATGGAGCGAGCGGCCGACGATGACCCCGCCGTCCGGGTCGGGGGGCTCGTCCACGAGGACCTCCACCTCCGTGCCGATCGCCCCGGTCTGGGTCCGGGCCAGCTGCGCGTCCCGCTCGGCGAGCACCGCGTCCCGGCGCGCCATGGCCACGTCCTCGGGGACGCTACCGTCCAGATCGAAGCCCGGCGTCCCCTCCTCGGGGGAGTACGTGAAGGCGCCGACCCGGGACAGCCCGAACTCCCGGACGAGGTCGACGACCTCCTCCGCGTCCTGGTCGGTCTCCCCCGGGAAGCCGAGCAGGACCGTGGTCCGCAGGGTCAGATCAGGGACCTCGGTGCGCAGCCGATCCAGCGTCCTGCGGACCTGATCGCCGCTGCCCGCCCGGCGCATGGCCCGCAGCACAGGCGTCGCCGCGTGCTGCACCGGGATGTCCAGGTAGGGGAGGACCTTGGGGTGCTCCGCGAGCAGCGGGGCGAGGTCCCACGGGAACCGGTTGGGATAGGCGTACATGACCCTCAGGCGGGCGTCGCCGTCGAGGTCCGCGAGGGACTCCACGAGCGCTGGCAGCTCTGTCCCCAGGTCCCGCCCCCAGGCGGTGGAGTCCTCCGCCACGAGGACGAGCTCCTTGACGCCCGCTGCGATCAGCTCCTCCGCCTCCTCGAGGACGGCGGAGGGGCGCTTCGACCGGTGGGGCCCGCGGATGGAGGGAATGGCACAGAACGAGCAGGTGTGGTCGCAGCCGTGGGAGATCCGCAGGTAGGCATAGCTCCCTGGCGTGGCGAGCAGGCGAGCCCCCTCACGCCGCGGCTCGCGGAGCCCGGGCCCCTCGAGGTAGCGCTGGTGCTTCTCCCCCTCCGAGAGGTTCCGGATGTTCCGGGCGAGCGCGCGGTAGTCGCTGATCTCCGCGAACATGTCCACGTCCGGGTACTGGCGCTCGAGGGTCCGGCGGTAGCGCTGGACCAGGCAGCCGGCGACGACCACGGCGCCCAGGTCCCCGGCCTGCTTGCGCTCCACCAGGTCGCGGATCGCTCCGTGGCTCTCCTCCCTCGCCGGCCCGATGAAGGAGCAAGTGTTCAGGACCACCGTGTGGGCCTCGGAAGGGTCACCCGTGACGACCAGCCCTTCTTCCGCCATCCGCCCGAGGATCAGCTCGGAGTCGATCAGATTCCTGGCGCACCCGAGGTGAATCAGGGCCACTCGGTCGGCGGGACGGACTGTCAAGGGGAGCAGAGGTCAGATCAGGAGCGGGCGAAGTGGTCCTCCCACTCCTCCTCGCTCAGGAGGATATCACGCTTCTTCCCCCCCTTGTACGGGCCGATCAGCCCCTCCGCCTGAAGCTGGTCAAGAAGCTCGCAGGCCTCGTCGAACTCCATGTCCAGCTCCTGCTGGAGAACGGAAACGGCGACCCGGCCCTGACGGACCAGGA
Organism: Planctomycetota bacterium; assembly: GCA_016779205.1. Lineage (GTDB taxonomy): Bacteria > Planctomycetota > UBA1135 > UBA1135 > Saltatorellus. The sequence continues at coordinate 271,731 of JADHOC010000002.1, read as the reverse complement.
CTCGACCTGCGTTGAGGAGGCGCTCGGACTGGGATGAGGCCAGGGGGGGCGGGGACTGGGGCTCGAGGACCACGGGCTCCTCGTCCTCATCCGCCTCCTCGTACTCCTCCCCATCGTCGAAGGACGCGTCGGGACCGTCCTCCTCATCCTCCTCCTCGTCTTCGTCCTCCTCCTCGTATTCGGCGGCCTCTTCCTCATCGGCCTCCTCGTACTCGGCGTCGTCCTCTTCTTCGACCTCCTCGTACTCGTCTTCATCGACGAGCTCGTAGTCGCCGTCCTCGAGGGAGGAGATGTCGATCGGGTTGCCGTCCTCGTCGACGTACTCGTACTCGACCTCTTCTTCGCCCTCTTCCTCCCCAGGCTCCTCCTCGTCGACCTCGTCGTCCGAGGAAGCCACCTCCGCGGGGGTCTCCTCTTCGTCGTCGGTCTCGGCCTCCGTCGCCTCGTCGGTGACCTCGACCTCGAGAGCGCCTGCCTCGGCCTCCACCGGCGGCTCTTCCTCGGCCTCAGCCGCCTGCTCCTCGGCCTCCAGAGAGTCTCCAGCCGCCGAGGTCTCGCCACGGGTCCAGGTCCCGTCGGAGTCCGACGGGCTCTCGTCCTCGAAGCCCGCCTCCCAGGAGGCAGGGGGACGCGGCAGGGCAATCCCCTCCACGTCCTCCGGACGGATGGGAGCGACCCCCCCGGGGAGATCGAGGGTGGCCCCCTCGGATACCGGCGGGTCGAAGCTGGTGGACGCCGGGGGAAGCAGCCCCTCCGACCCCGCGGGCCCATGCTCCTCGTCGTCCATCAGGTCGAAGGGGGCGACCTCCGCGTGGGGGCCTGCGGCAGGGGCAGGCTCGCGGGCGGGGGGCGCCACCGCGGCAGCCTCCGGTGAACTGGCGCCCGATCCGCCGAGGGGCGTGGTCCCGGGCGGAATCTCTCCCTTCAGCCGCGGGTCCTCGGGGTAGGGGGACGGGGGGACGGGTTCCACCTGCTCGAGGCTCTCCGACGCCTTGCGCCAGACCTCCTCCATGTACGCGAGGGTGTCACCGTCGGGGGCGAGCGCGGCGGCCTCGTCGTGGGAGACCCCCTCCGCCTCACCCCGCACGAGGGCATCGCCGAGGGTCTTGGGCTCGCTCTTGCGCGGCGTCGGCATGGCGACGCGAGGCCTCTTGCGGCCCCACCGGGCCCCGATCGAGGCGGCCAGGCCGCCGAACCAGCCCGTGATCGCCGTGAGGGAGAGTCCCCCCTCCTGCGCGCCCGATGAGGGCCCGTCCACCACCGGATCGGGCTCGCGGTCCAGCCCGGGCATGCTCGTCCGAGCGGGCTCTTCCTGGGAGGCCTCCGCCTCGGCAGGCTCGGCCACGCGAGGCGCAGGCGGCTGCGGGGTCGCGACCGCTTCGGGCTCCGTCGCGTTGGACTCCGTCGCGTCGGACTCCATCGCGCCGGACTCCACCGCCTCGGGCTCTGCCGCCTCGGGCTGGGGGAGCTCGTGCTGGTGGATCTTCGCCGCCGGGGTGCTGCCGGTCGTCTCGGCCGCCGGGTTCTTGCGTCGCCGCTTCCGGCGCGGGGCGTCGATCTCCTTCACGTCCGGGCCAGGCCGCGCCGCGCTGGCGCGACGGAGCTCGGGCCCGTCCAGCGAGACCGCGAGGGTCCTCGAGCCGGTCTTGGGCGTCCGGGCGAACGCCAGCCAGAGGGCCACCACCACCACGCCGAGCCCCGCGAGGATCCCGGCCCAGGGCCCCACCGCCTCCGCCAGGCGGGCGCCGGTTCCGTCCCCGATCCGTCCGCCCGAGCCCGCGGCCAGGGCGCTGGAGATGAGGGCGACGCCGAGGCCGCAGACCCCGACCCCGACCACCCGGCGCAGGAGGTCAGTACGGATCGCGCCCAGGACCGCCATGGCTCCGAAGCCTGCGATGGCGCCGGCCATCATCAGGCCGGGCCAGGGCCCGACCCAGGCCGCGATCCGAGCGGCGAGGGCGGCCGTTCCACCCAGGCCGTCCGACGTCAGGTCCGTGCCATCACGGAGGGCCTTGAGGAGCGCGACTGCCGGCAGGCAGCCCGCGAGGAACAGGGCGCCGCCGAGGAGCTCGGGTCCCCTGGAGGGAACCCGTGCCGCGCCGCGCTTACGAGGATCTTCCTTCATGGGTCGGTTGGCTCATCAAGCCTTGTCCAGGTTGGCCTGGTTCTCCTCCCAGTCCTCGAGGGTCATGAAGATCTCCCGGGCCTTCGACCCCATGTGGGGGCCGAGGATCCCGGCATCGCTCATCTGATCGATCAGCCGCGAGGCCCGGGTGTACCCGATGCCCAGCGCCCTCTGGAGGAGGCTGGCGGAGCCTCGACGGTACTTGAGGACGACAGAAACGGCCTCGTTGAACATCTCATCGGCCTTCTCGCCCCCCTGGTTCACGGAGCCCGGGGGCGCCGTGCCGGTGGCGGTCTGGACGAGCTGCTGGTCGAAGTTCGGGGCGGCCTTCTCACAGACGTGGTCCACGAGGGCCTGGAGCTCGTGGTCCTCCACGAGGGCGCCCTGCACCCGGACGAGCTGGCTCGACTGGGGCGGCGTGTAGAGCATGTCGCCCTGACCGAGGAGCTTCTCCGCCCCCATCTGGTCGAGGATCACGCGGCTGTCGATCTTCGACGCCACCTGGAAGGCGATTCGCGTGGGCAGGTTGCCCTTGATCAGGCCCGTGATCACGTCGGTGCTCGGGCGCTGGGTGGCGACGATCACGTGGATACCCACGGCCCGCGCCTTCTGGGCGAGGCGCGCGATGGCCTGCTCCGCCTCCTTCTTCGACTGCATCATCAGGTCCGCCATCTCGTCGATGACGAACACGATGTAGGGCACGTGACGCGGGGTGTACTCCTCGTTGAAGTCGTCCCCGAGGCGCTCCCTCAGCTTGTCCTCGCCGAGCTTGTTGAACGCCTTGATGTTCTTGACGCCGGCGTTGTTGAAGAGCTCGTAGCGGCTCTCCATCTTCTCGACCGCCCAGAGCAAGACGTTGGTCGCCTGCTTCATGTCGGTGACGACGGGGAGCTCCAGGTGCGGGATGTTCTGGAAGATCGAGAGCTCGACCATCTTCGGGTCGATCAGGATCAGCTTCACGTCGTGGGGCGAGCGTGTGAGCATGATGCTCGCGATGATCGTGTTGATGCACACGGACTTACCCGAGCCCGTGGTGCCCGCGATCAGCATGTGCGGCGCGCGCGCGAGGTCCTCCACGATGGACTTGCCCTCGGCGTCCATGCCGAGGAACAGCGGCAGCGCCATGACGTCGTTGTCGTACGCCTCCTGGGTGACCAGCTCGGAGATCCGGACGGTCCGCCGGTCCTTGTTGGGGACCTCCACGCCGATGGTGCTCTTGCCGGGGATCGGCGCGATGATCCGGACGCTGCGCGCGCGCAGGGTGGCCGCGATCTCCTGGGCGAGGGCCGTCACCTTGTTCATGCGCGTGCCCTGGGTGACCGTCAGCTCGAACATGGTCACCGCGGGGCCGACCTGAGCGCCGACCACCTCGGCGTCCACCCGGAAGCTCCGGAGGGCGTTCTCGAGGTTCTGCGCGCTGTTCTCGAGGAAGTCCTTGTCCACCCGGGCGCCGCCGCTGGGGGCCTCGAGCAGCTCGAAGGAGGGCAGCTCCCAGGGACCAGGGGGCGGGGTCGGGGGCTCGTAGATGGGCTGACTGATGGTCGAGGCGCGCTTCGCCGCGGCCGCAGCGGCGCGCTTCGCCTTGGCGGAGACCTCCGCCTCATCGAAGTCGAGTTCCGGCTCGGGCTCAGCCTCGGCGGCCGCCTTCTTCTTGGAACGGGAGCGGCTCTTCTTGGCGGCGGGCTGGATGACCTCCGGCTCCTCCTCCTCGATCTCCTCTTCTTCCCACTCCTCCTCGTCCCACTCACCCTCTTCGAGCTCGTCGGGGTCCACGGGGTTCCCGTCCTCGTCGACGTACTCGTACTCGTACTCCTCCTCTTCCTCCTCATCTTCGATGTCCTCCACGTCATCGAGGGCGTCGAGGTCGGGGAGGGGATCGCTCTTGGGCTTGGGGGTGCTCTTGCGCTTGGACCGGCTGGTGCCAGCCTTGCCGCCCTTCTTCCCGCCCTTGCCAGAGCCTGGGGCCAGGTCCGCGCCCCGGAGGAAGTCCCAGATCCCGAGGAGGAGTCTCTTGGTCCAGCCAGCCACCGCGGGGAAGGTGTGCTCCCCCATGCGCTCGCGCCGATCCTCGAGCCACTCCCCGAAGGCGGTGATGGCCGTGTAGAACGCCATCTCCGTGGCGAGGAGGGCGGAGATCACGGCCATCGTGAGCAGCACGACCCACAGGCCAAGCTGTCCGAAGCGATCGACCAGGCCGCCGTTGGACACGAAGGCGAGCCAGCCGCCCGGACCGTAGGGCAGGTCGGGCGACAGCCTGGACATCACCGCGTCCCCGCCCGCCTGGCTGAGCTCGTCCTGGGTGGCCAGGAAGGCCTCCCGGGTCTCAAGGTCCGTCCCGAACCCCAGATCGAGCACAAAGGCGGTCGAGAGGACGAAGCAGACCACGCCGAGGAAGCGCAGCATCGGCATCCGGATCTCGCGGCGCGCGACCACGATCGCGCCCCAGAAGATGCCCAGGATCGCCAGCAGGTAGCCAGAGAGCCCGATGGCACAGAAGGCGCCGTTGGCGACGAAGTGCCCGAGGCGCCCGCCCAGGTTGGCGCCCTCCGGGGCCGCGGCCAGCGGAGTGCTGAACGTCACCATGGAGAGCAGCATCCAGATGGACGTTCCGACAAGCGCCAGACCACCGAGCTCGCGGATTCGCGCGGACGACTCGTCGTCCAGGGGCTCGCCCATGACGAGGCTGGCCGCAAGCTGTCGCCAGCGGCCTCGATCAGCCCCTCGGGCTCCCTTCTTCTTTGTCTTCTTTCGCGCCAACTCGACTTCTCCGCGCGTCTCCCCCCTCAAGGAGACGAACTACCCTCCATCGTTGCGTTCCTGGGAACCGGGTTCAACGATGGTGGCCCTTCAATGGGCGCCCAAGCCCGATCCTTCTGCCCCCCACGCCCCCGACCTCTCGGCCCTACATGCTCCTGTCGCTCCTCACAACGGCCCCGCTCCTGGTCCCCTCCATTGCCATTTCCCAGGAGACCACGGCGCCGCCCGCGCTCGAGGAGAGCCTTGTCGTCGCTTCCGACGAGGAACTGAAGCCCGCCGAGGTCCCCCCCGCCAAGAAGGGCCCGTGGAAGCTCCAGGACGCGCTAGGGGCGCCCGATTGGCTCCGGGTGAGCGGTCAGTTCCGCGCCCGCTACGAGCACCTCAGCGAGCGCTTCAAGAAGATCGGGGGCGTCCTGCGCAATGGCCCCGGACAGATCGTCGTCCTCCGTACGCTGCTCGCGATCACCCTCCAGGATGAGTACCTGTCGCTGACCACCGAACTGGAGGACTCCCGAGCCTATGGCTACCCCAGCGACGAGATCCTCTCGACCGGTCAGATCAACGCCGTCGAGCTCCTCCAGGCCTACGTCAGGGCCGACTTCAGCGACGTGTTCGCGGGCGGCGACACGACGAGGGTCAAGCTGGGTCGACAGACCATGGACATGGGCAGCCGCCGCTTCGTGGCCCGGAACCGCTACCGGAACACGATCAACTCCTTCCTCGGGGCGAACGCCCGCTGGGAGGACACCGCGGGCAGCGCCGTCGAGGCCTTCTTCACCAGCCCCACGATCCGGCTGCCCGGCACCGGTGACCAGGAGGCGCTCAGGAACAACGAGATCAAGTTCGACAAGGAGCTCGCGGACAACAGCTTCTGGGGGCTCTTTGGCTCCCACAAGGACGTCATCGAGAACGTCAACGCGGAGCTCTACTACTACGGGCTCGACCGTGCGGACGTGTTCAACCTCGCGGTGGCGGACCGCAAGCTGCACACCTTCGGGAGCCGCTGGTACCGGCCCACGGTGGCCGGAGAGCCGTTCTGGGAGATCGAGTACGCCTACCAGTTCGGAGAGTCGCGCAGCACCAAGAGCGCCAGCGACACGACCGACCTGGACCACAGCGCCTACATGCTCCACGTGTCCGGCGGTTACGCCTTCGACAACGCGCCCGGCCTGAGGGTCGAGGGCCTCTTCGACATCGCGACAGGCGACGACGACCCGAGCGACGGGAACAACAACCGCTTCGACTCCCTCTTCGGCGTCCCGCGCTTCGAGTTCGGGCCCACGGGCATCTTCCGTGGCGCCACCCGCGCGAACATCATCTCCCCGGGCCTCCGCCTGACCGGCGACATCGCCGAGGGCTGGCAGGTCCGGGTGACCCAGCGGCCGTACTACCTCGAGTCCAAGACGGACGCGTGGACCACGACGGGCCTCCGTGACGACACGGGCGGGTCGGGCCGACACTTCGCGGACATCACGGAGCTGAGGGTCCGACACCCGCTGCTGAACGGCGGCGCTCGCCTGGAATTCGGCGGGGCCTATCTCGCCGCCAAGGAGTTCGCCAAGAACCAGGGTGACGGGAGGGACTCGATCTACACCTACGTGCAGATCCAGTTCAACTTCTGATCGCCCGCCGGGCCCGCGGCTCAAGGGCCCTCCTCTGAGCCCGCTTACTGGCCCTCTTACTGGCCCTCTTACTGGCCCTCTTCCGGGCCCTCTTCCGGGCCCTCTTCCGGGCCGAGGCTCAGGAGCCGGAGCAGCCGTTCGGCGGTCTCCGCCTTGGGCCGCCCCTCGGCCGACCAGACCGGCCCCTTGGCGTCGAGGACCGTGACGGTCGACTCCCGAGCGTTGAGGGCGCTGGCCCCGTTGAGGACGATCCAATCGGCGTTCTTGCGGATCAGCTTGGCGGCCGCGCGCCTGGGCCCATCGGCGGTCTCGAGGGCGAACGCGATCACCTTGCGGGTGCCCTTGTCCCGGGCGACCGTGCGCAGGAGGTCCGGGTTCTCAACGAGCTCGAGGACGGCGCCCTCGCCGCCCTCCTCCTTCCTCTTCCACTTGCCCTCGAGGCGCTCGGCTGGCCGGAAGTCCCCCACCGCGGCCGCCATGTAGAGGGCGTCAGCGGCGGGGAAGTGCTTCTCCAGCGCCGCCAGCATGTCGAGGGCGCTCACCACGTCCACCCGCTCGACCCCCGGCGGGGTCTCCAGGTGGACGGGACCCGCGATCAGGGTCACACGGTGCCCGGCGGTCGCGGCCGCCCGCGCGATCTCGAACCCCATCCGGCCGCTGGACTCGTTGGAGAGGTAGCGCACCGGGTCGATGTGCTCGCGGGTGGGCCCCGCGGTCACGAGCACATGCAGGGGTCCAGAGGCCAAGTTCAGGCTCCCTGACCGAGGGCCCGCTCCGCCGCGGCCACGATGGTCGCCGGCTCCGCCAGCCGCCCGGCCCCCTCATCGCCGCAGGCCATGTGCCCCTCCTCCGCCTCCACGAAGGTCCAGCCGTCCCCACGGAGCACCTCGAAGTTCCGCTGCACCGCGGGGTGGGCCAGCATGTTCGGGTTCATGGCGGGGCAGAGCAGACGCGGAGTGGCCGGCGGCACCGCCAGGAGCGAGGTGGTCACCAGGTCACCCGCCAGGCCGTGGGCGAGCCGCGCGGCGAGGTCCGCGGAGCACGGGGCGACGATCACGAGGTCCACCGAGCGTGAGAGCTCGATGTGGTCCATGGATCCCCGCCGCTCCTCCCCCCACTCGGTCACGTGCGCCGGCTCCCCGGTCACCGCGTGAAAGAGCTGCGGCGAGACGAGCCTCGCGGCGTTCTCGGTCAGGACCGTCCGGACGCGGTGCCCCTTCTGGGCGAGCTTGCTCGCGAGATCACAGGCCTTGTAGACCGAGACCGAGGCGGAGCAGCACAGGAGGATGTTGGCCATCTCTGGATCTCGCTCTGGGGTCAGGGGTGAGGGGGAAGGAACCCGGGAGGCTCCAGCCCCTGGGTGGGGCTCAAGCGTTGGACGGGGCCGACAGGCCGACGATCTTGCGGATCTCGGTGACGGCTCGGTCGAGGTCGTCGTTGACGACGATGTGATCGTACTTCACCCGCTCTCGATACTCGTCCTCGGCCTTCTTCAGGCGCCGCTCGAGGACCTCCGGCGTCTCGGTACCGCGCCCCGACAGGCGCTGGCGCAGCACCTCGAAGCTCGGCGGTGCCACGAAGACGTAGATCCCGTCCACCTGGAGCGCCTTCAGCTGCAGAGCCCCCTGGACGTCGATCTCCACGAGGTAGGTCTTGCCCGCCGTGATCGCCTCGCGCATCGGCGCACGGAGGGTGCCGTACATGTTCCCGTGGACCTCGGCGTGCTCCACGAAGTCCCCCCCCTCGATGCGAGCCTTGAACTCGTCCACGGAGAGGAAGTGGTAGTGCTGCCCGTCCACCTCACCGGGCCTCGGGGCCCGCGTCGTCGCCGAGACGCTGAACACCACCTGGTCGTCCTCGAGCAGCTGCTTGCAGATCGTGCTCTTCCCGCAGCCCGAGGGGCCGGAGATGAGCAGGACGGAGCCCTTCGGTTCGGAGGTGGTCATTCGATGTTCTGGACCTGCTCCCGCAGGCGCTCCACGTGGGTCTTCAGCTCGACGACCAGGTGCGCGACGTCGGCGTCGTTGCACTTCGAGCCCACGGTGTTGGCCTCCCGGAAGAACTCCTGGGCCAGGAAGTCGAGCTGCCGGCCCACCGAGCCGCCGCTGGAGAGCACCGAGCGGAGCTGGGCGAGGTGGCTCTCGAGACGGGTGATCTCCTCCGAGATGTCCAGCCGATCCGCGAGCAGCGCGATCTCGCGGGCGAGGTCCGCCGCTTCCAGGCCCTTGTCCCCGGCGAGCTCCCCCACGCGCTCGACGAGGCGAGCCCGGTGGCGCGCCGCGGCGCCCGCCATTCGCTCGGAGATGCGGACCACCAGCGCGGCGATCTCCTCTCCCGAGCCCGCGACGTCGGCGCCCATGGCCTCCCCCTCCACCGCCCGCATCTGGAGCAGCGCGTCGAGCGCCTCCTCCACCACGGCGAGGACGGCTTGCGCCTCCTCCCCCGCGAGGTCGACGCTCTGCCTCGAGCGATCATGGACGAGCACACCTGGCAGGCCGAGCATCTCGGTCACCGAGTCGATGGGCCGCAGCCCCTGGAACCGCTCGCCCAGGGACTTCTGGAGCGCCTCGTAGCGCTCCACCGCCGAGAGGTCGACGCTGAAGGAGGGCTGGCCGCCCGTGCGAGTGACCTCGACGCCGACCTGGACCGCGCCCCGCGAGAGCCGGGCGCGCACCGCCTTGTCGACCCCACCTTCCAGCGCAGCGTAGCCCTGCGGCAGGCGCACCTTGGCCTGGAGGTGCTTGTGGTTGACCGTGCGGATCTCGACGGAGATCGACAGCTCCGCGCCGTCAGCCAGCGTGCGCTCGGCGCGGGCAGCGCCGAAACCGGTCATCGAGAAGAGCGTCATGCCTGCGCCCCGGGGCGGGGCGAGCGTCCCTGCCGGGGATCAGCGGAGCTCGAACCCGCTGACGTCCTCGACGGAGACGTACGGAGCCGCCTCGGAGAGCGAGCTCGTGTTCTGACGCTTGTTGTTGAGGATGTGGATCAGCACGGCCGAGGCGAGGAACGCGAAGGCGACCCAGGCGGTGAAGCGCTGCACTCCCGAGGCCTTGACGCCGAAGGCCTGCTGGCCGGCCGTCCCGAGGGCATCCCCGAAGCCGCCGCCCTTGCCCTCCTGGAGGAGGATGACGACGGTCAGGATGATCGCCGCAGCGACAAAGAGGATGTAGAGGAGCGTGATAAGCATCGTTCTGGAGGCGGGCCTTGGTGGCGTCCGCAGAGTGTAGGGCGCCGGGCCTCAGCTGGCGGCGTCAATGATCGGGAGGAACAGCTCGGGCCGCAAGGAGGCGCCGCCCACAAGGGCGCCATCAATGTCAGGAACGGCCATGAGCTCGGCGGCGTTGGTGGGTTTGACGCTGCCCCCGTAGAGGATCCGCATGGCGGCGGCGTGGTCCTCACCGAAGGCCCCTGAGAGGACCCCCCGGAGGTAGGAGTGCACGGCGCCAGCCTGCTCCGGGCTGGCGGTCTCGCCCGTCCCGATGGCCCATACGGGCTCATAGGCCACGGAAACGCGGGCCAGGGCCGCCGCGTCGATGCCCTCGAGGCCCGAGGTGAGCTGGGCCTGGCAGACGGCCTCGGTGCGCCCATCCCGGCGCTCCTCGATAGTCTCGCCCACGCAGAGCATGACCTCGAGGCCGTCCTCGAGGGCCCGGCGCACCTTCCGCGCGATGAATTCGTCCGACTCGCCGTACACGTGGCGGCGCTCGGAGTGCCCGATCAGGGCGACGGTCGCCCCGATGTCCTTCAGCATCCGGGCTGAGACCTCACCGGTGAATGCGCCCTCCTGCTCGTCACTGCAGTTCTGCCCGCCGACCTTGACGTGCGACCCCGCCGTGGCCCGGGTGACCTCGTCCAGGTGCACCATGGCCGGGAAGAGGCCCACATCCACGCCGCTCACGGCGTGCTCGCGCACCGCCACGGCGAGGTCGCGGGCGGCGCGACGGTCCAGGTTCATCTTCCAGTTGCCAGCGACGTAGGGGGTTCTCACGCGGTGCCTCGCAGGTGGGTCGGGATCTTGGGGAGGGGGGGATGCGGGATCGTCTGGTCTCCGGTCCGGAGGGTCCGTCCGTCCAGCTCACACAGGACGCCCGCGTCTTGGACGAGCGCCTCGAATTCATCGGGGCCGATGGCCTGCTGGCCATCGGAGAGGGCCGCCGAGGGGTCGAGATGGACCTCCACCATCAGGCCGTCCGCGCCGGCGGCCACCCCCGCGCGCCCGATCGCCCGGACGAGGTCGGAGCGACCAGCGGCGTGGGACGGATCGGCGATCACCGGCAGGTGCGTGGCCGCGCGCAGGTGGGCGATGGCGCCCACATCCAGGAGGTTGCGGGTCACCTGGTCGAAGCTGCGGATGCCGCGCTCGCAGAGCACGACCTGGGTGTTCCCCCCGCACAGGAGATACTCCGCCGCTCCGAGGAACTCCTCGACGGTCGCCCCGAACCCGCGCTTGAGGAGCACCGGGCGGTCGACCGTCCCGAGCTCCTTGAGGAGCGAGGAGTTGGCCATGTTCCGCGCGCCCACCTGGACCATGTCGGCCGCGTCGAGCACCGCCTCGATGTCCCTGGGGTCGAGGACCTCGGTCACGATCCCGAGCCCCGTCGCCGCACGGACGTCCTTGAGGTGTTCGAGGCCTCGCGCCCCGAGGCCCTGGAAGGAGTAGGGCGAGGAGCGGGGCTTGAAGGCCCCGCCGCGGAGCAGGGTGGCCCCGCGTGCCTCGACGGCGCGCGCGATCTCCAGCAGCTCGGCCCCGTCCTCCACGGCGCAGGGGCCAGCGATGACGGAGGCGTGACCGCCACCGAAGATGGCGCGTCCCACCGCGACCGTCGTCGGGACGCGACGGGCCGCCGACCACATCGGGGGGTCGCCCGGCCGATCGAGGACCTCGACCACGCCTGCCAGCGCCGTGAAGACCGCCACGACCCTGCCCCGCTCGGGGGCCGGGACCCCCTCGGGCCTCAGCTCCACCAGATGGGTCACGGGGTCCGGCTCCACCAGGCGGAGACCGAGGGCCCGGGCCGCAGCCTCGACGGCGGCACGCTGCGCGTCGTCGATGGTGCTCTGGAGGTGGAGGAACATGGGCTCGGATCGAGGGGCCGCGGTCGGAGGCGCGAATGCGCGTTTGGCCCCGGCGAAATAGCGCACCATTATAGGTGCAAGGCCCCGCAAGCTCGGGGAGAGGACCGGCAGAAAGTCGGCCGCGAGACATGTCCGCCGACGACCAGCACGATCCAACGCCGGGAGACACCCTGGAGGCCCTCCTGGACCTGGGACCCCTGGACGCACTCCCCCGCACGGGCTGGGTGCTACGGGGTGTTCAGCCGGCGGAGTCCGTGGCCGGACACCTGCTGGGCGTCGCCCATGTGGCCCTCGCCCTCGCTCCCCGCGTCGATCTGCCGCTGGACCTTGGCCGCGTGCTCGCCATGGCCGTCCTCCACGACGCCCCCGAGGCCCGCAGCGGCGACATCCCCGGCCCCGCGGGAGCCCGGCTCGCGCCCGGGCAGAAGCGCGCCCTCGAGGCGGGCCTCGCCGACGAGCTCCTGACCCCCCTCTCCGCCACCGCGCGCGCGGCCTTCGCGGAGTACCAGGAGCAGGAGAGCCGGGAGGCGCGCTTCATCAAGGCGTGCGATCGCCTCCAGCTTGGCGTCCGCCTGCTCGGGTACGAGCGGGCCGGTTGGCGCGGGCTGGACGAGTTCTGGGGCGGCCTCGACCCCGACCTCTTCGAGGAGTTCGCGCCGTGCCGTCAGCTCTGCGAGGCCCTGCTCGGCGCCAGGCGAGGTGAGTCTTGAGGCGCCCCCATGTCCTCTCCCTGATCCCGCTCGCCGCCCTGACGGTGGTCCTCGGGGTGCTCGCGGCGGCGGTGCTCACCAATCCCCCCCTCGACTTCCCGTTCTCCGAGCCGCCGCCGGGTGCCCCGATGCCCCCGGTGGACCTCTCCCTCGGCGACCACACCCTCGCGGGGCAGGTGGTCGGGCCGGATGGCGCGCCGGTGGATGGCGCCGGGGTCTCCCTGCGGGAGGGCGCCCGGCCCGCGTGGACCTGGACCTCGTCGGACGGGTCCTTCTCCTTGCCCGAGCTCGACGCGGGCCCGAAGAGGGTCCTCGTGACCGCCCTTGGCCTCCAGGCCACCGCCTTCGACGTCGAGCTCGACCCCGCCGCCACGGCGCCGATCATCCTCAAGCTAGAGCGACGGATCGTGGCGCCCGACGTCCCGGAGGAGCTGGCGCTCCAGGACCTCCGCGGAGAGGTGGACCTCGGGCCCCAGGCGGACCCCGACGCCCACTACGAGTTGCTCCTCCTGCCCGTCCTCCTCCCTTCGGACCTCGCAGGGGGCTTCCCGAGGCGAGTCGCCGTGGACCGCGCGGGACGCTTCGAGGCGCCGCTGCTCCAGGAGGGCGACTACCGGGTCATCCTGCTCGCCCCCCACGACCGGGGAGGAAATGGGCCGGACCTGCTCTCCAGCGGGGAGGACGATGTGATCACCCTCCGCCACGGGGCGGACGGCGCCACCGGTGAGGTCCGTCTGGTGTCGCTCGCGGGCTCCATCCAGGGCACGGTGACCGCGCCAGCCGTCGGCGATGACGGGGTGGACCGGCCCGTCCGCGGCGCCCTGATCCGCGCCGAACCGCTGACCGAGCTGGAGGCGGCCGCTGGGGACAGCAGCGTGGTGCTCGGCGCGGACGACTTCAGGGCCACCCGGACCGACCCGGAGGGACGCTTCGTCCTCGTGGACCTGCGCCCGGGACGCTACCGGGTGACGGTGGTCGCAGGACGCGCGCGCCGCCAGTCGGATATCGTCATCCGCGCCGGAGGGACGACGGACGTCCACTTCGAGACGACCCGATGAACCGCATCACCGCGCTCCTCTCCGCCTTCGCCGCGCTCCTGACCCACGTCCTCGTGGTGCACCGGGACCTCGGGGGTACGTTCGGAGCGCCGTACGAGTCGGTGCACGTGGCGTTCCGGCTGGCCCGCAACCTGGTGACCGAGGGCAGCCTCCACTGGTGGCGGGACCCCGCGACGGCGGAGACGGTTGGCGGCCTGTGGTCCTATCCCTCCCCGCTCCTGGTCCTCATCAGCTCGGTCTTCGAGCGCCTCTACCTGCCCGTCACCCGCGGGGTGCAGGTCACCGGGATCGTCTCCGTCCTCGCCACGGTCTGGCTCTGCACCCGCTTCGACCTGACGCGGATCCTGAGCGTGGTCTCGGCGGTCCTCCTGGTCTCCTGCGGCGCCGTCGCCGCCGCAGGCGGGAGCGGGACCGAGTGGCCCATCGTGATGGCGCTCGCCACCACGGCCTTCGTCGCCGTCGAGAAGAACCGCCCCTTCGCGGCGGCGATCTCCCTGGCCCTCCTGGCCGTCTCCAGCGCAGCCTCGGTCGTCCTCGTGGCGATCCTGTTCGTGCAGTCGCTGCTGCGCGACGAGCTGTTCGGGTCGCCGTCGAGGGCGCGACGGGTGCTCTTCTTCCTGCCCGCCGCGGCGGCCCTTGCCCTGGCCGAATGGGCGGGAGCCTCGCTCCTCCATGACGTGAAGCGGACCTTCACCTGGGCGCCCGACGACGCGGCACAGGGCCTCGCCCAGCTCAGGGACTTCCTGGTCTCGACGGTCTCCCCCCTCCTGCTCATCTATCCGCTGGTCGCCCTCTTCCGGAGGGAGCTGTCCCCCGTGGGACGCCGCGCCCTGGTCATCGCCGTCGCCTGGTGCGCCGTGACGGTCCTCGGCGGCGGCGGCCCGCTGACCTTCGACCTCGGCTTCGTGCCCGCGCTGCCGTTCGCGTTCATCGCCATCCAGGAGGGCCTCCGGATGGCGCTGGACACCTACCGGCCCGCGTTGGAGCGCCTGGCCTGGATCTCGATCCTCACCACCAGCGTCGGATCCCTGGCCGTGAACCGGTTCCCCGGCGAGTCGCCCAACGCTGGCGAGCAGACCGTGGTGGCGCGCCTCCTCACCCCCCGCGCGAACCGCTGGCCGGACTCGGACCGCACCCTCGGGCGCTCTAGCCTCTACTCGGAGGTCCGGGACACCAACAAGCTCCGCAGGATCGGCGGGTTCCTGAGGGACCGCCTTCCGGCGGACGCGACGCTGCTCACCCCCTGGCCCGGCGCCATCGGCTACCTCGCCAACTTCAGGGTCATGGACATGCTCGGCCGGACCGATGCCCTGCCGGGCTACCCACCGGCCTCGTGGTCGCCGTCTCCCCCCCGCGCCCACCTCGCCTCGGCCCTCTCCGAGGAGCCGGAGTACATCCTGCCGTGGCTGAACGGCATCGACGTCCTCCTCGATGAGCAGGCCAGGAGCAAGCTCCCCGAGTACGTCCTCGGCCTCGACCCCGAGGACAGCCCCGCTTACCGCGAGGAGCTGAATGCGCTCCTGGCGCCCTATGAGCCCGTGGTCACGGTGGGCCGGGAGAGGACGACCGCCACGCCGATCAAGCCGCTCCTCCTGCTCCGCCGCGCCGGCACGTTCACTCCGCCAGAGGTCCGCCACCGCACGCGCAAGGGGACCCTCGAGTTCGTCGCGGGCTTCGCGCCCCCCGGCCCGGAGCAGCCGGTCGCCGACCTGCCCCAGGTGTTCGACACGATCATCACCGCGGTTCGAGCCGATGGCTCGCGGGTGGTGCTGGACCCCCTCGGCCTCGAGCGGGCAACGCTGGGGGAGAGCGACCGGCTCCTCACCACGAACGGCCTCGTCATCGACCCCCGCTGGGACGATGCGGTCTCGCTGCTGCGGATCCCTCTGCAGTCCCTGAGGGCGGAGCCGAGGACCGAGCGCCTGGAGGTTCGCCTCCTTCATCACCGGCTCCCCACCGACTTCGGGATCTCCGACGCGGCGGCGCCCTACGTGTTCGAGGTTCGCTGAGCAGGCCTTCCGCGTTCTGACTTCCAAGGGAGGGGGCGACCCGCTCGAATAGGTCGGTGGAAGCCGCGGTCTGGAGAGAGTTGGCGCCCCTGAGGCCGGGGTGCGCCGAGCGCTGGGGCGCGCTGGGCGCGGCGAAACCCTCGCTGGGCGAGCTCGACCGCCTCCGGGCGGCGAAGGGGCCGGCCGTGGCTCGCTTCGTCTCCCTCCAGGCCGAGCTCGCCCGGCGCCACGGCCCGCGCCTCGACCCGGCGCTCCTGCGCTTCCTCACCTCCAAGGGCGCCGAGCAGGCCACGGCGAGCGCCGTCGCCCGTCACCGCGCGGACCGATTCGCGCGGGCCGGAGCGGGGCGGACGCCCTGGGACGCGTGCTGCGGCGTGGGCTCCGACCTCCTCGCCCTGGCCGAGCGCTTCGACCAGTTGGTCGCCACGGACATCGATCCGGAGACGCTCCGTTGTGCAGCCGCCAACCTCGCCTGCGCCCGGCAGGCTGGCCCGGGCAGCACGGCGGACGGCCGGCCCGGTGACCTCATCGCCCTGGGCAACGCGGTGCTTCCCCCTTTCCTCGTCTCAGCCGCTCCACGCCTGCTCGGCCTGTTCGATCCCGACCGCCGGCCCGCGGGTCCACGGGAGGGTCGCGCGGATCGCTGGAGCCCTGCGCTCGGTGCCGTGTTCCAGACCGCGGGGCGCCTCGCGGGCGCGTGCGTGAAGCTCCCTCCCTCCCTCGAGGAGGCCACCCTCTCCGAGCCCGCGGGCCCGTTGCCCCTGGCGCTCTCGTGGACCTCCCTGGATGGGGAGATGAAGGAGCTCAGCGCCTGGACGGGCGTGCTGCGCCACGGGGCACCACCCCGGGAGGCCGTCTCCCTCCGTTCAGGCGGTGAGGCCTGCTCGTACGCGGGCGAGCGCCAGGCCCTCCCTTCGCCCGAGCGGGAGGCGCGGCCGGGACAGTGGCTGGTGGAGCTCGACCCCTCCCTGTGGCGAGCCGACCTCGCGGGAGCCTTCGCCGCCGAGCACGGGGCCCTCCCCCTGGAGGCCCCCGGACCCGGCGGCTTCCTCATCGCGGGAGGTCAGGTCGCCCACCCGATGGCCCGCAGCTGGCGCATCTCAGGCGTGGCCCCCGGAGACCGCCGCCGCGTGCGCGCGCTGCTCCGGGACCACTCCGTCGGGCACCTCACCGTCAAGACCCGGCACCACCCCGAGAGCGCCGAGGCCCTCGGCCGGCGCTTCCGGACGGAGGGCCCGCGGGCGGGTCTCTTGGCGGTCACCCGCGTGGCCGGGCGCGCCCTCGCCATGCTCCTCGAGGAGTGACCCCCGCCCCACCCCGGGACGCGGCGTCCACCGATGCGCAAAAGGAGACACCTGGTGGGCGATGAGGGGCTCGAACCCCCGACATCCTCGGTGTAAGCGAGGCACTCTACCAGCTGAGTTAATCGCCCTCTTCCAGGGTGCTATTGGCCCCCTGGGGGCCGCTGGCCCCGGTATTCTGCCGCATCTGAACCTGCCTGTTCAGAGGGCGAAGATCGAAAACCGATCATCACCTGCGGGGTGGCCCCTCCGCCGCCGCGGACCGCCGCCCTGCTCTGCCATCCTCCACCGACCCCAACTCCTCCCATTCCCCAATGCGTATCGCAGTCATCGGATCCGGCTATGTCGGGCTCGTGGCAGGAACCTGCTTTGCCGAGAGCGGCAACACGGTCACCTGCATCGACATCGACGAGAAGAAGATCGACGGCCTCAGGAACGGCGTCGTCCCGATCTTCGAGCCCGGCCTCGAGGAGCTCATCAAGCGCAACGTCCGCGACGGTCGCCTGCACTTCACGACCGACTACGCGGAGGGCATGAAGGACGCCCAGGTGGCCTTCATCGCCGTGGGGACGCCCCCGGGCGAGGACGGCGGCGCCGACGTCAAGTACGTGCTCGCCGCCGCGGAGAGCATCGCCAAGCACATGACCGGCTACACCGTGGTCGTGGACAAGTCCACGGTCCCCGTCGGGACGGCGCGCAAGGTGGAGGCCGCCATGGCCCCCCACGCCAAGCACGAGTTCGACGTGGTCTCCAACCCGGAGTTCCTCAAGGAAGGCGCCGCCATCGATGACTTCCTCAAGCCGGACCGCGTCGTGGTCGGCGCGGACACGGACCGCGCGGCGCGCATCATGACGGAGCTCTACGAGCCCTTCGTGCGGACGGGGAACCCGATCTTCACGATGGACGTGGCCTCCGCCGAGCTCACCAAGTACGCGGCCAACGCCATGCTCGCCACGCGCATCTCCTTCATGAACGAGATCGCCAACGTGTGCGAGCGCGTGGGCGCCAACGTCGACAACGTCCGCAAGGGCATCGGCTCCGACGACCGGATCGGCTCCCGCTTCCTCTTCGCGGGGATCGGATACGGGGGTTCCTGCTTCCCCAAGGACGTCAAGGCCATCATCCACACCGCGGACAAGAACGACTACGACTTCAGGATCCTGAAGGCCGTGGAGGACGTGAACGCCACGCAGAAGCTCCTCATGTTCGAGAAGATCGTGAAGCACTTCGGTGAGGACCTCACCGGGCTCCGCTTCGCCTTCTGGGGCCTCGCGTTCAAGCCGAACACCGACGACATGCGCGAGGCGCCCGCGATCGTGCTCTCCAGGGCCCTCCGGGGCGCCGGCGCGACGGTCATCGCCCATGACCCTGAGGCCATGGACGAGGCCCGGGAGCACTACCTCGGCGACGAGATCGAGTACGCCGAGAGCCCGATGGAGGCCGTTCAGGGCGCGGACGCCCTGGTCATCGTCACGGAGTGGAACGAGTTCCGCCGCCCGGACTTCGACGCCCTCAAGAGCGGCCTGAAGCAGCCGGTCATCTTCGACGGCAGGAACATCTTCCCGCGCGCGACCCTCGAGGAGTCGGGCTTCACCTACCACGCCCTCGGCAGGTAGTCCGGCGCCGGCATAGCCTGCACCGGCAGGCTCCCCGGGGCGCGACCTGCGCCGTACAACGACAAGGCGGCCCGTTCCCGAAGGAACGAGCCGCCTCTTGATGTCGTGGCTGTGACTGAGAGCACTCCTCACTCGTGCGCGGAACTCGTCGGGGTGGTGTGAACCCCGCCGAACGCACGGGCGTCTTGTGTCCTCGATCAACGTGATAAGAGTTACATCGCCGGAAACCCACTGAAACCGGAACGTTCATCGGAAAAAAAATCAGCGGCGGGTTTCACGTGAGGCGTGAAGCCAGCGTCGAGCGCGCGCTCCTTCCCCCGTCTCCTGCACCGCGAGCGCGCTCAACTTCTTGCGCGCGAGGGCCGCCGTACCACCCAAGGTGGAGGACCACTCCGCGCACCTCGCACCGGCAGCGTGTGACCTGGCCTCGACCATGGCGCGCGCGAGCAGCGCGGGGTCCTCGCAGCCCAGGACCAGGGAGTGAAGCGCGAGCGCCGCGCTGCACTCCCCGAGACCGAGCCGGAGCCGCGCGGCCCACAGGGCGGCGTGCTCCGCGTCTTGTCCTCGAGCGCGCGGGGCGGACGCCACCGCGTCGTAGAGCTCGAGCGCGCCGCTCACGTCGCCCGCCCGGCGCGCGACGTGAGCCCCGGCCAGGCGCTCCCGCCACTGACGCCATGGCTCCGATCGCTCGGGAAGCCGCTCCCCAGGATCCACCGCGCTCCCCCTGGCCGCGGCCCCCGATGGCGGACGAATCACCGAGAGCACGGCGAGCCCGAGGCCCACGCTGGCCAGCCACCAGGAGGCCCGCCCGAGGCGGTGGCGCAGGAGCCACCGCCTCGGGCGCCGCCGGGCGCCGCTCTCCGGGAGCTCGCTCAACGGGCCAGCGCCCGGCTGCCGAGGTGCTCGACGATGGCCGCGTGGAGCCGCCGGCGCGCGCGGAACAGTCGGACCTTGACGAGGTCTCGATGGACGCCGCACGCCGCCGCCGCCGAGGCTGTACATCCCCCCTCGGCGTAGAAGGCCGAGAGGACAACCCGGTCGCGCTCGAGGAGCTGCGGCCAGACCTCCCGCACGGCCAGGGAGAGGTCCTCTCCCTCCACCTCCTCCCCGTCGACCCGATAGAGGTCCGGCTCGGAGACCTCTCCGGGCACGACCTCGGTCCCTGGAATCAGGAGGAACGCCGGGTGGTCCGGGGGACTCAGGTGCTGCCAGGAGTCCTTCCGGGCGTGGTCGAGGTGGACATTCGCAGCCACCTGCAGGGCCCACGACAGGGGGCGCTCGATGCGGTGGAAGTGCGCTCCTTGGCGCGCCGCACGCAGGAGCGTCTCCTGGGTCAGGTCCTCCGCCTGATGCTCGTCCCGGCAGCGCCGCCGCAGGAAGGCCAGCACCTTCGGGCGCAGCGCCACCAGCTCGGCCCAGCAGCCCCGCTCCGGAGAGGACCCGTGCCCCCGACCCGCCCGCGGCGCGGGGCCGCTGGTGTGCGGCGCCCGACGAGGGGGAGCGGGCGGCTCCAGTCGGGGAGCTGAGGGAGTGCGGCGAGGAGCGTCTTGGAGAGGTCGGGTCATATCGCTGTCCTGAAGGAACCAGTGGCCCACAGCCCAGGCGCGCCCTGCGGGCGCTGTCGGTCCAACCGACCCCCGCCTGGCCGCGGATCCAGGGTCAGGACAGCACCGCGCGCCCGCCGGCGTCGGGCAGGCCCCCCATGTGGACAACTCCCCCCCGGAGGTCCGTCGGCGCAATCACGGAGGCGCCGGGCCCGCGGCGCTCCCTGGACCGACTCATCCCCACCCGCGCCAACGGAGTCCGCCACCCATGGGGCGAGGCCGCCCCCGGGATCCGGGAGCGGCCTCGCCACTGGCGGGCTCAGGGCCCGCGGTCCCCCGAGTGACCGGAGGCGCTGAATTTCCTCGGAGGGGATCAGTTCCGGCGGCGGAACTGGCGGGCCGAGTCCGCCCAGCGGGAGCCGCGGAAGTTCCGCGTCACGAAGTTGAAGAGGCGGTCGGACTGGTCCTTGGCCAGCTCGCCACCGAGCTCCTGGATGCACCGCCCCGCGTAGAAGGCCGACTTGGGCACGTAGGCCAGCTCGGCGGGGTAGAGCACGACCACCCGCATGAAGGCCAGCTGTGCGCGCTGGAAGAGCGGGCTCGCGCCCTCGGCGTTGCCCGCGGCGCCCATGGCCTCGGCCCTCCGGTAGAGGCAGTCCCCGAGGCCGCACCAGGCGGCGGCGAGGGTCCGATCATCCGCGTTGGGCGACTCGGTCACGCCCTCGAAGGCCGCCTCGGCCTCGTCGAAGGCGCCTCGGCCGAGCATGGACTCGGCGATGGCCACGTCGGCGCGGTTGGAGACGGTGGGGAACACGGCGGCCTGGGAGGAGATCCGCTCCAGGGCGGACTCGAGCCCGGTGCCGTTGAGCGACTCGTCCGAGAGGATCTCACGCAGCTGCTGCTCGAGCTTCCAGCGCTGGGCGAGGTCACGCTCGAGGACCAGGGCCCCGAAGGCGGCGGCGGAGGCCTTGGCGCCCGCGCGGTCCCCGTGGATCAGCTGCGCCTCGATCTTCTTGATGAAGGCCAGGGGCACGTAACGCGAGTCCGGGTAGGTGGCCACCAGCTCGTCCACGGCCGCGACCATCGACTGGATCGACTCCTCGGTGTTCAGCTGCTCGAAGAGCTCGATCAGGCGGTACTGGGAGTACGCGGCTGCCCAGGGGTGCTTGCGGTCGCCCCGCTCGCCGAGGCCGCCGAGGTAGGTCTGGAAGCCGCTGATGGCGCCGAGGAGCGCCCCGTTGGTGGCGTCCACCTCGGCCGCGGCCACGTCCTCGGGCTGCTCGGTGAACTCGACGCGGAGCACGAGCTCCGACTCCACCTCCTCCTCACCGCGACCCTTCTCCGGCTTGTAGGTCACACGATCGAGGGCCTCGGAGATGACGTCGACGCTGTCGACGATGGAGCCGTCGGACTTGTAGATCCGGTCCGGGGTGGCGGACGCGTTGGCGGCTGCGGCGACGGCGAGGGTCGCCAGGAGGGTCGTGGAGCTGAGTCGGGTCATCATGAAAACCATCGATCGTCATAGGGGGCGGCGTGCCCGTGGTGACGAGATCGGGCAAGGAGGATGGGCGGAATCGCCTGACCTGTCAACGTGGGCCGGGCCCCATCGGGCCCAGTCGCGGCCAGATCGGCTCAGACGCACATGGCAGCCGACACCTCGAGCGCCCGCTCGGGCCCGACCAGCTCCGCCGCGACCGCCAGGGCGAACTCTACGGAGGAGCCGGGGCCGAGGCTGGTCAGGACCGTCCCGTCCTGAACCACTCGCCCCTCCGCGGCCTCCGCGCCGGCCCCCAGGAGCTCCTCCCGCACGCTCGGGTGACAGGTCATGCGCCGGCCCGCCGCCTCGCCGGCCCGGGCCAGGACGAGCGGCGCCGCGCACACGGCGGCCACCAGCCGCCCCTGGGCCAGGAGGCTCCGGACCGAGGCCAGGATGCGCTCGTCGCCCCGTAGCTGCTCCATCCCGCCGAGGCCGCCCGGGAGCACCAGGGCGTCGACGCTGAGCGCCAGCGCCTCGTCGAGGCCGACGTCCGCGTGCAGGGTCACGCCCCGGGAGGCGACGATCGGGCCGGGACCGTCGAGCCCTGCGGCCATGACCTCGAGACCCGCTCGCCGCAGGACGTCGATGATGATGACCGCCTCCATCTCTTCAACCCCCTCCGCGAGGGGCACCACGACTCGCTTGTCCATGGCAGCAGGATAGACCGGCTGGCGCCATCGCGCCGGGTCACCCTCCACGGGGGACGCTCAGGCCGCCCGTCGTTCGACGGAGGAGGCGCCGAACACCGCGTCGCCCCAGAGGGCGAGGTTCCCGAGCAGCCAGGTCAGCCGCCAGTGGGTCGCCGGGTCACCGGCCACCGCCCGGAGCACCTCCGGTGCCACCCACTCGGCCAGGAAGCCGGAGCCCCCGATCTCGTCCTTCACCGGCGCGCACCAGGTCTCGAAGGGCAGGGGGAAGGAGGCCTTGGGTCGCTTCTCGATCCGCTCGGGGACGGCGCCCGAGAAAGCCCGGCGCAGGATGATCTTGGAGCCCGCCGCGCCGCCCGCTCCGTCCACGAACTTCGCGTCCATGGGCAGCGACTCCGCGTAGCGGGCGACCTCCACATCCGCGAAGGGCGTCCGCCCCTCCACGCCGTGGCGCATGGTGGCCGCATCGAGCCGCTCGAGCAGGGAGTTGAGGTTGAAGCGGCGCTGCAGCTGGAGGTGCGCGTCGAGGGCATCGCCCTCCCCCCGCATCTGCGTCTGGCTCAGGGTGTAGGCGCGCTCGTAGGCGTCGATGACGAACTCGGATCGACCCACCGCGTCCCCGCGCAGGAGCCCGTCCTGGGCCGCGGGGGACACCCAAGCAGCGGCCTCCAGGTGGAAGCGGGCGGCGCCGATCGGGGGGTCCGGCAGGCGGCCGTGGGCCGCGAGCGCAGAGAGCACGGCGTCGTAGCCCCCGAAGAGCTCGTCCGCCCCCTCTCCTGAGAGCGCCACCCGAGCTCCTGAGCCTCGAATGGCCGCGGCGAGCCGGGCGATGGCGACCTCGTTGGGCGTGGAGAGCGGCTGGCCCAGGTGGGCCACGTGCTCGCGCCAGGCCCGCATGAACTCGGCCCCCTGCAGGTGTACGTCGTGGTGACGCGTCCCCAGCTCCTCGGCAAGGGCGCGGGCCTCCGCGGGGTCAGGACCCACCTCCCGCCCGCGGTCCACGCCGGAGGCACACCAGGTCTCGAGGTCGTCGCGGCGGCCCGCGACCACCGAGGCGATGATCGTGCTGTCGAGGCCCCCGGAGAGCATCGCGCAAACGGGGACGTCGCTCACGAGATGGGCGAGGACGGAGCCCGTGACCACCGACCGGCAGGCCGAGGGGTCGGGGTCCGCCGCCGGGGCACCAAGGAGGAGACCAGGGGTGTAGAGCTGCACCGGCCGCGGTCGCCGCTTGCAGAGGTCCACGAGGAGCGTCTGCCCCGCCTCCACGGCCTCCACGCCCTCGAAGAGCGTGCGGCCCGCCAGGGTCCGGCGACTGGTGGCGAGGTACGCGGAGAACATCTCCAGGTCCGGCGCGAGGCGGACGCCCGGGTGGGCCACGAGGGCGCGGGGCTCGCTCGCGAAGGCGAGGCCCGTGGGGGTCCTGGCCCAGACCAGGGGTTTGACGCCGAGCGGATCCCTGGAGAGCAGCACGGTCCGGGTCTCGAGGTCCACGAAGGCGAGGGCGAACATGCCGCGCAGGGAGGCGATGGCCCCCCGGCCGCCCAGGGTCAGGGCCCAGAGCACCGTCTCCGCGTCGCACGACGTCCGGAACCCGGCTCCGCCCGTGGCCTGGAGGACCTCCGGCTCCAGGGACGCCCTCAGCTCCGCGTCGTTGTAGAGCTCGCCGTTGTAGGCCAGGGCGTAGCGCCCGCAGGGGGTCGTGATCGGCTGGGCGGCGGCGTCGTTGCGGGGGTCGCGCACGGCGAGCCGGGTGTGGCCCAGGAGGACGTTCTCGCTGCGCCACAGCCCGCGGCCATCGGGGCCGCGGTGGTCGAGCTCACCGAGCCACCGCTCGGCCTGCTCGTCCGTCAGACGGACGGCCTCACCACGAGCCGTCACCTCTCCGAGAATCCCGCACATTGACCAGTCATCGACTGGATCGGCCCGGAGGATGAGGGATCTGTGCCCTGAACCGCCCCGGGGGCCCGCGCTCAGCGCTTCGGCCGGGCCACCACGAGCACGTGGAAGCCCAGGAGCGACAGCCCCGGGAGGGCGCAGAGGGCCCGATCGAGCCCGATGAACAGGCGCGTCAGCAGCGCCGAGCCCGGGATGAACCGGAGGGCGCCGAGGTGATCGGGGAAGCCGGCGAAGACGTAGGCGAGCACGCCGAACTTCTTGGTCTTCAGGACCTCCATCCCGGCCGCCTCCGTCAGCTCGACGATCCCCTTCCGGGTGAACCCCTGGTCCCCCACGTCGAAGTGAGGGCTCTTGCGGTACATCACCGCCCGGGCGAAGCGGATGATCGGGTTGTCGTTGCAGGGCTCGCTCATGACCAGCAGGCCGTCGTCCGCGAGCATGTCCTCGCAGCTCTCGAGGAAGCCGACGTGGTCTCGCATGTGGTGCAGGCTGCCCTTGCAGAAAACGACGTCGAAGGCCGCCTCCCGGAAGGGCATGTGCTCCGCGTCCGCCGTGACGAGGCGGGCATTCGGCACGTACTCCTCGCTCACCTTCAGCATCTCGTGGCTGATGTCGAGCCCCACGGCCCCTGGCCGCTGGGCCTCGAGCTCGGCGAGGAAGAAACCCGTCCCGCAGCCGATGTCCAGGAGGCGGGTCGCCGAGGCCGGGGCGTGGCGGATCATCTCCGCGTGCCACTCCTCCTGGAAGAGGCGGCTGAAGGCGAACGAGTACCGATACGCGTAGCGCGGCGCGAGCGCGCGGTGGAGCTCGATCTGCGCCTGGGCGTTGGAGTCGCTCGACATGACGGCGAAGTCTACCCGGCCCGCCCCGTCGGGGTCAGTTCCGCTCGACCCACTGCTGCGCGATCATCCGCAGGTCGATCTCGGCCCCCTCGTCAGCGCCGAAGTACCGGCGCTCGATCTGGAGGACCGTCGCGTCCAGCTCCCGCTGCATGGCGGCGTCCATGTGGTTCGCCCGCCGGACCTCCCCCAGGAGGGAGAGCACGGTCACCGGGGTGATCTCGTCCGGCACGGCGAGCCCGGAGGCCTCGGGACCCAGGTCCCCGTCCCCCCTGGGACGCATGAGCCACGCGGCGGCGCCGCCGAGGGCCAGGAGCAGGAGCCAGGGCCAGGCCGAGCGGCCCCCCTCGCCTCCGTAGTCGGCGCCGAGCTGGACCACCATCTCGGCCGTCATCAGGTCCGCGTCGTCGTAGCGCTGGAACACGGTCTGGGTCTCAGCCTCCAGGGGCGCCGCGAACTGGAACTCCGTGGGGGCCTCGGCCAGGTCCTGGGCCTGCATCTCCACGACCCAGAGGCGCTCGGACACGACCGCCTCCTCGTCGTCCGCGAAGCGAACCACGGAGACGCCCTGTCCCTCGGTCTTGGTGACCTCGAACCCCTCGGGGGCGAGGTCGACGATCTGGTCCAGCTCGGGCACGAGCCCGTTGGCCTGGGCCTTCACCTCTAGGGTCAGGACGCCCTCATCGGCGCGCCGCTCATCGAGGATCTGCGTCACCTGGAGGTTCTCGTGGGGCCGCGTCCCGCCGCCCGCCGAGGCGTCGATGGCCACCACCGGCGAGGTCACCGGGAGGACCACGTAGCCGGTGACGTCGTTGAAGTCGAGGTCCAGCTTGAGGGGCGGGACCCGGTCCACCGCCGCGTCGCGGGCGGTGGCGAGCACGTAGGCGTAGGGGGTGCGCCGCCAGCCGTACTCGTCGTCCGCCTTGGAGGCCGCGTCTTCGCGATTGAAGGTGACCGAGACGACGTCGAACTGCTCACCCAGGGTCGCGCGCACCGACTCCTCGAACTTGTCGCGGTAGTTCTCCTGGGGCCGGCCGTAGTTGTAGTAGCTGTTGACCGCGTTGGCCTGGTTCTGGAGGTACTTGGCGAAGCCGCCGCTCTCGCGGGCGATCTCCTTGGTGTAGCGAATGTCGACCTTGATCCCGAAGGGCTCCGTGCCGACGTCCGCGGAGCCGTCCACCTCGGTGACCAGCTCGATCTCGGTCACGAGGTCGGCGTAGTAGTCGTAGACCCGCCGCGCGGCCTTGGCCTGGGGGTGGTCGCCGACGATCTCGAAGCCCGCCTCGAGGAAGCGGTTCTTGCAGGCGGGGTTCACCTGGCTCAGGCGCGTGAAGAGGTTGTTCGCGAACATGGCCCGGTGGGCCTCGGCGGCCTCGCCGCCGATGTCCTCGAGCATGTCGGAGATGAGCGGGATCTCCTTCTGCACCAGGATCGTCTCCTGGTTCACGGCCGCGAGGTCCGTCGCGCCGAGGGCAGAGTTGAACCACAGGTCGAAGACCTCGGTGGAGTACTCGGTGGGCTTCAGGTCAGGGACCGACTCGATGTAGTGCAGCGCGGCCTCCCCGAACAGGTCCAGGGCCGCACGGCGCCCCCCGGCGAAGTCGGAGCTCTTCTGGAGCTTGTTGCGGTAGTTGTTCAGGTCGTGCATCAGCGACGCGCGGGCCGCCTCAAGCTCCCAGGCGCCCACGTGGGCCTCGATGGCCCCATCCAGCATGGCGGAGGCGATCTCGTACCCCCGCTGGACCTCCGCCTCGATGTCCTTCTGCTTGCGGTTGGTGCCCGCGTTCTTCTGGACCTCGGGCGCCCGCCAGATCGTGGCGAGGTTGGCCCGCATGGTCTGGGCCATGGTGGCGAGGGTCTTGGGGTCGAGGGTCGCGAGGTCCCCGAAGACCTCCTCCATCACCTCGACGCGGTAGATCTCCGCCGCGCTGTGGCTCTGGATGAACGCGCGAACCAGCAGCCTCGAGTCCACCTCGATCCCGTCGATCGAGCGCAGCCGCGCCACCCACTCCGAGAGGTCCTTGAGGTTGCGCTCCTGCTTGCTCCGGGTGAGCGGGATCCCGCTCGCGCGCTGGTCGAACCCGTAGGAGTAGTTGTAGATGCTCGACCGATTGCGGCTCGCGTTCGGGTCGTTGTTCTGGATCCACACGTCCATGAACGTGCGGGCGAGCTCGTTGGCCTTCTTGGGGTTGGAGGCCGCGAGGTCACGGATGTAGGGGAAGGCGAGCTTCTCCTCGCCCACCTTCAGGTAGAGCTCGGCGATGGTCTGATCCACCTTCGGCCGCAGGCTCGCGGGCAGCGCGTCGCGCCAGCCACCGTCCGGGCGGACCTCGAGCAGGTCGTCCGGCTCGATGGGCTCCACCGGGCGGTTGTAGCTGTTGTAGCGGTACCGGTTGTCCTCCCAGTAGATGTTCCCGTACGCGTCCCGACGCGTGATCGGCCCCATGGAGGACTGCTCGGAGTTCTCGTAGGAGTACGCCGCCTCACGGAGCCAGGCGTCGGAGAGCAGGACCAGCGTCGGCCGCCACTCCCCCGCGCGCTGCGGGGCGTTCTCCAGCAGGGAGTCCACTGCCTCGCGCATGAGCTTCAGGTCCGCGAGGCGGTCCTGGGGCCGCGTCGAGCGCTGCACCATCCCGTTGGAGGCCTCGGCGCCGATGGTCGCGAGGACCTCCATGCCGCGGTCAGGCCGTTCGGTGAACGTCTCACGGATCCAACGCGCCCCCTCCTCGCCTTCCACCACGCCCGCGTATTGGACGGCGCGCTTGAGGGCCTCGCTCTTCACGCTCTCCTTCAGCTCCCCCGGGGCGAGCACGGCGAGGTTCGCCTCCCATGCGCCGGACAGCACCTCGGGGTCCAGCTCCTCCTTGTAGAGGGCGATCCGATACCGCGCGATCAGGTTCAGGATCTCGCGGTTGTCGTTGGTGAGGGCGCTCTGAAAGCGCGGCAGGAACGGCTTGAGGTGAATGTCATGCCCCTGGGCGCTCAGGAGCCACGCGGCGTACAAGGGCCGCACGACCCGCTCCTCTTCAGGGCGGCTGACCTCGGCGCTCAGCCGCGAGACCCAGTCGTCGATGCTGTGACCCTGGGCGAAGACGCGGGCCACCAGCGGCGCCAGGAGCCGGGCGTCGGTCGCGGTGAATCTGCCGGGCGCGATCCGGATCAGGTCGACGATGTCGTCGAACTCGAAGGCGCACTGCTCCTGGTACTGACCGAATCGGCCGCCCATGGGCTGGGGAGGCCGCGCGATCTTGGGCAGCATCTGGGTGTAGATCTGACGGCCGCTCTTCCCCAGGGAATCGAGCGCCCCCTCCACCGCACCCCAGCGGCCGAGGGTCACGTCCCGCTGGAAGAGCTCGACGTCCCTGGTGAGCCGCTTGGCGGCGAGCTGCTTGCGCTCGTTCTCCACACGCGACTTCTCCTTCTTGTACGCCTTGTGGGCCTCGTCCGACGCGTCGTAGGCGGCGAGCGCCTGCTCATAGGCCGCCTGCAACTCCGCGTCCGACGCGACGGCGGCCTCGTAGGCTGCGAGCCGCGCGGCGTGGTCCTCCTCGTCGAACCCCTCCTCGGCCTCCCGCTTGGCCCGCGCGAGCGCCGCCAGGTCCGCCACGGACCCCGCCGGGGCCAGCAACTCCGAGGGAGCCACGGGGCGCTCGAGCGACTGCAGCTTGGGTGCCTTGGGCTTCTTCGGTTTCGGCGCCGGCTCCACCGGCATGGGCGGGTCCTGGAGCTCAGGATCCTCGTCCGAGGCCAGCGGCGCGGCCTTGGACCACTCGGCGAGGATCTTGGAGGGCGTACGGTCGAGGACCGCCTGCTGGAATTTCTGGACGCGCTTGGGGTCGACGGGCTTCTCCGCCTGCTTGTCCCTGGGCTCCGCGCGCTCCGGCCCACCAGGCCCTGTCGGCGGCGCGAGAGGCTCCATGATCTCGAAGCCGGACTCGCCCTCGATGATGACGATCCCACTCGCCGCTGCCTGCCCCGTCATCGCCGGGACCGTTCGCATCGGCGTCGCGCTGATCGAGGTCTTCGCAGCGCTCGTGGGGCCACTGACGATCACCGCGGAGGACCCCGTCCGCGTGAGGGAGACGCCCTGGACCGTGCTCTGCCGGGCGAGGGAGAGCGGGGCGAGGGCGATCGATGCGGCGGCGAAGGCCGCGAGGGAGGGGCGGGACATGGCGATCGGGAAGGTCACGGGCAGGTAGTTCGGATTCGGACGGCGGCGCCACTGGCGCCCGGTATGGCGGGAGAACCGGTATGGCGGGAGAAAGAGCGGACACGCCTCTCCCGCGGCTCCCCCTGCGGGGCAGCGTCTCCTCGTTCACGGGGCCTGCCCGGCTTCACGCCGAGCACGCCACGTCGAGCACGTTGGCTCAGGACCCCGAGCCGTCGGGCGGCGGGCCGCCGCTCGCGCCTCGGGAATCAGAGGGCTTCTTTCCAGAGTTGGGCTTGCCCCGACCGGGGCGCTTTCCGGAACCGTTTCAGGTCCCGTTGCCGCTTCATTGATTCGGCAGGGGCAGCCCCTGCAGCTCTTCCAGGTCGAGCCTGGCGAGCTTGATGGAGGATTCGAGGTCCTCCATGTGGGTCCGAGCCGCTCGCTCGTCGCCGCGCGCCTCGGCGCGCTCGGCGAGCAGCCGGTAGCTCTGGCGGGCGACCTCGGCCTCGGGCTCCCACTCCTCGCGGGAGTAGCCCTCCAGCCGCATCAGCCAGGTGTAGTAGTACTGGGCGTTGGCGAGCCCCTCCCGGGCCTCGTCCAGCATCGCGCCCTCGGAGGCCTCGAGCGGAGACAGCTCGTCGACGAGCCCCGAGAGCTCGGAGCGCGCCGCGATGAGATCGGAGGCCGCCAGCTTGGCCTTCGCCGCGCTCAGGCGGATGCGCCGGGCGCTCCGCTCGAGCGACGGGGTGTCCAGTCCGGGCAGGCTCTTCAGGGCGGCGTCGTAGTGCTCCACCGCGAGCGCCCAATCCTTGGCCTCGGCGGCCGCTCGCGCGGCCGAGAGCTCGGCGTCCACGCGGTCGAGCTGGACTCCGTCCTGGCCCGGGCCCTCGTGGTAGGCCCACGCCCCCACAGGGAGCAGGAGCCAGCCGGCGATCATGAGTCGTCTCATCGTGTAGGTCCTCGTCTTTGCGCTCCGAACGGAGCAGGAGGGGGTCCAGTTGGAGTCTATCGGCAGATCCTCACTCGGTGACCCAATCGGTCGTCAAGAGCGAGTGAGTTCGTCCTGGGGGCGCCGCCAGGAGGTCCGGCGACGGGCCCACGGGCTGCCCAGGGACCGCAGGAGCGGCGGGAGGAGCGCCAGCAACAGGGCCCCGAGGGCCATGGCCAGGAGGGAGTACTCCCTGCGGCCGAGCTTCAAGACGCCCTCCCGATCGGCCCCCGCCGTCACCGTCCGGAGCACGTCGCTGGCCACCTGCCGCTTGTTGCCGTCGTGGTACTGACCTCCCAACCGCAGCGCCATCTGCCGCAGGGCGGACACATCCTGGCGGGAGTTCCGCCCGTTGATGAAGCTGCCCTTGGTGGGATCGCCGATGCCGACGACGAGCACGCCCCCGATGGACGGCGGCATCTTGGGCATCCCGGTCGGCGGCAGGGTGTCGCCGTCGCTGGCCACGATGAGGGTCGTGCTCCCTGGCTCCCACGGGGCGGCGATGCGCGCCGCCTCCTCGAGCCCGTCGAAGAGCCGAGTCTCCCCCGACTTGAAGGCGAAGTGCATCGGCAGGTCGCTCAGCACGTTCCGCACGACCTCGGAGTCCGACGTATCCACCACCACCGGCATGGCCCCGGTGTAGGTGGCGATGATCGAGATCTTGTACTGCCCGATGGCGACCCGACCGAAGATCGAGTCGAGCACGTCGCGGGCTCGGCCGGTCCGGCTCTGGGCTGCGTCAGGGCCCGCGTCCTCGAGGCGCATGGACGGCGAGACGTCGAGGACCAGCACGAGGTGCTTCCACTCGTCGGGCCCCCCGTCCACCAGGCGGTGAGCCTTCGGCTTCACGTCCAGGAGCAGGCTCGCGAGCCCGAAGGCCAGGGCCGCGGCCCCCGCGGCGCGGAGCACGGGCACCACCTGCACCCAGGCGGCCGCCCGCCCCTCGGGACCGAAGGCCAGGTGACGAACGCGCTGGATCCGGCGCAGGTGCAGGAGCTCCCCCCCCAGAACGAGGGCGAAGGCCAGCGCGGTGAGGATCATCGTCCAGTCGCTCATCGCAGGATCACCACGGCGTGGCCCTCAGGAAGAGCTGGAGCAGGGCGTGGACCGCGAGGGCGATCAGCCCGACCCAGCACCACAGCCCGAAGTCGTCGAGCTGCTCCCCGGCGACCTTCTCCAGCTCGGCCACTTGCATCTCGTCGATGCGCTTGAAGACCGTCTCCAGGGCGACGGGGTCGCCCGCGGCGAACATCTCTCCGCCCGTCAACGAGGCGATATTGAGCACCTCCCCGGGCACATTGCCGTCCGCCACGTGCACGCCGTAGACCGTGACGCCGCTCTTCCTGAGCCGATCAGCGATGACCTCGTCCTGACCCCCGGAGAGGTCCGAGGAGTACCCGTCGGAGATCAGGATGATCATCCGATCCCCCTCCTCGCGGCTCGCCAGCACATCCCGGCAGGCGTTCAGCGCCTTCCCGATGGAGGTCCCTCCGAACCACGGCGGCAGGGCGCCGCGCTTGGGGTCCATGAAGGGCGGGGCGCAGCGGAAGGCGCTGGTGTCGTTGGTCAGCGGGCACCAGTGCAGGACGTTGTTCCCGAAGAACGTCAACCCGAAGGCGTCCCCGTCGCGGTAGTCGAGGAAGCCGTTGATGGCCTCCATGGCGGCGTCGTAGCGGGTCCCCTCCCCGAACTGGGCGGTCATGGACCCCGAGACGTCCACGCAGAACTGGATGTTGGTGAGCTTCCGCTTGGTGGAGGGCGCGCCGACCTTCTGGGGTCCGGCGAGGAGGATCACCGCGACGCCCAGGAGCAGGGGCGAGATGGACTCCGCCAGCCGGAGGAGCGCCGAGAGCCCCGCGCCACGGGAGCGACGGTCCGAGCCGCCGGTCCCGTCGAAGGGGAGGGCCAGCCGACCGCCGCTACCGATGCCTCTCCCGGACCAGACCAGGCCCAGGAGCAGGAGCGGGATCGCGAGGAAGGCGAGGACCCAGGGGTGGCCGAAGCTCAGGCTCATCCCCGGCGCCCTCCGGGGTCCGGGGTCCCACGGTAGGGAGCCAGCAGCGCCTCGAGGTCCACGGCTTCCCCGCCCGAGTCCGGCCGGTGCAGCCAGCGCTCGAGCTGGAGGAAGAGCGGACCCGCCTCCTCGTCCTGGCGGAGCGACGCCACGGCCTCCGCGACCGGGGCGGCGCCGAGGTCACGGCGATCGCGCCAGTGCGCCAGGAGCAGGCGCTCCAGCTCGGCCTGCTGCGCGGTGTCGAGCTCGCCGGAGCGCGCGCGCTCCACGAGGGGACCAAGTCGATCAGCCAGGGTCAGGGGCGCCGCCGGCGCCGCGGTCTCGTCGTCACCGCCGCGCTTGCGCCCGACGGTCAACAGCGCCACGAGGCCGGCGGCCCAGAGGATCCCGAGGACCGTCATCCCGGTCGAGTAGCCCCCCACCCCCTCGGGGGCGGGGACCTGGAGCTCGTTGGGCTCGACCACGTCCTCGGCGAGTAACGCCTCGACCTCGATCTCGAGCCTCGGCCGATCCCAGGCGGCGTCGGCCTCGACGGGCTCCAGCAGGCTCGAGAGATCGAGGGTGCCCTCCACCAGGGGCGTGACCTCGAGGTTGTAGCGCCAGCCCGAACCGTGCGGGAAGACGTTGAGGACCCGAACGATCGCGTCCGCGCGCCCCGGGTCCGCCACCGGCTTCGCGCGGAGCTGGGGGCCCGGGATCGGCTGCTCCTCGATCCTGACGCGCATGCCCACCGAGGTACGGGCGATGGGCTCGGCCTGGGCCGGGGCCGGGCTCGGGGGTCCGGGCGGCGTGCCGCCAGGCGCCGAGGCGATGAACAGGAGGGGGCCGAGCAGCAGGGTCGTGGCGATCATCATCGGCCTCCCGCGAGCACGGCGCGGTCCTTGAGGAACAGCCGGAGGGACTGGGCGTACGGTTGATCGGTCCGGATCAGCAGGTGGTCGATCCCGCCCCGGCGGAGCTCGCGACGGGCCGCGTCCGGGTCGACCCGCTGACGGCGCCCGTGGGTCACGAACTCGGCCCCGGTCTCGGCCTCCTCGGCGCGCAGGAAGCCCGCGCCGCGGAGCTCGACCTCGGCGGGATCCTGGAGCTGGAGGACGACCACGTCGTGCACCTGCGCCATGAGCTTCAGGGCGTCCAGCGCCTCGGGCTCGTGGAGGTCGCTCAGCACGAAGACGAGCGCCCGGTTCGTGAGCCGCGCGTTGAGCTCGGTGACCCGCCGCGCCAGCGTCGTGCGCTCACCGTCCCGGTACGTCCGCAGCTTCACCAGCCACTGCATGACCTCGTCCTTGGAGAGGCTCGGCTTGACCCGCAGGTCGCGCTCGCCGGTTCCCAGGAGCCCCACCGGGCTGACGCGGTCCAGGCACGCGAACGCCAGCCCTCCGGCGAGCTGCGCGGCGACCTGGTACTTGCTGAGGCGGGTCGACGAGAGGGTCATGGACCCCGACGTATCGAACAGGATCCACGCCGGCATCCGCTTGGGCGCCTCGTACTCCTTGATGTGCACCTCGCCGGTCCGCGCGGTCACCCGCCAGTCGATGGCCCGCACGGGGTCGCCCGGCACGTAGGGCCGAGACTGGACGTACTCGAGGCCCGAGCCCAGGAAGCGCGAGCGATCGGTGCCGTGGCTGAGGGTGTCCGCCAGGCGCCGGATGGCGATCTGATAGCGCCGCGTGTCGAGGGGATCGACCGGCGGCAGCGTGTGCTCCGGCGCGGCGCGCCGGGGGGCTCCGGTGAGCTCCATGGCCTCAGGCAGCGCCCAGCTCGCCCAGCATCTCCTGGAGGATGACCGAGGTGTCTCGGCCCTCCGCCAGCGCCTCGTAGGTGGCGCGGATGCGGTGCAGGATGACGTCCTCGGCGAGGGCAAAGAGGTCCTCGGGGATGACGTAGTCGCGCCCATGGATGAGCGCCCTGGCGCGCGAGGCCTTGACCAGCGCGATACCCGCCCGGGGCGACGCGCCGAGCTCGAGCTCGGGGTGCTGGCGGGTGCGGTCGACGATCTCCATCACATGCTCGATGAAGGCCTCGGAGACGTGGACCTTGGAGACGTCCTCCATGGCTCGGGCCAGCTCCTCACGGCCGCCAACGCGGCCCTGGTCCACCATGTCGAACTCGGTCTTGACGGTCGCGCCGCCGCTCTCGTCCCGCTGGATGCCGAGCTTGGCGTTCCGCCGGAGGACCTCCTTCTCGTCCTCGGTGTTGAGGTACTTGAGCCGGTGCAGGAGCATGAAGCGGTCCAGCTGGGCCTCGGGCAGCTCGAAGGTGCCCGCCTGCTCCACCGGGTTCTGGGTTGCGATCACCAGGAAGGGCACCGGCAGGCCGTAGTTCTCGTTGCCGATGGTGATCCGCCGCTCCTGCATGGCCTCGAGCAGCGCGCTCTGCACCTTGGGCGCGGCGCGGTTGATCTCGTCGGCGAGGAGCAGGTTGGTGAAGATCGGGCCCTTGTGGGTTTTGAACGTCTGATCCCGCTGGTCGAGGATCTCGGACCCGAGGATGTCCGAGGGGAGCAGGTCGATCGTGAACTGGATCCGCGCGAAGTCGAGGTCCACGGTCTTCGAGACCGCCGCCACCAGGAGCGTCTTGGCGAGGCCGGGGACACCCTCAAGGAGGAGGTGTCCGCCCGTCAGGAGCGCGATGAGGATGCGCTCCACGACGACCTCCTGTCCGACGACCACCCGGCCGACGCGCTCCTTGATGTCGCTCAGGAAGCGGGCCGTATCGTCAAACTGGGGTGCGGGCGGGCGCTCGATCGTCGTCATGGGAAGGGAGGGTCATGGGGCCCGGCGAGGGGCCAGGGTCCCCGGGCAAACGGGTCGGCCCGGACCGGCCGTCCCCGGAGCAGGGCAGGAGACGTCGTTGGAGGATAGCCCTGCGGCAGAAAGGCCGCAGGCGACGGGCCCGAGGCCGATATCGCGGTCGCTCCGAACGCCGGGTCGAGCCGCGCCCCGGACACTACGGGGCGCTTCGGGAGGAGGTTACGTCCCCATCCTGGATTCCGTTGGCCCGGCCACATGTTGGTCGGCTGGCGATTCCGCCCAAGAATCGGCGCCTGTGGCATGGTCTGAACCGACTCCCCACGACTCTCCTGATTCCGCGGAAGTTCTTTCGTCCCCCAACCGACAAACGCTGGATAGGCCGCGGCGTACCCCGCCGCGGCTCATCGAGGCCACGACTCACACGACCACCCACGACCGAACCCATGCTCTCGCTCATCACTGCCCTGATCGCCAGCGCGGCGCCCGTTCCGCCCAGCGCAACCGCCGCAGCTCCGCTCCCCCTCCTCCAGGACGACGACCTGCGCAGGGATGAGCTCCGGGCCGAGGCCCGCGAGATCGAGCGCATGATCGAGGAGCTGCACGAGAGGCTCGGCCGCATCGAGCACGAGATGGAGGAGCTCGACGGGCACCACGACGAGCACCACGAAGACCACCACGGCGAGGAGAGGCGTGAACGACGGGTGATCGTCATGGGCCTCGGCGACGAGGGTGGGAGGCAGATCATGATCGACGGTGAGCACTCCGAGCTCATCGAGCGGCTCGTGGAGGACCTCATGGAGGACGAGGGACGCCACGAGGACGACCATCACGAGGACCACGACGATCACGATGGTCACCACGGGGACGAAGACCACGGGCACCACGAGGTGCGCCGGTTCGAATTCCCCGGGGGCCACGGCGAGGTCCACATCCGGATGGAGATGGAGGACGAGATGGACATCGACCTCGAGGAGATCCTGGAGGAGGTCGGGATCCACGGCCATGACCTCGGGGGCCGCGAGATCCACATGGAGGTGGAGATCGAGACCGAGGGGGACCACGGCGAGGAAGGCGAGCACCACGAGCGCCACGTGGAGCGCCGGGTCATCCACGTCGGCGGTGACGAGGAGCGTGACACGAGGCGCCGTGGCCGTCGCCTGCCCCTGGGCGGCGTCGTCGAGATCGAGGCCATGGAGACCGACGACATCGGCCGCGTGATCTTCGAGGCTGGTCCGACCGGCATCGACGTCATCGAGCCCCAGCGGCGACGGGACCGGGACATGCGGCGCGGCCAGGACATGCCGCGCGAGGGCAGGGGGCGCCAGATGGGGCCCCGCGGCGGCGGGCAGATGCTGCCCGAGGCCATGGGGGCGATCCGGGAGCTCCGCGAGGAGGTCCGGGCCATGCGCCGGGAGATGAACGAGATGCGCCGGCGGATGGACCGTCGCTGAGCGCCGAGGGCCCTCCCCCGCAGGACCCACCCAGGGCCCGCGCCGTCCCCGACGGCGCGGGCCCTTGTTATTGGCTCCCTCCCCACTCACCCGGCTCCCGGGGGGCTAGACTCGTGCGCCAAAAAGCCCCAGCGAACTGCCACGCGAGCCCCCATCCAGGCCATGAAGACCCAATCCCAACCGACCCTCGAAGACTTCAAGCCCCACTTCGGCAAGTGGGAGATCGTGGGCGACCTGATCGATCAGTCGATCGACCTCATGCTGAACCTCCGGCAGAGCGGCCACCCCGGCGGCTCACGCTCCAAGGTCCCCATGATGGTCGCCACCACCCTGGGTCCGGGGATGCGCTGGGACGTCCGCCACCCGGAGAACCCCTTCGGCGACCGCTACGTGCTCGTGGCCGGCCACTGCAACCCTGGCACCTACGCGATGCTCGCGGTCTACAACGAGGCCCTGCGCATCATGCACGAGCGCACCGGCGACGACCGCTACCTCGTGCCCCACGCGGCCGAGCGGATGCTGACCTGGGAGGACCTCCTGTGGCTGCGCCACAATGGCCAGCTGCCCGGGCACGCGGAGATGGAGGGCAAGACCCTCTTCTTCAAGTTCAACACCGGCCCCAGCGGGCACGGCGCGCCGGCCGCGCTGGGCGAGGCGGTGGCCCTCAAGCACGCGGGCACCGACACCAAGGTCTTCGCCGTCGAGGGCGAGGGCGGGCACACCGCCGGCTGCCACCACGAGGTGAAGAACTCCGCCTACGGGCTTGGGCTCGACAACCTGATCTACCTGTTCGACTGGAACGACCACGGCATCGACTCCTTCGCCAACTCCGAGGTGGCCCACGGGACGCCCAAGGAGTGGTTCGAGCCGTACGGCTGGCGGGTCGCGGGCGCGGAGGACGGCCACGACTTTGAGCAGATCACCAGCGCCTTGCTGGAGATCGTCCACGCCGAGGACACCCAGGGCCGGCCCGGCTGCGTCTGGTTCAAGACCCGCAAGGGCCGCGGCTACGGCATCTATGACGCCGCCTCCCACGGCAAGTCCCACGGCCGCAACTCCGAGGGCTTCTGGGCCTGCCGTGAGGAGTTCGCGAAGAAGTACGGCGTGACGTTCGAGGGGCACGGCGACACCACCGATCCGGGCGAGGACGGCTGCCGCGAGCAGTCGCGCGGCTGGTTCGAGACCGTGTTCAGCGTCCTCCGCGACACCGAGGGGCTCGCGGAGTACGTGGCCAACACCCTGCTCGGCCTCGGAGAGTCCATCCCCGCGAAGCCCGAGGGGCTGCGCTTGGATCCCGAGAGGAACATGCACGAGGACCGCAGCTGGCTCGACCAGCTGCCCGACGGTCTCTTCCTCCCCGCGGGCGCCAAGGCCGCCAACAAGGACGGCTTCGCCAAGTTCGGCGCGTGGGTCAACGGCCTCGCCAAGGAGCGCATGGGGCGCCCCCTCGTGCTCGCCTGCTCCGCGGACCTCGCCGACTCCACCGCCATCAGCGGCTTCGCCAAGGACTTCGAGGGCAAGGAGAGCTTCGGCTGGTACGAGCGCAACTCGAACACCGAGGGCTCCCTCCTCCCCCAGCAGATCACCGAGTTCGCGAACGCGGGCCTCGTGGTCGGCGCCGCCACGGTCAACATGAGCGCGACCCCCGAGGACTCGTTCATGGGCTACTGGGGCTCCTGCTCGACCTACGGGAGCTTCTCGTACCTCAAGTACGGGATGATGCGGCTCTTCAGCCAGCTGGCCCAGGACTGCGAGCTCAAGGTGGGCAAGGTGATCTGGGTCGCGGGACACTCCGGCCCGGAGACCGCGGAGGACAGCCGCACCCACTTCGGCATCTTCTCGCCCGTGGTGACCCAGCTCTTCCCTGACGGCCACGTCATCAACCTGCGCCCCTGGGAGCACAACGAGGTCGCGCCGGCCCTGGCCGCCGCGCTCAAGACCGACGTGCCCATCATCGCCCTGCACCTCACCCGCCCCGGCGTGGTGATCCCCGACCGCAAGGCGCTCGGGATCCCCAGCCACATGGAGGCGGCCAAGGGTGCCTATGTCCTGCGGGACTACGACATGAGCCGCCCCAAGGAGGGCACGCTCATCGTGGAGGGCACCTCCACCATGGAGTCCGTGATCGAGCTGCTGCCGCAGTTCCACGACGGGACCGCGCCCAACTGCAAGATCGTGACCACCTCGAGCTACGAGCTCTTCATGGCCCAGCCCAAGGAGTACCGGGACACGGTCCTGCACAAGTCGGACTGGCTCGACAGCACGGTCATCTCCAACGGGAGCCGCATCGGGATGCACCCCTGGCTCTCGACCAAGGTCGCCGAGCAGTACGCCATGACCAGCGACCACGACGACCGCTGGCGCACCGGCGGCTCCATCCCGGAGGTCAAGGCAGAGGCCAAGATCGACGCCGCGAGCCTGCTCGTGGGCATCCGGCGCTTCGCCGCCGATCGCGAGGAGCGGCTGGGCCGGCTGCACTACGTCTAGGATCGAGAACGGCGCCCGGCGGCACCGGGCGGGCGGGCCGTGATAACGTGTCCGCGCCTGCCAGGCTTGCCGAACGGATTCGGCCCGTCCCTCCCGACCACGAAACATGCATCGGCACCCCGCGACAAGCTCACGCGCTGGATCCCACCCGGTGGACGTATTCGCCCCCGCTCTGACGCCAGGTGATTGGGGGTCGTCCCGATGATGACGGACCGCGCCAGGCTGCTGATGGTGGCGTATGAGTTCCCCCCGTGCCTCAGCGCGGGGGTGCAGCGCACGCTGAAGTTCGCGCAGCACCTCCCCGCCCACGGCTGGGACCCCGTGGTGCTGACGACCCACGGGGACGCGTACGCCCGGCGCGACGAGTCGCTGCCGATCCCGCCGGAGGTGGACGTCCGCCGGGCCTGGAGCTTCGACGCGTCCCGGCGGCTCGCCGTCTCCGGCCGCTACCTGACGATCACGTCGACGCCGGACCGCTACAGCAGCTGGTACCCCTTCGCGGTCCGCAAGGGCCGCGCGGCCATCCGGGAGACGGCCCCCGCGGCGATCTACTCCACCTACCCGGTGTTCACCGCGCACATGGTCGCCCGCAACCTCGCGCGCAGGTCGGGGCTCCCGTGGATCGCCGACTTCCGCGACCCCGCGCCCGAGCACTACGAGCCCGGCTACGAGGCGCTCCGGCTGGCGAGCCGCGTGGACCGCGCCGCCGTCGAGGAGGCGGACAAGCTCATCTTCGCGACCGAGCGGATGCGGGAGCTGTACCTGGACCGCTACCGGGGATGCGACCCGGAGAAGACCTTGGTCGTCGAGAACGGCTACGACGAGGACCGGCTCGACGCCCTCTCCCAGGCGGGGCGCACGACCGGCGAGACCTTCGACATCCTCCACAGCGGCGCCATCTACCCGCGGGGCCGCGACATCACCTGCCTGCTCGAGGCCCTCGCCCACGGACCGTCCCACACCCCGGACGGTCGCCTGATCCGGCTGCGCCTGCGGGGCGGACGGAAGAGCGAGACCCACGAGAAGCCCCTTGACGCGCGGATCCAGCAGCTGGGTCTGGGGGAGCGCGTGCAGTTCCTGCCGCCCTGCAGCTACAACGAGGCCCTCATCGAGATGGGGACCTCGGACGCCCTGCTGCTCCTCCAGGGGCGCCTCTTCGACTTCCAGATCCCCGGGAAGGCGTACGAGTACGCGGCGACGGACCGGCCAATCCTCACCCTCGGGGGCCCGGAAGGCGCCACCGCGGCGCGGATGGCCAACATGGAGTCGAGCGTCGTGGGAGACGTGGACGACCCCGTGAGCATCGGCGCCGCCCTCGACCGGCTGGTCGAGCTCAAGCCCGCGCGCCGCGACATCACGGGCCTCAGCCGCAAGGAGCGCACGGTGGAGTTCGCGGCGGTCCTGGAGCAATTCTTGCCCGTGGGGGTCCGATGAGCGAGCAGGCCGGAGGTCAAACCGGGCGCCCCCTGGACGTGCTCCTCGTCTTCGGCACGCGGCCGGAGGCGATCAAGATGGCGCCCGTGCACCGCGCCCTGGCCCAGGATCCGCGCTTCCGGGTCCGGGTCTGCGTCACCGCCCAGCACCGGGAGATGCTCGACCAGGTCCTCGAGCTCTTCGGGATCGAGCCCGAGTACGACCTCGACCTGATGCGCCCCGGCCAGGACCTCAGCACGATCACGGGCAGCGTGCTCGAGGGGCTCAAGGGCGTCCTCGAGGAGGCCGCACCGGACTACGTCCTCGTCCACGGCGACACGACCACGACCATGGCGGCGTCCCTCGCCGCCTACTACGCCCGGGTCCCGGTGGGGCACGTGGAGGCCGGGCTCCGCACCGGCGACATCTACTCGCCCTGGCCCGAGGAGATGAACCGTCGTCTCACGGGGTCCATCGCGACCCTGCACTTCGCCCCCACCGAGGCCGCGCGGGCAAACCTCCTGCGCGAGGGCGTGGACGACGCGCGCATCGCCGTCACCGGCAACACCGTGATCGACGCCCTGCTCACCATGGTGGAGCGTGCCCGGGAGGGGGGCGAGGGTGAGTTCAGCGAGCGCTTCGAGGGCATCGACCTCGACCGGCGCCTGGTGCTGGTCACCGGCCACCGCCGCGAGAACTTCGGAGGGGGCTTCGAGCGCATCTGCGAGGCCCTGGCCGAGCTCTCCAGGACCCCCGACGTGGAGATCGTCTACCCCGTCCACCTGAACCCCAACGTCCAGGAGCCCGTCCACCGGATCCTGGGCTCGCTCCCCAACGTCCACCTCATCGCCCCCCAGGAGTACCTGCCGTTCCTGTTCCTCATGGACCGGGCGCACCTGATCATCACGGACTCGGGCGGGATCCAGGAGGAGGCCCCCTCCCTGGGCAAGCCTGTCCTCGTGATGCGGGACACCACCGAGCGACCCGAGGCCGTCGAGGCCGGGACCGTTCGCCTGGTGGGGACGGACACGAAGGTCATCGTCGATGCGGCGCGGACCCTGCTCGAGGACGAGGACGAGTACCGGTCCATGAGCTTCGCCCACAACCCCTACGGCGACGGCGCCGCGAGCCAGCGGATCGCAGACGCGCTCGCAGCCGCGATCGAAGGGGCCGGGGCGGCCCGGAACCCGGCTCAGGGCACGTAGTGAGACGCCAGGCGGTCTCCTGACGAGAGCCCGCCCCGGATCCTTTGACCCCCCCGGCCCCGCCGGGGGACAATGGAGACATGCAACCGCAACAGGTCTCCGTCATCGGCTTGGGCTATATCGGCCTCCCCACGGCCGCCGTGATCGCCTCGCGAGGGATCAAGGTCTGCGGCGTTGACGTCTCGAGCAAGACGGTCGACACCATCAACCAGGGGGACATCCACATCGTGGAGCCGGACCTGGACATCATCGTCCGCGGCGCGGTGATGACCGAGACGCTCCGGGCCAGCCTCACCCCTGAGCCCTCGGATGTCTTCATCGTGGCGGTGCCGACCCCGTTCACCGGCGACCACCAGCCCGATCTCTCCTACATCCAGAGCGCCGCGCGCGCGATCGCTCCGGTCCTGGCCGAGGGCAACCTCATCATCCTCGAGTCGACCTCGCCGGTCGGCGCCACCGAGAAGCTGTGCCAGTGGATCGCGGAGGCGCGCCCCGACCTCCGCCTCCCGCACGAGCACCGCGAGAACGCACAGCTCTCCGTGGCCCACTGCCCCGAACGGGTCCTCCCCGGCCAGATCCTCCAGGAGCTCGTCGCCAATGACCGCGTCATCGGCGGCATCACGCCTCGCTGCGCCGAGCGGGCGCGGGACCTGTACCGGATCTTCGTGAAGGGCGAGTGCATCCTCACGACCGCCCGGACCGCGGAGATGGCCAAGCTGACCGAGAACGCCTTCCGCGACGTCAACATCGCCTTCGCCAACGAGCTCTCGCTGATCTGCGACGACAGCCACATCGACGTATGGGAGCTGATCAAGCTCGCCAACCTCCACCCGCGGGTCAACATCCTCAACCCCGGCCCCGGCGTCGGCGGGCACTGCATCGCGGTAGACCCCTGGTTCATCGTCAGCTCGAACCCGGAGAAGGCGCGCCTGATCCGCACCGCTCGGACGGTGAACGACAGCAAGCCGGTGTTCGTGGTGGAGAAGGTCCTCGAGGCAGCGAACCAGCTCAAGCAACCGGTCATCGCCTGCCTGGGCCTGGCCTTCAAGGCCAACATCGACGACCTCCGGGAGAGCCCCGCCCTCGAGATCTGCCAGGAGCTGAGCCGGCGCGGGGCCGGCGAGGTGCTGGCCGTCGAACCGAACATCTCCGCGCTCCCCGACTCCGTGAACGGGACCGGCTTCGAGTTGACCGGGCTCGGGGACGCCCTGGAACGGGCGAACGTGGTGGTGGTCCTGGTGGACCATGACGAGTTCCGCAACCTCGAGCGCAGCCGGGTGAACACCAAGGTCGTGGTGGACACCCGAGGCATCATCTGACGCGTCCCTGATCACAAACGCGCGGCGGGCAGCTCCCAGGGAGCTGCCCGCCGCTTCGTTGTGGATGGCGCCCGCGGTGCGGGCCGTCCATCAGAGGGTCCGTCGGCTGATGAGCTCGCCGTTGGTGCCGTCGTAGATCACCTCTTCGCCGGGGCAGTGGATGTCGATGTGGACGCTGCCCTGGGTGGAGGTGTTGGAGTTCAGGCGCAGCTTGATGCGGACGCCATCGGCGACGTTGTCACGCAGGACGATGCGCTGGGTCTTGGTACCACCGAGGTCGTTGCCCGAGTAGTCCCGGTCAATCTGAACCCAGGGGTGGTTGTGGTCACCACGCGCGATGAAGCAGCACTCCTCGATGACCAGCTCCTCGACCGAGCGGATGCACACCAGCTGGCGATCCCCGTCGGTGAAGTCGAACAGCGAGTTGCGGATCGTGACGTTGGACATCATCTGACCGATGGACGGGACCAGCGGGTCCGTCCCCTGCCCGCGGCAGACCACGAGCGCGCCCGTGCTGCGGTGCCCGTCGGCGCGCTGCGTCGGCCAGTTGCAGACGAAGGAGCTGTCCTCGATCAGGATCGAGCCCGGCTGCCGGGACGTTCCCGGGCTAAAGTAGGTCAGGTTGAAGCTCGGGCGGGTGCCGCCGTAAGCGCAGTCGATGAAGTGGCAGTCCCGGACGACGTGCGTCGGAGACTCCGCGTAGGGCATGTTGTCGGGGTCGTACTGCTGGTACGCGTTGTCCCGGTGGGCGAACTGAGCACCCTGGCTCCCGACCCGCAGGAAGGTGCAGCGGTCGAGGGTCGTGTCAGCGGCGTTCGAGACGTAGAGGCCGTGCTCCTGCGGGATCTC
Source organism: Planctomycetota bacterium (assembly GCA_016779205.1). Taxonomy (GTDB): domain Bacteria; phylum Planctomycetota; class UBA1135; order UBA1135; genus Saltatorellus. The sequence continues at coordinate 228,362 of JADHOC010000002.1, read as the reverse complement.
GGTGAAGTCGCAGTCGAGGAAGAAGCGGTCGGGGGCGTTGAACTCCCGGGTGCCCCACTTCAGCTGCGGCGCGCCCGTGACGGGGTCAGGGCGAACGCTCACGTTGTCCCAGGTGAGGGAGCGCTGGAGGAGCTGCAGCGGGTTCGGCCCGCGGTGCAGGTTGGCCCCCCACTGGAGGAAGCCCTGGGGCACGACGCAGAGGATGTCTTCGATGCAGTGGTCACCACCCGGCCAGTGGACGATGTCGCCCACGCGGCTCTCGAGGGTGCGCGGCTCGCGGTTCATGCGCAGCGCGCGGATCCGGAGGCCCTTGTTCTGGTCGACGGTGTTCTCCAGGTAGTTCTTGGCCACGAACGGCCCCTGCGAGGCGCTCGTCTCGGGCCCGGTCGAGGTGCCCTCGAGGCCGAGGGCGATGTCGAAGCGGCTCAGCCCGCGGCGCAGGGCCGCCTCGCTGTAGCGGTCCAGCGCGTCGTTGATGTCCACGCGCGTGCGCCCCTTGGTGGCACCCGCGGTGTCATCGGCGCCGCTGAAGCGGGTCCGGACCTTGTCCGCGACCACGGCGTCAGCGAGGGGGCTGAACGTCAGCCCCGGCTGGCGCACGGGCAGGGTCTTGGGCGCGGCCTCGCCGCGGGCCTCGCCCTCCCCCTTGCTGTTGCTCTTCGGGGTCGCCTTCGACGGGGCCTCGGTGGGCGCGTCGAAGCCGCCGTCCTCGGAGAACATGGGCGCCGCGTCCTCGTGGGCCGTGGCCGCTTTCTGCTCGGCGGCCTCCACGGCCGCCGCCTCGGGCTCGGCCGGCTTCTCCGGCGCGACGCGCTGGGAGGGAGCGCGCTGGATGGAGAGCGCGTTGGTGGCGCCCTGCTTGTAGAGGTGCACGCGGTCGATCATGAAGCCCTCGCTTCGACCGGAGAACTCCACCTTGTGGACGCCGGGCTCCAGCTCGAGGACCACCGGGCCGACCTTGCCGTCGGCCGTGCGGTGACGGGTGTCCCACGTCCACTCGCCGCGGAAGGAGGAGAACACCTTGGTCCACTCGCCTCCGTCGATACGGACCCACACGTCGTTCGCGTCGGTCACGTCGGGGTGGTCGTGGCGGTTCCGGAGGCGGAGCTCGTAGCTGCCGCCGTTCTGGATGCTGGTCTCGAAGCCCACGAGGCCCTCACCGGGCTTCTTGGACATGTCCGGGCCGGTCCAGGCCACGTAGCCCTTCCCCGCGAACCCCTCGACGGTGCTGGATCCGCTCCAACCAGCCGCGTCAGCGAGGCTCTCCATCTCGACGACCACGAGGTCGTCACTGGGTAGGTAGGCGCCGCTCTGCGCGAAGGCAGCGCCCATGGTGGTCATCGCCCCGAGGGCCGCCGAGCCCGCGATGCGCGTGAAGTGTTTCTGGGTCGAGTTGATCATCTGTTGTCCCTCTAGGTGAATCCCCGGCAGCTCCTGCCAGGGGCGCGTTCGGACCCGACCAATGTCCAGGTCGCGGACGCTCACCCTCGATCGACCCCCCCCGAGCGGCATCTTTGCGACATTCTTCGTTTTGGCCGTTCGGTGTACCAAGGGAAGACCCGATGGCCACGGACGTCACCCAGGGGCGGGGCCGTCCCTGATTGCGCCATGGACCGCGCCGCGGAGCTGCGCCTCCGGGCCTCCCGAATGTCGGAAGGAGACCTCGGGAAGGCCGCTGGGTAAGGTCTCCCGCGGCCGAAGTAGGGAGCAGGCGAGCTGCGCGACCTGGCCCCTCGTGCGCCTCCCAGCGGTTCAGGGCTCCCTGATCCGCGAACGGCAGGCCTCCCCCTCCCAGCGACAGGCCTCCCCCTCCACCCCATGCCGAGTCAGAGCACCTCCAGCCCCAGGTCCAAAGGGGAGAGGACCGACTCGATCGGCGGCCTCCTGCGCCACACGTCGATCTACGCGATCACGCCCATCTTCCAGCGGCTCCTGGGCCTCGTGCTGGTGGGCGTGTACACGTCCGTGCTGCCCACCGGGGAGTACGGCCTCCTCGCGCTGACCGACCTCTTCCTCGCGCTCTTCCCGCTGCTGATCGGGACGAGCCTCCTGGCGGGGCTGTCCCGCCACTACTTCATCTACGAGGACCCCGAGGACCGCTCCAGCGTCATCTCGGGGACAGCCATCGCGCTGATCGTCACCTCGACGCTCGGGACGATGGTCGTGCTCACCTTCCGGGAGCCCATCACGGGCTTCCTGTTCGCGGTGAAGGGGCAGGCCCCGAACGAGGCGCTGGTGGACTACGTGTCGATCTGCGCGCTCATCCTGCCCTTCTCGCTGATCTCGCGCACCGGCGTCGAGGCGCTCCAGGCGCAGAAGCGGTCGAAGACGGTGGTGATGATCTCCCTGGCCAAGATGCTGGTGGAGACCGTCCTCAAGCTCTACTTCCTCTTCGGTCCGAAGATGGGCGTGCTCGGGTTCCTCTACGCCATCCTGATCGGAGAGATCCTGAGCGGCGCTTTCTTCGCGGTCTACATCGCGCGCGCCCACGGCATCAAGCTGGTGGGCCGGACCTTCAAGCCGCTCCTGCTCTACACGATCCCCCTCGTCCCCGTTGGGCTCTTCCAGGTCTGCCTCCACCAGGCGGACAAGCTGCTCCTCCAGCGCCTCGGCCCCACCGATGTGATCGGGGTCGGCGCCGACGGCGCGCCGCTGACGGTCGCGCGGGAGTGGCTCGGCGTCTACAACCTGGGCTACCAGATCCCGTTCCTGTTCCACGCCGCGGTGATGGGGTCGTTCATGCGGATCTGGTCGCCCAACATCTTCGCCCTGAAGAACGACGCGGCGAGCAAGGAGGACGTCCGCCGAATCGGGACGCTCGTGGCCCTGTCCATCGGCGGCCTCTACGCCCAGGTCGCGCTCTTCGGCCGGGAGGCGATTCAGCTGATCGGACGCCAGGACTCCTACCATGCCGCCAATGAGGTGGTCCCCTGGGTGGCCATGGGCTACGTCGCCTTCGCCCTGTACGGCCTGAGCCAGGCCGCCCTCATGAGCGTCTTCGCCGTCCGCGCCCTGGCCGTGCTCAACGGCCTGGCCCTCGCGGTGAACCTGGCCCTGAACTACCGGTGGATCCCGGAGTACGGGTACGTCGGCGCCGCCGCCGCCACCACCGCCTCCTTCGTCGTGCTGGCCCTCAGCTCGGCCGGGATGTCCGCCCTCCGCGGGATCCCCCCGTTCTCCGTCGCGTCGGTCCTGACCGGGGCGCTCCTCGTCGCGGGAGCCTCCCTGGCCGGCGCCTCCATCGACCAGGCGACCGAGGCGTGGGCGATCGGCGGGCTCGCCGCCAAGGCGGGGATCTCGCTGACCCTGATCGCCCTCCTGTTCGCCGCGCTGCCCTCGCGGGAGCGACAGGGGCTCGTCGCCCGGATCCGGCCCTCGCGCTAGCGCGCGAGCCAGATGTCGCCGACGCCGCTCGGGGCGTAGTGGGCGTCGATGAAGGCCTGGACCCCCGGGCCGAGACCGGAGACCCCCGCGTCCCGGATCACCGCTGCGGGCGGATCCGACTCCAGCACCATGAGGACCGCACCGTCCTTCGCCTCCTCGTCCAGGGCGCGGAGCATCCCGCGGTGCAGGAAGAAGTACCGGTAGGCGTGGGGCTGGAAGACGGCGCAGCCGGTCCAACCGGTCAGGACCCTGTCGTCGGGTCCAAGCTCGGCGCTGACGAAGTCGAACTGGGCCCGGAAGTCGTCGATCGGTCGCTCCTCTGCCATCCGCCCGAGCTCGATGAGGGGGAAGGCGCAGAGCGCGGCGGCGCCAGCCGCCATTCGGGCCTGGGCCCCTGACGCCCGGACGACCGCGGCCAAGAGACACAGGACACCGAGCCCGACGAACGCCGTGCCGAGGACCTCGCCCGGGCGGAGGAGGTGCATCGCGCCGGACGCGGCGAGGGCCCCCACGACGGCCAGCGCGACGGCGACCCATGACCCGGAGCGCTGCACACCGAGGCCGAGGAGCCCGGCGCCTGCGGCGACGGCGAGCGGCTCGAGGAGCTCGCTGCGGCTGATGGGGAGCAAGACAGAGGCCGCCCCCACCACCGCGAGGACCACCGCACCGCGGACGAGGAGGGCCCGCCCCAAGGCCGCGCCGAGGCTCGCGAGCGCCGTCGCGGCGGCGCAGGCGAGGAGCGGCCAGAGGGGCATGAGGAACTGCGGCCAGGGCACCGGGATCGTGAACCACCCCGCGAGGATGGAGGCGCTCGCGAGGACCGCGACCGCGGCCGCTGGAGCCCGGTCATCGTCGGCGCGCGCCGCGGCCGTGAGCTCCATCAGCCCCAGGCACCCGACGCCGATCAGCAGCGGATTATCGAGCAGGAGCACCCCGAGGTACTCCCGGGGGTCCATCTCGCGGGGCCAGTTCATCGGCCCCACGATCACCTCGTCCACGAAGGCCGCGAGCTGCTCCTGATGGGCCAGGGAGAGCAGCATGAGCGCCAGCGGCAGCGCGCTCCACCCGACGAGCGTCACCAGGTCAGGGACGCCCCTCCGGATACCGCCGAGGCCCCCCCCACGGAACTGCCGGTAGAGGACCGCCAGGCCGAGCCCGATGGCTCCGAAGGCGAGCTTGAAGGTGAAGAGCAGCCCGAACCCCAGGGCCGTCCCGGCGCCCGCGAAGCTCCTGCGAGGCCCCCCGCGCAGCCCATCCACCGTCAGCAGCACAGCGAGGGTCCAGAGCGCGGCAGCGGGGACATCGGGCCGGATCTCAAGGGACTTGTCCACGAAGAGCAGCGTCGTCGCGTGGAGCGCCACGGCCACCCCGGGGATCATCCCTCCCCCGAAGCGGCGGGCGAGGGCGTAGGTGAGCCACAACCCGGCGGCGGCACAGGCCGCCATCAACCCCCGCGCGGCCATCACGGCGGACCACGAGGGACCGATCAGCTCGAGGGGACCGGAGAGGAGCCACGCGAACCACGAGGAGTGGTGCTCGAAGTAGTCGACGTGCGGCGTCAGCCCCCGGCTGATGCTGTGGGCACCGTGGAGGTGCTGCATCTCGTCCACGTCCACGCCCCGCTGCAGGAGGAGCGGGATCCGGTGCAGGAGCAGGACGCCCACGAGGACCAGCAGGAAGCGCCCGCCGTTCCCGGCCGCGGCCTCCGGCGCGGGCTCTGAACCTCGGCGCGCCTCGGTGTTGCTTCTGGGGGGGTGGTCCATGCGAGTGGGTAGACGGTGCCCGGTCCCACCCATGGTAGGCAGCGACCGCGATCACTGCTCGTGGATCAGCGAGCAGCCTCGGCCCGGGTTCAACCCGCGGGACGGACGCGGAGGCCGTCCTGGCCAAGCCACCGGCTCACGACGCTGTAGAGCTCGTCGACGCCCACGGGCTTGGCGATGAAGTCATCCATCCCAGCGTCCAGGCAAGCCTGGCGGTCCCCTCGCATGGCGCTCGCCGTCATCGCGATGATCGGGGGCAGCGGCTGGTTCGAGGACCTGAGGATCTGCGTGGCCTGAAGGCCGGAGCACTCGGGCATGTGCCAGTCCATCAGGACGAGGTCAAAGGTGCCCTCCAGGGTCCGGCGCACGGCCTTGTGCCCGTTCTCGACCACCGACACCTCGAGGCCGAAGCGCTCGAGCATCTTGCTGGCGATCCGGGCGTTGGTCGAGTTGTCCTCCGCGAGGAGCACCCTCCCGGAGAGGGTCCGGCGCTCGGCCTCCGGGGCCCGGGTGGGCGCCTCGACCTCCGCTCGGGGCTCCGCCTCCGCACGCTTGAGGGGCAGCTCGACGGCGAAGGTCGAGCCCTGGCCCTCCGTGCTCTCCGCCTGGACCGAGCCCCCCATCTGCTCGACCAGCAGCCGGCAGATCGTGAGGCCGAGCCCGGACCCTCCGAAGCGGCGGGTCGTGGACTGATCTGCCTGGGTGAACCGATCGAAGATCTGCTCCAGGCGGTCCGGCGGGATCCCCACCCCGGTGTCCGTCACCTCGATCAGGATCCGACCATCACGGGCGCCGAGTGAGATCGTGGTGGACCCCTCGGACGTGAACTTCAGGGCGTTCCCGACGAGGTTCATCACCACCTGTCGGATCCGAAGGCCGTCCGCGAGGAAGTGCCCCCTCGCACGCTGGTCCGATCGGAAGTGGAGGCTGATCCCGCGCTCCTCTGCGCGGGGCGCGAGCAGGCTGACCACGCGGCGGATCAGGTCATCGACGTCCGTCGGCGTCACCACGAGGTCCATTTGACCGGACTCGATCTTCGAGAGATCGAGGATGTCATTGATGATCTGCATCAGGAGGCGCGCGGAGTCCTCGATGACCCCGACGCACTCCCCCTGCTCGCTATCGAGCAGCGTCTCCCTCAGGAGGGTCGCCATCCCAAGGACCCCGTTCATGGGAGTACGGAGCTCGTGGCTCATGTTGGCCAGGAACTCCGACTTGGAACGGGAGGCCTCCTCGGCGCCAGCGACGGCCTCCTTGAGGGCCTCCGTCCGCTGCAGGACCTTCTCCTCCAGCTCGTCCCGTGCACGGGCCAGCGACTGGTTGGCCAGCCAGAGCTCCGACGCCTTGGACTCCAGGAGGCTCTCTGCCTCCTGTCGTGCACGCCTCTCTCTTCCGAGGCGTGTCGACCAGACTTCGTCGCTCGGCGCCATCCAGGTCAGCGGATGATGAACCGGCAGGCCTTGCCCTCGGAGCCCTCGACGTCCAGGCGCTCGATCGTCCGCGTCTCACCGAAGTGCTGGAGGCAGCCATCGATGAGCCCCTCGGCGAAGTCGGCGAAGGGTCGGGGCGACGAGTACGTCAGGTCGACGCCACCGCAGTCGAGCATCTTGACCTCGAACGACGGCAGCTCGGCGTCTGGATAGAGCTTGCGCACCGCCGTATGAATGGTGTCCTCGATGCCAGCGAGGAATGTTGAGGCGTCGTGGACGCCCTCGAAGAACTCCGGGAACTTCTCGTGGAACCTCCCGAAGAGGTGCTCGCCAAAGGCGCGGATGAGGACCGGGACGGGGATCCCGGATCGCTCGCCGAGCTTCGATACGAGGGCCACGAGCTCGCGGAAGTCGTAGGTACCGACGGTGGTGTACGCGCCCCCTGTGGAGAGCTCGCACGCCTCGACGAGAGCGTCAACCTCATCGAGGCCGCCGCGCTGCTCGACCATCTCGAAGAACTCGGTGAACACGATGCCTTTCATTGCTGGGTCTCCTTCAACTGATCTGTCCGGGCCCGGGGGGGGGCCCGGGATGAGAGGCATCGTTCCCTTGCCCGGATTGCTTGAGATGATTCGCTGCCAATCGAGCTGAGGGCGCGGAGCCCTCGCCTCGCAGTGCCCGTGAGGCCCTGGGGGACGCTCCCGGCTCGCCTGCGGCCCCCCTCCTCCGCACCACGTCGAGGCCCCCGCCACGGTCCACCCCGGACGCCCCGGGCCCCTCCGACGGCCGACCGCCGCGGCGACGGAGAGCCTCCTCCAAACCGGACCCTCTCAGCGTCCCTTCATGAAGGAGGAGCTGACGCGGGGCGGCCGCCGGATCACCCTGAGATCCGCCGCGCCCCAAAGAGGCCCAGCGGGCCCTTTCGTCCCCGTCGGGGCGCCACGGAGGGGCCTGAGCCCCCAAGCTAGGGGCCCCCGTCACCGCCGTGGATCGCGCCTTTCTCCACGGGTAAGGCGAACAATTCAGGACATCAGGTGATCACAAAGACTCCCCGGCGCGAACTTCGCATCGGACCGCTCCCCATCCCCATTTTCCCAGCTATCGCCAGCCCCATGATCTCGCGCGTCCTCTCCACCGCTGCGTTCCTCGCGCTCGCCTCGCCGACCCTCGCCCAGGGTCAAGGCCCCTCGATCCCGGCGACCCCAAGCCTCGCCAACGCCGTCCCTGGTCCCTTCGGCTTCGTGCGATGCCTGACGCCCGACCTCGACCCCAGCCAGTCGATGTTCCTGCCGCCCTCGGACTGCAGCGCGAACAGCACCAACCCCACGAGCGCCTACTCCCCGGCGAATCTGGACGAGATCGTGATCCCGGTGGTGTTCCACGTGATCCGCGACAACAACGGCGGCGGCAACGTGCCGAACTCCCGCGTCATCAGCCAGGTCGAGATCTTCAACGAGGACTTCCGCGCCCTCGCCGGAACCCCGGGCGCGCCGGGCGTCGACACCAAGGTGAGCTTCGTCCTCGCCACCACCGACCCCCAGGGCCAAGCCTCCACCGGGATCATCCGGTACGACAACTCGAGCTGGTTCAACGACAGCGGGAGCTACTGGAACAGCATCGCCTGGGACCCGAACATCTACCTCAACGTCTACACCCTCGGCGCCCCGAGCGGCAGCTCGAACGTCCTCGGCTACGTACCGTACTTCCCCCAGAGCGGGAACGCCGGGAGCAACTCGGACCGGGTCGTCCTCCTGAACGGGACGGTCGGCCGAAACGCGCCGCTCGCTCCCTACAACCAGGGCCGCACCGGGACCCATGAGGTGGGGCACTACCTCGGCCTCTACCACACGTTCCAGTCCGGCTGCGGCGGCTCCAACTGCAACACCAGCGGCGACCGCATCTGCGACACGAACCCCGAGTCCAACCCGGAGTTCAACTGCTCGACGGGCTCGTCGAGCTGCGGGAGCACGGACCCCGTCCGCAACTACATGAACTACAGCACGGACACGTGCATGACGAACTTCACCGAGGAGCAGGCCCGACGCATCCGCTGCACCCTGGAGTTCTACCGCCCCAACCTCGGGACCCCCGTGGGTCCGGTCCTCGGCCAGAACTACTGCGTCGAGACCCCCAACAGCACCGGCCTGCCCGCGACCCTGGTGGGGACGGGCACCAAGCTGATCGCCAACAACGACTTCGGCGTCTACGCCCAGGGTCTCCCCGTCGGCTCCCCCGGCTACTTCATCTGCAGCCCCAACCAGGCGCAGGTCCCGGGTCCGGGCGGCTCGCAGGGCACGCTCTGCGTGGGGGCCTCCACCGGGCGCTACCTGAGCCAGGTGGGCAACTCCGGCATCTTCGGGATCATCCCGCTGACCGTCGACCTCACCTCCATCCCCCAGCCCACCGGCAACGTCGCCGTGCAGCCGGGTGACACCTGGAACTTCCAGTGCTGGTACCGGGACTCGATCCTGGGCTTCCCCGTCTCCAACTTCACCGACGGGTACACGATCACCTTCGAGTGATCGGCGGGGGCTCCCCCTCAGCAAGGAAGCGGCCCGTGGGCCGGCGCCCCGCGCCGACCCACGGGCCGCCTCCGTTGGGGCCCCGATCAGCTCGCCCAGGCGTCGACCATGGCCAGCATCGCGCCGGAGATCGTCGCGCACTCCTCCTCCGAGGTACAGGCGGGCGGGAGGGCATAGACCACGTTGCCCAGGGGGCGGAGCAGCGCTCCCTTCTCCCTGGCGACACCGCGGAGCTTCGGCCCGCGCGCGCTGAGGTAGCCGGAGTCCTCCCCCGTCAGGTCGAAGGCCACCATCCCGCCGAGGTGGCGGAGGTTGGCCACCCGCTCGTCGCCTTCCAGGGATGAGAGGCCGCCGAGGATCCACTCGCCCACCTGACGCAGCTGCGCCGGTGTGTCCCGCTCCTCGTTCACCCGCAGGGACTCGAGGGCCACGGCGCAGCCCGTGGGGTTCCCGGTGAAGGTGTGCCCGTGGAACAGCGCCCGCGTGCGAACGTCGCTCAGGAAGGTCTCGTAGAGCGCCTCGGTAGCCATGGTGGCCGAGAGCGGATACATGCCCCCGGTGAGCCCCTTCGCGAGGCACAGGAGGTCCGGCGTGACCCCGCAGGCGAGGCACGAGAAGAGGGCGCCCGTGCGGCCGAAGCCCGTCATGACCTCGTCGGCGATGAGGAAGAGCCCGCGCTCGTCGCAGGCAGCGCGGGTGGCCCGCACCACGGACCCGTCGTGGATCTTCATCCCCGCGGCCCCCTGCAGGCGCGGCTCGAGGATGACCCCCGCCGCGCGCTCGCCGAGCTGGTCCAGGGCCGAGGTGATGGCGGCCGCCTCGGCGGGGACGCGCTGCACCTCGAAGAGGAACGGCGCGAAGGGCATGAAGAACGGATCAGGGTCGCCCACCGCCATGGCTCCGAAGGTGTCGCCGTGGTAGCCGCCCTCCAGCGCCACGAAGACCCGTCGCTGGGGCTGGTCCCGCTGTGCGTGGGCCTGGAGCGCAATCTTCAGGGCCACCTCCACGGCCGTCGAGCCGTCGTCGCTGAAGAAGGTCCGGGTCAGCCCCTCCGGGGCGACGCGCGTGAGCTCCTCGGCCAGCGCGACCCCCGGCTCGTGGGTGGCCCCGGCGAAGAGCACGTGGTCGAGCCGCTCCATCTGGGCCCGCGCCGCCTCCACCAGCCGCGGCTCGCCGTGACCGTGCAGGGTCGCCCACCAGGAGGAGATCCCGTCCACCAGCTCGGTCCCGTCGTCCAGGACCAGCCGCGCGCCGCTGGCAGACCGCACCGCGATGGGCGCGGGCTCCGTGGCGGCCTGGGTGTAGGGGTGCCAGACGTGGCGCGCGTCCCGTGAGATGAGGTCTTCAGCCATGGTTCATTGCCTCCGGATCGCGTCGGCGAGCGGGTGTTCTTCGAGCCACGCCTCGATGGCCCCCCGGTCGAGCGGCGCGAGGACCGGCAGCTCGAAGAGGCGGGGCACGTGGGCGGCGAGGGTCGCGGCGTTCTCGGCGTGGGGCTCGCCCACCAGGATGAGCGCCGACGGCACGAGCTTCCGCGCCCGCAGGGCCTCCAGGGTGAGCAGCGTGTGGTTGAGGGTCCCGAGCGCCGAGCGTGCCACGAGCACGACCTGCGGGCGCACGCGCGCGAGCCAGTCCGCCTGGGTGAAGGTCGGCGTGAGGGGCACGTGGAGGCCCCCGGCGAACTCGACCACGAGGGGGGCGGGCGCGGCCTCGGCCACGCGCTCGCCCAGCGCGGCGTGGAGCACCTCGGGGTCGATCGCGGCCCCAGCGGCGGCCGCGGCGGTGTGGGGCGAGGCGGGGAGGGGGAACTCGTAGGTGGGCGGCGCGATGACCCGCTCCCCCTCGAGGTGGGGTCCCGCCAGGTCCTCGACGGTCGACGAGTCGCTGTCCTCTCCGGTCTGCACCGGCTTCCAGTAGCGGGCGTCCAGGGCCCGGGCCACGGCGGCGGCCACCACCGTCTTGCCGATGTCGGTGTCCGTGCCGACGATGAAGACCGGGGCCTGAGGCGGCGTGTTGGCCGAGGTGCCCGGGACAGAGACCGGCGCGCTGCGGTCCCCCTCCGCGCCAGCGGAGCCGCCGGCCAGGATCGGCGCGAGCCCGTCGAGCAGGGTGTCCACCTCCTCGGCGCGGTGCGCCGCGTGGCACGCCACGCGCAGCTGCGCGGCGCCCGGTCGAACGGTGGGCTGGCGGACCGCGCGGACCCCGAGCCCCAGGGCCCGCAGGGCGTCGGCGGCCGCCACGGCCCGGCGCTCATCGCCGATGGGGATCGGCACGACCGCGGCGTCCGGAGGCGAGGTCCCCGCGCCCGCGGCGATGCGAAGGGCGTGCGTCCTCAGGACCTGTCGGGCCTCCTCCGCCTCGGCGACGAGCTCGATGGACGCTCCGAGCGCCCCCACCACTGCGGGCGCCACCGCCGTGGAGAACATGAACCCCCGGCCCTTGTGCACCACGGCGTCCACGAGGGCCCGGGAGCCCGCGAGGAAGGCGCCGGCGGCCCCGAGCGCCTTGCCGCCGGTGAGGATCTGCGCCACCAGCGCGTCGGGCGACGCGCCGGAGGCGGCGAAGCCCCCGCGCCCGCGCGGGCCGACGATCCCGAGGGCGTGGGCCTCATCCACGATCAGGCCCGCCCCGTGCTGGGAGCACGCCTCGGAGAGCTCGGCCAGGGGCGCCAGGTCACCGCCCATGCTGAAGATGGACTCGGTGACGCAGAACACCCGTCGCGCCCCGCGGCTCTCCGCGAGCAGCTGCGCCGCGTGCGCCGCGTCCCCGTGGCGATAGATCTTCACCCGGGCCCGGGAGAGGCGTATCCCGTCGATCAGCGAGGCGTGGTTGTCCTCGTCGGAGACCACCACGTCCGAGGGCCCCGCGATGGCCGCCATGAGCGTCAGGTTGGCCTGGTACCCCGAGGGGAGGAGGAGCGCCCCCTCGGCCCCGATCCAGCGCGCGAGCTGGGCCTCGACCTCGGCCGTCGCGGGGGAGCCGCCGCCCAGGAGCCGCGCCGCGCGGCCGCCGGCGCCGTGCCGCTCCGCGGCCTCGGACGCCGCGGCACAGACCGCGGGGTGCCCGGCCATACCGAGGTAGTCGTTGCTCGTGAAGTCCACGGCGACGCCGCCCGCTGCCCCGCTGTCCTCCACCGAGCGACCCAGTCCCCGTCGGCGCCAGTCCGCGACCTCCGCCGCCAGCGCCCGGTCGAGCGAGTTCCCCTCAGCGGGACCCATCAGCGAGCGGGCGCAGGCCCACGCGGGCCAGGAGCGCGGCGTCCGAGGTGGGCTCGGGGTTCGGCGTGGTCAGCAGCGCGTCGCCGACGAAGATCGAGTTCACGCCGCCGAGGAAGCACAGGGCCTGGGCCTCCTCGGTCATCTCCTGCCGGCCCGCCGAGAGGCGCACGGCGGCGCGGGGCATGAGGATCCTGGCGGCGGCGCACACGCGCACGATCTCGTCCCAGGGCAGAGGCTCGGAGTCCTCGAGCGGGGTGCCCTGGACCGGCACCAGCGCGTTGATGGGGACGCTCTCGGGGGGCGGGTCGAGGACGGCGAGCTCGGCCAGGAAGGCGGCGCGGTCCTCGCGGGACTCGCCCATGCCGAGGATCCCGCCGGAGCAGACCTTCATGCCGGCCGACCGCACGTTCTCGAGGGTCTCCAGGCGGTCGTCGTAGGTCCGCGTCCCGATGACCTTCTCGTAGTGCTCGCGGCTCGTGTCGAGGTTGTGGTTGTAGTAGTCGAGCCCCGCGTCGGCGAGGCGGGCGCCGTTGGCCTCGTCCACCATGCCGAGGGTCGCACAGACCTCCATCCCGAGGTCCTTGACCCCGCGGACCATGTCCAGCACGCGGTCGAAGTCCTTGCCGCAGCGAACCTCGCGCCACGCGGCGCCCATGCAGAAGCGGTCCGCCCCGGCTTCCTTCGCGCGCCGGGCCGCGGCGACCACCTCGTCGGTCTCCATCAGCGCCTCGCGGGCGAGCCCGGTGGAGTGGCGGGCGCTCTGGGAGCAGTAGCCGCAATCCTCGGGGCACGCGCCGGTCTTGATGGAGAGCAGCTGCGCGCACTGAATGCGGGAGGGGTCGTGGTGCTCGCGATGGACCCCCGCGGCCTCGTACACCAGGTCAAGCAGGGGCCGGCCGAGGAGCTCGAGGGCGCGCGCCTCCAGCGCGGCGCGGGGCGCGTCGGAGGCCTGCGGGGCGGAGCCCCCGACCGGGGCGTCGTCGACCGTGGAGAGGGGAGCGCTTTCCATGGCGGAGAGGTTATCGCCCCCGGCGCCGGGCGGGCAGCCGGGCCGCGCTGACTTATTGTCCCGGCGGCGGCTCAGCGAGGCGGCTCAGCGGGGCGGCCTTGGGCCCTCGCCCTCGCCAGGTCCCCCATCGTCCCCGAGGGAGCGCGGCTCAAGACGCTCGAACCCGTTGGGGTGGAGCACGTTGAAGCCACCATCTCCGTTCTCCTCCGCCGTGTGGAACCCGTCGTGGGCGCGGGACGCGAGGTACACCCGGACCCGTTCGCCCCCCGCGGGAGTCCAGCCGCGGTGACCGTTGGAGGAGAGCGGCGGCGTCTCGTCGCCCCACCACCACCGATTGCGATAGGTGCGGTAGGTCCAGCGCACGTAGAGCGGCCCGTCGGGGAGCGCCTCCTCGGACCATCCAGAGGCCGCGGGCGCCTTCTCGACGCCGTCCACCCGGAGCTCCGCCACGTGCTCCCCCACCTCCCAGCGTCCGTCCTGCTCCTCCGAGAGGTAGACCCGCTGGACCGTCCCGGTGACCACGTGGGTGGCGCCCGAACGCAGCATCTCCGGGGTCCGGAGGGGGATCTCCGGCGCCGCCAGCGAGGCGGCCACCGGGACCGCGACGCAGGCCAGGAACAGGGCCGCCAGCACCGGCCGCACCCGTCCCATGGCCGCGCCAGGGAGGATCAACGCCACCAGCCCCAGTCGTTGGCGGCAGACTCGATGCGGGCGCGCATGGCGAGCGCCTCCTTGTCCTTGGGGAAGTCCGCGAGGACCGTGTTCACCGAGGCCGTGGCGTCGTTGAACTGACCTGTGGAGAGGCTCAGGCTGGCGAGGGAGAGCAGGCAGTCGTGCCAGCCGGTCGAGGCCTCCTGGCTCAGCCCGATGAGCTCCTTGCCCAGCGCCTCGTCCTTGCGGCCCGCGTCGGCCATCTTGGCGACGCCCTTGCGCGCGCGGTCGAACTCGGACACGGCCTTCTTCAGGTCCCGGCGCGACTTGGCCTGGTTCTTCGACTCCAGGAGGCCCTTGCGGCGATAGGCCTCGCCGTCCTTCACGGCCTTGCGGAGCGGCGCCACCTTGCGCTCGGTCTCGGCGGCCAGCTTGGCGTCCTTGCGCGCCTCCTTCTTGGCGTCCGTGGCGGCCTTCCTCGCGGCGATCCCCTGGTCGAGGGTGTCCATGAGCTGTTGGCGCTGGGCCTCGGTCATGTCGCTGCCGCGCTTGGTCAGGAGGCTCCGGACCCCGGTGCGCGCGTCGCCGACCTTGCCGGCCTCGCAGAGGGCCAGGATGATCTTGTTGGTCAGGTCGAGGGCGCCCGCCTGAAGCTCGGGGGAGAGGGGCGTCCCCGCGACCTGGGCCGAGTGGGCCATGAAGCGGAGCTCCTTGCGGGCGGCGTCCACGAGGCCCTTGTCGAGCGCGAAGGCCGACAGGTCGAGCATGCCCTGGTAGTCATCGCTCGCCAGCCCCGCGCGACGCAGGTCCACCTGCGACTTGTCCTCGAAGGCCGACAGGTCGTACCAGGCCTCGCCGGACCCGCCCGCCACCATGACCTTGAGGCGGACGCGGTCGCCCTCGAGGGCGAGGACCGATCCGCGCACGGACTTGCCGCCCTTCATGACGTAGCGCCGGACCTCGGCGCTCTGGTCGTCCTGGGTGGCCGGGGCAGGGGCGTGCACCACCGGGAGGTTGGCGGCGGAGGCGAGACCGAGGGTCGCCGAGGCGAGCAGAATGGTGAGCTTCATGCCCGCCATGATGCCGTCTCTGCGCTGGACGCGCAGGGGAGGATCAAGGGCATCCGTGGGTGACCGCCCGCGCCCCTCCGCTAGGATCCGATCACGGGCCCTGCCGGCCCCCTCCCCATGATCAACAAGTTCCTCCTCGTCGCCGCCCTCGCCGCCCTCTCCCCCTCTCTCGCGGCGGCCCAGGTGCACTACTTCCCGGACGGCCGTCCCTGGAAGAACCAGGCCCGCAAGGGTCCGGACGCCGAGGTGCAGGGGTGGCTCTACAACCTCGGGATCACGGGCATCCGGGTGAAGCTCGTGGAGGAGGAGCCCACCCATCTGGTGGTGGGGCACGTGTTCGAGGACAGCCCCGCGGACGGGAAGATCCGCGTCGGGGACCACATCGTCGGCGCCCGCGGCCTCGACTTCGAGACGCCCCACCGCAACGGCTACGGCATGAAGGTCTTCGGCCCCCAGGGGCCCATCGAGGACTTCGCCGACGCCCTGGACCGCGCGCTGCAGTCCAAGAAGCGGGTCCTGAAGGTGAAGGTCGAGCGGGACGGGAAGCGCAAGCCCGTGGAGCTCAAGCTCCCGAAGAAGGTCGACCCCTACGGCAGGTCATTCCCCTTCGACTGCGACCGCACCGAGGAGGTGCTGGAGGGGCTCTACGAGTACCTCGTGGGGAACCAGCGGCAGAACGGCTCCTTCGGCAACCAGGTCCACGACACCTTCGCGCCCCTCGCGCTGCTCTCCAGCGGCGAGCGCAAGTACCGCAAGGCCGTGGAGCGCAACGTCCGGTACCACGCCCAGAACACCTCCCGCGAGGACACCTCGGGCCTCGTGAACTGGAAGTACATGGCCGCCGCCATCGTCATGAGCGAGTGGTACCTGGAGACCGGGGACCGATGGGTGATCGAGGAGCTGCAGGAGGTCTACGACTTCCTCTGCACGACCCAGTATCTGGACCTCTCCCAGGTGAGCGAGCGCGTCCGCGAGTCCCACCCCGACTCCTACCCCAAGAATGCGAGCCAGCAGCACGGGGGCTGGGGGCACAACCCCGGCTTCGAGGGCTACGGGCCCATCGCCATGATCACGGGTCAGGGTGCGCTGGCGTTCTCGATGATGGAGAAGTGCGGCATCGAGGTGGACGAGACCCGCCATCGCGCGGCCTACGACTTCCTGCGCCGCGGCACGGGTAGCAACGGCTACGTCTGGTACGGCGACTCCGTCGCCGGAGACCAGAACTGGGCCGACATGGGCCGCACCGGCGCCTCCAGCATCGCGCACCAGATGAGCCCCTTCCGCGAGCACAAGAAGGTCGCGAGGCAGCACATCGCCATCATGTCGGAGCAGCCCGACAGCTTCCCCGACACCCACGCCTCCCCGCTCATGGGCATGGGCTACGGCGCCCTCGGGACGTTCGGGGACAAGAAGGCCTTCAAGCGCCTGATGGAGGCCAACCGCTGGTGGTTCCTCCTCTCCGAGTGCCCCGACGGCACCTTCCACTACCAGCCCAACCGGGACAGCAACGGCTACGGCAACGACTCCCGCCTCCTCGCCAGCGCCGTCACCGCCTTCATCTACTCCCTCCCCCAGGAGGGCCTGGTGATGACGGGCAAGAAGCCCCGCTGACCGCGCGCCCCGGCGGCCAAGGTCCCTCGGATGACGACTCGTGGCCCCCACGTGTCCGCACGGAAGTTGACCGAGGAGCCGCAGGCGTGGTCTTGAATCGGATACAGCGAGCGCGAGGGTCGCGCATAGCGTCCCCCGCATGAAGCGCACCCTGCTCCCCCTCTGCCTGCTCCCCGCCGCCCTCTGCTCGCTCGTCCCCTTCACCGCGGAGGGGCCCGACTCCGCGTCCCTACAGCACCTGACCAAGCGGGCCGAGGCAGGCGACAAGGACGCACAGTTCGACCTCGGCGTCCGCCACGCCACCGGCGACGGCATGCCCACGGACCCGCACAAGGCGGTCGGGTGGTATCGCCGAGCGGCAGGCAAGGGGCATCACAAGGCCCAGGTCAACCTCGGCCTGGCGTACGCGACCGGCGAGGGGATCGACCGGGACCAGGGGCAGGCCCTGCGGTGGTACCGCACGACTGCGGAGGCGGGCTACCCGCGCGCCCAGTTCAACCTGGCACTCTGCCACGCCCTCGGCACTGGGGTCCCCGAGGACGACGCCGAGGCCGTCCGCTGGTATCGCCGCGCCGCCCTGCAGGGCCTGGCCGAGGCCCAGAACAACCTCGGGTCCTGCTTCGCGAACGGGACCGGCATCCTCCGCGACCTCGTCGAGGGCTACGCCTGGTACACCGTCGCCGCCACCAACGGCGACCGCCTCGCCCCCTCGAACAAGGCCCAGCTCTCGAGGTCGATGACCCCCGACGAGCTCACCCGAGCGCGACATCGCGCCGTTGCGCTCCGCGAGACGATCCGCGACCGGCGCGAGTGATCGCCCGAGGCCTCGCGGTTCCGCCGCGCTGACGGCGCTCCACCCGAGCGGGGATCATCCTCGCGCTCGTCGCGGCGATAGGGGTCGCGGTCATCTGGGGGGTCTAGACGTCCCCCCGACGGGCATCAGGCATTCGGCGAGTACACCCCTTGGAATGGCCATTCGGAGCCTGTTTCGGGGCGTTCTCACCGGCAGCCTTGAACGCGTCAGCGCCGACGGCCCCGGACGCTCTCGTCGGAGGAGCCAAGGGAGCGTCACCTGTGACGACGCTGGGCAGGTCGAACGTGGTCCACGGCCCGACAGGCTCAACGGGAGCCACTCCCCTTGGGCGGGGCAGAGATCAACCAGGAACCTCCGTCACGCTCGCAGCTGGACGGCTCTGAGGGGCTGAGGAGAGAAGCGGCTTCCCCGCCGACCAACGACTTGTCTGCTCCTCTATCCAGTATGAACGTCGCCTTCGAATCCAGGATGAACCCCGCCTCCGTAAGGCGCTTCCTTCTTGTCGCCTGCCTCTTCTGCCTGATCGCGGCCTCCCTCTTCTCCCTCGGCCGTATCTACGGCAAGGAGCGCCTCGCCGTAGACCTCGTGGACCTGACCGCGGCGGCCAAGGACGGTGACGCGACAGCCCAATTCGAGCTGGGCTGCCGCTTCGCGAAGGGGGACGGGCTGCAGAGGGACTACGAGGAGGCCTTCAGGTGGTATCAGCGGGCCGCCGAGCAAGGCCACCCGGAGGCCATGGTCAACCTCGGGCTCTCGTACGCGAAGGGAAAGGGCGTCACCAGGGACCACGGCGAGGCCGCCAGGTGGTATCGCATCACCGCTGACGAGGGCTTCGCGCGGGCCCAGTTCAACCTGGGGCTGTGCTACGCCCAGGGTATGGGCGTCTCCAAGGACCTCGTGGAGGCCGTCCGCTGGTACCGCCAGGCTGCCGCGCAGGACCTCGCCCAGGCACAGAACAACCTCGGCTCCTGTCACGCCAACGGCGTGGGAACCGGCCAGGATCGCGTCGAGGGTTACGCGTGGTACAGCCTCGCCGCTGCCAACGGTGACCAGCTGGCGGCATCGAACATGGCCAGGCTATCGACGATGATGTCAGACAAGGAACTGACCCGAGCCCAGCGGCGCGCCGACGAGGTCCGCGAGGCGCTGCGGAAGACCGCCAGGTAAGGCACTCATCCACCTGAAGGAGGCCCAACAGGCGCCTGGAGGTGCCGACGATCTCGGCCCTCCAGTGCACCGTCCGCGCCGGCTCTACGCCTCGGGTGAAGGTTGCGGCACGGGTTCTGTCAAAGGCCCTCTGACCCGGCATGATGGGCCGGTGGGTCGTCGCGGTGCACGACCCCAAGCCACCCGCCCCCCCACAGACACAATCGCAGGCAATGACCGGTCGAGAAGCGCGCTCCAGGAGCGGGCTCCCCCCCGCCCTCGTGGCGGCAATAGGGGTCGCGGTCATCTGGGGGGTGAACGTGCCGGTGATGAAGGCGGGGCTCCAGGAGGTGGACCCGTTCTTCTTCAACGCGGCGCGGCTGACGTTGAGCGCGGTGGCGCTGGGGCTGCTGGAGGCGGTGGAGCGGCGGGGGCGGCCGGAGGTGGTGACGCCCTGGGGGAAGGTGATCGGGCTCGGCCTGCTCTCGAGCCTCGCCTATCAAGTGCTGTTCCTCTTGGGGATGGACGCCACCAGCGCGGGGAACACGGCGATCATCGTGGCCAGCGGGCCGCTCTGGACGGCGATCATCGAGAGCGCCATGGGCGTGGACCGGCACGGCGCGCGCGCGTGGGGGGCGCTGGCGGTGGCGTTCGTGGGCACGGCCCTGGTGACCCTGACGGGGGTCGATGACCCCACCGGCGGGGCGACGCTCTTCGGCAACCTCGTGATGCTCGCCGCCATGGGAACCTGGGCCCTTGCCACGGTGCTCAGCCGTCCGCTGCTCGAGACGTTCCCCGCCACGCGGCTGGCGTTCCTGGCGGTGCTCGTCTCGCTCCCGGGACACTGGGCCCTGGCGCTCCCCGGGCTCGACCTCGCCTCCGTGGAGCGGCCGGGCTTCGTGGCGACCACCATCGTCTATTCCGGGGTGCTCTCCACCGGCATCGCCTACTCGCTCTGGAACCGCTCGGTGAGGGCGCTCGGCGCGGCGCGCACCGCGGCCTTCAGCAACCTGGTCCCCGTCGTCGCCCTGACCGTCGCCTGGGTCTACCTCGGGGAGCAGCCGCGCGCCCTCCAGCTCGCCGGCGGCGCGCTGGTGGTGGCGGGCCTGCTCATGTGGCGCACGGTGCGCCGCTCCACCTAGGTCGAGCGCCCCCCTCCGCGTGCATCGGAGGGGGGCGCTCTGGGTGGAGCTTCGCGTCTGAGAACCGCGTCGCCCCGAGGAGAGAGAGGAGGGATCCTGCTCGCGGGGGCCGCCCTGGGCAGCCCCCGTTGGGCTCATGCGCTCATGCGGTGCTGGGCCGCGGCGGTCTGGCGGCGGCTGCCCTTGCGGGGGCGGCCACCCTTGGGCTTGCGGGCTTCCATGCGCTCCTGGAAGGTGCCCCAGTCGGCCTCCGACATGAGGCGCACCTCGCTGCCACACTCGACGCAGTAGCTGCGGTCGATGCTGGCGAGGTAGCGGACGTAGGTCTCGCAGCAGGGGCAGTACTTGGTGTCGTTGTGGAAGGAGTTGCTCATGGTGGTGCTCGTTGTTCGGTGCGGCGGACGAGGGAACAGGGAGCACAGCGGTTGCCAGGTGCCCCCCTGGCGCCGAACGACGTTGCAAATAGAGTGAACGGAAGGACTTACGATGACGCATCCCCTGGCCGCCGCCCTCGCCCGCTCCGGCCCCGCGTCCATTCCCCTGGACACGCGCGGCGGCCCGGGAGGGCAGATGGGGCCGCCGATGCCCCTGGAGGGTCCCGCAGAGGACCGCGCGAGGCGCCGTAAACCACTACCAAAAAATGCCTTCCGGGCGCCGCGCGGCGCCGTGTCCATGAAACGGCACGCCCCGGCCGCCCACGTCCATGAATCTCGACGCCCCGGCGAGGAGCCCGACGCGGCCCCCGGCGGCTATGTTCTCCGCCGTGATCCAGTACGAAGGCACCCTCTACCGGCCCCCGTCCGAGGCGGACAGCCTGATCCTGCAGGCGACCATCGGCTGCTCGTACAACCGGTGCACCTTCTGCGCCATGTACCGGGAGAAGCGCTTCCGGGTCCGCCCCATGGAGGAGCTGGTCCAGGAGATCGCCTGGGCCCGCCAGCACCTGGGCGACGTGCGCAAGGTCTTCCTCGCCGACGGCGACGCCCTGGTGGCCAAGACCCGCTTCCTCTCCGAGCTCCTCGGCCACCTCGGCGAGGCCTTCCCGGACCTGCGGCGCGTCTCGGCCTACGCCTCGCCCCAGTCCATCGAGATCCGCACGGACGCGGAGCTGCGGCAGCTGCGCGAGGAGGGGCTCACCCAGCTCTACCTCGGGGTGGAGTCCGGGGACGACCAGGTGCTCACCTGGCTCGACAAGGGCGTCGACGCCGAGGACATGATCCGCCTGGGGCGCAAGGCCTCGGCGGCGGGCATGAAGCTCTCCACCATGATCCTCCTCGGCGCCGGCAACCGGGAGCGCTCCCTCGAGCACGCCCGCGAGAGCGCGCGGGTCATCAACGGCATCCAGCCGCGCTTCGTCAGCACCCTCGTGATGACACCGGTGGAGGGGACGCCGCTCATGGACTCCGCCAACGCGGGCGAGGTCGACGAGCTGACCCCCATCGAGCTCGCGCGGGAGCTGCGTGAGTTCATCGAGCACCTCAACCTCGAGAGCTCGATCTTCCGCTCGAACCACGCGTCGAACACCCTCGCCCTCAAGGGCGTCTTCCCGAAGGACCGCGAGGCCCTGCTCGAGGTGCTGGACGAGGTCCTCGAGCACCCCGACCGCGCGCCCTTCATCCCGAACTGGCTGCGCGCCCTCTGAGCGAGCCCTTCGCGGGGTCAGCTCGCCGGAGCAGGGATCCGGTCGACGGGCACGTCGAGCAGAGCCCGCTCCTCCCAGCCGTCGCAGTCGAAGTGCCACCACTCGGAGCTGAGCACCCGGAACCCCTGGGCCGCCATGGCCTCGATCAGGACGCGCCGGTTCGTACGCATGGGCTCGAGCACCTCCGCGTCCGCTCGCGCCTCGGGCACGAAGGCGTCGAAGTCCGTGGGCATCGGGAGCCGGTTGCCCCGGCCGTCCACCAGGGTCACGTCCACCGCCATGCCCCGGTTGTGCCGGGACCCCTTGCTCGGGTCCGCCACGTAGTCGGGGTCCCCGATCACCTCCCACATGCGCCGCGTCACCGACCAGGGCCGATACCCGTCGAAGACCATCAGGCCCATGCCGCGCGACTCGAGGGCGGACTGGACGCGGCTGAGGCACTCCATGGCCGAGCGGCGCAGGAAGATGCGGGGTTCGGGGTAGAGCGCCTCCCCCACGAAGTTGTCCGGGGTGGCGTACACGGCGAGCACGCGGATCCGCCCGTCCTGGGCCGCCACCTCCACCAGCGGGTCCTGGGTCGGCGGCTCGGTCTCGATGACGAGGGCGGGCGCGGCGCAGGAGGCCAGCGCGAGGAGCAGGAGCGCGAGGGACTTCATCGGGCGTCGGGGTAGATGAGGTAGGGCTGACGGAGGCGGCGGAAAGCCTCCACCTCGGGCGCCCACGAGGCCGGGACCGAGCGCCAGTCAGGCGCGCGGAGCAGGGCCTCCCAGGTGGACGCGGAGCGCAGCCGGGCGTCCCCGTCCGCGGCATCGAAGGCGCGGCCGAAGAGTCGGTCCAGGTGCCACATGATCGCGAGGCCGGACGCGACGGGCCGCAGGGCGTCGCGATCGGTGACCGTGACGTGCACGCCCTGACACGGCTCGTCCTTGAACTTGGAGGCGTCGGGGGTGAACTCGATGGGCGTGAACTCGAGCCCCGGGAGCGCCGCGGCCCGCAGGGCATCGCACAGGCGCGGACCGTCGATCCACGGGGCGCCGAAGAGCTCGAAGGGCTCGTCGGTGCCGCGGCCCACCGAGAGGTTGGCGCCCTCGAGCAGCCCGGTGCACGGGTACAGCACCGCCTGGTCGGGGTTGCGCATGTTCGGTGAGGGGTTGATCCAGCGCACGCCGGTCTGCTCCCACCACATGTCCCGGGTCCACCCCGACATGGGCACGACCTCGAGCTCGCACTCGATGCCGCCCCACTCCGCCTGGAACATCCGCGCCAGCTCCCCGACGGTCATCCCGTGGGTCACCGGCAGGGGGCGCCAGCCGATGAAGGACTGGCGGTCCGGGTCGATGATCGGCCCCTCCACCCGGCGGCCCGTGATGGGGTTCGGCCGGTCGAGCACCACCACGCTGACCCCCGCCTCCCCGGAGGCCTCCATGGCGAGACCGAGGGTCGAGATGTACGTGTAGTAGCGCACGCCGATGTCCTGGATGTCGAAGACCACCGCGTCGATCCCCTCGAGCATCTCCGCCGTCGGCCGCCGGGTCGCCCCGTAGAGGCTGAACACCGGCAGCCCCGTGGCCTCGTCACGACCGTCCCCCACGTCCCCCTCAAGCTTGGCGAAGAGGCCGTGCTCCGGGGAGAACAGGCGCACGAGCTCGACGCCCTCGGCGGCGTGGAGGGCGTCGATCGTGCGGCGGCCGTCCCGGCAGCGCCCGGTGACGTTGGTGATGAGCGCGAGGCGCCGGCCCCTGAGCCGTGCGAAGTCCTCGTCCACCAGCACGTCGACCCCGGTGCGCACGTGGGCCGCCCGGGGTGCGGCGTCCACGCCGGCGGCGGTCGCCACCGCGTCCGCCACCGCCCGCCGGAGCGGGCTCATGGAGGGCGCGGGGTCCTTCTGCAGGCGGCTCACCAGGAGCAGGTACCAGACCCCCGAGGCGCGATCGACCCAGTAGCACGGGCCGGTGAAGCCGGTGTGCCCCATGGAGACGTAGCGCGGGAACCGCGAGCCGCGCGGCGAGTCGTAGGGGGAGGCCACGTCGATCCCGAGCGCCCGCGCCACGGCGCCGCCCTCCAGGATGCGCGGGCGCAGGAGCTCGGCGAGCGCCTCCGGGCCGAGCGGGGAGCGCTCCCCCGCGGCGCCGGCGAGCATGGCGCAGAAGCGCGAGAGGTCCGCCGCCGTGGAGAAGGCGCCGGCGTGCCCCGCGACGCCGCCCAGGGCCCGGGCTCGCGGATCGTGCACCACCCCCACCCCCGAACCATCCGGGGACGTGGGCGCGCAGCGGCCGAGCCGCTCGCCGCCCAGGGGGCCGTAGCCGGTCTCGGCCATGCCCAGGGGACCGAACACGTGGCGCGCGCTGAAGACCTCGAGGGGCTCGCCGCTCACGGCCTCCACGATCTCACCCAGCAGGATGTAGCCGAGGTCGCTGTAGATGAACGCCTCCCCCGGGGCCGACCGGAGCTCCCCGGCGCAGATCCGCTCCAGCGCCTTGGCGGGCCCCTCCCGGTAGTCGTCCACGTGATTCACCGGAGCCAGGCCCGCCGTGTGGAGCAACAGCTCCTCCACGGTGATGGCCTCCCTGTCGGCGCCCTTGAACGCGGGGAGGATCGAGGAGACGCGGTCCGAGAGCGCGAGCTTGCCCTCCTGGACCAGCACCATGATCGACGAGGAGGTCGCCACCGACTTGGTCAGCGAGGCGAGGTCGAAGACCGTGTCCAGGGTCATGGGCACCCCCGGGGACCGCTCCCCGTGGACGGACTCGTGGAGGACCTCGGCCCCACGGCCCACCACGAGCACGGCGCCCGGGATGGTCCCCGCGCGGACGGCGGCGTCGATCGGCTGGCGGGCCCCTTCGAAGCCCGGTGCGGCGGCGCCCTGGAGCGCGAGGGTGGCGGCAGCAAGTACGGCGAACATGGGCCTCCTGTACCACAGCCGGCGGGGGAGGGCGCGCGAATCCGCCGGCGGTGACCGATCAGTCGCCGAGCACCGCGCGCCCCACGACCTCACCCAGGTCCCCGAGGAAGCGGTCCGCCCGGCCGTAGTCGTACACGCTGTCCCCCACCACGCCGTTGGGGTTCGTGTAGAGGGTGGCGGCGAGGAAGAACGTCCGCCCGGTCCGCAGGTCCACCACCTCGGAGTTGGTGATGCTGAAGCCGTACGCGCGGCCCACCTTGTCCCGCACCACCAGCTCGTCCATGGACCGGACCCGCAGCAACCCAGGCAGGAGGAACTTGGAGTAGTCGGCGGGGTACTTCGCCGGATCGTAGCGCGGGTCCTCCGACTCGCCCGGGGTCGACGCCATGGCCGCCCGGATGAACCCCCGGTCGTCCTCGGTGAGGGGGAAGCCCACCGTCGGCTTCCCGCCGCGCTCGTGTCGAAGCGCGTCCAAGAGGTCGGGGCGCAGGAGCATGATGTTCATGTCCACCAGGTCCCCGAGGGGCATGTGGTTCTTCTGGGCGAAGGACATGGGCCCGGCGAGCACCTCGCCCCCCGAGGTGTGGGCGTCCCCCAGCTCCAGCCCCCCCACGCCGGCGTTGGTGCCCGGCACGGGCGCCGTGCGCTCCGGGGTGCTCGCGATCACCCGCCCCGTCCCGTCGAGCAGGTCGATGGCCGGGACGCGGAGCTGATCGGCGGGGCTCCGGAACTCCGAGAGCCGGTGGAAGATCGTCGTGCGGTCGAGGCCCGCGTCCCGCAGGGCTCCGTTGACGCCGTCGTTGCCCGCGAGCTCGTACAGCCGGTTGTAGGCGGCGTTGTCGGAGATGAGGAGCACCTTGCGCGCCTCGTGCCCGGCCGTGATGGTGCCCCCGTCCAGGTGGCTGGGATCGCGCTCCTCCAACCCCTCGCCCTCGAACAGCGGGTGGAACCGCAGGGCCGTGTCCCGCCCCACCGGCGCGCCGGCCGCCGGCCCCGGGGTCCAGCCATCCGCACCGTCCGTGCCGACGCCGCCCCGCTCGAGCCGGTCCAGCTCGAGGAAGGCGGCGATCACGGCCGCCGTCTTCACCGTGCTCGCGGGGTAGAAGTACGCCGGGCCCTGGTCGTAGGTGTGGCGCCGGAGCCGAGGGCCGCCCTCTCCCTCCTCGACCACCACCAGCTCCACCTTCAGCCGGTGGGCGGCGGGGTCCTCGAGCACGTCGGCGAACAGGTCAGGGCGGGACGCCAGGAGGTCGACCAGCAGCGTGTCGCCGGGGTCGGGAGCTCCCGCGCCCGCGCCGCCCGACGCGCAGGCCGCAGAGAGGGCCACGGCCGCGGCGGTCGCCAGGCGGCCCATGGGTCGACGCTCGATCATCGAAGCAGCTCCTGCTCACGCTCCAGGAACTGATTGGGGTCGATGGCCGGCCGCGCCAGCGCGGCCTCGCCGTCCGGGTGGATCACCACCTCCGCGGGCAGGGGCCGCGAGTTGTAGCAGGAGGCCATGGCGGCGCCGTAGGCCCCGACGTCGTGGATCACGAGCAGCTCGCCGGGCGCCATGTCCGGGAGCGGCTGCGGCGCCGGCGCGCCGGCCTTGCCCTGGGTGAACACGTCCGCGCTCTCGCACAGTGGACCCGCCACCATCTTGGGCGAGGTCGGCCGATCCCCCGCGCCGAGGGCGGCGATGCGGTGGAAGGCGCCGTACAGCAGCGGCCGGATCATGCTGTGGAAGCCTGCGTCCACGAGGACGAAGGTCGCGCCGCCCTCCCCCGTGGACTTCATCCCGCAGACCTCGGTCACCAGCACCCCGGCGTCGGCGACGAGCAGCCGCCCCGGCTCCGCCTCGAGCTCCAGCCTCCGCCCCACGGCCTCGGACCAACGGTCACGGCCGGCCAGCCAGAGGCTGGCGAAGCGCTCCATGTCGAAGGGCTCGTCCGCGGCTCGGTACGGGAACGACATCCCCCCGCCGCAGGAGACCCGTGTGACCGTCTCCTGGAAGAGGGCCACGGCGTTGTCCATCGCCTCCACCGTGCGCTCCACGAGGCGCCCCTTGAGCCCCGAGCCGATGTGCACGTGCAGCCCCGTCACTCGCAACCCCAGCTCCCTCGTCCGCGCCAGCACGGCGACGAGCTCCTCGTGCCAGATCCCGTGCTTGGAGTGCGCTCCGCCCGTGGTCACCTTCTCGTCGTGCCCCTCCCCGAAGCCGGGGTTGATGCGCAGGGTCACGTCGCCAGGCCCGCAGAGGCTCGCCACCTGCTCCAGCATGGTGGCGCTCCCCGCGTTCACGTGGAGCCGGAGGTCCCGCACCGTCTGCCGGGCACGCCGGTCCATCAGGTCCGCGGTGTACACCATGTCTCCGGGCTCGAACCCGGCCGCGAGGGCCCGCGCGATCTCTCCCGCTGAGACCACCTCGCAGCGGGCCCCTCCCTCGCGCAGCGTGCGCAGCACCCCGAGGTTGGAGTTGGCCTTGACCGCGTAGCGGACCGAGTCGAAGGCGTGGAAGTGCTCGAGGTTCCGGCGCACGGCCGCCAGGTCGTAGACGTAGAGCGGTGTACCGTGAGCCGCTGCGAGCTCGGCGAGGAGGTCCTCATCGTGGAGAGGTCCGGTCATGGTCTCGATTCTCTCACCCGAGGAGGAGAGGTCAAACACGCCCCCCGGCGAAGCGGGATCATTTGGTGTACCTTCATGGGGTCGTGCCGCTCGCCCTCGCCCCGCCTCGCGCCCTCCGCCGCCTCCTCGGTCCCGCCGTCACCCTCGGCCTCGCCGCCGGGGCGGCCGTCCACCTCGACTCGGGCGCCAGCGCGGTACAAGGCAGCGGCGGCGGTCCGCGGCGGATCTTCATCGACGCCGGCCACGGCGGGACGGACCCCGGCGCCATCGGAAACGGCATCGTCGAGAAGGAGCTCAACCTCGAGGTCGCGCTCCGCCTCCGAGACCTGCTCGACGAGGACACCCTGGACACCTCAGGGGGCGGGGAGTGGGAGGTCATGATGACCCGCACCGACGACTCGTCCGTGTCGCTCTCGAGCCGGACCAACGCCGCCAACAACTGGCCCGCGGATCGCTTCGTCTCGATCCACCACAACGCCTTCACGAGCTCCCTCGCCAGCGGGACCGAGTCCTTCTCCTTCGCCAACGGTACGCCGGGCGCGGACCTGCGGGACCGGCTCCAGGAGGAGCTGATCTCCGCCATGGGGCTGGTGGACCGGGGACCCAAGACCGCGAACTTCTTCGTCCTGCGGGAGTCCCTGATGCCCGCGGCGCTCACGGAGGCGGGCTTCCTCAGCAACCCCGGCGACGCGGCGGCCCTGTCCGCCCCCGGCGCCGTGGAGGCCCTGGCCCGCGCCCACCTGTTCGGCATCCAGCGCCACTACGGCATCCCGGCCCACGTCCCGGTGGACGGCCCCTCCACCTACTGCTTCCCGAAGACGGCGTCGGCGGGCTGCGTCCCGTCGATCGAGTCAGCGGGCACCCCGTCCGTCAGCCAGAGCGACTTCGTGGTCGCCTGCGACCAGGTGCTGAGCCAGCAGTTCGGGATGCTCTTCTGGGGTCGCGAGGGGCTGGAGCTGCCGCTGCTCGGCGGCTTCCTCTGCGTGGGCGGCCCCCTCACCCGCACGCCGGTTCAGTTCTCCTACGGGCTCGGCCCGGGCAACTGCTCCGGTCGCCTGGAGCTCCAGATGGACAGCGCGTTCTTCGCGGCGAACGGGATGCTCCCCGGCGACCAGATCTTCTGCCAATGGTGGTACCGGGACCCCGGCCTCCTGCCGGCGGTGCCCGTCGGCCTCTCCGACGGACTCGAGTTCACGGTGCTGCCCTAGGCGAGCCGCCCGTCGGCCCAGCGCGCGGCGGAGACGAACCCGAGCCGCTCCGCGAGGGCGAGGGAGGGCGCGTTGGTCGAGGCCACCGACCAGACCGCGGAGCGCCCCGCCCGGGCCTGCTCCAACATGAGGGCCGCCGCGGCGCAGGCGCCGAAGCCCTCCCGACGGAAGGGAGCCTCCGTCTCCACCGACACGTCCCAGAGCCCCTCCGTCTCCACGAACGCGTAGGCGAGGGCCACGGGCTCGCCCCCTGCCAGCGCTACGGCCGCCGCGGGCCAGGACTCCAGGGCCTCGAGCTCTCGCCGCATGGCGGCGGGGAGGTCCCGTGCCATGGCGTCCCCCTCCTCCACCAGCTGGACCTCGTGACGCTCGGACAGGGCCACGAGCTCCCCGGAGCTCCCTGCCCAGGAGAGCACCTCCACTCCTCCGGCGCTGCGGGCCGCTCCGGCGGCACACCAGGCCTCCATCACCGCCGGCTCCGCCCGCAGCCGAAGGTGCGCCCGGTCCACGTCCGCCCTCGAGGCCGCCTCCGCCAGCCGATCCGCCAACCCTGGCTCCGGCGCACCGAAGCCGGCCGCGAGGTCGTGCTCCGGCGCGAGGACGAAGCCGGAGGGCGGACGGCCCTCACCCATCACCAGGGACGTCCCGCGGCGACGGAGCAGGCCCCGTACCTCCACGAGCGCGGGGACGTCCTCCAGGTGCGCGAGGAGGTCGGCCTTGGTGGGTTCCATGGGCCAGAGGGTACGGGCGCCGCGCGGTCAGGATGAAATGGGTCCATGAACGTCGTGCACCACCAGGAACGCCTCGTGATCGAGACGAGGGGAAGGGGACTCACCGAGGTCACGGGCCAGGTCACGGCGGTCGTGGCCCGGTCGGGGGTCGAGACCGGGCTCGCGGTCGTCTATTGCACCCACACCTCCGCCAGCCTCCTGATCCAGGAGAACGCCGACCCCAGCGCCTCACGGGACCTGGTGGCCTGGTTCGAGCGCCTCGCGCCGGACGGGGACCCGCGCTACACCCACACGCTCGAGGGGGAGGATGACATGCCCTCCCACCTTCGAGCGTCGGTCACGCGGACCTCGGAGACGATCCCGGTGGCAGCCGGGCGTCTCGTCAGCGGCAGGTGGCAGGGGCTCTTCCTCTTCGAGCACCGGACCGCGCCCCATGGGCGGACACTGGTGGTCCATGTCCACGGCGAAGGCCAGGCGCATGGCTGAGCCCCCGGCGGGCCCCGCGTCGACCGTCAGCGGTCCGACGGGCCGGCCTTACCCTTCACCCGCGCCAGGCCCGGGTGGTCCGCCTCGTAGCGGCTGGCCCGGAAGATGGCGTGGGAGCTCTGGGGCCCGCCGCCGCCCGGGCGGCCGCCGGGGGGACCTCCACGGGGAGGGCCACCACCCGGAGGACCTCCCCGGTCCCGGCGTCCCCGGGGCGGGCCCCCCTGGTTGGGCCCCTCGTCCGGCTTGAAGTCCTGCAGGTACTCCCAGACCACCCGGTGGTCCGCGGAGACCTCGAGGACGCGGCCCTCCTCCCCGAGGCAGACGAGCGTGTTGCCGTTTCCGAGCCGCTGGACCCCGCTGATGTGCCCGTTGAAGATGCGCTCCTCGCCGCCATCCCAGGTCCACGCGAGCTCGGGCTGGGCGGGGGGGCCGTCCCCGAATCCAGCGTCCTCGGTGAAGGGAATCTTGAACACGTCCGCGCTGGAGCGGTCGCCGCCCGGCCGGCCGCTGCCGTTGTTGAACACGGAGAGCATGACGGCGCCCGTCGAGGGGAGGAACTGCGGGTCGTGCTGGTGGAACAGGACCTGCTCACCCTCCGCCCCAAAGGACGCGGGACGCCCGAAACGATGGAGCAGGTCGCCACCGCGACCGCGCCGGCCGCCCTCGCCCGTACGCGCCTCGTCCGTGGTGGTGGAGTGGTCGATGAACCAGACCTCGCTCGCCGAGCGGACGCTGATGGCGATCAGGTCCGTGGCCGGGTCGTAGTCGATGCCGTTGGTGTGCATCCAATCGGAGCCGCCTCCGCGACCGCCGCGGCCGCGCCGCCCCCGGCGGGGCTCGTCGCCCCCGCCGCCGTACCCCAGCCCACGCAAGCGCTCCTCTTCGGCGGCCTCGCGCTCGAGCTCCGCCGCGGACCTGGGTCGCTCCCGGCGGTCGAAGTTCACGTTGATCCGGTGCGGGTGGGTCGCGGGGTCGCCGTAGTTGGGCTTCTCCGGATCACGGTCCTGGATGAGGTGATCCCACGCGTGCCACTCCCAGACCACCTCCGCCTCGGACGCGCCGACGGGCTTCAGCTCCAGGATCGCGTCCGGCCAGATCCCGCGGTCGCCGATGCTGCCGGCGTCCCGGCCAGCGGCGATGGCGTCCTCGGTGGAGACGCCCTCCCAGACGATAGCGAGCACGTTTCCGTTGGGCAGCGGCTCGATGTCGTGGTGCTGGCGGCGGCGGCTGTTGGCCAGCTGATGGTCCCACATGAGCTCCCCGTCCCAGCCGATCCGCTGGATCCGGCCACCCTCTCCCCCGCCGCGGTAGGGCGCGTTGCCCGCGTCCTTGCCGCAGCGGAGCAGCGAACCGTCCTCCATCAGGTAGGCCGAGTTGCCCGGCGTCCACTCGCTGGGCCAGGAGTGGAGGGTCACGCCCGCGGCGTCCACCAGGTAGGTGGTCCTGGACCGGAGCGGCGCCACCAGGGTCGCGCCACCGCCGGCCCCCTCGAGGGCGCGGCGCACTCCGCGTTCGGGCTCCGGCGGGGGCCCGGGGCGGGCGCCCTCCTGGGCGCTGGACGTGGGGACGAGGAGGCAGGCGGCGAGGACGACGGAGAGCTGGAGCGGCGACATGCCGCCGAGATTAGACGGCTGAGCGCCGCCCTGCCCGTGCCTCCTCAGGGTCGCTTCATCGACCAGCCCCGGGCGTCCTTCAGAGCCGGGCGTGGAGCTTCTCGAAGACGTTGGCGCCGTCCGCGCGCAGCCCGTCGTGCTCGTGCTCGTTCGTGATCCAGGGGTCGAGCCCCTTGATCCGGCCCGCGGTCTCGATGGAGAGGTCGGCGGGCACAAACATGTCGTCGTGGTAGACGAGGGCCGCCACCGGGACCCTGTTCCGCCCGAGGACCTCGGGGTCGTAAAGCGCGGGCCAGTCCGACTTCTCGGCCAGCCGCTCCCCCACCCCCCGGAGGCTCTGCAGGGCGCCGAACTGCTCGAGGAACCAGGGGTACACCATCTCGCCGGTGAACAGCGGCGCCTGGCTCGCGGCGGCGGGATCGAACTCGGGGAACTCCTCGCGCACGCGGTGAGCAGCCCACGCGGTGGCGCCGCCCTGGGCGTAGCACGCCTCGTGGAGGATGGCGTAGAAGGGGTTCGTGTCGAAGGACTGCAGGCCCTCGACCCCCCGCAGGAACGAGCGCGAGAGCGAGTCGGTCCCCGGCACGAAGGCGCGCTCGAAGAGGTAGTGCAGCTGGGCGGCGCCGTAGGAGAAGCCGAGCTGGCTGCCCACCAGCTGGAGTCGCTCGGGGCTGAGCGCGTCCCCGCAGGGGAGGGTCACGTCCCCGCGCTCGAGCCGCTCGAAGACGGCGCGCGCTCGAGCCTCCAGCTCCGGGAAGCGCTCGAAGAGCTGCTGGTTCTTCGAGCGCGTGAGCGGATAGGTGCGCCGATAGACGTCCTCCGCCCCGTTGTCGAGGCCCGGCAGGCCGCCGGTGATCATCACGCCCGCGAGACCGTCGGGGGCGGCGGAGAGGTAGTGCACCGCGCAGAAGCCGCCGAAGCTCTGCCCGAGCACGGTCCAGCGCTCGATGCCGAGCTCACGGCGGATCGCCTCGCAGTCGCGCACGATCGCGTCCGCGCGGAAGCGCGCGAGGTGCTCCGCCTGCGCCGCGGCGTCCCCGAGCGCGGTGATGTTCTCCGGCGTCTGCGGCGTGCTCCGCCCCGTCCCCCGCTGGTCCAGCAGCAGGACCCGGTAGCGCTCGATCGCCTTGCTCAACCACCCGCCCGAGGCCAGGGGACGCGGGCTCTCGAAGCCCGGCCCCCCCTGGAGGAAGACGAGCCAGGGCCGGTCCCGGTGCGCCCCGTCCCCCGAATGGACCTCTCGGCCGAAGACCTCGATCGCGCCGCCCGCGGGGTCGTCGTGATCCAGGGGGAGCCGGAAGAGGTGGTCCTCGAAGTGGAAGCCGGGGATGCGGTACATGGGTGCGCCGGCCCGTCAGCGGGCCGGGGGGGAACAGTATGACCTGCCGGGCCCCTTCAGGTCCGACAAGCCTCTCCCTCTGCCACGAGGCCCGCCGCGAGACGCTCGTAGTCTCCCCGGTCGTTGTAGACCTGGGCCGAGATCCGGACCCAGCGCTGCCCCTTCGCGGGCCAGTGCATGATCGGCACCTCGACCCGGTGCCGCTCGAAGAGGGCGAGCTGCAGGGGGTCCACGCGCCCGCTGGGCGGCGCGTCGGAGCCGGATGCGGGGAGCGGGAGGGTCACCAGGGAGCCGATCATGGCGTCCGGCGCCGGCGGCTGGACCCCCAGGGCCTCGCAGAGGATCGCCCGGCCCTCCAGGACCAAGGCCCGGTTGTGGGCCCGCACGGCGTCGAGCCCCCCGGGCAGGACGCCCTCCAGGAAGTCGATGGCCGCGGGGACGGCGAGCAGCGGAGATGGGTCGAAGGTCCCCGTCCAGTCGAACTCGGCGATGAAGCGTGACCGCCCCGGGGCGGGGGTGTTCGCCGCGTGGCTGATGACGCAGGGGCGAACCGACTCCTGGAGCTCGGGGCGGACGTGGAGGAAGCCCGACACCTTGGGGCCGCACAACCACTTGTGCAGGTTGCCCGTGGTGTAGTCCGCCCCGACCCGGCCCAGGTCCATGGGGAGCATTCCGGGCCCGTGGGCCGCGTCCACGAGGGTCCGGATGCCCCGGTCGCGGGCGGCCTGGACGATCTCCTCCACGGGCAGGACCAGGCCCGTCGGACTCGTGACGTGGTCCACGAGCACCAGGCGGGTCCGGTCGCAGCAGGCCTCAGCCACCGCCGCCGCCGCCTCGGCGGGATCGGAGAGGGGGAAGGGGATGTCGGCCACGGCGACCTCGGCCCCCGCACGCTCCGCCACGTAGCGCGCGGCGTTGTTGCAGGCGTTGTACCCGTGGCTCGTGATGACGATCCGGTCGCCGGGCTCGAGCGGGAACGAGCGCAGCACGGCGTTGACGCCGTCGGTGGCGTTGCGAACGAAGGCGAGGTCCTCGGACGGGCAGCCGAGGAAGGCGGCGAGCCGGTCACGCACCGCGTCCAGCTTCCCGTAGAGGCTGCGCTCGGGGGCGAGGAAGTGGATCGGGTCGCGCTCCTGGGCGTCCTGCTCCCGCCGCTGGGCCTCGAGCACGACGCGGGGCGCCGCGCCGAAGGAGCCGTGGTTCAGGAAGGTGACCTCGGGGTCGAGGCCCCAGTGTCGGGCGAGCTGCTGGTTCATCGGGGCCAGGAGAGGTGGGCGATCAGGGGCACGTGGTCGGAGCAACGGTACGGCTCCATCCAGGCGGCGTGGACGGGGACGAGCCCCCGCACGAAGAGGCGGTCGAGGTGCAGGCGCGGATCCAGCCCGAGGGTCTCACGGGCCTTCCGGACGGGCAGCCGGCCCTTCGTCCCCCCGGGGAAGTCCGGGGCGACCTCCACCAGGTCGAGGGCGTGGGCGAGGTCCTGGACGGCTCCCATGCGGCGGTCGTTCCAGGTGTTGAAGTCACCCGCGACGACCACCGGGCCGCTGAGGTGGGCCACCCGATCGCGCAGGTCGTCGAGCTGCCGCGACAGCTGGCGACCGGTGGGGTCGAAGTTGAGCCCGTGGACGTTGACGAGGCACAGCTCACGCCCGTCACTCAGGGGAAGCTGGGAGATCAGGGCCGCCTTCGGCGTGAGGAGCCGGAGCTCGCGCTCGGACGAGCGCACCCTGTGGGCCTTCCGGACCGCTCCGCGAGCGACGGTCATCACCCCCTCCTCCGGACCGACCAGGCCCCTCCGGAAGCTGGCGGCGTGGTGGCCCGCGAAACCCGCCGGGAGCGGGAGGTCGGGGCGAGCCTCCTGCAGCGCGAGCACGTGGGGCGCGCGCTCCTCCACGAGCCGCCCCAGCTCGTCGGCGAGGCCGGGGTCCAGGGCCTTGTGGATGTTCCACGAGACCACGCGCAGGTCCTCGTCCGTGCGGAGGAGCGGCCCGGCGCCGCCCGCCTGGGGACCGACCGGCGTCGCGTCGGCCTCACCCGGCATCACGACTCGTCAGCGGCTCCCTCGTTGGCGGCTCCCTCGCCGGCGTCGCTGGCGCTCGCGGCCTTCTTGCGCGTGGGGGCCTTCTTGGACGCCTTCTTCTTCGAGGTCGACTTCTTGGCGGCCTTCTTCTTGGACGTCTTCTTCTTGGCGGCCTTCTTCTTGGCCTTCTTCTTCTTGCCCTTCTTCTCGCGCTGCACCGCGAGCAGCTCGAGGGCGTGATCCACCGTCAGCGACTCGGGGTTCTCCATGTCGCGCGGCAGGGAGGCGTTCACCTCGCCGTCGCTCACATAGGGGCCGTAGCGCCCCTTCAGCAGCTTGATCGAGGCGCCGTCGAGGGCCTCGACGTTCTCGAAGACCTTGATGGGCTCGGGCGTGGAGCGGCCGCGGCCCTTCTTCTCCTGGGCGAGGAGCGCGAGGGCCCGCTCATTGGTGATCGTGAGGAGGTGGTCGTCCGCCTCGAGGCTCCGGGTGTCGGACCCGCGCTTGATGTAGGGCCCGTAACGGCCGTTGTAGGCGAGGATCTCCACGCCGTCAGCGTCCGTGCCGAGGTTCCGCGGCAGCGACGCGAGGGCGATGGCCACCTCAAGGTCCACGTCCTCGACCGTCATCCCCTTGAGGAGCGAGACCATCTTGGGCTTCTCCTTCTTGTCCTCGGTCTGGTCACCCAGCTGGACGTATGGCCCGTAGCGACCGGTCTTGATGTAGATCGGGAGGCTGCTCTCGGGGTGGTGGCCGATGGGCTCGTCGCCCTTGGCCTTGGCCGCGAGGATCTTCTCCGCGAACTCCACAGTCACCTCGTCCGGCGCGGTCTCGTCCGGCAGCGGCGCCGTCGTCTCCCCACGCTGGAGGAAGGGGCCGTAGCGGCCGACGCGCACGATGACGTCCTCGCCGTCGGCGTTCTTACCGATGCCGATGGAGCACACGGTGCGGGGGTCGATGTCCTCGGCCTTCTCCTCGAGCATCGGGCGCAGCCCCGGAGAGACGTCGAGCCCGCTCTCGTAGAACTTCTTCAGGTACGGGAGCATCTCGTCCTCGCCGCGGGAGATCGCGTCGAGGGACGCCTCCATGGAGGCCGTGAAGCTGGGGTCAATGAGGTGCCCCATGTGCTGCTCCATGAGCGACACCACGGCGAAGGCCGTGAACGTGGGGACCAGGGCTGACCCCTTCTTGAACGTGTAGTCCCGCCGCAGAATCGTGTCGATGATCGAGGCGTAGGTGCTCGGCCGGCCGATCCCCTCCTCCTCGAGCATCTTCACCAGCGTCGCCTCGGTGAGGCGCGCGGGGGGCGAGGTGTGGTGCTCCTCCGCAGAGATCTCGGAGCCCTTGGCGGTGTCGCCCTGGGCCACGGGGGGCAGGACGGTCTCGCGCTCGGCGAGGGCGGAGTCGGGGTCGTCGGCGCCCTCGACGTAGGCGCGCAGGAAGCCGGGGAAGTCGATGACGTTGCCGTTCGCCTGGAAGACCGCCTGAACGGAGCCGTCGGCCTCACCGACCTTGAGCACCATGCGGCGCCCCTTGGCGTCCTTCATCTGGCACGCGAGCGTGCGCTTCCAGACCAGGTCGTAGACCTTCGCCTCGTCCTTCCCGAGCACCTTGCGGATCTCGGAGGTCGGCACGATCTTCTCGCCCGCGGGGCGGATGGCCTCGTGGGCCTCCTGGGCGTTCTGGACCTTGCCCTTGTAGGCGCGCGGCTTGTCCGGGAGGAACTCGGACCCGTAGGTCGACTCGACCGCCTCCCGGGTCAGCTCGATGGCGAGGCTCGAGAGCGTCACCGAGTCGGTCCGCATGTAGGTGATGAAGCCGTTCTCGTACAGCCGCTGGGCGGCCCGCATGGTGCGCTTGGCGTCGAAGCGCAGCTTGCGGTTGCCCTCCTGCTGGAGGGTGGAGGTCGTGAAGGGCGGCGAGGGCGTCCGGGTGAAGGGCTTCTCCTCCGCGGACAGGATCTTGAACTCCCCGGACTCCAGCTTCGCCTGGAGCGCCTTGGCGTCCTCCGCGTTCAGGAGCTCCACGTCGTCGCGCTTCAGCTTGCCCGTGTCCGGGTCGAAGTCCTTGCCGCTGGCGATGCGCTTACCGCCGAGCGATGTGAGGCGCGCCTCGAAGTCCTTGCCCTCGCCGTCACCGCTGGTGGCGGTGAAGCGAGCCGTCAGGTCCCAGTACTCCGCATCCACGAACCGCATACGCGCGCGCTCGCGGTCCACGATGATCTTGGTCGCCACGCTCTGGACCCGCCCGGCGGAGAGCCGCGGCTTGATCTTGCGCCAGAGGATCGGCGAGACCTCGTAGCCATAGAGCCGGTCCAGGATGCGCCGGCTCTCCTGGGCCTCGACCATGTCCTTGTCGATCTCGCGCGTGTCCTCGAGCGCCTCGAGCACGGCGCCCTTGGTGATCTCGTGGAACACCATGCGCTCGTAGGGGACCTTCAGCCCGAGCACCTCGACCAGGTGCCAGGAGATGGCCTCGCCCTCGCGGTCTTCATCGGTCGCCAGCAGGACGCGGTCCACGTCGGCGAGCATCGACTTCAGCTCGGAGATCTTCTTCTTCTTCGCCGGCTGAACGATGTAGAGCGGCTGGAAGTCGTTCTCGACGTTGACGCCAAGCCGGGCCCACTTCTCCTTCTTGAACTTGGCGGGGATCTCCGCTGCATTCGCCGGGAGGTCGCGGATGTGCCCCACGCTCGACTCGACGATGAAGTCCTTACCCAGGAACTTCTTGAGGGTCTTCGCCTTGGTGGGCGACTCGACGATGACGAGGGTCTTGGACATGGGTGGGGTGAGTGATCCCTGGGTTCCGGGCCCGGGAGGGCTCGGTGTCTGGGGAGGGGCGGCGCTTGGCGTCTATATACACGAACGAGGAGGACGCCCCTTTCGACTGGCGTAAGGGGCTCCCCGAGGTGGGAGGCGCGGGAGTCTAGCGCTCCTTTGGTCCTCGGGGGGTCCGAGTCTCGTGTGGACGGAAACCGACTGGTTTTCTAGCGCAGCCGTCTCATACTTCGCCCGCTTCAGGCGGAGGGCTGCAATATGGGCCTATAATCACGCAGCCAGCAGGTCGTTTCCGGCTTCGCCGGAGATTTCGCCTCCCTCTCCCCGACCCCGGCGAAAATGTGGGCATGTTCAAGGATTCAGACCTCGTCGACGTGCCCGCTCGCGTCAGTACCCAGGCTTCCCGCACCGTTCCCATGAGCGACCCCCGTCGCCTCTCCGAGACCTCCGATCGCCCCGAGAAGACCCCCGTGGGGCCCTTGGAGGACGTCCAGGGCCGCGGCGACGTCCGCGGCATCCGCCTCGAGTGCGCCGGAGTGACGGACGTGCGCTACCCGGCCACCGCGATCGACCCCGACGGCGTCGAGCGGTCCACCATCGTGAAGATGGAGATGTCGGTTGTCGTGCCGCCCGAGTCAAAGGGCACGCACATGAGCCGCTTCATCGAAATCGTACAAGCGGACGACCGCCAGCTCGGCCCGGACGCTGTGCTCCGCATGCTGCGCGAGATGCAGAGCCGCCTCCACGCCGCGGAGGCGCGGCTGGTGCTCGAGTATCCGATGTTCATGGAGCGCGAGGCGCCGGTCTCCAAGTCCAAGGGGATGATCGACATCGACTGCGGCTTCGTGGGGCTGATCGACGGGGACGACATCGACCTCGTCCAGAAGGCCGTCGTCACGGTCACGAGCCTGTGCCCGTGCAGCAAGGAGATCAGCGACTACGGCGCCCACAACCAGCGCGGCGCCGTCACGGTTGAGGTCCGGACCCGAAAGGACGCCGACGGCACCCCGGTGACCCTCCCCATGGGCGACCTGATCTTCGCCGCCGAGGAGAGCGCTTCCTGCAGGATCTACCCCGTGCTCAAGCGCCCGGACGAACGCTGGATCACCATGGAGGCCTACGAGAACCCCGTGTTCGTCGAGGACATGGTGCGCGGCGTGGCCGAGCGGCTGCAGGCCGACGAGCGGATCGTCTCCTTCCGGGTGCACGCCCGGAACTTCGAGAGCATCCACGGCCACGACGCCTTCGCAGAGACCTCCTGGAGCCGTTGAACGCACGCGGGTCGGCGGCGGGCGGAATCGAGTAGCTTCTGAGGCGCGATGATTCCCCCGCTCCACCGCCCGCGTCGCAGCCGCCGGACCCCGGCGCTGCGTGACCTCGTCCGGGAGACGACCCTCTCGGCCCACGACCTCGTCTACCCGGTGTTCCTCCACGCCGACGCGGAGGACGTGGAGATCGAGGCCATGCCCGGCCAGACGCGCTGGTCCCCCGACGGGCTGCTCCGCATCGCCGAGCGCACCCTCGAGGCCGGCGTCCGGGCCCTGGTGCTGTTCCCGAAGATCGAGGACGGCCTGAAGGACTCCACGGGGTCGGAGGTGAGCAACGAGGACGGCCTCGTCCCGCGCTCCCTCCGCGCGCTCAAGGCGCGCTTCCCGGAGCTGGCGCTCTTCACGGACGTGGCCCTCGACCCCTACAGCAGCGACGGCCACGACGGCATCGTGGACGGCGACACGGGCGTGATCCTGAACGACGAGACCGTGGAGGTGCTGTGCCGCCAGGCCGTCGTCCAGGCGCGGGCTGGCGCCGACGTCATCGCCCCCAGTGACATGATGGACGGCCGGGTCGGGGCGATCCGCGAGGCCCTCGACGCCGAGGGCTTCACGGAGGTCTCCATCCTCTCCTACACGGCCAAGTACGCCTCCTCGTTCTACGGACCCTTCCGCGGCGCCCTCGACTCCGCGCCCAAGGACGGGGACAAGAAGACCTACCAGATGGACCCCGCCAACGCGCGCGAGGCCATGCGTGAGCTCTACCTCGACGAGGCCGAGGGCGCGGACATGGTGATGGTGAAGCCCGCAGGTCCCTACCTCGACATCGTCCGCGCGGTGCGGGACGCGACGACCTTGCCGGTCGCCGCTTACCAGGTCTCCGGCGAGTACCTCATGATCGAGGCAGCCGCCCGCTCCGGCTGGCTGGATCGGCGCGACGTGGCCCTCGAGAGCCTGGTCGGGATCAAGCGCGCCGGCGCGGACATGATCCTCACCTACCACGCCCTCGACGCCGCGGGCTGGCTCGCCGAGTAGGACCTCAGGGACTGAGGATCCCGGCCTGCCGCAGCAGATGGGCCGTCGTCAGCAGCGGGAGCCCGATGATGCCCGTGTGATCATCGCTGCGGATGCGTTCGAAGAGGCGGATGCCCTCATCCTCGATGCGATAGCCGCCCGCGCAGTCCAGGGGGCTGAAGCGCTCCACGTAGGAGGCGGCCTCGGCTCGGCCGAACGGGCGCATGGTCAGCTCCTGGCGATCCACCGCCTCGAACCGCTGGCCGGTCGCCTCGGACACCAGCACCAGGCCGTTCACCAGGGCGTGGGTCCTGCCCGAGAGCTCCATGAGCTGCTCCACGCAGCGGTCGGGGGTCCCCGGCTTTGAGAGCTGCCTGCGGCTCCCGTCGGGGGCCTCCAGCACCCCCACCTGGTCCGCGCAGAGCAGCCAGCGGCGCCCCCCCTCCTGGATCAGGGCGTCCGCCTTGGCCCGCGCGAGCGTCAGCGCGAACTCGGCGGACGTCTCCCTGTCGAACCGGGGGTCAAAGGCCCGCTCATCCACGTCCGGGCGCTCCTGGGTGAAGGGCACGCCGAGCTGGGTGAGGAGCTGTGCTCGATATCGGGACGACGAGCCAAGGACGAGCGGATGGTTCAAAAGAGACGCTTCGGTATCGGAACGGGACCCGCTCCCTGGGGGAGACCCCGAGCGGGGTAGTTTTCATTCATAGCATGATGAAGCGCCCGGACCCCACAGCATCGCTCGCGATGGTCGCCGCTGCGACCGTCGTATCAGGAGCCCTCCTGGCCCTCTCGGAGGGCTCCGGGCCCCCCCGTGCCGTGCACGCGGTGGAGCGCCTGGAGGCGGCCTCCCTCCCGGTCGATGGGGTCCACGTCCCCATCACGGAGGTCCTCGAGCGTGCCGTCGCGGCCCCCGCGCCCCTCGACGTCGGGATCGAGGAGGCCGCCGTGGCGCCCCAGGCTCGCCTGGTCGTCCTCGACGCCGTGACGGGCCTGAGCGTCGGTGCGTTCACCGTGACCCTCGCCGGTCGCGTCGAGCGACTCGAGTCCCTCGGCGGCCAGCCCATCCTCCTCGACCTCGCGACGCCCGATCAGCACCTCGAGATCGGCGCGGCGGGCTTCCGCTCCCAGGCGACCACGGTCCGCGAGGACGAGGTTCGGGAGATCCGCCTCACCCGCAGCACGACCCTGCGCGGGGTCGTCCGCGACGCCGACGGCGCGCCGATGCCCCACGCGAGCGTGCGGCTCATCGCCAACGCCGGGGCGGCCGAGGACCCCTCGGGAGACGGCGTCGGGCGTCCGACGCTGCGGCGCACCGACGGGGCAGGCGCCTTCACCTTCGACGCGCTCGAGCCTGGCGTCTACCGGACCTCCGTGGAGGTCGCCGGGGTGACCCACCTCTCGAGGCCGATGGCGCTCCGCGACGGCGAGTGGGCGCAGGCCGACCACCGGCTCGTCACGTCCACCGTCCTGTCGGTGCAGGTGGACTCCCCCGGGGGCCTCCCCGCCGAACGCGCCCGGCTCCTGATCCAGCGAGACGGCGCCCACGCCCCCGTGACCCGCTACACGGACGACCGGGGACGGGCCGCGATCCGCCCGCTGCCCGCCGGCTCGTACCAGCTCACCGTCCAGAGCACGGAGGGCACCTCGCCCCCTCGCGCCTTCACGATCGAGGAGGCGGGCCAGGGACTGGTCGACCTCCACGTGCGGCTCCAAGCGGAGCCCCTCAGCCCTGAAGACTGAACCGAGAACGATGCAAGTGACCGCCAGCACCGCCATCAAGACCTCCCTCTCCGCCGTCGCCCTGCTCGCCGCTGCGTGCAGCGGTGGAGGCTCCTCCGCGCCCGCTGTGAATCCGACGGCCTCGCTGGATGGGATCGACACCTCCAACGAGCTGGACGGGGTGGTCCCGCTGCCCCCCACCGTCGACATTCGAATCCGCGCCGTCTTCGACAAGTACGCAAACCTCGACGCGCCCAGCGGCGAGCGGGTCCACTTCCTCGGGCAGCCCGGCGTCTCGGATGAGCGGCTCTTCCGGGTGAAGGCGGTCTTCGAGCAGCTGGTGACCGACGTCCCCGGGAGCCCCCTCGGTGCCGACAAGGCCGCGGTCCTGGAGGCCGTTGCGGCGCTCGACACCACCATCGTCGTCGTCGAGGAGCAGCAGACGTTCGACGAGACCGACGCCAACGTCGCCTCCTTCGTGAGCTTCTTCGAAGGCCTCTACGCGAGCGTCAACTGCTCCAACGTGATCCAGGAGGGGAGCCCCGAGTTCCTGCTCCCTGACCCCGCCATCGACGACACCCTGCGGGAGACCTCCGGGATCCTCCTCCGCTTCGGGCTCGGCGCGACGGTCCCCCAGTTCTCAGCGGACCTCACCGCAGCCCGCCTCAACGCCCAGACCCAGGGGACCTATCGTCCGGCCGCCGGGCAGGCCCAGGGCCTCGCCGACGCCGAATTCCTGGGGCTCAGCCTCGCGGTCTACTACGGCGTCTGGGGCCACGACCCCGCAGGGAATGGCACCTCGGGGGACGAGGGTGAGTACGACTTCTGCGACCGGGACGCCATGGCCGCCGGTGACCCCGGCACGGTGGCCCTCATCGAGTCCTTCTTCGCGCCCAGCCAGAGCTTCCCGGCGTACCTCGCCTCGACGTTCTCCGGCACCTTCGAGATGCAGTTCGACCCGGCCCTCCCGTACACCCACCGCTCCCGGTACCTGGAGCGAGCCGGCTTCCGGGGCGTGACCACCGGGCGCATCAACGGCAACGAGCTCGACAACACGTTCCTCGGCGGGGACCTCGACGATCAGTTCGAAGGCCGCGGCGGGGACGACCGGATCGAGGGAGACCTCGGCATGGACGAGGCCTTCTTCAGCGGGCCCTCCACCGAGTACACCATCGTCCCCCTGGACCCGACGGTGACCCGGGTGACCGACACCGTCCCCGGCCGCGACGGGGTGGATGACGTCCGGCAGATCACACGGCTGCACTTCTCCGACGTGATCATCGACCTCTGAGCCGATCCGCGGCCCCGCGCGACGGACCCCCGGCCGCACGCCCCACCCAGGGCGGGCGGCCGGCCCAGTTCCCGGTGGTCTCCGCCCCGCCCTTCAACTGGGGCGCCCCATGTTCCATCATGCGGCCATGGGGTTTGAACTCGGGGGCAGGCGGGCGCTGGTGACGGGGGCGTCCGCTGGTATCGGGCGGGAGATCGCCCGGGAGCTGGCCGCCCGCGGCGCCCACCTGACCCTGGCCGCCCGCAGGCTCGACCGCCTGGAGGAGCTCGCCGTGGCCCTCCGCGAGGCCCACGGGGTCGAGGTCGAGGTCGTCGAGGCGGACCTCGCCCATTCCCACGGCGCCGGGGACCTGATCGCCGCCTGCGGCGAGGGCCCCGAGATCGATGTGCTCGTCAACAACGCCGGGGTCGGCATGCACGGGGACGGCGTGGGCCACGCCTGGGTAGACGAGCGCCAGATGATCCAGCTCAACGTCATCGCGGTCGCCGAGCTCACCAAGCACTTCGCCAGCCGAATGCGCTCCCGCGGCACGGGCCGGATCCTCCAGGTGGCCTCCACGGCGTCCTTCCTACCGTGCCCGGGTTACGCCGCGTACGGCGCCACGAAGGCCTTCGTCCTGCACCACGCAGAAGCCCTGGACGAGGAGCTCAGGGACGTGGACGTCCGCGTGCTGGCCCTGTGCCCCGGGAGCACCAACACGGACTTCTTCGAGATCTCCGGCAACGTGCGCGGACGAGCCCAGGTCGCCACCAGCCTCGACCCGGCGGCGGTGGCCCGCGCGGGCGTCGATGCGCTGCAGCGGGGCCGAAGGGTCACCGTGCCCGGCCTCGCCAACAAGCTCACGACCGCGGGATTGCGCGTGATCCCCCGTCGCCTGCAGGCCACGCTGGCCCGCAAAGTCCTCGAGTGACCCCATCACGATGAACTGGAAAACGCTCCCCGCCCTCCTCGCCTGCGCCACGGCTCCGGCCTGCTCCCTCTTCAGCACCACGCCAAAGGTCCCCGACTACGGGAGGCCGCTGGCGCCGGGCGCCGCCGCGCTCATCGAGCTCGGGCCGGACGAGCGACGCCCGGACATGCGCGAGACCTGGACCTGGCCGGAGCGTGAGGAGATCCTCCCCGCCCTGGAGCGGTCCATCAGCTGGACCCGCTCGAAGCACTCCCGGCAGTTCTTCCCCATGGCGGGCATCACCCATGAGCGGGCCCTGGCGAGCCTCGAGCGCTTCCGTGAGCTCCTGGACGAGGCGCGGAACGCCGACGAGTTCGCCGCAGCCTTCGACCGTGAGTTCACCGTCTACAAGAGCGCCGGCTGGGACGGCCAGGGCGGCGGCGTACTCTTCACCGGCTACTGCACTCCCCTGCTCCCGGGGAGCCTCGTGAGGACGGCGCGCTATCGGCACCCGCTCCACGCGCTGCCGGCGGACCTGGTCAAGGCAGAGGACGGCACCACCCTGGGCCAGACGACGGATGCAGGCCTGCGCCGATATCCCGACCGCAGGGCGATCCTCGCCGACGCCAGCTACCGGGACCTCGAGATCGTCTGGCTCGCCGACCCGGTGGACGCCTACATCGCCCACGTGAACGGTTCCGCCTTCGTCCAGCTCGAGGACGGTGAGATCGCCCGCTTCGGGTACGCGGGCAAGAACGGGCGACCGTACACCTCCCTGGGCAAGGAGCTCATCGCGGCGGGCCGCGTGGCGGCGGAGGACATGAACCTCGCCGCGATCCGCCGGTGGGCGGCCAGCCACCCGGCGGAGGTGGAGTCGTTCCTCGCTCGCAACGAAAGCTACGTCTTCTTCACCCCGATCGATGGGAACCCGCGCGGCAGCCTCAACCTCGAGGTCGCCGCCGAGCGGACGATCGCCACGGACAAGACCCTGTTCCCCCGCGGCGCCCTGTGCTTCGTGGAGACGGCGCTCCCCGGGAGCGCGGGCGGCACCCAGACCTTCTCCCAGCTCATGCTCGACCAGGACACGGGCGGCGCGATCCGGACCGCTGGCCGGGCGGACCTGTACCTCGGCGTTGGACCCGTGGCGGAGCGGCGCTCCGGCGCCACCCGCGCCACCGGCCAGCTGTACTACTTCTTCCTGCGCCCATGAGCCGCGCCGCGGAGGTGCTTGCCGTCTGCGTCGGGCCCGGCGGCATCCCCAAGCCTGAGGTGGAGTCCTGCGCGGTCACGGTCGAGGGGCTCGAGGGGGACGGGCACCGGTTCCACCGCCATGGGGGCCCCAACCGGGCCGTGTGCCTCCTCT
This sequence comes from Planctomycetota bacterium, assembly GCA_016779205.1. Classification (GTDB taxonomy): domain Bacteria; phylum Planctomycetota; class UBA1135; order UBA1135; genus Saltatorellus. The sequence goes on along the minus strand of JADHOC010000002.1, from coordinate 183,736 downwards.
CCGAGGAGGCCTACGAGGCCCTTCGCGACGACGATGTGGACTGCACGGCGCCGGGGACCTTCGGCGAGAACGTCCTCACCCGGGGCCTCGATGACTCGACGCTGAGGCCGGGGGACCGGCTCCGCATCGGCGACGAGCTCGTGATCGAGATCCACGACGTGCGCGCCCCCTGTGCGACCCTCAAGGCCGTCGACAGGCGCTTCCCAGAGCTCATGGTGGGGCGCAGCGGGTGGGTCTGCCGGGTGGTCGAACCCGGGATTCTCCGGCGCGGTGCCACCATCGAGCGCCTCCCGGCGAAACCCTAGAAGCTTGGCCCGCTCGCCCTGGATCGGGCAAGATCCCGTGCCCAGGTCCGCTCCACCCCCTTCCACCACGCCAGATGTCCGAGTTCGAAGTCGTCTCCTACACCATCGAGCCCGTCGAGGGTGACGCCCAGATCGCGATCACGATCCACGCCTCGGACGGCAACAAGTGGGAGTACGGCGTCCCCTACAGCCCGGACACGGGCCGCTTCACCTTCGAGGAGCTGGACGTCCTCGCCACCGACTTCGGGGACGACTTCGCCGAGGAGCTCGAGGAGAAGCTCGAGGAAGCCGTCCAGAAGGTCATCGAGGGCGACTGACGCTGTCCGTCCCGGAGTCTCCTCCGGCAGTCCCTTCTCCCTCGGGACGGGCGAGCCCATCCAGGAGCTCGGACTCGGCCGGGGTGAGCTCCAGGCCGAGGGCGTGGTCGATGATCGCCTGCGCGTCGCCATCACGGCCCTCGAGGAGCAGCGCCGCGGCGTAGGCTGCGAGGGCCGCCACGTCCCCGGGGTCTGACTCCGCCGCCCGCTCCAGGTGACGGAGGCCGTCGGCCCTGCGCCCGCCGGCGACCTCGGACTGGCCGACGCGCCACAGGGCCTCGGTGTGCTGGGGGTTGGCCGCGAGCAGCGGCGCGAGCCAGGCCGCGCACGAGGGGTGGCTCCCGAGCAGGCGGGACGCTTCCAGCCGCTGACCGAGGGAGGCCGCGGTCGCGCCGGGCTCCCCGCGGAACGCCACCTCGAAGGCCTCGGCCGCCCCGTCGGGGTCCCCGGCGCCAGCCAGCGCGACCGCGAGGCTGAACTGGGCCTCCCGGTCGCCCGGGTCCAGGGCGACGCCGCGGGCGAGGCGCTGCAACCCCACCTCCACCTGGCCCGCAGCCACATCGAGGGTGCCCAGGCGAACGAGCGCCCGCGGGAGGTCAGGCTCCACCGCGAGGGCGGCCTCGTAGTCGGCGCGGGCCGCGGAGGGCTGACCCAGCGCCTCCCGGGCCGTGCCCCGCATCTCGAGCAGGCGAGGGGCGCCGGGGTCCCGGGCGAGGAGGTCATTGAGCCGCACGAGGGCGTCGTCCGCCCGGCCCGCCACCAGCGACGCACGCGCCGCCTGCCGGCCCGCCTCGACGTCCTCGAACCCCGAGTCAAAGTAGATCTGCGTCCAGAGCCCAGCCGCGTCGGACCAGGACCCCACGCGCTCGAAGGCCTCGGCCCGGGCCGCGCGCGGGTCGTCCACCGGGGCGCTGACGCAGGAGACTCCCTGCAGCACGAGGACGGACGCCAAGAGCGCGGGCATGATGACCCCGCGCCCGCTGGCGCCCCTGCGCAGATGAACAGAGCCCTCCTCCTCGACTTCGGCGGCACCCTGGCCATCGAGCGGTCCTCGCGGGCCTCGATCTACGCCGCCGCGGCCGCCCGATTCGGGGTCGAGGTGAGCCCCGCCGCGATGTCCGGCCTCATGTCGGAGACTCACGCGTCGCTCCCCCTCACGATCTCGACGGCCCAGGGGCCCGCGTTCCGGTACAGCCGTGGTTGGTTCGAGCGCTTCATCGGGATCATCTTCGCGGATCGGCTCGGGCTGTCCAGCCGAGACGCCGCTCTGGCCCAGGAGCACCTCTTCTCCGTCTACGAGGACGCCGGGACCTTCCGGCTCTTCCCCGGAGCCACCGATCTCATCGACCGCGCCCGCACGGGCGGGTGGCGAGTGGGCGTGGTGTCCAACTGGAGCTATGCCCTCGAGCCGCTCCTGGGGGACCTCGGGCTCCGGCCGGATGCCGTGCTGTGCAGCGCCGTCGAGGAGGCCGAGAAGCCCTCCGAGGTGCTCTTCCTCAGGGCGCTGGAACGCCTGGGGGCGAGCGCCGAGGGCTCCCTCCACGTGGGCGACTCCTTCGAGAACGACGTCGTGGGCGCGCGATCCGTCGGCGTCGAGCCGGTGCTCCTGGAACGGTCGGGCCCTGGCACCCGGAGGGGCGTCCGCTCCGTCCGCTGCCTGACCGAGCTGCAGCTCTGAGCCGCTCAGTCGGTTGTGATGGAGCCGCCGGTCCCCGGGGAGAGGAACTCGGGGTTCAGCTCCACGGAGTAGACGTCAGGGAGCGCGAGTGACGCGCTCGGGGCGGCGTCGCCGGAGAGGCCCAGGAGCCCGTCGAAGCGGAGCAGCAGGTCGTTCTCCCGCTCCGCCACCCAGAGCGTGCTCCCGTTCCAGGCCAGGTCGCCGGGCTCGTCCAGCTGGGTCGCGGGTCCCGCGACCACGGACGCCACCGGGACGAGCCCGCTGGAGGTGGAGGCTGCCTCGATGACGTAGATCGCCCCGTCGCCACCGCCACCGGCCGCGCCACCGGCGTCCGTGAGCACGAGCAGGTCACGCTCGGCGTCGTGGACGATGCCGTGCAGGTTGGTGGAGATCTGGACGGAGCCCAGGGCGTCACCGGGTGTGATCGTCCGGTCCGGCAGGTCACCCGGCACCGCGACGAAGTCCTCGTAGACGAAGACCGCCCCGCTGGAGCAGGCCACGTAGAGCGTGTCGGACCCGAAGTCGTAGTCGAGCCCCTGGGGCACGTTGACGCCCACCGAGAAGCCAGCGAGCAGGCGCCGGGTCGCGTTGGCGGCGGGACCGGCGTTCTGGCCGAAGACCCAGACCCCCGGGAGCCCGACGTCGGCGATGAGCAGCAGGCCGCCCCGGTCGTCCACCTCGACCGCCACGGGCTCGAGGATCGGGTCGGGCGGATCGAAGGGGCCGAGGACGTTCTGAACGAGCCGGTCCCGGGAGGGATCGAAGGCCACGTCCGGCGCCGTGCCGCGCTGCTTGGCGAAGCGATTCACCACCGCGACTCCACCGGGGACGCCGACGTAGGCGTCGCCGGCCACGTCGAGGGTGGCGAAGGTGGCCGCACCGGCCACGTCGAACGACGCGGAGGGTGGGGTCTGGAGATCGTCCGCCAGCCGGAGCAGGCTCCCGTTCCCCAGCGCCGGACGCGTGGTCGCCACCAGCCCGGCGAGCGCGGTCGAGGGGTCGTCCACGTCGCTGACCCCCGCGAGTCGCGGCGCGTCGATGGGCTCGATGGCGATCCCGTTGGCGTTCTGGAGGGCGCTGGTCCGCGCGGGGATCGGCGCGAAGCGGGCCGGGGAGTCCACGGGGTTGAACAGGGCGAGCCGGTCCGCCGTGGGGTCGGCGACCCGCAGCCGGCCATCGGGCGCGAGGACCAGGTCCGAGGGGTCCATGAGGCCGCTCGCGGGGTCGTCCATGACCAGGGCGGGGAGGATCAGCCCGCTGGCCGTGGACGCGCCGTCGATGAAGATCAGCGACCCGTCTGCCCCAGCCGCCGACCCCTCGACGCCGATATCGCAGACGATGAGCTGGTCGGCGAACCTGGCGGTGGTGTGGATGATGCCCCTAAGGCTCGTCGCCGCGGGGTCCACCCCGTTCAACGAGGGGACGATGATGCGGCTCGGCGCCGCCGGCCTGGTCGAGAGGAAGTCGTCGAAGACGGCGATGGTGCCGTCCGTCAGCGCGGCGTAGAGGCGGTCCGTGGGCTCATCCAGGGCCACGTCCCAGGCTGGGGCCGGGACCGCGGACGAGAAGGAGGGGGCCACGTTGCCCGCGGCAGCGCTCCCCCAGACCTTGATCGCTGGGTCACCCGCGTCCGTGACGATCATGAACCCGGCGACCTGGGCGAGCTCCACCGCCTTGGGCGCCACCAGGGTCGTCTCCGAGGACGCGCCCGGATTGAAGGGATCGAACTTGAAGCCGAGGTCCCGGTCCCGGTCGAGGCGCAGGACGACGCTCTGGGTCGCCTGGGAGCGATCCCGCACCTGCCCAAGGACCCGCACCGTCGCCGGCAGGTCCGGGGTATCGGACGCCTGGAAGGCGTTCCCGAAGTAGTCGAGGACGAGGCCCTCATCCGCCTGACCGATGATGGAGAACGACCCGGAGACGAAGTCCTTGTTCCCGCGCATGAGGGACCCGAGGAGGATCTGATCGCCCCCCAGGGTCACGAAGTCACGCTCGAAGCCAGCGTAGGTCGTCAGATTCGCCCCGGAGTCCGGCGACGCGGCGCTCCCTCCCCCGCCGCAGGCCGCGATGAGGGGGAGGGCAACGAACGGGAGGAGGAGGGACTTGGCCATGGGGAGTGCCGGACGCGGGTTGCCGTGTGAGGCGCCGTCATCTTGCGCTCCCGCGCCAACGTATCCGCCGCGCCCGCCGCCCCTTGAACCAAGATTGATCTACACCTAACCCTCCCTGGACACGGCGGGCCGCGACGGGCTCGCTCCGGGGCGGGACGAGATCCAGCCAAGGGCCGTAGATCCGCCCCCCTGGATCTGGTCTACTTGGGAAGTTTGGCCGACTCGGCTGAACACCGCGCCCCCCCACCCAAGCCCCCAATCGCGCGATGCCCCGTCGAGACGACCTCGAGTCGATCCTGATCATTGGAAGCGGACCGATCATCATCGGTCAGGCCTGCGAGTTCGACTATTCCGGCACCCAGGCCTGCAAGGCCCTGCGTGAGGAGGGGTACAGGGTCATCCTGGTCAACTCCAACCCGGCCACGATCATGACGGACCCGGAGATGGCCGATGCCACGTACATCGAGCCCATCACCCCGGAGGTCGTCGAGCGGATCCTGGAGAAGGAGAAGCCGAACGCCGTCCTGCCGACCCTGGGCGGGCAGACCGCCCTCAACACCGCGCTCGCCCTCCACGACCGCGGGACCTTCGAGCGGCTCGGCATCGAGATGCTCGGCGCCGACGCCCAGGTCATCCGCAAGGCCGAGGACCGGGACCTGTTCCGGGCCGCGATGACCAAGGCAGGGCTCGAGTCGGCCCGCTCGGGGATCGCCAACGACATGGACGACGCGCGCCGCGTCCTGGCCCAGATCGGCCTGCCCTGCGTCATCCGCCCCGCGTTCACCATGGGCGGCGCGGGCGGCGGCATCGCCTACAACGTCGAGGAGTTCGAGGACATCGTGTCCCGGGGCCTCTCCCTCTCCATGAACTCCGAGGTGCTCGTCGAGGAGTCCCTGGTGGGCTGGAAGGAGTTCGAGATGGAAGTGATGCGGGACGGCAAGGACAACGTCGTCATCATCTGCTCCATCGAGAACCTGGACCCCATGGGCGTCCACACTGGCGACTCGATCACCGTGGCGCCGTCGCAGACCCTGACGGACCGCGAGTACCAGGCCCTGCGCAACGCATCGATCACGATCATGCGGGAGATCGGGGTCGAGTGCGGCGGCTCGAACTGCCAGTTCGCCATCGACCCCAAGTCGGGCCGCATCATCGTCATCGAGATGAACCCGAGGGTCTCGCGCTCCTCGGCCCTGGCGTCCAAGGCCACCGGGTTCCCGATCGCCAAGATCGCCGCGAAGCTCGCCGTCGGGTATTCGCTGGATGAGCTCTCCAACGACATCACGCGGCAGACCCCGGCGTGCTTCGAGCCGACGATCGACTACTGCGTCACCAAGATCCCGCGCTTCGCCTTCGAGAAGTTCCCCAGCGCCGACCCCACCCTCACCACGCAGATGAAGAGCGTGGGCGAGACCATGGCCATCGGGCGGACCTTCAAGGAGTCGTTCCAGAAGGCCCTGCGCGGCCTCGAGACCGGCATGGCCGGCTTCGGGCTCGACCCCAAGGCCCCGATCGACCCGGTCACCCCCACCGCCAACGACGAGCTCTCCCGCAAGCTCCGGGTCCCCAACGCGGAGCGCATGATCTACCTGCGCCACGCCTACCGCGCCGGGTGGAGCACCGAGGAGATCCACGAGGCCACCCACATCGACCCGTGGTTCCTGGAGAACATGCGGCAGCTGGTGGAATTCGAGCAGGAGCTCGCCGGCTCCCTCCTCGAGGAGCCCCTGCTGCGCCGCGCCAAGGAGTACGGCTACAGCGACGCCCAGATCGCCGTGGCCGTCGGGACCGAGCCCCAAGCGGTCGAGGCCGCACGGCGCGAGTTCGGCATCGAACGCGTCTACAAGCTCGTGGACACCTGCGCCGCGGAGTTCGAGGCGGCGACGCCGTACTACTACTCCACGTTCGAGCAGGAGACGGAGGTCCGCACCACCGACGCCGAGAAGATCATGATCCTCGGCGGGGGCCCCAACCGGATCGGACAGGGCATCGAGTTCGACTACTGCTGCGTCCACGCCGCATTCGCCGCCCAGGAGATCGGCTACGAGGCGGTCATGGTCAACTCGAACCCCGAGACCGTCTCCACGGACTACGACACCTCGGACCACCTCTTCTTCGAGCCCCTGACCCACGAGGACGTGATGAGCATCGTCCACACGGTCAAGCCCAAGGGCATCATCGTGCAGTTCGGCGGCCAGACGCCCCTGAACCTCGCGAGCAGCCTTGAGAAGGCGGGCGCCCCGCTCATCGGCACCTCGGTGGACTCCATCGACCGCGCCGAGGACCGCGAGCGGTTCCAGCAAGTGCTCTCCGATCTCGACCTCCGCCAACCCCCCAACGGGATCGCCAAGAGCGTCGGCGAGGCCTTCGAGATCGCCCGCACCATCGGCTATCCGGTGCTGGTACGCCCCAGCTACGTGCTCGGCGGGCGGGCCATGGAGATCGTCTATGACGATGAGGCCCTTGACCGCTACATGACGAACGCGGTGGACGCCTCGCCCGACAAGCCCGTCCTCGTGGACAAGTTCCTCCAGGACGCTATCGAGGTGGACGTGGACTGCATCTCGGACGGTAACCACGTCGTGATCGGAGCGATCATGGAGCACATCGAGGAGGCCGGTATCCACTCCGGCGACTCCGCATGTGTCCTTCCACCCTATTCGTTGTCCGACGCGATCCAGGAGGAGATCTCACGAGCGACCAAGGCCATGGCCAGGGAGCTCGGGGTGATCGGGCTGATGAACGTGCAGTACGCGGTGAAGGACGGCGACGTCTACGTCATCGAGGTCAACCCGCGGGCCTCCCGAACGGTGCCCTTTGTCTCCAAGGCCATCGGGGTCCCCCTCGCGAAACTCGCCGCCAAGGTGATGATGGGCAAGACCCTCGAGGAGCTGGGCTTCACGGAGGAGGTCGCCCCCGACCGCTTCAACGTCAAGGTCCCGGTCTTCCCCTTCAACAAGTTCCCCGGCACGGACATGCTGCTCTCGCCGGAGATGCGGTCCACCGGTGAGGTGATGGGCTCGGACACCGAGCTCGGCTACGCCTTCGCGAAGGCCTATGAGGCGGCAGGAATGCGTCTCCCCCTTCGGGGCCGAGTCCTGATCACGGTCAAGCACGGCGACAAGCGCGCCATCGTCTCCGAGGCGAGGACCCTGGCCCAGCTCGGCTACGAGCTCCTGGCTACCGGCGGCACCTGGCGCGCCCTGCGCGCCGCGGGCCTGCCTGTGGAGCGCATCAACAAGGTGCACGAGGGCCGGCCCCACATCGTGGACGCCATCAAGAACGGGACCATCGACATGGTCTTCAACACCCCCTCGGGGCCGGGCTCGCGGCACGACGACACCTACATCCGCTCGACCTCCATCACCCAGGGCATCCCCTGCGTGACGACCATGTCCGGGATCCAGGCCGTGGTCAGCGCCCTCAACGCGCTGCACCAGGGACCGACCTCGGTGCGACCGATCCAGAAGGAGCCCACCCCCGGCGCGGCCAAGGACGTCGCCGCGACCAAGTAGCCGCCGAGAGGCGCCACATAGAAGAGCGCGCGCGGGGTCGGTCGAACCGGCCCCGCGCGCGCTGGTTTCAACCCTGCCGGGTCACTGGACGAGGACGTCGTCCACGTAGGCGCGCTCGTTATTGCGATTGGCGTTGGTGTCGAACGTGATCCCGATCGTGCCGCTCACGCCCGTGAGCGTGACCGACGGGCTGGCCCAGCTGGTGCTGCTGTAGGTCACGACCTGGGCGCCTCCGGCGCCGCCGGTGATGGTCGCCTGGATCCGCTCACCGTTGTCGTAGCCGCTGGTGAGCCAGGCCCAGCTGACCGTGACCTCGGTCTGCGAGGTGCTCACCGAGGTGGTGATCCCGGTGGACTTGCGGAGGTCGGCGGCGTACGTCCCGGTCAGAGCGTTCGTGCCAATACGGGCGTCGTTGTTCTGGCGGGACCAGTTGGCGAAGGAACCGGACTCGAAGCCATCCGAGAAGATGACGCCGCCCCCTCCGCCGCCACCGCCACCGCCGCCGGCGGCCGTGGTGAAGCTCCAGGTGGAGCCGGCCGTCACGCCGTTGGAGTTCTCCGAGTCGACGCGCCAGTAGTAAGTGGTCCCGTCGGCGAGGGTCCCGGGGTCATAGGAGGTCCCCGACTGATCCGCGGACACGAGGGACGGGTTGGTGGAAGTGCCAAAGTAGACGTCGTACTGGCTCGCGCCGTTGGCCGCGCCCCAGGACAGCGTGGTGGACGCTGCCACCTCGGTGGCCCCGTTCGAGGGGGAGCCCCCGGAGACCTGGTCCGGAGCCGTCCCGCCGCCTCCGCCGCCGCCGTTCTCCCAGGTGGTCAGGTTGACTCGCCAGTTCTCCAGGGTGCAGCGCATGCGGAGCGACTGGTCCAGGGTGAAGTGGTCCATGCACGCGTCCTCGGAGTAGTCCATGAAGTTGCGCACCGGGTCCGGGCTACCGCAGGTGGCGCGCTCGGTCGGGGAACAGGCCGAGTAGTTGGGCGAGCTCTCGGGGTTCGTATCGCAGCAGAGGTCACCGCTGGCGTAGCAGTTGCTGGTGCCGCAGCCGCCCTGGAAGGTGTGCTGGAGGCCGAGATAGTGGCCCACCTCGTGGGTCCCCGTGCGACCCAGGTCGTACGGCGAGTAGTTGGTGTAGCCCACCGCGCGCCAGAGGAGGCGAACGCCGTCGAAGTCCGAGCCGACCACACCCCCGCCGTTGGGCAGGTAGGCGTAGCCGAGGTTTCCGCCGGCGGTGTTCGTGTAGATGTTCAGGTAGCGCGTCGTGTCCCAGCCGATGCTGGAGGCGTAGCTCCCGCGGTCGTTGTACCAGTTCTTGTTCCGGTGCCGCGTGATCCCCGACGTCGGGTTCCCGGTCGGGTCCACGGTCGCGAGGTGGAACTGGATCTTCGAGTTCGTCAACGCGGCGAAGTCGGCGTTGAGGATGGCGACCTGCTCGAAGATGCGGGCGTCGGGAATATTGCCGGTCCCGTTGTTCGAGTACAGCACGTGGAAGACCACGGGGATGTCGTAGACGTTGGCGCCCGCACCCGACGGGTCGTAGCCCGGGTCGGGGACCGTCACGGAGTTGGTGCAGTCACTCTGCGAGCCGATGAACGCCACCGAAGGCGGCATGTTCAGCGCGCCGATCCCGCAGCGCTTGCCGTTGCGAGTGAAGAAGGACGAGGCGAGGTACTCGTCCCAGTCGGCGAAGAGGTAGGTGCCCTGGATGTCGTGGGCGAGGATGGAGCCATCCTCGAGTTCAGTGACGGCGTTGCGCGAGGTCGGCGTGCTCTGGTTGAGCTGCGCGGGCGCTGGAGCGGCGAGCAGGATGGCCACGACGGCCCCTGTGGCGAGAGTCTGGGAGATCATGAATTCCGGGAGTAAGGAGTCTTGGCAGGCAACCTGAAGCTCCAGGTGCCCGATTCACCAAACTGAGGGAAGACCCCAGACGCCGCCATGTGGGAATTTTCCCATCGGCCAGATTCGAGGCGCGGTGCGGCGCTCAGCGGCCCCCTGGGCGATGCCAGAGCCCCCGAGCGAGCCTCGGCGTAGACTCGGTGACCATGCCGTCGTTCCGAAAGGCCCTGGTGACGGGTGCGTCCTCAGGCCTGGGGCGCGCCATCTGCGAGGAGTTATCCGCCCGTGGCGCCGAGGTCATCGCCTGCGCCCGGCGCGGTGCTCTGCTCGAGACGCTCGTCCGCGACCTCGAGGCCCGTGGGGGCCGAGCCCGTGCGGTGGAGCTCGACGTGACCTCGTCCGCAGCGGTCAGGGAGACGGTCCTTCGGGCCGACAAGGACGGCCCACTGGACCTGGTGCTCGCCGGCGCAGGGGTGGCGGAACACTCCATCCAGGGAGAGCGGCGCGCCGACAGGACCCACCAGCTCCTGGACGTGAACCTCGCCGGGGCCGTGAGCACCATCGAGGCCGGGATCGAGGTCCTGGCCCGCCGGGGGGGCACCGTGGGGGTCCTCTCGAGCCTCGCGGGAACCCGAGGCCTCCCGGGCGCGGCGGCCTATTGCGCGAGCAAGGCTGCGGTCTCGACCTACGTGGAGGCCCGCCAGGTCGAGCTCTCCGGGCACCCGGTCCGGCTCGTGGATGTACAGCCCGGCTTCGTACGGACGCCCATGACAGCGCCCAACCGGTTCCCCATGCCGTTCCTCATGGACGTCGAGGCCGCCGCCCGCCGCACCGTCGATGGCCTGGAGGCTGGCCACTCGGTGGTCCGCTACCCCCGGCGGCTCGCGTGGCCCTTGCGAGCCATCGCGTCGAGCGCGCCCCGCGGGGTCTGGCGCCGGCTGCTGGCCCGCAAGGAGCCCGACGAAGAGTCGCCTCGGCGCGGCTAGTCGCTGCCCACGAGGAAGGCTTCGAGGGCGTCGACGGTCTGCCGGGGCCTGAAGAGGAGCCACTCATGGCTGTTCTCCTCGGCCAGCACCTCCAACGACACCCTCGAGAACGCGTCCCGTAGGCCGGCCTCGATTCCCCCGTGGTCAGGGTAGAACTCGTCCCCACACCCGTAGAGGACCCGGACCGGGACGTCGTGGCCGCCGCCCCCGCGGATCCATCTGGCGAGGCGCTCGTAGCGGAACGCCCGGAGCCCGCCGATGAGCTGGAAGGCCGGAGCTGGCCGGCGGAGCCAGTTCCGGTAGAACCGCCCCGCCCCCTCGGCCAGAACCGCCCGGGCCGTGGGGCCGTCCCCCGAGAGGCCAGTGAACATCTTGGTGTTCATCCACGCCGAGCGGGCCATGAAGGCCACGGACGCGCTCGAAGAGGGCTGCACCGGGTTGATGGCGAGGATGGCCGAGGGGGCCTCGTCGAGGCGCGCGAGGGTGTAGCTCACCGCTCCGCCCGTCGAGTGGCCGAAGACCGGCGCCCCGGCCGACAGCACCCCCTCCCGGTTCAGGGCCTCGACGGTCCGCGCCGCCAGGGCCGCGCAGGACCAGAAGTGTCGGGGCGGGGTCCGCAGGCCGTTGTTCGCGAAGAGGAATGGCGCGACGATCCGCCATCCGCGCTCGGCGGCCTCCTCGAGGACGAGGCGGTAGTCCAGCGGATGTCGGGCGTAGCCGTGGAGGAAGAGCACGTCATGGCCCCCCCCTCCGGAGCCCCCAGGGGGGGGCTCAACCACCGTGACCGGCACGGACTCGCCTCGAACTCGCTGCTGGATCTGGGTCGTGGACGGACGCATCGAAGATGACGATAGCGGACCCGCACTCCGCGGCTTGCAACCTGACGCCGTGGCGGGTCTCCTTCTTGGGTCCAAATGTCCGCCGCGACCCTCTCGTCGCGGTGCGCGGCCATTCGCTACGACCCGAACTCGGCCCCTGGTCGACTCGTATGAACCTCGGAATCCCCAAGGAATCCCACCCCGGCGAGCGCCGCGTGGCGGCCTCTCCGGCCGCCGCCAGCCGCTTCGTGGAGCTCGGCTTCGACGTCACCGTCGAGGCCGGCGCCGGCGATGGCGCGTCCTACCCCGACTCGGCCTACGAGGCCATCGGCGCCAAGATCGGCAGCAAGGAGGACGCGTTCAGCGCGGACGTCGTCCTCAAGGTCCGCGCGCCGCGCGACGAGGACGACGCCCGAGAGCTCGACCTCATCCGCGAGGACGCGACGCTGATCAGCTACGTCTTCCCCGCCCAGAACGACGCCCTCGTCGCCAGCCTTCAGGCGCGCAAGATCACCGCCCTCGCCATGGACTGCGTGCCCCGCATCACGCGGGCCCAGAAGGTGGACTCCCTCAGCTCCATGGCCAACATCGCCGGCTACCGCGCCGTGATCGAGGCGGCCAACGAGTTCGGGAGCTTCTTCACCGGCCAGTTCACCGCCGCCGGCAAGGTTCCCCCGGCCAAGGTCCTGGTCATCGGCGCCGGCGTCGCTGGCCTCTCGGCCATCGGCGCGGCCCGCGGCCTGGGCGCCATCGTCAGGGCCTTCGACACCCGCGAGTCGGTCCGCGACCAGATCAAGAGCCTCGGCGGTGAGTTCCTCACGGTCGAGATCGAGGAGAGCGGTGAGGGCGGCGGCGGCTACGCCAAGACGATGAGCAAGGAGTTCATCGACGCCGAGATGGCCCTCTTCCGCGAACAGGCCAAGGAGGTCGACATCGTCATCACGACGGCGCTGATCCCCGGCAAGCCCGCCCCCAAGCTGTGGCTCAAGGACATGGTCGAGACCATGAAGCCCGGCTCCGTGGTCGTGGACCTCGCGGCCGAGCAGGGTGGCAACTGCGACCTCACCGAGCCCGGCGCCCGCGCGGTGCACGACGGCGTGGTCATCCTCGGCTACACGGACATGCCGAGCCGCATGGCGACGGTGGCCAGCGACCTGTACGGGACCAACCTGGGCCACCTCCTGGACGAACTCGGGGGTGCGGGTACGTTCAACGTCGACCTCGACAACGACATCATCCGCGGCGCCATCATCACCCAGGAAGGCGAGGTCCTCTGGCCGCCCCCGGCGGCCCCCGAGCCCTCCCCCGCGGCCAAGCCCACGCCCAAGCCCGCTCCGGAGCCGGCTCCCAAGCCCGCCGCCGCTGCGGTCACCCCTGAGGCCCCGGCGGCCACCTCCGAAGGCGGCGGCTTCTCCGGAAAGGTCCTCGTCGGGCTGGCGCTCACGGCCCTGTGGCTTTGGCTCCGCTTCGGGAGCGGGGCGAGCAACTCGGTCGGCGAGACCGAGAGCGAGTTCCTGCAGCACGTGACGGTCTTCATCCTCGCCTGCTTCGTCGGCTGGCAGGTCATCTGGAGCGTCACCGCGGCCCTGCACACCCCGCTCATGAGCGTCACGAACGCCATCAGCGGCATCATCGTCGTGGGCGGCCTCGTGCTGGCCACCGACGACGTCCCACAGGTTGCCGCGATCATCGGCGCCATCGCCATCCTCTTCGCCACGATCAACATCGTCGGCGGCTTCATGGTCACGCGGCGCATGCTGCGGATGTTCAACAAGTAGCGCGACCGCACCATGGAAACGGCACTCATCACCATCGCCTACCTCACGTCGGCGGTCCTGTTCATCCTCAGCCTGCGGGGCCTCTCCAGCCAGGAGACGGCGCGCTCGGGCAACACTTACGGCATGCTCGGCATGGCCATCGCGATCTTCGCGACGGTCACCGCGGACGGCATCAACCAGTACGCGTTCATCGCGGTCGCCCTCGTCGTCGGCGCCCTCGTCGGGCGCAACATGGCGGCCAAGGTCGCCATGACGGCCATGCCCGAGCTCGTGGCGCTCCTGCACAGCTTCGTCGGCCTCGCCGCGGTGCTCGTGGGATACGCGACGTACATCGCCCAGACGAAGACCGGATCGGTCTTCGAGACCGAGATCTTCGTCGACGTCTTCATCGGCGGCATCACCTTCACGGGCTCGGTCGTCGCCTACCTCAAGCTCAAGGGCAGCCTCAGCGGCAAGCCCCTGCTGCTGCCCGGCAGGCACGCCCTGAACCTCGTCGCGGCCCTCGCGGCGGTGGGCATGGGGTACTGGTTCACCACCTTCGATGGCGCAGAGGGGCTCCTGCCCCTGGCCCTCATGACGGTGATCTCGTTCGCCCTGGGCGCGCACCTGGTGGCCGCGATCGGCGGCGCCGACATGCCGGTGGTCGTGTCCATGCTCAACAGCTACTCCGGCTGGACGGCCTCCGCGGCGGGCTTCATGCTCGGTAACGACCTGCTGATCATCACCGGCGCGCTCGTCGGCAGCAGCGGCGCGATCCTGAGCATCATCATGTGCCGCGCCATGAACCGCTCGATCGTCAATGTGATCTTCGGTGGCTTCGGCACCGGCGGAGGCGCCCCGGCGCCCGCGGCCGGGTCGGCCGCCGCGGTGACCGGCGACATCCAGGAGACGGACGTTGCGGAGGTGGTCGAGCGCCTCGCCGGGGCGAAGAACGTCATCGTCGTCCCCGGATACGGCATGGCCGTGGCCCGCGCCCAGCACAAGGTCCAGGAGATGACCGAGTTGCTGCGGGAGCAGGGCGTCAACATCCGCTTCGGCATCCACCCCGTCGCAGGGCGGCTGCCTGGCCACATGAACGTGCTGCTTGCCGAGGCCAACGTCCCGTACGACATCGTCCTCGAGATGGACGAGCTCAACGACGACTTCCCTTCCACGGACGTGGTGCTCGTGATCGGCGCCAACGACATCGTCAACCCCAGCGCCATGACCGACGAGTCGAGTCCGATCTACGGCATGCCGGTGCTCGAGGTCTGGAAGTCCGAGTTCGTCGTGATGATGAAGCGCAGCCGCGGCACCGGCTATGCCGGCGTGGACAACCCCCTCTTCGTCGAGCCCTGCACCCGGATGCTCTTCGGAGACGCGGGCGACTCCATGGACGGCATCGTCGGAGCGCTCCGCGAGCGCTCTGGCTCCTGACAGACCCACGACTCAGCTTCGCGGCCGCGCACCCCCCCGGGGCTGCGCGGCCGTCCTCGTTTGAGACCCACCCATGCGATACGGGCACCGAGTGCATCCCGCAGAGTGCAATTCGAGCGAGGGCGGAGGCGCGCTCGCGACTCGACGTAGCTCGTACGGGAGCTCGCCCCGGTGGGCCCCACGCACGGGCCGTCTTGCGATACGGTGCAGTCCACGGCGTTTGACTAACGCCCACCGCGCCACCCTGTCTTGCCCCTCCGGGCCTTCCCGCCCCATCGATCGACTCCTCCCTCAGATGAAGCTCCAACTCCAACTACTCGTCCCCGCCGTCGCCTTCGGCCTCCTCGCCAGCTCTGCCGCTGGTCAGTCCGTCTTCATCAACGACAACTTCGAGACGGACACCTCCGCGGACTACATCATCGCCAGCGACGGCACGCCGGACGGGACCCAGTCCTTCGCCTACGACTACGTCGCCGCGGGCATCCCCCTGGCCCCCAACTCGGCCCCCGGAGACACGGGCGGGCTGAAGCTGACCGCCAACGACACCGCGGGGTCGAGCGACGCGTGGACCCTCTTCCACCTCAACCCGATCACGGCCGACTTCTACGTCCTGAGCGTCGACGTCTGGATGAACTTCGGCTCCGGTTCCGGCACCACCGAGTACGCGGAGGTCGGCGTCGGCGGCGACGGCGTCACCTACAACTCCGTCTTCCTTCCCATCGAGGGCTCCGGAGCGTTCATCGCCTTCACGGGCGACGGCGGCTCCGCGTCTGACTTCCGCTGGTTCCGCGCCGTGCCGAACACGCCGGCCGGCGAGACGGACAACACCACCCTCCCGAACAGCCACCCGAGCTACCTCGGCCACGGCAGCAACGGAACGGGGTCGTTCTTCCAGAGCCTCTTCCCCGCTCCCCCGTCCACCGTCGCCGGCTCGCCGGGCAACATCTGGACCACCGTCACCATCGAGGTCGACAACGTGAACGGGCAGATCTCCTTCTACTTCGACGGCCAGCTGACGTTCCAGGGCGACTTCGCCAACGACTTCAACGGCTACGCGAGCCTCAGCATCGCGGACGTCTTCTCGTCGGTGTCCACGGCGAACAACTTCACCCTCTACGACAACTTCCGCGTCGAGGTCCCCTCCAGCACGATCGGGAGCAACTACTGCACCGCCAACGCCAACTCGACCGGCCTCTTCGGCGCGATGGGCGCGGTGGGCAGCGAGTTCGCCACGGACAACACCGTGACGCTCTCGGCCAGTGACCTCCCGTTGAACTCCTTCGGCTTCTTCCTCACGAGCACGAGCCAGGGCTTCACCGCCAACCCCGGCGGCAGCCAGGGCAACCTGTGCCTCTCGGGCGCCATCGGACGCTACGTGGGCGCCGGGCAGATCAAGAACTCTGGAACCGCCGGCGTCTTCGACCTCGCCCTGGACCTCACCCAGACGCCGACCCCGACGGGCCTGGTCAGCGTCGCCGCGGGTGAGACCTGGAACTTCCAGGCCTGGTATCGCGACGCCGTCGGCGGCTCGGCCACGTCGAACTTCTCCGACGGGCTCTCCATCTCCTTCCAGTGAGCGAATGAGAGAGGGGCGCGGCGCCGGCGAGCGCGGCGCTCCTCACGAAGAGAGGCCCCGCCGTTCCTCCGGGAACGGCGGGGCCTCTCGCGTTGAGCCCAGGCTCGGTCAGGCGGCGTCGTCCGCCACCTGTGGCGGCGCGGTCACCTGGACCGACGGGCTGATCGCTCCGGAGGAGGCGGCGTTGCAGAGGCGCTCGAGCATGCTCGCCGAGATCTCGTTCCCGCGCGCGACGATCAAGGTCCCGGAGCTGGCGTAGACGTCCTCGTCGATCACCATCCCCACGTGCAGCTCCTTGACGTTCAGGCGCCTGACCACGCGCTCCTGCCCGGGGAGCTTCGCGCCCCGGAGGAGCTGGAGCGCGCGCGGCTCGAAGCGGCCGTCGTCTCGGGACATGAGCCCGACCGCTGACTCCGGGGAGTGCCCACGAACGACCAGTTCATCGAACGCCAGCGCCGCGGTGAGGGCCAGCGCCCCCACCTCCACCGTCCGCGAGAGGCTCTCGCTGCCGGCGCTGTCGAAGCGAAGCCCCTGGTGGGCGATGATCTCTGCCACCTCCTCCAGCCGGGGGATCTTGCACAGGAGCTCCTTCGCCACCTCGGCGTGACGACTCAGCATCTTCTCCGCGTGGGAGGAGAGCGGCTCTCCGTTCGAGCGTCGGTGGAGGATGTCGGGCGGGACGGCGATGTGACCGATCTGCGAGAGCAGCGCGGCCGTCTCGAATCGCCACGGATCGGCGAGGCCAAGGCCCAGGGCGATCTGACGGACGTACGCACGCACTCGGCTCGAGCGCCCGAAGGTCTCCGGGCTCGAGAGGGCGAGCACATCCACGAGGACCTCGATGCTGCCGCGAACCGTCTCCTCCAGCAGCAGGCGCTCGGCCTCGTACAGGCTGAATTGCTCCAGCCCGGCATCCACCGCCGACCGGAAGGTCTGCGGCGGGCACGGCTTGGTCAGGAAGCGGAAGATGTGGCCCTGGTTGACCGCGTCGATCGCCGCGTCCAGGTCCGCGTTGCCCGACAGCATCAGGCGCACCGTGCTTGGGCAGAGGTCGCGAGCCTGCTCCAGGAACTCCGCGCCGTTCATCCCCGGCATCTGATAGTCGCAGATCACCAGGGCGAAGGGTCCATCCTCCTTCAGCGCCGCGAGGCCAGCCCGTGCCCCGCAGGCGACCTGGATGTCGTACGTCTTGCGGTGGACCCGCCGGATGCCGTCGAGCAGGCTCTGCTCGTCGTCCACCACGAGGATCCGCCGGCCCGATAGACCGCGCGGAGGCTGTGCTTGCGGTTGCGTCGACATCGAACTCAGGCGGCGTCGGCTCCGCTGGGGCGAACGAGCTGCTCGGCGAGGGAGCGCCACTCGGGGACGCGGCCCAGGACGCCGAGTCGGCGAAGGTGGTCCTCGTCCATCGGCGCGGCGGGTGCGTGATCCTCCAGGGTGACCTCGTGGGCGAGCGCGTCCGCCACGTGCACGGCCGTCACGATCCCGAACTCCCTGGGCTCGGCCGCCGCGGGGTCGTGGTGCCGGCCGACCGCCTCCACCACGGGGAGCGGGATCCCCCAGAGCGTCAGCAGGTAGGCGCCGACGCTCGCGTGGAGCGGCACCTCGCCATCGAGGGCCCCCTGGTCCACGGACCCGGCCGATGCGAGCACGAGCCGCCCCACGTCGTGGAGGAGCCCGGCGAGGAAGTACCTGTCCGCAACCTCACGCTCGTCGGACATGCCGCGGGCAATGTTTGCGACCAGGGAACCGTGCGCCTGCTCACGGTGGAGCGAGAAGCCCGGCTGCGCCGCCGCCGCGCTGAAGCCCTGATGCACCTCGGCCGACAGGACGAGCATCCGCACGAGGTTCATTCCGAGGTACGAGGTCGCGTCTCGGACGCTCTCCACCCTCTGGGCCACCGCGAACATGCTCGAGTTGGCCAGCTGGATCAGCTTCATGCTGATCGCCGCGTCCCGCTCGATGATGGCCGCCACCTCGTTGAGTCCCGCGTCGGGGTCACTCATGACCCGCGTGAGTGCGCTGTAGACCTCCGGGACCGAGGGCAGCGCGCCCATGGACCCCACCAGGTCGCGCATGCGATCCGTCGTCGACGAGAGGCGCGTCCGGAAGGCGCGCTCGATCGCCTCCCTCAGCCCCATCGGATCGCACGGCTTGGAGAATGACTGGTGGGCGAGGAGCGCGGCGGGGAGGGTCATCTTCACGCCAGCCGCGCCGGTCAGGAGCAACCGGACCGTGCCCGGGAAGCGGTCCTGGACGACCCTCAGGAGCTCCGCACCGTCCATCGGCGCCATGTTCAGGTCCGTCATCACGACGTCGGTGGGGTGGTCCTCCATGAACGAGAGCGCCTCCGCCCCCGTCAGGAAATAGTGGGACTCCCACTCCTTCCGCCGTGAGTAGAACTGGCGCCGGATGGCGTCCAGGACCATCTGCTCGTCGTCGACGACCACCAGCCGCTTCAAGAGACGGCCTCCCGCTCACGGCCCAGGGGCAGGCGAATGGTGAAGGTGGTCCCCACCCCCACCTCGCTCTCGACGGAGATGGTCCCCTGGTGCTCCTGAACCACCACCTTGTGCGCCATCGAGAGGCCCTGCCCCGTGCCGTCACCCACGGCCTTCGTGGTGAAGAACGGGTCGAAGATCCGCTGCCGGATCTCGGGCGGGATGCCCGCGCCGGTGTCGCTCACACAGATCTCGGCGAACTCCCCGGCGTGGCGCGTGGTGAGCTTGATGAGGCCCTTCTCCGACGCCCCGTCCCCGAGCTTCTCCCGCAGCGCGTAGGCGGCGTTCACGATCATGTTCAGGAGGACCTGTGAGATCTCGCCCGCGTGACAGAAGACGTGGGGAAGGCCCTCGTCGAAGTCGCGCTCCACATTGGCGACGTACTTCCACTCGTGGGAGGCGACGTTGATCGTGGTCTCCAGCGACCGGTTGAGATCCGCGAGGGCCATCTCCGATGCCCCGGAGTGCGAGAACTCCTTCATCGCCTTCACGATCGTGCTCACCCGTTGGAGCCCCTCGATGGACTGGTCGAGGGCCGTCGGGAACTCCTCGAGGATGTAGTCGAGCTCGATGTCCTCGAAGGTTGCCTTCAGCGCCTTCGCCTCGCCCTCGCAGTCCCCGCCGGCGATGGCGGTCTCCAGGAGCTCGCGGACCCTGCCGAGGGCCGGCGCGAGCTGCTCGAAGGTGTCCTTCAGGAAGCGGGTGTTGTCCCCCACGAACTGAGTCGGGGTGTTGATCTCGTGGGCGACCCCCGCCGCGAGCTGACCGATGGACTCCATCTTCTGGGCGAGCAGAAGCTGGGCGTGGGTCTCCTCCAGCATGTCCGTGGCCTCACGCAGGCCGAGGTGAACCGCGATCCGCGCCTTCACCTCGCCCATGTGGAAGGGCTTGGCGATGCAGTCGCAACCGCCCACGGCGAACGCGCGCTCGATGTTGGCGGGCTCCGAGTGGCTCGTCAGGAAGAGCACCGGGATGGCGGCCGTCTTGGGCATGGCCTTGAGGCGCAGGCAGGCCTCGAAGCCATCCATGGAGGGCATCTGGACGTCGAGCAAGATGATGGCGGGGCGGTGCTCCACGGCCATCTCGATCGCCTGGAGACCGTCTGAGCCCTCGAGGGTCCGATAGCCGGAGTTCGAGAGCGATCGGGCCAACAGGGTTCGGTTCGTGCGGTTGTCGTCGACGATGAGGATGGTCTGGGGAGCGCTCATGATCGGGCACCTCCCGCGCGGAACGCCTCGACCGCGAGCCGCAGGCGAGCCAGCTCCACCTGGAGGCTCTCGAGCTCGGCGGTCACGTCCTTCGGGTCGCCCCCCTTGAGGTCGAGCTCCACCTGGCAGGCCACCGTCCTCAGGCCCTCGGCCCCCACGTTCGCCGCGGCCCCGCGCAGCTCATGGGCGATCTCCGCGATCCGATCCGTGTCCCCCGCAGCGCCCGCCTGGTGCATCTGCTGGAGCTGAATGGGGACCTGCTCGAGGAAGATCTCGAGCACCTCCCCGAGCAGTTCGGCGTCCCCTTCGAACCGCTGAAGCGCGGAGTGAACGGCGAGCGCCAGGGAGTGTGACTCCGCAGGTGCGGCGCCGGTGATCGAGTTCAGGAGCTCCGCGAGATCGCGGAGCTCGTCGGCGGACATCGACTCGGTGATGGCGGGCCAGGTGCCCAGCGCGCGGCTGGAGGCGCAGAGGCGTCCCTCGAGGACCCCTTCCCGGACCACGGAGACGAGCTCCCTCAAGCGCTCCGCGACCTCTGACCCCAGGCCGGGCCCCACCTCCAAGGCCCTGAGCAGGTCGACGGATTGGTGGAGCGCGGAGTCGTGATTGGCAGGGATGTCCATGGGCGGCTGTTGCACGGACCCAGAATAAGGGTAAACCCCCATGGGCCGCGAAAGAGTCTGATCGGGAGTCCTCCCGGGGGACCTTTAGGGATCCCCACTCCCACGGCCACAAGCCCCAGAAGGGCACACATGCCGCCCCCAGACCCCCATTGCCTCCCTGGGAGGCTCTCCGCAGCCCTCGATCAATACGAGACGCGTGAGGCCGTGCGCCTCCAACGGGTCTCGGGCCAGATGGCCCGGGTCAGGCTGGTCCTGGCTGCCCTAGCGCCCGTTGGCGTGGGAGCAGGTGAAGCACTTGTGGTAGAGACCGCGCTGCTTCGACTGGCACTGATTCTGGGTGAGGCGGTGCTGGATGAGCGGCGTGACACCGTCCACGCGTGTCGGGCACTGCATCGCGGGCTCAGCCTCGGGCTTCGCCGCTGCGTACTCCACGCTGGACTCGAACAGTTCGGCCTGGACGGCCGGTCCTTGGTTTCTCCCGCTCATCGGTGCTCTCCTCCTCAGACGCTGATGCGCTCAGCGCATCCGGTCACGGATCCCCTCTTCTCACCGATGATCCATGGACACCGGGAAAACGCCCGGCACCTCGACCCTCGGTGCGCCAGCCACGTTCTAAGGGGGCTATCGGTCCACGGCGCCGAGGATTGACCAAAAAATGACGGCTTCGGGGCTCACGATACACCCGAGGCCCCCAAGGCCCGGCGAATCGAGGTCATCGCCTCACGCGCGGCGTCCGGCCCGCGATGGCCGTCGCGCGAGAGCTCCACCGCGGCGACGCCCGTGAAGCCACTGCTGACGAGTCCGCCGAGGGCATCTTCGAGGTCCAGGTCCCCCTGGCCGAATGCGACATGCTGGTGAAGGCCCCTCGGGCAGTCCGCCAGGTGAACGTGCGCCAGCCGCGGGGCCCAGCGCTCGATGACGCCGCTCACGGGCTCGTCGCCGGTCACCACGCAGTGCCCCACGTCGAGGGTAAGGCCCAGCCCATCGAGGGCCGATCCTCCCCGCTCGAGGAGGGCCGCGAAGCCCGCCGGGCGCTCCACGAACATCCCCGGCTCCGGCTCGAAGGCGACGCGGACCGCCGCCCCGTGCGCATGTTCGAGCACCTGCGCGAGGCCCTCGACGAGGCGATCGCCCAGCCCATGGTCCGGCTCCCCGTCGAGGGTGCCGTGCTCACCCTCGGGGGCCGAGCCCGCCCAGAGGGAGACCACGTCCGCCCCGAGGTCTGTGGCGAGGTCCACACAGCGCCTGTAGAAGTCGATGCGCCTTGAGCGACCGAGGGCGTCCGCCTCCAGGAGTGAGGGGCGGTGCTTGCGCCTGGGGTCCAGCAGGAATCGCGCCCCCGTCTCGATGGCGACGGCGAGGCCCAGGTCCTGCAGCCGGGCATGGATGCCGGCCACCTCGCCCTGTCGCAGGTGAAAGGGGTCCAGCCCGCCCACGTCTGGCGTGATGGCGACGGCCTCGTAGCCGAGGTCCCCGATGAGGTCGAGCGCCTCCGGCAGACGGTGAGAGCCCAGCCCGTTCGTGTTGTAGCCGATCCGGAACATGAGCCCGTGGATCAGCCCTCGCGGCGCGAGGGGTCCTCCTCCTCACCCGTGCCCGGCTCGGACACCGCAGGCTCGGTCGGCGCCTCATCGCGGGCCGTGGACGGCTCCTCGGCCTCATGCGGGTCGGGCCCCTCCTCTCCGGTCGGCTCCCTGCGATCCAGGTCCTCCTCCGCCGACCACTCGCCGCTGGCGATGATCCCCTCGGCCGGTCGGATGTCCACCGAGGAGTCGTAGTACTCCTCCGCGCGCGCGGCGTCCGGGTCCTCGGAGTCGTCGTAGGGGTCTGAATCGGCTGCAGGGGGCGGGGAAGAGGACGCCACATCGAAGTCCGCCACCCTGGGGACGCTCATCTCGATGTCCCGCCGCACGCGGCGCAGCTCCTCCTCGAGGCCCGTATCACGCCACATCTTGCTCACCGCGCGACGGGCGCGCATGACGTGGGCCACAGCGCGCAGGGCCACGTCCGGGAGCCGCGACCCGAAGACCATCAGCGCCGCAGCGACGACGACCAGGAGCTCGAACCCGTTGATCGTGCCGAAGATCGCGAGCGCGCAGGGGATCATCAGCGCTCCACCCGCCGGTCCCAGCGAACGAGGAAGGCCGGCACGCGGGCGCCCACCAGCGCCAGGGCAGCGGCGCAGATGAGGAGCACCTCCGTCAGGTGGAGGGAGCCGAGGAGCGCGAGGGGTGCGGAGAGCATGGGGGAGATGGCGCGGATTCTAACCGCACGCTCGCTCAGAGCTTGAAGAGGTCGACCCTTCGGAATTCCGCCTCGGCCCCCTCGGCCTGGAGCGCGATCTGGCCCGAGGAGGCCGTGCAGTCGGTCCCCTCGTTCACGAGCTCCCCGTTGACCCAGATCTTGATGTCCCGGTAGCGGCACTCGATGACCATCTGGTTCCACTCCCCCTCGGGCTTCTCGGACCCGTCGGTGAGGTTCAGGATGCGGCGGCGCTCGCCCTCCTCGACCCCCCACTTGGCGGGGTCCGGGCCACGTCGCGTCTCCATGTCCGGCGTCCGGATGTCCTCGCCGATGCACCAGAAGTCCCCGGCGTTCCCGTGGTGCATCTGGCACTCGATGGACTGGGGGAACATCCCGTACAGGCGCCGGGGCGTCGAACAGTGCACGAGCACCCCGCAGTTGCCCGGCTTCCCGGTCCACCGGTACTCGACCTCGAGCCGGTAGTCGCGGAAGGACCGGTCGGTGATCAGGTGCCCCTGGGGAGCTCCGCGACTGACGAGGAGCCCGTCGCGGACGATGAACGTGGGCTCGATGCTCGGGTCATCGTCACCCTCGGGGATGTCCACATGCCAGCCGTCGAGGGTCTTCCCGTCGAAGAGCGCCTCACGAACCGGCGCGCGCTCCTCTCCCCCTTGGTCGCCACCACAGCCGACGAGGCCGCCGACAGCGAGGGAGCCGCCGACAGCGAGGAGGGCGGCGGAGAGCGCCCGGAGGCTGAGGGGTGAGTGATCCATCGGGTGAAGAGGGGGTCAGAGAGCCACGGGAGAGGGCCAAGGATAACGACCCATGACAATCTCGAACGGCGTCCCTGCGGAACCCCGGGGAGACTAACCTCGCCCCGATGGATCCTCAGTTCGTCCTGGCCGCGGGCTTCTACGTGGTCTTCGTGCTCTCCACCGTCCTCCACGAGGCGGCCCACGCATGGGCGGCGCTGCGCCTCGGGGACGACACGGCCCAGCAAGCGGGACAGGTCTCCCTCGACCCGATCCCTCACATCATCCGGGAGCCCATCGGCATGGTCCTGCTGCCGATCCTGACCCTCGCCTTCATCGGCTGGCCCCTCGGCTTCGCGAGCGCGCCCTACGATCCGGTCTGGGCCGACCGCTACCCGCGCCGCGCGGGCTGGATGGCCCTCGCCGGGCCCGCCGCCAATCTGCTCCTGTTCCTCTTGGCCGCAGCCGGGCTCCGCTGGGGCCTCGCGGGCGGGCTCTTCCAGGCCCCCGAGACCCTCAGCCTCTACTCCGTGGTCGAGACCGCCGGTTCCCCCGTCGGGCGCTCCTTCGCCATCTTCCTCAGCCTCGTCTTCGTCCAGAACCTGCTGCTGCTGATCTTCAACCTGATCCCCGTGGCACCCCTGGACGGGAGCGCTGCCGTCGCCCTGGTGCTGCCGTCGAGGACCTTCTCCTCGTACTCGCGGCTGGTGAGCCAGCCCGGCATGTCGATCATCGGCCTCGTGCTGGCCTGGAACCTCTTCCCCCTGCTCTTCGAACCCGCCTACCTGGCGGCGCTCGAGCTGGTCTACGGGAGCCTCTCCCTCGGGTGAGGCGAGAGCCCGAGGCGCGCTCCACCCACATTCCTCGGTCGGCGCTGCACGGAGCGCACCCTCAGGGCAGAATTCGGGACCGTTGACCCCGCTCCTGCACCGATGACTCGCACCACGAAGATCCTCCTCGTCCTCCTCAGCCTCGCGCTGAGCACCCCGGACCTGGCCCGCGCACAACAGGCTCTGACCGCCCCGCCCGTGGACGAGGACGGCGTGGTGAAGGTCGACGTCTCGTTCCTCCTGGTCGACGTGATGGCCGTGCTCGACGCCGATCAGGAGATCAACGCTGACCTCTTCTTCAGGATCAACTGGACGGACCCCCGCCTCTCGAGCGAGGAAGACGGCAGTCGCTTCCTGAAGGTGGACGACATCTGGGCGCCCAATTTTCAGTCCACCACGATCCGTGGCGCCCGGGAGATGCTCCCTCGGATCGCCATCGTGGACGAAGACGGCAACGCCACCTACACCCAGCGGCTCACCGGTCGGTTCGGCGCGCCGACCTTCCTGGCCGACTTCCCCTTCGACCAGCACGAGATCTCGTTCCCCTTCTTCTTCGCGACGAGCGAGGGGGTCGTTGACTACGAGGTCAGAGAGGGGCCGCTCGTCGAGGTCTCGAACCTCCTCTCCACTCCGGACTGGGAGATCACCGGCGGCGAGCTCTCCACGGAGCCGCTCCCGATCAGCGCGTCGTTGCCGCCCGTCCCCGGGGCACCTTCACGATCCAGGCCAAGCGGATCACCTCCCACTACATCTGGAACACGATCCTCCCGCTGATCGTCATCGTGATGATGTCATGGACGGTGTTCTGGGCTCCCCCGGCGCAGATCGCCGTCCAGTTCGGCTTCTCCGCCACGTCGATCCTCACGGTCATCGCGTACCGCTTTGCCCTCGCCAACCAGGTGCCCCCGCTCTCCTACAGCACGCGGCTGGACGTCTTCCTGAACGGCGCCTTCATCCTCGCCTTCCTGGCGCTGGTGGAGGTGATCCTCACCGCCCGGCTCATCTACAGGGAGCGCATCGCGGCGGCGGAGAGAGTCGACTTCCACGCCCGCTGGGCCTTCCCCCTCCTGCTGAGCGCCGTCGCCCTGCGGGCGTTCTACCTCTGATCACGCGGCGGCTCGACGGAGGAGCCAGAGGTTCCGGGCCTGGACGAGGGGCCCCGGGAGGAACCCCGCGATGAAGATCGGGTCCCCGAGCTCGAAGACATAGGCCAGCAGCAGCAGGTTGCCGGAGAGGCTCAGCCACCAGAAGGACGCCGGGAAGTGGGCGTCCCCCGTTCGCTCGCTCGCGTACCACTGAACCACGAAGCGCGAGCCGAAGAGGGACTGGCCGAGGAACGCGACGGCGACCCAGAGGGCGTCGGCGGTGCCGGCGACGGCCCGCTCCAGGGCCAGCGTGAGGAACCCGAGGCCGCTGAGGCCCGCGAGCAGGAGGGCCGGTCGGCGGCTGAGGCGCCCGGCCCTGGGGCCCAGGTAGGCGATGGACACGTTGCGCAGGTAGATGATGAACGTCAGCCCGTACCCGAGGCTCAGCGGAAGGTCACCGAGGTGGACGGCGTAGCCGCCCAGCAGCACGGCGCCGGCCACGGAGAGCCACCAGAAAGCCCGCGGCGCCACGCTCCGGCCAGCGCGCTCGGAGAGCAGCCACTGGACGACGAACCTGGAGAAGTAACAGGCGTTGCCCAGCCAGCCGATTGCCTCCATCCACGTCATCTTCGAGGGGCGGCGTGTTTCAGCGGTCCAGGGAGGCTCGCTCGCCGTGCCGGCCTCTCAAGAGGCTACCACGCAGGGGATGCGATCAGCGGTTGCGGTAGACCGAGTGACACTCGAGGCAGCTCTCGGCGACCGCCTCGTAGGCCAGCTCGAGCTCAGCCGAGCGGTCTGCGCCCGGCTCGGCGCGGCAGTCGGTCAGGAGCTCGACGATCCGCCCGGTCCCCTCGCGGCTGTCCGTCAGCCACGCCCGGAAGTCGTCGGCGAACGCCGCGGTCTCGTCCATCTCGGCGCAGGCGTCCAGGTGCTGGAGCACCGTGGTCGCCGACCGCAGCGGATCGACGTCCGGGTGATCCGCGCTCGGCTCCCAGCCGTTCTTGCGGATCAGCTTCACCTCGTCCCAGGAACGGGTGAGGGTGATCATCGCCTCGCGCAGACCGGAGGGACGCTGAGCCGACGCGAAGTCGAAGTCAT
This sequence comes from Planctomycetota bacterium, assembly GCA_016779205.1. Lineage (GTDB taxonomy): Bacteria > Planctomycetota > UBA1135 > UBA1135 > Saltatorellus. The sequence goes on along the minus strand of JADHOC010000002.1, from coordinate 157,062 downwards.
AGGCCGCGGTCTCCTCGGCCGTGGGGAACTCCGCCGTGGCCACGGTGAGGTACAGCCCCTCGTACTTCTTCGCGGTGGTGCACCAGTGCCGCATCTCTGCGATGGCGCGGTCGCGGTTCAACCCGTCGAGGGCCACCGAGCCGATCGCCGCGGCGGCCGGGCCGCGGTGGCGCCCGTGGAAGCAGTGCACGTAGAAGGGCGCCTCCAGCTCACGGAAGGCCTTGGCGATCTGGAGCACCTGGTCCTCCGTGATCCCCTTGTACTGAATGGGCACGTGCACGTACCGCAGCCCGAGCAGCTCCGCCCCCTCCACGTCCGGCGCCTTGCCGTCAACGGAGAGGATCGTCTTCACACCCCAGGCCTCGAGCTGGGCCAGGGCCTCGCGGTCCACCGGCTCGCTCCCCGTGATGATCCGGTCGCTGAACCGGTAGACGTTGTGCAGCCCGGGGTAGTTGCCAGGGGGCACCTCCGGAAGCGCGAACTCACCGGCGGCGTCCCAGGCGCTGCCCTCGAGGGGCAGGGGCGGCGCGACCCGGGTGGCCGTGGTGCCCGCTGACTCGACCCGCACGCCACCCTCCCCTGCCTGGCAGGAGATCACCGCGAGGGCGAGGATCAGGGCGGTGGGAGCTTGGGGGCGGAGTCGCATGGGAGGTTCCGGGACGGGTTCTCCCCCGCAGGTCGCAAGGGCTGTGCCATCCCCGCGTCGCCGGGCCTGTGGGTCGCCTGGGCCCGCTCCAAGGAGAGGGGTGTCACGGGACCGGAACAGGGGTGGACGCAGTCGCGACAGGATAGCCGGGATAGGCCCCCACGGGGGCCCGGGAGCCCATCTGAAGCAGGCGGCCCGTCGGGCGACGGTTCAGTCGGCTCCGAGGAGCCGGGCGCGGGCCGCGGGCCCGGGGTCCCCGGGTAGGCGCTGGAGGGCCTCGAGCGCCGCGCCCACCAGGTTGGACGCCCGCGCCCTGACGCACCGGGCCCCTGGGATCCGCCGCTCGACGGCGCGGTGCACCAGCTCCCGGTAGGCGGGGACGTGCTCGCCCAGCCCCCCCGTGAGCGCCACCTCGACGGCCTCGCCCCGGAATTCGAGCCTCCCGTGGACCGCCTCCACGCACTCGGCGAGCGCGGCGGCGCCCTCCTTGAGGAGGCGCCGGGCCACCTCGTCCCCCTCCTCGGCGGCCCCGGTCACCAGGCGCGCCAGCCTGGCCCGGCGGGCCCGCACGCCGGTCCCGCTGTCGATCACCGGGAGCAGCTCTCTCATGTGCCCGAGGCCGAGGGTCTCCATGACGCTGCCCTCGAGGGAGGTCCCAGGGCCTCGGCCATCGAAGGCGCGGATCGCGGCGATCATGGCGCCGGTTCCGAGCCAGGTCGCGCTCCCCACGTCATCCAACAGGCTCCCCCAGCCGCCCGATTGGAACGTGCGGCCCGAACCGTCGCGCCCGAAGCAGGAGCTCCCTGTGCCCGCGATGAGCACGATCCCGTCGCCGCCGCCCAGCCCTCCGGCGAGCGCGCCCACGAGGTCGATGTCCACCTCCACGGCTCCAGGCGCCCCCACGCCGACCCTCGCGACGAGGTCGCGCACCGTCTCCCGGTTCCCCGGGGTGCCGACGCTGGCCATGGCGCAGAAGACCGAGTCGGCCGCGCGCGGTTCGGTCCCCGCAGCGGCCCAGGCGCCACGCCACGCCTCGTCGACATGGACCTGGAGCTGGGACGCCCCCACGTCGTGGAGATTGCCGCTCCCGCTCTGCCCCTCGCCGAGCCGCCGCCCCTCACCGTCCACCAGCAGCACCCGCGTGCTGGTCCCGCCCCCGTCGATCCCCACCGCGACGGCCCCCGACCGCGACGGCTCACTCACCGGAGCCCAGCGCCTCCAGCGCCTGCTTCACCCGTTCACGATCCGGGTCGAGCTCCAGCGAGCGCTCGTACGCCGCCCGGGCCTCGCCCTCACGCCCGAGCTTCGAGAGCACGTTGCCCCGGTGATAGGCCACCCGCGCGAGGTTCGGCATCAGGTCCCCGAGGGGTCGAGCAGACTCGTACTCCTCGAGGTCCGAGAGCGCGCGTTCGAGCTCGAAGCCCCCGCTCGAGCGGGCCTTGGCCCCCTGGTACATGGCCTGGAACGCGCGCTGCGTCCGGGGGACCTCCACGAGCCGATCGAACTCGGCGGCGGCGCCTGCCCACTCGTCCTTCTTCGCCAGGAGCTCGCCGATGTTGTAGATCACATCGGGGTCATCGGGCCGCGCCGCCTGCAGCCCGCGGAACCCCGCGAGCGCCTCGTCGATCCGATCGTCGTCCCCGACGAGCAGCTGCACCTCCCAGAAGTCGCGGCGGAAGGCGTCGAACTCACCGAGCTCCTCGATCAGGCCGCGGGCCTTCTTCTTGCTCCCGATCGGCCACGGGCCGAAGGCGTAGACGATGATCTGGCGCACCCGAGCGTCCACGTTGGCCGGATCAAGGGCCACAGCAGCCGCGAGCTCGGACTGGTAGCGCTTCACCTCATCAAGGGCGCTCACCATGGCGGACACGCCGCCGGTCTCGGCCTCCCGGACGACCCGCGCCATGATGGTCTCCGCGAGGATGAAGTGCGCCTGGCTGTTCCCCGGGAGGAGCTCGACGCCGGCCTCGGCGAGGCCGAAGGCCCGTTCGAGGTCACCCAACATCCGGTTCCCCTCGGCCAGCAGGACCGTGAGCAGCCCGCGCTCCTCGCCCTCCGCAGCCGCGAGGCGGGCCTCGATCCGCGCGACCTCGGTCGCGAGCGCCGCGCGGTCCACCATCTCACGCAGGCCGGTCAGCGTGGCGAGGGGCCGGGCGTCCTCGGCGGCCTCCAGCTCGATGGCGCGTGCGCCGGAGCCGCTCGTACGGGCGGCCTCGATCTCGGCCTCGGACAGATCGGCGGCGTCGCTCCCCGCCCTCATCCAGAGCGCGAAGCTGGCGATGGCGACGGCGACCAGCGCGAGGATGAGGGTGATGAAGCGAGCCATGGGACGGAGGATAGGCGACCGGCGCCGCGTTCAAACCCGTCAGCGCCGCTCCAATCCCGACTCCGCGGGTGAATCTCGCCAGGTGGGGACCTCGGGCCGGGGGATCCAGTCCACACCGTAGAGCGACGCGAAGGTGGGCGCCACGCGGTCGGCGGTCAGGGTGAGGTGGAAGCCGATCGGGCTCGGGCCGAGGTCCTTGCCCCGGCCATTGAAGGTCGTCCGGCCCCACCGGGTCCCGACGGCCACGAGCTCGAACGCCTCGAACGAGCGGTCCTCGAGGTCCAGGGTGGCCGTGCCGAGCAGCTCGCACTCCACGCCGTGGGGGATCCTCCGCCTGGGGGTCCAGTTGTTGTCCCCCAGGAGCCAGGTGTCCGCCGCACTCGCCTTGGTGCTCCCGGTGAGCTCGACCCTCACCTTCGGCCCGTTCACCTCCACCACGCGCCCGACCAGCCGCGCGCGCTCGATCTCCGCCGGGGCGTAGGGGAGGGTCTGCCCGCGAGCGTCGTCCACCAGGGCGAACTGCGCCAACCGGTCCGCCAGCGGCTGAAGGTCGATGCCCTCCGGCCCTGCCGGTCCGAGGATGACCTCCGACAGCTCGGGCAGCATGGCCTTCACCTCCCCCTTCGAGCACCACAGGGTGTCCCGGTTCCAGCGGTTCGAGGGGCTCGCGCTGAGCCCCTCGGGGGAGAGGTCGCGGGAGATCCTGGAGAGCACGAGGCCGCCCTCCGGGAAGCCGTCCTCCCAGCGGTGAGCGGGGGCGCGATCGGCCTCGGGGTCCAGCCGCCGCTCCTCCTCCGCCAGGTCTCCCCAGCGCTCCAGGGCCGCGTCGAGCATGGCGCCCACCCGCTCCGGCGACCGGGAGTTGATGCGCCCGAGCACCTTGCCCCCCGGGGCGAAGACCCAGAAGCCCTGCCGTGTCCCGCCGTCGGTGATGCGCTTGCCGCCGTTGCTCCAGCGCTGGAACAGGACGCAGTCGTCGTCAGAACCCCGCTGGAGGCGCCAGACCTCGTCCGCCGCGCAGGTGAAGCGGGCCGCCCGCTCGACGACCTCCTCGGTGAAGACGGACCTCCGGTCCGCCAGGCCATTGCCTCATGTGCACCCGAGCGGGTGCCCGTTCATCAGCCAGAGCAGGAGCGGCCGCTCCTCCTCGCTCGCCCGGCGCACCCCGTCCATGAAGGTCGGCTCCCAGGCGATCTGAGCGAAGCGCAGATCCGCCGCGCCAGGCAGCAGGTGCGCGCGCCAGTCCTCGAGGTCGACGCGGCGCAGCAGGGGAGCGTCGGCCTGGGACGCGGGGGTGGCCTCTGCAGGCAGCGCCTGAGCCGGCGGCCCCTGCTGGAGCACCGCAACGAGGAGGGACGTGATGAGCATGGGGCGAGCCTACTCGCTCGCCCGCCTTCCGTCGAAGGGGCGTTCGGGGCCAGCCCGCTCAGTCCATGTGAGCGACGACCCGCTCGTCGCCCATCTGCAGCTTCAGCGCCACGCGCTGCGCCACCTTGCCGAACAGGTTCTCCCAGGTCCGGATGAAGCCCTTGACGGAGACGCGGCGCACGAAGTCCACGCTCGTCCAGTACCGCGGGCCGCTCAGACCCTGGGCGTTCGCGTAGAGCTTCGCCTGCTCCGACACCATCCACTCGGAGTGGAGCATGTACATGATCAGGTACACCCGGCTCAGCCAGATCTGGCGGATCATCGGCTTGATGAAGCGCATCATCCACGGGCTGCGGATGACGATCGGGAAGAGCTTGTGCAGGTTCTCGATCTGCCGCTTGTTCTCGAACTCGATGGACGAGGTCCGGTTGAACTTCACGGGGAAGTCGTCGTAGGCCGCCACCGCGTAGCCCATGTCCTCGGTCATCTCCTCGATGTCGAACATGGGGTACGGCTGCATGATCGAGACCAGGGGGTGGTCCACCTTGCAGCGGATGTTGAGCTCCACCGTCTCAAGCTCGTCGTCGAGCGAGGCGCCGGGGCCGCCGAGCATGTTGAGGGAGCCGAGGCGGATGCCGTGCTCCTTGATCCAGCGCGCGGAGTCCTCGAGCTGCTGAAGCGTCGTGTTCTTGCGGAAGACAGCGTTCCGGATGTAGTCGTTCGCCGACTCGAAGGCGATCCGCGCGTAGACGCAGCCGGCCTTCTTGAGCTTCTCGATGTGGTGCTCCCGCGTCATGTTCGCCATCAGGATGACGTCGAACGGGAGGCCCACCTCCTTGGGGTACTTCTCGCAGAACTCGTCCAGCCACTTGCCGGAGAGGTTGAAGATGTCGTCGAGGAAGTGGACGAACTTCAGGTTGTACTTGTCGCGGACGTCCTTGATCTCGGCGATCACGTGGTCCACGGTCCGCTTGCGCACGTACTTGGCGTTCGTGGTCCCCACGACCTTCTTCTTCAGCGCGTGGTGGAAGCAGAAGGAGCAGTTCATCGGGCAGCCGCGCTGGGTCACGAAGACCTTGCGGTCGCTGTCCCGGTAGATCGACCCGGCGTCGTAGATGATCGAGCGGTCGGGGAAGCCGAGCGAGTCGAGGTCCTGCACCGGCGGGCGCTGGGAGTTCTTCCGGATCTCGCCCGACTCGCGGTCGCGGAACCACATGTTCTGGACGAACTGGTAGTCCTCGCCAGCGGCGAGCTTGTCGAGGAGCTCGACCGTCGCCAGCTCTCCCTCGCCGCGGCAGATCGCGTCCACGTGCTCGTTGAGCTCGATCACCTCGGGGCTGAAGGTGGGGTGCGGGCCGCCGAAGAGGATGAACACCTCCGGCATCTCCGTACGGATGCGCTTCGCGAGGTCGAGGAAGTACAGGTGCATCCCCGTCGTCACCGAGAAGCACACCACGTCCGGCGCGTAGTCCTTCGCCTTCTGGACCCAGTCCGTGTCCGGCAGGAAGAGCGCCTGGGCGTGGTGGCCCGCGTCCTTGATCGAACGGCTGAGCCACATGAGCCCGAGCATCTCCTGCGGGAGATAGTCGTTGATGAAGAGGACCTTCATCGACTTGGCCGGGCTGTTGGAGGTGATCGCCGTGGCAGTTCCGGGGCCGATATCGGTGAGCGTCATGGAAGCGAGGCGTGGGGGCGGCCCGTGGCCGCTTGGTTCTTCGTCGTCCCCGGGGGAGGGCCCAGCTACGGCGAGGCGCGTCGGGGGCGACGCCCTAATGTTATCGGCCTGTGAGCACCCGGGGCCTGCGGTACAGAAAACCAGGAACCGAACGATCGCCCCTCGAGCGGGGCCGCGCTCCACGAATGAGACGGTCCAGCCGCCTTCTGGGGGTCAGGTCTGCCCTGACGCGCTCCGGAGGAGCTCCTCCACCCGGGAGAAGGTCCGCTCCCGGTCGAACCTCGCCTCGCGACCGTGGGCGGCGTCCACGAACCTGGCACCCAGCTCCGGGTCCCCGAGGATGCGACCCATCGCCGCCGCCAGGCCCTCGGGATCGGAGGGGTCCACGAGCAGCCCGTTGACGCCGTCCTCCACCACCTCGGGGTTCCCGCAGACCCCGCTCGCGATCATCGGCGTGCCGATGGCCTGGACCTCCAGCAGCGTGTGCGACAGCCCCTCGTACTCGCTGTTGAGCACGAACACGTCCGCCGCCCGGATCAGCAGGGGGATCCTCCCGTGGGGCACGTTCCCGAGGAAGCGCACCCGGGACTCCACGCCGAGGTCCCGGGCGAGCTCCTCCCAGGGCTCCTGCATGTCGCCGTCCCCGGCGACCAGGAGCACGACGTCGTCGTCCAGCCGGGCCAGCGCCCGGATGATGCCGTCCACGCGCTTCCAGCCCATGAGCCGGCAAATGGTCAGCGCGTACCGGTGACCAGGCTCCAGGCCCAGGGCCTCCCGCGCCGCCTCCCGCGTCTCGGGGACGTCGCTGGCCCGCGGGCCGTGGTAGGCGTTGAGGACCGTCACGGCCTTGTCCGCGGGCACGCCGTGCTCGTTCACGAGGATCCCCCGCAGGAACTCCGAGCAGCAGATGATCCGCGTGGTCCACCCCCACCACCGTCGCTGCAGCGCGCGGGTCAGCCCGACCTTCCAGCCGTAGGAGCGGCCCTGGAACTTGACGATGTCGTCGCCGCGCGCCCAGCCCTTGCGGTGGGCGATCTCCCAGGCGCCGTCCACCATGATCCGGATCACGACCGGGCGCCGCCGGAGGCGCGCAGCCAGCACATGGAGCAGGGCGAGGTGCTCCTGGACGTACACCACGTCTGCCCACGCCGCCGCCTTCAGCACGGCGAAGAACGCGCGCAGGTAGCGGATCGGCAGGGGACCGCGCGGGATGGCCTGGACCGGGAACGGGTGGCCGGACGGCTGCTCCTCGCTGCAGAACGCGATCACCCGGACCTCATGCCCCCGGTCCATGAGGAAGCGGCCGATGCTGGGCACGTAGACCGCGGGCCCGCCGAGGTCTGGCGGGAAGACGGGGGACGTGATCAGGACGCGCATGGGGAGAGGTGAGCTCGCGGTTCGACGCCCCTGGAGTCTAGTGCGCGGCCGCCAACGTCCGCAGGCGCGCGCCGGTTCTCCATCGCGGCAGCCGCGCCGCTCGGGATCACGCGTGCATCAACCAGGAGCCGCCCTCGGCACCCTGGTTCGCGGCGGGCATGGGCCCGTCCACGTCGAAGATATCCAGGGCCGCGCTCCGCTCGAGGCAGGTGCGGATCGCCCCCATCAGCTCCTCGGACTCCGGCGGCTTCTCGAACCACTGGTGCATCCCCATGACCAGCAGGCGCATCAACTCGGTGCGCGAGCGGGGGGCCGAGACCACGATGATGGGCGCCTGGGCCAGGTGATCGAGGCCGCTGAGGACCTCGAGGAGCTGCTCGCCCCACGCTCCGGGGAGGTCGAGGTCCATGACGATGGCGTCGATCTCGGGGTGCGCGCTCGCGCAGTCGAGGACTGCGATCGCGTCCTCACAGACCAGCGGACGGTGCCCCAGCGCCTTGACGAGGGAGGCGTAGTGCTCCCGCGTCTCGGGATCTTTCTCTGCGATGAGGACCTTCTGCATGGCTGGGATCGGTGGACTCCGTCGGACTGCGGCCTTGGGCCCGTTCATCGGCCGCACCGCCGGGGCGCCACGGAGCGAATCGTCGATACCTGCCGCGTGCCTCGTTTTGCCCCAGCGCACAGGGCCCACGGTCTCAAAAGACGACGGGCGAGGCCCGCTGGGGACTCGCCCGTCGATGGGCCCAGGCGGGCTGAGGGGCGTGGGGCGTGGGGCGCTCAGACCGGAACGTTGTCCCGTTGCTCCTCGCGCTCCGCTTCGATCTTGCGCAGCCGGTCCAGCGTCACGTCCGGCGTCGGATAGTCGCCCGTGAAGCACGCGTTGCAGAACTTGGAGATGTTTCGGTTGCCGACCCGCGCCGCCTCGTTCATCGCCTCTCGGTCCAGGTAGATCAGTCGGTCCACGCCCAGGGACTCCGCGATCTCGTCCACGGTCCGGTCCGTCGCGATGAACTCGCGCTTGCTCGCCATGTCGACGCCGTAGGGGCAGGGAGCCACCAGCGGCGGGCTCGTGACGCCGAGGTAGACGTTGCGAGCCCCGGCGCCGCGCGCCGTGTCCACGATCCGGCGCGAGGTGTTCCCTCGAACCACCGAGTCGTCCACGAGCAGCACGTCCTTCCCGTCGAACTCGATCGGGATCGGGTTCAGCTTGCGCCGGATCGAGGAGGTCCGAGCCTGCTGGTTGGGCATGATGAAGGTCCGGCCGATGTACCGGTTCTTCACGAGGCCCTCGCGGTAGGGGACGCCGAGCTCGGCGGCGCAGGCCTGGGCCGCATCGCGCGAGCTATCGGGGACGGGGATGACCGCGTCGGGCATCGGGGCCCCGGAGGCCTTCCACTGCTGCGCGAGGGCGATCCCGAAGCGGTGGCGCGTCTTGTAGACGCTGATGTCATCGATGAACGAGTCAGGGCGCGCGAAGTAGACGTACTCGAAGATGCAGGGACGATGGGGCTGATCGCCCACCTGGCGCCGGTGCACCTTGCGGCTGCTGTCCACGAAGATCGCCTCGCCGGGGCCGATGTCGATCGTCCGTTCGTAGCCGTTCACGTCGAGGACGACGCTCTCCGAGGCGCACGCGAACCACTCGCCGTGCTCGTCGGTCCGCTGCCCGAAGACCGCGGGCTTGATCCCGAACGGGTCGCGGAAGGCCACCATCCCCACGTCGGCGATCGTGGCGCACACGGAGTAGGCGCCCTTGACCTCCTTGTAGACCCGCGCCACCGCGTGGAAGACGTCGTCCACGGTGACCTTGCCCCCGCTCGCGTTGTAGCGCTCCGCGAGCGCCTCCTGGAAGACGTAGAGCAGCACCTCGAGGTCACAGGTCGAGTTGAGCCGGGTCATCTTCGACCTGAAGCGTGAGTCGGAGAGCTCCACGAAGTTGGTCACGTTGCCGTTGTGCACCATCGCGGTCCCGATCGGGAACGTGTGGTGGAAGGGCTGGGCGTCCTCGTTGCGGTTCGCGCCGACCGTTGGGTAGCGGACGTGGCCCACGCCCAGGTGGCCCTTGAGTCGGCTCATGTTCGACTCGTCGAAGACCTCGACCACGAGCCCGAACCCCTTCTTCACGTTGAAGCGGTCCGTGAAGGTCGTGATCCCCGCCGCGTCCTGGCCGCGATGCTGGACCGCCAGGAGCCCCTCGTAGATCTCGGGCGCCACATCGACCCCGTCCGGGCCGAAGATTCCGATGAAGCCGCACATAGATTCAGTTCCCTGGAGTCGCGCTGGTGCTGGGAGTGTGCCGCGCCGAGGATCGGTCGCGGCCGGCGGAGAGGGTACCCGGAAAAGGCCACACCACTCGCCCGGCCGGGCGTTTAGTGGCCAGAGGCAGCCTCGATCGATTCGACCACTCCCCCTGGCCGCGGTCAGCGCCTTTGCCCCCGCGAGGACGTAAGCTGAGGGACGAGCATGAGTCCGCCCGCCCAAGCCCCCCTCCGCCTGCTGATCGTCGAGGACGACCCCGTCTATGAGCGGATCCTCCGCGCCCACCTCGGGCGCCTGGGGGACCGGGTGGGCGAGATCGACCACGCCGGCCGCGTGGAGGATGGCCTTCGGCAGCACCGGGCCAGCCCCGCCGACCTGGTCCTCCTGGACCTCACGCTCCCCGACAGCCTCCCCGAGGCGACCCTGGAGCGCGTGGCAGAGTTCGCCGAGCGCGGCGCAGCGGTCCTCGTGCTCAGCGCCCTGGACGACCCCGAGGTCGCAGAGGGCGCCCGGGCCGCGGGCGCCCTGGGCTTCCTGGACAAGGGCAAGATCTCGTCGGAGCGCCTGGCGGAGGCCATGGACAAGGTCGGCGCGCACGGCCCCGCGCCCCAGGGCGCGGCCCCGGAGGCACCCCCTCGGCGCGAGCTGGGCCCTGATCACCCCCAACGCCTCGCCGCCCAGCTCGTCCACGACGGGAAGTCGTGGCTGACGAATCACAGCTTCCGGCTGGCCGCCCTCAAGCGGGCCGCGGGCCCCGAAGCCGAGGGCCTCATCGAGGGCCTCGGCGACACCGCCCGAGCCCTGGCCGACCTGCTGGATGCGGGCCGTGGGTTGGTGGTGGACGAGACGACGCCCGTGGAGCTCCTGCCCGTCGACCTCGCCCCGTGGGTCGCCGCCTGGAAGGAGCGGCGCTCGGCCAGTGGCGGCGCCGACGTGCGCGTCCAGACCCCTGACGGCTCTTCCCTCCTCCTGACCTGCTGCCCCGCAGGCCTTGAGGTGGCCCTGGGCGCCCTCGTCGAGAACGCCGAGCAGGCCGCCGGGGATGGCCCGGTTGTCGTGGACCTCCGGGCCACCGTCGACACGGACGGCTCGGTCCAGGTGGAGGTCACGGACAGCGGAGGCAGCTGGGGCGCCGAGGATGCCGGGCGGCTCACGGACGCCTTCCAGAAGGTGGAGCGCGGGAGCACGCGCGCCGGCCTCGGCCTCTATCGAGCCCGGCGCTGGATGGAGCGCATGGGCGGGTCCCTCGACCTGGTCCCACGAGAGGACACTCCCGGAGCGATGACGGTCCGGCTCCGCTTCCGGGCGGCCTGACGGAGAGCGCGGTTAAGGTGAGGAACCCGTTTCTCCCATCGCGCACCATGCTCCGCCTCCTCCCGGCCGCCTCCCTCCTCCTCCTCGTCCCCGCCGACGCCGCCAGCGCGGCAGAGCTCCGGCTGCCCGCCGTGTTCTCCGACGGGATGGTCCTCCAGCGCGAGTCCAGCGCGCCGATCTGGGGCTGGGCGGACCCCGGAGATCAGATCAGCCTCCGCGGGAGCTGGCCCGGCGCGGCACCCGTGACGGCGGCGGCCGACGCCTCGGGCCGCTGGCGCGCCGAGCTCGCCACCCCTGCCGCGGGGGGACCCTTCTCGGTCGAGGTCACCAGCGGGGACGAGACCCTCGAGCTCAGCGACGTGCTGATCGGTGAGGTCTGGCTCTGCTCGGGCCAGTCCAACATGGAGTGGACCCTCGACCTGATCCTCCCGGCGGCCAGGCGGAGCGAGGCGGTCAACGAGCGCACGGCGAACCTGGACCGCGCCCAGGTGCGCTTCTTCGACATCCCCCAGACCACCGCCGAGGCGCCGCGCGAGGACTGCAATGCGCGCTGGTGGACGGCCTCGGGCGACGACAGCCTGCGCTGCAGCGCCGTCGCCTACTTCTTCGCCTGCGCCCTGCAGGACCGTCTCGACATCCCCATCGGGCTCGTCGTCTCCGCCTGGGGCGGGACGCGGGCCGAGGCGTGGACCAGCGAGGAGGTGGTCCAGCAGTTCCCCTACCACGCCGCCACCCTCGAACGCATCCGGAACGCCGACCCCGACCAGTACGCCTCCGCCGTGGAGTCGTTCTGGAAGCGCGTGGACGACAGTCGCTACTGGACGAAGTCGTTCCCCTCGGCGGACTTCGACGATGAGGGCTGGGACGTCCAGGTCCTGCCCGCCCACTTCGAGTCGGGCCCGGTGGGCGACCACGATGGCGTCGTCTGGTACCGCAGGCGCGTGGAGGTCCCCAGCGACTGGGACGCCCAGGAGCTCGAGCTCGTCCTGTCCCCCATCGACGACATGGACGAGACGTTCTGGAATGGCGTCAGCATCGCCTCGACCCTGGCACCCGGCTCCCATGCCCAGGTGCGCAGGTATCGCGTCCCGGCGCACCTCGTCACGGCGGGGCAGGCGGTGATCGCGGTCCGCGCGGTGGACACGGGTGGACCGGGCGGCTTCGCGCCGAGGGCGGACCCCGAGGGCCGCCCTCCCATCCGCCTCTCCTTCGAGGGCGCCGACCTCGACCTGACCGGCGAGTGGCGCGTCCGGCGCGGCGCCCCGGTCCGGTCCCTGCCGTCTGTCCCCGCCAAGCAGACCACCAACCAGAACACGCCCGCCGCCCTCTTCAACGGCATGATCGCGCCGATCCTGCCCTTCGGCATCCGCGGGGCGATCTGGTACCAGGGCGAGTCCAACCGCTACCGCGCCGAGGAGTACCGCGAGCTCTTCCCCGCCATGATCTCGGACTGGCGCGCGCGCTGGGAGGCGCCCGAGCTGCCCTTCTACTTCGTCCAGCTGGCGCCCTACGGTTACGGCGGCGGCGATGACGGGAAGACCGCGCTCGTGCGCGAGGCCCAGGCCCTGGCCGCCCGGGAGCTCCCCGCCACCGGCATGGCCCTCACCGCGGACATCGGCAACGCCCGCGACATCCACCCCGTGAACAAGTGGACGGTGGGCGAGCGCCTCGCCCTCTTCGCCCTCCGCGACCTGTACGGCTTCGCCGGCACCGTGGCCGAGGGCCCCCGTCTGCGGCGCGCGGTCCCGGCAGGAGGGGAGCTCTCGCTGGAGTTCGACCACGTCCACGGGTCGCTGCAGGCCATCGGAGAGCAGATCGACCAGTTCGAGGTCGCGGGTGAGGACGGGGTGTACGTGCCCGCAGTGGCGCGCCTCAGCGAGGACGGCCAGGGGGTCATCCTCAGCAGCCCGGCGGTCGAGGCGCCGGTGCACGCCCGCTACCTGTGGAACGACGCGGGCTACGCCTCCGTCATGGGCGGCGCGGGCCTGCCCATGGCGCCCTTCCGCACCCCCTGATCGGCGACGGCGAGCCCGGCGCCGGGCTCAGCCCTTCGCGGCGCTCGCCTCGAACCGGTCCGGAGAGAAGAACTCCGGGTCGATGGCGCTGATGGGTTGGCCCAGGATCATCTGGGCCAGCCCCTCGCCGATGCTCGGCGCGAGCTGGAAGTCGTTGCCGGAGAAGCCCGTCACCACGTAGAGGCCGGGGATCTCCTTGACCGCGCCCACGATCGGTCGCTGGTCCGGGGTGAGCGTGATCCAGGCGGCCTGGCCGCCCTCGTCGTCCATCCCCTTGTACACGGGCATGCGCGCCTCGAGCTTGGGCCGCGCCCACTCGCGCATCTCGTCGCCAACCGCCTCATCGAGACTCTCGGGTCGCTCCAGCTCGGGCAGCCCGTCGAACCCGAGGCGGCCCACGCGGGTGCGCTTGGCCGAGGGTTCACAGCGCAGGTGCAGGCCGTTGACCCGGTCGAGGATGACCGGGTGGGCGGCCGGCATGAGGTCGAGGGGGTCGGGGCGGAAGCGTGTCTCCACGTCGTCCTCGCCGCCTTCATCGATCTCCTCCAGCGCCGCGGGGTCCGGCATGTGCACGAAGTGCTCCTCGATGCGGACCACGCGCAGGGGATAGGAGACGCCGAGCTCCTTCAGGATGATCGGGGTCCAGGGGCCCGTGGCGAGCACGACGTTGGGGGCGAGGAACTCGCCCTCGCTGGTGGCCACGCCGACGGCGCGCCCGTTCTCCACGAGCACGGTGGGGTTCTCGACGCCGGTGCGCGTGCTGGCACCCTGGGTGCGGGCCAGGGCCGCGAGGGTGTCGATCGTCCGCCGAGGATCCACGAAGCCGCCGTTGGGCTCGTAGGAGCCGATGGAGTCGTCGGATACCTCGATGCCCGGGCAGATCATCCGCATCTCCGCAGCGTCCACGATCTGCACGTCGATCCCGATGGAACGCTGCATCTCCACGTCCTCGCGGAGCGCGGAGATCTCATCCGCGTCGCTCCCTGCGACGACGAGCACGCCGGTGCGCCGATAGCCGACAGACCGGCCCACCTTGGTGGGCATGGTGGCGTAGACCTTCAGAGCATCCCGGGCCATGCCGGCCAGGGGGCGCTCGGTGTAGCCCTGGTGGACCACCGCGCCGGTGCGCCCCGAGGAGCCGGAGCCGAGCCGGCCCTTCTCGAGGAGGATGACGGGCTCGGTCAGGGAATCGCAGCGCTTGGCTGCGCTAAGGGCGACCGAGGTGCCCATGGCACCCCCGCCCACGATGAGGATCTTCGCTTTCACGGCGGCCTCAGCTTAGCCGCCGCGGGGCCCGGCGGGCTCAGCGAAAGTCCGCGGGAGGGCGGGGACGAACGCCGAGCTTCTCGTAATTGAAACCGCTCTCGAGCGGTTCATAGGCGCCCACGGGCGCGACCTCGAGGTCCGGCCGGATGTCCGCCTCGCGGTCGAGCCCCCAGAGGGTCGCGTTCAGGAGCAGGCGCCGCATGTCCTCGCACTCGAAGTCCCTGGCGCTGCCCATGGTCGTGTGGAAGACCCGGCTCTCCTCGCCGGCGGAGCCGGTGAAGGTCCGGGTCCAAGCCACGGGGAGGGCGATCTTCTTCTCGTTCGGGGGCCCATCGGGGGTCCGGCCGATCAGGGGCTGGCCCATCAGCAGGGGCACACACCGCTCGGGGAGCCCCCCGCCCTCCGGATAGGTCCGGTACACGTCCGTCGTGCCCCAAACATCGTCCACCCCGACGAGGATCGGGTGCCCGGCGTGCTCCGCCACCACGCTCGCCCGCGTGGAGTCCCGGCTCCAGTTCCCGTGGTGCCCCCGGAAGGACCCGCCAAGCACGCCCTCACCGAACGGGACCCGCTCGCCGTTGACGCGGTAGTCCCATCCGATGAAGCCGTGGTTGGCCGTGCGGATCGCCAGGATGGGCCGGCCGGAGTCGAGGTACCGGTAGATGTGGGCCAGCTGGTCGTCCGGCAGGGTGAGCAGTCGGGTGTAGAAGACCACCGCGTCGGCGCCCTCGAGGTGCTCGAGCCCGGGGATGTCGTGGACGACCTCCCTGTCCTCCCACTTGATCTTCGCAGTGGGGTCCACGCGGCCCTGCTCGTCCTGGGCGAAGAGCACCGTGGTGTGCATCCCGTGGCGCTCCGCGAACATCTCCGCGAGCATCGGCGAGCACTCCTCGCTGCGGTACTCCTGGTCGCCCACCACGAACACCACGTGGGGGGCGTCCTCCCCGGCGTCCTTCGCGGGATAGGTGAGCCAGCGCGGGTCCTCGGGGACCGGATGGCTCCGGGCGGCGGGGATCTCGTTCACCGTGTAGTACGCGTCCCGGTGGAGCAGCGGCTCGCCGGCGGCGGAGCGCAGGGCCGCCAGGTCGAACTCGTGGACGTGGCCCTTCTTCAGGGTGTCGAGCACCACGCGGGCCGAGAGCCCATCGCTCGAGACCGTGACGGAGCGGACCTCGGGCACGGTGCGGTCCACCTCGGGGCCCCCGTAGGCGCCGTGGTAGATGTGCGTGAACGTCCCCATGACCCAGTTCTCAGGCCTGGAGGCGGTCTCGGGGTCCACCGGGAGGGTGAAGCGCACGTCGAAGCCCTCCGGGTGGATCGTGATGCGCTCGACCTCGAAGGGCGTGATCCCGGTCCACTCGAGCCGCTCGAGGGCGAAGGGCTCGAGGCCTCGCACCGGCCAGCCCCGGTTCGTCCCCCCGGCGATGAGCTTGCCCTCGGGGCTGAAGTGCACGTCGAGCAGACCGGTGGAGAGCCCCTCGCGGAAGGGGTAGCAGGCCCCCTGCCAGACCCCGTTCACCTGCTCGGTGGTGGCCCGCAAGATGACCGAGAGGCTGAAGTCCCCGAGGAATATCTGGTCCTCGAAGGGGCCGAAGCTCCCGCCCGTGTCATCCACCGTGAAGCCCATGATCGAGCGGCCCATGCGGATGTACGGGAAGACGATCGCGTACGGCGTCAGCTCCGGCACCCGCTCCTTCTCGGTGAGGATGCGCGTGCCCGAGTTCGGCGTCGTGGGTGCCTCGCCGAGGTTCGGCGCGTAGGGGTACCAGTTGAAGCTCACCGGGTGCCCGTGGAAGCTCCCCTCGGTGACGGCCTTGAGGCTGCACGACGAGTTCCAGGGCCCCTGGCTCTCGATGTAGAAGACCTGGCCGTTCTCGTCGGGGCCGATCCCGCCCGGGCTGCGCAGGCCGCTGGCCACGGGGATCGTCTCCCCGTCGGGCGTGACCTTGAGCACCCAGCCGCGGAACAGCGCCCGCGAGTGGTAGGAGTACGAGAGCCCCAGGGCCACGTGCACGTTGCCGTCCTTGTCCGGTCCCGTGCCGAAGGCGTACTCGTGGTAGTTCTCGTAGCCCCAGCCGGCGGAGACCACGTCGAAGCGGTCCGCGCGCCCGTCGCCGTCCGCGTCGGAGACCCGGGTGAGCTCACAGCTCTGGGTCACCAGCAGGCCGCCGTCCACGGCCTCGAGGCCGAAGATCTCGTCCATCCCGGAGGCGAACAGGGTGTAGGTCGGCTCCGGCTTGGGGTCGTCGACGCCGTCCACGAGGTAGATGTCCCCGTGCCGCGTCCCCACGGCGATCCGGCCGTCGGGGAGGGTGGTGAACGCGCCCGCCTCGATCGTCAGCTCCTCGGGGATCGGGAGGCTCACCACCCGGTAGTACTTGCGCTCCTCGGTCTCGGTTCCCCACTTGGAGCCGAGGTCCTCGGCAGGCTGAGCCGCGACGGCAGGGAGCGAGGTGAGGGCGAGCAGCGCGACCGCGCGGGGGTCAATCGGCGAGGTCATAGGTGAGCTCCAGGGTCGAGGGGCCGGCGGGGAGGGGCAGGTGAAGGAGGAGCTCGCTGCCGCTCTCCACGGAGCGCAGCTCGAACATCTTCGGCTTGAGGGGAGACAGCGGCGCCAGGGTCAGCCGGAGCTTCCCGAAGAGGAAGCCGCCGCTGTCGGGGACCTCGACGAGCCCCGCGAGGGCGCGGAAGACCATGGGGCCGGCCCCCGGGGCGTCGAAGGTGATCGAGCGCCGAAGCACCGTGCGATCGCCCTCCTTGAGGGGCACCGTCCGGTCCTCCACGTCCACCGCGCCGATGGAGTAGCGCAGCGTGGGGACGCCGTCCCCGTCGAGGTGGTAGCCCCGGAAGCGGTAGCCGTGCTGGCGCGGATAGGTGGGGTCGGGGTTGACCGGGTTCTCCTCGGTCATCACCGGCCGAACCGGCCAGGGGTCCGGCGGGCCCTCACCGGCCGCGAAGGCCAGGTCCCTGGGGAGCTCCACGGGCCGGCCCCGCGGGTTGAAGTCCCCGGCCCCCTGCCCGTTCCAGTTGACGGAGACGAAGTCGCCGCGCCAGAGCCCCGCGAGGGCCCCGTTGTTGGCGTCGAAGGCGTAGTTGAGGCCCTCCTCGAAGCCCACGGCCACACCGCGGAAGCCCGCGATCCGGCTCCGCCCGCGGTAGAGGCGAGCGCGGCCCTCGACGTTCACGTCCCAGCGAGGCTGGTCGATCCCCTTGGGGTTCCGCGCGGAGCGGCCCAGGGCCAGGTAGTGCCAGATGGCGCCGAGCTGACGGTCCGTGTCCGCGCCCAGGAGGGTGTCGTACACCGGCTCCCCGCCCGGCCAGGACTCCGGCATGACGATGTCCGCGACCTTGGAGGTGGGCTTCACCATGAAGTCCCGGAACCAGCGCTCGCGCAGCCGCTCGGGCGTGGTGATCAGGTCGACCCCCTGGAAGCCCGGGGCGTCCTTGGTGTTGAACTGGTGGCAGCTCACGCATCCCAGCCCCGTGGTCCCCAGCATGGTCCGCGCGGCCTCCCGGGCCTCCTTCCACTCCTCACCCTCGGGCCTCGGGAAGACGAGCGGCTCCTCCGCGTCGAGGGCCTCGAGATGACCGGGAAGATCCGCCACGTTCGCGTCGCCGAACACCGGCATGCGCGTGTGCATGTAGGGCCGGACCGACGCGCCGTCGTGCAGGACTCGCTCGAGCCACTCCCGGCGGAGCTTGGCGCCCACGCCACTCAGCGTCGGCGGCCTGCGGGCGGGCTCACCCAGGTCTGGCTCGTCGGTGGTCAGGAAGCCGTCGAGGGCCGCGGGCACGCCGCCGACGCCGTCACGCTCGTGGCAGGCCGTGCAGCGCAGGGCCGCCATGGTGGAGGCCAGCTCCACCTCCGGCGCGCGGGGCTCACCCAGCTGGCCCGCGGCCTCGACGAGGGCGACGCGCTGCCCGTCGCTCAGGTCATAGACCGGCAATCCCGCCGGCGGCGCCTTGGACGCGCACCCGGCCCCGAGCGGGCCCGCGGGGAAGGGCAGGGGGGCCTCGACCCCGCCCACGTCCCCGTGACAGGCGGCGCAGCGCAGGGTCCGGAAGTGCTCCCGGCCCGCGTCCACGAGGGCGGCCTCCCCGGGCAGCGGCTCGCCAGCAGGCCCGGCGCCTTCCGCAGGGATCAGGTAGGCCGCCAGGTCCGCCGCCTCCCCACGGTCCAGGTGCATGTCGGGCATGAGCCCGCCGGGCCGGTGGGCCAGGGGCTCGTGAAGGAAGGCCGCCAGCCCGTCCGCGGTGTACTTCCCGGCCACGTGGTCCAGGGAGCGGCCGCCCTCGGGCAGCGGGGCGCCGCCGCGACGCTCGCCGTGGCACATGACGCACCCGACCTCGTGGTAGATCCGATCCCCGCGCTTCGGGTCGCTGTCCCTGGCCGCCTCGCCGGGGCCGCCGGCCGGGGCCCCATCGGTCGCCGGCGCCTCGCTGGCGAGGAACGCGGCGAGGGCGCGGGCCACCTCGGCTCGCTCCCCCGGGGTGCGGTCCGCCATCAGATCCGGCATCCGCGTCCCCGGCTGCGCCTCGACCGGATCCGCCAGGTAGCGCAGGAGGAAGTCCGGGCGGAGGCGCTCCGCGGCGAGCCCAAGGTCCGGCGCCAGGCGCTGCCCCGCAGGCTGGAGGTCATCGTGGCAGGCCGCGCAACCCAGGCGGGCGATCTCCTCCCTTCCGTCCACCGCAGCCGGGCGGACTCCGCCTCCCCCGGGCGCCTCGCCGTGGTGGTCCCCCGGCGTCGAGGCCGAGGCGATGGAGGCTAGGGCGAGCGCCAGGGCGCCAAGGGCAACGGGGGAGACCTTCATGGCCCCACGATAGGGCACGGGGGAGACCGCGTCGGAACGGAGGCCGCCCATTTGGCCCCCGGGTGGGGCGCCGGCGGACGGCGACGAGTCGCCGTCCGCGAGCGCAGATAAAGGCCCAGCCCGGTCGGGGCGCGGTCCGACCGGGCTGGTGGCGAACGGGTCGAGGGGGTTGATCCGTCCGCGTTAGGTAGGCACCGGAGCGTTCGCCAGGAGCGTGTTGAGGGGGGGATCACGCGTCACTGGAGCAAGGCTCCGGGCCTGGGCTTGTTGTTCCAGACACCACCGAGTCCGGCCCGGGTCCGGAAAGGGGGCCACGTTTCCGAACATTTCTTCAGACCCCGCTGGCCCGGCCCCCGCCCCCGCCCGCCCACGGCCTAGAATCCCCTCGTCATGATCCCTGCGCGCAAGACCCGCACCGTCCGTATCGGCCCCCTCCGGGTGGGCGGACAGGCCCCCATCGCCGTCCAGAGCATGGCGGCCACGCGAACCCAGGACATCGCCGCCACCCGCGGCCAGGTGGAGCGCCTCCAGGCCGCCGGGGCCGACCTGGTCCGGGTCGCCATCGACTCCCCCAAGGACGCCGAGGCCCTCCGGGAGATCGCCGAGGGCATCCACGTGCCCCTCTCCGTGGACCTGCAGGAGAACTACCGCATGGCGGAGGCGGTGGCCCCCTTCGTGGCGAAGCTCCGCTACAACCCCGGCCACCTCCACCACCACGAGCGCACCAAGTCCACCGAGGAGAAGGTCGCCTGGATCGTCGACGTGGCGCGCCGCAACGACTGCGCCATCCGGATCGGCGTCAACGCCGGCTCCATCGCCCCCGAGTACAAGGACCGCTTCCCTGGCGACGACGTGGGGGCCATCGTCGCCTGCGCCGTCGAGCATTGCGCCCTGCTCGACGGGATGGACTTCACGGACTTCGTGGTGTCCATCAAGGACTCCGACCCGCGGCTGGTGATCGACGCGAACACCCGCTTCGCCGAGGCGCGCCCTGACGTCCCCATTCACCTGGGGGTGACCGAGGCTGGGATGCCGCCGGAGGGGATCATCAAGACCCGCATCGCCTTCGAGCAGCTGCTCTCTCGCGGGATCGGCGACACCCTCCGCGTCTCCCTGACGGTCCCCTTCGACGACAAGGGCCAGGAGATCGAGGTCGGCCGCCAGATCATCGACGACGTCTCCAACGGCCGCTTCCGCTCGGTGCCGCCCAACTTCTTCGACGGGCTCAACATCATCGCCTGCCCCTCCTGCAGCCGGGTTGAGAACGAGAAGTTCATCGACCTCGCCGAGGACGTGAAGCGCATGACCGAGGACGCCAAGGAGCACGACATCACGATCGCCGTGATGGGCTGCCGCGTGAACGGTCCGGGGGAGACGGACGACGCGGACCTCGGCCTCTGGTGCGGCCCGAAGACCGTCAACCTGAAGAAGGGCGAGGAGACCGTCGGGGCCTTCGGCTACGACGAGATCCTCGACCAGATGCGCGTCGAGCTCGACCGGCTGATCGCCGATCGGTCCTGACGGGAGACCGAAACCCCCGGGGCCCGCGCGGCCCCCTCCCTTACCCTCGTCGGGACGGCGCAGCCGCCCGGCCGCCGCCACGCCCCCCATGAAGATCCTCGTCGTCGAAGACAACCCCAAGATGGCGCGCTCCGTCGAGATGACGCTCACGGAGAGCGGCTTCGAGGTGGTAACGGTGGGGACCGTCGCCGAGGCCAGGGAGAAGGCCGGTGAGGAGGCCTACGACCTCTTTCTGCTGGACCTGATGCTCCCGGACGGCGACGGGATGCAGCTCTGCCAGGACCTGCGTGGCAGCGGCGTCAAGGCGCCGATCATGATGCTGACCGCCCTCTCGGGCACCTCGCGCAAGGTGGCCGGCCTCGACTCGGGCGCCGACGACTACCTCACCAAGCCCTTCGAGGTGGACGAGCTGGTGGCCCGCGTCCGCGCGCTGCTGCGCCGCGGCGGGACCGCCGACTCGACCCGGCTCAAGTTCGGCGACGTGGAGATGGACCTCACCAAGCGAACGGTCCACCGCGCCGGGACCAAGGTCGCCATCACGACCAAGGAGTTCGCCCTCCTGGAGTTCCTCGTCCGGAACCCCGGGGAGACGTTCACCCGCGGCGCGATCACCGAGCGCGTCTGGGACATGAGCTACGAGCCCACCAGCAACGTGGTGGACGTGTACATCTCGAACCTCCGGCGGAAGCTCGACAAGCCCTTCGAGCAGAAGCTGATCCACACCGTCGTGGGGACGGGATACCGGTTCGGCTCCGCCGAGGGCTGAGATGGTCACCGAGCAGGCCGAGCCCCCCTCCGCCCCGGTGCGGCTCTCGCTGCGGGCCCAGCTGACGATCTGGTTCGGCATCAGCTTCGGCGCCGTCCTCGCCACGATCGTGGGCGGGATCGTCATCCTCGACGAGGGGCGCCTGTTCGACCCGACCCGGGCGGACTACGACTGGCTGATCCGCCTCGTGGGCATCGGCACCTTCGCGGCGCTGGTCGGCGGCATCCTGGCGGCATGGGTGATCGGCGGCGTGGCCCTCGAACCCCTCCGCCGGATCACAGAGACCGCCCGGGCCATGGCCCCCGAGCGCATCGAGGCGACCCGGGTGGAGATCCCGGAGGTCGGGCTCGAGGTCAACGAGGCGCGCCTGGAGCTCAACCGCGCCCTGGACCGCATCGAGGCGGGCTACCAGTCCCAGGAGCGCTTCATCTCCAACGTCAGCCACGAGCTCAAGACCCCCATCGCGGTGCTGCTCACCGAGGCCCGGCGGCTCCAACTTCAGGAGCGCAGCGCCGACGAGCTCTCCGGCTTCGTGGGGGACGTGGCGGAGCAGATGGCGCGCCTCGGCAAGATCGTGGAGAGCTTCCTCACCCTCGCTCGCATCGACTACGAGGAGCGGCTGCGCAAGTTCGAGGACTTCTGGTTCCACGACCTGCTCCTGGAGGCCGTCCGCAGGACCCACGCGCAGGCCGCGACCCGCGAGGTCCACGTGGACCTCGAGCTCCCCGAGGACACCGACTACTTCGACCGGCCGAGCTGGGGCGACCCCGAGCTGATCTCCTCGGCCGTTGAGAACCTGATCCGCAACGCCATCCGCTTCGCCCCCGAGGGCTCCAGCGTGCGCGTCTCCCTCGAGCCCGACCCCGCGGTGGTGGCCGAAGCGGAGCCCGACCGGCCGCCGGAGCCGGCCCGCCCGGGCGCGCGGGTGAGCGTGTCCGACGAGGGAGCCGGGATGCCGCAGGAGCTGATCGCCACGGTCTTCGAGCCGTTCAAGCAGGCCGACTCGGAAGAGGGCCGCGGCAGGGGGACCGGCCTCGGCCTCGCGATCGCCCACCGGGTCGCGACGCTCCACAAGGGCTCGATCCGCGCCCTGAATCGCCCGGGCCGCGGGGACGACCAGCCTTCGGGCTGCACCGTGGAGGTGGCGCTTCCATTCCTCTCGGAACAGGACTGGGGCCCCCGCGAGGGAGACCTCGAGGGCGCTCGCCCCTCGGTGTCGAACCTACCCGAGGGCCCGGCCTGAGGCCCTGTTCGCAGACCGCGACCTCTGCCCCAAGGCACGCCGCGCGCGTCCTATAATCCGGCTCGGATACGCGCGCCCTTCGCGCCCCTTCGACGGCCCGAGGACACGCGCCCCCAGCTCGCCCATGAATTCCAGATCTCGATTCCTCGCCGCCTGCCGCCGCGAGGAGACCGATCGTCCGCCGGCGTGGATGATGCGCCAGGCCGGCCGCTACCTCCCCGAGTACCGGGAGGTCCGCAGCAGCTCGAGCTTCCTCGGGATGGTCCACGACCCCGCGCGCGCCAGCGAGGTGACGCTCCAGCCCATCCGCCGCTACGGCATGGACGCCGCGGTGATCTTCTGCGACATCCTCGTGCCCCCCGCCGCCATGGGTCAGGGCGTCGACTTCCTGGAGGGCCAGGGACCCGTCCTCGAGCCCGCGGTGCGCACCGCGGCGGACATCGAGGGCCTCGTCGACTTCACCGCCTCGGAGGCGACTGGCTTCCTCGGGGACTCCATCCGCGCCGTCCGCGAGGGGATGGGGGACGAGCGCGCCATCATCGGCTTCTGCGGGGCGCCGTTCACGGTGGCGAGCTACATGGTCGAGGGGCGGTCCTCCCGCAACTTCGAGAACACCAAGCGGATGATGCTCGGGGAGCCCGAGACCTTCGACCGGCTCCTGACCCGGGTGGTGGATAACTCCATCGGCTACCTGCGCATGCAGGTCGACGCCGGGGCTGACGTGCTCCAGGTCTTCGATTCCTGGGGCGGCGCCCTCTCGGCGGAGGTGTACAGGGAGCGCATCCTTCCCCACGTGGAGCGCCTGGTCTCCGAGGCCCGCGGCTTCGGCGTGCCGGTGATCCTGTACGTGAACGGCTGCCACCACCTCCTCGAGGTCATGGCCGACAGCGGCGCGGAGGTGCTCGGCATCGACTGGCGCATCGACCCCCGCGAGGCCATCGAGCGGGTGGGAGACCGGGTCGCCCTCCAGGGCAACCTCGACCCCTGCACCCTCTTCGCGCCGCCCGACGTGGTGCGCGCCGAGGCCCGGCGGGTGCTCGAGGGCTTCAAGGACCAGCGCGGCTACATCTTCAACCTCGGAAGCGGGATCCTCCCCAAGACGCCGCTCGACAGCGTCCAGGCCCTGTGGGACACCGTCCTCGACGGAGGCCACGGAGCGTGAGCGGACGGCTCGAGGTCCCCAAGGAGCTCCTGGCTCGGTACGCCACGTCGGCGCCCCGCTACACCTCCTATCCCACCGCGGTGGACTGGGAGAAGGACCCCGAGCTGGCCTTCGACCCGACGACCTACGGGGAGCGCCTCGAGGCGGCGGCCACGGCGCGACCGGACGAGCCGATCTCCCTCTACACCCACGTGCCCTACTGCGCGGAGCTGTGCCTGTTCTGCGGGTGCAACGTGCAGATTTCACGGTCAGCGGAGCGCCGCGAGCGCTACCTGGAGGCCGTCGAGCACGAGCTCCGCTTCATCGAGCGGACCGGGATCCAGCGGCGCGAGGTCAAGCAGTTCCACTGGGGCGGCGGCACGCCCACGAGCCTTGACCCCGACCAGCTGGCGCGGCTGTTCGAGTCGATCATGGGCCGCTTCCGCATGGCGGAAGGCGCGGAGGTCTCCATCGAGGTCGACCCGCGGGTCACCACGACCGCGCAGATCGAGCGCCTCGCCAGCCTCGGCTTCAACCGGGTCTCCATGGGCGTCCAGGACTTCGAGCCCGACGTCCAGAGCGCGATCAAGCGAGTCCAGTCCGAAGAGATGACGCGCAACGTCATCCAGAGCGCCAGGGAGTCGGGGATGGAGTCGGTCAACATCGACCTCATCTACGGCCTCCCCCACCAGACCAGGGACGGCTTCAAGCGGACCGTGGAGACCACCCTGGACATCGCCCCCGAGCGCGTGGCGCTCTTCCACTACGCCCACGTCCCCTGGATGAAGAAGCACCAGGCGGCCATGGATACGGACGCCATGCCCTCCGCGGAGCAGAAGCTGGACCTCTTCGCCGACTCCATCGAGGCCTTCGACGCGGCCGGCTATGTCTACCTGGGCCTGGACCACTTCGCCCTCCCCGAGGACGAGCTCAGCGTCGCGGCCGCAGACGGCACCCTGCACCGCAACTTCATGGGCTACACCACCCAGCGGGGCCGGGAGATGGTCTCCCTCGGGGTCTCCTCCATCGGTGAGGTCGACGGCTGCTACGTCCAGAACATCGCCAACGAGCCGGAGTACGTCCGGGACGTCGCTGAGCGCGGGTTCGCGACCTACCGGGGGCACGCCATGAGCCCGGAGGACCGCATGCGCCGGGACATCATCCTGGAGCTGATGTGCAACGGGCGCGTGGACAAGCGCCGGATCGAGGCCGAGCACGGCGTCGACTTTGACGCGACCTTCGCCCTCGAACTGGAGGAGCTCGAGACGCCCGCCAGCGACGGCCTCGTGGAGCTCAGCTCGGACCTGATCAAGCTCACCCCCATTGGCCAGGTGCTGATGCGCAACGTCGCCGTCCCCTTCGACCGGTACCTGCGCGAGCGCAAGGCGCGGGGCGAGAGCGGGAAGTCCACCTTCTCGAAGACGCTCTGATTCCATGCCGGAGGAGAACGCCATCGACAGCGGGTCCATGAACGACGTGATCGTCGTCGGCGCCGGCTTGACGGGCCTCGCCTGTGCCCACGAGCTCCAGGCGCGTGGGCTACGCGTCCTCGTCCTCGAGGCCCGCCGGCGCGTGGGCGGCGTCGTGGGCACCGGGGACCGGAACGGGTTCCTCTTCGAGAGCGGGCCCAACACGGTGCCCGCCGGCGCCCGCCACGTGCGTGAGGCGGCCGAGAAGCTCGGGCTGAGCGACAAGCTGATCGCCTCGAACGCCGAGGCGAAGCGTCGCTACCTGTTCAAGGACGGCGGGCTGCACGCGCTCCCGGACTCGCCCCTCGCGCTCCTGCGCACCCCGCTGCTCTCCGCCCGCGCCAAGCTGCGGATCCTCTCCGAGCCCCTGCGCCGCTTCCGACCCGACCCCCGCGCCCCCGAGCCGACCTTCGAGGCCTTCCTCACCGAGCGCATCGGACGGGAGGCCACGCGCACCCTCGCGGGGGCGTTCGTCCGCGGGGTCTACGCCGCCGAGGTGGACGAGCTCGGGGCCCGCAGCGCCTTCCCCCGCATGCACGCCATGTGCAGCGAGAGCGGCGGGCTGGTCCGGGGCATGATCGCGAGGGGGCGCCAGGCCCGCCGCGCCAGACGGCTCGCTGCGGCGCCGCCCCCCGGTCCGCGCACCTCGGCCACCGACCTCATCTCCTTCCAGGGCGGCTTCGAGACCCTCGTGGACGGCTACCGCCGGGCCCTGGAGGGTTCGCTGTCCATGGCGACCCCGGTGGTGGAGATCGACCGCGGCCCGGGCGGGTGGCGAGCCATCCTCGAGAGCGGCGAGTCCCTCTCCTGCCGGGACCTCGTCCTCGCGACGCCGGCGCCGGTCGCCTACCCGCTGGTCGCCCTCTGCGCCCCGGAGCGGCTGAACCTGGACGCCCTCCTCCACCTCGAGCACGCCGCGGTCACCGCGGTCCACCTCGGCCTCGAGAACGTCGACCTCCCGCCGGGCTTCGGCTTCCTCGTGCCCCCCGACGAGCAGGCACGCCGCGACCCGCGGACCCCCGGGGTCCTCGGCACGCTGTTCACCTCACGCATCTTCGACGGGCGCGCCCCCTTCGGGACCTCCGCCATCACCTCCATGTTCCGCGGCGGCGACGTCGCTGATCTGGTGGGCGACGGCCTGGTGGACCGGGCGCTCATCGAGCTCGAGCGCGCCCTCGCCGGCTACCGCGCCACCCACCCCCACGCTCCGGCGCCCACCGGCGCGCCGCGGGTCGTGGCGTCGCTAGTCCAGCGTTGGACGAACGTCATCCCGCGCTACGCGCCGGGCCATGACCGCCGCATGGAGCAGCTCTTGGCCGGGTGCGAGCGCCACCTCCCCGGCCTCCACCTCGCAGGCAGCTACGTCGGCGGGGTCTCCGTCGATGACCGCATCCGCGTGGGGATCGACGTCGCGGCCACCGCCGCAGGGCGCCTCTCGCACGTCACAGGGCGGCGCCAGGAGCCCACCACCGACGGCGCCACACAGCCAGCACCGAGGGGAGAGGTCTCATGAATCACGAGCTCATCCAGGCCCTCGCCGTCGCGCTCCCGAGCCTGTACCTGTTCCTCGGCGTGCTCTACGGGATGTCCTTCGCCGGCGACCGGGAGCCGCCCATCCAGCGGGCTCGCCGTGCGCTGATGCTGTCCACCTTCGCGCTGCACGCCTGCCTCTTCATCGTCCTCGGCGATGCGTCGGGCGGCTTCCCCCGGCTGGACGTCTGGCTCTCCTTCTCGGCGGTCTGCCTGGTGATGGTGGCCCTGTTCTCCCTCGTCACCCTCCGACAGCCGCAGCCGACCGTCGCGGCCATCGTCTTCATCGCGGCCTTCCTGCTCCAGCTCACCTCGGGCATGTTCGGCCCGCTGCGCGCCCTCACCGAGCGAGGCCCCTCCAGCGTCACCACGGTGATGCACGTGCTGACCGTCGTGCTCGCCAGCGCCGCGGTCATGCTCTCCGGGCTCTACGGGTTCCTCTACCTCCTCCTCTTCCGCCAGATGCGCCGGCAGACCTTCGGCGCCCTCTTCCGCCAGCTCCCCGACCTCCGTCAGCTGGCGCGAATGACCCGGCTGTCGGCGCTGACCGGCTTCCTGGGGCTCCTCCTCGGCGTCAACGTGGGGATCGGCATGGCCCACAGCCGGGGCGTGGAGGGTTTCGGGTACACGGACTCGTTCGTGCTGAGCATGTTCGCGATCTGCTTCCACTTCGGGCTGATCGCCTTCTCCAAGCGCATCCCGGGGATCACCGCCAGCCGGGCGAGCTGGGCCGCCGTGGGCGGCCTCACGCTCCTGCTCGGCGCCCTGGTGGCCTCCGCCCTCGTCCCCGAGGCCTCGTTCCACTCCCTGGACTGAACGATGCACGCGATCGAAGACCTGGTCCTCGTGGGGATGTCCCAGCGAACCGCCCCGGTGGCGGTGCGGGAGCAGTACGCCGTCAGCGAGGAGGACGCACGCGCCCTCCTCCAGCAGCTGAGCCAGGGGGGCCTGGTGGAGGAGGGCGTGGTCCTCTCCACCTGCAACCGCACGGAGATCCTCGCCTCCACCACTGACGGCACCCAGGGAGCCGCCGCGCTGCGGGGAGCGCTCTTCCGGAACGTCGAGGAGCGTCACATCTACAGCTTCCGCGGCGTCGAGGCGATCATGCACCTCT
The DNA here is from genome assembly GCA_016779205.1 of Planctomycetota bacterium. Taxonomy (GTDB): domain Bacteria; phylum Planctomycetota; class UBA1135; order UBA1135; genus Saltatorellus. The sequence continues at coordinate 129,221 of JADHOC010000002.1, read as the reverse complement.
TCCGCGTCGCGTCGGGGCTGGACAGCCTCGTCCTCGGGGAGACCGAGATCCTCGGCCAGCTCAAGCGGAGCCTCGAGGCGGGGGTCACCGGCCGACAGCTCACGCCCCTGTACGAGCAGGCGATCACCGTGGGCAAGCGGGTGCGGCGGGAGACCTCCATCGGCGAGGGGAGCCTCTCGGTCGCAAGGGTCGGCCTCGAGGTGGCGGCGCGGGCCATCGGGCGCTTCGAACAGCGGCGCGCCGTGGTCGTTGGCGCCGGGGAGACGGGGATGCTCGTCGCCCGGAACCTGGCCTCCGCCTCCATCGGGAGCCTGTGCCTCATGAACCGGACCCCCGCCCGTTCCGCGGAGGCCGCACTGGATCTCGGCGGCGGCGTGGAGTCCGCGGGGTTGGAGCGCCTACCCGAGGAGTTCGAGGCCGCGGACCTCGCCGTCGTCTGCGTGGACGGCGCCGAGCCGCTGGTGAACGCCGCCGACCTCAACCGCAAGGCCCTCGCCAAGCGCGATCAACCCCTGGTCGTGCTCGACCTCTCCGTCCCGCGCGCCGTCTCTCCAGAGGTGGCGGGGCTGGACGGCGTGATCGTCTACGACCTCGACGCCCTCCTCCCCGTGGTGGAGGAGCACCGCGCGGGCCGCGCCGCCGCGGCCGAGGAGGTCACGCCGATCCTCATCGGAGAGGTCCACAAGTTCCTCAGCCTGCGCACGTTCGCGGCCTTCACGCCCGCCATCGAGGAGCTCAAGACCGGCTTCGCCGAGGAGCGCGAGCAGCTCCTCGACCGGATCACCTCGGGCCAGGCCACCGCGCGGGAGCTGGAGCTCGCCCACGCCATGGAGCGCCAGCTCCTGCACCTGGCGCTCTCCCAGCTCAAGGAGAGCGCCCGGCAGACCCAGTCCACGGCGGCGCTGGAGCGCGCCTACCTTCGGTTCGTCGACGGGCTCCCCGGCGACGCTGGCTGAGCCCCGCGGATCAGCGGCCGAGCTTGGCGCGGAGCTCGGGGTGCGCCTTGAGGAGCGCGTCCATGGACTCCGCCTCGTAGGTGAAGACCTCGCGGCCCTCCCCCTGGTCCTCGGTCACCTCGACCCGCACACCGCCGGGCCCCTGGGAGATCGAGACGCTGGAGCTCGAGAAGGACCCACGCGACGGCGCCGGCGCAGCCCCGCTTCCGGGCGGCGCCTGTGAGGGCCACCCCGGAGCCTGGCGAAGGCCTGACCGGGGGCCGGAGAGCATCCGCTGGTGCAGGTCCTTCACCCGCTGCTCCAGGTCACGGAAGGGGTCGCCGCTGAACGGGTCGGGGCCCGAGAAGCTCCCGCCGAAGGCCCCCGCGCTGAAGGGGTCCACGGCGAACAGGTCCGCCCCCATCAGGCCCTGCAGGGACGGGGGCAAGGGCGCCACTCGGCCTCCGCCCGGAGCGGGCGGCGCCCCCCGGAGGGCCAGCCGAGCCAGGAACGCCACCTCGGGGTCCGCGAGGTCCGCCGCGAGGAGCTCCAGCGCGGCCCGGGTGGTGCCGTTGACTGCGGCCTCCCGCGAGCTCCGATCGAAGGCGTCCATGCGGCGGTCCAGGTCAGCCTCCGAGAGGAGGAGCCTCAGCTCCTCCGCTCCCTGATCGACTCCCCGGGCCATTGGTGCGGGGTCGACGGCTCCCGGGGCCGGCGCGCCGTCCACCGGCGGGGCGACCGCGAAGGGCCGCAGGGGCACGCCCTCCGCCGGGGTCTCCGTGGGGACCTCCGACGGGGCCTGCCCGGGCACGGCGCCCTCCTGGCCCAGGGCACCGGTGGACGTTGCGAGGAGCGCGGCGAGGACGCCGGTCGCGCTGATCGTGAGGGTTCCTTTGAGGCTGTTCATCTTCCTTCCTCCGCTCATGGGATGGGCCGCGCCCGCACGGCGACGGCTCTCGGAGGGGGGGTACGAGGCCATGCCTGGCGCGTTGGGCAGAAGGTCGTCAGATCTCCGTCGAGGCGCGCCCAGCGCCCTCCGCTTCTCCGCGGCAGGCTTGCCGCGATGCGCGTATCTTCCGGGTATGAGCAGCAGCCGCAGGATCCAGCGAGTCGCGCCCCTGGCGGGCTGCCTGGCCGTCGCCCTCGCCTCCATGGCCGTCGCCCGCGTGGAGCCGGCCGCGCCGAAGGGCGTCGCCGAGCAGATGGCATCGTCCGCAAGGGCCATGCTCGCCGCCCTGCCCGACGAGCTCGGCCGCAAGGCCACGGCGGCCCACACCGACGAGGAACGAACGCAGTGGGCCTTCGGCCCGGTGCAGCGCGCGGGCCTCGCCATCGGCGCCATGGACGAGGGCCAGGTCAAGGCCCTCGAGGCCCTGCTGGACACCGCGCTCTCCAGCGAGGGCATGACCATGTGGCGCCAGGTCCGGCAGCTGGAGAGCGAACTCCGACGGCTCGAGTCCACTCCGGAGAAGGTCGCGACCCACCGTGACCCCGACCTGTACTGGCTCCGGATCTACGGATCCCCCGACGCCGACCAGCGCTGGTCCTGGCGGTTCGAGGGGCACCACATCGCCCTGCATGTGGACTGCAAGCCGGGCCGTACGCCGAGCGTCACGCCCTTCTTCGTGGGCGCCCGCCCCGTGCTCGCGGACCGCGACGACGGCACGCAGGGCGCCACGGTCGACGTGATCGGGGCGCTGAACGAGGCCTACCGCGCCGCGCTCGCGGTGGGGGGCGAGGGCCTCCCCGAGTCCGAGCAGCCGCGCCCCAGGGACATCCGCATGGGCCCGGGGTCGAACGAGCTCCCGGCGGAGGACGGCGCGCCGTTCTCCGACCTCAAGCCCAAGGTCCGCAGCGCCATCGCAGACCTGCTGACCACCTACCTCGGCCTCCTGGACGAGCCGCTGCGCACCCCGTACCTCTTCGACCCCGAGCGGGCGAAGACTGTGCGCTTCATGCGCTGGGGCGGCGGCGACCTCGATGGCCCCAGGGCCTGGACCATCCTCACGCCGCGCTTCGCGCTCGAGCTCTTCACGACGGACGGCCCGGACCACCTCCACACGGTGCTCCGCGACATCGACCGCGACTTCGGCGGCAAGTAGCCGTCCCTCGCTACCACCCCCTGCGCTTCCCCATGCACCTCGCGACCCGAGGCAGCCAGCTCGCTCTCTGGCAGGCCCGCACCACCCAGGCGATCCTCGGCGAGGAGCACGAGCTCCTGATCGTCAAGTCGTCCGGCGACCTCGACCGCACGACGGAGCTGGCGCGCTTCGGCAGCATCGGCATCTTCACGGTGGAGGTGGACCGAGCCGTGCTCGACGGCCGCGCGGCCGTCGGTGTCCACAGCATGAAGGACATGACCACGACACTGCAGGAGGGGATCGTCCTCGCCGGGTGCCTCCCCAGGGGGCTCGTGGAGGACGCGCTGATCTCGAGGGACGGCGCCAGCCTCGACGAGCTCGCCGCGGGGAGCCGCGTGGGCACGGGCTCCCTGCGCCGCGGCTCCATGCTGCGCGCCGTGCGCGGCGACATCGAGGTCGTGCCCCAGCGGGGCAACGTGAACACCCGGCTGGCCCAGGTCCTCGATGGCGACCTCGACGCCTGCCTGCTCGCCCGGGCGGGGCTCGAGCGCCTCGGACTCGCCGATCACATCAGCGAGGTGCTCGGCGTCGACCGCTTCCTCCCGGCGGTGGGTCAGGGGATCGTGGGGATCACCTGCCGCGAGGACGACAGCGAGACCCGCGCGATCGTGGAGAGCAAGCTGCGCGACCCCGACGCCTGGGCCGCCGCCCTCGCGGAGCGCGCGTTCCTGCGGGGCACCAACGGAGGCTGCAACGCGCCGATCGCCGGGCACGCGACCGTGGGAGGTGGCGAGGTCCACCTCCGTGGACGGGTCCTCTCGGTGGACGGCACCCGGCGGCTGGAGGGGGAGGTCCGCGGGGAGGCCGCCGCTGCCGAGGACCTCGGCTCGGCGCTGGCCGAGGACCTGCTCTCCAAGGGCGCCGCGGCGCTGGTCGACGAGGCCCGCCGGCTGACCTCATGAGCCCCCGCGGACTGTCGAGGCTCTGCCTCACCGGACCGTCCACGCGGCGGGCCGCGGCGCGCTGGGTCGACGCGGTGGCGGCGACCGGGTCCTGGGAGGCGGTCCACTGCCCCCTGGTCCGCGTGGTGGGCAGGCCCATCGAGCCCGCAGGCGTGACCATGCTGCCCGCCATGGTCGCGGTCACGAGCCAGAACACGATCCCCGCGCTGAAGCGGCTCTGGCAGGAGCGCGTCGACGTGCGCGAGGCTCCCCACGCCGCCGTGGGGCTCGCGACGGCGCGGTCGCTCCGCCAGGCAGGCGTCGACCCGGTGCTGGTGGGCCGCGCCGAGGAGAGCGGGGCCGCCCCCCTGGCCGACGCCATCGCCCGGGCGACCCAGCCCGGGGACCGGATCCTCTGGCCGCGCGGCGACCTGGCCTCTGACCTCCGGGAGCACCTCGTCCTCGCCGGCCGCGTCGTGGAGGACCCGGTGGCCTATTGCTCCGAGGAGGTGCCCGAGGCCGAGCTCCCTGACCCCATCGACGCGGTCTTCTTCGCCAGCCCTTCCGCGGTGAAGGCCTGGCTGCGGAGGAGTGACGCACCGCGCGTCACCGCCATCGCCATCGGCGCGACCACCCAGTCCGAGCTCGCCGTCTCGTACTCGAGATTTCAGCGGCTACTGCGGCTCCCCCGCCCCACACCGGAGGCGCTCGCCAGCACGCTCGCTACACTTCGCGGGTGAACCAGCAGCCCTTCGTCAGAACTCGCAGCGAGGAGATCTTCGCCGCCGCAAAGGAACTCATCCCCGGCGGCGTGAACAGCCCGGTCCGCGCCTACGGGAGCGTGGGCGGCGTGCCCCCGCACCTGGTCCGCGGGCAAGGTGCGCTCGTGTGGGACGAGGACGGCAACGAGTACGTGGACCTGGTGGGCTCCTACGGCCCGCTGATCCTCGGGCACGGCAACGCCGAGGTGCGCGCCGCGCTCCACGAGGCCGTCGACGGCGGCACGACCTTCGGCGCCCCCACCCGGGGAGAGCTGGAGATGGCCCGCGACATCTGCGAGCGCGTCCACTCGGTGGAGATGGTCCGGCTCGTGAACTCGGGCACCGAGGCGACCATGTCCGCCGCGCGCCTCGCCCGGGCGGCGACGGGCCGCGAGAAGATCCTGAAGTTCGAGGGCTGCTACCACGGGCACGGGGACTCGTTCCTGGTCGCCGCGGGCAGCGGCGCGCTGACCCTCGGGGCCCCGGACTCCCCCGGCGTCACCCGGGCGACCGCGTCGAACAGCCTGGTCGCCGTCTACAACGACCTCGACTCGGTCAAGGCCGTCTTCGACCAGCACGGACCCGAGGTCGCCGCCGTGTTCGTGGAGCCGGTGGCCGGCAACATGGGGACCATCCCCCCGGACGCCGGCTTCCTCGAGGGGCTGCGCGCCCACTGCGACGTGTCCGGGGCGCTGCTGGTGTTCGACGAGGTCATGACGGGCTTCCGGGTCGCCCGGGGAGGCTTCCAGGACTTCACCGAGGTGCGCTGCGACCTGATCACCATGGGCAAGATCATCGGCGGCGGGCTCCCCGTGGGGGCCTACGGCGGGCGCCGGGACCTCATGGAGCAGGTCGCCCCGGCGGGCCCCATGTACCAGGCCGGCACCCTGAGCGGGAACCCGCTCGCGGTCGCCGCCGGCCGCAAGACCCTGGAGATCCTCGGCCGCGACGGCATCTACGAGGCGCTCGAGGCGGCGGGCTCCGAGCTCTCCCGGGGGCTGATGGAGATCGCCGCTCGCCACGGGCGGGTCCTCTCCGTGGGCCGCATCGGCTCCATGATGTGCCCCTACTTCTCGCCGGTCATGCCCCGCAACCTCAGCGAGGTCACGGCCACGGATCGGGAGGGGTGGGTCCGCTTCTTCAACGAGATGCTCTCCCGCGGGGTCCTGATGCCCCCGTCCCCATACGAGGCGTTCTTCCTCTCCGTGGAGCACGACAGCGGGGTCCTGGGGCGAGTCCTTGAGGCCGCGGAGCCCAGCTTCGCCGCGATCGCCTGAGCCGGACCGAGACGAGGAGATCCCACCTCAGCAGGGTAGGATTCGGTCATGACGTCCTCCCGCGATGACGCCGTCCGGGCCTCCTTCGAGGAGGCCCGGGCCACCCTCGATGCCTTCCTCGCCGATCCCAGCCTGATCGAGGCGGTCGGGGCGTTCGCGACCCTGTGCCAGGCCACCCTGACGGGCGGTGGGCGCCTCTTGTCCTGCGGCAACGGCGGGTCCATGTGCGACGCGATGCACTTCGCCGAGGAGTGGACCGGCCGCTTCCAGGGCGACCGCAGCGCGCTCCCCGCCCTCGCGTTCTCCGACCCGAGCCAGCTCACCTGCATCGCCAACGACTTCGGCTATGACGAGGTCTTCGCCCGGTCCCTCCAGGCCCACGGGCAGGCCGGCGATCTCCTGGTCTGCCTGTCCACCAGCGGCAACTCCCCCAACACGGTTCGGGCCCTCGAGGAGGCGCGACGCATGGGGATCCAGTCGGTCGCGATCCTCGGCAAGGACGGCGGCAAGATGCGGGACCTCGCCGACCTCGCGATCGTGGTCCCGCACGCGGCGACCTCGGACCGCATCCAGGAGGTCCACATCAAGATCCTCCACATCGCGATCGAGACGGTCGAGCGGGCGATGTTCCCGTCCAACTACGAGTGATGGCGCCGCTCACGCGCGCGCTCCTCGGCCTGACCCTGCTCGCCGCGTCGAGCTGCGCCGTGCCGGCGCCGACCTCGCGCGCGAGCGTCTCGCCCGACCCCGGCCCCGCGTGGCGGATGCTCGGCGTGAGCCGGGAGGGGCGGCCGCTGCGCGCCATGGAGCTCGGCGCCGGTGGGCCCCGGGTCGCCGTCATCGCGGGGATCCACGGGACCGAGCAGGAGGGGCTGCGCCACGTCCCCGAGCTGATCGCCACCCTCGACGAGCTCCCCGCGACCATCACGCTGTACGAGGACGTCAACCCCGACGGGTCGGCGCGCGCCCGCCGGGGCACCGTCAGCGGCGTCGACCCCAACAGGAACTGGCCGGCCACCAACTTCGCCCCTGCCCCCTCCCGCGGCCCGCGCCCCTTGAGCGAGCCGGGCGTCGCCCACGTCTACCGCGACCTCCTGCGCTTCGACCCCGAGCTCGTGGTCGTGCTGCACTCCACCGCCCGCGGTCCCTTCGTGAACTTTGACGGGCCCGCGGAGGGCCACGCGTGGCGCTTCACCGAAGGCGCCGGACCTCCATGGTTCGTGAAGCCCTCCATGGGATACGCCACCCCTGGCTCCCTCGGCTCGTGGATGGGCCTCGACCGCGGACGGCCGATCCTCACGGTGGAGTTCCGCCGCGGCGCCCCTCCCGGTGAGACCGGCCCTCCCCTCCTGCGCGGCCTCCGGGCGCTGATCGAGGAGGGGCCGCTCGACGAGCCCCGGCCCCGCGTTCGATGACCCCCCACGAAGGCGCCCCGCCGCGCCGGACCCTGTGGGGTCACGGCGCGGCGGGGCGCGTGGCGTCTAGGGACGCTCAGATGGAGTCGAGGCCCCAGGCGTAGGGCTCGATCGGGAGCATGGGCAGCTCCACGCCGATCTCCGCCTCGACGACCGAGGTGACGCGCCGGTCTCCACGGGGCGGGCAGAGGGCGAGGAGGATCTCGTGGTCGGCCAGCAGGATGCGACCGGACGGCCCGGCGAGGGCCAGCGACCTGTCCCCCACCACCTCGACGGTGACGCCCTCGGGGGTCAGCCGGTCGAAGATCCGCGCCACGGCGCCGAGGTCGCCGATGCGGGCCATGGCGAGGATGCCCTTGGCTCCAAGCGAGCGGATGAAGGTGAAGTAGGCGGTGAAGTCCGCCTCGGTCTCGGGGACCATCACGAAGAGGCGGTCCGTCTCCGCGCTCGTGGCCGCCCAGTGGCCAGCGATGATGGGGAGCACGTCCTCCGGGGTGCCTCCCCACTCGTGGACGCAGTGGGCGAGGTCCTCGCCGCGGCCCACGCAGGCGTAGCCCTTGACCTCTCCGTCGACCTCGCGCACCAGCGCCCGGAGCCCGGGCGTGGTCAGCATGGCCTCGGTGTCGCACTCGCGGCGATCGACACGCGCCTCGTGGGTGCAGTACAGCCGGTGCACGGCCCCCAGGTCGCGGTGCTCCATGGGCCGGACGCCGTCGGCGTCGGGCAGCAGGAAGGCGTTGTTCGCGTTGATCACGAAGACGTTCTCGGTGCCCAGCGGCACCCAGCCACGCTCCTGATACCAGTTCGACTCGTCGGCCCAGAGCAGCGCGATGGCCGCGCCCTCCTCCGCGGCGCGGGCGATCGCCCGCTCCACCACCGCCGTGCCGTGGCCCTTGCCGCGCTGGTCGGCGCGGGTCGCCACCGACCCGACGAAGGCGACGGGGAGCTCAAGCCCGCTCACCACCAGGTCGCGACGGAGCCAGGCGCAGGTCGAGATGACCTCGCCCTGTTCCTCCACGGTCTCGATGTGACCCGTGGCGCGCGGGCCGAAGAGCTGCGCGTATTCGGACGCCATCGGTCGCCCGTCGCGGAGGACGGCCTCCATCAAACGGAGCGCGGCCTCGGGCTCGCTGGTCGTGGGTGTGGTCATCATTGGTTCGCTCGGGGTGAGTGGTCGGTATCGGCGTCCGGCGCCTGGTGCTCGTTTCGCTGGGTGGACGCCCGGTAGGCCTCGATCAGGTCGGTGCCAAGGGACACGGCTTCCTCCACGGAGGCCCGCGCGCTCAGGACCGCGTCCCCGAGGCGGCTGGGATCGTCGAGGCGCTCGGAGGCTTCTCCGAGGGCTCGCGTCTTCTCTTCCAGTCGCTCGAGGACGGCCCTGAAGGCCGCGCCAGCCTTGGTGTCGTCTTGCTGAGGTCGCGCTGAACCCTCCACGGAGGCCTCGGCGCGCGTCTGAATCGTGGGATCGATCGACATTGATTATTCCTTGAGTGGTTTCGAGACGAATCAGAGGAAGCGCAGCAGGCTCTGCTGCATCAGGCGGGAGCCGGTGGCCTGGGCGAGCTGAAGCGTCTGCTCCGAGCGCTGGAGGTCGAGGGCCACCTCGGCGAAGTCCGCGTCCTCCACGTCGGAGATGAGACTTCGTACGGACACGTCCAGGTCCTCCAGGCGGGTGGACGCGATGTCGATCTGTTGCGCGGCGGTGCCGAGCCGGCCCAGGGAGATGATCATGTCCCCCTCGCTGCGGTCGAGCTCGCCCAGCCGGGTCTGGAGGCGCTCGGACAACATCAGGCGGTCCGTCCCCTCGGGCATCCGGAGGTCCGCCACGACCCCGCGGATCGTGTCGAACACGCTCGGCGTCCCCGAGAAGGTGACGAGGTCGCTCCCCGCCACGTTGAGTCCCGTCGTGTCCACGTGCAGGCGCGCGCCGGTGCTCTGGCTCCGCAGGAGGAGGTCCGTCTCCGTGAGGTTGACCGGCGTGAAGTTCACGCCGTCGATGGAGACCGACGCGGCCCCGGTGAGCGTCGTGTTGAGGTTGCCGCCCCCCCACCCGCTGAGGTCGAGCTCGACCGTCGCGCCGTTCTCGTCGCGCACGGTCATCGTCGAGGGCGCGGGCGTAGGGATGTCCAGGACCGCACCCGTCCCGAGCTGAACGGTCCGCGCCCCCCCGTCCACCTCGAGGGGCTGGCTCCCGACGAGGGTGTCCGAGGCGTCGACCAGCGTGATCCCGGCGCCCATGGCTCCGGTGGTGCCGTTCTGCTCCACGATGAGCTCGGAGTAGCCCGAGCCCGAGTCCGCGGTCGTCCCGCTCTTGATCCCGGTGTTCGAGGTGAGGTCGGTGTCCGTGTAGGCGTACTTGCCGAAGACCTCTTGACCCGAGACGTTGATGGCGACGTCCGCGTCCCGACCGGTCTGGATCCGCTGACGCTGGTCGTTCCCACGGAAGACGATCCGGCTCTCGCCACCGACCGTCTCCTCCACGAAGGGCCGCTCCTCGGTCGCCGTCCCGCTGAACAGGAACCGGTCGCCGCTGCGCGTGTTCGCGATGTCGAGGAGCTGCGCCTCCAGGAGCTCCAGCTGGGTTGCCACGGAGCCCCGGTCCTGGGCGCTCAGGGCGCCGTTCATGCCCTGGATCATCAGCGCACGGATGTCGGCCACGAGGTTGACGCCGTCCTGCAGCCTCGAGGAGGCCTGCTCCACGATCGGCTTCGCCGACGCGGTGGAGGTCGAGTATGCCTCGATGGCCCCGCGCTGCCGCCGGAGGGAGAGGGAGACCGAGCTCCCCACGGGGTCGTCGGAGGCCCGGACGATCCGGCGCCCGCTGGAGGCCTGCTCCTGGGCGCGGATCAGCCGCGAGGTGTTGCGCTCGATGCCTCGCTGGACGAGGTCGAAGATGCGCCCTTGTGTCGGTCGAATGCTCATGTGTTCTCCTCGCTCAGACGAGCGCCAGGACCGTGTCGTTCAGCTGGCCGACGACCTGCAGGAAGCGCGCGGCGGCCTGATAGGTCTGCTCGTACTCGATCATCTTCACGAGCTCCTCGTCGACGTTGACGCCCGACACCTGCTCGCGCTGCTCCTCGAGGCTGCCGAGCATGAAGCTCTCCACCTCGAGCGCGCTGGAGGTCGACGCGATCTCGAAGCCGACGCCCCCGACGAGGGCACCGAAGTACGTCCCGAGGGTCCCGTCGAGCCCCTCGACCTCGGAGCTCTGAACGTCAAGCATCTCGAGGATGGCGCCGTTGTCCCCGTCCTCGCCGTTGGAGGAGCCCGCGAACAGACGCGGGTCGTTCACGACGTGGCTGTTGAGGTTGATGTTCGAGGCGTCGCTGCCCGTGAAGAGGCTGTTCAGCCCGAGCGCCACGAGGACGTCGCTCGTGTCGGAGTCCGCGATGGCATCCAGGGTGAAGGCGTCGCCCGCGGCCCCGTTCACCTCGCCCACCGAGAACGAGACGGAGATGCCCTCGGCCACCGTCAGCGGTGTCCCCGGGGGATAGCCCTCGCCGACGTCGAGCGTCGTGACCAGCGCTCCAGCTTCGTCGCGGACCTCGACCTCGAGCCGCGGCGTGGTCCCGATGGTCCCGGTCCCCACAGGCGTGAAGGTCCAGCGGTCGTTCTGGCTGCCCTCGTAGACCCCGGTGACCGCCACCTCGACCTCCAGCTCCTGGCCGGTGTAGGTCCCGGTCGAGAGGCCCAGCGCCGAGGCGGCCGTCCCCCCCGCCACCTGGAAGGAGGCGGCGGCGCCGGTGCTCAGGGTCTGGAAGCCGATGCGATCCCCCACCACCACGGCGCGGAGGTCGCCCGCGACCATGTCCGGGGAGGCATTGAACGTGTCGGCGAGCTCCTGGGCCGTGGGCTCACCGGCCGAGGCGAAGTTCGCGGGGTCGATCGTCAACGTGAAGGGGCCAGCGGCCCCCACCAGGTTGAGCGTCGAGGTGGTCCCGACGGCGAAGGGGCCGCCGAAGCTGCTCACGTGAGAGGCCGCGCCACCGCCGAAGGTGCCCGCGTAGTCCGGCGCCGGTTCGAGCCGTGAACCGAAGTGGAACTTGGTCTGGGACAGGGCGTCCACGGAGACGCGTCCGGCGGTGTCGATCCTCGCCGAGAGGCCCGTGACGCTGGAGAGCGCGTCGGCGAACCCCTGAACGGTCATGCGGCTGGGGTCGATCTCGAGACGCGTCGTCTTGAAGCTGTCGTCCCCGTCCAGCGCGACGTGGACGAAGAGCTCGCCCGACTGGACGTCGAAGGGCAGCTGCGCGTCGCGCAGAAGCACGTCGCCGTAGGCGCCGTCCCCGTCGAGGTCCGCCACCGGGACCGCCCCCCGCAACTGATTGAATCCGCCGCCCAGGGGGACGCCGGTGGAGTGCGCCCGGTTCATCTCGAGCACGATGGCCTTGGCGTAGCGGTCGAAGCCGTCGAGCACGTCGTTGGCAAACGTCTCGGAGAACGCGACGACGCCGGCCAGCTGGCCGGATCGCGGCTGCACGGGCTGGACGCCCCCGAGGAGCTGGAGGCCGATGGAGCCGTCCGCTCCGGGCTCCACCCGGAGGGGGTTGGCGGAGCTGGAGCCCACCAGGAGCTGCCCGTCGATCTGGACGAGGACGGCTCCCTGCGTGTTCTCTCTGGCCGTGATCTCGACCCGCTCGGAGAGCGCCCGCAGGGCGACCCCGCGCTGGTCCCGGAGGTCGTTGGCCACCGTGCCACTGACCGACTCCGCCTCGGAGATCTGCTGGTTGAGGGTCACGAGGCGATCGGCGAGCAGGTTGACGTCCGCCACGAGCGTCTGCGCCTTGAGCTGCGCGTCACCCTGGAGCTGACGGATCTCGTCGGAGACCTGGTGGAAGCGACGGGTCAGATTCTCGGAGGACTGGAGCGCGCCGTTCCGGGCGACGATGTCCTCGGGGTTCGAGGAGACGAGCGACAGGCTGTTGAAGAGGCTGTCCATGAGGGCGCCGAAGCCGCCCTCACCGGGCTCGTTGAGCAGCGCCTCGACGCTCCCCATCTCCGTCAGCTGCGACTCGAGGCGGGCGACGGAGGCGGTCTGCCCCACGATGCGCGCGTTGAGCAGCTCGTCCACCGAGCGCGTCACCACGTTGGCGTCGACGCCGTTGCCCAGCTGGAGGCCGCGGAGGTTGAGCGGCCGCGAGCTCGAGGTCAGCACCCGCTGGCGGCTGTAGCCCTCCGTCGTGGCGTTCGCGACGTTGTGCCCGATCGTGTCGAGGGCTGACTGCGACGTCAGCAGGGCCCGCAGGCCGATGTTCGTGCTCAATCCCAAGTCAGACCTCCGCGTCGATCAGGCTTCCGCCTGCGTGTACGTCACCGCCGTCCTCGGAACCGAGGACGACCTGAATCAGGTCCCGCGTCACCTGCCGGTGAAGGCGGACGAGCGTCGCCATGCGCCGGTTGAGGCGCCCCACCTCCTGGCTCAGCTCGATCAGCTGCGCCCGCTCGGCAGCGAGGAGCGCGCCGTCGGGCCCGAGCCGCTCGGCGAGGCTCCCCACCGTCGCGGCGGAGGGCGCCACCCCGAGCTCAACGGCCAGGGCGACCACGGCCCGCTCCCGGCGCGCCGTGCGCTGGGCGTTCCGCTTGAGCTCGACCTCGAGCTCCTCAGTGGCCGCCTTGAAGGCCTCGCTCGCGGGCCTGCGGATCGACTCCTCCTGGACCCCGAGCAGCTCGAGGATCTGCTGATGGGACGCGTTCTCCTCGCGGATCGCGATCACGAGGCGGTTCAACAGGTTGGACGGGGCAGGGCCGCTCACGGGTTCACCTCGCCGCCAGCACCCTCGCGCTCGAGCCTCGCGGCCTCAGCAGCCGCCGCAGCTTGCTGACGGATGATGCTCTCCTTGACCTGCTCTCCGATCCCGAGGTTGCCCTGCTCCGCGATGGAAGCCCCAAGCTGCTCGTCGAACCAGCCGTTGAAGGTGTCGGCGCCCTTGCCGGTGCCGAAGAACCCCTCACCCAGGCCCTTACGCATCTCGGTGACGAGGAGCGTGGCGAAGAGCGACTCCATCTCCTTCGCCGCCACGTCGGGGGCGTCCGCGCCCCGCGCAACCCGGGAGATCCGGCCCGTCATGAGGCCGTTCCGCGCCGTTAGGGCGCCTGTGTTCTCGGCGTGCAGCTCCATCACATCCTCTTGAGCTCGGCCACGAGGAGGCCGCCGGACACCAGCGACTCCATGATGGCGATCATGTCCCTCGGGGTGGCCCCGAGCACGTTCAGCACCTCCACCACCTCCTCGAGGCTGGTGGCGCCCCCCATCAGGACGAGGGGTGCGTCCCCCTCGACGACGTTGAGGTTGGTCCGGGGGACCTCGGTGGTCACCCCGTTCGAGAAGCCGGCCGGCTGGCTGACCTCGGGGGTCTCGGCGATGGTCACGACGATCGAGCCGTGCTGGATCACGCCCGGACGCAGGCGGACGTTGCCGCCCATGACGATCACGCCGGTGCGCTCGCTGATGACCACCCTGGCCAGGTTGTCCGACTCGACCTCGAGCTGCATCGCGCTGTCGAGGTAGGCGACGACGCTCTCTTCAGGGACGCCGTCCATCACCTTGAACCGGACGGACTTGCCGTCCGGCATCACGTCGGCCATGTTCGGGTAGAGGCGGTTGATCGCGTCGGTGGCGCGGACCGTGTTCCCGAAGGAGCCCTGACCGTTCTTGGCGTCCAGGTAGATGTAGCCGTGCTCGTTGACCACGCTCGCGTCCACGCCGACCTCGACCCGGCCCGCGTTGGCCAGGGTGCCCACCGTGACGTGATTCTTGGTGGTCGTGGCCGCGTCGCCGGCGGCGAAGAAGCCGCCGACCGTGAGCGAGCCCGAGGCGGTCGCGTAGACGTTGTTGCCCTCGAGGTCCATGAGCTCGGTCATGAGCAGGTTGCCCCCGTAGAGGCTCTCCGCGTCCCCGAGGGTCGAGACGATCACGTCCATCCGGGAGCCCGGCTTGGCCCCGTGCGGGATGATGCCCTTCACGTGCACGACCGCGATGCTGGAGGTCGCGAGGAGCGTGGGGTCGATGTTGATGTTCGACGCCAGGAGGCTGTTCGCGAGGAGCTGCGGCGCGAGGAGTCCGCTGTCCCCCGTCGCGTCGAGGCCCATGACGATGCCGATGCCGTTGACCTCGTTCTCCTGGACGCCCCGGACCCTGAACAGGCTCGAGAGCGGCGAGGTGACCTTCGCCTCGTAGTTTCCCCCGGTCCGGGAGACCGGGCGGATCCGCGCCGTGCGGGAGTAGTTGGCGGTGGAGACCCCCTGGGGCTGAGTGGGAGCCTCGATGCCGCTACCGACGGGCAGGACGGTGGCCACGTTGGCCCCCTGCCCGTCCACGTTGGTCCCTGGCGCAGTCGCCGAGGCCGGAGCCGTGCCCTGGGCAGCGGCCGACGACGTCAGAGAGAGGGCGAGGATGATGTTCAGGATTCGCATGGCAGATCAGAAGGGCCAGACCCAGTCGGCGGCGCTGTGGAGCCACTTGGCGAGCCCACGACGCTCATTGGTGCGGGTCAGCGGACCCGTTCCGGAGTAGGAGACATAGGCGTCGGCGACGAGCTCGGACTGGACCGTGTTGTCGCGCTTGACGTCGTACCGTCGGACGACGCCGCGGAACTCGAGGACCTTGCGCTCCTCATCGATGCGGATCTCGCGGCGGCCCTCCACGACGAGGTTCCCGTTGGGGAGCCGGTCGATGACCATCGCGGTGAGACGCGCCTCGAAGGCGCCGCTCTTCTCGTAGTTCGCCGTCCCGTCGAAGCTGTCGGACTTGGTGGTCCGCATGGTCGGGAGCGGGTTGAACGCGTCCGGCGCCACGTTGAAGTCCACCAGCTGGTAGTTCAGCGTGCTGTTCTTCGCGAGGTCGGTCTTCTCCTCGTTCTTGAGGTCCTGGTTCTCGCGGATCACCACGGTGAGCAGGTCGCCCACGCGGTTGGCGGTCTTGTCCGAGATCGGGGACACAGGCCCACGGGTCGGGTTGTAGATGGAGCCGCGCCGTTGGGCGTCGGCGGCCCCGGTGGAGAGGGCGACCGTCAGGGCGACGAGTGCGATGCGGAGGATGCTCATTTGATCTTCACCTCGAGGAGCTTGGGCCCGCGGACGACCGCGAGGAGTTCGATGCCCGACGAGCGGAGCTGTACGCGCACGCGCTCCCCCATCCGGCCGTTGGACTGGGCCTGGCCCACGTCCTTCACGGTGACCCCGCCGCTTCGGACGGCGACCTGAACCAGGTCGCCCCGCTTGACGAGCGTCACCCGCTTGACGTCCCGCTCGGTCACGGGGGCGCCGGCGGCCATCGCACGGTTGGCGACCGAGCCGGCGAGCTCCTCGAGGCCGAGGTGCTGCAGGCCGCCGCCGGTGTTCACCTGGGTACGGACGACCTTGAACATCCCCGGGACCAGGTTGGTTCCCGCGGGGATCGCCTGCTTGAGGACGGCCTGGCGCTGCCAGACGGTGACCTCGAAGTGCACCTGGACGGTGCGGTAGAGGCGCCCGCCGAGCCAGACCTCGACCGGCACCTGGACCTTGCCGGGGAAGACCCGCTCGAGGCTGTAGGCCGCGCGCAGTCGGGGCTCGTCTTCGCCCTTGGGGAGGACCAGGTCGGCGATGTCCATGACCGGCGTCGCCTCGGCGTCCATCCCCGTCAGCGCCGCGCGGACGGCCTGGCTGGCCTCGGCGGTGATGCGGGCGCCGGGGATCGTCGACGTCGTGCAGGTCACCCGGCACCGCGGCGCGCCCTCGACCGTGACCTGGATGTCCGGCATGGACTGCCGCAGCGCGGCGGTGAGCAGGTCCGCCCGGAGCGTGCGGTGGAAGCCGGGCGCTGGGGCGTAGCCCAGCGAAGCGGCGCGGACCCGCTCCACCTCGGCGGCGTCGTCGCCCTTGACCGTCGCGATCTCCTCGACCGAGATCTCCAGGCCGGTGGAGGTGGCCTCGGCGGGGAGGACGATGGAGACGCCCCCCGTGCAGAGGAGAAGTAGCGTGCTGGCAATCATGGTGGATCAGCGGATGAGCTGGTTGACTTGCTGGAGCATCTCGTCGGAGACGCGGATGGCCCGGCTGTTCACTTCGTAGTTGCGCTGGGCGACGATCAGGGACACGAGCTCGTCGACGGTCTCGACGTTCGAGCGCTCGAGGTAGCCCTGCTTGACCATCCCCGCGCCGGCGGTGGTGGGCTGCACGGCGGCGGGGTCACCCGACGAGGGCGTCCCGGCGAAGTAGTTGCCGCCCATGGCGCGGAGGCCGGTGGAGTTCGGGAACACGTGCAGGCGGATCGTTCCGATCTGGGTCTGGACGTTCCCCTCGCCGAGGGAGTAGACCTCGCCGGCGGCGGAGATCGAGATGCCCTGGCTGTCCGGCGGGATCTGGACCTGGTCGCTGAGCAGGTAGCCCTCGGCCGTCACGAGGCGGCCGTTGGCGTCCTGTCGGAACGTGCCGTTCCGGGTGTAGCGGCGCTCGCCGTTGGGGAGCTCGATCTCGAAGAAGCCCGCGCCCTCGACGCCGAGGTCGAGGGAGTTACCGGTGAGCTCGAGGACCCCCTGCTGCATCTCCTTCCGGGAGCCAGAGACCTCGGTACCCGAGCCGATCTGGAGGCCCGTCACGTCGTTCTGGTTGTTGGCGAGGGGCAGGCCCGGCTCGCGGTAGGTCTGGTAGAGCAGCGAGCGGAACGACAGGCGGCTCTTCTTGAAGCCGCTGGTGTTCACGTTCGCGATGTTGTTCGCGATCGTGTCCACCTGGAACTGCTGCGCCTTCATGCCGGAGGCCGCGGTGTAGAGAGAACGAATCATGGTGCTTGGGTCGCTAGGGTCCTGCCAGGCCTCAGCGATAGAGGCGGCTGAAGCTTTGGTCGATGGTCTTGAAGGCCTGGGACGCGGACTCGAAGGCCCGCTGGGCGGCGATGAGCTCCACGAGCTCGTCGATGGTCTCGAGGTTGGCGTTCTCGAGGTGGCCCTGGCGGACCGTGGCGGTCGACTCGATGAAGGCCGCGCCCTCCCGGAGACGGAAGCCGCCGAACTCGTCGGGCTCGATGGACTGGGGGCCGTCGATGTCGACCACCCGGATCTGCCCCTTCGGCACCCTCGCCTGGAGGACCTTGCCCTCACTGTCGATGCGGATGCTGCCCTCGAGCGGGTCGAGGACTCCGCGCTTGCCTTCCCACTGGACCGGGAAGCCGCTGGGGTTCACGAGGACCCCCTCCTCGGTCAGCGAGAACGAACCGTCCCGAGTGAGGACCTCGCTCGCCGTGCCCTCGAGAACGAAGAACCCGTCCCCGCTGAGCGCGAGGTCGAGCGTGTTGCCGGTCGGTCGGAGCACGCCCTGGCTCATGTCGAGCCGCGAAGCGGCCGCGACCTGGGTGTGGGCCCGGTCATCCGCCCAGTTCTCCACGCCGTGGGCGACGTGGAGCATCCGCTTGAAGCCCGTGGCGTCAGCGTTGGCGATGTTCGAGCTGATGATCTCGACGCGCTGCTGGTTGGCGCTCATGGCGGCAACCGTTCGATAGAGCCCGACGTTCATGCCGGTCCCTACGCAAGAGGGGTGCCAAGCCCGCGCAGGGGCCGTCAGGGCAGGTCACGGGCCGCGGACGGGAAAGAACTTCCCGACCCAGGTCAGCGAGTACCGGAAAGATGTTCCGGGTGCCGCGCGATTCGCACCAGCCGGAACGCCCCCGCGGCCGCCTCCGCGGGCCGCCCCTCGCTGTCCTCGGTCTCCACGACGAACCCGCGAGCCCGCGCCCGCCGCAGGAACCCGGGGAGCCGGGTCCGGCCGGGGTCGGCGAAGAGCGCGATCCCTGAGGGCCCCATGTAGCGGTCCACCACGTCCAGGAGGGGCTCCTGGAGGCGGGCCTCATATGCAACATCACACCCCACCACGAGATCGAACTGGCCCGGGTCGGATCGGTCGAGCTCCCGCCAGTCCAGGTTCCACGTCTGCGCCTGGTCCAACCCGTTGAGGGCGGCGTTGAGGGGCAGGACCGCCAGGGAGAGCGGGTCGTGATCCGAGAGCGTGAGCTCCGCGGGGCCCCGGGTGGCCAGCGCCGCCGCGATCCCCACGAGGCCGAGGCCCGCCCCGAGCTCGAGGATGCGCGCGCCGCTCGCCGGCGGCTCCGCGGCGATGCGGCGCGCCATGGTCGGCGCGGAGTCCCACAGCCAGGCCCAGTAGGGCATCGAGTCGTTGAACTCGTTCCTCGCGACCACCCCGTCGTCGTCGAGCAGCTCGTCCGGGGCGGCGGGCACGAAGAGCTCCACCTCCAGGTCGGACGAGATCTCGTGGGACTGACGTGCCCAGCCGCCGGCCAGCTCGGGGAGTCTTGCTTCCAGGGTCACGGGGAGACTCTAGCGATCGAGGGGGTCGTGGGCGCGGCGGGCTGAAGTTCAAGGAGCGGGGGCCCCGGCGTCGTGCGCCAGGGCCCCCGCTCCCGCTCGGTTCAGGGCCCCCGGGGGGACCCCGGCACGATCAGACCAGGTTCACCGTCTCGGCGAGGACCTCGTCCTGGGTGGAGACCACCCGGGCGTTGGCCTGGTAGCCCCGCTGGGCCTCGATGAGGCGTACGAACTGCTCGGCGGTGTCCACGTTGGAGTTCTCCAGGGACCCGGAGATCACCGCCCCCGCCTTCCGGATGTCACCGGTGCCGTAGCGCGCTTCCCCGGAGTTCGGAGTCTCCTCGAACATGTTGTTGCCCGAGCTCCGCAGCCCCTCGTCGTTCTGGAAGGTGACGACGCCCAGCGCCCCGAGGGAGCGGGTCTGGCCGTTGGAGTAGAAGCCGTCGATCTCGCCGGTGGTCGAGACCGTGATGTTCGCGAGCTCCCCGTCCCCGAACCCGTTCTGGTCGAAGACGTAAGCGGTCCCCGCGCTGCCGAACTGGGTCAAGCCGTCCACTGAACCGTCGGTGCCGAGGTTGATCGAGACCTCCTGGAGGGGCTGCCCGGTGAACTGCAGCTGCATCCGGGAGTCCACCGATCCGAGCCCCGTGGGGGACCCGTCCGGCGCGAAGGTGATCCCCGTGATCGGGTCCGAGGGGCTGCCCTTGCCGACGACGCCCTCGCTGGGATCCAGGTCGGCGTACAGGTTCCAGGTCAGGTCGGCCTGGCGCTCGTACCGCATGGTCACGGAGTGCGCGACGCCGGCGGCGTCGTAGATCTCGGTGGAGGTGGTGACGGTGTCCGGCCCCGTGCCGTTGGTCGTGACCGACATCGCATAGGCGCTGAAGTCGGTGCCGCCGGTGTTGCCGGAGCCGTCGGAGAGCGACAGCAGGAGGTTGGCCTCCCCCGCCGACTGGGCGGTCGCGACGAGGCGACCCGACCCGTCGACGGAGACCACGGCGTCGGTGTAGAGCGAGTCCAGGTAGCTCACCAGGTCCTGCATGGTGGTGCCGTCATTGCCGGCGCCGAAGGTGAACGAGCCGGAGACCGGGGTCCCGTCGGTGTCCTCACCGACGATCTGGATCTGATCCCCGTCCGCGTACTCCTCGAGGTTGGCGGTCAGGTCGTTCAGGTTCGCCGTGCTCAGGTCGCTGGGGATCGGGGTCTCCGTACCGCTCTGGATGGTCGTGGAGAAGCCCACGAGCTGCGTCAGGTCCGCCACGCCAGAGGGCGGGTTGACGTCGATCGAGAACGAGGCGCCCTTGCGGTTGGTGGAGATGGCCACCTGGCCGGCCCCGTTGACCGTCGCGCTGACGTCCTGCAGGGCGTTGATGGCGGCCGCGATGGCGCCGGACGTGACCTCACCGGTGGCGGGGTCGCTCGCCACGATGACCTGCTGGGGCACGCCGCCGTTGGCGATGAGCTCCATGGCCACGATGTCGCCCGGGCTCCCGCCGAGGGCGGAGATGTTGTAGCTCGCGCTGGTACCAGTACTTGCGAGCTCCGCCGCGGTCCCCATGGAGAAGGCCGAGTTGGCCGAGAGCAGCTCCGCCAGCGGGCCCTCGACGACGGCCGAGAGGTTGCCCTTCATGGTCACGTCGGTGGTCACCTGCGGCGGGAAGAGCGAGGCCACATCCAGGCTGATCGCCGACCCGTTGGGGTCCAGCACCCGCATGCCCGAGCCCTGGTCCACCAGGTTCTGCTGGGAGTCGAGGCCGAAGGTGCCCACCCGGGTGTAGCTGCGCCCCTCGCCGCCCTCGAGCGCGAAGAAGCCGCCGCCCTCCAGCGCCAGGTCGAAGACGCGGCCCGTGTCCGAGAGCGCCCCCTGGGTGAAGGTCTGGTCGACGCTGGCGAGGCCCACGCCGTAGCCGACCTGCATGCCGTTGATCCCGCCGACGCCGCTCCGCGGCCCGCTCGCGAACCTGAAGTTGCGGGAGAAGTTGTCCGCGAACACCGCTCGGCTCTTCTTGTAGCCGGGGGTGTTCTGGTTGGCGAGGTTGTTACCGATGACGTCGATCCACTGCTGGTGCGATCGCATCCCGGAGAGGGCGGAATAGAAGGATGAAGGCATAGGACTACGGTTGGCTCAGGGGTTGGATTCGGTGGTCGGGAAGGCGCTCGGCGCGGTGGATCAGAGGGACTCGCCGGAGCCTTCGCCCTCGCCCTCGCCTTCCTCGCCGCCAACGATCTCATCCCCGTCCCCGACCTCGCCGAGGACCTCGGCGACGCGAGCGAGGGGCACATCGATCCCGTCGATGCCGAGGAAGATCTCGCCGTTCTGGACGCGCGCGGAGTCCACCGCGCCCTCCATCATCTCGCCCGAGACCGGGTCGAGGTAGCCGACGCGCTGGCCCACGAGGCCGCTGGCGCCGGTGAGCTGGTCCATCAGGGCGTTGCCCTGCTGGAGCCTCGCCATGCCCACCAGGTTCTCGTTGACGAGCTCCATCTGCTCCAGCGACGAGAACTGCGCCAGCTGGGCGGCGAGCTCCTCGTTGGACTGGGGTGACATGGGGTCCTGGTTCTGGAGCTGGGTGACGAGGAGCTGCGTGAACGCGTCCTTGTCGAGCTGCTGGTTGGCCGTCGCAGCCGAGAGGCTCCGCTGCGCGTCCTGGATTCCGATTCCTTCGATCATGGCTGCCTGCTGGTGTGGTTTGGGTATCAGGCGGTGAGGTCCACACCGCCCTCGGCGGTGCGCGTGGCAAGTTGCTGGAGGAGCGCCTCCGGGCTGGCGACGGGGCTCGGCCCTTCGCTGCCCTGGCCCCGGCGCGAGCCGGAGCCCTGCTGGCCCTCGCCCTGCTCGGAGCGAGACTGGGCGTCCGCCTCGGCGGAGGTCATCAGCCCCAGGTCGAGCTCGACGCTCTCGGCGCCGTCCCGGCTCAGCCAGGCCCGCAGCTCGGGGGCGTGGGCCTCGAGGACCGCCAGGGTCTCGGCGCTCTCGGCGGCGATGGAGGCGTGGACGGCGCCCTGGTCCACCTTCACGTGGAGCCGAAGGCGGCCGAGGTCCACGGGGTTGAGGTTGATGGTGGCCTCCCGGTCCCCGCCCTGAATCCGCACCTTGAGCTGCTCGAGGATGGCCTCGGCGCGCTGGAGTGAGCTGGAGGGACGGGCGGGCGCGGCCTTGTTCGTGGGGGCGCTGGCGGTGGTCTCGACGCGGGTCCCCGCGGCGGTGGCGGCCGCGGGCGGGCGGCTCCCGCCAGAGGCGAGGCCGGGCACCGGCTGCCCCGTTCCAGGGGCCCGGAAGACCCCCGAGATGGCCGGCGCGGGTCCGGCGGCGGCGCCCGCGGAGAGCGTGATCGGGCCGGTGGGCTGCTGGATCTGGGCCCCCAGGCTGGGGCCGTAGGGCGCCTCGGTGGCGTCCTCGGGGTCGATGGTGGCCCCCTCGGCGTCGGCCGCGTCGGTCCACCCCGCCGCCTTCTCGCGGCCGGAGAGCTCGCCGCCATGGCGCCCCGACGGCGCCTCCTGGCCGCGCCTGAACTCGGCGCTTCGGCGGCTGGAGCCCGACTGTTCGCCGGCGCGGTCCGCCTGGCGAGCAGCGTCGCTGCGCTCGGCGTCCGCCCGGGCATCGCGGACCTGCTGGTCGTCCCGCACCGCGGACTCGCGGCGCCGGACCTCCTTGGCGGAGTCCGTCCGACCGTCGCGAATGCGCGCGGCGACGTTGTCCTCCACCTCCTCACGGGACTGGCGCGTCACCGTCGACCCCTCGGCCGACTTCAGCTCCAGGTACTCCGAGAACCTCCCCGCGGCGGGCGATCCGCCGGGTTGACCCGCTCCAGGGGAGGTGGACGTGGGCGGCCGCTCCGTGCCGAGCGCCCGCCCTTCCATATCCATGGAACGGAGACTCGAATGGGACTTCAAATACTCCATCGACGGCCATGGAGCAATGGCCGTGCCAAGCGCGCCCAGGCGCCTGGAGCGCGATATGGCGTCCGTTCAGTCGGAAGACCTTTCCGGACCGAGAAAGTCCTTACGCCCCTTTCTTCCGCAGGTCCGCCGAGCCGTCGTCGTGGCCCACCACCAGGGTGCGGGCAAGACCGATGAACAGGCCGGACTCCACGACCCCGGGGATGGCGTCGAGGGCCAGCTCCAGCTGGGCAGCGTCGTCGATGCCCCGCTCGAAGTGCACATCGAGGATCTGGTTGCCGTTGTCCGTGAGGTAGGGCGCCCCGTCCGCGTCCCGGAGGGCGGGGACGCCACCCAGGGCGCGAATCCCGCGCTCCACGGCCGCCCGGGCGAAGGGGACGACCTCGACGGGGAGGTCGAAGGTGCTCCCCAGGGTCCCGACGACCTTGTCCGGCCCCACCACGACCACCATGTGCTCCGTGGCGGCGGCGACGACCTTCTCCCGCAGGAGGGCCCCGCCGCCGCCCTTGATCATGGCGTAGTCCCCGTCGATCTCGTCCGCGCCGTCGATGGTGACGTCGAAGCGCTCGATCTCGTCCAGGGTGGCCAGGGGGATGCCGAACTCCCGGGCCTTGGTCTCGGTGTCCACCGAGGTCGGCACGCCGCGGATGACGAGCCCCTCGTCGCGGATCCGCTCGCCGAGCCGCTCGAGGGCGAAGAACACCGTCGATCCGGTCCCCAGCCCGACGTCCTGCCCGGTCTCCACCACGTCTGCTGCGCGGCGACCCGCGGCTCTCTTGGAAGCGCTCATGGGGCCAACTTAGCGCTCGGGGCAGCCCGCTGCGATCATGGGCTGGGCTGCCCGTGCCGCTTGGACGACATCCGCGGATCCCTGTAGGGTCATGGACATGCTCCCCTCCCAGCGACCCCGCCTCCTCACCTCCCTCGCGGCCCTCCTCACCTGCGCCGCCGCCTCCAGCGCGGCCCTGGCCGCCGCCCCGGCCCAGGAGAGCGGCCCCAAGGGGAGCCGCCCCAACATCCTGTTCATCTTCAGCGATGACCACGCCACGGACGCCATCGGCGCCTACGGCGGGCGCCTGGCGGAGGTGGACCCCACCCCGCGCATCGACCAGCTGGCCAAGGAGGGCATGGTCTTCCGCCGCTCCTTCTGCACCAACTCCATCTGCGGGCCGAGCCGGGCGGTGATCCTCACGGGCAAGCACAGCCACGTGAACGGCTTCCGCCGCAACGGCAACCGCTTCGACGGGGGCCAGCCGACCTTCCCGAAGATGCTCAAGGAGGCGGGCTACACCACCGCCATGATCGGCAAGTGGCACCTGGGCAGCGACCCCCAGGGCTTCGACTACTGGGACGTGCTCCCCGGCCAGGGCGCCTACTACAACCCCCGCCTCAAGCGCGCGGAGGGGCCCCGCGTGGTGGAGGGCCACTGCACGGACATCGTCACCGACCTGGCCCTGGAGTGGCTCGAGGGGAACAAGGACAGCGAGCAGCCGTGGCTGCTCATGTGCCAGCACAAGGCGCCCCACCGCACCTGGATGCCCGCCGCCCGGCACCTGGACCTGTACGCGGACATGGACCTCCCGGTGCCCGAGACGCTCTTCGACGACCACGCCGACAACTCCAGCGCCGCCGCCAGCTCCGAGATGACGATCGCGGAGCACATGTACCTGTTCTACGACCTCTTCGTCCCCCCCGTGGAGGGCGCAGACCCGAAGAAGGGCGGCTCCCTCGACGCGTCGGGCCAGCGCAACCTGGACCGCATGACGCCCGAGCAGCGCGCCCTCTGGGACGCCGCCTACGGGCCGCGGAACGCCGCCTTCCGCGCCGCCAACCTCGAGGGCGAGGACCTCGTCCGCTGGAAGTACCAGCGCTACGTGAAGAACTACCTGCGCTGCGTGCGCGGCGTGGACGAGAGCGTCGGGCGCCTGGTGGACTGGCTCGCCGAGAACGGCCTCGACGAGAACACCATCGTCATCTACTCCTCGGACCAGGGCTTCTACCTGGGCGACCACGGCTGGTACGACAAGCGCTGGATGTACGAGGAGTCCCTGGAGATGCCCTTCATCATCCGCTGGCCCGGCGTCGTCCCCGCCGGGGCCGCCTCGGACGCCCTGATCCAGAACCTCGACTACGCGCCCACCTTCCTGGAGGCCGCCGGAGCCGACGTGCCCGCGGACATGCAGGGCCGCTCCCTGCTCCCCGTGCTCGGCGGCGAGACCCCCGAGGACTGGCGCGACGCCATCTACTACCGGTACTTCGAGTTCCCCGGCCCGCACCAGGTCGCCAAGCACTACGGCATCCGCACGGACCGCTACAAGCTCATGTACTTCCACGACCTGGACCAGTGGGAGTTCTACGACCTCCAGGAGGACCCCGACGAGCTCTCCAACGTCTTCGGGGCCCCCGAGCACACCGCGCGCATCGCCCGCCTGGCCACCCGGCTGGGGGTGATGAAGGCCGCGGCGCTGGATACGGACTGACGGCCTGGGCGCGGCCCAGACGCGGCCTGCGGCCGCCCGCCCCGGGGAATCGCTCCCAGCTTGAGGCCCCCCGGCCACAGGGCTTCAGGGCCCCCGCCTCCCCGGCCGAGGGGAGACGGGTATGTGGCATCGGATCCCCGTCCTGGTCGCCGCCGGAGCCCTCGGGCTCGCCTCGTGCGGAATGGAAGGCGTCTCGGTCTCAGGGCCTGAGACGACCGTGGGCTTCGTCACGGGCGCCTCGAGCCACGGGGAGGACGACGGCTCGATCTTCATCGCCGTCGAGCTGACCACCGACCTCAACGAGCTCCCCCAGCCGGTGTCCGTCACGGTCTCCGACGGGCTCTCCGGCTCGGCCACCAGCGGCGCGGACTACCAGCCGTTCGCCACCACCGAGGTGGTCTTCCCCCCGGGCACCACCAGCGGCGCCACCGCCCTCGTGCGCGTGACCGCCCTCGGAGACAGCCTCGCAGAGGGCGCCACCGAGACCCTCCGCCTGGTCCTCAGCGACGCCTCCGGCGCCTCCCTGGGCAGCACCTCCGAGACGGTGCTCAGCCTCGCCGACGCCGAGACGGCCGACGTGCGCTTCGTCCAGGCCGCGAGCGCCACCCCGGACGAGTCCACCGCGAGCTACGACATGGACCTGGAGCTCGTACTCTCCGCCGGGGCGGCCCTGGCCTTCGACATCGACCTGGTCGCCGTGGACCCTGGCGTCGGGAGCGCCACCTCCACCGCGGACTACGCGGCCTTCGCCGCCGCCCCGGTCCAGTTCAGCGCTGGCACCCCGTCGGGCACGACGCGCACGGTGACCGTGGACGTCCTCGACGACGCCGACTCCGAGGGGCCTGAAACCGTCCAGCTCAGCCTCTCCGGGGGCGACCTCTCCCGGCTCGCCCTCGCAGGCCCCACCGGGCACGTGCTGACGATCGTCGATGACGAGGCCTCTCCGACGCCGCTCTTCTCGGCGAGCCACGGGCCGAGCACCGGCCTCGAGACGACGCTCTCCCCGGGAGGGACCATCGACCTCGGCACCACCACCAACGGGGGCGCCCCCACCACCGGGACGCTCCTCGTGCTTGCCAACCAGGGCGGGGCCGACATGCTCCTGGGCCAGCCGACCTTCGGCGGCCTCGACGCCACCGACTTCTCCCTGGAGGTGGAGGCCGCCAGCTTCGAGGATGGCGAGATGGTGGTCGCCTCCATGTCCGCGCCGGGGGAGACGGTCGACCTGGCCGCCCCCTTCGTCCGCGCCGCCGCCCTGGGCGCGCCGGCCTCGACGCCACGCCCCGGCCTGGAGCTCACCGTCGACCCCGCGAGCCTCGCGGACCTCGCGTACTTCGACCACGTCCGCCTGCACGGCTTCCCCGTCCCAGGCGGGGGCGACGTGACCCTCGAGCTCGACCGCATCCCCCTCCCCGTCGCCCGCGACGCCGTGCTCGCCATCGACGGCGCCCCGGTGCCCGGCGGCCTCCAGGGCGCCCTCGCGGACCTCTCCACCTGGACCGGAGAGGCCCTCGAGCTCCCGGGTAGCCGGGTCTTCCTGGCCCTGCGCGAGGGAGGGCCCGAGGGCTGGATCGAGCTGCCCTTCGAGGACGGCCGCTTCATCCACCTCACCACCGAGAGCCCCGCCTCCGGCGGCGCCCCCGCCAGCTGCCGGCTCGTCCACGAGGACGACCTCCTGGCCCTCGCCCCGGGGGCCCGTCCGCCCCTCTGCGCCGGCATGGAGCTCGCGCCTGGCGTACCGCTCCCCTCCCAGTCAGGCCTCACGGGTCCCGGCGGCACGGGCCCCGGCCCCGTCACGTCCGGGGGCGGAGGGGACCCCCCCACCTCTGGCCTGGTGACCGTCACCGCGTGCCGCCTGGCCATCGAGACCGACTGGCAGTTCTTCCAGAAGTTCGGGAACGCGCCGGACGCGACCGCCTACGTCACGGGGCTCATCGCCGCGATCAGCGACGTGTACTTCGAGCACGTGCAGACCACCCTCTCCATCGCGTACCTCGGCCTCCACTCCACCTCCGCCGACCCCTGGACCGCGCCCGACCTCGGCGCCAGCGCGAGCGCACTCCTGAGCGAGTTCCGCAGCAGCTGGAACAGCTCGGGGTGGCCCGCCTCCGCTGACCTCGCCCACTTCATGTCCGGCGCGGACCTGGGCGGCGGCGTGGCGTATGTGAACGTGCTCTGCAGCCCCAACTTCGCCTACGGGGTCAGCGGCAACATGAACGGGAACATCGACTGGGGGAGCTGGACCGGCAACCCCGGGAGCTTCACCTGGGACTTCGTGGTGGTGGCCCACGAGCTGGGCCATAACTTCGGCGCGGAGCACACCCACGAGTACTGCCCGCCCATCGACACGTGCACCACCAACTGCACGGGCGGCACGTCCTGCAGCCTGGGGACGCTCATGAGCTACTGCCACTCCTGCGGGGGCATGAACAGCGTCGACCTGGGCTTCCACCCGCAGGTGGCCAACATCATGCGGAGCCGGGTGGACGCGAGCTGCCTGGGCGACGCGACCATGCAGGCGGGGGACACCATCCAGTACCGCCTTCGCTTCGCGCCCAGGAGCGGCGCGGGCGTGAAGAACGCCACCCTGGACGTGGAGCACGACGCCGCCAACGCGCCGTCTCCCTTCACGATCAACGTGACGGGCCTCGCCCAGTAGGGCTCATCGTCAGCGCGGCTCCGCGCGGAGCCTCAGCGGGACCCGAGGTCCTCGGTGACCACCGTCATGAACTCGACGAAGGGTGACCAGTCCTTGATGGTCCCGCCCTGGAAGCGGCCGAGCTCCTCCTCGGAGGAGGGGTCCACCGCCACATAGATGGGCTGGGCGGGGCTACCCGCGAGGGTGTCAATCAGGCCCGCGATGCGCTCGCGGAGCGCGAGGTCGTGGGCGTCCGAGTGGAGCCGGGCCTCGACCCAGCGCTGCTTGAGTTCGCGGACTTCAGGCTTGGGGAAGATGGAGACCTCCATCTTGCGGCAGACCACTCATGTGTGGCCGGTGAAGTTCACCAGCACACCCAGCCCCCGTTCACGTGCGACCTTCAGGGCCAGGTCGTAGTCGTCCACCACCACCAGCGAGCCGCCCTGTCGCTTCACTCCTGCGGGAAGGGCCTGGCTGCTGCCGCCGCTGACGACCTCGGCCTTGTGGGTCTCCACGAGGCCCCGGGAGTACTCGGGCGGCGGCGCCATGGCCGACATGATCGTCTCGTCGAGGTGGTAGCCGAGGACGCCCATGAAGCAGTAGGCGGAGCCGATCAGGGTGACCAGGCCGCCGCAGAGCCGGCCCGGTCCGATCTCCCCGTCCGGGGACTCGCCCTTCAGGTTGATGCGGCCGAAGAGGTACATGGCCGCGGCCAGGCCGATGGCCGCCCACATCATCAGGAAGACCTCGCGCGGCAGCCAGCCGGCCTGCAGGGCGATGTCCGCGTTGGAGAAGAACTTCAGCGCCGCCGCGAGCTCCACGAAGCCCATGAACACCTTGAGCGTGTTCATCCACCCGCCGGCCGACGGGATCGCGCTGAGGCGGCTGGGGATCAGCGCGAGAACGACGAAGGGCGCCGCCATGGTGGCGCCGAACACCCCCATGCCGATCACGATGCGCATCACGCCGCCGCTGGCGCCCGCGGCGATCAGCGTGCCGACGAAGGGGCCGGTGCAGGTGAAGCTCGTGATCACCAGGGTCAGGCCCATCAGGAACACGCCGTAGATCCCGCCCGTGCCGCTGGCCTTGCCCGCGGCACCCATGAGGAAGGCAGGCGGGTTGAGCGTGATCGCCCCGAAGAGCGCGAGGGCGAAGACCACGAACAGGACGCCGATGAAGAGGTTCGTCACATAGTGCGTCGCGAAGGGCACCAGCAAGGGCCCGGCGAGCACCCCGAGCAGCACGAACATCACCACGATCCCGAGCCCGTACACCGAGGCCAAGAGGAGCGCGTTGCCGCCCTTCTCGTCCGCCTGCTTGGTGAAGAAGGAGATCGTGATGGGAATCATCGGGTAGGTGCAGGGCATCAGCAGCGTGAAGAGCCCCGCGCCGATGGCCAGCAGGATGAACTCGAGCAGGCCCTCGCTCTCGGTCTCCTGGCCGAAGGAGCGCTTCTCGCCGTCGGCCGCGGGGGCCTCGATCGTGGGCGTCGACTCCGCCGCGCCGACGACCGCGCCGGCGTCGGTCTCGGTCTCGGTGCCAGTGCCCGTGCCCGTGCCCGTGCCCGTGCTACTCCCGGCGTCGGGAACAGCGCCGGATCCCATGGCCGCCCCTGCGCCGCCGCTGGCCGCCTGCGGGAGCGTCCATGTGGCGAAAGCCGCCGCGAACAGCGCGTCCGAGCCAGCCCCCACAACCTCGATGCCGGAGAGGTTCACCGGGAGGCAGGCGCCGTCGTCGCAGGACTGGCCGTCGAGGCTGACCTCGACATCACCCGGGTCGAACTCGTCGAAGGCCTCGCCGCGGAGGGCAAAGTGGAAGAGGCCCTCGTGGGCCCAGAGCCATCCCTTCTCCTCGTCCGAGGCGTCCTGCACGTAGCGGAAGGGCTCGGGATACTGGACCTCGTCCTCCCAGTCCACGTTGCCGCCCTCGACGGTGACGGTGGTCGGGGTCGGGGTCCCGATCCCCGGACCCATGTCCTCGGCGGTGGGGCCGTGGTACATGTGCCAGTGCTCCGGCGTCGCCACCTGCACCACGAGCTCGACGATCTCGCCGTCGTCCCCGTCGAGCACCCTCGCGAACGCCCGCGCCGCCGCCGCCCCGTCGCCGAAGTCCGGGCTCCACTCGAGGGGGTCCTCCTCGGGCTCGGCGAGCAGCGACTCGGGGAAGCCCTCCCAGACGGACTCCGGGCCCGCCCCGAGGGTCTCGAGGTCCTCCTTGAAGGGGAGGCACTGGTTCTCGTCGCACACCTGCCCCTCGACCAGGGCGCCTACCGAGCCGGCGTCCACGCCGGCGGCCGCGGCTCCACGGGCCGCGGCGAACAGATACGTCTTCTTGTCGAAGACGCGCGCCGGGCCAAAGCCCTCGTCGGGCTTCACCTTGGGCTCGGGGAACCAGACCGCGGTCCACTCCGCGCCCTCGAGCTCCCCGAGGGTCACCGTGGTCGGCAGCCCGCCGACCTCGCTCGGGTCCCCCTGGTCGTAGACCCAGCATCCATAGGAAGGCCGGATCTGGATCGCCACGAGCACATCGTCTCCCGCGGCCTTCGAGAAGAGCTTGACCTTGACGGACTGGGCGCTCGCCGGGGCGAGCGTCGCGAGCGCGACGAGGAGGAGAGAGAGGAGTCGAGACATGGACGGTCCTGGATCAGCGCCGGCAAACGTCGGGATTGACGCACACGGGCGACGAAGAAGTTATCAGGAGCCCGGGAGGCCGTGACCGCGGGCCTCGGGAGGAGTACGGGGTTTTGGTGTCCCGCGAGGGCACAATCACGGCTCTTGCCCGCCTGAAACGTGTCTCGATCAGGATCCTTGCACAGGTGCTCATGGCGCCGGGCGCCGACCTCCGACACATTGGAGAGCCTGCCCGGCCCCATCGATCATGAAGCTACACCACGCCCTCCCGCTCCTCTTGAGCACCCTGACCGTCCTGTCCTTCGCCAACCAGGAGGGGTCGCCGCGAACGCGCGGGACCGCCCGAGGAACGCAACAGCAGGGGACAACAAGGACCGCGGCTCCGGAGGACGACGAGCGCGCCCGCGAATTCCCGGGCGCGACCCGCGACACGACCCTGGACGTGTTCGGCCGCCGCAAGGACTCGGCGGAGGCCCAGTCCCCCCAGGAGTTGCTCGTCGGTGGCTGGCAGCTCAAGAGCATGAAGCTGCGCAAGTCGCCGTCCACCAGTCAGGGGGTGTCGGGCCTGCTCGTCATCAGCGAGAACTTCCTGTGCCTGGAGCTCCATGGCACGGGAGACCCGACGTCACGCTTGAACGGGCTGGCGTTCCACATGTCCCTCGGCGGCGAGTACGTGCTCGACCCGGAGGGCCGCCTGACCCTGACGACGATGATCGGCAGCTTTCAGGACTCGAACAGCGAGGGCCTCGCCTGGGAGCGGACCGGCCAGCCCCGGGAGTTCAAGGCCGCCTTCACCGAGCGGCAGCTGCTCCTCTCCTGGGGCGGCAACAGCAATCAGCTGATCTTCACCCGGCGCACGCCGCGCATGACGGGCCGCAGCGACATCTTCGGTCGAACGATCGCCCCGTCGGCGGACGCGCCGTCCCTGTCCACCGACATCTTCGGGCGCAACGTCCCGGGCGAGGCCGGAGAGACCGGAGGCGCGACGGACATCTTCGGTCGGCGCATCCCTGGGTCCGGGGACGAGGCCACGGACCCGAAGGCCGGCGCGGCCAAGCCCAGGGGCAGCCTGCGGCGCTAGGGTCGAGCTAGCACTGGCTGAACCCGCAGGAGTGGCACATGACGCACCCCTCCTCGAACGAGACGCCCCCCTCACATTGGGGGCACTTGACCTTGTAGCGCTCCGCGTCGCTCACCTTGGGTGAGGCGTGGGTGCGCTTCTGGTTCGGGTCACCGTCCAGCGCCTCGGCGGACACCCGGCCAAGCAGCAGGGCCTCGAGGCCGTGCTCGTCCTTGGCGCGCTTGTAGCGCAGCAGCGCCGTCGCGAGGCCGTCCGCCAGGGACATGATCCGCCCATCCTT
The DNA here is from genome assembly GCA_016779205.1 of Planctomycetota bacterium. Taxonomy (GTDB): domain Bacteria; phylum Planctomycetota; class UBA1135; order UBA1135; genus Saltatorellus. Next base: position 97,505 of record JADHOC010000002.1, on the reverse strand, counting down.
GGTCGGCACCGTCAGGCTGGAGCCGATCCCCGAGAGCTGGGACACCGCCTTCTCCAGGCTGCCGTTGGAGCGGAGCCAGAGGGAGAGGATGCGGCAGATGGCCTCGAGGTCCGAGTTGGCCACGTCGCCGCCCTTGCCGAGCTGGGCGAAGACCTCGCGCTCCCGGCCAGCGGTCGGGTCCACCGACACCTTCACGTGCATGTTGCCGAAGGGCGTCATCTGCCGGATCCGCAGGGACGGCATGATCTCCGGCAGGCGGACGGGGTCGAGCTGAGCTCCTCCCTGGAGGACTTCAGCGGCAGGAGTCGGGCGTGCGGTCCCGGCCCCTGCCGCGTCAGTCGCCATCCCTCCCGTGGGACGGTCGGCGCCCTTGAGCGCCATGGGCTGCATGTCGCGGCAGCCGTCGCGGTACACAGTGACACCTTTCACGCCCATGTCGACTGCCATGTCGTAGATCTCTCGAACATCCTCGACGCTAGCGGACTTGGGGAAGTTGATCGTCTTCGAAATCGACGCGTCGCAGTGGCGCTGGAAGGCGGCCTGCATGCGCATGTGCCACTCGGGCGCGATGTCGTGGGCGGTCACGAAGAGCCGCTGGTCGGCCTCGGGCACCTCGTCGATGTGCGCGAGGGTCCCGTCGGCGAGGATCCTCTCGACCAGCTCATCCGAGAAGTAGCCGGACGCCTGCGCGGTGCGCTCGAAGACCTCGTTGATCTCGCGCATGACGGTGGGGTTGCCGTCCGCGTCCTTCATGATCTGGCGCTCGAAGGCGAGGCTGAACATGGGCTCGATCCCCCCCGAGCAGCCCGCGATGATGGAGATGGTCCCGGTGGGCGCGATCGTGGTCGTGTAGCTGTTCCTTAGGCTTTTTCCCTGCGCCTCGTACTCGGAACCCTCCCAGGCCCCGAAGGTGCCGCGCTCCTCGGCGAGCACCTCGGAGGCGAGGTGCGACTCCTCGTTCAGCACCCGCATGATCTCCTCGCCGAAGGCGCACGCCTCCTCGGAGTCGTACGGCAGCCCGAGGGAGTAGAGGGCGTCGGCGAAGCCCATGACCCCGAGGCCGATGCGCCGGGTCGAGCGGGACATCTCGGCGATCTCGCGCAGGGGGTACTCGTTGACCTCGATGACGTCGTCGAGGAAGCGCGTGCAGGTGTGGATGACCTCGCGGTAGGCGTCCCAGTGGAAGCGGGAGGTCGCCTCGCCCGTCGCCTCGTCGACCTCAGGGATCACGAAGCGGCCGAGGTTGATGGATCCGAGGTTGCAGGAGTCCCAGGCGTGCAGGGGCTGCTCACCGCAGGGGTTGGTCGCCTCGATCTGCCCCACGTTCTTGATGGGGTTGGCGGCGTTGATGCGGTCGATGAAGACCACGCCGGGCTCGCCGGAGGCGTGGGCGTGCTCGATGACCGAGTTCCACAGGTCGCCGACCGTGCAGGTGGCGCCGTCCCGCTCCAGCGGCGCCCACTCCTTCGTGAGGGGGTCGAGGACCTGGTGGGCGGCGCCAGGATCCTCCCGCAGCTGATCCATGAAGCGGTCCGTGACCGCGACGCTGACGTTGAAGTTGTTCAGCTTGGAGCGGTCGTCCTTGCAGACGATGAACTCCGCGATATCCGGGTGGTCCACCCGGAGGATCCCCATGTTGGCGCCCTTGCGGAAGGCGCCCTGCTGGATCGAGTCGGACGCCTTGGAGAAGACGTCCATGAACGTGAGGGGGCCAGCGCCCTGGCCGCCGGAGCTCTTCACGAGCCGTCCGGCGGGGCGGATGCGAGAGAAGTTGAAGCCCGTGCCGCCGCCGGCCTTCTGGATGAGCGCGGTGGCCTTGACGGCCTCGTAAATGCCCTCGACGGAGTCGGGGACCGGGAGCACGAAGCAGGCGGAGAGCATCCCGCTGCCCCGGCCCGCGTTCGTGAGGCAGGGGCTGTTCGGCAGGAACATCCGCTGGCTCATGAGGGTGTAGAAGTCCCGGGCGACCTCGACGGCCTCCTCGGGCTCCGCGTCGAACTTCACCTCGGCGCTGGCGACCGTGCGCGCCACGCGCCAGAACATCTGGCGCGGCGTCTCGGCGAGCTCTCCGTCGTCGCCACGGATCAGGTACCGGCGCTCGAGCACCTTCAGGGAGTTCTCCCCCAGGTCCGGATCCGGCAGGTCCGCGGGGGGATCCACGCTGTCGAGGAACGCCCCGTCCTCCTGGGGCTCACCCGCCAGCTCGGAGGTCTTCGCGCCGTGGTTCATGGCCTCCGTTCCCGTTGCTTCGAGGTCGTGCTGGAGGAGGTCGGATGCTTGCGGCTGCGTCGAGGTCACGTGGTGTGGACTGGGCTTGGGACTCTTCGTCGACGTCGCCCCATCAGGCACGGGTGCCGACCTGGGACCATGATTCGCGCCAACCGCTTCGGTTGCAAGGGGGGGCCTGCACCGAGGTCGCCCGGACCACCCGCATCAGCGGCCCGCGCCGCGGCCCGGGCGCAGCCGGCCGAGCACCTCCTTGCTGATCGCTCGCACGTCCTCGATGCCCAGGGCGAGGGCGGCGCCCAGGTACACCGCGCCGCCGGCGCCGATCGCGAGGACGAGCGCCAGGGCCGGACCCAGGATCCCGTCCAACCCCTGCTGGGTGAGGCCCGCCGCGAGGCCCGAGAGCGCGGAGGCGACGGCGATCCGGGGCAACGCATGCCCGAATGGCACCTCGCTCTTCGGCAGGCCCAGCCGGCGCGTGAGGCCAGGAAGTAGCATCGCGACGTTGAGCGCGCTCGTCACCGCGGTGGCCGCGGCGAGCCCCTCCACGTCCATGCCCATCCCCACCAGGAACAACACATTCAGGAGCCCGTTCAGCACGAGCATCGCGGCGGAGACCTTCACGGGCGTCGTGAAGTCGCCCACGGAGTAGTAGGTGCGGGCCACGAGCCCGGTGGCGCCGGCGGGCACGATGGCGAAGCAGAGCGCCTTTAGGGCCAGGGTGGTCCGGTCCACGCCCTCCGGGCCGAAGGCCCCGTGCTCGAAGGAGACCTCCACCACGGGCCGGGCGAGGACGAAGAGCCCCACGGCCGCCGGCAGGGCCACCGCGGCGATGGCCAGGTGGGTGCGGTCGTGCAGCCGACGCAGGGCCGCTCGCTCGCGGCGGTGGCCCAGCTGCTGGAGGGCGGGGAACACGGCGCTGGTCGCCGCGATGGCCACGAGCGCCAGGGGGAACTGCTGGACGCGGTTGGCGTAGTAGTGGGCGGTGGGACCGCCGTTCGAGAGCAGGCTCTCGGCCATCAGGCCGTCCACCATCACGTTGATCTGGTACACGGCCGCCCCGAGGGCCAGGGGAGCCGAGCGCCGCAGGACCTCCCCGGGGCCGGGGGCGCCCGGCGGGAGGGTCCTCGCGCCCCCGTGGCGCCCCAGGAGGCCCGCTGAGCGCAGGGCCGGCCACTGGACCGCGAGCTGCACGAGACCGGCCACCAGGAGCCCCCAGGCGAGCCAGCGGGCCATGGCGACGTGGCGGGCGGCCTGGTCGGGTCCTCCGGCCTCGGCCGCGGACGCGTCCCCCCAGCCGAACTGCCACGCGATCACCAGCAGCGTGGCGATCCACGCGAGGTTCATGGCGGCCGGCGCGAAGGCGGGGGCGCCGAACCGGCCCCGGACGTGGAGCGCGCCGGTCACCAGGGACGAGAGGCAGACCAGCACCAGGAAGGGCATGACCCGGACCGTCAGGTCCCTCACGGCGTCAGGGTCGGCCCCCAGCCACGCCCAATCGGTCCCGGGGACCTCGTCGGGGGCCATGGAGACCGCGGCCATCACGAGCAGGCTCAGGAGGAACGACACCACGGCCATGAGCCCGAGGGTTCTCCTGAAGAGCACCCCCCCGGCGGAGGACCCGTGGCTCTCGTCCACCTCGGTCAGGGCGGTCTGGAAGCTCGTGGCCAGCGCCCCCTCCCCGAGGAAGCGGCGGAACAGGTTGGGCACGCGGAACGCCGTGAGGAAGGCGTCGAAGATCCCCGAGGTGTCCCCGAAGAGTGCGGCGGCCAGCATCTCGCGGGCGTAGCCGAGCACGCGGCTCACCAGGGTCAGGCTCGAGACCAGCGCGGTGCGCAGGGCCAGCCTGCGGTGGCGGACGGGCTGCTCGCCCGTGGCCGCGGACCCCTCGGGCTCGGATTCGGTTGCTGACTCGGGACGTTCCACGGCGCGCGGGTCTCGGCCCACCTCGATCGCCGCCCCCCCTCCCGATGGATTCAGGCAGGGATCAGGGCGGCGTCGGAGGGCGCGAGGTCGCTGAAGGTATCGAGTCCGTCCCCGGGCACGCGAACGGCGGGATCAATTCCAGGCCGCGCGCACCGCGGATCCCAGCGGCCTCACGGGCAGAACGTGATCTCGAGGCCGTCCGAGAAGTTGAAGCCCGAGCCGCCCACGTCCCTGAGCCAGAACTGGAAGTTCCAGGTCTCGCCGTTCGCGATCGCGACGGGCAGCGTGGGGAAGTCCAGGGCATAGGACGCCGCGCCAGCGGCGTCGGTCTGGACCACCGGGAGGCGCTGGTAGGCGCCCCCGATGCAGATGGAGCCGTTGCCCACCTGGACCTGGTCCCGGCCCTGGCCGTAGAAGAACAGCCCGAAGCCCGAGGGGTTCGCGTCCGAGACCGTCAGGGACAGCTGGTTCAAGGTGACGTCGGTGGACCCCGTGGCCCCCATGACTGCGCCCGCCGTCCACTGGTTCGGGGACAGCACGCAGTAGTTCTCGGGCTCTGGGCAGCCCGGATCCGTGGCCTCCACGCGCACGTCGTCCACCGCCGCCTCGACGATGGAGCCGCTGCCGAGGTCCGACGCCACGAAGCGCACCCTCACCTGATCGGTGAGGGCCACGAAGGCGCCGATGTCGATCGAGGCCTCGACCCACCCCCCGGTGGTCCCGGCGCCGGTGGGACCCACGACCTCGGCGCTGGTCCAGCTCACCCCGCCATCGTCGGAGAGGTCCACGTTGAACACGTCGGCCCCGGGTGACGCGCCGGTGTCGTTGGAGTACCAGCGCGCGTACCGCAGGGTGGCCGTCGCCGAGCCGTCGAGGTCGAAGAGAGGAGAGAACAGCGCCGTGCTGCCGCCGTCCACGTCGTTCTCACCGAGGCCTCCGCCCACGCTCCCCTGGCCCGTGAACCAGCAGCGGGTGCCGGGGCTTGGCGAGTTGTCGTTCTCCGGCTGCGCGGCGGTCCCGACCGGGTCCGCCCGGGTCCACTCCCCCGTGGTCGCGTTGTTCGGCGACCCGACGGTCCATCCCTCGGCGCCCGCCGCCTCGAAGTCGTAGGCCGCGACCACGCGCACGCCCACGGTCAGCTGACCGTCGAGGACCTCGGGTCGGCCACCCTCGGTCACGGTGACCGTGAAGTTCACGACCTCACCGGCGGGCGTCGAGGGGTCGAGCAGGAGCTGGAGCGGAGTCGCTCCCGTCCCTGTGGTGAAGGACGGCACCGAGAGGGAGGTCTGGGCCGTGGTCACGGTCGCGAAGGGACTCGACGTGGCGAGGTCAAGCGTCGCCGCCCCCGAGTCCCCGCGTCCGGAGTTGCGCACGAAGGCCGCGACGTCCACGGGCTCCCCAGGCTCGAAGGAGCCGTCCCCATCGCCCGCGTCCGTCAACGCGACCGCCTCGGGCCGCAGCCAGGCCCCCGCGGCCAACACGGTGCGAGCGAAGGCCGTCAGGTTCTCCTCCGCCAGGGGAACGATCCGGCTCTGCGGCGGCCAGAAGCCGTCGTTGCTGCTCCCGATCTCGGGGGTCCAGCCGTAGGTGCCCTTGACCCCGTACTCGTAGTCGAAGGTCACACCATCCGCCTCGTAGAGGATGAGCGAGGCCGGTCCGTGGACGTAGCCGTTGTCCCCCACCGCGAGGTCCCCGATCTCCCCGATCTCGTCCCAGTCCGGCGGGTACTGGTTCACGTAGCCCCACGGCGCCAGCCACAGGTCCGAGTAGGTGTGCACCGACAGGGAGGTCTCGAACTCCCGGCTGTCGATGAACTGGATCATGGCCTGGATCTCGGGCTCCGAACCAGGCGCGGGCCCGCGATAGGTCTCCGAGGACCCGGAGCCGCTGGAGCCCGATCCACCCCACTGGAACGGGTAGTTCCGGTTGAGGTCGACCCCCGTGCTGCCGCCGTTGTTGCGGCGGTTCTTGCGCCAAAGGCCCCCGCCGCCGGGGGACTGCTGACGGTTGAACTCGTAGCCGTCGGGGTTCACGCAGGGCACCACGTAGATCTCGCGCTCGTCGAGCAGGTAGGTGGCCAGCGGATCGCTGCCGTACTCCTCCAGCAGGTAGCAGAGGAAGTAGAGGGTCGTCTGCATGCCCTGGGGCTCGCGCGCATGGTGCAGGGAGTCAATGCGCATCTCCGGCTCGGGCTCGTCCACGCCGGGGTTGTCCGACACCCTCACCATCCAGAGGTCACGGCCCTGGAGCGAGAGCCCGAGGGAGGACTTGACGGAGACGAACTGGGGGTACGTCGCCGTGAGCTGGTCGAGGACCGAGCCGATCTCGGCGTAGGTGTAGTACCCGCCCATCGAGCCCTGCCCGTAGGGCGGGTTGAGCCACTGGCCGTACCCCACCCCGGCGTTGTCCTCGGACGACCCGGCGGCCAGCCGCCTGGCGTAGTACCCCTCGAGGTCCTCGATGAGCACCTCCGGGGTGAGCCGGACGCCTCGGATCTGCTCCAGCTCCTCATCCGTCACGAGCAGGATGGCCTCGCCGCTACCGAGGTCGATCGACACCAGATCGAGGTCCAGCCGCTGCAGCCGCAGGAGCCCCATGGGGCTCGAGCTGACCTTGACCAGGTGCTGGATCGGGCCCGAGCTCGCCGGGACGGGGACCGCCGGGGCCGCGTCGAGGGGAGCGAGTTCGGGGCCGATCCCCGCCTGGGACGCGGCGACGGGGGAGAGGGCGAGGAGAGAGGCGGCGAGCAGGGGAAGCTTCATGGAAACAGGACGGCCAGTCCGGGGTTTTGGTTCCCGAGCGAGGTTGAGTCCGTGGCCCCATCCGCGACCCCCTGGGCCGCCGGGGCTGCGCGAAGTCTCGAAACAGAGCCTCGCCCGGCGCCGCGGGACGCTCGCTCCAGCAACCTCGCCGCCGCGGCGCCCGGGGCTCAGCTGCCGCTGCGGCCCGCGTCCCTGGGGCTCGCCATCGCCCGGATCTCGTCCACCTCGAGGCGGAACGGACCGGCCTTCTTGTCGTAGACGTAGAACTCGAGACCGCGGATCTGCTCGGCCGTGATCGTGCCGCGCATCCGGCGGCCGAAGAAGTGCCGCTCCATGTCCTCGATCCGGACGTCCACCGTCTGCCACTCGCCGTCCACCGTGGCGAAGCGGGTCCAGAAGGAGTCCCCCCCCATGCCGCTCGAGGTCCGCGCCCCGAAGATGTACGTCCGGCCGTCCCCCTTGACGCGCAGCTGGATCGTGTCTGCGCCGGCGAACGCGCCGTCCGCGACGCCGCAGCGAATCGAGGAGAAGCCCCCGTTGTTCTCGAGCGAGGTGACCCCCTCGAAGATCATCGCGCCCTCGGCCTGACCGATCCGGCCCGTGGACCGGCCGCCCATGACGCCGTCGAGGACGGTGTCCCATCGGCGAGTCTCGGCCACGCCACCGAAGCTGAAGACCACGCGGCCCGCGCCGTCGACCTTGGGCGCGGGGCGGGGCAGCTCTCCGGCGAGCACCGCGTCGATGATGCCCCGGTACGCCCAGGCCAGCTCCCGTGCCCCGGTGGACCGGTTGGCCTCGGCCAACATCCCCACGAGGACCTCACGCTCCCAGCCCGAAAGGCCGAAGCCGCGACCGAGCCGAAGGGCGTCGAGTGCGGTGGCGTAGACGGCGCAGCAGCCCGCCTCATCACCGCCGTTGAACAGCGCCACGCCCCGCTCCACCGCGCCCACGAGCAGCGCCTCCAGCGCGGCCGTGCGCGCCGGGGGGAGCAAGACCCGGTCGATCACGTGGATCACTCCGTTGCTGGCACGCAGGTCGGCGGTCTCCACCACGGCCCCATCGACGATCACCCGCCCGAGCGCTGCCTGCGCGGTGAGGCGCGTCTCGGCGAGGGTCGCCAGCCCGTTGCCGTCGACCACGTCCTCCGCGAGCACCTCTCCGGCCACCACGTGGTGCAGGAGGATCCGCTTCAGCTGCGGCCGGCCGCGCTCGGTGAGGAGCTCCTTCAGGGTGTCCTCGCCCAGGGCCGCGAAGGCTTCATCCGTGGGCGCGAACACCGTCAGCGGGCCGTCGCCCGAGAGCGCTTCCACGAGCCCCGCGGCCTCGACGGCGGCGACGAGCGTGGTGAACTCCCCGGCGCCCACCGCCAGGTCCACCAGGGTCCCCCTGTCCTGCGGGCGTGCCTGGGTCGTGAGCATGAGGAGGCCTGAGAGGCCGAGGGTGGCGAGGGTCTGGTTCATGGCGGCCGTCCGGAGGTGGAGATGCGGGGTGGATCCGGCGATCTGGATCAGCCCAGGTGCCATCGGGTCCACACCCGCGCCTTCGGCCCCACGGAGAGCCTGGATTCACCGTACACAGGGATCGAACCGCACTCGGCTCGCCGGGTCCCTGAAGCGGGACAGACCTGGCGCGGCCTCAGTCGAAGGACTGGGACCAGGTCGCGTCCCCGCCGAGCACGCGGAAGTCCCAGCTGAAGAGGTCCCCCACGCTCGTCTGCCCCGGGGCCATCACGACCCAGAGCACGTCCCCCGGCTCCATCCAGACGGGGCCCGAGGTGGTCGCGGGCGGGCCGGAGGCGGGGAGCGACTGCTCGAAGAGGGTGGTCGGCGCGCCGCCTGCGACGCGACCGTGGAGCACGCGGGCGATCAGCTCGGCGCCCGCCACCTGGGTCGAGGCGAGCCCCTCCACCAGATAGAACCCCGCCTGCCGGACCGAGTACCCCGCGGCGACCACGCCCTGGTGCGCCCCGGGCGCCGCCTCGAGCGCGCCGGGCCCAGGAGAGCCGAGGCCGCTGGCGATCCACCCATCCGCCGGGGTGGGCCCCGTGTACCTGCGACCCGCGGCGTCCCAGGTGAGGGCCACGAACTCGCCCGGGTCGAGGGGCCCGCCGAGGTCGTTGCGGCGTAGGAACCAGCCGTCCGGGGGGGAGCCCTGGCGGAAGAGATCCGCGGAGGTGGCGACCGTTCGCGGCGAGCCGCCCACCACCGTGAATGGGAGCGAGGAGGTGCTCCCCCCCGCCGGCGTGGCGTCGAGCCGGTAGTCGCCGGGCTGAAGGTCGAAGGCCGGAACGCCCGGGCCGAAGAGCCGGTAGGGGCCGTGGGCCGCCGTCCTGCGGTGAAGCTCCACCGGGGCGGGCCCGCCGGTGTCCAGCAGCACGAGTTCGACGTCCCCCTGGGCCACGTCGAGGTTCACCCGGAGGTCCACCTCCCCCGCTCCGAGCCGCAGCGGGTCGAGCTCCTGGCCGGCTTCCAGGGCGCCGATGACCCCGCCGCCGGACATCAACGAGACCGCGCGAACCTCGGCGGTACGCCCGTCCCATCGGTCGAGGAGCCAGCGGTCTACCAGCACCGGCGAGCCGTCCACGGGGCGCGGCTCGTCGGGCCGCGGCCGCGGGGAGCCGCCGGCGTCGACGATCCCGTTGGGGATGGCTCCGCCGATCCGAGCGGGGGGCTGCGAGGGCTGACGCCGCGGGTCGCGGAGCGCCGCGAGTCCGGGGCGGTAGGTGAGCGCGTCGAGCCCGAGCCCGCCCGGAGCGCCCACGGTGTGACAGCTCAGGCAGAAGCGGTTCGCGCTCGAGTCCGGCCGCGGCCGGTCCTGGAAGACGGGGCCCTCGGGGAAGTGCACGGCCGACCGCAGGTGGCGCGCGCCCGAGGGGATCGAGACCCGGTGGACCCCGAGGTCCCTGGTGGCGTCCACGAAGGACGCGTAGCGCTCCTCCGCCGGCTCACCGCGGCGTCGCAGGGCCTCGCTCAGCTCCCCGTGGGCCCAGTCGGGGAAGCGCGCTGCCACCTGGTCCATCCAGCGCGAGGACTGAGCCGACTCCTCGAACCCGATCAGGGTGCCCCGGGCGTGGTTGGCCGCGGTCTCAGGGTCCACGTCGTGGGCCAGGACCTTGAACTCGTCCACCCAGCCCCGCAGCGAGGTGGCGCCGGCGGCCGCCGCCCCACCCACGGTGATGGCTCCCGCGGAGGCGAGCGGCTGGAAGATGGACCGGGAGGGGTCCTGCCAGCGGTCCATCGGGAACCCGTCCAGGAGCAGCGTGACCCGCCGCCCCGCGCGCTCGATGCGCAGGCCCAGGTGGGTCCAGGCGCCCTCGCGGAAGAAGCCGTGCACCTCGGGCGCCTGGCCCCCGTCCGGGACGTAGCTGAAGTCGTCGGGGAGCAGGACCCGGTGGAGCACGCGGTCGCCCTCCATGTACCGGAGCGAGGACCGCCCGAGCAGCTCGACGGACGTGCCGTCGGGGAAGGTGACCAGGGGTCGCCGCTCCCCATCGTCCGCGAAGCGGCAGTCCACGAAGAGGCCGACGTAGAAGGCCTCGGGATCAGGGACCCCGGGTCCGGCCCTGTCGGGGGCGTCGAAGCGCAGGCTCAGCCCGCCCTCGAGCCACAGCCCACGACCGTGGACGCCGCCGAGGGCCGCCGGCTCGAGGCGGCCAGCGAAGCCGCTGGCCGGGACGAGCTCGCCGAAGGCGGGCAGGCGCCAGGTCGCCGCGCCGGTCGCCGCGTTCTGGAGCTGCACCGGGAGATCGAAGGCGCGGGTCACCGGGTTCCAGCCGGAGCGGTGCTCGAGGTCGTTGAACCCGGGCCCCGTGAGGTCGGGGAGGCTGAGCCTGCCGTTCATCTCCGCCACGATGAGCGCGCCGGGGTCGAGCAGGTCGTCGAAGGCCACCTCGTCGGTGTGCTTGCCGTTCTGGACGTGCCACACCACGTCCCGCAGGAGCAGCGGGCGCAGGCGGTCCGCGATGTGCAGCTTGCTCTCGGTGGACTCGATCACCGAGCTGTTGCCGTTCACGCCCGAGGGCAGGCTCGGGGTCTCCGACGCGCGCCCGTGGCCGAGCCGCACCCAGCCGCTGGAGGGGTCGAGTGAGGGAGGCCCGGCCCCCTCGAAGAGCCGCACCAGCCGCTGCTGCGGACCGACGTTGTACGGGGCTCCGCCGTAGGAGCTCGCCTCGGAGTTGCCGATGGCGAAGTCCATATCGTTCAGGAGCCCGTCCAAGAGGACCGTCTTGCCCCGGGTCCAGAGCCCGGCGACCGCCACCCCCTGGAAGATCCGGCTCGACTCCGCGCCCCAGCGCTCCCTCGGGTCGCCCGGCACGCCCACCGCCTCGTACCGCGTCTGGGTCCACTCCGAGGCGCTCTGCGGGTCGCGGTTGGGGAACTGCGGGTTGGGATCCTGCAGGTGAAGGGTGTCACCGATCGTGGTGTAGAAGAGGTTGCGCGCGCCCCGGTCGATCCAGGGGTAGGCGCCGCCGAGGTCCTCCCAGTCCGGCACGACCTCCCCATCGGGCGCCCGGAAGGGGAACTGCGCGAAGCCGAAGCCCCCCAGCTCCATGGGCCGGTTGAGCCGGGGGTCGTGGGGCGCGTGGCTGATCGGGTGGACCTCGGTCCAGTGGGCCGGGTTGGCCGTCCCGCGGGTCCCCGTGGGGTCCTCGTAGTAGGAGTAGACGATGTCCGCCGCCCCTGGACCCGAGGGAGTCGGGAGGTCCCCGGAGCGGATCCGCATGACGATCAGGCGGCCGTCTCCGGCGATCATGGGCTCGAAGCCGCCGCCGGAGTGGAAGGCCCCGGAGGCGAGCTGGGAGAAGTCGGGCCCCGCCACCGTGGGCCCCTCCACCTCGATGCTCGCGATGCGCGCGCTCGCGGTCTTGGGGTCGGCGACCTCGATGGCCAGCGGCGTCATGAACAGCTGCAGGCTCCCGCCCGGGGCACGGGTGGTGACCACCGCTTTGACCCGGTAGCGGTCCCGCCCTGCGGCCGTACGGGTCGGGAGCTCGTCGTCCCAGAAGCAGCTCTGCACGATCTCACGCCCCGTGCCGGCCGCGAGGATCTGAGCCTGGGTGACCGGGTCGCCCCCCACGTAGGCCCAGCCCGTCCAGCGCAGGTTCGTCTCTCCCGCGGGCTGGAGCATGAGCGGCGCCCCGCCCCCCCGCCGGCGGAGCTTCTCGGGGGTGAACAGGGTGAACCGCGGGGTGCGGGCCACCGTCATGGCGAGACGGCCATCCTGGGAGGTCCGAAAAGCCGGCAGGTGAGGCCGCTGGAAGCGCGGGTCGTGGTCCTGTTCCAGCGGGCCGCCCTCGTCGAGGACGCCGGTCACCTCACGCCAGATCGACGGCCGCTCGGGGAGGGACTGGGCCGCCCCCAGGGGAGCGAGCGGAGCCAGGAGCAGCCCGAGCGCTGCCAACTTCTTCGTGTCTACCCTCGCCATACTCTTCGCCCCGGCGGTCACCGGGAAAGCGCCTCGAGGAAGGCCACCAGCTGCGCGGCCTCGTCGTCCGTCAGCTCGATGGGGTCCATGCGATCGGACAGGTGCGAGTTGGCCTTGCCGCCCTCGCGGTAGAACTCGACCACCTCCGCCAGGGTCGCGAGGCTCCCGTCGTGCATGTAGGGCGCGGTCCGCGTGAGCATGCGGAGGCCGGGGGTCCGGAAGCGGCCCTGGTCCCCCTCCTCACCCGTGATCGCGAAGCGGCCCGGCTCCGGGGCGCCGTCCACCACGCCGACGCCGGTGTTGTGGAACGACTCGTCGCTGAAGTTCGGCCCGTTGTGGCATCGCCAGCAGCGCCCCCTGCCCTCGTAGATCCACAGGCCCGCCTCCTCGTCCGCCGAGAGCGCCTCGACGTCGCCGTCCCGGAAGCGGTCCACGGGGGAGTCGCCGGCCGTCAGTCCACGGACAAAGCCAGCCAGGGCGGCGGCCAGCGCGTCGGCGTCCACCTCACGCCCGAAGGCGGCCTTGAATTGCGCCGCGTAGGAGGGGTCGCTCGCCAGCCGGTTCACCGCGGCGGCCTTGCCGAGGCCCATCTCCTCGGGATTCTCGATGGGCATCAGCACCTGCTCCTCGAGGGTCGCCGCTCGACCGTCCCAGAGGACGTTGTCGCTGAGCCCCTTGTTGAGGAGCGACGGCGCGTTCCGGCGCGTCAGGTAGCCCTCGATGCCGCGGGACAGCTTGCGGTTATCCGCGAAGCCGAGCTCCGGCTGGTGGCACGACACGCACGCCACGGAGCGCTTGGGGGAGAGGACCGGGTCGAAGAAGAGCCGGCGGCCCAGGTCGAAGACCTCCTGGGAGGCCCCGAACCCCTCCGCGAGCTCCTCCACGCCGAGGGGCGCGGTGCGCACGAAGGGGGTGGGGAGGGAGTCCCGGGGGATCGGAGGGGGGCCCTCGTCGTCCTGCGCGAGCTGCGCGGCGGCGAGGAGCGGCAGGAGGGCGAGCCAGCCGAGGCGCCCCGCACCGATTCCACGGTCTCCCATGTCTCGCTACTTGTCCTTGGCCTTGGCCAGGAGGTCCTTGACCACCGCGTCGATCGCCGTCCCGTCGTAGCCGCGGTAGGCGATGGTGCCGTCGGTGTCGAGCACGAGGTAGGTCGGGTAGCCCCGGACCTTGTAGAGGTCCGAGATCGGCGTCATGGCCTGGCCCTGATAGGCGCTGAGCCAGGTGAGGCCGAACTCCTTGACACCGTCGTGGTACGCCTCGGGGGCGTCGTCGGTGTTGATTCCGATGAGAGCGAAGGGGTCGTTTTCGTGACGCTCAACGAGCGTCTTCAGGTGCGGCATGCCGCGCCTGCAGGGGGGTCACCAGAACCCGTAGAAGTCGAGGGCGACCACCTTCCCGCGGTAGTCCTCGAGGGAGAACTGGAAGCCGTCGATGGTCTCACCCACGAAGGTGGGGGCAACCTTGCCGACCTCGGAGTCCTCGGGCGTGGCCTTGGAGGCGCGGGCAGCGGTGCCGTACACGGTGTTCGAGTACTTCTCGCTGATCTCGTCCATCCACTTCTGGGCGCGCTCGGGGTCGCTGTCGCCAATGATGGAGGCGGCGAAGAAGAGCGAGGCGGCCTTGGCGTTGTCCGACTTGGCGGTCTTGGCCGCCTTCTCGAGCATCGCGATCGAGGCCTCAGCGCCGACGTACTTCTTGTTCGCGGCGAGGCTCTTCACGGCGCCCGTGAACCACTCGGCGTCGGCGTGGTTGTCGATGATCGACTGGTACAGCGGGGTCAGCACCGCGCCGCGGTCCTTCGAGCGGACGTCGCGGTTCTCCTTGATGTGCTCCACGAGCCAGAGCGTCGCGCGCCCCTCGCCCGCCTTGGACATCGCCTCAAAGCGGGGCCAGTAGCGGTTGATGGGCGAGTTGGCCCGGAGCTCTCGGCGCGCGGCCTTGTCCGCAGCCGTCAGCTCCTTGGTGTACTCGACGAGCGCGGCGTCGAACTCCGCGTCAAGGGCGGTGAAGTCGTCCACGGAGGGCGCCACCACAGCTGCGGTGGGCGCCTCCCCGACGACAGGGTTGGCCGCGTAGGCGACCATGGGAATCAGCGCGACTCCCAGGATGGACTTGAATCTCATGGGTAGATGTCTCGGAAAGGGGGGACCTCCCGAGGTTACCCAAATCGACAGGCTCCGGCGGTACGGAGCGCCGATGTCCACCCGCGCAGGTAGGGGTTATGTAGCGGGACGCGCCCTCAGAGCCGCGCCGCCGCCAGGCGATTGACGAGCTTGCCGTCGATGACATCCCGGTGGCTGGCCATGACGGCCTGCATCACCTTGCCGATGTCGCACTTCTCCGTGGCGCCCGTGTCCGCGATGGCCTGCTCGACGATGGCGGCGGTGGCCGCCTCATCGAGCATCTGCGGCAGGTAGCCCTCGAGCACGGCGATCTCCGCCTCCTCCTTCTCCGCCAGGTCGAGTCGCTCCCCGGCGCGGTACTGCTCGGCGCTGTCCTTGCGCGACTTAACGCCGCGCCGGACCACGGCCATGACGCCCGCCTCGTCGAGGTCGGAACCCCGCTCGATGCGCTCGTTCTTCATGGCCGCGATGAGCATCCGGAGGGTGTCCCGGCGCAGGGCGTCGCCGGCCTTCATGGCCGCCTTGAGGTCGTCGTTGATGGTCTGCTCGAGGGACATGTCAATCCTCCGCGGGGGTCTCGGGGTCACTCTCGCCGCTCGCGTCCGTCGGGTCGCCTGCGGCCGCATCGTCGGGACTGCTGGAGCCCGCGTCGAGGTCGCCGTCGCCAGCCTCCCCTTCGGCGTGCTCGTCCGCGAACCGCTCGAGGTCGGCGCTGGAGATGATCTCCACCGACACGAGGCTGTCCCCATCCTTGAGGTTCACGAGCCGCACCCCCTGGGTGTTGCGGCCCACCGTGGAGATGTCCGCGATGGACGTCCGCACGATCATGCCGCTCTCGGTGATGAACATGGCCTCGTCCTCCTCGCGGCAGAACTTGGCCGTGATGACCTTGCCGTTCCGCTCGGTGGTCCGGATGTCGATGACGCCCTGGCCCCCGCGCCCCTTGATGGGGTAGTCGGAGAGCGGCGTCCGCTTGCCGTATCCGTTGACCGAGGCCGTGAGCAAGAACGCGTCGGGCTCCGCGACGACCATGCCGACGACCCGGTCGTCGTCCAGGAGCTTGGCGCCCTTGACCCCCCTGGAGGAGCGACCCATGGCGCGCACGCCGGACTCATCGAAGCGGATCGCCCGGCCGCTGGCCATGGAGAGCATCACCGTGTCCCCGGGCCGCGCGAGGCGGACGGAGACGACCTCGTCGTCCTCGTCCACGAGGATGGCGCGGATGCCGCCCTTCTTCGGGCGCGAGTAGGCCTCGAGCTTGGTCTTCTTGACCACGCCGTTACGGGTGGCGAAAACGATGAAGCGCTCCTCGTCGAACTCGGGCACGCGCAGGATCGTGTGGATCGCCTCGCCGTCCCGGAGCTTGAGCAGGTTCGTGATCGCACGCCCCTTCGAGTTCCGTCCCGCCTCGGGGACCTGGAAGCCCTTCTTCCAGAACACCTGACCGTAGTTCGAGAAGAACAGCAGGTAGTCGTGGGTCGAGGTCACGAACAGCGACTTGAGCACGTCGCCCTCCTTGGCCTCGGAGCCGCGGATCCCGCGGCCGCCGCGGGCCTGGGTGCGGTAGGTGTCCAGCGGCATGCGCTTGACGTACCCGTCCCGGGAGAAGGTGACGACGGTGAGGTCCTCGGTGATGAGGTCGGCGATGTCGACGCTGCCGTCCACCTCCTCGAGGCTGATCTGCGTCCGGCGCTCGTCGCCGTACTTCTCGACGACCTCCACCAGGTCCTCGCGGATCATCTCCGTGACGCGCTCGGCGCGCTCCAGGATGTCCTTGAGGTCCGCGATGCGGGCCACCAGCTCGGCGTGCTCGGCCTCCAGCTTGTCGCGCTCGAGCCCGGTCAACGAGCCCAGGCGCAGGTCAACGATGGCCTGGCTCTGGCGATCCGAGAGGCTGAACTCCGCCGCGAGGGCCTTCTTGGCGGTGTCGCGGTCGGCCGACCCGCGGATGATCTCGATCACCCGGTCGATGTTGTCGACCGCGATGCGCAGGCCGTCGACGATGTGCTTGCGCTCCTCGGCCTTGCGCAGGAGGTACTTGGTCCGGCGCCGGATCACGTCACGGCGGTGGATCAGCCAGGCGTTCATCAGCTCCCGCAGGGAGAGCGTGCGCGGCTGACGGCGATCGATCGCCAGGTTGATGATCGAGTAGGTGCTCTGGAGCGGGGTGAACTTCCACAGCAGGTTGAGGACCACATGGGGGTCCTCGCCCTTCTTCATCTTCACCACCAGCCGCATGCCGTCGCGGCTGGAGTAGTCCGTGACGTCGGAGATGCCGGTGATCCGGCCGTCCTTCACGACCTGAACGATCTTGGCGATGATCCCGGAGTCCTGACCGCCCTTCTTGGTCTGGTAGGGGATCTCGGTGAAGACGATCTCCTCGCGACCCTTCTCCTCCTCGATGTGGTACTTCGCGCGGACGCGGACCAGGCCGCGCCCGGTCCGGTAGGCCTGGACGATGCCGCTGCGGCCCATGATGGTGCCGCCCGTGGGGAAGTCCGGGCCCGGGACGAGGCTGAAGAGCTCATCCTCCGGCAGGTCCGGGTCGTCGAGGAGCGCGATGAGGCCGGCGCCGATCTCGCGCAGGTTGTGCGGCGGGAGGCTCGTGGCCATGCCGACGGCGATGCCGTCGGAGCCGTTGCAGAGCAGGTTCGGGAAGCGCGAGGGCAGCACCGTGGGCTGCATGCGCGTCTCGTCGTAGTTGGGCTCGAGGTCGACGGTCTCCTTGTCCAGATCGGACAGGACCTCCATCGTGATCCCCGCCATGCGCGCCTCCGTGTAACGCATGGCCGCCGGCGGGTCCGCGTCGATGGAGCCGAAGTTCCCCTGCCCGTCCACCAGCGGGTAGCGCAGGGAGAAGTCCTGGGCCATGCGGACCAGGGTCGGGTAGATGACCGACTCCCCGTGGGGGTGGTAGTTGCCCGACGTGTCGCCCGCGACCTTGGCGCACTTCCTGTACTTGGCCCGCGGGCTCAGGTTCAGGTCGTTCATCGCGACCAGGATCCGTCGCTGGGAGGGCTTGAGGCCGTCGCGAACGTCGGGGAGCGCGCGCGAATGGATGACGGAAAGGGCGTACGTGAGGTACGACTCCTTCATCTCCTTCTCGATGGAGCGCGGCGTCGTGTTGCCCCCGAACTGGGGTGCTTCCGTATCGGTCATGGTTGGTCCCGGGAGAGTGTCTCCCCGTCCCCTTCGGGCGCGGCGGAGATAGCGGGCTGTCGGGCGCCATCAGCGGGGCCCAGCAGGGGGCGCCATTATCCGCCCTGGAGAGGTGCGCGGCTAGGCCCCAGAGGCCATTCCATGGGCGTTCTGGCGGGATTTGGCGCCCTCCAGGATCGACCATCGGCGGCGCCCTGACTGCGGCCGGCTGGAGCGTCCTCCGGGCCCATGTCCGGAGGCTCCGAGGGGGGGCCTCAGATCGCCCGGAGCGGCGCGTCCCGGAGGTCGCCGGGGAGCATCAGCCCGACCTCGGTCGCGACCCCGTCCACCCACTCCAATCCCACGGACTCGAAGGGCTGGGCCTCCACCTCGACGTCCCTGGGGGCGCTCTCCCAGAGGTGCCAGGCCTCGCCCGCCGCCCAGTCGGGGAGCGTGAGGTCTCCGCCCGGCGTGAGCTTGTCGGTGGTCGCCAGCACCGTGGTGGTCACGCCCAGCTCCCGGGCACACTCCACCAGGGCCCCGGTCCCCACGCGGCCGAGGAAGGCGTCGGTCCCCAGGGCGTCGGTGCCCAGCCAGACGCGGTCCGCCCGACGGACGGCGGCGACCAGCGCCGCGTCGTACACGAATCGGACCCTCATCCCGCTCGCCACCAGCCGGCGGGCCAGGCGCCGACCGCCCAGGTCCGGCCCCCCCTCGGAGACGATGACCTCGGGGGCCAAGCCCCTGGCCTGCACCAGCTCGAGGCCCCGCGCGACGGTCTCCGACCAGCCATGCACGAGGAAGACCTCGCCCGCCTCGACGCCCGCCCGGCCGTCCAGGAGGGGGCGGGCGCAGTCCCCACGATCGGGGAGGCGCAGGCGGGGCCGCTCGGCGGCGTCCTCCCACCCCGGTCCCGCGAGGGTCTCGGCGGTCTCCAGCCAGAGCGCGCACTCGGCCGCGAGGGCCTCCCGCAGGGCCGGGCTGCCGTCATCGGTGATCCTGTCCTCGACCGCGGCGAGGGACGCACGGAACCGGTCCACCGGCGCCCGCCAGCCCTGGGACTCCACCAGCTCTCCGAGCCCCTGCTGGAGCCGGGTGCCGACGCCGGCGTCCGCGCAGGAGGGCTCCACCAGCCAGCCGTGACAGGCGCGCGCGGCGCGGCGCACGACCTCCGCGGCGGACGCGGCGCGGTCCTCCACCAGGGAGCCGAGGCGCTCCCCGAGGGGCTCCTCGCTCTCCGCCTGGGGGATGCCGGCGGTCGGCGGGGTCCATTCGAAGGTCGAGAGGGGCGTGGAGGGGTCAGTCATGGCGGTGCGCTGCGATTCTCACCGGGCGCCTTCGGACGGGCAAGGTGATTCCCCTCCGCCCGGAAGGGGAGGCGCGCGGCAGCCGCGTCTGTCAGGATGCGCCCATGTCGACCCAGGAAACCACCTCCATGGAGGCCATCGGGCCCGCCCTCGGGCGCGTGTCGAGCGGGCTCTTCATCGTCACCACCCGCGACGAGTCCGGCGCCCCCCTGGGCTTCCTGGGCTCCTTCGTCCAGCAAGTCGCCCTCTCGCCCCCGACGGTCTGCGTGGCCATCGGCGCGGACCGCGAGCACCTGGCCCAGGTGCGACGGGAGCAGCGCTTCGGGATCTCGGTCCTCGGTGAGGAGGACAAGGGGCTGATGAAGCCCTTCTTCAAGGGCCCCGGCGACGGCTCCCCCTTCGACGACGTGGAGCACGGCGCCGCCCCGGGTGGCACGCCGATCCTGACGGACGCCCTCGCCTGGCTGGAGTGCCGCGTGACCGGCGAGCACGACGCGGGGGACCACGTGGTCGTCTTCGGCGTGGTCGACGCCGGCTGCCTGCAGGGAGAGGCCGCGCCCCTCACCCACACCCGCAAGAACGGACTCCGCTACTCCTGAGCGCCGGACGGCCGAAGCCCCGGCGCCCCGCCATGGGGCTCCCGGCGGCCGAGCGCCTCCCGCAGGTCGGGCCCCCAGCCGCCCTCCATGGCCTCCGCCTCGGCGCGGGCCCCCACCTCGTCCCCCTCGCGCGCCCGCTCGAGGACGTCGACCAGCGGGCGAGCCCCCTCGACGTCACGTAGCTCGGCCAGCTGAGCGAGGGCCCAGGAGCGCTCCATCTGGCCCGCCTGGAGGGCCGCCTGCAGCGCCACCGCCACCGCCGACGCGGTGGCATCGGGGAGGGTCAGCGCGGCGCCCACCAGGGGCTGGAGCTCCAGCTCGTCCTCCTGGCTCAGGCCCGGCAAGGAGGCCTGGGCCGCGGCGTACTCCCCCCGCGCGAGGCGCACCACCGCGCGGTCGGCGGGGAGGCCGGCGCCGAGCGAGAGCGCCTGGGCGAGCAAGCCCACCATGGCAGCGGCTCCGCCCGCCTGCCGGAGCCGGACCATCCTGCCCTTGAACGCCGAACGGAAGCCGGGGTCCACCAGCGACCGCTCCAGGAAGGCCACCCTGCGGGAGGGGCTGAAGTGCCGCCAGCTGGCCACGTCCCGGACCCGGCCCCCGACCCGCTCCAGCGCGCTGACGAGCGCCGCGAGGTCCCCCTGGATCTCGAGGCTGAAGAGGTCCGCCTCCAGCTCGAAGCGTCGAGAGAGCCACCCGAAGCCCACGTACCAGGCCCCCAGGAGTCCGGCCCCGACAGCCGCCTGGATCCAGATGGACTGCCCGTCGAGCACCTCCCGGTACAGCACGTCGCCCAGGAAGACCAGGGCGGCGAGCCAGGCGATGAACGCCCCCACGTGGCGGCAACGGGCGTGGCCAATCTCGTGGGCGTAGACGGCGCCGAGCTCGCGCATGTTGAGCAGCGAGAGGAGGTGATCGGAGAAGAGCACAGCCCGCCCGCGCGCCCGGAACCCGACGATGGCGGCGTTGGCCATCAGGTCGCCCGTGCGCCAGACCAGCAGCCGCCCGGGGCGGAACCCTGCGCGCTCCGCCACGACGTCCAGCGCCTCCCGCCGGGCATCGTCGGGGAACGGGAGGGTGTCCCAGGACCAGGTGAGCAGGCGCGGCAGGAGCATCCCGAGGGCCGCCACCATGAGGGCGGTGAACGCGAAGGACGCCACGCCGACGTACTGCACCTCGGTGCGGAGCCACTGGCTCTGCCCCACCGCCACGCTGAGCAGCACGAAGAGGACGATCGGGGCGCAGCACGCGAGGAACAACCTCATCTGGAAGCGCCGCAGCTGCTGACGCATCAGGGGCGTGCCGCCGTGGACCCGGGCGGAGGCGTGGATCGCGGAGAGCTCGAAGAGCCCGAAGGGCGCCATGGCGAGCAGGAGGCCGAGGTCCGGCCACGCGTCCAGGTCCAGGGCGAGCCCCGTCCACTGCCGGATCGACCCCAGCCACCCCGCGCCCAGCACGAGGACCGCGTACCCCATCCAGCCCGAGCCGGCGAGCCACCGCTCGAGGCGCCGGGCCCGGGTCGTCTGCCCCCGCAGGGACGCACGCCTCGCCGCGAGCCCGATCCCGTGGGGCAGGAGCAGCCCGAAGACGAGGGCCTCGGGGCGCGGCTCGGTGGCCCCCAGCCCGGCCTGGGCGAGGGTGAGCGCCACCAGCGCAGCGAGGACGGAGAACAGGGGGCCCATGGGGCTCGGAATGTAGGTGCAGGCCGCTCCGGGCGGCACCTACAGACGGTCGAGGATCTTCCCGGTGTTCTTGAAGTGGAGCTTGGCGGCGCCGCGCAGCGCCTCCTCCCCCTGCTCCTCCACGAGGCGACGGCCGACCGCGTCGGTGGGCGCACCCGCGCCCTTGTGCAGGGGCACGCCGAAGTCCTCGGAGAGCTCGGCGAGGCCCAGCAGGAACTCCTGCCGGGCGATGATGCTGGCGGCGGCGACGGCCGCGTGACGCTCCGCCCGCGGCACCTCGGTGAGCCGGATCTTGAGGGGCTCGAGGCGGCCCCGTACGAGCCCGCGTCGCTCGAACTGATCGACGAGCACGTTCTCCCCGGGCTGCGCCAGCTGGCCGATCACCTCCGCGTGGAGGTCCGCGAGCATGGGGTTCAGGGCCGGGTACTCGGGGTAGAGGGCGTTGTACTCGTTGGGGTCCACGCGGCGGACGGCGTACTGCACCTCGTCGCGCAGCTTCGCGCCGAGCTTGAGGGCGCGACCGTCGGTGAGGGTCTTCGAGTCCGCCGCGCCCCACTCCTCGAGCCGCGCCAGCATGTCGCCGTCCGCGCGCACGGCGGCGACCACCAGCGGCCCGAAGTAGTCCCCCTTGCCCGCCTCATCGCTGCCCGTCACCGGCGGGTCGAGGTCCAGGGGCTCGTCCACGCGCGCGGGCTTGCGCGCCTTGGGCGCCGCGCGAGCGCCCGGGTCGAGGTCGGTCCAGCGGGCCACGAAGGCCGCCGGGTCGGCGCCCTGGACCACGAACTTCCCCGAGGAGTAGAGGGTCGCGACCACGCCGTCGCCCTTGGCGCTGAACTCGGCGTGGGGCACGGAGCGATACTCGAAGCTACCGCCGGAGAGCCGCGCACGGAGGGCGGCGAACTGGCCCCTGGGGACCTTGGTCACGAACGTGTCTTGGGGCATCGCTCGCAGGAACATACGTTGGCGGCATGACCGAGCACGAACCCCGGGGCCCCGAAGTCTTCGCCACCGACGTCGAGGCCGCGGCGGTGACGGACCGCGCCCCGACGCTGGTCGAGAGCCCGCACGGCAAGCTGGCCCTGGTGAGGCACGGGGAGCGGGTGGTCGCCATCGACGCCTGGTGCCCCCACCTCGACGGACCGCTCTGGGAGGGCTCGAGCGCGGACGGGGAGATCGCCTGCCCCTGGCACCGCTGGCGCTACTCCCTGGACTCGGGCCGCTGCACCTGGGCCCCCGCGGGGGACGCGGAGGAGGCCGCGGAGACGTCCATCGAGGTCTATTCCACCGCCCTGGACGATCGGGGATGCGTCCAGGTCCTCCTCGGCCCACGTTGAGCCATCCCGCCCGGACCCGCGCCCACTACACTTTGCCGCGGACAACGGCGACGCCCGTCGCCGGCCGCGCAACCCTCCCCCCATCTAACGGCGCCCCGTGCGCCCAGGTCGCTTCCCATGGGCCCCCTCACATCCATCCTCGACGCCATCGGCTGCACGCCCCTGGTGGAACTCCAGAAGGTCGGCAAGGAGACCGGGTGCCGCTTCCTCGTGAAGTGCGAGTTCATGAACGCTGGCGGGTCCGTCAAGGACCGGATCGGGCGGCGCATGGTGCTGGAGGCCGAGAAGTCCGGGCGCATCAAGCCGGGTGACACGCTCATCGAGCCCACCTCAGGCAACACCGGGATCGGCATGGCCCTGGCGGCCGCGGTGCGCGGCTACCGGATGATCATCACGATGCCGGAGAAGATGAGCCGCGAGAAGCAGGTGGTCCTCGAGGCGCTCGGCGCCGAGATCATCCGCACCCCGAACGATGCCGCCTGGGACGAACCCGAGAGCCACATCGGCGTCGCGAAGCAGCTGCAGAAGATGCTGCCCAACGCGCACATCCTCGATCAGTACTCCAACGAGCACAACCCGCTCGCCCACTACGAGGGGACCGCGGTGGAGATCCTCGAGCAGACCGACGGGGGCCAGTTCGATTACTTCGTGTCCGGCGCCGGCACCGGCGGGACGCTCTCCGGCTGCGCACGCCGCCTGAAGGAAGACGCCCCGAACGTCCAGATCATCGGCGTCGACCCCGTCGGCTCGATCCTCGCCGGACCGGCGCCGATCGGCGCCTACAAGGTCGAAGGCATCGGCTACGACTTCATCCCCGACGTGCTGGACCGCGACCTCGTAGACGAGTGGGTGAAGAGCGAGGACCACCCCTCGTTCCTCATGGCGCGGCGCCTCATTCGCGAGGAGGGGCTGCTCTGCGGCGGCTCCTGCGGGACCGCGATGGCCGCGGCTGTCGAGGTGGCCGAGCGCGTGGGCCCGGGCAAGACCTTCGTGGTCATCCTCCCCGACAGCGTCCGCAACTACATGACCAAGTTCATGGACGACGCCTGGATGAAGCAGCACGGCTTCACCGAGCCGTCCTGGGAGGAGGACTCCTGCGGCTCGCTCATCGGCCGGCTCCCCGCCCGCGAGATCATCACCGCCAGCGGCGACCAGACCCTCAGGGAGGCCATCGAGTGCATGAAGGAGGCCGGAATCAGCCAGCTCCCCGTGGTGGAGGGCGGCCGCCTCGTGGGCATCGTGACCGAGTCCGACCTCCTGCGCCGGATCGTCGACGGGCGCGCCCAGCTGACCGCCACGGTGGCCGAGATGATGTTCCGGAACGTGGAGACCGTCCACGAGAAGGACCCCGCCCGCAGCCTCCTGGAGATGTTCTCCCGCGAGAGCGTCGGCGTCGTGGTGAACGACGACCACCACCCCGTGGGCATCCTGACCAAGATGGACATCGTGGATCACCTCACCTCGGCGCTCCCGGCCGGCTGAGGCCCGGCGCCGGCCGATCGGAACCAGGCACCGCCCGACGGGCGCGGCCGCTCAGCGGTCGCGCCCGTCGGCGTATCCGATCTGCTCGAGCTGCTGCTGCCCCTGGGCGCCGACGCCGAGGACCAGCGGCGGGCGGGACTCGATCGCCTCTTCGACGAGCTCGCGGATCCTGCGCTCCCCGCGCTCGGCCCGTGCGGGGTGAACGCCCGCGAGGTCGCGCTCCTGTCCCGGGTCTGCCACCACGTCGAACAGGCGCAGGTCGCCCTCGGCGGCGGTCCGGGGCCCCAGGGGCTCCTCGGGCGTGGCCCGCACGCGCAGGTGGGTGGTGGTGGAGCCGCGCCGGAGTCCGAACAGCTGCTGATAGCGGGCCTTGCCCCACAGGCCCTTCGAGGTCTCGAAGAGCGCCTCGTCGGGGAGCTGGTCGTCGACGAGCTGAACCTGGACCCCCGGCGTCCGCAGCGTCGCCCCCGCGAGGGCCGCCAGGGTCGTGGGGACGTGGCGGTTGGAGACCACGCCGAAGCGCCGCTCCGCGGGGATCCCCGGACCGCGCATCACGAGGGGGGCGCGCACGAGCTCGTCGTAGACCTCGTGACCGTGGCCGTGCCGGCCGTGCTCGAAGAGCTCCTCCCCGTGGTCCGACGTGAACACGACGATGGTGCGCTGGTCGAGGTCGAGGCGCTCCAGCTCATCCAGGAGGGCGCCGAACCATCGGTCTCCGGTGGCGACGCTCGCGTCGTAGAGCTGGCTCGAGTAGTCGCTGATCTGGGGCGTCGGGGCCGGATCGGAGGGGACCCCGTCGAGGCCCCGCTCGGGCCAGCCGTCGGGGGGCAGAGGGAGCCTCAGCCGCGCGGCCTCCTCGGGGTGGGGTCGGTGGGGCGTGTGGGGGTCCACCAGGTGCAGGTAGAGGAAGAAGCGCACGGGGGCGTGCACATCCAGCCACTCCAGGGCGGCGGGCATCACCTCGTCGCTCATCCGGAACTTCGGCACCTCCACCTCGAAGGTCTCGAAGCCCTGGTCGAAGTAGCGGTTGGGCTCGACGATCGGGTTCCCGACGAATGCGGCGGTGGTGTAGCCGCGCGCCTGCAGGGCCTCCGCGAGGGTGGGGAGGCGCTGGCTGAGGGTGCAGGCCTTGGAGCTCTTGACCCCGTGGGAGTCGGGCAGCCGACCGGTGAACAGGGACGCGGTCGAGGGCCAGGTCCAGCTCGAGGTCGTGTAGGCGTCCTCGAACACGAGCCCCTCGCGGGCGAAGGCGTCCAGGCGGGGGGTGGTCGGGCGCTCGTAGCCGTACAGCCCGAGCCGATCGCGCCGCAGGGTGTCCATGACCACGTAGACGATGTTGGGCGCCTCCGGGGTGGCGAGCTGGCGAGGCTCACGGAACTCCTTCTCGAGGGTGACGCCGCCGAAGCCGAGCCGAAGCGCGGCTCCGTCGAGGCCCTCGACCAGCACCCGCTCCTCCTCCGAGTCCCACACGAGGGCCGTCTCGAAGCGCAGGACCTGGCCACCCCGGACCGAGATCCCGGGGCCGTCCGCGCTGACGATGTGCCGCCACTGGAAGACGGAGGTGTCCCAGACGCCCGCGGGCATGCGCCGGTGCTCCACCAGCTCGGACCAGGCCACGTCGCCGTCCACGGAGATCGTGTACCTCACCTTGAGGGCCTCGAGCCCCGCCGGCAGGCGCTGGATCACCGAGGCGTCGGCGCCAACGGAGGCCATCAGGCGGACGGCGCCGGCGGCCCTGGGGACCGTCAACTGCTGCACCGCGGGGGGCGGGAGGACGAGGGCGGGCTTGTCGCCAGTGTCGGTCTGCTGGTCCACGGCTGGGGTCAGCACGCCGGGTCCGGGGGGGGCGTCGGCGCGCGCCTCGAGGGTCTCGAACAGGTCCGGCGCTGCGACGAGGTCATAGAGGACCACGCGCACGGGGATCCCCGCGTCACCGCCCTTGATCGTCTCCGCGACCCTCCAGGTGGGGAGGACGCCGAGGGCGACGCCTACCACGAGGGCGACGGGCCCACGGAAGCGGAGCCGTTCGACCACCATGACCGCCACCGCCAGGCCCAGGGCGCAGGCCACGTGGCCCGCCGTCAGCCGTGCGTCGGCCGCCGGGAACCCCGTGAGGTTGGTGAGCAGGACCGCGACGGCGGCGAGCGCCCCCACGCCGAGGAGCAGCTTGCGGCCCGATCGACGGCCAGCGGTCACCAGGAGCATCGCCAGGGTCGTGGCGAAGAGGGCCTCGGCGAGCTGGTCGACCCAGCCCGTCGCGAGGGCGATCTGCTCCATGGAGCGCGCCTGCTCTCCGAACTCAGCGGACCGGGAGGCGACGCCCAGGGCTCCGCCTGCGAGCGCGGTGATCCCGCCCAGGAGGAAGGCGCCGGGGAAGACCTCGAGGAGGACGTTGGTCTCGCCCCCGGGGGGCGTGGGGTCGGGGCCTTCCATGGAATGGGAGCGTACCAGTCGGCGCCCGGCCCGACCCCGCCTGAGGAGCCTGAACGGGCGCCTCTGGACCAAATAGTCTACTTTAGATTATTTTACTTCCGTGTATTCTCCACCTGAGTCCTCTGCGATCCCCTTCAGGAAGGAGCTCGCGGCCCCGATGGAGATGCAGTGGATCCGGATGCCGCGGACCGAGTTCCAGCGCGCGACTTCCTCACGGATCGCGACCGGATCCCCGTTCGGAACGCCGTCGGTGAGCAGGTAGATGGTGTCCACGAACTCGTCCTCGAAGGCCGCCGCGAGGCCCTCGTAGGCGTTGGTGCCCCCACCTGCTCGCAGGCCCTCGACAAACAGCATCGAGTCCTCGCGAAGCGAATCGTCCATCTCGATCAGGACCTCCTCCATCGGGAAGGCGTTGTCGGAGAACGGGATGATGTTGAAGAGCGCCCCATCTCGGATGCGCTTGATGACGCCGTTGATCTGCTCCTTCGCGATGTCGAGCCGGGTCTTGCCGTCCTTGACCTTGGCGGTCATCGACCCCGACGTGTCCACCACCAGCGCGAAGCTGTTGGAGATCACCGTCAAGCCGTAGAAGGAGACGGCGGACATCCCCTCCTCGCTCTGGTTCGCCGCGAGCTCCGCGGCGATCTTGCGCGCCTCCTCCAGGGTCGGCATCTGGAACCCGTCGCCCTTGTCCCGCCAGAAGCTCCGCCAGGAGCCCACCCGGAAGCCCAGGTCCATGCCGGTCATCATCGTGAGTACGAAGTGGGCGTCACCGCGGAGCCGACCGTTCTCGCGGGAGAGGCACTCGATCAACGGCAGGATCGAGGCCACCTCGCGGCGCCGCCCGACCTGGCGGATCGCCTCGGCACGAACGGAGGAGTCCTCGTCCTCCAGCAGAGCGTGCAGGGCCTCGAGGGCCCCGGGGGCGGAGCTCTCCGCCAGGAAGATGGCCGCCGCCTGGCGCGAGACCGGGTCCGAGGCCCGCGAGAGGCCCATTGCCCCCTTGGCGTTGGAGGTGCCGCGCAGCACGACCAGCAGGGCCAGGCGCCGCACGGCAGGGTCCCTGTCCTTGGTGAGCCGCGTGACGGCCGGGAGGCTCTCGGTCCCGCCGCGGGTCGCCATCGCGTCGAGGGCGTAGTAGCGCAGCCGGGGGTCCTTGCTCTGGACCCCCCGATAGAGCACCTGCTCAACGCCCTCGTCCAGCACCGGGCTCGTGCCGAACGGGTGGGAGCCCATGGCCAGGAGGATCGTCTGGCGCATCTGGTAGCTGCCCTTCTTCGCCCCCACGTACTTCGCCATCTGCTTGAGGGCGTCGAGCTCCCGGAAGGAGCTGATGATCGCGCAGGCCTGGGCCTGGGTCCCCGACCGAGGGGTGATCCAGGACTCGAGCACCAGGTCGAGCAGGTCCAGCGTCCCGCGCTCGAGGATCTCCGCCTGGAGCCCCCGCAGGGCGCTCGCGCGCGCGCCCGGGAGCTTGCCCTCCTCCGCCAGCTCGAGGAGCGCCTCCGTGGCCGCCGGGCCGAAGCTCGCGAGGGCCGTGGCCGCCTGCGGGGCCTCGACCTCGTCGCGACCCTTGGCGTACCGGAGGGTGAGCCGGATGGCCTTCTCGCCGAGCTCCTCGTCCGGGAGGAAATGGCGCATCGCCCTGAAGATCGCGCGGTACTTCGTGGCGGACTTCACCTGCCCGAGTGACCGCTCGAGCACCCCGAAGGCCTGGGAGGACTTGAGGGCGCCGAGCTCCTCGAAGAGCGCCACGGGGGTCTTGTCCCCCTCACGCCGGATCGTCGAGGAGATCTCGAGCTCCCGGTTCTGGGGAGCGGCCGCCAGGACCCCGGAGAGGGTCATGAGCGCCAGGACAAGGGCCAGCACTCGTCGCGGAAGGGCCGAGGTCGCGTGTTGAAGGAGGAGCATCGAGGGTCGGGGTCGCAGACCGGATCTTACAGGAGCCTGCGAGAGGGCCCTCTCGGGCCATTCAGGACCCGATTCCGGTTCAGTGCCGGGGCCGATCTGGACGACCAGTGAGGCTGAAGGTACCGCTCCCATGACCGAGTCCGACCCCATCGACGATCACAGCGCCCCCTCGGGCCCCTCCACCGGCACCGAGCGGCCTCAGTTCAGGCTCGTCTCCGAGCCCGACGGTGAGGCTGATTCTCCCGATGAGAATCCCTCGGCTCCCCCGGAGTGCCGCTGGATGGAGGTCTCGAAGTACATCCTGATCGACGGCGCCCCCTGGAGCGCCCGCTGGGCCAAGGCCCCCGAGGGCTACGCGCGGGTCAAGGCCTCGATCCCCCTGGTCGCCTCCCTGGCCCGCATCCGCAGCCGGGCCGACGCGGCCCTCGCGCTCACCATGGTGATCGAGACCCTGTACGTGGACTTCCACGTGCAGCTGCCCTGCGGCGCCATCGACGACGCGGAGATCGCGTTCCTGATGCCCGAGAGCTGCGATCCGGAGCTGGTGGCCGAGGCCATCGACCGGTCCCTGGAGACCCAGGTCCGCGCGACGGACCTGCAGGGCGGGATGCGCAAGCGCACCCGGTCCCGAATCTGCTCGTTCTGAGCCCCCCGTGGCTGCGCGACGCCTCTCCCCGGGCGGACCCGTCGAACAGAGATCCTGAGGGGGCCCCCAGGGGCCCATCGCCCGCCTCAGATGGCGTCTGGATGATGTTCCAGACGCATTGCCGCCGCTTCTGTTCGGAAGGGGGCTCATCTGGGTCGGGGTCGGGCCTATCCTCTCCTGCGATTTTCCGGCGCCCACGCCCCAGCCCAACGATGACTCCGCCGACCGCCCAAGACACCTCCGCAGGTGAGCTCCCCCTCCAGCAGCTCGACCGCGTCGTCATTCGTTTCGCCGGGGACTCCGGCGACGGGATGCAGGTGACCGGAAACCAGTTCACGCGCACGAGCGCGCTGTTCGGAAACGACCTCGCGACCCTCCCCGACTTCCCCGCAGAGATCCGGGCGCCAGTCGGGACGCGGCCGGGGGTCTCCGGCTTCCAGCTGCAGTTCAGCTCGTCGGACATCCACACGCCGGGGGACCAGCCCGACGTGCTGGTCGCGATGAACCCCGCCGCGCTGATGGTCAACATCGGCGCCCTGAAGAAGGGCGGGATCGTCATCGTCAACACCGACGCCTTCAAGGCGACGGATCTGAAGAAGGCCAAGTGCGACACGAACCCCCTGGAGGACGGCACGCTCGACGGCTTCCGGGTCATCGAGGTGGGGATCAACTCCCGCGTCACCGAGGCGCTGGCCGACTCGCCGCTCTCCAACAAGGACAAGCAGCGCTGCAAGAACTTCTACACCCTCGGGCTGATGTACTGGGTCTACAGCCGCCCCCTCGAGCCGACGCTCGAGTGGCTGGAGGAGAAGTTCAAGGGCAAGGACGACCTGATCGCCGCCAACCAGATCGCGCTGCGCGCGGGGTTCAACGCCGGTGACATCCGCGAACTCTTCCAGGGCCAGTACGAGGTCCCCAAGGCGACGCTCCAGCCGGGCACCTACCGCAACGTCATGGGCAACCAGGCGCTCGCCATCGGCCTCGTGGCCGGCGCGCGCCTCGCGGGCCTCAAGCTTGTGTACTGCTCGTATCCGATCACCCCGGCGTCCAGCGTCCTTGAGTTCCTGGCGGGCTACAAGAACCACGGCGTCGTGACGATCCAGTCCGAGGACGAGATCGCCGCCATCTGCTCGGCGATCGGCGCCTCGTTCGCCGGCACCCTGGGCATGACCGGCACCTCCGGCCCCGGGATGGCCCTCAAGGGCGAGGCCATGGGCCTCGCGATCTCCACCGAGCTCCCGCTGGTCATCGTCGACGTCCAGCGCGCTGGCCCCTCCACGGGGATGCCGACCAAGGTGGAGCAGTCGGACCTCCTCAGCAGCATCTTCGGCCGCAACGGCGACGCCCCCATGCCGGTCGTCGCCATCAGCAAGCCCAGCGACGCCTTCGAGCTGTCCATCGAGGCCTGCCGGATCGCGGTCCAGTACATGACCCCGGTCATCCTCCTGTCGGACAACTTCATCGCCAACGGCGCAGAGCCCTGGTCCCTGCCGGACCTGGACTCGCTCGAGCCCTTCCCGGTGCAGTTCACCGAGGAGAAGACCGAGGACTTCCAGTCCTTCGGTCGCGACGAGAAGCTGGCCCGCCCCTGGGTCAAGCCGGGCACCCCCGGCATGGAGTTCCGGATCGGGGGCCTCGAGAAGGCGCCCAGCAGCAACATCAGCTACGACCCGGACAACCACCAGGCGATGACCGACATGCGCCACCAGAAGGTGCGCAACGTCGCCGACTCGATCCCCACCCCCGAGGTGGACGGGGCCGAGTCGGGGGACCTGCTGGTCCTCGGCTGGGGCTCCACGGTCGGCATCCTGCGGCAGGCCGTCGACAACGCCCGCGCCAAGGGCCAGAGCGTGTCGCGGATCCACCTGACCCACGTGTGGCCTCTACCCCACGGCCTCGACGAGATCTTCTCTCGCTTCAAGTCCGTCCTGGTCCCCGAGATGAACGTGGCGCAGATGACATACCTCCTGCGCGGCGAGCTCCCCGACCACGACTACATCCCCTTCAACAAGGTCACCGGCCAGCCCTTCCTCGTCACCGAGGTCGAAGCCGAGATCAAGCGCGTCCTCGACGAGACCGCGGGAGCCTGAGGAGGAACACGACCATGACTGACACCGCTCAGCCCGCCCTCACCAAGAAGGACTTCGCCTCCGACCAGGAGGTGCGCTGGTGCCCCGGCTGCGGGGACTACGCGATCCTCAACGCCCTGCAGAAGCACATGGCGGAGTCCGGCGCGGACCCCGCCAAGACCGTGTTCGTCTCGGGGATCGGCTGCTCCAGCCGCTTCCCCTACTACATGAACACCTACGGGTTCCACACCATCCACGGCCGCGCTCCGGCCGTCGCGACGGGCGTCAAGGTCGCGAACCCTGACCTCGACGTGTGGATCGTGACCGGCGACGGGGACTCCCTTTCCATCGGCGGCAACCACCTCGCCCACATCCTCCGCCGCAACCTCGACGTGAACATCCTGATGTTCAACAACGAGATCTACGGCCTGACCAAGGGGCAGTACTCCCCCACCTCGCCGGTCGGAACGAAGAAGAAGTCCACCCCCATGGGCTCCATCGACCGCCCCTTCGAGCCCGCTCAGTTCGCCGTCGGCGCCCAGGCCACCTTCGTGGCCCGGACCATCGACCAGGACCAGAAGCACATGTCGAAGATCCTCAAGGCGGCCGCCGCGCACAAGGGGACCTCGTTCATCGAGATCCTTCAGAACTGCGTGATCTTCAACAAGGACTTCTACGCCACCACCGTGGAGAAGAAGGTCCGGCCTGAGCGCACCGTCGATCTCGCCGCAGGCGAGCCGATGATCTACGGCGCCGAGCGCGACAAGGGGCTGCGCTTCAACGGCTTCACGGTCGAGCGCTGCGCCGCCGACGAGGCCGACGTCTGGCGCCCGGACACCCCTTCCCATGCTCCGGCGGTCCTGATCGCTGGCATGCGCGACGACCCGGAGATGCCGGTCCCCGTCGGGATCATGCGCTCGGTCGAGGCCCCGATCTACGAGACCGGCGTCAACGCCCAGGTCGACGACGCCATCGCGACGAAGGGCGCCGGCGACCTCAAGGACCTGGTCTACGACGGGGAGATCTGGTCGGTCGACTGAGGTCGATCCCCCCGAAGAGCGAAGGGCGCGCCAGCCCGGATCTGGAGGGCGCGCCCTTCGCCTGCTGGAGTCAGTCGAGACTCACTCCGTGTCGCCGCCCTTCTTCGTGAAGCCGGGGAACGCACCCGGAGCGTCGATGGGGTTGCCACCGCTCCAGTACTCGATCGTGTTGAACACCACGATGTCGGCGGCGTACGCGATCGGGTAGACGGGGATGAGGTACATCCCAAGGAAGATGGCTTCGTTCACAACGTCGGTTTCCGAGACCTCGGCGTTCCAGTTGAGGAGGCTGTTGGCGGCGTTGTTCGGGCCGAGGCAGCCCGTGGCGCCGAGCGTGAGCGCGGCGGCAGCGATGATCTTCTTCATGGGGGGATGTTCAGGGAAAGCAGATGCACACAGGCCTGGGCGCGAGGTTCGCGCGGTTCTCCCGGCCTGATTGAGCGTCAGAAGTTACTCCGTGGGCTCGATTACGAGAAGGTTTGAAAGCCCATTCCCGAAGCGCTCGAAGTCCTTGAAAACCCACTCCACGGCCCCATCCGGACGCAATTCCAGGGCCTGCGGCTGCTGGTCGCCGGCATGGCAGTTCCCCAGGATGAGATTCCCGTTGTCGAGCTCCTGAACGGTGGTCACCCAGGCGAGCTGGATGCCGTCGAGGTCCGCCGATGACCTCCGCCACCGGACCGCTCCCTCCGGCGAGACCCGCAACAGGCTGCTCCCGTTCCCCGTCGTGATCAGCGTGTCCCCGTCCTCGCATCGGAGCGCCTGGAAGCACTGGTCCCCGTGGGCCTCGGGGCCGTGACCGGGCGCCGGCTCCTGGTCGAAGAGCGGCACGTCGAAGGTCCACAGGACCGACCCCTCGCGGTCGTACTCGCGCACGACGCCGTCCTTCTCGTGGGCCACCAGGAACGTCCCGGCCGGGGTGACTCGCACGAGCCGGGTGTCGTGGTGCGGATCCGGCTGATCGAGGGTCAGGTCAAAGGCCTCCACCACCTCCCCATCGGGGTCCACGAAGGCCACGCGCCCCCGGCCAGACTCCGCCACCATCGTCGTCCCGTCCCCGAGGCGCTGGAAGGAGTGGATCTCGACCCGCTCGCCGTCCTTCGGTCGAGCGTCGTAGCTCCAGAGGGTCTCGTTGGTGCGGGTGTCCACCTCGACGATCCTCGTCCAGGACTCCTGCACCAGCACCCGACCGTGTCCTCCACCGGTCTCCGCCAGCCACTGCAGGTCGTGCAACGCCTGGACCGGTCGCTCCCACAGGACCTCGGGCCGACCGATGGCGATCTCCCTCAGGAGGGCTACCCGCCCCTTGCTCGCGTCCGCCGCCAGGATCCGGCGGGGCTGACCGCCCGCGAAGACCGCCGGCGGGGAGGTGTCGAGGGTCACATTGACCCCCGGCGACCGTGATGAGAACGCGCCGGCCTGGGCCGCGTCGATGGACGTCCCGAAGAGCACCAGGCGGCGGAGGCCCTGGAGACTCGAGAGGGACCCGAGCGCCTCCACCGTCACCGCCGTGGAGTGGAGGTTGACGTAGGACAGCGAGGGCGCGCGCTCGGTCACCCTTGCGACCCCGGCGTCGGTGACCGCGGTGTTCTCCAGGTGAATCCGGCTCAGCGCCGGCATCGGGGGCAGCTCGGCGAGGGTCGCGTCGCCGACCCCGGCCCGGGCGAGGTCCAGGTCCACCACCCGATCGGCGAGGGGGGCCAGGGCGCCCACCTGGGCGGGGCTCGGGGCCCGGTCCACGTGGCGCCAGCTCACCTCGAGCCGCTGCGCCTCCATGGGGAGGAGCAGGTCCTCGGCGATGGGCTCGATGCGCGCCCCCGTGGCCCGTCGCAGCTCCTCCATCGTGGCGGCCTGCTTCTCCTCCACCACGGCCGCCGCTCCCAGCAGCGCCCCGAGCTCGTCGGTGGGCGCCCCGGCGTCGATCCAGCCACGGAGGGCCTTGATCGACGCCTCGTCCAGAGCCGCGCCCTTGGGCGGCATGGCGTCCACATCATCGCGGGGCAGGAGCACCCGGTAGAGCAGCTCGCTGTCCTCCGGTGACTCCAGGTCCACGCCGTCCTCCCAGCCCGCGAGCTCATCCAGCCGCAGGCCGCCCTTGGACTTGTCCTCGTTGTGACACTCGAAGCAGCGCGCGCGGAACGTGGACACCAGGTGCTCGAGGCCCGCGTCGTCGTCCAGCCCTCCGGCTGCCGACTCGTCCTCTGCCACGGGCGCCGCCCCCTGCGCGGCGCCCTGGGTCCCTTGACCGGCGGAGAGCTCCGCGGCCCCGGCGGAAGCGGATCGAGCGGACGTCCCCTCGCTCTCCTCCGTCAGGTACGGCGCCAGCCAGGCGGGCGCCGCGGCGGAGAGGAAGGTCCGCCCGTGGGTGATCATCCCCCCGTGGTGCCCCGCGGTCCCGATCACGCCGGCGCACAGGAGCGCGAGCGTCCCGCGGGCAGCGGCGGCCCGTCGGCCGCGCCCCATGAGGTCGAGGGTCGCCACCAGCAGCGACAGGACGGCGGCCGCCACGCCAAAGCGCCGGTGCTCGTCCACCAGCTCGCCGGAGTAGTCCGCACCCTCCCCCAGCATCCAGCCGCTTGAGGCCGCGAAGACCGCCGAGGCGGCCAGCAGCCCGTACATCCAGCGCCGGGTGCTGCGGGCAGGGGGCGACACGAGCGCGACGCACTCCATGAAGAGCGCGGCGAGGCACAGCCCGATGGGGAAGTGCAGCAGCACCGGGTGGAGTCGGGCGTAGAACTCGCCCCACTGCTCCGCCGTGAACGCGGCCTCCTCGGCCGCGAGGATGAGTCCGATCACGCGATGACCTCGTGGATCGGCTCGGCGCCCTCGGTCCCCACCAGCTTCTGGTCGAGGCCGTTGAAGAAGTACGTCAGCCCGTTCGGGTCGAGCCCCAGCAGGTGAAGGATGGTCGCGTGCAGGCGGCGCACGTGGAAGCGGTCCTCCACGGCCTTCGAGCCAAGCTCGTCCGTCTGCCCGACGCTGGTGCCGCCCTTGATGCCGCCGCCGGCCATCCACATGGTGAAGCCCCAGGAGTTGTGGTCGCGGCCCGTGCCCTGGGCGTACTCCGCCGTCGGCTGCCGCCCGAACTCGCCGCCCCACACCACCAGGGTCTCCTCCAGGAGCCCGCGGCGTTCGAGGTCGATGAGCAGCCCCGCGATGGGCTTGTCGGTGCGGCCCGCGTGACGGGTGTGGTTGAAGATCAGGTCCCCGTGGGCGTCCCAGTTGTCGTCGTTGTGCCCGCCGCCGGAGTACACCTGCACGAAGCGCACGCCACGCTCCACCAGGCGCCGTGCCAGCAGGCACTTGGAGCCGAAGCGACGGGTCTTCTCGTCGTTGAGACCGTAGAGGTCGCGGGTGCCCTCGTCCTCGCTGGCGAGGTCCACGGCCTCGGGGGCGGTGGACTGCATGCGGTAGGCCAGCTCGAACTGCTCGATGCGCGCCTGCAGCTGCTCGTTCCCCGCCCGGCTCGCGGCGTGGGCCTCGTTCTCCGATCGGAGGTGATCGAGGAGCGCGCGCTGCGCCCCGTCGGTCATCCCCTCGGGCCGATCGAGCCCGAGGATCGGCGTCCCCTCGGAGCGCACCTGCACCCCCTGGAGGGACGCGGGCATGTAGCCGTTGGTCCAGTTCTTGGCGCCGCTGATGGGGCCGCCAGCCTCGTCGAGCATGACGACGTAGCCGGGCAGGTCCTTGTTGATGGTCCCCAGGCCGTAGTTCACCCAGGACCCCAGGCTGGGGTGGCCGGAGATCAGGCGGCCGCAGTTCATGTTGAGGAGCGCCGAGCCGTGGATCGGGCTCTCCGCGTACATGGAGTGGAGGAAGGCGATCTTGTCCACCTGGGTCCCCACGTGCGGGAAGAGGTCCGAGACGTACTTGCCGCACTCGCCGTACTGGCGGAAGCGCCACTTGGGGCCGACCACCCGGCCCCCATCCCGCTTGCCCCCGCGCCCGAAGGTGGGGACGCTGACGGTCTTGCCGTCGAGCCGGTAGAGGTCTGGTTTGTAGTCGAAGGTGTCGACCTGGCTCGGGCCGCCGTACATGAAGAGGAAGATCACGTGCTTGGCGCGACCCAGCGCCGCCGAGGTGATCGGCCTTCCCGCCAGCGGGTTCGGGCCCCCGGCGGCCGCGCTCGCGGACGACGCGAGGAACTCGGAGCCCAGCATCCCGGTCAGGGCCACCGAGCCGAAGCCCCCG
The DNA here is from genome assembly GCA_016779205.1 of Planctomycetota bacterium. Classification (GTDB taxonomy): domain Bacteria; phylum Planctomycetota; class UBA1135; order UBA1135; genus Saltatorellus. The sequence continues at coordinate 61,215 of JADHOC010000002.1, read as the reverse complement.
GCCGAGTTCCAGAGGAACTGCCGCCGGCTCATGTCACACGCGCGCCCCTGGCCTTCTCGTTGTTGCTGTTCGTTCATGGTCATCAGTCCAGCCAGGTGAACTCGTTGCGGTTGAAGAGCCCGAGGGCAAAGAGGCCAAGGGCGCGCTGTTGGTCGAAGCCGTGTTCCTCCACGAGGGCCTCGACGAGGGCCTCCGCCCGGTCGAGCTCGGCACCGTCGGGGGTCCTCGAGAGGGCGCGCTCCATGGCCTCCGCCAGGGCCGCCCGGAGGTCCTGCTGGTCCGAGAGGGAGGCCGCGAAGGCCTCCGCTCGCACCTGGGAGAACTCGCCGTTCAGGGTCAGGAGCGCCTGCGTCGGCACGTTGGTCGGGAAGCGCTCAGGGCACGGCATGTCCGGGTCGGGCTGATCGAGGACCGCCAGCAGCGGCTCCCGCAGGGAGCGCTTCACGTGGATGTAGACGCTGCGCCGGACCGAGTCCTCCTTGGAGGACCGACCCCACGCGGCGCCCGGCCGCGACGAGGTGGCGAGCACCTCCTTGGGGAGCGGGGGGAAGACGCTGGGGCCATGCCGGCGCAGGTTGAGCTCGCCGCTGGCGGCGAGCATCGCGTCCCGGACCTCCTCCGCCGTGAGCCGGCGCGGGTTGAAGCGCCAGAACAGATCGTTGCGCGGGTCGGCCTCGAGGGCCTCGTCGGGGCCAACCGTCGCCATGCGGTACGCCTCGCTCTCCATGATGAAGCGCTGCAGGGACTTGCGGGACCAACCGCGCTCGATGAGCTCGGCGGCCAGGTGGTCCAGAAGCTCGGGGTGGGTCGGACGGTCTCCGAGGCGGCCGAAGTCGCCCGTGGAGCGGCACAGCCCCCGACCGAAGAGGAACTGCCAGGTGCGGTTGGCCTCCACCCGCGCCGCGAGGTGCACGCCGTCGCTGAAGATCCACTCCACCAGCGCCCGACGCCGACCGCTGGTGGGCGCGCCGTCGGGGCCGTTCTGGGGCGCGGCGTATTCGCCTTCCCCGGCCGTCCCCTTGACCCAGGCCAGGGGGACCCCGGGGCCCACCTCGTCCGCCAGCGCATGGACGCTGCCCCGCAGGTTGATGTGCTGCGCGGGGGGACGTGACCCCACCTCGCGGACCACCTGGGCTGGGTAGGGCTTGTTGACCCGCTCGCCCTTCAGCTGCACCCGGCGCGCGAGCAGGTCACGGCCCCGCTCCAGCTCGGCGTCGTCCGCCCGCTCCGCGGCCGCCGCCTCCAGGAGGGCCACCGGCCCCCCCTCCGCGTTGGGGTCGCACCCCGTGTCGAGCCCGATGTCGATGTACTGGCCGCCGAAGTCCTGCAAGCAGGAGACCGCCACCACGTTGCGGCCCACGACCAGCGCGTCACGGGCCGCTTGGGGCAGCTGGTGCGTGCCGTAGTCCACGATGTACCCCGTCCGCTCCAGCACGAGCAGGCCGTTGATGTAGACCCGCACGTCATCGTCGTAGTGCAGCGTCAGCCGCAGGGCCTCGGGGATCTCCTCGAGGCGGAACGTGGTCCGCAGCTGGATGAACTTCTCGTGCCAGTCCGTGCGCACCACGGACTTCGGGGTCCCCCGGCGACCGAAGCCGGCCTTGCCCTCCTTCCAGTCGTGGTGGTTGAACCCCGGCATCTCCCAGCCATCGACGGGCTCGCCGAACCGGTAGCGCCAGCGGTGCTCCCCCGAGCGCGCGTCGGGGATCAGGACGTCGACCTGCGCCCCGGGCGCGGGGGCGTCCAGCCCGAGCCGGTGCGCCTCGGCGACGATCTCCTGCTCCACCGCCACGAGGTCCGCATCGCGCTCACTCACGTGCCGCACGCCGTCCTCCGCGCGGTCGATCAGGTCGGCTTCGGGCCGGCCCCCGTAGTGGCGCACGCCGCGCACGTGGGCGGTGAGCTCGTAGTACTCCTTCTGCGTGATCGGGTCGGCCTTGTGGTCGTGGCACCGGGCGCAGCCCATGGTCGTCGCCATGACCACCTGGCTGAAGGTGTCGACCACGTCCGCCCGACCGTCGGCGGCGGCCTGGGGCCGGTCCACGGGCTCATCGTCCCACACGCCGAGCCGGAAGAACCCGGTGGCGAGCATGGCCTGGTCCCGGTCGCGGGAGTCCTCGAACTCGTCGGCGTACTCGTCCCCCGCGAACTGGTGCTTCACGAACTGGTCGTAGGGCAGGTCCGCGTCGAAGGCGCGCACGACCCAGTCGCGGTAGCGCCACATGTTCTGCTTGGGGTTGTCGCGCTCGTACCCGTTGGTCTCCCCGTAGCGCACCAGGTCGAGCCAGTGCCGGGCCTGGTGCTCGCCGTAGTGGGGGCTCTCGAAGAGCCGGTCGAGGAGCGTCGACCATGCGGCCTCGAAGCCGCGCGCCTCCACGTCCCCCTGGAACGCCTCGCGCTCCGCCACCGTGGGCGGGAGCCCCGTGAGGTCGAAGGTGGCCCGACGGAGGAGAGCGAGGGGCTCGGCCGCGCCGGCGCAGGGGAGCCCCGCGGCGTCCCGGCGAACGGCGAGCAGCGCGTCCACGGCGTGCTCCTGCTCCCCCGCAGGGACCGCGACCGGCTCCAGCGGACCGTAGGCCCACCAGTCCGCGTCGAGGTCGATCTCGGCCGCCTCGATCGGGTGAGCCGCGGGGTCCGCGAGGCGCCCGGCGTCTCCCTCCGGCCAGGGGGCCCCAGCGCGCACCCAGGCCTCCAGGGTCGCTCGCTCGTCCTCCGGCAGGCGGCCCGAGGGCGGCATCGCCAGGTCCGGATTGCGGTAGCTGATGACCTCGAGCAAGCGGCTCCGGTCGACGTCGTCCGAACGGACCGCCGGCCCGCGGGCGCCCCCGGCCCCGAAGGTCGCGGCGTCGGCGAACGACAGCCCGCTCTCCCGCCCCTCTCCCCCGTGACAGCTCAGGCACCGGCTCTCGATGATGTCCCTGGCCGACTCGAATCCGTCTCCTCCGGGGCCCGCCGGGTTCGAGCCGGATCCTGCGATGGCGAGGGCAACGTGGAGGAGGGGGTGGATCATGAAGAGCTCTTTGGGTCGACGACTACCGAAAGGGTATGCCAGCGCCCCGATTACCGAAACTGCGCCCGGTTGTTCCCAAGACCGCGGCCGAACGCCCCGGCCGGACCCACCCGGAGGTTCCCGATGGACACCGGTGAGGAACCCAAATCAGGACGGGGGCGAAGGCGGCGCCACGGCGACCGAGCTCCCGGGTGCGGCCCGGCCAGGCCACTCCCGGGCGTCCTCACCCGCGGACCTTCCGGCGAGGGTTGAGAAATGTGCCCGCACGGGCGATCCTCTCCCCTCCATCAACACCCCCGCCCCCTTACGGATCGCCCGGGCGATCCCGACCCCAACCCACCCATGGCCTTCGAAGTCCCCGCCCTCACCTTCGCGCACGACGCCCTCGAGCCCTTCATCAACACGCGCACCATGGAGCTCCACCACGGGCTCCACCACGGGGCCTATGTGGCGAAGTTCAACGCCGCGATCGAGGGCACCGACCTCGAGTCCAAGACGGCCGAGGAGATCGTCTCCAACCTCGACGCGGTGCCCGAGGACATCCGCGGCGCCGTGCGGAACAACGGCGGCGGCCACGTGAACCACTCGATCTTCTGGTCGATCATGGGCCCCGGGAAGGGCGGCGAGCCCACCGGTGAGCTGGGTGAAGCGATCAACAGCACCTTCGGCTCCCTCGACAACCTGAAGGAGACTTTCAACGGCAAGGGCGCCACGCAGTTCGGCTCCGGCTGGGTCTGGCTGACCATGAACCCCGAGGGCCGCCTCGAGGTCGTCGCCACCCCGAACCAGGACACCCCCATGAGCCAGGGCCACAAGATCATCATGGGCAACGACGTCTGGGAGCACGCGTACTACCTGACGTACGAGAACCGTCGCCCCGAGTACCTCAAGGCCTGGTGGAACTGCGTGGACTTCGACGCGGTCGCCGCCCGCTTCGCCGCGGCCAAGGCCTGACCCGCCGGGGAGCCGCTCCCCTCCCACGGTGAGGTGCCCCTCGGCGCGCCCCACCCTTCGCCGCCCGCCCCTGGCCTGGCCCGGGGCGGGCGGTCTCGGTTCAGGGTCGGAGTCGCGAGGCCTCGCGGTGGAGGCCAGGTTCAGACGGGCTCGCTCTCGCGCCGAGTGAGCTCCCCGTACAGGGCCGAGAGCCGCTGGGTCAGCGGCCCGATCTGGCCGTCCCCGATGGTGCGTCCGTCGATGCGGGTGACGCCGGCGAGCTCGCCCATGGTGCCCGTGCAGAAGACCTCGTCGGCACGGTGGAACTCCGTCAGCGAGATGTCCTCCACCCGGTGCGGAATGTCGTGCTCGCGGCAGAGCTGGAGCACGGTGGAGCGGGTCACCCCCTCGGGGCACGCCACGGTCCGGCTGGTGGCGAGCACGCCGCCGTCGACCATGAACAGGTGGGTCGCGTTGGTCTCGGCCACGAACCCGCGCATGTCCAGCATGATCGCGTCGTCGGCGCCCGCGGCGTTGGCCTCCACCTTGGCGAGGATCGACTGCAGGAGGTTGTTGTGGTGGATCTTCGGGTCGAGGCAGTCGGAGGTGAAGCGGCGCAGGGAGCTCGTCGCGAGGTTAAGCCCCTGCTTGTCGTACACCGGCGCCTTGTACTCGGCGAGGACGATCAGGGTCGGGCCCGCCTGGTTGAGGCGGGGGTCCATGCCCGAGGTGATCTTGAGCCCGCGGGAGAGCGTCAGCCGGATGTGGACACCGTCGTCCATGCCGTTGGCCTCGAGGGTCCTGCGGATCTCCGCGCGGATCGACTCCTTGGACGGGATCTCCTCGAAGGCCAGGGCCTTCGCCGAGTGGATCAGGCGATCGAGGTGGTGGTCGAGGCGGAAGACCTTGCCCTGGTAGACGCGCAGGCCCTCCCAGCAGCCGTCGCCACCCTGCACGAGGGAGTCGAAGACACTGACCTTGGCCTCGTCTCGGTGGACGAGGTTGCCGTCGATGTTGACCTGGATGTCCGCGTTGCGCGGGTCGTAGCTCTGCTTCATGGGATCGGGATCAGGCCTGAATTCGGTGCTGGGCGAGCTCGGCGTAGAGCGCCTCGCACTCCTGGGCGAGCGCCTCGTAGGCGGGGTCGAGGGTCCGGCCGCGGGTCACGGGCGGGCTGAAGGCGGTGGACTTGTAGGTGCTCTGGTACCAGTGCGGGCCCCAGCAGCCGTCCGTGTCGCGCGGGCCGCTCTCCCAGGCGAGCATGGCCCCGTCGAAGGGCAGCCCCAGGGCCTCGCACAGCCTCTCGAGGACCCCACGCGGCGCGCTCTGGATGTCCGCGGAGTCCACCACCGGAGGCGCCTGCCCCGTGTGCTCCTGGACCCAACGGTGGATCTCCACCTGCTGGGGAAGACCCGTATCCGCCAGGGTGGCGCTGCCCAGACGGTCCACCAGCGAGGCGAGCATGGCCCGCGGCTCGCGGAGGAGGAACGCGTGCTTCAACTCCGTGAGCCAGCCGCGGTCCACCTCCTCGAGCAGGTGATGCGCCATGTGCTTCTGGTACCAGACCGTCTCGCCAGCGGGCGTCGGCCCGGTCAGCTCGGCGGCCACCGCTCGCCAGTCCGCCTCGTGGCGTGCGATGATCTCCCCGGCCATCGGGTGCTCGAGGCCCGTGCGCTCGAGGTAGTACGCGTACAGGGGCTCGTCGGAGACGTGCGTGTCCGGGCGCGCCTCAAAGGAGCGCATCAGCGCCGTCGAGATATTCCGCGGCCCGGACCACATGGCGATTCGGAGGACCATCGATTCGGAGTGGGGCGGAGTTCGGATGGGGGACGGGTGCTCGGGAGGGCGCGCCTCTTCGGCGGCGGAGGAGAGAAGTTATCCTGCCCGGGCTCTATCGGGGGCGCGCAACCGCGACTCCCCCTCTCCCGCAGGCCAAGCCCATGAGACTGTTACTCCCCGCCCTCACGCTCCTCGTCCTCCTCACCGCCTCCTGCAACGGCCCGCGCCGTGGATACGGCGCGAGCGACTCGACCGCGGACGTCCTCGTCATGGTCGGCGCCAGCGAGCGCAACGGCGCGTTCAAGTTCTACGACGCGGCGGACGGGTGCCCGTCCTATCGCGACGGCGTGAACAGGAAGTACATGGGGATGGTCAAGGCGAAGGAGGAGGGAGCCCCCTTCCCGCTCCCCGTGGGCACCCCCGTCCACGTCTTCCTCTTCAGCCCCAAGGACACCCAGGGGATCCTGGCCGACGGAGGCCTGAAGAGCGTCCGCAAGCGCGCGGCCCAGGTGACCATCACCGGCGAGGGCGCGACGCTCACGGCCACCCGCGGGCCGGAGGGCATCGAGTGGACCTTCACGGGACCGGTCAAGGTGGAGCCCGCCTCCGCCTGCGAGGACTAGCGCGCGGTCAGCGGAACGGCGCGCAGCGCGGGCACTCGCAGTCGGGGTCGATCAAGCGCCCATCAAGGGCGCTGGCTTGCTCCGTGGCGTAGCCCAGGGCGGCCACATCCTCGAGGACAGCGGACCCCGTCGGCGCACCGCCGGCGAGGGACTCCGACGGATCCGCGCTGACCAGCCAGCGAACGAGGCCGGCCCGCAGCTTCCGGAGCGCCTCGGGGTGCTCGTCGCTCACGTCCACCAGGGCGTCGGGGTCCTCGACGAGGTCGTAGAGCTCCATGGAGTGCGCCGGCAGCCCGGGCGGGTTGCCCCACCCCTTGGTCTCGAGGTGCAGCAGCAGGTACCACCGACCCGCGAAGGCGCCTGCGCTGAGGGCGTTGGCTCCGAGGACGAAGCGGGGTTCCTCAAGCCCGTCCTCCATGACCTCGGCGTCCGTGAGCGAACGCCCCGGGAACGGGTTCCCCCCTTCGCCGAGGGCGAGCTGGTGGAGCGTCCTGGCCAGGGAGCGATTCTCCACCGGCGTACGGACCGTTCGACCCGCCGGGACCCCGGGGCCGGCGAGCAGCAGCGGCACCCGGAGCGTGCTCGGGTAGAGACCCTTGTGGGTCCAGTAGAGGCCGATCTCCCCGAGCGCCTCCCCGTGGTCGGAGGTGAAGGCCACGAGGCCCTGATCGAGGCGCGGCTCTGCCTCGAGCAGCTCCCCCAGGAGGCCGTCCAGGTAGGTGACCTCCCCCTTGTAGAGGGCCAGGATGTACTCGGCATCGCGGACCTTTCGGTTCCACTTGGCCACGGCGCGCGGGTCCATCCGGGTGAGCGCCTCCGAGAATGGATCGCCGGAGTAGTAGCGCTCCGTGATCCCCTCCCGTGACCGGTAGGGGGCGTGGACATCGAAGAGGTGGAGCCAGACGAAGACGTCCTCGTCGGGCCCCACGTCCGCGAGGAGCTCGCGCGCGGCCGCCGCGGTGGCCTTCCCGTCGCGGGTCATGCCCCCGGACGGCGAGTCAAAGACCTCGAACCCCTGGCCGAGCCCGCTCCTCCAGGGCGTCAGGTGCCGCGCGGAGACGGCCGCCACCGTCCGGTAGCCCGCCGCCTGGAACGTCTCGGCGAGGGTCACGGCGCGCTCGGACAGGAGCTCCACGTTGCCGACGACGCCGGTGTCCCTCACGGGCAGCCCGGTGAAGATCGAGGCGTGGGACGGGTTGGTGATGGACGTCGCGGAGATGGCGTCCTCGAAGACCGTGCCCCTGGCCGCGAGCGCGTTGAGCGCCGGGGTCAAGGCGCCCCGTTCGCCGCCGGTGAACCCCACATGGTCCGCTCGATGGGTGTCACTGGTGACCAGCAGCACGGTGCCTGGCCGGTCCTCCCAGCGAGGCAGGCCCCGGTGAAGCAGCGTGCTGACGACCACCGCGCCCCCACCCGTGGTCTCCACTCGTACCTCGCACGGGGCCCCCAGCGCCGAGGGAGGCGCCTCGAGCTCGAGCCGGGTCCACCCGGCCCCTCCGACCTTCACCGAGCGCTCCTGCGAGCCCGCCTCCGACCCCATGGAGAGGCGCACCTCGGCCTCTCGCCCCGAGGGCGAGGCCGCGTACAGCAGGACTCGGCTCCCCTGGCGGGGGACCACCGTCCCGACGAGCGAGACGTCCGGGAGCAGCCCGACCGAGGGGCGACTCCGGTCGCCGATGGCGACCATCCGTGGCGCTTCATGGGGGCTTGGCACCGAGGCGGCCTCGGGCCGCCGAGAGAGCGTCACCGAGTGCACTCGGGTCCCGTGGGTCATGGCGTTGAAGAAGATCGTCAGCTCCCCCGACGACCCCTCCGAGGGGAGCGAGAACCTGACCACCTCGGGGGTCAGAGGCGCCTGGCGCTCCATGTACTCGCTGCGGTTCGCCGCCGTGCTGGATCCGCCGTCGGCGACGAAGAACCGGAGGAATCCCTCGGTCGAGACGGTGACCTCGACGGTGTTGTAGGGCTCCCCCGCTCTTCGCGGCAGCGTCAAGGAGAGCGCCCGCCCGGGCTTGGGGATGTCCACCGAAGCGGGCTCGCCCGACGCCCCGCTGACGGCGGTGGGTCCCACTCCATTCGTGCGCCAGCCCCCGACAGCCTCGGCGTCCAGGGGGAGCTCCTCCACCACGACGGCCTGGGTCTGGGCCCATTCGCCGAGCGCCTCGAGCTCGACCACCTCGGCGCCGAACCACTCCGCCGTGGGCTCGGGCGCGCAGGCCGCCGCGGCCCCCAGGGCCACGAGGGCGGACGTGCAGCGGCGGCGCCAGGGACGACGGATCGGTTCAAGCATGGGCCAGGGGTGAGGAGCGGAGCACGGGTCGTGCCTCCTGCCGGTCATCCATCATTCGGACGCGGAGGCACCTGTGCAGCGGGGAGACCCCGGAATCATGCACGGCCTCCGCGAATCGCCCCCGCCACGCCCGGCGGGGGAACGGGTCCGGCTGGAAGGCGTAGGATGGGATCGATGCCGGCCCCCCGACTCCTCCTCACCAGCGCTTCCCTGCTGGCGGCCTGGCTCCCTGACGCGGTCGTGGCCGAGGACAAGGATGGGCCCGTGGACTTCACCGCCGACGTGCGGCCGCTGCTCTCCGACCGCTGCTTCCCCTGCCACGGCCCCGGGGTGCTGGAGCCCTCCGCTGGCCTGCGCCTGGACCAGCGAGACTCGGCCGTGGACGAGCTGGGCCTCTCCGCCATCGTCCCGGGCGCGCCCGGCGAGAGCGAGCTGGTGGCGCGCCTCCGGCACCCGGACCCCGAGCGGCGCATGCCCCCAGCCTCGTCGAAGCTCGCCCTCGATGACGACGAGGCCGCGCTCCTCACCCGCTGGATCGAGGAGGGCGCCGAGTACGGGGAGCACTGGTCCTTCGTGCCGCCGAGGCGTTCCACACCGCCTCTCCAAAGCGAGAGCGACTGGCCGAGGGATGACATCGACCGGTTCGTGCTCGGCACGCTCGAGGGACGCGGCCTCAGCCCCGCGCCCGAGGCCGACGCGGCGACGCTCCTGCGGCGCGTCCACCTCGACCTCACGGGGCTGCCCCCGCGGGTCGTGGACCTCGAGGCCTACCTCGAGGATCAAGGGCCTGACCGCTATGAGCGGGCCGTGGACCGGCTCCTGGCCTCCGAGGCCCACGCCGAACACCTGACCGCCCACTGGCTCGATGTGGCCCGGTACGCCGACACCTTCGGCTACCAGTCCGACGTGGACACCCACCTCTGGCCCTGGCGCGACTGGGTGATCGGGGCCTTCCGCGAGAACCTCCCCTACGACCGCTTCCTGACCGAGCAGCTGGCCGGTGACCTCCTGCCAGACGCGGACCAGCAGACACGCCTGGCGACCGCCTTCAACCGGCTGCACCGCCAGACCAACGAGGGCGGCAGCGTCGAGGAGGAGTTCCGGGTCGAGTACGTGTGCGACCGCGTGGAGACCATGGCCGGCGCGTTCCTCGGCCTCACGGTGGGCTGCGCCCGCTGCCACGACCACAAGTTCGACCCGATCAGCCAGCGCGACTACTTCGGGCTCTTCGCGCTCTTCGACGGCATCGACGAGTCCGGCCTCTACTCCCACTTCACCAACGCCACCCCGACCCCGACCCTGGAGCTCCCCACCGAGGTCCAGGCGCGCAGGACGGCGGAGCTGGAACAGAGGGTCACGGCAGCCCTCGACGCCGCCTCCGGCGAGGAGATCCCCTGGCGCGAGGTGCTCGCCACCCGCTTCGAGGGTGCCGGCGAGGAGGGCGCCCCCTTCCAGCTGCGCGGCGGCGCGGCCGCCACCGGGGAGGGCCCGGACCGCTCGGTCACCCTGGACGGGGAGAACTCGATCGTCTTCCCCGGCGCGGGGGTCTTCCGCCGCGCCGACCCGTTCCGGATCGAGCTCGAGATGAAGTCGCCGGAGCCCTTCGACCGCGCGGTGGTGCTGCACCGCACCAAGTCATGGACCGACTCGGGGAGCCGGGGCTACCAGCTGCTCGTGGATGAGGGCCGCCTCCTGTTCGCGCTCGTCCACTTCTGGCCCGGCGATGCCATCGCGGTCCGGACCGTGGACGCCGCCCCGGTCGATCGATGGACCACGGTGGAGCTCCGCTACGACGGCTCGAGCCGGGCCGCGGGGATGGAGATCTGGATCGACGGCGAGCCGGCACCCCTCGAGGTGGTCCGGGACCATCTGACCCGCACGATTCGGGGGGGATCCATCGAGCACCTGACCATCGGGAGCCGCTTCCGCGACCGCGGCTTCAAGGGCGGCGCGGTGCGGTCCATGCGGGTGATGGACCTCCCCCCGGAGGTGCCGAGCCCCACCAACACCCTGCGCGCCGCCCGCGCCGCGCTGGACGATCACCGGGACCGCATCCGGCTGATCATGACCATGCGTGAGGCGCCGGAGCTCCCCGCCGCGCAGCGCACGGCGTACCTGCTCGAGCGGGGGCTCTATTCGAACCGCCGCGAAGCGGTCGCCCCGGCGACCCCGGCCTTCCTCCCCGCGCTGCTGGACGAGCCGGTCCGGTCGCGGCTCGACCTCGCTCGCTGGCTCACCCACCCCGACCACCCCCTGACCTCGAGGGTCCACGTGGACCGACTGTGGCGGCTCGCCATGGGCCAGGGCCTCGTCCCGAGCCCCGAGGACCTCGGCAGCCAGAGCCGCCCCCCGATCCACGCCGCGCTGCTCGACACCCTGAGCCGGGACCTGGTCGAGTCCGGCTGGGACTCCCGCGCGATGCTCCGGCGCATCGTCCTCTCCTCCACCTACCGCCAGGCCTCCGACCACGCGGAGAGCCTCGACCGGGACCCGGACAACGAGCTCCTGAGCCGCGCCAGCGCGCGCCGCATGGGCGCGGAGGTGATCCGCGACGCGGCGCTCGAGGCGGCCGGACTCCTGGTGCACCGGGTGGGCGGGCCGCCCGTTCGCCCCTACCAGCCCCCTGGACTCTGGCAGGAGAAGAGCGGCAAGGTCTACCGCGCGGGCCGGGGCGACGACCTCCGCAGGCGGAGCCTCTACACGTTCTGGCGGAGGACCTCACCGCCCCCTGCCATGACGATGTTCGACGCGCCGGCCCGCGAGGTCTGCAGGGTCGACCGCCCGGCGACGACCACCCCCCTCCAGGCCCTCGTGCTCTGGAACGACCCCCAGTTCGTCGAGGCCTCGCTCGCGCTCGCGCGCCTCGCCCTCGAGGCCGAGGCCCAGGAGTCCAAGGAGCAATCTGTGGCCGAGCTCGACCGGCGAAGGGTGGAGTTCCTGGTGCGGTCCCTCGCCTCCCGCCCCCCCACGGCGGAGGAGACCGACGCGATGACCGCCCTCATCGAGGCCCAGCGGGAGGCCTACCGGTTGGACCCGGACGCGGCGCGCCGGCTCGCGAAGTTCTCCCTCGAGGGCGCAGCCCACCCGGGCGCCGAGGCCCCCGAACCCGAGCCCATGACCGACGAGGTGGCCGTGGAGACCGCGGCCACCACCGTGGTCGCCAGCGCCCTCCTCGGGCTCCCCGACGTGGTGCAGAGACGATGAACGAGCTCCCCCCGATCCCCCCCGGCTCCCCCGGCCCCCGGCTCGACCGGAGGACCCTCCTGCAGGGCGCCTCCCTCGGCGTCGCCGGGGCCGCGCTCGCCCGTATCGGCAGCGCCGAGGACACGGCCGCGCTCCACCACCCGCCCCGCGCCCGGCGCGTGGTGCACCTCTTCATGAGCGGCGGGCCCTCCCAGCTCGACCTCTGGGACCCCAAGCCGCTGCTGCGCGAGCGGAACGGCGAGGAGCTCCCCGACTCGGTCCGGCAGGGGCAGCGGCTCACCGGCATGTCCGGCAACCAGGCCTCGCTGCCCCTCGCGGGCTCGATCTTCGAGTTCAAGCAGCACGGGGAGAGCGGGACCTGGGCGAGCGACCTGCTCCCCCACACCGCGGCGATCGTCGACGACCTGTGCCTGGTGCGGACCATGGTCACCGACGCCATCAACCACGACCCCGCGGCGACCTTCCTCCTCACCGGCTCCGAGATCGCCGGCCGGCCCTCGGCCGGCGCGTGGCTCAGCTACGGGCTCGGCTCCCTGAACCGTGACCTGCCGGAGTTCTGCGTGATGGTCACCCAGGGCAAGGGGGGCCAGCCCCTCTACGAGCGGTTGTGGGGCTCGGGGTTCCTGAGCGCGAGGCACGCGGGCGTCCAGTTCCGCAGCGGCAGCGACCCGGTGCTCTTCCTCAACGACCCCCCCGGGATCGACCGGGCGACCCGGCGGAGGATGCTCGACGCCCTGCGCGGGGCCAGGGGTGGCGTGGACGAGGCGGCCGCCGCGAGGTCCGCCCAGGCCGAACTCGCGTTCCGAATGCAGGTCTCGGTCCCCGAGGTCGCGGACCTCTCGGATGAGCCCGAGTACACCTTCGAGCTCTACGGCGAGGAGGCCCGGACCCCGGGCACCTACGCGGCGAACTGCCTGATCGCGCGCCGACTCATCGAGCGCGACGTGCGCTTCGTCCAGCTGATCCACCAGGGGTGGGACCAGCACGGGGGGCTGCCGGGCGCGATCAGGACCCAGTGCAAGGAGACCGACCGCGCCTCCGCCGCGCTCGTCACCGACCTCAAGCGCCGGGGACTGCTCGAGGACACCCTCGTGGTCTGGGGCGGCGAGTTCGGACGGACCTGCTACAGCCAGGGCGCCCTGAGCGCGACCAACTACGGCCGCGACCATCACCCCCGCTGCGCGAGCATGTGGATGGCCGGCGGCGGCGTCCGCGCCGGTCACACGCACGGTGAGACCGACGAGTTCGGCTACAACGTCGCCCGGGACCCCGTGCACGTGCACGACCTCAACGCGACGGTGCTGCACCTGCTCGGGATCGACCACGAGCGGCTGACGTACCGCCATCAGGGCCGCCGCTTCCGGCTCACGGATGTACACGGCTCGGTGATCCAGCCGCTGCTCGGCTGAACCGCCAGGCTCGCCAGGCGTCTTCGAGGACCCCCCCTGGGGTTCTCCGTCCCCGTGCGAGACATCTGGCACCGGACTTGTGGCTCGATCGGGACGGGCGGCGCTCGGGCTCAATCGGCGCGCACGCGGGTGCCGATTCCAGGGTGGCGGGGCCTCTCCTGGCGCTCCGCCTCCCACACCATGAGCACCGAGAAGCGCCCCAAGATTGCGTCCGTGGCCGTGGCGGCCGCAGCCGCCCTCTGCCTGTTCACCTACAGCCTGGACCAGCCGACGCCCCTGCCAGAGGAGTCGGAGACGTTCGCCTCCGTGAGCGCCGCGCCCATCGGTGGCCGAATCGAGATCGACCATGGGCCGAGCGGTCTCGTGCGGGTCGCGCCCCGTGATGTCGAGACCGACCGCGACGCCGGTCCGCCCTCGGCTTCGCTGGAAGAGGCGCAGCCCGACCCCATCGACCTCGCCGCCGCCCAGGCGAGCGAGGCCAGGGCCGAGCAGACCCTCCGCATCATCGCCATGGCCCAGGAGCAGTTCCGCGAGGCCCGCTCCGTGGACAGCAACCTCGACCACCTCGGTGAGTACGGCTACCTCGCCGAGCTGATGGGCACCGCGCCCCTCCGCAACGGCCTCGGTGACTCCTTCGTCGACGTCTCGGAGCTCAACGCGTTCCTGCCGCGCGACTTCGCGGAGGTCGTCTCGACCTCCGCAGGCGGCGCCTGCGAGGTCAACGGCTACCTGTTCTCGGTCTACCTCCCGGCGGCGCCGCTCTACAGCGGTGAGGTCGAGGGGCTCGCCGAGGCGCTCCACGGCGGAAGCGGAGAGAACGCCCCGGACGCCAACCAGAGCGCCCTTCGCTGGTGCGCCTACGCCTGGCCCTCCTCGGAGACGACGCCGCCGCGGCGGGCCTTCTTCCTGGACAACTCGGGCCTGCAGCTGAGCACCGCCAACACCCCCGACTCAGAGCAGCCCTACATCGGCGCCGCCCACGCGCCCCGCTGGGACGCCGCCTACGTCCGCCCCGACATGTCGGGCGAGGCCGGGGGCGAGACGACCTGCGACGGCAACGGCTGGGACCGCTAGCGGTCGCCCGCTGCCCCGCGTTCGGCCAGGGTTACCCCGCTGGCTTCGGTCCCTCAGAGCAGCTCCCGCAGCCGACTCGCGCGGGGCTCGAAGTCCTTCAGCTCACCAGGAGCGTTGGCAGCGCCCCAGGAGCGCTCGGAGAGGAACGGCAGAGCGCTCTCGAAGTGCGGTAGCGCCGCGGCTCCCCCGAGGCGAACCTCGGCGCCCAGGATCAGTGAGGCCGAGGCCTCGGCGCGCTCCTCCGCCACCGACTCCAGCAGGGCCAGCGGGCTCCATCCGTAGAGCGACCGCGGACCGGGGGCGCCGAGCGCGTCGCCCGCGAACTGCAGCACACGGCTCCTCCCGTCGATGACGGTGCGGCCGGCGGCGAGGAGCGAGTCCACCTGGCGGGCGCCGGAGTCTGTCCCAGCGCTCGCCCTGAGCAGGACCGGGAGGGGCGCGCCGGCGGCGGTGTCCGCGGTCGCGGAGACGAAGGGGAGAGCGCCCGCCCCCGGTCCCAGAGGCGGGTCCAGCCACAGGGTCACCCCCCGGGCGGCCGCCGCGGGCCCGAGCGCCGTGGCGAGGGCCGCGCGGTCCTCGGAGGGCGGCGCGTCCAGGACGAGCGCGTTGAACGAGCCCAGGTAGAGGAGCTCCAGCAGGCGGCGCCCGTCCTCCTCCGAGGCGAGGCCCTCGAGGCGCACGGCGCGCCATGGGAAGCGGGGCGCGTCGTCCAGGCGGAATGGGGGCAGGACCCAGCCGCCCCCCTCCACGGGGGAGAGCAGCTGGAGCAAGCGGGCGGCCGCCCGGGCCACACCGGCCTCGGTCCGCCCCGAGAGGGCGACGTGGTCCTCGAAGACCTCGATGGACAGGGCCTCGGGACTCTCCCCGACGGCCTCCGCGGTGTAGCCGAGCGTGAGCACCACGTCCCCCGACCGGGCGGGTCCGGGCGCCGTCTTCACCGCCAACCCGGTGCGCTCCGCGAGCTGCGCCGCGAGCACGGCAGCCAGGGGCTCCAGCCCCTCGATGGCCGTGACGACGCGGAGCTCCTCGGGCAAGAGGAAGGGCGCGAAGCGGGGCTGCGCCATCGCCAACGTCGGCACCGTGGGCGGAGGGGGCGGCGGGGTCCAGTCCTGGACCAGGGGAGCTGAGAGGGCGAGGAGGAGGGGAAGCACGGCGCGATCCTAGATCGCGCTCAACCAGCCGACGACCCCGAACCCGACGGGGACGCACGCGGTCTCCCTCCGGGGCTCAGCGCGAGCGCGTGTGCTGGAGCGCGAAGGTCACGGTGCTGTCGACGGCGACCTCGAGGGTCTGGATGGCGCCCGGAGCCCGGAGCGGGTGCGTGGCTCCGAACCCGTGGTCCGCACCCTCGATCAGGAGCGCCTCCCCGAGCGGCGCCCGCTCGCTGAGCGCCACGGCCGCGTCGTAGGTCACGGTCGCGTCCTCGAGGCCGTGGACCGCGAGGAAGGGGGCCTCCAGACGGGCCGCGGCGGCGCCAATATCGAGCCGCTCCGCGTTTCGCTCGAAGTCCTCGAGGCCAGCGAGTCCCATCCGGTGCACCTGCCCCGTCCGGGCGTTGGGGACCTCCAGGAAGCCCTCCGCGCGCCAGCGCGCCTTCATGCCGTCATCGAAGCGGTCCGCGTCCCCGATCGCAGCCCAGGTCACGAGCGCCGAGGGGGCCTGCTCGGACGCCGAGATCACCGCCATCCCCCCACCACGGCTGTGGCCCATGAGGACCTCGCGGCCGGGGTCCACGCCGGGGAGTCCGCGCGCGAAGTCGCGCACCCTCGCCATGTCCTCCAGCTGGCGAGAGTAGGAGTCGTTGAAGAACGCCTCATCGTCGTCCATCACGAGCGGGTCGTCACCGACGCCCGACCCCGAGGTGTTCATGGACACGGCCACGAACCCCGCAGCCGCGAGCCGGCGGCTGAGGTGAGGGAAGAACCCCCAGTCCATGAAGCCCTTGAAGCCATGGACGAGGACCGCGACCGGACGGGTCGCCCCGCCGATGGGCGGCGCGGGGCCGGTGGCGAGCTCGACCCGGACGCCGATCCGGCGTCCAGGCTCGTCGGGATAGGTGAGGAACGTCCGCTCCTGGTGGGTCTCTCCTGGCTGCATCGAGTCTGTCATGGCGTGGCGGCGAACCTTACCCGTCCTCCAACTCCAGCAGCGGCTCGAGGTGGGGGAACACCTCGATGACCCTCCTCCAGCCCGGGACCGGTCGCTCTCCCGCGAGCACGAACTTCACCTCGAGCGCCGCAGCCAGGGCGCTGGCCGGCACCCCCCCGGGGTGGGAGGCGTTGTCGGCGATGACGTAGAGGTCGTCCACGTCCCCGGCGATCTCCCGGGCGCGCCGCGCCGCGCCACCGATCCTCGGCGGGTCATACGCCCCCGGTCCGCGGAGGCGCAGCATGCCCACCGGCCCGGTTGCCCGGTGGCGCCTCGGCGGCGCGTCCCAGCGTTCGTCCTCGTCGAGGTGCGCGAGGGACCAGCCCGCTCCCGCCAGCACGTCCAGCGCCCGGCGCTCGTACCAGGAGCGGTGCCCCGCAGCGAGGACCAGCGGGGCGGGCGACAGGATCCGCGCCAGGTCCCCCAGGGCGCGGGCCTCCGAGGGCCCGAAGAGCGTCCCGTCGGGGAGCGTCGCCACGAGCCCACCGAGCCGCTCGCGGCGCACGAGGGGCGCGAGCGAGGACCGGAACTGCTCCGCGTCCGCCGCGCGCTCGGCCGCCGTTCGAGCGAGATCCAGGGCCGCGGAGGGCACGCGCACCAGCAGCCGTGTCCTCGGGCGATCCTGGAGGGCCGCCGCCCAGCGCACGATGTGCTCCTCCCGCGGGAGGACGTGGGCCGTCACGTCGACCTCCACCGCCCCGAAGAACTGGCCGAGGAAGCTGAGCGGCTCGAACTGGGCGCCACGCTTCAGCGGCCACGCACGATCCAGCCCGGGGTGCGTCCATCCGGAGGGCCCGATGCGGATCACCAGTCCGCCTCCACGCCGAGGAGCTCCGCGGCCTCTAGCTCCGTCGCGACCAGGGCCTCGCCGATGCCCTCGCTCACGGCCCGCAGGTCCTGGTCCGTGGCGTGCGCGTCCACGCGGATCGGCGCGCCGATGACCACCTGTACGCGGCTGAAGGGAAGCGGGATCATGAAGCGATCCCACGAGTGGAGCCTCACGGCGGTCGACGCGGCGAAGCCGAAGGGGACGATGGGAAGCCCCGAGTCCCGGGCCAGGAAGGCAGCCCCGCGGTTCACCCGGTGCATGGGCCCCCTCGGGCCGTCCGGGGTGATGGCCACGGCCCCGCCACCCCGCAGCATCTCGCGCATGGCCTTGAGGGCGCGGACGCCGTAGCGGCTGGAGGAGCCGCGGAGGGTGCGATAGCCGAGGCGCTCGAGGGTCGAGTTGGCGAGCTCTCCGTCCCCTGACATCGACACGAGGATGACCGTGTTGACTCCGGCGAAGACCGGAGCCGCGGCGGCCATGCGGCCGTGCCAGAGCACGGCGACACAGCCATCCCCCGACTCGAGCTGCTCCTCGCGCCGCTCACCGTTGGCGATCCTGACCCGCCAGGTCCAACCGAGGCCCCGAAGGAACGCCGGGACCAGCAGCGGCACGAGCGGAGAGAGCGCGCGACGGCGCAGGTCCCGAAAGCGGCGACGCAGCGGTCCGTTCCGACGGGAACGGTCACTGCGCTTGTACTGCCAGCCTGAACCAGCAGGGTCCCCGGACGGACGATCGCCCGAGGAGTCCCCCTCGCCAACGTCGGACATCACCGGCTCCGGCTACCTGGCAACGAAATGCAAGAGATCATCGCCCTCGCCCTCCTGGTCGACGCCGTCCGGGCCCAGGGACCACAGCCTGCAGCCCTCCTCGGTGACCCGGTAGCGCACCGCCCGGCCCCACCCGTCCTCCAAGGCCCCGGAGAGGTAAGGCGGTTGGGCACCCTCGCTCTTCGTGAGCTCCGTGAGGGAGGCCGGGAAGGCGTTGCTGTGGTCGAGGCGATAGACCTGAATCGCGACCCCGAGGCTGACCAGCTGGGTCTTGGTCGCCATCTCGGACCCTGAGGACACCTCGACCACAACCTCCACGTCCTCCAGCCCCGCCTCCTCGTCCTGGCCGAATTCGACGTCGTCGATGAGGAGAGCCTGCTCGGTCACCATGATGCTGAGATAGAAGCCGGCCCCCACGAGGAGCACCGGGAGCTCCGGACCCAGGGAGGACACCGAGGTGTCCACGAGGCCACCCTCCACCTTGACCCAGCTCCGCTCGCTGGGCGCGAAGTGCCGGGTGAGCAGGTCCATCTCCGGAAGGGAGTCCAGCTTGAACGGGAGCGGAAGGTCGGAGTCCACCCCAGCGGCGTCGTAGCCGTCTTCCGCGAGGCTGAGGAGCACCGGCGCGAGCGCGCGCAGCTGGGTGTAGAGGTTGCCGTAGAAGACCGGCCAGTTGGCCGAGCTGACCATCGTGGCCGCCCCGGGAACCTCGACCGCGCTCAGCCCGGCGTGGAGCTCTGCCCCCTCGCCAGCCTTGGTCAGCTTCGCCACGCGCCGGACCTCACGCTTCGCGTGACTCGGGAGCGTGGAGAGCAGGACCCGGTCCTCCATCACCGTCAAGGTCGGCCGGCTGATGGTGGAGGGGTCCACCGGGAGTGCGAAGGACTGCATCCCGCCGTCCCCACCGGTGAGCGCGTCCAGGGACAGGGTGTAGAGCGTCGCGCCCCTGTAGTCGGTCCTCTGACTGTCCAGGCGACCCGCCTCCTTCATCATGGCCATCAGGCCATCCATGCCGCGGATGAAGGCCTCCCGGTCGTCGAGGGTGGCGACCGCCATGAGGTTCGGTGCCGACAGGAGGGAGCGCAGCTTGGGGAGGCTGTAGGAGATCGAACCGCCGAGAGGCTCGATCAGGTCGCGGTCGAGGCGGAATCCAAACCGGGTGTCCATATCCACCATGACCTGCTCCAGGTCCTCCCCGTTGGCACCCTGGGGGAGCTGCACGAGCAGGTCGAGGAGCTGCTTCGGCTCGAAGCTGGCCACGGAGGTCACGAGCGCGTCCGGGTGGGCGAGGGTCAGGCTTGAGGGGTCCAATGCGGCCCCCCCGATCACCTGGAGGCTGGCGAGGGGCGGAGAACCGGGGATCCACCCCTTGGTGAGATAGCGCCCGTCCCCCCGTATGTCGACGCGCCAGTGCCCTCCGCGGTACATCGCCGTCCCGAGCGCGCCGAACATCATCTCCGTCATCGTGGCGATGGGACCCGCGAACATCATGGCCTCCGGCCCGTCGGCGGCCTCCATCACGGCCGAGAGGCCGGCGTAGGGAGGGATGTACACCTCCATGAGGGTGGTCCCCTCCGCGGCGCCGAGCTTCGCTCGCCCGGCCTCGATCTCGCTCGAGAAGGCATCCGGCGCGGCATGACTGAGCCGCAGGATCTCCTCGTCGATGTCGTCCACCCCGATGGCCATGACGGCGCGCGTGCCACCGTGGACAAAGTGCCCCTGCACGTCGTCCCCCAGATCAGGGAACTCCACCACCGTGAGCCGCGGAGAACCGAACGCCCCGCCGTCCCCCGCGAGGCTCACCGCTCGCGTTGGCAGGTCGTCGGCCTGGACGCCCCGGAGGGAGGCGTCCAGGAGACGTGCCACGGCTTCGCCGGACGCCTCATCCTGGAAGTCGATCACAAGCCGGACCTTGAGGTCCGACGCCGAGGTCGCCCCCTCAGCCGCTTGGGCCAGGGAGGAGAGCGAGAAACCCCCATCCGCCCCCGGATCCACGGAGAGGGAGACGGAGCGGAAACCCTCGTGCAGGTCGAGGATCGGCGGGACGCCCCCTCCCAGATCGCGCCACTGCTGGGCCAGCAGATCCACCGGGTCCATCGGGCCGCCTCCCACCACGTCCCCGAGGACCTCATGGAGCTCCTCGTCCGCCAAGGTCCGAGCCAGCGCCGTGTTGCCGAAGGCATCCAGCACGGGCTGGATGCCAGGAAGCACCATCACGAACTCGACGCCGTCTGGATGCAGGTGCTGCGGCGCGCCGGAGGGGGCTTGAACAGCGGCGAGGGCGAGGGCGAGGGCGAGGAGCGACATGGCCATGGGGCGACGAGGTATGGGGCGACGAGGTATGGGGCGAGGAAGCCGAGGGCGCCGTGCTGACGCGCCCCTACTTGTTCATGAACGCTCGGATCTTCTCGTCGCGCTCGGACAAGCTGCTTCGGATGGCGGCGAAGACCTTTGTGGTGTCCTGCCCTTTTTTTTTCATCGCCTCCTTCAGGTCCTCGTGCAGCCGTGAGAGCTCGGGGTCCCCCCCATCCACGAGGTAGGCGACCATCAATCCCGCCTGGTTGATCAGGCGAGCGGTCTCCTCGTTCTGGCCGCTGGCCTCGAAGTCAAACACGTCGTCGAAGTCCAGCAGGCCGCCCTGGGCGTTCAGGTTGGACGCCGACCACTTGCGCGCCCAGTAGGGGTCACCGCCGCGCTTGATCTGATTGTCCTTGAACCAGCGCGAGGCGTAGCAGGCCGCTCCCCACCGGAACCACCGGGGAAACTTGTGCGCCGAGAGGCGGACCGCCGCGAACTCCGGCGTGACCTCTCCCTCGCCGTACACATCGTCGAGCCCCTCGACGCAGGGGTCTATCGACTCCACGAAGGACAGGCCGTAGGCGAAGCGCGCGTCGTGCAGGCCGAACAGGTCACCGGACTCGGACTCCTGGTCCCAGAAGGTGACCCCCATGCCGAGGTACACCTCCTCGTCGAGGTCGAACCAGAGGTCCGCGAAGGCCGAGCGGTTAAACGCCGACATCGCGAGCGGGTCCAGCTGGGGGAGGTCGTAGTCCTCATCACCGTCCATGAATCGCAGGTATTCCGACTGACTGCGGACCACCATGAACGCGGGCTTGTCGTCTCCGCCGAAGCCGAAGACCTTGAGCATGTCGTAGTAGGCCTGCTCCGCCTGGGCCGCAGCCCTGAGGGCCGTCTCTCGGCTGCACGTGGACCAGACGGTGGCGCGCTTCGTGGGAATCCTCCAGGGGGTCTCGATGTCCCCGTGCCACTCGTCGGCCTCCGCGAGGGGGAGCCACTTCTCGTCGCACTTCCAGAGCCCCTCGTCAATCTTGGCGACCTCGTCCGGAGCGACCCAGTTCAGGTCCTGGAGCTTCCAGCCCTCGGCGAGGCGCTGGCGAGCCACCGGGTCGTACCACTCCCCCGTCCGGTCGTCCTTCTTCCAGCCCTTGTCCAGATAGGGCACGTCGGTGGGCGCGACCCACTTGCCGTCGTACTTCACGAGGCCGCGCTCCTTGGCGATCTTCGACATGTGGCGCTCGAGCGCGCGCTCGGAGTCGTACCACTTGCCCTCGAACTGCACGTGGCCCAGCGCAGCGTGGGCCTCGGCGTGGTCCGGCGCGACCTTGACGACCTTGTTGAGCACCCGCTTGCGGTACTTCTTGCGGTCGTCCTCTTCGAGCGTCCACTGGTAGAGCGCCCACAGCTTCTCGGGGTCGTCACCGGCCGCCTTGAGGAGTGACTTGTAGTCCTCCATGAGCCCCTGGCTGACGAGCTCCCCGAGGGGCGCCCTCACCGGGAGTGGATCGGCCGAGACGGTCAGGGGCGAGACGGCGAGGAGGAGAGGGATCAGCATGGAATCTTCGAGTCGGCGTGGATGCGGGGCTGTGGGCTTGCCCGCTCGGGCGATTGTGCCCCTATAATGCCGGGCCATGCGCCAGGGGGGAGACCCACTGGTCGCTCTGAGCCCAAGAGATGCTCAGGACCCAGCAGACCCCCTAACGCCTCGCATAACAGGCAACTACGATGGCCAAGCACAAGGCTGCCACCGAAATCACGATCGCCCAGGAAGAGCAGTCCGCGTTCGCGGCCATGGTCTTCAAGTACAAGTGGCCCGCACTGACGACGCTGGCCGTGGCATCGGCTGCGATCCTCTACGTTCAGAGCGCCTCGGAAGCCGCAACGGAATCCCAGCGCGCCGAGTGGGGCCAGCTGTACGAGGCCAGTTCCTCGGACGACCCCATCGTCGCCCTGGAGGAGTTCACGGCCCAGAACCCCGAGGGCGCCGCCGCGGCCTCGGCCTTCATGAACCAGGCCTTGCTCCACCTGGATGACGGCGACTACGACGGCGCCACGGCCTCGCTGATGAGCGCCAGGGCCATCGCCCCGGCGTTCCTGGCTTCGCTTGAGTTTCCCATCGGTGCAGACGACGCCGGCCAGTCCCTCATCGCCCACCTCGCAGCGAGCGTCGAGAGCGAGGCCTCGTGGACCAAGGAGCACCCCTACATCCTCGAGAACCCGCCGCTGCCGGAAGGTTCACCCAGGGTGGAACTGACCACGGACCTCGGGACGATTGTCCTGGGACTCGACATGGAGGCGGCCCCCGGTCACGCCGGCAACTTCATCACCCTGGTGAAGGAGGGCTACTACGACGGCACCCGCTTCCACCGGATTCAGCCTGGGGGCTTCATTCAGGGGGGTGACCCCAACTCCCGGGATGAGGACGCCAGCACCTGGGGCCTCGGTGGTCCGGAGAAGACCGTCGCGCCGGAGGAGTCCGGCCTGATTCACGCGGAGGGCGTCCTGGCTGCCGCCAAGGTGAGCGGAGCGGTCAACTCCTCGGGGAGCCAGTTCTACCTGACGGCCTCGCCCCAGTATCAGTTCGACGGGAACTACGTGGTCTACGGACGCGTGCTTGAGGGCCTCGACCTGGTCAAGGACGCCTCCAACGCCGAGATCCGCGAGGACAAGGCCGAGACGCCCGTGGAGCCCCTGACGATCATCAGCGCCAAGATGCTCTGAGGAACGGAACTCCAGTACGGTCCCAAGAGCAGAGGGGCGGCGGGCTTGGGCTCGCCGCCCCTCTGCTCTTGGGTGTCCGAGCCCAAGCGCCCTCGGCCACTGAAGACCTTCGAGGCCCCGGATGTTCCACGTGGAACAGGGACGCAGGATCCCCCGAGGCGCCACGGCGGCAGCACCCTTGCACGTCCGCCCGACACGGGTCGGTTCCACGTGGAACATCCATCCCGCCCGATGGGAGTGCTCCCAGGTCGCGTGCCAGCTCCGATCCGATGTTCCACGTGGAACAAGCGGTCCACAGCCCCGGCTTCATTGTGGACAACTACCCCCACGCCACCAGCGCCACCCCACTTGGTCTCAGGATCAGCCACCCCAACCGCCTCGATGGGCACCAGGAGCGCCTCGGAGCCAATACGGGCCAGGCACACCCAAGCACCAGCCAACGTGGAGAACAGGTGGAAAACTCGGCAGGCGAGCGCCCTGGACGCACTCCGATGGGCCCGCTACCCCTCCGCTGCGCGGTGCAGCACCCCATCCGATCGAAGGGGTATCAGAACGAACCACAATCGGTTGTGGCCCCTCCGACTCAGATCGAGTCTTTGGGTGCGATCAGCTCGCAGATCCGTTCCAGCTCATCGCGGCTGGAGTAGTCGAGGGTGATCGACCCCCGATACTTCTTCCCGTTCCTCAGCGTCACCTTCACGCCGAGGGTCTCACGGATCCGCCCCTCCATCTCCGTGACCCACGCGGGATGAGCGGCGGCAGGCTTGGACCCCTTGCCCCCCACATCGGCGAAGGCTGAGGGGGAGACGGCCCGGGCCAGTTGCTCGGTCTCACGGACGGAGAGCTGCTTGCGCACCACCTGTCCGAGCCCCTTGCGGATCGCCTCCGCATCCCCAAGCCCGAGCAGCGCCTTGGCGTGGCCCGAGGTGATCATTCCCTGGCTGAGCGCCTCGAGGGCCTCTTCCGGTAGATCGAGGAGCCGCAGCTGGTTCGCCACCGAGGACCGCTTGATCCCCATGCGCTCGGCCACCTGCTCCTGGGTCAAACCCACTCGGTCCATCAGGGCCCGGTATCCACGGGCCTTCTCCACGGGGTCGAGGTCCATGCGCTGGATGTTCTCGACGATGGCCAGTTCGAGGCTCACCTCATCGGACACATCCTCACGGACCACCGCCGGGATCACCTCGAGCCCGGCGTTCCTGGCCGCCCGCCAGCGGCGCTCACCCGAGATGATCTCGAACCCGTTGCCCTCGCGGCGCACGATGATGGGCTGAAGGACTCCGTGGCGAGCGATGCTCTGCCGCAGCTCTTCGAGGCCCTCCGAGTCGAAGACCTTGCGAGGCTGGTCCGTGTTGCGCCGGATGGCGGCCAGCTCGATCAGTCGACCGACGGCCTCCTCCCCGTTTCCCGCAGGTCCGCTTGCGGCCGAGGCGGTCGCGGAAGGGGCGGCCTTCTCCTTGGGGATGACGGTCGACGGGCGCTCGGCCTGTCCATCTTCAGACTGCCCAAGGAGGGAGCCAAGGCCTCGACCAAGTCGACGTTCCATGGGATTCAAGATCGGGGGGACAGCAGGCGGAAGGAGCGGTTTGCGGCGGCGGGGCGCGACTCTAGAGGAAGCGCCACACCTGTCAAGGGACGCCCGCTTGGACGAGGCGCGCGCCCTTGAACCAGCGTAGCGAATGGCTGAATTCCCGACGGCGAGCGTTAGGCTCGCCCGTGATGAGTTGCCTCCACGTCACGCTCGGCCTCCTCCGTCATCACCTGCGCCGACCGTTGGGGTGGTTGCTGGTCATGGCCCTGCTGCTCTCGTGGCCGACGCTCCGGACTTTCCTCCCGCTCGGCCTGGTGACCGCGGACCTGCACCATTGGACCGCGGCTTACGAGATTGCATTCATGGGTGGTGTGGCGGCGATGGCCCTGAGCCTGGCGCCCCTCGAGGAGTTCAGCTGGCTCATGCGACCCCTTGGCCCCGCGGGTCGAATCGCCGTGCAGTCCACAACCCTCCTCCTCGTCGCCGGCTGCGCCGGGCTCCTGGCGCTCATCCCCGCCCACCTGTTTCACGACTGGCAGCTCGTCTCGTTTCGGGCAGAGGACTCGTTCCCCGCTCTCGTCCTCGGCTGGGCCCACGCGGCCGCGCTCGGCGTGGTCCTCCTCCAGGTACCCATGGATCGAATCCTCAGACCGATCCTCGCCATGGTGCTAATCGCGGTGGTGCCGGGGCTCGTCATCGGCGACACCCTCCCTGGTCAGGCGATCCTGGCCTGGCTCGATGCCGGAGAGACCCTGAGAGAGTCGTTCGAATTCCCGCCAACCGGGGCTCACTGGGTCGGGGCCGCGCTGCCGATGACTGGTTGGGCTGCGTGTGCCCTCGCGCTCGCGTGGCCAGGGGCCGATCGGCGCTCCCGAACATGCGATACGCCATCCTAGGTGACATTCACTCGAACCTCGCCGCCCTCGAGTCCGTGCTCGACGCGCTCGAGGACGAGGTCATCGATCAGATCCTCCAGGTGGGCGACGTGGTGGGCTACGGCGCGGCCCCGGCCGAGGTCATCGCCAAGCTGCGTGAGCGTGACGCCATCGTCGTGAAGGGCAACCATGACGCCGCCTGCGTCGGCGAGCTCGACACCCGCCTGTTCAACGCGAACGCCAAGGCCGCGGTGGACTACACGCGCGAACAGCTCTCGAGCGAGGACCTGCAATGGCTCGCTGACTTGCCCCTCGTGCACGCCACCGACCACTGCGTGCTGGCCCACGGCACCCTGCCCGACCCGGATCGCTTCGAGTACATCCAGAGCACCTCGGAGGCCGACCCCTCCCTGGACGCCCTCGACCGGCCGGTGGCGTTCCTCGGCCACACCCACGTCCCCGTCACGATCATGCGGCTCATCGAGTCCCCGGGCCGCACCTCCTACACCATCGACCACGAGGTCAACCTTGAGGAGACGACGGTGGCCCTGGTCAACGTGGGGAGCGTGGGCCAACCCCGGGACGAGGACTGCCGCGCCGCGTTCGCGGTCTACGACACGGCGACCCAGCGGGTGGAGCTACGCAGGGTGGACTACGACATCGAGCGGGAGGCCGACCGGATCGTCCGCGCGGGCCTCCCCAAGATGCTGGCCGACCGGCTCTTCCTGGGCATCTAGCCCGCCCCTCCTGGGCATCTGGCCCGGGCCAGGGGCTCGCTACCGCTTCTGCCGCAGGTAGTCGAGCGCGGCGGGGAGCTCCTCGAGCCCGCCCTCCCCGAGGTCGGCGCCGAAGAGCGACTCAAGGTCGCACAAGGTCCGCTCGTCCCCGTGGGCCATGAAGGTCCGCTGCTCGGGGTTCGACCCGATGGCGACCATGAGCTCCAGGATCGACCCGGCGTTGCACCGGGACCCTGCCACCTCGAGCTCGATCGGCGTGCCGTGGTGCTGGACGATCGCCACGATCAGCGAGGCCGGCCTCGCGTGCAGGAAGACCCCCTCCCGCAGGCTGAGCTCGACGCTCGAGGCCCGGGTGTAGCTGGGCAACAGCGAAGAGGCGATGTCCGCGCCACTCTGGATGAACGCGTTGGCGCTCACCAGCAGTCGGTTGAGGGTCACGTCCCGTACCTGGGAGCGGGGCACGAGCCGCTGCAGGACCGAGTCCGCCATGTCGGAGCGCAGGCCGCGCTCGTGTCGCTCCACGAAGTGGATCAGGTGCGTGACGGCCCCCAGGGTGTGAAGGGCGGCCGACGCGTGGCCGCGGAGGTCCGGGAGCCGCGGATCGCCAGTCTCCAGGACCGTGTTCTTCACGTAGGTGTCGTAGCTCGACTGGAGGTTGTGCACCGTCGCCTCCCAGACCCGGGCGGTCTCCTCGCTGCACTTGGCTCGCAGGAAGTCCTCCCTGCGGTCCGCCTCATCCATCGGCTCGATCCCGACCTCTTCGAGCATTTCACAGGCGCGCAGGTAGCTGGTCGCGACCTTGGCGATCCGGTGGTCGTCGTCGTCGATACGGTCGAGGTCGTTGGGGAGCCTGGGGGGCGCCTCCATGGCCTCCTCGGGCCGCTGCCCTTGCCCCAGCTGCAGCTCCGAGACGCCTCGTTCCCGCCCCTCCTCAAGCAACGCCCCCATGAGGAGCGCCGTGCGGTCCTGGACAAAGCTCAGGGCCTCGCGCATGTGACGGAGCACCGCCTCCCCCCCCTCCGGGAGCCGACCCGCCACCCCGTATGAATCGAGCCGTCGGTCCAGGTGGGCGAGCTGCATTCCGGCGAGCGCGAAGCCCCGGATCGAGGCCACCAACTCGGTGAAGGCCGAGAAGGTGCGGTTCGTCCGCGCCCCGTGGTCATCCAGGAAGGACTCCAGCTCGTCGGCGCTCGCGGAGACCTCGAAGAACCGCCGCTTGGACCAACGCGCCCCCGAGGGGACCGCGCAGCTCGTCAGGAACCCCCGCGCGCGCTCCCTGAGGAGAGCGCCGAAGTCCTGCTCGGAGACAGTCGGCTTGCTGGAGGAGGAGGCCATGGCGGGGCGGGAGGGTAGCACGTTCTCCGTTGCGAGACCGCGCCCCAGGAACGCCCGCAAGGCTCAAGACGGGGCCCTTTGGGGTCCGAATCCTTGTTCAGTGAGGGTTCCCCCTGAGGTGCCCCGTCCACGCATTCCCCCTGCGACCCGGAGCTTTACCATTTCTGCCGAACGCTGTCTCGAGACCTACCTCCAGGAGATCAACGAGGTCCCGCTCCTCACCGCGGATGAGGAGAAGGTGCTCGGCGCCCGGGTTCAGTCCGGCGATCTGGAGGCACGGGAGCACCTGATCCGGGCCAACCTCCGGCTCGTGGTGTCCATCGCGAAGATGTACAACGACCGCGGGCTGAACCTCCAGGACCTCATCGCCGAGGGGAACATCGGGCTGATGAAGGCCGCGGAGAAGTTCGACCCCGAGGCCGGCTGCCGCTTCTCCACCTACGGCACCTGGTGGATCAAGCAGTCCATCCGCCGTGCGCTGACGAACACCGTCAAGTCCGTCCGGGTCCCCGGGTACATGACGGAGATGATCTCCAAGTGGCGGAACGTGGCCAACGAGCTGCGCTACATGCTCGGGCGCATGCCAACGGTCGAGGAGGTCGCCATGGAGCTCGGGATCCCCCGCGAGTCGTGGCCCCTGCTGAAGAGGACCATCGAGTCCAACCAGGCCGGCCAGGTCTCCCTGGATGTGATGACCCAGACCCAGGACACGGTCGAGGACGAGAATGCAGCCGACCCGGAGGAGACGATGCTCCACCAGGACCTCCTCTCGAGGCTGGACGAGCTGCTCGGGGTGATCGACGAGCGTGAGGCGCAGATCCTCCGGCTCCGCTACGGCCTCGGGGAAGGGGCCGAGCCGATGACCCTCAAGGAGATCGGGAAGATCGTCGGCCTCACGCGCGAGCGCGTTCGCCAGATCGAACGCGACGCGCTCCGCAAGCTCTACGACGTCATGGCCGGTGACTGACACCCGCGAACGGGCGAACGGAGGGCCCGAGGGAGACCTCGGCGCCACCAACAAGACCATGGGCAGCACGAACAACGACCGCAGCGCGAGCGAGCAACCGGGGGCCGGAGGGCACCGGGGCCGGCGCCTGTTGTCGGCCATTGAACGGGGCGACGTGGCGACGATCCGCGACGGCGACCTGCTCAAGGACCTCTGCTCGACGGTCGACGACCGGCGGGCGACCTCGGGGTGGACGCCCCTCATGCTCGCCGCCGCCATGGGAGACGACGAGGTCACCCAGCTCCTGCTCGAGGCCGGCGGAGACGTCGGGCACGCCCTGCCCATCGCCTGCGCCCTCGGGCACCTCGACGTGGCTCGTCACCTGATCGCTGGCGGGGCCGAACTCACCCTCGAGGACCCGGGCGGCATGAACGCCCTGTCCCTCGCGAGCCAGGCGGGCCAGGACGACCTGGTCGAGGAGCTCCTCCGCGCCGGGCTGCCCGTGGACGCTCCCGAGTCGAGCACCGGCATGACCGCCCTCGGACGGGCCGCCCTCGCCGGGCACGCCACCACCGTCGCCGCTCTCCTCAGCAACGGCGCCTCCGTGGACCTCGAGGACCGGCAGGGCTCCACGCCGCTCCACTATGCCGCCAGCTCGGCCAACCGGCTCACCTGCCGGGCGCTGCTGGTTGGGGGAGCCGACCCCAACCACCGCTGCGGCGAAGGCCGGAGCACCCTGGTCGCGGCCATCTCAGCGCGGGCGTACTTCAGGCTCGAGGACGGCAGCTTCGAGGTCCGGCCCTACGACGAGGCGGAGCTGCTTCCCGTCGTGGACCTCCTCCTCCGCTGGGGAGCGGAGGTCGAGCCAGAGGGCCGAGAGCTCGGGCGGGCCCGCGAGCTCGGCTACACCTCCATCGTGAAGAGCCTCTCCGAATTCGGCGTCGAGGCACTTCGAGAGGCCGGCTGAGCGTCCCCGGTCGACGTGGCCTCCCCATTCAGCGACAATGGGGCGATGCGGGCCATCCTCCGGATCATCCCCGCCGCGCTGCTCCTCGCCGCGCTGGCGCTGCTCGGCTGGACCGTCTTCGGCACGTCGAGCCCCAAGGAGACGCCCGCCGAGGGAGCCGAGATCGCAGCCCGCGAGGAGACGCCTGGAGAGGTGTCGAGGGACCGAGACCTCGCCAGCCCGAGCGGAGACAGCACGGCGACCACGGCGGAGCCCCAAGGGCGCTCCACGGGGGAGGTGCCGCCCACGGTGGAGCGCCTGCGGACCTTCGAGGGTGAGGCCCTGCTACAGGTCGATGGGGCCATCCCCTCGCCGGTGAAGACGGGTACCTTCGAGCTGGAGCTCCTTGCCCGCGGTTCGTCCGAGACCGCCGAGGTCGAGGTCCTCGGGGGGCGGTTCCGCCTCGAGATCCCGGAGCGCTCCCGCGTGAGGCTCAAGGGCGGCGTCTTCAACGGCCAGCGCGTCCGCTTCGAGGGGCTCGAGATCGCGTTCACTCCCGTGGACAGCCCGTACGTCCTCGTGGGGTCCCCCTTCCCGCTCAATCGCCTCCTCGTCCGCGATGGCCCCACCGGGGCTCACCTCTCGGGCCTCCGGGTCACCCGGGCGCCGCAGATGAGCCCCGTCACCCTGCGCGGACAGTCCGACGACGAGGAGCTTGTGCTGGAGGGCGCGAGCTCCCCCATCGACCTCCCCTGGATCCCCTCCCGAACCCCCATCTGGCTCCGCGTGGCAGCCGACGGCTATGCGCCCATGACCGCCTGGGTGGACCCCACCCAGGAACAGACCAAGGAGCTGCTCCTGTGGCCCGAGGCCGCGCTCACGGTTCGGGTGACGGGCGAGGGGCGTGAGGCCCTCAAGGCGCTCGCCCTGTTCCACGACGCGGGCGAGGGCAGGACGATCGCCGGCGGGGTCATCGAACGGCGGTCCAAGGGGGTCACGTCCAACGGCGCGGAGTGGGTCTTCGATCTCGTCGGGCTCCCCGCCCTCCCCACCGAGGTGGTCGCGAAGGGCCTGGACCTCAAGGCGCGCTTCGTGGACCTCGCGGCGGCGGATATCTCGCTGGAGCCCGGCAGCCAGCGGACGCTGGTCTTGCGCCTCTCGCGCTGAGGTCCGACGGCGGGCCCCCTCGCCCCCAGCCCCCCATGGAAGAGCACCAGCAGCAGGTCACAGGCGAGTCGCTCAGCGCGCTGCGCGGCGCGCCCAAGGTCCAGCTCCCCCCTGCCGCCGAGGAGGGAACCGCCCTCTACGTGCACCTCCCCTTCTGCGCCACCAAGTGTCACTACTGCGACTTCTTCTCCGTCCCCGATGAGGGCCAGGACATCGACGGGATGATCGCGGCGATCCTGCGCGAGGCCGAGGTCCGCGCGCCCGCGCGCCCCCGGACGCTGTTCCTGGGCGGCGGGACCCCCTCGCTCCTCAGCGCCCCCCAGCTCACAGCCCTCCTGGACGGGCTCCAGCAGATCACCGGCTGGCGGGAGAGCGCAGGCGAGGTCACCGCCGAGTGCAACCCCGAGAGCCTGGACGTCGACAAGGCCCGCTGCCTCCTCGACCTCGGCGTCCCACGCATCTCCATCGGCTTCCAGTCCCTCGACGACAAGACCCTGGAGCTCTTTGGCCGCGTCCACACGGCCGCCGACTCCTTCCACGCCTACGAGTCCGCGCGGGACGCGGGGATCGAGCACATCAACGTCGACCTGATCTACGCGATCCCTGGCCAGACCGCCGAGACGTGGCGCGCCGACCTCGCACGGATCCTCGATCTCCGGCCCGATCACCTCTCCGCGTACAA
Source organism: Planctomycetota bacterium (assembly GCA_016779205.1). Taxonomy (GTDB): domain Bacteria; phylum Planctomycetota; class UBA1135; order UBA1135; genus Saltatorellus. The sequence goes on along the minus strand of JADHOC010000002.1, from coordinate 29,911 downwards.
CCTCACCTTCGAGGAGGACACTCGCTTCAAGCGCTGGCTGGACCGAGGCCGCCTCGAGGCAGCCGAGGAGGAGGTCGAGCTCGAGATGTTCCACGCCACCCGGGAGCTCGCCTCCGGGCGCGGGCTCGAGGCCTACGAGATCTCGAACCACGCCCGGCCCGGCGAGCAGTGCAGTCACAACGTGAACTACTGGCGGAACGGGGAGTACGTGGGGATCGGGCCGGGGGCCGTGAGCAAGGTGGAGCACACGCGCTCCGGGAACCCCCGCGCGATCAGCCCGTACCTGCGCCGGATTCAAGGCCATGGGCACGCGACGGACTGGAGTGAGGAGCCCGACGAGTACGCCCGGCTCGCCGAGTGCTGGTGGCTGGGCCTGAGGCTACGCGAGGGGGTCGACCCCTCCGCAGCGGCCCGCACCGCCGCAGCCTCCCAGGGCGCGAGGGACGCCGCCGCGGCCCTGGCGACGCGCCTCGAAGGAGACGGGCTGCTGGAGCCCTCTGGCGACCGCGTCCGCTTGAGCGACCGCGGCCTGCCCCTGGCCGACGCCGTCGCCCGGGAATTTCTCCAGCGACTGAGCGCCGATTCCCGTTGACCCACCTGGCGTGGACGCGCCGCCGGGTGAGGCGCGACCCATTGTCGCAGTGCGTCAAATTGCCTGACCCGATTCGGCGCATGAGCCCAGTCCGGTCGCCGATGGAGCGACCCGACCAGCAAGAGCGAGGATATTTTTAGAGCGTTAAGGCGAGGCCCCATCTCCGTCGGCAGCCTGCCGGCCGCTCGCCCCGATGACTCTCGATTCGCTCACCAGCAACGTCTCCATCTACAGATGAATCTCTCTCGCTCACTCTTTACGGCGGCCGTGTTCGCGGCCCTGGGCTCCACTGCCAGCGCGCAGCTGCAGGTCCGCTCCATCGACTTCGAGGGCGCTGACCCGACCTCACCTGGACCCGGGATCAGCGACCTTGGCTTCGGGAACTACGTGACGGTCTTTGACCCCTCCGGCGGCTACCTCTTCGGCTACGGCGTCTTCCCGCCGAACAACACCGAGGGCGAATGCGCCCTGCTCGTGTCCGGCCTCGGCACGCCGAGCAACGGCCAGTCGCTGCAGACCAACAGCAACTACAACAACACCGGCGAGCACGGCAACGGCAACATCCTCGAGACGAACACGTTCTTCGAGCAGAACATCACCGCCGACAGCTTCGGGGACACCTGGACGCTTGACTTCGACTACCTCAAGGCCAACTGCGACGCCAACCCCGCGGGGACGACGACGGCCGCGTTCATCAAGGTCCTTGATCCCGCGAGCGGCTTCGCCACGGTGTACTACGACCCGATCGACACCACCGGCGCGGACTGCGTGAACTGGACCAGCGCGAGCACCAGCGTCACGATCGACTCCGCCTGGGGCGGTCACATCCTCCAGGTCGGCTTCACCAACCGCTGCTCCAACAACGATGACTCGCGGCGCGTGTACGACAACATCGAGTGGCAGGGCCCCCCGCCCCCGCCGCCCACGATGAACCCCTACAGCCAGGACTTCGACGGGCTGGACATCAACGACCCGAACGCCCTCTCCAACGAGGGCTGGCTCGCCTTTGCCAACGTGTTCGACCCGGCCGGCGGCTACCTCTACGGCTACGGCCCGTTCGGCGCGCCGAACCCCGGCGGCGGCTTCTCCGCCATCACCGACACCCAGCAGGCCGCCGACCAGGGCTCCCAGAGCATCGTGGTCTACAACGACTACGTGAACGGCGACCACGCGAACGGCAACTACATCGAGGCCTCCGTCTACAAGGAGCAGCCGGTGCAGACCGCCAACCTCGGCCAGTACGCGATCTTCTCCTTCGACGTGAAGAAGAGCGACTTCGTAGGCAACGGCCAGGGCGACGCCCAGATGTTCGCCTTCCTGAAGGTGCTCGACTCCCTCAGCGGCTCGTTCGCGACCATCCGTGAGCGTCGGATCAACCTGACTGACAACAGCATCCGCAACTGGGACAACGTGACCATCACGATGGAGCTCGATCCCGCCATCGACGGTCAGCTCTTCCAGTTCGGCTTCGGCAGCTACGCCAGCAACTACGACGACACCGGCGTGCTCTACGACAACGTCGACGTCTCCTTCATCGACATCGATGAGATCAGCGTGGCCGACTTCGCGGTCATCGAGGAGGGCACGACGCTCTGGAACCCGGAGTACGCGACCGATTCCGGTGTCGGCTTCGCCTGCGGCAGCGGCGAGAGCGACCTCTGGTTCATCTACTTCGCCAAGTCCGACTCTGATCTCGAGGTCAGCACCTCGGGCTCCGACTTCGACACGATCCTTCAGGTCTTCGACGCCGCCACCGGCAGTTTCATCGCCTGCCACGACGACGTGAATTTCCCGTCGGACCCGACCAGCATCTTGAACGTCCCGGTCACGGCCGGTAACCCGTACTGGATCCAAATGTCCGGTTGGGGCTCGCCTGGAAACGCGTTCGGCAACGGCATCCTCACCATCAACGAGGGCATCGGCACCCAGATCTGCTCCGCGCAGGCCAACGACTCCGGCGCTGGCGCCTCGCTCGTGCTCAACGGTAGCGCCATCGCGGCGGACAACGACCTCACGCTGGACGTCCGGGACCTCCCGATCGACTCGCTTGGTTACTTCCTGACCTCGGGGGACACGATCTTCCTGGCTGGCGCCGGCGGCTCCGCGGGCGATCTCTGCATCGCGAGCACCTCGATCGGGCGCTACGCGGGCAATGTCCTCGACTCCGGCGCGGCTGGCGCGGTCAGCTTCAGCCCGGACCTGACGTCAATCCCGGGCCCGACCGGAACCGTGGCCGCCACGGCCGGCGAGACGCGCTACTTCCAGTACTGGACGCGCGACCTCTCCGGTGGCACCCCGACGTCGAACTTCTCGACCGCGGTCGGCATCACCTTCCAGTGATCGCTGCCCCGCGCCTCCGGGCGTAGGTTGGATCGAAGAGCCCCCCTCGGCAGCCGCCGGGGGGGGCTCTTCTGCTGATGCTGCCTGCTCCCCCCCCAGGAGCTCGACCTGGGCAACAGATTGGCCCCCTCTCGGTCTGAAAGCCCGGGCGCTCTCCGGTAGGCTCTCTCCCGATGGCACCGGAGGAGTCGAAGAAGCTGACGCGCGCCGCCAAGCGGCAACTCAAGCGGCAGAAGAAGGCCTCGAAGAAGAAGAAGAACTTCTTCGTCCGGGGGCTCGTGGTCCTGCTGCCCGCCGTCCTGACGATCTTCGTCTTCGCGACGGTGGTCCAGTTCGTCAACACATACCTCACCAAGCCCATCAACGAGGCCATCCTGACGGTCCTGGATGGCAACTTCCTGGGCTGGCAGGCCCTGGCGATGATGGACGTGGACCCGAGGGCCCAGCAGTTCGTCGACTTCGACGCGCTCCCGATCGACCTCCAGGCCGACATCGGGCAGGGCCGGCGGCTGGGCGAGCTGGGCTCCCAGGCCGCCCAGGCCGCGATCGAGGACTTCCGCGCCCCGCGCTACAGGCTCATCCGCAACCTTGAGGAACTGGCCATCGACCGTGAGAAGCTCCGGTCGGCCACCCCGGTGCCCAGGTGGATCGGGATCCTGCTGGCGGCCATCATCGTCCTCTTCCTCGGCTACCTCGCGAGCGGCTTCCTCGGGCGCGGGCTCATCGCGAGCTTCGACAAGGCCCTGACCCGGATCCCCCTGGTCCGGTCGGTCTACCCCTACACCAAGCAGCTGGTCGACTTCTTCCTCTCGGACAACGAGCTGGAGTTCGACACCGTGGTGGCCGCCCCCTACCCCAGCGAGGGGGTGTGGGCCATTGGATTCGTGACCGGGGGTGGCCTGAAGACCATCCACTCGGAGCTTGGGGGCAACTTCCTCTCCGTGTTCATCCCCACGTCCCCGATGCCGATGACCGGGTTCACCGTCTTCATCGAGGCGGAACGGCTCATCCCCCTCGACATCTCCGTGGACGAGGCGCTGCGGGTGACGGTCTCGGCGGGCGTCCTCGTCCCCGAGAGCGAGCAAGTGTCCACCCTCGACGAGACCCACGAGCGGTGGCAGGCGCTCGGCATGGACGGCGCGCCGGGCAAGGGCAAGGCCGGCGGCGACCCGCCGGACGACCCCGCCGACGATTCCGACCGCGAGACCGCCGGGGACGCCGGATGATCCCCTTCGGAGATCGACTCCACGACGCCGTGGAGCGAGCCGGCAACCCCTGCGTGGTCGGGCTCGACCCGCACCTCGCCCTCCTGCCCGAGGAGTTCGCGGCCGCCCGTGACCCCGAGGCCCCCCGGCGAGAGCGGGCCCGGGCCATCGGTGACTTCCTCTGCGGGATCATCGACGCGGCGGCGGGCAAGGTCCCCGCCGTGAAGCCCCAGTCCGCCTTCTTCGAGGTCTTCGGCGCCGACGGCGTGGCGGAGTTCGAGCGCGTCGTCGCCGCCTCCAAGGACGCCGGCCTGCTCGTCATCGGCGACGTGAAGCGCGGAGACATCGGGAGCACCGCCGCCGCCTACGCCCAGGCCTTCCTGCGCGGCATCGAGGGCCAGGACCCCCGCACCCTGTGCGACTCGATCACGGTGAACCCCTACCTGGGCACCGATTCGGTGGCCCCGATCATCGACGAGTGCAAGGGCACCGGGGGCGGCATGTACGTCCTGGTGCGCACCTCGAACCCCTCCAGCGCGGAGTTCCAGGCGCTCCCCACCGGCGCGGCCGGCGCCGAGACCGCGCCCCTGGCCGACCGGGTCGCGGCCGCGGTCGATCACTGGGGCCAGGACCTCAGGGGCGCGTCCGGGTGGAGCTCGGTGGGCGCCGTGGTGGGCGCGACCCACCCGAGTGAGCTCGCCAGGCTGCGCCGCCTGATGCCCAACACGCCGCTGCTCCTGCCCGGGTATGGCGCCCAGGGCGCAGGCGCTGCGGACATCGTGGGGGGCTTCCAGTCGGGGCTCCAGGGCGCCCTGGTCAACTCCTCTCGGGGCATCCTCTTCGCCGGCAAGCAGCAGCCGGAGAAGCACTGGAAGGATGCAGCCGCAGGGGCCATGGACGCGATGGCGGCCGAGCTCCGCGCCGCGCTCCTTGGATGAAGACCCGGATCCAGCACCTCCCCGCCGACGTCCACGGGCTCTCCGCGGTCGCGCGCGCCGGGATCTCGTCAGGGGCATCCTTCAGCCCCGTCCCGGTGATCCACCGCGTCCTCGACATCCCGAGGCCCGCAGAGCGCCTCGGGGTGGACGAGCGTGGTGTCCTGGCGGACCTGGTGGACCGCGGGCTCGCGGACGCCGGGATCGCCCTCGCGCCAGCCGCGAGGGACCACCTGGAGGCCCTCCGGAGCGAAGGGGTCCCCTGCGTCCTCACGGGCCAGCAGCCCGGCTTCCTCACCTCCCCGCTCTATTGCCTCTACAAGGCGCTGCAGGCCTGCAAGGTCGCCGAGGAGCTCTCCGCTGTCTGGGGCACCGCCGTGGTCCCGGTCTTTTGGAACCACGCGGACGACCATGACATCGCAGAGGTCCACCACGCCTGGCAGCTCAACCGCAACCTGGACCTGCAGAAGGTGGGCCTCGCTGGACTCGCCTCCGGCCGGACGCCGGTGGGAGAGCTCCCGGTCCGCGACGAGGCCCAACGACTGGACGCGGTCCGGGCCCAGCTGCGCGGCGTGGTCGAGGAGCACGGGGGCGCGGACCGCGCCCTCGACCTCTTCATGCCCCGGGATGGGGAGTCGCTGGCGCGGGCCTTCACGCGGACGTTGAACGAGCTCGCCGGGCCCCATGGGCTCGTCCTGTGTGAGCCCGCGTGGATCCGCCCGACCCTCTCCAGTGAGATGGCCCGGCTCGTCTCCTCCCCGGGGGACGCCGACGGGCTCGCGGCCTCCCTGCGGGCGGGAGAGGCCGAGCTGGAGGGGCTGGGCCTCACCCCGGCCATCCCCGTCGATGGCGTCGAGCGCGGCCAGGGCGCGGCGCTGATCTACCAGCACCTCGACGCGGAGGGCTCCGGGCGATCCGAGCGCACCGCCCACCGCGCCAGCCCCGCCGGGTTCCTCAGGGACGGCGACCCGGGGGAGCGGACCGCCGCGGAGCTCGGGAGCCTGATCGTGGGCGACCCTGGCCGCTGGTCCGCCGGAGCGCTGGTCCGCCCCCTCGTCCAGGACGCGGTCTTCCCGACCTGCGCCTACGTGGGCGGGCTGGGAGAGCTCGCCTACCACGCCCAGCTCGGACCGGCCCGCGACGCCGCCGGGCAGCCCAGGACCCCGTTCGTGCCCCGGGTCTCGCTGACCCTCGTGGACGGTGACACCCGCTACGCCCTCGAGCGCGTGGAGGCGGGCGTCGAGGAGGTCCTGCGCGCCTCGGGCGCCTTCGCGCCGACGACGGAGGAGGACGGCGAGCCCGAGGTGATCGCCGCCCTCCGCCGGGTCAGCGAGGAGGCCTCCGCCGCCCTCACCGCCCACCGCTCGGAGCTCGCGGAGCTCGAGCCAGCCCTCGGCATCACCCTCAAGAAGACCGCCGAGCACGTGCGCAGCTCCATCGGCAAGGTGATCGACAAGGCCACCCGGGTGCACCAGAACCGCGCCGGCAAGGGCGCGCGTCAGGTGCGCCGGGTCAACCACACCCTCATGCCCCGCGGGGTCCCCCAGGAGCGGGTCCTCGGGCCGTTCCAGTTCATCGCCCGCTTCGGTCCCGACTTCCTGGACGCCCTCTGGCGCGAGATCCCGTCCACCGCCACCGAACACCTCGTCCTCCACCTCGAGGACGACGGAGGAGACCCGCAATGACATCGCTCGACGTGCTCGTGATCGCTGCCCACCCGGACGACGCGGAGATCTCCGCCGGCGGGACCATCCTTCGGCTCGTGGACGCGGGGGCCCGCGTCGGCGTCCTGGACCTGACCCGCGGTGAGATGGGCACGCGCGGGACCCGGGACGACCGGGACGCGGAGACCGCCCGGGCCACCGAGATCATGGGCCTCGCCTGGCGCGGCAACCTCAACCTTCCGGACGGCAGGGTTCAGGCCACGCCCGAGGCCCGCGAGGAGGTCGCTCGCCACCTGCGGGAGCTCGAGCCCGACCTCGTCCTCGCGCACCACGCCCATGACCCCCACCCCGACCACGAGGCGAGCGCCCTGCTCGCCCGCCAGGGGTGGTACCTCTCGGGGCTCGGCCAGCTGGCCAAGCAGGCCGGCGGCCCCCCCGCGCGTCGCCCCGCGCAGCTCGCGCACTTCATGTCCCACGTCCCCTTCGAGCCGACCTTCATCGTCGACATCGAGCCCGTCTGGGAGCGCAAGCGCGAGGCCATCCTGGCCTACGCCACCCAGCTCGAGCGCGCCGACGCTGGGGACGAGGGCAAGCACCTGCTCTACGGGGCCAACATCCTGGAGCGCGTGGAGACCAAGGCCCGCACCTTTGGGGAGCGGATCCGGCGCCGCTACGGGGAGCCGCTGCTGACCACCGAACCGGTCGCGTTGGACTCGCCGTTGATCCGCTGGCTTGGCGCCAGCCGCTGAGCCAGACAGCCCCGTCCGCGCCACCCGCCCTGGAGCCCTGGGCGCCGCTCCACGCCCCGCAGCCGTGGGAAACGGGCCCGACTGCGCCTATCCTCTGAGCCCAAGCCTCCCCCGAGAGCCACCATGCAGAACACTTCCAACAACCCCGTCCTCAGGGACTCCGTCTTCAGCGGGACCTCGTTCCAGTCCCAGAGCGGCGCCGTCGCGACCCAGATGACCGTGCAGGGCACGATGGCGAAGACCGCCTTCCTGCTGCTCGCCGTCATGCTGTCGGCGGCCTACACGTGGAAGCTCGCCATCGACGATCCCGGCAAGGCCATGCCCTGGATGATCGGCGGCGGAGTCGTCGGCTTCATCGTCGCCATGGTGATCAGCTTCAAGCCCAGGTTGGCGCCTTCGCTGGCCGTCCCCTACGCCCTCCTGGAGGGCCTCTTCCTGGGGGCCATCTCCGCGTTCATCGCCCAGAGCGTGCCGGCCGACTCCGGCATCGGGGGCGGCATCGTCTTCCAGGCCGTGGTGCTGACCTTCACCACCGCGCTCTCGATGCTCGCGCTCTACGCGTTCCGCATCATCCGCGTCACCGAGAAGCTGCGCTCCATCGTCATGGCGGCCACGGGCGCGGTGATGCTGTTCTACCTCGTCTCGTTCGTGCTCGGCCTCTTCGGCGTGCAGATGGCCATGCTGCACGGCTCGGGCAACCTGAGCATCGGCATCTCCCTCTTCGTCATCGGGCTCGCCGCCTTCAACCTGCTGCTCGACTTCGACTTCATCGAGCGTGGGGCCCGCCACGGGGCGCCCAAGGCCATGGAGTGGTTCGGCGCCTTCGCGCTGATGGTCACCCTGGTCTGGCTCTACCTCGAGATCCTGCGCTTGCTCGCGAAGTTCAGCCGACGAGACTGACCCCTGCGCGGGACGGCGAGGTGGACGACCGGCCGGCTAGTGGTCGGTGAACAGGTACCACCAGCCGTCCCGGACCGGCACCGCCAGCAGCAGGTCGACGCCGGGGGGGCAGCCTTCCCTCATCCGGGCCGGGTCCCGTTCGAGCAGGACATGCTCCACGGGTTCCTCCGTCGAGAGGGGGAGCGCAGCGCGGTCCTCCGTGGAGCGCGCCGAATCCTCAAGCACGAAGCGACCGTGACTGTTGAGGCTGCGGTCGCTCTCGATCGGGACGACCGCCGCGCCCTGCCCCGGGGGGTCGAGCCGGGCGAAGGCTCGCTCCACCGGCCCGTCCAGGAAGCGCAGGGATGAGAGGCGGGCGGTGCCAAACAACAGCGCGAGCCCGAGGACCGAGCAGGCGAGGAACACGCCCGCGATGCGCCGCCGTGGATAGGAGACCGACATCCGGACGAACGCGAACATCAGCCCGCAGGCGAGCCAGATCGGCACGAAGATCAGGAACAGCGTCCCAAGTCCCCACTGCTCGCCCGGCAGGAGCTGGAGCCGGAAGTAGAGGGACAGGCCGCCGGGGACGAGGGCCCAGGCCACGAAGGTCAGCACCGAGAGCCGATTCGCTGCGGCGGGCCGGAGGCCGATCCTGTTCGTGGGTTCCATGGGCGATGGGCGGGCCAAGCGGCGCTCGAGTGAACCTAATTCGAAGTGCTTGGAGAAACCAACGCCATCCCCACCCGGCTCCCGGCGCGAGCGAGCCCCCGGGGGTAGACTGCGGGCCGAGCTCATGCGGCGAATCGCGATCATCAACCAGAAGGGCGGAGTGGGAAAGACCACCACCGCCGTCAACCTCGGCGCGGCCCTGGCTCGCCTGGGCCGTCGGGTCCTCGTGGTCGACATGGACCCCCAGGCAAACGCGTCCCAGAACCTGGGCGCCGAGCTGGAGCCGGGTGAGCCCTCGACCTATTCCCTGTTGACCCAGGGGGGCAAGGTGACCGACACCCTCCGGGGCACGTCCACCCCGGGGCTCTCGGTCCTGCCGGCCCACCTCGACCTGTCGGGGGCGGAGCTGGAGCTCGCGAGCGCCATCGGGCGCGAGACGATCCTCAAGGACGCCCTCGATGACTGGGAGAACGAGGAGCTGGAGCGCAGCGGTCGGTCACCCGCCGACGTGGTCCTGATCGACAACCCGCCCAGCCTCGGGCTCCTCTCCGTCAACGGACTGACCGCCTCAAGCGAGGTCCTGATCGCCGTCCAGACGGAGTTCTTCGCCCTGCAGGGCCTCAGCAAGCTGGTGGAGATCGTCCAGCTCCTCCGCCGCCGCATGAAGCCGGACCTCGAGATCACCGGCGTGCTGGCGTGCATGTACGACAGCCGCCTGCGGCTCGCCCGGGAGGTGCTGGCCGAGCTGCGCTCCCACTTCCCCGAGCAGCTCTTCAAGCGGCCCATCGCGCAGAACGTGAAGCTCGCGGAGACCCCGAGCTTCTCCCGGACCATCTTCGAGTACGCCCCCGAGTCCAAGGGCGCGGAGGACTACCTCGCCGTGGCGCGGGAGTTCCTCGAGCGAGAAGGCGTGGAGTCCGAGGACGAGGCCCGATCCGTCGAGGCCCCACCAGGCGGGCGGCCGGGAGGGCCGCACCTGGATTGGCTGGCGGCCCAGACCCTGGTCGCCTCGGTCGTTGATGCTGCCCCCTCAACGCCGGCGCCTGCGTCCGTGCAGGACCCGGAAGGGGAGAAGGACCTCCCGCCCGCCGGCGACGACCCCCACCCGGCGGGCGAGGTCTCCAGCGCACGAGAGCGGCCCGACGCGGCCGAGGAGGCTCCCTCCAACGAGCCCCCCCCGGAGGACCTCGAGGCGCCGCAAGTCGCTACTCTTGAGACACTTGGGCCTGAGCCGGCGGCGAGCCCCGCTGAGGACGTGCCCGCGCCCAAGGCGGTCTTCGGGCGCGGGTCGGACGCGGCAGAGCGCGGCCTCGAGCGGTCTGCCTGGACGCGAGCGCGGGTCGCCGAGCCCGCCGGTCACTGACCTGTCTCACGTCCCGGGAATTCGCAGCACGCGAGCCCTCGACGCGCCGCCCCAGCGGACCATGATCGACCCATGCGCATCGGGATCCTCTGTCACCCCACCTACGGCGGCTCCGGCGTCGTCGCCAGCGAGCTCGCCCTGTCGCTCGCGGAGAACGATCACCGGGTGCACCTGTTCTCCCACGACATGCCGCCGCGCCTGGCGCGTGCCCCTGGCCCCGTCGAGGTGCACGTGGCGCAGGGCAGCCCCTATCCGCTGTTCCACTCCACGCCCCACGACCTCGCGATCATGTCGAGGATCCTGGACCTGCACCGCAGCGAGGGCCTCGACGTCCTCCACGCACACTACGCCATCCCCCACGCCGTCAGCGCCCTCCAGGTGCGGTCCGCCGCGGCGGAGGCGAAGCTGGACCCGCTGAAGGTGGTGACCACCCTGCACGGGACGGACATCACGCTCGTGGGCAACGACCCCAGCTACGCCCCCCTGACCCGCTACGCCATCGCGGCCTCGGACGCGGTGACCGCCGTGTCCGAGGACCTGCGGCGCCGCACCACCGACAACTTCGAGGGCGTCCCCCCCTGCGGCATCGAGGTGATCCCCAACTTCGTGGACCTCGAGGAGTTCTGCCCCGGGGCGGGGCGCGCCGAGCGCCCCTCGGCGGTGCACGTGAGTAACTTCCGGAAGGTGAAGCGCGTGCCGTGGCTGGTGGAGGCGTTCGCGCTGGCGCTCGAGAAGCTCGCCTCCCGGGGTGCCGACGCCGAGCTCGTCCTCGTGGGGGACGGACCCCAGCTCGGCGAGGCGCGCCGCGTCGCCCAGCAGCGTGGCCTCGAAGGGCACGTGAAGTTCCTCGGGCTCCGCGACGCCCTGCCCGACCTGTTGAGCCCGGCGGATGCGTTCTGCGTGGCGAGCACCGAGGAGTCCTTCGGGCTGTCGGCGCTCGAGGCCATGGCGTGCGGGACCGCCGTGGTCGGGACCCGGGTCGGGGGTCTGCCGGAGGTGGTGGAGGACGGCGTCTCGGGTCTCCTCTCCCCCGTGGAGGACCTCGCCGGCTTCGCCGGACACCTCGCGTCGCTCCTCGAGGACCGCGGCCGTTCCTCGGCCATGGGGGCGGCGGCGAGGGAGCGCGCCATGGCCCTCTTCGACCGCCGCCGAGTCGTGGAGCAGTACGAGAACCTCTATCGGCGCCTCATCGGGGGCCGTCTCGCCTCCTGAGGGCCCATGAAGCGCGTTCACCTCGACTACAACGCCACCACCCCCCTGCGCGAGGAGGCCCGCGAGGCGCTCCTGGGGGCCCTGAATGGCGGGCTGGGCAACGCCTCGAGCGTCCACGGGGCGGGCAGAAGGGGGCGCGCCGCGGTGGACGAGGCACGGGAGCGGGTCGCCGCAGCCCTGGGGGTTCCAGAGGACGGGGTCGTCTTCACTGGCGGCGGCACCGAGGCCAACAACCTCGCCCTCTTCGGCGCCCTGGGCGCCGGCCCTGGGGGCATGCGCCTGGTCACCTCGACCATCGAGCACGCGGCTGTCCAGGCCCCGGCCCTGCATCTCCAGGCCGGCTCCCGTGAGGTGTGCTGGGTGGGCGTCGACCGACACGGGGCGCTCGACCTCGACGCCCTGGAGAGCGCCGCCACCGGGGGCCCCGCGCTGGTCTCCGTGATGGGTGCGAACAACGAGATCGGCTCGACGACCGATCTGGCCGAGGTCCGCGCGAGGATCGGAGGCCAGGCAGTTTTCCACAGTGACTCGGTGCAGGTCCTGGGGAAGAAACGCCTCGACCTGATGGGCTCCGGCGTCGACCTCGCGAGCCTCTCCGCCCACAAGGTCGGAGGCCCGATCGGTGTAGGAGTTCTCTTCCGGAGGCCCGGGGCGCCGATCGCGCCGACCACCTTCGGCGGGGCCCAGGAGGGGGAGCTGCGGCCGGGCACCGAGAACGTCCCGGCCATCGTCGCGGCGGCCGTGGCGATCGAGCTCGCCGTGGAGGAGACCGACGCCTACGAGCGGGAGATGGCTCGCCTCACGGGCCTCCTGTGGCAGGGTCTTCGCGCGAGGCTCCCCGGCCTCACCCTGAACGGCCCCGCCATCGACGACCCGACACGGCTCCCCAACACCCTCAACATCTCCTCCCCAAGCGGCGACGCGAGGACCCTCGTGGCGCGGCTCGACCTGGAGGGCGTGGAGGTCTCCGCGGGCTCCGCCTGCGCCAGCGGTTCCCTCGAGCCGTCGCACGTCCTCAAGGCCCTCGGGCTCGACGCGGACCGGGCCCGAAGTGGGCTCCGGATCTCCCTCGGCCGGGGCACCCAGGAGGCAGATATCCACACCGGTGTGGAGCGTCTGGGGAGAACTTTGGGGGGAGCTCCCTAAGTCTCGGTTCTCCACCGTCGCCCAAGGTCCCGAGCGCTTCCCTGGGCCCTGGGGCCGTTGACGGGTTCTTGAATAACGCGTGTAATCTGGTTCGAGCCGCTGGCCGGCCTCCGCCGACACGCAGCGCCCCCCCCTCGCTGCGCCCCCGTTCCAGACCGCTCCGCCTGCCCTTCCTCCACCCCAGCTCGCTGCCGGGACGGAGACCCCCTTCCCCCCACATGCTGCCCGCTCGCGGCCTCCAGCACGGCACCGTTCGAACCGCACGAATGGACGACCCCACCCTCGACTCCGGCTCGCTCCCCTCACGGGCCGAGCTCCCCGACAGGCCCAGCCCCCGGGTCGCCCGCACCGCCTCGCCGCGGTCCGAGCGCTCGGATCGGCCCGGCCGCGGGCTCTTCGATGCGGAGGTTCGCCGCCCCGAGGCCCCAGAGGGCCCCGGAGCCGTCGCGGAAGGCGAGCAGGTGGAGCACCTGGCCGCCAGCCTCAGGGACGCTCTCGTCGCCGCCCTCGCGCCGGAGCAGTTCCAGACCTGGTTCAAGCGCTCCAAGCTGATCCGCGTCGACGACGACAGCGCCGTGGTGGCGGTGCCCAACAGCTTCGCCAAGGAGTGGATCGCCAAGTATTACCTCGACGTCCTGCAGCGTGCCGTGGACTCCATCCTCGGCGCCGACCGAGAGGTCGTCCTCGTGGAGCAGCCGGAAAGCCTCGTTGTGGAGCCCCCCGCGGAGGCAGAGCCGGCCCCCAAGCCCGCCCGAGCCGCGGCCCCCGAGGCGCCCGCCCGCCGGGTGCAGCAGCCGATCCGGCGCAGCCAGCTCGACGCGGCCAGCGACTTCGTCCTGAACCCCAAGTGCACCTTCGAGAGCTTCGTGGTCGGGCCCTGCAACCGCTTCGGGCACGCCGCTGCCCTCGGCGCGGCCGAGCAGCCGGGCAAGTCCTACAACCCCCTCTTCCTCCACGGGCGCGTGGGCGTCGGCAAGACGCACCTCCTGCAGGCCTTCTGCTACTCCGTCCTCGAGCGGTTCCCCGACTCGCGCATCCTGTACCTGTCGTGCGAGACGTTCGTGAACCACTTCATCGACGCCCTCGAGAACGGCGACATGATGTCCTTCCGGGACAAGTACCGGAACATCGACGTCCTCGTCGTGGATGACATCCAGCTCCTCGCCAACAAGGAGCGGACCCAGGAGGAGTTCTTCCACACGTTCAACTCTCTCTACAACGCGGGCAAGCAGATCGTCCTCTCGTCGGACAGCCCGCCCAAGGACATCCCCACCCTCCAGGACCGCCTCGTCTCGCGGTTCAAGTGGGGGATGGTCACGGAGATCGAGCCCCCGTGCTTCGAGACTCGCATGGCCATCGTCAAGCGCAAGGCCCGCGAGCGCGGGACCGAGCTCCCCGACGACGTGGCCCAGTTCATCTCGGAGAACATCGAGGAGAACGTCCGGGAGCTGGAGGGCGCCGTGACCCGCCTCTTCGGGTACACGCGCCTGACCAACGCCAAGATCTCCGTGGACCTCGCGCGGGAGGCCCTCGCGGGCCTCATCGAGGTGCGCGCCGGCGTCCCCACGGTGGACGACATCATCTCCCTCGTCACCGAGCACTACCAGGTCAAGCTCTCCGAGCTACAGTCGAAGAAGCGCACGAAGGCCATCGCCTTCCCGCGCCAGGTGGCCATGTACCTCTCTCGGAAGGTCACCCGACACTCCCTCGAGGAGGTCGGAGGCTTCTTCGGTGGCCGCGACCACACGACGGTCCTCTACGCGGTCGAGAAGATCGAGAAGGAGATCGCCGCGGACCGGGAGTTCTCGCGGCGGATCCAGCACTTCCTCGACCGCCTTGGCTCGGGCGGCCGCTCCTGATCGCGCCGCGCGCCGACGCCCCCCCCTGGCCGCCGCCGGAGCCCCGCTCCATCGGCGGCCGCTGTGTAGGGTCCCCGCGCTCCGTCGCCCCTTCTGTGGGCCCGTGGATAGACCTGGGGAAACACTGTTGAAGAGGCCTTGGGCGGGCGTGCATTGGGGGCCTCTCCCCGTGGAGAGTTGTGGGCTCTCGGGGGAGCATCGCCGTGGGCCAGTGTGGGTAATTCGGGGACTCCGCGGCGGCCCGACGGGCCCGCTCGGTGGCGCCGTTGACGGGCGTGGACAAGGCCCGCGTTTTCCACCGCCCCCCCACCGTCTCGCCCGCGCTCTCCACATCCCCGGTGACTTCACAAGTACGCCGTTACATGTGGCTTATGTCGCCCAGTGCGGCGCTTTGAACGATAGACAGGGGCCCCTATTAAGACGAAGATATCACTACAGGAGCGGGGTCTGGAAAACCCACCCTCGCGCCTGTGATGCGCGCCCTCCGGGCGCCTCGCATTTCTCGCACGCCCCCCATGACCTGGAGTGAGGATCACGACGATCCCCGCTCCGCCTGGCGCCGAGCCCCTCCGGGCCTGGCGGCTCTCTCCACCCGGTCTGCGTGCGAGCTCATGTCAGGCGACGCAGCCGCGCTTCCTCCCACCACTCGCTTCTTCGTCCCGGGCCACCCCGGGGGCGCAACAAGGAACAAGATCCATCATGAAGGCCACCTGCGATCGAGACGCTCTGCGTGAGGGACTCGCCATCATCTGCGGCGTCATCCCGACCAAGAGCCCGAAGCCGATCCTCTCCAACGTCTGCCTCGTCGCCACCGACGATCAGGTCGAGCTCGTGGGCACGGACCAGGAGGTCTCGGTTCGCTTCAAGCTCGACAAGGTGGAGGTCGCAGAGCCCGGGCCCGTGGTGATCCCCGCCAGGACGGCCTTTGACTTCGTGCGGGACCTCTCCGGCGAGACCGTCACGATCTCCACCGACGACACGCGCTGCACCATCACCAGCGGTGAGGACTCCTGTGAGCTCGTTGTAGCCGACGCCGACGAATTCCCGGTCGTTCCCCGCTTTGACGAACAAGGTTCCGTCAGCGTCCAGGGAGGCAGCTTCTCGAGGCTCGTGGGGCGCACCGCCTTCGCCGCCGCCCGTGAGCCCGGCCGATACGCCATGCACGGGGTCCTGACCGAGCTCGACAACGATCAGCTGAGACTCGTCGCCACGGACGGTCGCCGCCTGTCCATGGCTTCGATCCCCGTGGAGATGGCCGGGGCCGAGAAGGCGAGCGCGATCATCCCGACCAAGGGCATGCAGCTGTTCTGCCGCGTGATCCCTGATCCCCTCGACCAGATCCGCCTCTCCCTCCGGGATGGGCAGGTTGGCCTCCGCTCGAAGAACGCCGAGATCTTCGCCCGGCTCATCGACGGAGACTTCCCCCAGTACCAGGCCGTGATCCCCGCCGAGTGTGGCAACGCCATCGAGGCCGACGCGGAGCAGTTCAGCCGCAAGCTCCGGCTGGTCTCCAACGTGTCGGGGGACGAGACCCGCGCGGTCCGCTTCCGGGTCAAGGGCGAGCAGCTCGAGCTCTTCGGCCACTCCGCCGACCGCGGGGAGGCGACCGCCCACATGGAGGTCGCATTCAAGGGCGAGGAGGCCGAGATCGCCTTCAACGCGGACTACGTCCTCGATGGCCTGAAGAACGGCGCCCCTGAGCGCGTGATCCTCGAGTTCGGTCAGAAGACCAGCCCGGGCAAGTTCACCCTCGGCGAGAACCACATCTACATCGTCATGCCCATCACCCTGGACGCCTGAGTCCTGGATGGCCGCCGCTCGTCGCCGCTCCCCCCGAGGCCGGGGCCGCCCCGGGCGGACGAACTCGGAGCGTGAGCGCGGCCTGTTGATGCCCCTGGGCGACGCCCTCAAGGAATACCTCGATGACTCCCGTGTCCTGCAGCGCAAGAAGGCCGCTCCGGCCCTCGCGGCCTGGGACGAGGCCGTCGGACCCGAGCTCTCTGCTCGCGCCACCGCGGTCTCCTTCCGGCGCGGCGAGCTGATCATCGAAGTCGACAACTCTTCCCTGCTCTCCGAGCTCCGGGGGTTCGCCTCCGAAGACCTACGAACACGCGCGGATGCCCTCCTCGAGGGCGCCACGATCCGCAAGCTCTCCTTCAAGTTGAAACGCCGCTCATGAGCGACATGGACCAGACCGCTGACGCCACCACCCCGACGTACGGCGCGGACTCGATCACGATCCTCGAGGGACTCGAGGCCGTGCGGGTTCGCCCTGCGATGTACATCGGGGACACCGACTCCAGGGGGATGCACCACCTCATCTGGGAGGTGGTGGACAACGCCGTGGACGAGGCGCTCGCCGGGCACGCGACCCATTGCCGCGTGATCCTCCGGGCGGACGGCTCGGTCTCCGTCCAGGACGACGGCCGGGGCATCCCGGTCAGCATGCACCCCACCGAGGGCGTCTCGGCGGTCGAGGTCGTGCTCACCAAGCTGCACGCCGGCGGCAAGTTTGACGACCAGGCCTACAAGGTCTCCGGCGGCCTGCACGGCGTCGGCGTCTCGTGCGTCAATGCGCTCTCCACGCTCCTGAAGGTGGAGGTGCACAAGGACGGCGAGGTGCACGAGATGTCCTTCGAACGCGGTGAGAAGGCCAGCGACCTGGTGGTCACCGGGACGACAGACCGGACGGGCACGACCGTCACGTGGTTCGCCGACCCGGAGATCTTCTCCACGACCGAGGTCGAGTACGAGATCGTCGAGAAGCGCCTGCGCGAGACCGCGTACCTGATGGGGACCCGAGGCCTCCGCATCGAGCTCGAGGACGAGCGCACCGGGGCCTCCGAGGTATTCGAGTTCCCTGACGGGCTGAAGACCTTCGTCAGCCACATCAACAAGAACAAGACCGTCCTCCACGACGACATCATCCACTTCTCGAAGTCGGTGCCGTCCACCGATGACCCCGGCGCCGAGTACGAGGTGGAGCTCGCCCTGCAGTACTCCGACTCGTACCAGGAGAGCGTCTTCACCTTCGTCAACAACATCAACACCCACGGCGGCGGCACCCACCTCGCCGGCCTGCGGGGTGCGATGTCGCGGACCCTGGGCGCCTACGCGCGCGCGGGGAAGCTGGTGAAGGAGAACCAGGACCTGCCCTCGGGTGATGACTGGCGAGAGGGGCTCACGGCGGTCCTCTCCCTCAAGGTCCCGGACCCCCAGTTCGAGGGCCAGACCAAGGACAAGCTGGGCAACCGCGAGGCGCAGGGGATCGTGGAGGCGGCCGTCAACGACATGTTCGGCACCTACCTCGAGGAGAACCCCGGTCCCGCGAAGGCGATCGTCGGCAAGGCCGTGCGGGCCAAGGAGGCTCGCGACGCGGCCCGCAAGGCCCGGGACCTCGTGCGGCGCAAGTCGGCGCTGGCCAGCGGGAACCTCCCCGGCAAGCTCGCCGACTGCCAGAGCAAGAACCGCGACGAGACCGAGATCTACATCGTCGAGGGAGACTCGGCCGGCGGGCCGGCCAAGCAGGGCCGGGACCGGCGCTATCAGGCGATCCTCCCCATCAAGGGCAAGATCCTGAACGTCGAGAAGGCGCGCCTGGACAAGATGCTCGGGCACCAGGAGATCCAGCTGATCATCTCTGCCCTGGGCACGGGCATCGGCGCCGAGTTCGACATCGAGAACCTGCGCTACGGCAAGATCATCATCATGACGGACGCCGATGTGGACGGCTCCCACATCCGCACGCTGCTGCTGACCTTCTTCTTCCGGCAGATGCCCGAGACCATCGAGCGCGGCCACCTCTACATCGCCCAGCCGCCGCTCTACAAGCTGACGGTGGGCAAGAAGAGCCAGTACATCGTCGACGACCCCTCCCTGCGCAAGGCGCTCCTCGAGCGTGGCGTCGAGCAGATCTCCGTCGAGGACCGGGCCGCGAAGAAGGAGTGGACGGGCGCCGAGCTGAAGGTCCTCCTGGACCAGCTCCAAGAGCTCCAGAACCTCGTCGACGGTGCGGTCCCGGCGTGGTCGGAGACCTCGTTCACCGAGTTCCTCGAGCGCTGGGACGGCTCGCAGCTGCGGCCGATCCACGCCGCGCGTGGCGCGAACGAGGAGTTCTTCAGCACCAAGGAAGAGCTCGACGGCTGGCTCGAACTTCAGGGCGTCGACGGCGACCTCAAGGTCTATCGAGGCCCGGACAGCAACGTCCTCCGGCAGGACGCCGACATCGTCGTGACGTTCCTGCGGCAGCAGCAGGAGATCGAGGCGGTCCTCGGAGCGATCGCGGAGGGCGGCCTGCAGTTCCAGGGCGGCGGCAACTTCCTCGTTCGCAGCTCGAAGGGCGCGGAGCAGGAGTGCTCCAACCTGATGGACCTCGCGAAGGAGGTCCAGAAGGGCGCGCAGTCGGACGTGGACATCCAGCGCTACAAGGGTCTCGGCGAGATGAACCACGACCAGCTCTGGGAGTCCACCATGGACCCCACGACCCGGAGCCTCTACCAGGTGACCCTCGAGGACGCGCTCGGCGCGGACGAGATCTTCACGATCCTCATGAGCGAGGGCGTCGAGGCCCGCCGGGAGTACATCGAGCAGCACGCGCTCGAGATCACGAACCTCGACGTCTGAGGCCCCACAGGGGCCCTCCATGGGCGCGGATTTAGGTCTTCCTATAAGGGGCGGGTCTCTTCTTCCGCTCTCGCCAAACCACTCAAGGCGCTGGGCTGAGGGGCCGATAAGCAACATCAGTCCGCCTCCCCCGCGGGCGGAGATCCCCTTGAAGTACTCCCAGCGACTGGACTACGCGCGGCTCGCGGAGACGCTGCTCGAGCGAGGCCTCGTGGCGCCCGAGCCGGTTCGTGAGCTGCTCCAGCTCAGCCGCAAGGGCGGGATGGGCTTCTGCGAGGCGCTCGTGACCTCGAGCCTCATGGCGGACTGGGAGCTGGCGCAGCTCATCAGCGAGACCTTCCAGCTTCCGTTCCTGCCCATCGAGCTCCTCGTGCCGAACCCCGCGGCGCAGGAGCAGATCGACAAGGACTTCTTCATCCAGCACAACCTCGTCCCGGTCGACGTCTTCGGCCAGATCCTGACCGTGGCCATGCCCGGCCTCGTCCCCGCCGAGGTCCTGGCTCAGATCGCCGTGCAGACGGACTCGGAGGTCTTGCCGCTGGTGAGCTCGGTCGAGTCGAACCGGCGCTGGGTCAGCGACAACCTCGAGGCCCGCGTCGTGCCCGAGCGCGAGGGCGGCTGGGGGTCGATCTTCGACGAGGCCGACGCCGAGGTGCTCGCCGGACTCGAGGAGCCCGGGAGCCTCGACCTCCCCGGGCCACTCCCGGTGGAGCTGGGGGACACACTCGACCTCGACTCGATCGAGGCCGAGGCCGCCGACCCCATCGAGCTCCCGCCGATGCCCGACTTCGGGGACACCGGCGCCGGGAGCTAGGGCCGGCGCGTCGGAACGCGCCAATCGCCGCCGAGCCGCCGCACGAGCGCGTGGTCGGCAAGGCGCGGCGAGAGGATCGAGAGGATCCCAAGAAGCCGCCACTTCCAGCGGAGTGAGACCTCGGGCCGGGGGCGCCGGTCGAGCGACAGGATCTCGCGCGCCACCTCGCTGGCAGGCCGCGCCTCGTCGAGGTCGGGGTCGGGCAGCTGCTGTGGGTTCAGCTGGTTCTGGAAGAAGCCAGTCGCGGTGAGGGCGGGGTTGAGGGTGCTGACCGCGATGTCCTCCTCCGCCCACTCCACGCGCAGGGCCTCGCCGATCGAGCAGACGGCGGCCTTGCTGGCGGAGTAGCCCGCCTGGCCGGGGATCCCTCGCCGGCCGACGACGCTCGAGACGTTGACCACAACCGGGCGCTGGCCGCGAACGAGCAGCGGATAGCAGGCCTTGCAGGTCAGCAGCAAGGCGAAGACGTTGGTGTCGAACACCCGGCGGAGGGGCTCTGGGTCCAGCTCGCTCACCCGCGCGCGATAGCCGATCCCGGCGTTGTTCACCAGGAGGTCGAGGCCACCGAAGGCCCCCTCGAGGGAGCGAACCGCCTCCTCGATCTGCTCGAAGCTCGTCAGGTCGCAGGGCAGCACGAGGTGTCCGCCCCCGGGGTGGGGGGGCAGCTCCGAGGCGACCGCCTCGAGGCGCTCACGGTTTCGCGCCAGCAAGGCCACCCGGTAGCCCTCGGCCGCGAGGAGCCGGGAGACGGCCTCCCCGATCCCGGAGGAGGCGCCGGTGACGAGGGCCCGACGACCCCTCAACGGACGACGCGCACCTTCTTCCGCGCCCGGTCCCAGCGCTGGACCTCACGCTCGACCTTCGCGACCTGCCGGTCGTTGGGGTAGAGGTCCTGGATCTCGAGGAGCCAGTCCGCGATGCGCTCGAAGGCCGTGTCGAGCTTGGCCTTGGCCACGGCGCCCTTCTGCTGGAAGGCCGCCTCGTCGCCGGCATCGCGGGCCTTCTGGGCCTCGTTCGCGAGCTGAACACCCTGGTCCGCGATGGCGCGCGCCGCCAGGAAGGTGGGGTTCTCCAGGAGGCCCGCCGGGGCGACGTCGCTGAGGGTCTTCCGGGTCCCGGCGGTCCCCGAGGGGCTGTTGTCGATGTCCGAGAAGGGGTTCGACGCGCTTGATGCGGGCGCAGACGACGGGGCTGCGGCGGGAGCCAACGGGTCCGAGCCACCCTTCTTGTTCTTGTTGGAGGCCACGGCCACCGCGAACGCGGCGGCGATGATCCCCACGGTCAGGAACAGGGCGGGGGCGAAGTTGATTCCCTCTTGGGGCCTCTGCGAGACCCTCTCCGTGCGACGTGCCATGGGGGCGAGCTTAGCGAGCGCCGCTCGCGTTGGGGGCCCGGAGACGCGCGGCATACCCACCGTCGGTCGGGCCGCCGCTGTCCAGGGAGCGCGGCGCGGACCGCCGCTCCTGCTCGAGCGACCACTCCGGGTGGTCACGGAGAAAGCCGCGGACCTGCTGCTCGTTCTCCTCGTTCTCCAGGCTGCAGGTGGAGTGCACGAGCACGCCGCCGGGCTCCACGTGCGCAGCGGCGGCGCGCAGGAGGGCGCGCTGGAGGTCGACGAGCTCCTTCTGTCCCTGGGGGCCATGGCGCCATCGGGCGCCGGGCCGCTGGGCGAGGACGCCGGTGTTGCTGCAGGGGGCGTCCACCAGCACCGCGTCGAACCGCGCGTCGGCCCTCAGGGCGTCGGCCCCGTTCATGGCGAGCAGGCCCGGCGCGACGAGGCCGAGGCGCTGGAAGCCGGTGGGGATGCGCTGAAGGCGCCGCGGAGAGAGGTCACAGGCCACGAGGTGGCCCGGCTCGCCCTCGAGGAGCGCGGCGGTCTTCCCCCCCGGCGCGGCGCAGAGGTCGAGGACGCGGCGGCCCTTCACGTCGCTGAGCACGAGGGCCGCGCGGAAGGCGTGTTCGCCCTGGACGGTGATCTCGCCGTGGTGGAAGAGGGGGGAGGCGAGGGCCGCGGCGGCGTCCTCGGGCGCCACGAGCAGGAAGCGGGGGTGCTCGCCCTCGACCGAGGGGGCGCCGGCGCTCTGGAGCTCGGCGCGCACCTCGTCCCGCGGGCGCTCGGATCGGATGCGCAGGGAGAGGGGCGGCTCCTCGAGGGCGAGGCGCGCGAGGCGGTCCGCCTCCTCGCGACCCATCCTCTGGGCCCACCGCTTGTGGAGGGCGCTGGGCATCGAGAGGGCGTCCTCGGCCCAGAGGTGGGGGTGTGCCTCGGGGTCACGGAACACGGGGAACTCGAAGCGGAGGTCGCGCCCGACCACGTCGCGGGTCGGGTCTCCGCAGGCCCCCGGGCGAATCGACCGCTGGACGCTGCGCAAGACGGCGTTCGCGGTGCGGCCCTTGCCCAGTCCGAGGTGGTCGGTGACGCACCGGACGGTCTCCGAGATGGCGGCGTGGTCCGGGACGCGGTCCAGGAAGAGCAGCTGGGCGATCCCGAGGCGAAGGAGCGTCGCGAGGTCGGCCTTCGGCTTGGCGTGGGCGAAGGCGGCGAGCACCGCGCGCAGGGTCCCCCGCCGGCGGATCTCGGTCCCCACGAGCCGGCGCGCGAGGCCCGTGTCTCGCTCATCGAGGCCGCGCTGGGCGGCGTAGCGATCGACCTCTCGCAGGGGCGTGGTGGATCCACTTCGCAGGCAGAGGAAGGCGGTCTCGCGGGGCATCGGGCGGATCCTACCCGCCCGCGGCCTTCGTGCCTTCGCGACAAAGCTCCCGCTTTCCACACCCCGTGGAGAGTCCGGTGGGGAGACTGCGCCCATGGGGACCACCGGAACGGGGGCGGGCCGGCCGGGGGCGGTCGTGGTGGTGGGCTGCCTGATCGCGATGTTCATCACCGCGCCGGGGCAGACGTTCGTCATCTCGACCTTCAGCGGTGCGCTCTCCGGGTCGCTCGACCTCACCCTCGAGCGCCTTGGCCTCGCGTACCTGATCGGCACCCTCGCATCCGCCCTCTGCTTGACCGGGGTGGGCCGCGTGGCGGACCGAATCGGCCCGCGGCGGATGATCGGTGTCGCGTCCGTGGGCCTCGCGGGGGCGGGGCTCGCGTTCCAGTCGGCGGGCGGCTTCGCCTCCCTCACCCTGGCCTTCTTCCTCCTCCGGCTGACCGGGCAGGGGGCGATCTCCCTCGCCTCCAGCCACGCCCTGGCCCTGCGCTTTGACGCCACGCTGGGGCGTATGGAGGGGCTCCGCGGCGGCACGGTGGCCCTGGCCATCGCAACGGTGCCCCAGCTGTCCGTCGCGCTCATTGCGAGCCACGGGTGGCGGTTCGCGGCGGTGGCGCTGACGGCCTCGGCCGCGGCCCTCGGCCTCTTCGCTTCGGCCTTCCTGATCGACCAGGACCCGCACCCCGCGGGGGGCGGGGAGGACGAGGGCGAGGGGTGGTCTCACTCCTTCGACCTCGCGGGGGCGCGCAGGACCGTCGTCTTCTGGGTGCTCATCGCCCTTGTCGCGGCCCAGGCGGCGATCGTCACGGCGGTGCACTTCCACCTGCTCCCCATCCTCGCGGAGTCGGGGGCCAGCGCGGCGGAGGCCGCCCGGACGTACATGACCTACGCGGGGGCGGGGCTGGCCGCGACGCTCCTGGGCGGAGTGCTCGCGGACCGGCTGCGGCCGGCGCCCCTCCTCGGCACCTCGATGGTCCTGCTCGGGCTCGGTGCCGCCCTGCTCGAGGTCTGGACCGGCGGCCTTGGGTCCCATGTGGCGATGGGGACCCTCGGGGTCGCCCAGGGTCTGGGAGCGGCGACCCACGGGCCGACCCTGGCGCGCTTCTTCGGTCGCCGGCACCACGGGGCGATCCGGGGCGCGGCCGGGACCGCAGCGGTGGCGGGCTCGGCGGTGGCGCCCTGGGCGACGGCCGAGGTGATGGAGCGCACGGGCACCTTCGGCGCGCCGCTTCTCATGATGGGACTGCTGGCGGTTGCGCTGGCGATGCTCTGCGGGCTGATCCAGCGCCCGCAGTGACCGGGTGGAGGTTGGCGCGTCCCCGTTGCGCGAACCGGGACGGGGTGCGAGCGGCGAATCACATGCAAGATCACAGGGTCCTGACATGATGGAGGGAGCGAACAATCCGGCGCCCGCGGCTCACCTGTCTTTCCCCCATCTGGCGAGCGGCGCGCCCCCTTCCCTCAAGCCTCCAACCACCATGAACGCAAAGTCTCTCCTGATCGGAGCCAGCCTGCTCTTCATCGCCCCCGGCCTCGTCAGCGCCCAGTCGAACGACGACTGCAGCGGCGCGACCCCGATCGCCGGGTTCAACACGTTCTCCTTCGACAACTCGTCGGCGACCGCCAGCGGCGTCAACGACTGCAACGGCCTCCCGGTCCGGAAGGACCTCTGGTACGAGTGGACCGCCCCCTCCACGGACTTCGTTCGCTTCGAGACCTGCGGCACCAACACCGCCTTCGAGACCCGGATCGCGGTCTACACCGCCAATTCCTCCTGCGGCTCTCTGACGCTCCTCGACTGCGCCGCGGCGAACTGCGGCGCCACGGGGCTCTCGCGCCTCGCCTTCCCGGCCGTGCAGGGGCAGTCCTACCTCATGCGTGTCGGCTCGCGGCAGGTGGGGGCCGGTAACAGTGGCCCCGGCCAGTTCGTGATCAGCGCGGATCCGTGCGACCCGGCCCAGGATGACCAGCTCGAGGAGAACGACGACTGCGCTTCGGCCGTGGCGCTGCCGGATGGCACGTACAGCAACCTCTGGTGCTCCAAGTCGGACCCGGACTGGTACTCCTTCTGCGTGGACACGGGCGGCACCATGTCGATCGACGTCCTGTTCTCCACGGCCGTCGGTGACATCGACATCTTCGCCTTCGACGCCTGCGGCGGCGGGAACCTCGGGATCGGCGGCTCGGCCTCCGACGACGAGAACCTCCTGATCGACAACTCGGCCGGCACCGGCCCCCTCAACGTCTTCCTCCGCGTCGAGCTCTGGATCAGCGACCCGGACTTCGACTGCAACTCCTACTCGATGGTGATCGGCGGCTCGGGCTGCAGCGGCGGTGGCGGCGGCGGCGTCGGTACCTCGTACTGCGCGGCCAACACGAACTCCACGGGTGCCATCGCCAACACCACGGCGGCCGGCTCCGACGTGGCGCTGGACAACAACCTGACCCTCAGCACCGCCAACCTCCCGGCGAACTCCTTCGCCTTCTACCTCGCGAGCACCGCGCAGGGCTTCGCGGCGAACCCGGGCGGCAGCCAGGGCAACCTGTGCCTGTCGGGCTCCATCGGTCGCTACGTGGGCCCGGGGCAGATCCAGCAGGCCAACGCCGTCGGCCAGATCAGCCTCGCGCTCAACCTGACCCAGATTCCCCAGCCCACGGGCTTCGTGACGGCTGTCGCGGGGGACACCTGGAACTTCCAGGCCTGGTACCGCGACGCCATCGGCGGCTCGGCCACGTCCAACTTCACGGACGGGCTCTCGGTCACGTTCCAGTGATCCATCGGAGCTGAGGGGCCCCTGAGGTCCCGGGGGCAGCGCCCCGCATCGGCCTGGCCGGTGCGGGGCGCTGCCCGTAGACGGGCGCTAGCCGAGGCGCTCGCCTGGCTCGAGGCGGGTGCCGTTGAGGAACGCGTCATCGTCCATGGCACCCTTCCCCGCGGGCTTGAGCCGCCGCAGGCGCACCGCGCCTCCGCGCGCCTGGACCACGAGGCCGGGGCCGGCGAGGACCGATCCGGCGGGCCCAGGTGCGGACTCAGCCGGGGGCGTGGCCCCGCCGGGCTCCACCGGGAGCGCCTCGAGCACCACGAGGTCGCGCCCGTCGGGAAGGCGGGTCCGGGCGCCGGGCCAGGTGGTCATGGCGCGGACGTGCCGGGCGACGGACTCGGGGTCGCGATCGAAGTCGATGCGCCCGTCATCCTTGGTCAGCTTGGGGGCCAGGGTGACGAGCTCGGTGTCCTGGGGCTCGTACCGGGCGTCGCCGCCCTCGATCAGGTCGAGGGCCTCCACGGCGGCGGCCGCGCCCAGGTCGGCGAGGCGGCCGAAGAGGTCCGCGGAGGTCTCGGTGGCGCCGATGGGGGTGGCGCGAGAGAGGAGCACGTCACCCGCGTCCAGGGCGAGCACCATGCGCTGGATGGAGACGCCCGTCTGGGCGTCGCCGGCGGCGACGGCGCGCTGGATTGGCGAGGCCCCGCGCCAGCGCGGGAGGAGGGAGCCGTGGACGTTGAGGGCGCCGTGGGGGCACAGGTCGAGGAGCTCCGACCGGAGGATCTCCCCGTAGCTGGCCACCATCAGGGCGTCGGCGCCGAGGCCCGCGAGCGCGGCCACGAACTCGGGATCCTTGGTGGAGGCGGGTTGGAGGACGGGCAGGCCGGCGTCGTCCGCGAGCGTCGCCAACTCGGACCGAGAAACGCCGCGCCCCCGACCGCGCGGGCGATCGGGGGGCGTGACGAGGCCGAGGACCTCGTGGGGGCTCTCAAGGAGCCGGCGGAGGATCGGCGTCGCGAAGGGCGGCGATCCAAGGAAGACGACGCGCATGGTCGGTCGGGGAGCGACGCGGGGCGCCGCGGGCCCATCAGACGTGCGGGTCGACGAGGCCCTTGAGGCCGTCGTACTTGAGCGCGCCGATCACCTGCTCCTGCACCAATCCGCCCTTGACGACGACGAAGGTCGGGATGGAGGTGATGCCGTACTTCGAGGCGGTCTCCATGTTGTCCTGGGTGTTGAGCTTCACGACCTTGATCTTCCCGGCGTACTCCTCGGCGAGCTTCTCGACGTAGGGGAGCATGGCCTTGCAGGGCCCGCACCAGGGCGCCCAGAAGTCGACGAGGACGGGCTGATCGGAGCCGAGGACGTCGGTGTCCCAGCTGGCGTCGGAGGTTTCGGTGAGGCTGCTCATCTTTTGGTTTGGGGCGTGCGAGGGAGACCCTCGCGATCTTCGGTTCGTTTCGGCTGCGCCGCAGCGCACGAGAGAATCGTCGCTCCGCCCCTCCGCCTCAAGGGGCGTCGGAGCGGTCAGAGCGATGACGGGAGCTTATCAGTCGCCGGAGGGCGGAGAGCCCGTGGAGAGGCGCTCTTCCGGCTCCGCGGCGAGCGCGTCCTCGTCGGCGGGCGCGGCGTCCTCCGCGTCGGTCTCGGACCCGGCCGGTTCACCGTCGGCGGAGTCGAGGACCTGATCCAGCTCCTCGGAGTCCTCATCCATGAAGCGCGAGGCCTTGATCAGCTCGTCCAGGTCGCTCTCCCCGTCCTCCGGGGCGGACCACTTGAGGGTGATGTCCTCGGCTTGGTCCTCCTGGTGGGCGGAGACGAGGCCGATCTTCATCAGCTCGAGGAGCGCGCAGAAGGCGCCCACGAGGCCCTCGCGAGTGGGGACGTCGCCCATAGCCTCCACGAGGTCCCGCAGGGAGGCGCCCTCGGGGCGGCTGCGGACGGCGGAGCCGATGGACTGGACGTACCAGCGCAGGGGCCGGGGGTCCCCCTTGATGGTGTGGGGCCTGCCGGCGAGGGTCTCGCGCATGAGGCGCGAGAAGGTGGCCAGGAGGTCCCAGGAGGTGACCTCGCCGAGGTCGTAGCTGCGCTCGGGCTCGTTGTCGGTGACCTCGCGGCGGTACCCGCGGGCGTGCTCGAGGGTGCGGCGGTGGAAGCGGTCCTCGAGGTCGTCCGAGGCGCCCTTGAAGCGCCGGTACTCGATCAGGCGCTGGATCAGCTCGTCCTGGGGGTCGAGGTCATCCTCGAGCTCGACCTCCTCCCGGGGCAGCAGCGAGCGCGACTTGATGGCCATGAGCGTCGCGGCGATGACCAGGAACTCCCCCGCCACCTCGATGTCGAGGCCCTTGAGGGCGCGCACGTGGTCCATGTAGGACTGGGCGACGTCGGCGAGGCGGACGTCCTGGATCTCCACCTCCTGCTCCTTCACGAGGTGCAGGAGCAGGTCGAGGGGCCCCTGGAAGACCTCCTCGAGCTTCACGGTGAAGTCCTCGGTGCGCTGGGAGCGTCCCTCGTCCGCGCCCGGCGCCGGGGCCTGGCCCTCCGGGACGGGCGGGTCTTGGGCCGGGTCGGTCATTTCGGTGGTCGTCATGGAATCAGCCTCCGCCGAGGAGGCTGAAGATCCCCTCGACCGCGCCGGCGAGCCAATCGTAGAGGGCGCCCATCCCGCCGAGCAAGGCATCCTGCCCGCCCGGGACGAAGAAGAGCAGGGCGAAGAGGATCGGGATCCCCAGCGGCGTCAAGGCGTTGAACGGCGCCCGGAGGCGGTCGGGCAGGAGGAACGTCAGGACCCGCGACCCATCCAGGGGGGGGATCGGGATCATGTTGAACACGGTCAGCAGGAGGTTGAACTGCACCGCGCCCATCAGGATCTTCGTGCCCATGTCCTGGGGCACGAGAGCCCCGGCGACCAGGAGGCTCTTGAGGGCGACCATGGCCAGGAAGGCCA
Source organism: Planctomycetota bacterium (assembly GCA_016779205.1). Classification (GTDB taxonomy): domain Bacteria; phylum Planctomycetota; class UBA1135; order UBA1135; genus Saltatorellus. The sequence continues at coordinate 1,438 of JADHOC010000002.1, read as the reverse complement.
GGATCAGGTTGGTCACCGGGCCCGCGAGCGCGACCCACATCATGTCCCGGTAGGGGTGCCGCAGCCGGCCCATGTTGACCGGCACGGGCTTGGCGCCGCCGAACATGAGCGGCTGCGTTTTCAGCACCGCGGGGAGCACGAAGAAGAGCATCCCCGGCAGCAGGATCGTGAGCACCGGATCGATGCTCTTGATCGGGTTGAGCGTCACGCGACCGAGGCGCTTGGCGGTGTCGTCACCACACCAGTTGGCGACGGCGGCGTGGGCGGCCTCGTGGAGGGCCAGGGCGAAGATCAGGATCGCGACGAGCGCGGCTCCGACGATGTATTTCTCAGGGGGCACGGTCGCATCCTAGTCCGCGCGTCCCGCGCCTCACCCCAGGCAGTCCTCGAAGAGCGTCTCGTCCAGCTCGCCGTGGGCGTCGAGGGCGTCCGCGACCCGGGCTACCAGCTCCTCCACGCCGGGGTCGAGGAGCATGGTCCGGACCTCCCGGGCCCAGCCCTCGATCAGGCGCCGCTGGCCCTCGGCCTGGCGCTCCAGGACCGCGGCGCAGCGCTCGATCTCCCGCCAATCGGCCTCCCATGCCGCGAGGACGTGGACGTCGTCGAGGTCGTGGCCACCGAACCGCTCGACCTCCGCGATGGGCCCCGCGAGGGCCACGCGACCGGAGAGGCTCGCGACGGAGGCGCCCTTCGAGGTGCTCCACTGGATGGCGGAGCGGCCGCCGAAGCCGTCCTCCTCGGGCTCCAGCGAGACGCTCACGATGCGCCCACCGAGCAGGTGAGCGATGACCGCGTGCCCGGCCTCATGCCAGGCTTCGATTTCGGAGGGGTCGGGGCTCGCCATGGCCCCAGGATATCGCTCTGCTCGTCCCTGACCCGTCGCCATGGAGTCTCCCTTCGAGTCCCCCGAACCCTCGCCCCTGGCCCCCGGCCTCGGGCGGCGGACGCTGCGTGGGCTGGCCCGGGGGCTCATCGTCGCGCTGGCCCTCGTCGGCCTCTACCTGGTGACCGCTGAGGTGGCCATGCGCATCCCTGTGCACGCCGGCGCGGACCCCGACGGCGGGGAGGTGGACGTGTACCTGGTGACCAACGGCGTCCACGTGTCGGTCTGGCTCCCCACCGCGCGCCCCGAGCGAGACTGGTCCAGCTGGCTCCCCCCGGAGGTGCCGGCGAGCCCGGGCGGCTACGTGGCCTTCGGGTGGGGCGACCATGACTTCTACCTGGAGGTGCCCACCTGGGACGACCTCACCGCCGGCGTCGCCCTGCGCGGGGCGCTCTGGCCGACGCCCTCGGCCATGCGGGCCACCGCGCACCGGGTCTCCCTGGGTCCTGAGCCGTACCAGGAACTGGTGGAGTTCGTGGAGCGCGGATTCGAGCTGGACGGGTCCGGCGGTCCCATTCTCCTGGCGGCGCCCGGCTACGGGACCTCGGATCGGTT